>NZ_JBTLRI010000001.1:0-208307 GCF_054482675.1 Maricaulis sp. CAU 1757
CAGCGGCGAGACGGAGGGGGTGAATCCCGGTGCCTGACAGGTCTGCCACCGGGATTCACCCCTTCCGAGCCGAGGCTCGGCCTCGGCCCACCTTCCCCATCAAGGGGAAGGACCTCGTCCGGTACGTCCCGCTTGCCTCGCTCACGGTGGGGAGACGCAAAAAAAGCCCCGGCGTCAGGAGGACACCGGGGCAGGCATGCCGCGTCGGCATGTGAGAGGGTTGGGGGATCAGCGGTAGCCGCCGACCCCGCCGTCGAGCATCAGGGTCATGGAGACACGCTCGATGCGTTCGCGTTCGACCTCGCGGCGCACGCTCTCCATGTAGCGCTCCTCGCGGCGCATGAAGACCAGCTTCACGCCCGGACCGTGCAGGCGCAGCAGCGAACGTTCATTGCAATCGCGGCGCGGGATCTGGGTGACGCAGCGCAACTCGCCGCCCGGCGTATGGCGCAGCGCCTCGCCCTTGCGGCACATGATGGTCGGCGCATCGGCCCAGCTGTCATGTCCGTCGACGCGCCAGCCGATGGTGACCTGCATCGCCGTGCCGGCGACGCAGCGGAAGATCTCGCCGTCATAGGTGGCGTTGACTTGTGGATCGGGATCGACACGCGAGGCCGGGTGCGGGGTTCCGTTGTCATCGACGCAGACGGCGCGCACGACGCGCCATTCCTCGACCCAGCGGGTGCGCTCTTCCTCGTAGAATTCGTACTCGATTTCTTCCTCGAGACCGACCACGTTGAGACCCGTGATGGCGGTCGCCGGGGGCGGGCTGGCATAGGAGGAATAGCTGCCACCGATGATGGTCGTGGCCCCTGCACTGCTGCGCGCGCCGGCATTGGCGGCGGCTTCGACGTTGGTATTGACGTTGGCCGTCACATTGACCCGCGACGATACATTGACGCCGACATTGATATTGCCGCCATGGATGTTGATGTTGGGGACATTGACGGTATGCCCGCCGCCATGATTGCAGCACGTCGGTGGCGGGGGCGGCTCACAGCAATGTCCGCCGCCGCCGTTCGGACCGGCGCCCGCCGTGGCACCGGCGGTGGCCGGAACGGCCATCATCGTCAATGTCGCGGCCGTGGCGGCCATAAAAGCGTGCCGGGCTGATACGCGCATGGGCTTGCTCCTCAATTCCTGCCCCGGTCCGTGCAAGCCGCGGGCCGGTTTGCCGAATATCGGTCCGTGCACCGTTCGCAACGCCCCGATGCGCCCCCGGCATGCAGGCCAATGCGATGAACTCGCCTGTCAGGAGTATGGCCCCGAACTTGAAACCGGATGCCCCGACTGGGCGGTTCACCGGCCGCCTGTGCAAGAACCGGACGACGGGAGAGAGCCGAAATGCGGCATGCGCAGACAAAAGCCCTGCACGCCTACTGGCAAACACGGCGCCACGGCAGTGCCGTGCCGCAAAGGGCGGATATCGAGCCGCAGGACATCGCCCAGCTGCTGGGCCATGTGTTCATACTCTGGCGCGCCGACCCGCAGCATCACATCTTCCGCCTGGCCGGCACGCACCTGTGCGAACTCTACCAGCGCGAATTCCGCGACCAGAATTTCCTTTCCCTGTGGCGCGGCGCGGACCGGACGCATATCCAGACCGTGCTGGAATCCGCGATCACCGGAGCGGCGCCGGCCTGGGTGGTCGCTCGCGCGGCCGCCATCGGCGGACTGCAAGTGCCCATCGAGATCAGCTTCCTGCCGCTGCGCAGCGCCGATGGTCCGGTGGACCGCATTCTCGGCCTGTTCCAGCCGCTCGACGATGTGCGCCCGCTGCGCGGTCGCCCGATAGTGCGCACGGCGCTCAGCGAGATTTACCCGCCGGCCCCGCCCGCCTCGATGTTCGCCGCCCTGCAGGCGCGCCAGATACCGGCTGCCATCAGCCTCGCCAACGACCAGTAACCGCAAAATATTCTTAACGGATCGGACCTATCCTAGCCGCTCGCAGGAGGGATCCGACATGTCCCATGAATCCGGCCGACTCGACCGGCGCAAGATCAAGATTGCCGCCCGCGGGGCCCAGGAACGGCGGCGCCATGCGCGCGTGCCGCTGCAGCTGCATGGCCGCTTCTGGAGCGAAACGGGCGGCGAACATGTCTGCCAACTGCTCGACATTTCGCCCGGCGGAGCCCGCATCGGGACCCGCGACTTGCCACCGGAAGGCAGTCGGGTCGTGCTCATGGTGGCCAGCATAGGCCGCATCGAGGGCAAGGTCGTACGCCTCGGCGACGACGAATTCTCGCTCGCCTTCCAGGCCCCCCAGCGCAAGCGCGACAAGCTCGCCGATGCCATTACCTGGCGCTTCAACAAGGATCGCCTCGGTCTTGACGAGGACCGCGTTGCGCCGCGCAAGCCGGGACGCGGCCGGGCCAAGGTGCGGCTGCAGGACGGGGTCGTCATCATGGCCGACGTGATCGATGTCTCGGTCACCGGAGCCGCCTTCGAATGCCTCGAGCGGCCGCGCGAGGGGGAGCCGGTGCGTGTCGGGGAAATGTCAGGACGTGTGGCGCGTATTCTGGACAATGGCTTCGCGGTCGTGTTCGATCCGCCTTCGATGAATGCAGGCGGTGACAAAGCCGCCTAACCCCAGTCTTTAACCTTGGTGTGCCATTCGATCAGTCGCTTTCACATTGGCCCGCATCTTGCCTGTAACGGGGCAAGCAACCGACGCCAGTCGCGAAAGTGAGCCGCAATGCCACGCGATGACGGAATCGCCATGTCCTGGTACGTAAAAGTCGAGGGTCGCGTCTATGGCCCCTACACGCCGCAGCAGATGCGCGCCTTCGTGTCCGAAGGCCGGATCGCGGGCCATTCCCTCGTGGCGCCCGAGCGCGACGGGGACTGGAAGCCGGCGTCGGACGTCGACACGCTGCGCGAATGGCTGGGCGAACTTCACCACCGGCCAAGCCAGGAGAAACGTGTCACGCCCGGGGCCCGGCCGGCCAATTTCGTCATCATTGCCGAGATTTCGTCCGACAAGGGCGGCGAGTTCCGCACCACGCTGAACACCTATGGCGACATTGAATCCATCACCGACACGGTATGGCTGCTGCGCGGCCCGACCACGGCCGCCGTTCTGCGCAATGAGCTGAGCCATATCCTCGGTCGCGACGACAAGCTGCTGGTCATCGACGCCTCGCATGACCGCGCCGCCTGGTTCAATCTGGGACGCGAGGCCGACCAGTCGATCCGCGAGCTGTGGAGCCGGGCCAGCTGATCCGGCCCACCGCCCTCACCTGACAACCAGACCTCAATCGATGCGCCTGAGACCGGCAGCGTGACGCTTCCAGTTGGCGACATAATGCTCCGCGGAGGCCTGGAGCAGATCATGAATGTCGGCCTCCAGGGTCTTCATGACCCGGCCCGGCGACCCGACCACCAGTGAATTGTCCGGGATTTCCTTGCCTTCGGTGACAAGGGCATGCGCTCCGATGATGCAATTGCGGCCGATGCGGGCACCATTAAGCACCGTCGCCCCGATGCCGATCAGCGAATAATCGCCCACCGTGCAGCCGTGCAGCATGGCCTGGTGACCGATCGTCACGCCCTCGCCAATGGTCAGCGGCACGCCCTCATCGGTATGCAGGACAGCCCCGTCCTGGACATTGGACGCCTTGCCGATGGTGATCGGGTCATTATCGCCGCGCACCACGGCGCCATACCAGACGCTGGCATCGCGCTGCAGGATGACACGTCCGATGACACTGGCGCTGTCGGCGACCCAGAACTGTCCTTCGCCGGGCGTTTCAGGTGTCGAATCGTCCAAGGCATAAATCGCCATTCTCGTCTCCCCCATATTTTGCGTGAAATATACGCAAAACCGGCGTTCACAACTTCTCAACCGCGCTACACTCACACTGTAAGCGCGATTCGGGAGTTGGTCCCGGTCGCATTCGGCCACTCTCAGGGGAGGCATTGGACAGACGGTATGACCGCTCTGCGACCCAGCCCGCCAGACCGAGGCGCACCGCGCCCCAGTCCCTGTGTCAGCCCTCGCGACTGCGCCGATTTTCCCTCATCGAGTGTCCTTGCCCCTCTGCCCTTGGCCGAGGGGTTTTTCATGTGTGGAGGTTCCAGCCATGGGTAAGCGTAACGTCAAGCGCCGGCAGCGTCCGGGCGAATTCAATACGGCCCACTATTCAGAAGAGCAGACCAAGGTGCGGGCTTTGTTCCCGGGCACGACCTGGTCGCCGGATGACAAGGAACCCATGCGTGACCAGCGCTTCATCAAGAAGGTAAAGCCGCGCTCTGACGGCCAGGCCAGGCTGATGAAGGCGATCGATACCTACAACCTCGCACTCGCCCTCGGCCCGGCCGGAACCGGCAAGACCTATCTGGCCGTGGCCAAGGGCGTGGAAGCGCTCGAGGCCGGGGCCGTCAGCCGCATCGTGCTGTCACGCCCGGCAGTCGAGGCCGGCGAATCGATCGGCTTCCTGCCCGGTGCCATGGAGGAGAAGCTGGCGCCCTATCTGCGCCCGCTCTACGACGCCCTGGCCGACCGGCTGAGCCCGAAGAAGCTCAAGGCGATGATGGCGGAAGGCCTGATCGAGATCGCCCCGATCGGCTATATGCGCGGGCGCACGCTGAACAATGCCTTCGTGGTCGTCGACGAGGCCCAGAACTGCACCTATGGCCAGCTCAAGATGCTGCTCACCCGGCTGGGCTGGAACTCGACCATGGTGGTCACCGGCGACCCGGCGCAGTCGGACCTGCTGCCGGAAATGTCCGGCCTGGCGCAGATCGCCGACAAGGTCGAGCCGCTGGAGGATATCGCGGTGTGCCGCCTGGCCGCCGAGGACATCGTCCGCCACCCGCTGGTGGCGACCATGCTGACCGTGCTCTAGGGCGAGACGGCAAGTACAGCGGCGGCGCGGGTTCTGCCGAGCTCGCGCCGTTTCGCTGTCCGGATGTCGCGTCAGTGCAAAGTGTGCGCCGGCGGACGACGGTATCTGACCAGCTGGCGCAGGGTCAGGCGGTGTTCCGCATCGGGATCGAGGCCGAGACGGCGGGCCGAGGTGCGCGCCACCTGGCCGCGGCGGCGGGCACGCAAATACTGGATGGCGATCCAGGCGAAGATCATCAGGTAGGCGAGATACTCGGCGACGCCGTACCAGTCCGGCAGGAATTGCCAGACCAGCAATGCGGCCACTGCGCCCAGGATGATGTCGAGCGGCCAGCTCTCCGAGGCGTTGAAATAGGCCAGTACCGGAAACAGCTCGCGGTCGATCTCGCCTTCCGGGTCGACCTTGGCCAGCAGCGCTTCGAATTCCGCCGCCTGTCGGGTGTAGACGCGATTGAGCTCGGTGTCCTCGTCATAGGGCGTGGCGTGCGGCGGCAGGTCGCGATTGAGCACCATGACGGCGCGCATCAGCCATTCCGCCTCCTGCAGGCGCCCGCGTCCGACAAATCCGCTCATTCGCTATCCCCGTCCAGCCGTGCCGCGAGGCCGGCGGCGGCCCGGGCCGGGGTATCCCCGTCCAGGTCGACGCGGCGGTTGGCCTCGCGCATGGCCGCATCATCCACCGCTCCGACCAGCGGCGCCAGCGCCCGGGCCAGTGCGGGGCGCTGCGCCGCCTGGGGCGACAGCAGGAGGATGGCGTCATAGGGCGGCAGCACAGCCAGCGGATCATCGAGCACCACCAGGTCGAAGGCGGCGATGCGACCGTCCGTGGTGTAGGCGGTGACCACGTCGACCCGGCCGTCGCGCACGGCGCCGTACATGAAGGTGGAGTCCATGGCCCGCGTGGTCAGCCCGCCCAGGCCATAGGCATCGCGGGCGGCGCGCCATTCGGACCGGGCGAACACTTCCGGGTCGCCGCCGACGCTGAGCGGCTCGTCGACGCGCCCGAGATCCGCCAGGCTGGCAATGCCCAGCGCCTCGGCCCGCGCCCGGCTCATGGCGAAGCCGTAGGCGTTCTCGAAACCGAGCCGGCCGAGCACCATTATCCCGTGCTCGTGCCACAGCCATGCGGAGACCTCGGCATACATGCGGTAGCGGTCGACCGGTTCGTCGCGCTCCATCAGGGTGGCCCAGATGGTGCCGGTATAGTCGACATAGGCGTCGATCTCGCCGGCGCGCAGGGCGTCGAAGGCGATGGTCGAGCCGAGATTGTCGCGCCGCTCGACGCGGGCCCCGGCGGCCTCGAGGCGCTGCTCGATCAGAGCGGCGAGGATGTATTGCTCGGTGAAGGCCTTGGCGCCGACAACGACGCGGGCGCCCTGGATCGTCGAGGTCGCCGAAGGTGAACCGTCGGCGGACAGTCCGGACCGAGCGCTGACACTGCCGGTGAGCAGCCCGGGCACCAGCGCGGCGGCGACCAGCAGCGCCAGTGCCGCCCCGACCCCGGCCGCCAGGCCGCGGCGGCGATCGCGGGCGGCGAGTTCCAGCAGGCGGACCATCTGGTCGAGGATGATGGCCAGACCGGCGGCAAAGACGACGCCGAACATCACCGACAGCCAGTTGCGGGTCTGCAGCCCGGCAAAGATGTAATTGCCCAGGCTGGTCGCCCCGACCGAGGTCGCCAGGGTGGCCGCTCCAACGACCCAGACCACGGCGGTGCGCAGCCCGGCGACGACGACCGGCAGGGCCAGCGGCAACTCGATCTGCCAGAGCTGCTGGCGCGGGTTGAGCCCCAGACCGCGGGCCGCCTCGACGATGGTCGCGTCGAGGCCACGCAGGCCGACAATGGTGTTCCTGAGGATAGGCAGGACGGAATACAGGGTCAGCGCCAGGAAGGCCGGCCAGAAGCCGATCATGCCACCGAGCAGCGGTACCATGAGGGCCAGCAGGGCGAGCCCGGGGATGGTCTGGATCACCCCGGCGACGTTGAGCGCGGCGCCGGCCAGGCGCGGACGCGAGGCGGCCAGGATGCCGAGCGGCACCGAGACCGCCGTGCCGACCAGGATGGCGGCCAGGGACAGGATCAGATGGGCCGACAGCAGGTCGGGCAGTTCGGCCAGGCGCTCGGCGAAATTCTCGTTCATCGGGTCAGGTCCGCGATGGCCCGGGCCTGGCGGCGCGGCGTGTCGAGCAGACCGGCGACATAAGCCACGGCCGGTTCGGCGAGCAGGCGCGCGGGCGTGTCTTCCTGGACGATCCGGCCGGCCAGCATGACGGCGATGCGGTCGGCCAGCAGCAGCGCCTCGGCCATGTCGTGGGTGACCAGGATGGCGGCAAAGCCGAGCTCGGCCTGCAGCGCCTTGAAGTCCTGCTGCAGGGCATCGCGGGTCACCGGGTCGAGGGCACTGAACGGCTCGTCCATGAGCAGGACGTCCGGCTTGCCGGCCAGGGCACGGGCAAAGCCGACGCGCTGGCGCTGGCCACCGGACAGGTCGCCGGGGGACCGGTCGCGGTACTCGCCCGGCTCGAGGCGGACGAGGCTCAGCATCTCGTCGACGCGCGCCGCGATATCGGATTTCGACCAGCCCAGCAGGCGCGGCACGATGGCGACATTCTCGCCCACGCTGAGATGCGGAAACAGGCCGTCGCCCTGCATCACCCAGCCGAGCCGCCGGCGCAGCCGGACCGGGTCGAGCCCGGCGATGTCCCGGCCCTCATACAGGATTGAACCGCCGGAGAGATCCTCCAGGCGGTTCATCAGCTTGAGCAATGTCGTCTTGCCGCAACCCGACTCGCCGACCAGGGCGAGCACGTCGCGGGACTGAAGGTCCAGGCTGACGCCCTGCACGGCCTCGGTGCCGTCCGGAAAGGTCTTGAACACCTCCCGGACTTCGAGAACCGGCCGGGCGCCGGTGCTCAAAGCTCTTCCAGGTCGATGTCCAGGATGGTGATCTCGAAGGAGTAGGAGGTCTCGCCTTCATCAATGATCTTGGAGACCACGCCCAGGCATTCATCGCCGATATGGATCTCGGCGCATTCGTCGGGCCGGTTGCGGCACTGCACCACGAGTTCCGGGTTCAGTTTCTGCTGCAGGAACATCTGCAGTTTGGCCGCTTCCAGCTGGGTCATGTTCTTGTTCAAGGCACTGCCTCCGGTGGGGGATTGGGATCGAGGGCTAACTAACCCGACACGGCTGTGCGGGTCCAGTGGGGCGGGTGCGGGGGATGGTTGTCATCAACTTCCGCACGGGCCCGACAATTTCCCGTGCGCAGGCACATCCAAGGCATGTCATCCCGGCCGCATGGCCCGCGAAGGCGGGCCGGAGGGCCGGGACCCATACACTCGCTCTCCGACCCGCTCGCACGATTGGTAAACACCGAGATGATGGGTCCCGGACTTGCGCCCCGCATTCGCGGGGCATCCATCCGGGATGACAAAGAAAGCGGTAAGTAACCGGGACAAAGTACCCGGGACAGACATAGTTTCCTTGACTACGCAGCGATTTAATCGTGTCTGTCCCGGTTATTCTGATTTAATCGTGTCTGTCCCGGTTATTCTCGGAGCGTCGTCCCCGAATGGTCGGCCGGCGTAACGGATACCTTCGAGAAGAGCTCCCTGACCCAGCCTAACCGGATACTCGCCAGCCTTAGGGCTAGCGTCTACCGCCGGGTTAGTAGGTCTTGAACTTTCGCCCCGCCAGGCCCGGGGCATTCAGCCAGCTCAACACGGGTATAAAACAAGGCGCGGCGGCGCCTACCGGACCATTCATCTATTGCAGAGAGTCCGCCTCAGAGGGTTCATTGTGTCAAGGGTTTCAACCGCGTAGCGGCGTTGCGCGCCCTTGACACAATGAACCCTCTGAGGCCCGCTGGCTGACAAGAGATCAATGGCTTACTCCGCGCCTGGCGCGCAGAGACGCGAGGGACACTCACATGATTGGCACATCCATCCTCCAGCGCATCGGCGGCACGCCGCTGTTCGAGCTTTCCTCCTGGCAAGCCGAGGGCGGTGCCCGCATCCTCGTCAAGCTGGAGGCGGAGAATCCGACCGGGTCGATGAAGGACCGGATGGCGCTGGCCATGGTCGAGGCGGCGCGGGCGGATGGGCGGCTGAAGCCAGGCCAGCGGGTGGTGGAGTATACCGGCGGGTCGACCGGGGTGTCGCTGGCCTTCGTGTGCGCGGTGCTGGGCCACCCGCTGTCCATCGTCACGGCGGACGCGTTCAGCCTCGAAAAGCGCCGCCACATGGCCGCCTTCGGGGCCGAGCTGACGGTGCTGGAGACCGCGGATGGCGGCATGGATGCGAGCCTGACCCGGCGCATGGTCGAGACAGCGGGCGAGATCGCCGAGGCGACCGGAGCGTTCTGGACCGACCAATTGAACAATAAAGACCAGGTGCGCGCCTATCACCGCTTCGCCGACGAGATCCTCGACGCGCTCGACGCGCCGCCCGCCGTCTTCGTGCAGGCCACCGGCACTGCCGCCAGCGTCCGGGGCACGGCTGAACGGCTGGCCGAGCGCGCCACCGGCACGCGGATCGTGGCGGTGGAGCCGGCGGAATCGGCGGTGCTGTCGGGCGGGCCGAGCGGGTCGCACCGGATCGAGGGCGTCGGGGCCGGCTTCGTGGTGCCGCTCTGGCGGCCGGAACTGGTCGACCGCATCGTGCCGGTGTCGACGGAGATGGCGATGCAGCATGCGCGGCGGCTGGCGCGTCAGGATGGGCTGTTTGCGGGCACGTCGACGGGCGCCAACCTTGCGGCGGCGGTCGAGATGGCGCGGGAGCTGCGGCCGGAGGAAACGGTCGTCACGGTGATGTGCGACAGCGGACTGAAGTATCTGTCGACGGCGCTGTATGGGGGGTGAGCGGGCGGAGACATAGCGCCTATTTCCCGCTCCCCCAACCTCGTCATCCCACGGTCCCTGCAGCGCAGGGATCCGGGGGACCTCAGCAAACACGCCTGCAGAACCAGGCTCGCTTTCTCGGCCAGCCTGTTAGCTGAGGTCCCCCGGATGCCGCTTCGCGGCACCGCGGGATGACGACGGGTTGGGAGGTTGGTGGCTTGATTGCAGGGTCTGCGCAGGACGATTTGCATTGAATCGCCTTGCGTCATGACGAGGCGCGGCGGCGCCCTGCCCGCCATTCATCTCTTGCCGGGAGTCCTCTGAGGCCCGCTGGCTGACAAGAGATCAATGGCTCTTTCCGCACCGGGGCGCGATCACTCCAATCACTTGAACAACCACTTCACCGTTTCCCCCGCCTTCATGGCGGGGCCTCGACTCCTATCTGCACCCACAAAGGGAGATGCCCTGCCCGCGATGGACGTTTTGAGGCCCCGCCATGAAGGCGGGGGAAACGACGGGAAAGGCCAGCGCGGATAAGCGTCCTATTTCCCCGCGCCCTCCGGCAAGCTCTGGTCCATGCTTTTTGCGGGCTCGGGGCAGCAGTCGCCGACCACCTTGGCCGGGACGCCGGCGACGGTGCAGCCGGCCGGGACCGGCTTGAGCACGACCGAGCCGGCGGCGATGCGGGCGCCGTCGCCGACCTTGATATTGCCGAGCACGTGCGCTCCGGCACCGATCAGCACGCCGCGACCGATCTTGGGGTGGCGGTCCTCGTGCTGGGCACCGGTACCGCCCAAAGTCACCTGTTGCAGGATCGAACAGTCATCGCCGATCACGGCGGTCTCGCCGATGACGATAGCGGAGCCGTGGTCGATCATCACGCCCTGGCCGATGGTGGCGGCGGGGTGGATGTCGATACCGAAGCGTTCCGAGACGCGGCTCTGGATGTGAAAGGCCAGGGTCTGGCGGCCCTCCTGCCAGAGCCAGTGGGCGATACGGTGGGCCTGCAGCGCCTGGTAGCCTTTGAAGTAGAGAAAGGGCTGGAGGAAATTCAGGCAGGCGGGATCGCGCTCCTCGACGGCCACCATGTCGGCGGCGGCCTGTTCGGCAATCGTGGGATCGCCGGCCAGCGCCTCCTCGGCGACGTCGCGCGCCAGCATGGCGTCAAGCTGGGCATCGGCGAGCTTGGCGGCGATGCGATAGGCCAGCGCCTGGGAGAAACGGTCATGGCGCAGCACGGCGGCATTGAGGAAGCTGGCGAGAATGGGCTCCTCGGCCGCCGCCGACGCTGCATCGACGCGCAGCCGGGCCCACACCTCGTCGGCATTGCTGCGCCCTGGCCGCGAGGACATGTCGCTGTGCGGAAGGGACTGGACGGACATGGTCATTCTCCTCGCTGAGGGCGCGCCAGCAGGCGCGTGGCAAGCTCGTCATCCAGCTCGCCCTCGACTGCCATGTAGTATGCCCTGAGCAGCATCGCCACTGTCAAAGCATCGGTGATGTCACCGCGCATCACTTCATCGAGAGCGCTGCGGAACGGGATCCGGCGCACGGCCAGCTCCTCGGTGCCTTCCGGCGCCGCCTCGCCCTGCTTGAGGCCGGTGGCGATCCAGCCGATGGCGGTTTCGTCGGTGACCGAGTTGGACAGGTCCATGCGCAGGATTTCGCGCCAGGAGGTGGCGCTCAGGCCGGTTTCCTCGGCCAGTTCGCGCTTCGCCTCGTCCAGCGGATCGCGGTCCAGCGCGCCGCCCCCTTCGGGAATTTCCCAGCTATAGCGGTCGTGCGGAAAGCGGTGCTGGCCGACCAGCGTAACCGAGCCGTCCGTGTGGATCGGCAGGATGGCCAGGGCGCGGTTGCGGAAATGGATGACCCCATAGACGCCAGGCGCCCCGTCGGGGCGGGTGACGGTGTGCTCCTCAAGGGCAATCCAGGCATTCTCGTAGCGCCCGGCCGTATCGTGAACCTGCCAGGGTCCGCGCTTGTGCATGAAGGTCTCCCGTGGGACGCCCAGTCAGGCTTTCAGCCCGTGCATGATCATGTCGACATGCATGTCGATGACGGCGTCGCGGGTGACGTGTTCGGAGCCCGGCAGGCCGTGCGGGAAATCGTCGAGGCTGGCGATCAGCATGGTCAGCCCGTGCAGGCTGGCCCAGACGCTCTTGGACACGACATGCGGGTCGGCCGCGCGATAGACGCCGTCCTGCTGGCCTTGCACGATCATGCGCACCAGCAACTCCTCGGCCTCGAAGGCAATCTCGGTCTCGTCATGGACATGCGGCTTGATCATGACCGAGGGCGAGAAGGCCATGATGTAATGGTTCGGCTCTTCCAGACCGGTCTCGATATAGGCGCGCATGCAGCCGCGACACACTGAATCGATCGGCCCCTTATCCCCTTCCATGGCATCATGGATGCGGGCCATCAGGCGCTCGAAGAACATCTCGCGAATGGCAATGAACAGATCGTCCTTGGAGGCGAAATACTTGTAGAGCGCGGCCGGGCTGTAATCGATGGCTTCGGCCAGGCGCCGCATCGAGATGCCCTCTTCGCCCTCGGACGAGAATATGGTCTCGGCGGCATCGATGATGGCATCGCGCACCTTGCGCCGGCGACGGTCGGCCGGCGTGTCATCTTGCATGGCGAAATCCACTGACATTCCTGATACTACTCCGGCAACGCTTGATCCGCGAACGGCGGAAGACAACAGGTATAGCGACGCCCGCACCGGATGGTCAAAGGCGCGCTGTTTGACGAGGGATACCGCTGCCACATGACCGACACGCCAAGCTCCGATTTTCCCGCTGCCGGCGAACGCCTCGCCGCCTGTCACCCGAGCGAGCAAACCCTCGCCCTGCTGAAGCGCCGGCGTTCCACCAGCGCGGTGGCGCTGGCCGAGCCGGGCCCGTCGACGGAACAGGTGCAGGAGCTGATCGGCATCGCCTCGCGCGTGCCCGACCACGGCAAGCTGGCGCCGTGGCGCTTCATCCTGTTCGAAGGCGAGGCGCGCAGTCGGTTCGGCCAGATCCTCGGCAAGGTATACGAGGCCAAGACCAGCGGGGCGACGAGCGAACAGGTCGAGGCGGAACGCCAGCGCCTGACCCGGGCGCCGCTGGTCATTGCCGTGGTTTCCAGCGTGCTGGAACGTCACAAGGTGCCCGAATGGGAGCAGATCCTGTCCGCCGGCGCGGCCTGCCAGAACCTGCTCGTGGCCGCATCGGCGATGGGATTTGCCGCGCAATGGCTCACCGAGTGGTATGCCTATGACCCGGATATCAAGGACGTGATGGGCCTGCGCTCGGGCGAGCGCATCGCGGGGTTCGTGTATGTCGGGTCGACCGACGAGGCGCCGGTGGAACGTGTCCGTCCCTCGCCTCAGGTGGGGCGCTGGAAGGGCTAGAACCGAGTCGGGCGGGGCCGGTAGCCCATAAAGGAACCCGCCCAGCCTGCCGTGATAGATCATTAGTTATGATTAACTCGGCCATGGAGGATCAAGTAATTGATTCTTATGTTTTATTTTTAACTCCGAAGACAGTGTCCGTTAGCTCGCATTAACCTGTTCAAGCCAGTTTGGCGGCCTAACTTTTGCGAGGCCGACAATCATGCATTTCCTCCGACAGCTGAGCGTTCACGCTCGGGTCGCCATCCTGGGCGGACTGGTCGCCTTCAGTCTCATCGCCATGTCGGCCATCCTGTGGACCGGCAATCTGGCCACCGGCCAGGCGGTCGAGGCCCAGCAGCGCTTCGCCACCATTGAGCGCCTGGCCCTGGAGACCGAGGTCGCGGCCCTGCAGATGCGGCGCCGGGAGAAGGATTTCCTGCTGCGCCGGGATGCCAGCTATTTCGACCGTTATGCCGCCGATGCCGATCGCGTGGCCGAGTCGCTGGAACAGATCGAGCAACAGGACCCGCCGGCGGAGATCGCTGCTGCCGTGGACGCACTGCAGGCTGCCCTGCCCCGGCACCGAGCCGCCTTCCGAGCCGTTGTCGATGGCGAGATCGCCCTCGGCCTGACCCATACCGAGGGACTTGAAGGCACGCTGCGTGGCGCCGTGCGCGAGGCCGAGGGCCGCCTGGACGAGCTGCGGGATGACGGCCTGACCGTACTCATGCTGATGATGCGGCGGCACGAGAAGGATTTCATGCTGCGCGGTGAAGAGCGCTATGTCGGCAGCTTTGACGAACGACAGGCCGAGTTCGCCAGCGCGCTGCGCAGCCGCGACTATTCCGCCGCCCAGATCGCCGAGCTGGAATCCCTGATGGCCGCCTATTCCCGCGGCTTCCACGCCTGGGCCGAACGCCGCCTCGCCGTCAATGCGACGGTGGGCGAGCTCAGCGAGGTGTTCGCCGGCATGGCGCCGCATTTCGAAACCATCGCCACCCGGGCCGCCAGTGGAGCGCGCGAGGCGACCGGCCAGCTGGCTGCGGACCAGGCCCTCATTCGCATGGTCACGCTCGGCTTCGTCCTGGGAATCGCGCTGATCGCGGCACTGGTCACCTGGGTCGTCGGCAAGTCCATAGCCAGGCCGATCAACGCCCTGACCGACACGATGGACGCGCTCGCCAACGGCCAGACCGGACTCGACATCCCGGCCGGCGACCAGGGCGGCGAGCTTGGCCGGATGTCCGCGGCAATCTCCGTCTTCCAAGAGAACCAGATGGAAATCCTGCGCCTGCGCGAGGACGCGGAGGCGGCCGAGCAGCGCGCCGCCGAGGAACGGCGTGCGGCCATGAACGAGATGGCAGACGAGTTCGACGCCACGGTCGGCTCCATTGCCACAGAAGTCAGCACGGCGGCTGCCGCCATGATCGAGGTGGCCCGGCATCTCAGCACCACGGCCCAGCAATCGGACGAACGCTCGACCATCGCCGCGGGCGCGGCCGAGGAAACCTCTGCCAACACCCAGGCCGTGGCCTCGGCGGCCGAGGAGCTCACCTCGTCGATCCAAGAGATCAATCGCCAGCTGCACGAATCGCGGGCACTGACCGGCGAAGCGGTGACGGAAGCCGATTCCACCATGGAGATTGTTTCCGGACTCGGTCATGCCGTGGTCAAGATCGGCGACGTGGTCACCCTGATCCGCTCGATTGCCGAACAGACCAACCTCCTGGCCCTCAACGCCACCATCGAGGCGTCGCGTGCCGGAGAAGCGGGCAAGGGGTTTGCCGTGGTCGCGGCGGAGGTCAAGGAACTGGCAGATCAGACCGCCAAGGCAACGGTCGAGATCGCCGACCAGATCGACTCGATCCAGAAGAATGGTGACCAGGCCACCGGTGCCATCGGCTCGATGACCCAGACCATCGACAAGGTGTCGCGCCGCACCACGGCCATCGCCGACGCCATCGAACAGCAGAACGCGGCTGCGGTGGAAATCGCCGGCAATGTGGCCCAGGCCGCAGCGGGCACGTCGGAAGTCACGGAAAGCCTGGCCGTCCTGTCACACAATGTGCGCGAGACCGATGGCGGGGTGCGCCGGGTGCTGCAAGCGGCCGAAGGCGTGGAAGCGGATTCCAACCGCCTGCGCACCGCCCTCACCGGCTTCCTGGAGCAGATCCGCGCGGCCTGAGCCCTCCCCAGACCGCGCGTTGAGGCGCCCTGGCCGGTCCCCCTCCCGGCCGGGGCGTTTCTTGTTTTCCTCAGCCGCGGCCGCGATAGGGGGCGACGCCCTGGTCGGGGATCCACACGCCGGCCGGGGTTTCGCCGGTGGCGAAGAAGACGTCGATGGGGATGCCGCCGCGCGGATACCAGTAGCCGCCGATGCGCAGCCAGACCGGGTCGAGCTCCTTGACCAGGCGCTGGCCGATCTGGGTCGTGCAGGCCTCGTGGAAGGCGCCGTGATTGCGGAAGCTACCGAGATAGAGCTTGAGCGACTTGGATTCGACGATCCAGTCGCGCGGCACGTAGTCGATCACCAGGTGGGCGAAATCGGGCGCCCCGGTAACCGGACAGATCGAGGTGAATTCGGGCACCGCAAAGCGCACCATGTAGGGCGCGTCACACGGGTTGGCGACGCGCTCCAGGGCTGCGGTGTCGGGATTGTCGGGCAGCGGGGTGTCGCCCCCGAGCTGCTCGAGACGGTCATAGCGGTTGTCAGTCATGGCGCCGAACTAGCCCCGGCATGGCGGGCTGGCAAGCCTTTCACGCCGGAGCACTGCCGGGCAGCGGCATGGCGGTGCGCGCGAACACCTTGCGAATGGTGAAACTGGACATCAGCCGGGCAACGCCAGGCAGGCCGGACAGGACCTCGCGGTGCACGCGTTCGTAATCATTGGCATCGCGCACCGCGACGCGGATCAGATAGTCGGCATCGCCGCTCATCAGATAGCATTCCATGACTTCCGGCACCGCCTCGACCGCCTGCTCGAAAGCTGCCAGCGTATCGCGCTTCTGGTTGTCCAGCGTCACCTGGACATAGACGGTGATGCCCCGCCCCAGCTTGGTAGGGGACAGCAGGGCCACATACCGGTCGATGACGCCGGACTTCTCCAGCGCCCGCACCCGGCGGTGGCAGGCCGAGGCCGACAGACCAACCCGATCGGCCAGCTCGGCATTGGTCAGGCGACCTTCCGCCTGCAATTCGTCGAGGATGGCGATATCCGTGGAATCGAACGTCATGACGGCCCTTTCCTGCTCCGCTCCACGTCAACGCACGCAGCTCTGGTCAGCCCGATACGCATGATATATATGACGCGGCGAATGGCGATTGGCGCACAATAATTCAATCGCTTCTCGGTAGTAAAGACAGATTATCCCGCATTAAGCCCACTTTATCGAACAAATGGGCGAAGCGGGCTGACAGCAGCCAGAACAGGACAAGACCCATGCGCATCGGTGTACCCACGGAAATCAAGGTTCGCGAGTATCGCGTCGGTCTGACGCCCAACAGCGCGTTCGAGTTCACGCGTCTCGGCCACGAGGTGTTCGTCCAGGCCGGCGCCGGCGCCGGCGTCGGTTATGCCGACAGCGATTATGAATTTGTCGGCGCGACCATCGTGCCGGATGCCGCGGCGGTCTTCGAAAAGGCGGAAATGATCATCAAGGTGAAGGAGCCGCAGCCCAGCGAAACCGCCATGCTGCGCCCGCACCACACGCTCTACACCTACCTTCACCTCGCCGCCGACAAGGTCCAGACCGAAGGCCTGCGCAAGTCGGGCTGCCTGGCCATCGCCTACGAGACGGTGACCGACGATGACGGCCGCCTGCCGCTGCTCACGCCGATGAGCCAGGTGGCCGGCCGGATGTCGGTCTCGGTGGCCGCCAACTGCCTGATGAAGGCCCAGGGCGGTCGCGGGCTGATGCTTGGTGGCGTACCCGGCGTGCTGCCGGCGAAAGTCGTCATCATCGGCGGCGGCGTGGCCGGCACGCACGCGGCGGAGATGGCCATTGGCGCGCGCGCCGACGTGACCGTGTTCGACCGCTCCAATGCCCGTCTTGCCGACCTCGACAAGCAGTTTGCCGGTGCGGTGAAGACCGCCTACTCGACCCAGGGCGCGCTGGCCGAGGCGGTGCACGGCGCCGACGTGGTCATTGGCGCGGTGCTGATCCCGGGCGCCGCGGCTCCGAAACTGGTGACCCGCGACATGCTCAAGGAAATGAAGGACGGGGCCGTGCTCGTCGACATCGCCATCGACCAGGGCGGCTGTTTCGAGACGTCCAAGCCGACGACGCACAATGACCCGACCTACATCATCGACAATGTCGTGCATTACTGCGTCGCCAACATGCCGGGTGCCTACGCCCTGACCTCGACGGTGGCGCTCAACAACGCCACCCTGCCGCTGGCCCTGCAGATCGCCCACAAGGGTGCCAAGCAGGCGATGAACGACAATCCGCACCTGGCGCGCGGCCTGAACGTCGCCGAGGGCGAGGTCTGCTACAAGCCGGTCGCCGACGATCTGGACCTGCCCTACGTCAAACCTGACTGGCTGACCTCGATCTAGTCGACCGCTTCGGTGCGCCGCGGTGGAACCGTGGCGCATCCCGGACGTTTGGGGGGCATGAAGACACTCATGCTCCCCCTCACCGCCCTGGCCTGCGCTTCGCTCGCCGCCTGCGGCGGATCACCCAGCGCGCCGGCTCCGGAAGGATCGCCGGAAAGCCAGGCTCGCCAGGCCGGGCTCGACGCCATGCTCAGCGATGTCGGCACGGCAGCCGACGCCACTTTCCAGCCATCGGCCGCCGACGGCTCTGGCGGCAGCCTCCGCCTCGGTGGAGAACTGGCCGACGGTCAGTGGATGGATCTGGGCGATGACGGCGTCGGATATGGCGCGGACGGCCGCGTCCCCCTGGTCGCCGTGCGCTGTGAAGCTGACAACATGCTGGCCTTCACCCTGCCCTACATCGCGCCGGAGAGCGACGAAGACGAGGCGGAAGAGACTGCCGACAACGCCTCCGGGGCATCGGCCTCCATGTCCGGCTCGGTGATCACAGAGCGCGGCGTCGCGACCGGCAATTACGTCCTGGTCGGCGAGGCACAGGATCTGCGTTCGATCAGCGTGGCGGGTGACGACGAGATCTTCGTCGACCTCGAAGAGGACAGCCGTCTCGGCCTGTCCATGGACGGCACCGACACCGTCCTGGTACCGCTGAATGCTGCGGCGATCGACACCATCGCGGCCTGCCACAGCTGATCCAAGCGAAAGCCGGAACATTGCCCAAGCGCCAGGCGTTGCACGCCCATGACCCCTTCCCTGTCCCGACTGGCATTCCTGCTTTGTCCGCTGGCCCTTCAGGCCTGTGGGAACGACAGCCCGGCGCCTGACGACGAGGTGGCGACGCAGGCGCTTGCCTCCGCCCAGCCGGCGCCGGCGGTCACGCCGCTCCCCGCCACGGAGTCTGCCGACCAGATTCCCGGCCCGGCGGTCGCGCCGGCACGCTGGCAGGAGATCGATGCCGGACGCCTGGGTTTCGGTCGGGCCGGAAGCCCACCCGACCTGATGCTGGGATGTGCCACCGAAGATGCCGAAATCATCATCACCATCGCCGGTCCGCTGCCGGACGGCGATGCCGCCCGCGGCACGCTGGTGACGCCGAGCGGGTCGGCTACCGGATTTTTCCATGCCTCCGACATGGATGCGGGCATGATCAGCATGCGTCTGCCGGCCAATCACCCGGCCCTGCGCCAGGTGGCCAACGGGACCCGTTTCGCCTTCGACCTCCCCGACCGGGACCCCATCCTCCTGCCGCCGGACCCGCGCCTCGGCCAATTGCTGGAAACCTGCCAGCGCTGATCCGGGCATAGGGCGCGCCGCCATTTGTCCTGTGCAAGCGGCATGGTTTTGTTTACCCAAGGCAGAGACGGGCTGCAGGCCGGCCCGGCGAATCGCTATGGTGGTTCGCATGCGCCCCAGGGAGAGGGCGCCCAAGGGGGGTAGGACACGTGAAGGCCGGTTACGACCTGATCATTTTCGATTTCGACGGCACGCTGGCCGACAGCCTGACCTGGTTCCGCACCGCGCTGGGCGAGATTGTCGACAAGCACGGCCTGCCGCCGATCTGCGACACCCGGGCCGAAGCCATGCGCAGCCTGACGCCGAAGGCGATCATGGACGAGCTGTCCATTCCGTCCTGGAAAATCCCCTTCATCGCGGCCGATGTGCGAACCCGCGCGGCCGAGAATGTCGACCAGATCACGCTGTTTGACGGGATCGCCGAAATGCTCGAACGCCTGACCGCGGCGGGCGTCCAACTGGCCGTGGTGAGCTCGAACGGCGAAACGGCCGTGCGCGAGGTGCTGGGCGAAGACCTGACCCGGCATTTCTCGCAGTTTGCCTGCGGCGCGGCGTTGTTCGGCAAGTCCTCGGTGTTCCGCAAGGTGATCCGCAAGGCCAAGACGACACCGGAGCGCACGCTCAGCGTCGGCGACGAAATTCGCGACATCGACGCGGCGCGCGAAATCGGCTGCGCCGCCGGCGCCGTCAGCTGGGGTTTCGCGACCCCGGAAATCCTGCTCGCCCAGGATCCCGATTATGTGTTCGACACGCCGGCCGACATCTGCCTGACCGTGGAAGCGGTCAATCGCCTCGGCGCCGATCCGGTAGGCCGGGCCGGCTAGACCTGCCGCGCGGCTAGCCGCAGACCCGGTCCCGCGCCGCCTGGTACTCGGCGGCGAGCTGGTCGATATAGTCGGCCGCAGACTGTATGGCCTTGACCGAGCCAATGCCCTGGCCGGAGCCCCAGATATCCTTCCACGCCTTGGCGTCGGAACTGCCGCCGGAGCCGAAATTCATCGCCGATGGATCGCTTTCCGGCAGGTTGTCCGGATCCAGCCCGGCGGCTTCGATCGAGGCCCTGAGATAATTGCCGTGCACGCCGGTGAACAAATTGGTGTAGACGATGTCCTCCGCGTCACCTTCGACAATGCCCTGCTTGTAGGCCTCGGTGGCCCGCGCTTCCGCAGTAGCGATGAAGGCCGAGCCGATATAGGCGTAGTCGGCGCCCATGGCCTGGGCCGCCAGCACGCCGCCGCCGGTGGCGATGGCACCGGAACACAGGATCGGTCCGTCGAACCAGGCCCGGGTCTCGGCCACGAAGGCGAAGGGTGACAGGGCCCCGGCATGGCCGCCGGCTCCGGCCGACACGCAGATCAGACCGGTGGCCCCCTTCTCGATCGCCTTGTGGGCAAAGCGCTGGTTGATCACGTCGTGCAGGGTAATGCCGCCCCAGCCGGTGACCGCCTGGTTGACGTCCTCGCGGGCGCCCAGCGAGGTAATCACCACCGGCACCTTGTATTTCTCGCACAGCGCCATGTCCTCCTCGAGGCGGGCATTGGAGCGGTGCACGATCTGGTTCACGGCAAACGGGGCGGCCGGCCTGTCCGGATGGGCGCGGTTGTAGCTGTCGAGTTCGGAGGTGATGCGGTCGAGCCATTCGTCGAGCTGGCTGACCGGTCGCGCATTGAGCGACGGGAAGGAGCCGACAATGCCGGCCTTGCACTGGGCGATGACCAGGTCCGGATTGGAGATAATGAATAGCGGAGCGCCAATCACGGGCAGGCGCAGCTTGCCTTTCAGAATATCCGGTTCGGCCATGTGCCAGTTTCCTTCTCGCCAGTATTGCAGCCAACCCAGTGGGTAGCCTTCCAAAGAACGGTAGTTTTGAATTTCGGGTCTGTCGAGATCGCGAAGCGCGACCAACTGCGCTCAGGTCCCGGGCCGCGCATCGACATGGGCCCACATGTACAGCGCCAGCCAGGACCGCCACGGCTTGAAGCGGGCCGCGGTACGCACCGTCGAGCGGCGCTTGGAGGTCAGGCGTTCGAGCGTCTTGCGGGCTGCCACATCACCGTCGGGCCAGATGTCCGGCTCGGCGAAATAGAACATGTTCATCATGTCTGCCGTCCACGGGCCGACGCCCCAGATCTCGGTCATGCGGGCCTTGCGGGTGTCGACCGGCAGGGCGCGCAGGGCGTCGGCATCCAGGCCCTCGGCGCGGTGGGTTTCGGCAATGGTGATGATGGTGCGGGTCTTCGCCCCCGACAGCCCGCAGGCGCGCAGCGTGTCGTGTCGCTCGGGACAGAAGTGCTCGAGCAGCGGCGTCTCACCCGCGCTCGCCACGACGCGTGACCAGATGGCGCGCGCCGCACCGACGGAGATCTGCTGGCCGGCGATCGAGCGGCACAGGTGCAGCGGGAAGTCGGCCTCACCCCGCATCGGAAACTCCCGCGGCCCCAGGGTCGCGATGGCGCCGGCCAGCTCGGGCAGCCCGTCGGCCTGCTCAATCAGGAAGTGGTGGATGTCCTTGCCGGTCATGCGGCAACGCTAGCGAGCGCACCGCGGCAAGGAAAGCCTCAGCTGCTCAGCCGGAAAACCTTGTCGACGGGCTGGCGCGGCAGGATCAGCTCCACGAGGTGGGTGGCGGAGCGGTGCAGGCGCGCGTCCAGCTCGGCCCGGCGGGACGCGTCGCCGTCATGCAGCAGGACATGGCCGTGGGCGCCTTCCCGGGTCTTGTCGAAATAGCGCACATTCGGCCCCGGCGGGGCTGCCGACAGGCTGACCGCGAGACGCCTGTCCACGTCCCTGGAGAACAGCCGGTAGAAGCCGCCCACCAGATCGGTGCGGTCAATGAAGAGGCAGCGGCGGCTCGGCTGCCGCGAATTGGTATGGACGTGCTCGAGGACCTCGCGATGGAAATAGACCGCGTCTCGGTCCCCGCGCGCGTCGGGCGAGAAGAACTCCAGGAAGTAGTCGTCCACCGGATGCCCGTGATCGTCGACGGCGTGCACCACGAATTGCATGTACTGGTGATAATCCTCGGTATCAGGACGCGGCTTCTCGAACGTCGCCTCGATGCGGTCCGGCTGGCCGGCCAGCGCCGCCGTGGCTTCCGAGCGCGCATGCCAGTCGCGGTAGATGCGGTCATAGTCCTGCGCCGAGCGGCAGGCGAGCGCCTGCAGGATCAACTGCCCGAGCGTCCCTGTCATGTCCGCCTCGGCGCCCAGCTCGGCACTGTCCGGGCGGGTAATCGTGCCGTGGTCACGCTCCGGGAGGATGGCGCACGGAATGCCCTCGCCGCGCACCCGGCTGGTCCAGGGCCGGACATCGGGCCAGCTGCGGTCACGCGAGAAGTCCACCGTCATGCCATGGGCGTTGAGATTGGCAGCGCACGCGCGCACCGTGCCGTCGGCCCCGGCCTCGTTGACGATCTGGCGCAGGCGGTCGGGATAGCCACGGGTGCCGGTGATCACGAAGGGCCAGATGCCGTCACCGCCATAAGGCCCCTTGTCGCCGCTGCCGCTGGCATCGAGCAGGTCGCGGCGCGCCAGGTTCCACTGGAAGGCCGAGCCCAGTTCCAGCGCCCGCAGCATTTCCTCCCCGGTCTGGAACCAGTTGTTCCAGCCCTTGACCAGGCGACCGATCATGCTCTTGCCCATGGCCGCGAGACGCGAGCCGAAATTGGCAGGCGCCAGCATGATGATGCGCTTGACCGGACAGTCCTCGCCGTCGGGATAACAGGTCATCAGCCATTGGCGGGCCACGAGGCCGCCGGTGGAATGCACGATCAGGTCAAAGGGGCGGGCCAGCTTGCCCTCGGCGATGAGCTCGCCCAGCACGACCTGCATGCGCTTGGCCACGTCCTCGATGCGCACGTCATCATCCATCGACGTGTAATCACCGAGCCAGACCTGGGCTGCATCATGTCCATTGGCTTCCAGGAAGGTCTTGAGGTCGCGAAACGATTTCGAACTGTCACTCCACCCGTGCAGGATCGCCACGTGCGCCGGCATCGCCTCCTCCCTGTCCTCGAAGGGGGAGGATAGCACGAACAGAGCCCATTCCCAATCTGGTTGTATGGATCGCCGCCACACGCCTGGCGGAAACAGGCCCCACGACAGGGCCTGGTGCGGGCGGCCGGACTCGAACCGGCACGGGTGTTGCCACCCAACGGATTTTAAGTCCGGTGCGTCTACCAATTTCGCCACGCCCGCAGCGTGTCGGCGGCGCGATCCTACACAGCCGGGCGGCGCTGGCCAGAGCCCAGCTTCAGCCCGACCTGCATCGCGCTGCGCCACAGGCACCAGACCGGAGCCGACACTCTATGCTTCCCCGATACATGGAGAAATTCCGATTCGGTCACGTCAGCATCCGGCCGATTCGCCGAAGTCGCGAAACACAAGTCAACCCCTGCGCGAGTGTGGCTCTTTTGCAGCAGATCAAAACAACCGTAAAATATTGAAATCGTGTCACGCGGACGCACCGCATTAACTTTCTTACCGAAATGCCCGGAATTTCAGGGCTTCGTGACAGAATGATGACAAAGCGTTCGGTAAGAAGACAAAATCGTGACTTGAAAGCCCCTGTCCGGCACAGGACGGGCAGGCGTACCCTCCTCCGGTTAATCCAGTCCTGAGAGGGGAAGAACATGACACGATCAAGACATATCCTGCTCAAATCGACGATTTTGGCAGGCTTGGCCGGCACCCTGGCGATGACGCCGGCGGTGATGGCCCAGGAGACCGTCCCGCAGCCTGATCCGGTCAGCGAGCCGCAGACCGAAGACCGCATCGTGGTCACCGGTTCACGCCTGCGCCGCGACGAGTTCAGCGCCATCTCGCCGCTGCAGGTGATCGACGCCGATGCCGGCCGCCAGATCGGTATCTCCGACACCACGGAACTGATTGCCCAGAGCCCGGTCGTGTCCGGTGTCCAGCTCGACGGATCGATCAATTCCGGTTCGCCGACCGCCGCTGTTGAAGGTGTGCCGGTCAACGGTCCGGGTGCCGCAACCGTGGCCCTGCGCGGCCTGTCCGCGGAACGGACCCTGCTGCTGGTCAATGGCCGGCGGATCAGCCCGTCCGGTGTGCGTGGCGCGCCGGTGGCCCCCGACCTCAACCTGATCCCCAGCTCGATGATCGACCGCATCGAACTGCTCACCGACGGTGCCTCGTCGATCTACGGCGCCGACGCCGTGGCCGGTGTGGCGAACATCATCCTGCGCAGCGAGTATGACGGGATGGAAGTCAACCTGTTCAACTCGGTGCCGATGGAGGATGGCGGCGACGTCTTCCAGGCCAGCTTCATCACCGGCGCCTCGAGTGATCGCGGCAATGTCACCGCGGCCGGCGAATTCTACAGCCGCTCGCACGTCATCGCCGGTGACCGGTCCGACTGGAATGACTGCCTGCGCGACATCGATGTCGACGAGAATACCGGTCAGACCTATTCGGTGTGCATGGACCGGCGCCCCGACGACGCAGTCTTCCTCGGCAGCCAGGGCTTTGTCTGGCGGACGCCGGGCACGACGAATGTCGGCCTGCCGGGCTGGTCCAATGCCGCCGGCGTTCTGGCCTCGACCGGGCAGCACTTCTTCGAGCAGGACGCCTACAGCCTGCAGAACGAGGAGCGCGATACCCAGTTGCTGGAAAACCTCGAGCGCATGAACATCTTTGCCTCGGGTTTCTACGACATCGACATCTTCGAGCGCGACACGGTGTATTTCGAACTGTCCTACGCCACCCGCAACTCGGTCGGTCGCTTCACCAATGAGCAGATCTTCCCGGGCGTGCCGGCGAACATCCCGATGGAAGATGCCAACGGCAACCTCCTGGTCAATCCGGATGGCTCGCTGCAGATGTTCGACAACCCGCTCAACCCGTTCTCCGAAGACGCCCTGCCGGTGTACTCGGTGGCCGGACTGGCCCAGCGCCGCAAGTCTGACGTCTCGGTGTTCCGTGTCGTCGGCGGCATGGAAGGCGACGTCCCGATCGCCAGCATGATGGAGCGCAACTGGATCTACGACTTCTCGGTCGCCTATGACCGCAGCTACGGCACCGCGTCGCAGCCGATCATGAGCGAGAATGCGATCCGGGAATCCCTCGACACGCTGCGCTTCGACGCCAATGGCGACCTGATCTGTGGCCTGGAACGCACCGCATTGTCCTTCGGCTTCCTGACGCCGCAGGATTGCGTGGTCGTCGATTTCTTCTCGCCGACCCTGTTCGTGTCTGACGGGGGCAACAAGCGCTTCGCCACCCAGGCGGAAGAGGACTTCCTGTTCGGTGAGTCGATCAACATCACCGAGATCGAGCAGATCCACTTCCAGTCCATCCTGACCGGTGACCTGTTCGACGTTCCGGCCGGCACGGTCGGGCTCGTGCTCGGTGCCGAATGGCGCGAGAACTCGATCCACTCGATCAATGACATCACCCGCGTGGGCGGTCTTGCCGCGTCGGAAATCCCCGACACGGAACGGCCGACGATCGGCTCGACGTCGCTGTACGAGTTCTTTGCCGAGACCGAGATCCCGGTCTTCGACACCTTCACGGTCAACCTGTCGGGACGTTTCACCGACGAGGAAAACTACGGCTCTGACACGACCTACAGCGTCAAGGCCGACTGGCAGGTGCTCGAGGAGTTCCGGCTGCGGTCAACCTTCGGCACGACCTTCCGGGCCCCTAATCTGCGCGAGCAGTTCCTGGCCGGGTCGACGGGCACGATCGGGGGCGGCAATGACCCGTGTATCGTCCCGACCACGGCCAATAACGGCGGCACCTACGACCCGACGGGTGAAACCCGGTCGCAGACCGTGCTCGACAACTGCGTACTCGCAGGGGCCGACCCGACCGCACTGGGCCTGCTCGCCACGACGGGCATCACCACCCAGACCGGCGGCAGCACCGACCTCGAGCCTGAAACCTCGGAGTCCTTCACCTTTGGCGGTGTCTACACCAATGACTTCGGCAATTCGGCGATCGACATCTCGGTGACCTATTTCGACATCCAGGTCGAAAATACCATCGAGGAAACCCGGGCCCAGGACCTGCTGGCAAACTGCTACGCCAACCAGCCGAACCTGGCGGATCCGGCCTGTTCGCGGATCACCCGGAATACCGGCAACCCGGCGACGGCGACAGTGCAGCTGGTTGAAGCCGGCTTCATCAATGTCGGCTTGGTGTCCTCGACCGGCATTGACTACAACGTGCGCTTCACGACGCCGCTGCCGGTGTTCGATGACCGCACCGATCTCAGCTTCATCTTCAATGCGACCCAGTATCTGGAGCAATTGGAGCAGGTCGACCCGGCGTCCTTGCTGGACGACAATGTCGGCGAGATCGGCTCACCGGAATGGCTGGCCCAGTTCAGCGTCGTCGCCGACCGTGGACCGTGGTCCATGCGGTGGCGCACGCGCTATATCGGGGACGGCCAGCAGGACAACTCCGATGCCCCCGTGGCGGCCAATCCGGCCGGTACGCGCACGGCCTGTGACCTGCTCGGTGTAACCGGTGGCATGTGCCGCGACGTCGATTTCATCGACGACTACTTCATCCACGACCTGTCGCTGAGCTATTATCAGGACGACTGGAACTTCTCGATCGGCGTCAACAACCTGCTCGACGAGGAGCCGCCGCTCATCGACCAGGGTGAAGGTCCGTCGCGGATGAACATGGTGACCCAGTCAGGACACGACCTGATCGGCCGCCGCGTCTTCCTCGGCGTCAGCCGTCGCTTCTAGAACGACCCGGAGACAATCCCTCCAATGAAGGGGGGCGGCAGCTCACGCTGCCGCCCCCTTTTTATTCCGGACGCTTTCAGGACCGTGCAATCGGAGTCAGCGCACGCGCTCGACCTGCACGATGCGCTCGATCTCGTTGATACGCAGACGGAAATTGCCAAGTGCGCCTTCCCACACATCCGCCGTATAGGCCTGGCCGCGGCGCAGGCGACCGGCCACGCGCTGATTGTCGCCCTGCATCTGGCGCCACACCTGGCCATTGTCGAGAGTGACCTCCAGGCGCCGGTAGGGGATTTCCCGGAAACTGGCCACGGCCACCGAGATGCGCGCATCCTCGCGGTCCTGGCGGCCCTCCTCGCCGCGGCGCAGACGGGCCAGGGCACGGCCGGCATCGAGCCCGGTGATGAAATTACCGCCGTCGTCTGCCTCCGCCGCAGCGGGAGCGGCAGGTGCCTCCGGCATCGCCGGTGCCCGGGGCGCTGCCGGCGCAGCCGGAACCGCGCGCGTGTCAGCGGGTGCGGTCAGGGCCGCTTCCAGGCAGGCAATCTGGCTCGCCGCATCCGGCATCTGGCGGCAGCGCTCGACCGCATCGGCCTGGGCCAGGGCCGGCCCGCTTGCCGCGCCGGCCAGAACCGTCATGGCAAGCATGACCACGCCGCCCCGGATCAGTGATTTCCCCATACATCCCTCCCTCGAACTGGAAGGTGCCAGTCTGGAACGCGTCCCGGTCTCTGGCAAGCCGGTTGCGGGCGCCGCCGCGGCCCGCCGCTAGGGCTTCAACGGACCCGCCGACACCCGTGCTGCAGCGTCGACCAGGTCCAGAAATTCAGCCCGGTAGCCGAATTCGTCCGGCCCCAGCGCCGCCGCGGCGTCGTCGCGGATGCGGGTCCAGTCATAGCTATCGTCGAGATACGGGTCCCCGCGCAAGGCCTGGGCGAAACCGGCAATGCTGGCCGAGAAGCGGACCTCCATCGGAGCCGCGTCGAATTGCCCGACCGCATCGGCCTCGGTGATGGCGCGCTCGATCAGACGGCTGTCATCCTCGCCCGGCCGCTTGTAGCGCAGGCGCAGATGGGCGACCTCGTCACCGACCTGCATTGCCGGCACGGCGCCGCCATAGCGCAACGGCTCCAGCCGGAGCCCGTCCGAGCCCGGTGCCGCAATCTCGTAGATCGCGGTCACCGAATGGCCTGACCCGACCTCGCCGGCATCCACCGCGTCATTGTTGAAATCGGCCCGGTCAAGCAGGCGCGTCTCGTAACCGATGAGACGATACTCGGCGACATGTGCCGGGTTGAACTCGACCTGGATCTTGACGTCCTCGGCGATCGGGAAGAGCGAGGAGAAGCTTTCCTCGACCAGCAGTCGCCGGGCTTCCTGACGGGTGTCGACATAGCCGGCCACGCCGTTGCCGGCCTGCGCGATGACCTGCATCATCCGGTCATTGTAATTGCCGCGCCCGAAGCCCATCACTGACAGGTAAATGCCGCTATCGCGCTTGCGGGCGACAAAGTCCTCGAGCCGCTCGTCCTGGGTGACGCCGACATTGAAATCGCCATCGGTCAGCAGCATGACCCGGTTGACCGCCTCCGGATCAAAATTCCGCTCGGCCAGGTCATAGGCCAGTGCCAGCCCGGCCCCGCCGGCGGTCGAACCGCCGGCCGACAGCCGGTCCAGGGCCCGGTGAATGGTGGTGCGCTCGCGCGCCGGGGTCGGTTCGAGCACGGCGCCGGCGGCGCCGGCATAGACGACCAGCGCGACCGTGTCGTCGGGCTCCAGCTGGTCGACCAGCATGTGCAGCGCCTGCAGGGCCAGCGGCAGCTTGTTGGGCGCATTCATCGACCCGGACACGTCGATCAGGAAGACGAGATTGGCACGCGGCCTTTCATCCGGGATGATCTCATAGCCCTGGATGCCGATGTGCAGCAGCCGCGTGTCGGCATTCCAGGGCGTCGGCGTCAGCGTGACATGCGTGGCGAATGGTGTATCGGGCCCGTCCGGCAGGGCGTAGTCATAGTCGAAATAGTTGACTATCTCCTCGATCCGCACGGCATCGCGCGGTGGCAGACTGCCATGCTGCAGCGAGCTCCTTGCCAGGGCATAGCTGGCGGTGTCGACATCGATGGAGAAGGTGGAAACGGGCTCGTCGAGGGTCGACAGCACCGGGTTGGGGTCGGCGTCGGGATAGCGCTCGGTATCGACAGTCTGCGGCACCAGGGTCGCCGGACGGGTTTCCGCTTCCATCCCCCGCGCGCCCGTGACCGCGACCATGTCCATGCTCGGATAGGCCGCTGGCGGAGGCGGCGGTGGTGGTGACGGCGGTGGTGGCGCCACGGTCGAGGCTGCGCAGGCGGCGACAAGAAGGCCGAGGCCTCCGCTCAACAATACATGGCGTTTCATGGATCATCCCCTCCCGTTGCTGGCCCTCGCTGCAGCAGGGAACCGCGCCTTTCGGTGCGCTGGCAAGACCAAAATGGGGCCATCCCGGGGCAATCCGCCCGGCACGGGAGATTACTCGTCCGGATCGATGCGCGGCGTGTGTCCGAGATCCTCGACCAGCCTGCGCATCGCCTCGATCACCGCGTCCAGCGCCGCAGCATCCGTGGCCCGGGCGACCAGGTGAGTGCCGCGCCGCACGCGGTCGGAATCGATCTCGAGGAAATACGGGTAGGAGCCGATCGACACCTCCGGGTGCTCCGCCTGCAGCTTGCCCAGCGCCTCGGCGATCTCGCCTTCGCGCATCTCGTCGGCCTTGACGGAGCGCGACAGCGTCACGGCACCGCCCTCCAGCCGGTGGGCGATATCCTCCAGCATGCCACGGGCGATCTTGGGGACGCCGGCCAGGGTGAACACATTGCCGGTCTGGAAGCCCGGCGCGCCGGTCACCGGGTTTTCGATGAGATCGGCCCCTTCGGGGATGCGCGCCATGCGCTTGCGGCTTTCCGTCAGCGGCGTGCCGGAGCGGGCATACCAGTCCTCGATGACTGCCAGCGCGTCCTCGCGGACATCGATGGAGACGCCGAAGGCGCGAGCAATGGCGTCTGCCGTGATGTCATCATGGGTCGGGCCGATGCCGCCCGTGGTAAAGACATAATCAGCCCGCCTGCGCAGCGCGTTGACGGCCTCGACGATGACGTCCTCCTCGTCCGGCACGGTGCGGCTTTCGATGACGGAAATGCCCAGCGGTGCGAGGAACTGGGCGATCGCCTGCAGGTTCTTGTCGGCGGTGCGGCCGGACAGAACCTCGTCCCCGATCAACAGCACCGCCGCGGTCACCCGTTCGCCGTTCGCCATGCAGACTTCCCCTGAATTTCGCTACGCCCCGGGATATATGAGAGGGCAGAGGAGAAGTCCAAGCGATGAAATTTGCCACCCCCCTGCTGCCGGGCCGGCTGGTCCGGCGCTACAAGCGCTTTTTCGCCGATGTCGAGCTCGCCGACGGCACATCGGTGACCGCCCACTGCGCCAATACCGGCGCCATGACCGGGATCAAGGACGAGGGCCTGCCAGTGTGGCTGTCCCCGGCCGACAATCCCAAGCGCAAGCTGAAATACACCTGGGAACTGGTCGAGGCGGAAGGCACGCTGATCGGCACCCTGCCCCACCTCGCCAACGCCCTGGCCGAGGAAGCCGTCGAGGCCGGTCGCATCGCCGAACTGGCCGGCTATGACAGCCTCCGCCGCGAGGTGAAGTATGGCGAGAACTCGCGCATCGACCTCCTGCTGGAGGGCGAAGCACGTCCGCCCTGCTGGGTCGAGGTCAAGAATGTGCACTGGAAGCGCGGGGACGGTATCGCCGAATTTCCCGATGGCGTGACCAGCCGCGGTGCCAAGCACCTGGGTGAGCTGGCGGCCCGTGTCGCGGCCGGTGACCGGGCGGTCCAGCTTTTCGTGGTGCAGCGCGAGGACTGCGACGTGCTGCGCCCGGCTTCCGACATCGACCCGGTCTACGCCCGCACGCTGCGCGCCGCGGCGCAGGCCGGAGTCGAAGTGCTCGCCTATGCCTGCCGGGTGAGCCCCGAGGAAGTGGAGATCACCAATCCCATGACCGTGGAGCTGGGAGCATGAGTGGCGCCGGCTGGGACCTGCCTGATCCGTATATCCAGCTCGTTACCGTCACCAAGGCCGACATGGACGCGTTCGGGCATGCCAACAACGCCCGGTACCTGGAATGGGCCGATGCCGCCGCCTGGGGCCATTGGGACCAGCGCGGCCATACGCTGGAGGAATGCGCCGAGGAGGATCGCGGCATCGCCATCGTGCGAACCGAGGCGGACTATCTCGGTCATGTCCGGGCCGGCGACATCCTGGAATGCGCGGTCTGGATCACCGCCTCGGATGGCAGGCTGCGGGCCGAGCGGCGCTACCAGTTCCGCCAGCAGGCAAGCGGCGCCACCGTGTTCCGCGCCATCACCCAGGTCGTCAGTTTCCGGCTGTCCACCGGACGCCCGGCCCGGATGACGCCGATCTTCGCCGAGCACTACAGCGTCCTGCCCAGTGTGGCGGCTGCGCTGGCGCGCCAACATTAACAGAACGAACATTGTTCACTTCTGCCAGCCCTCTATAGTCCGCGCCAGAAAATGACCGGATCAGGGGAGTTCCGATGAAGTACGTGATTGCCGCCCTCGCCGGGCTGAGCCTCGGCGCCTGCGATGCCGAGCTTGCCAGCAACGGTAGCGATACCGCGGCCGCGCCGCCCCGCGAAGGCGCCTTCCAGCCGGACATCTCGGCGACCCATATCGAGGCACACATCCGCTTTCTGGCCTCCGACCACCTGGCCGGACGCGATGCCGGCTCGCCGGGTTATGAGATCGCTGCAGATTACGTCGCTGCGCAGATGCGCCTGCTCGGCCTCGAGCCGGCCGGCGAGAATGCCTCGTACTTCGCCGAAGTGCCGATGCAGGACGTGCTGGTCGACCGCGATTATGCGAACTTCACCCTGGACGGCGAGACCTTCGCCTATGGCGAGGGTGTCGCCATCGCCTCCAACCCCAGCGTCCTGGAAGCGCAAGTCAGTGGCGAGCTGGTCTTCGTCGGCCACGGCGTCTCGGCGCCGAACCGCGATCATGACGACTATGCCGACCTCGATGTCGACGGCAAGATCGTTGTCGTCATGCCCGGCGTTCCCGGCGGCCTGCCCAGCGAGGAACGGGCCCACCACAATTCCGGCACCACAAAGCGCAATGTCGCCGCCGCCCATGGTGCCGTCGGCATGATCACCCTGGGAGACTGGACCGATGAACAGGGCCAGGCCTTCCTGGCCCGCTCCGAAGGTCGCTCGGTGGTCCGCCTGACCTCCGCGACGGGACCGTCCGGGTATGACCAGATCCAGGTCGAGGCCACGCTCGGAGAGCGGCTCTCTGCGGCCCTGTTCGAGGGCGCAGAGATGAGCCTGGAGGAAGTCGAGGCGGCGATGGAGGGCGAGAGCGCCAGCTATCCGCGCTTTGCCCTGCCGCACACCGTCACCATGCGCCAGCGCACCCTGTCCGAACCGTTCAGCGACCCCAATGTGGTCGGCATGATCCCGGGCAGCGACCCGGAGCTGGCCGACGAGATCGTGGTCCTGACCGCCCACCTCGACCATATCGGCGAAATCACCGACGACATGCGCGGCCGCGGCGGCTGCCGCACGGATGATGAGGACACGGTGTGCAATGGCGCCGTCGACAACGCCTCGGGCATCGCCGTGATGCTGGAAACCGCGCGCACCTTCCAGACCGAGGGGGCGCCGCGCCGCAGCGTGGTGTTCGTGGCGCTGGCCGCCGAGGAGAAGGGCCTGCTGGGCTCCGAGCACTTCGCCCGCAACCCCACCGTCCCGGCCGAGCAGATCGTGGCCAACGTCAATCTCGACATGCCGGTGATCGTCTATGAATTCTCCGACGTTATCGCTTTCGGCGCCGAGCATTCCAATCTCGGACCGATCGCAACCCGTGCCGCGGCGGCCCAGAATGTCGCCGTGTCGCCGGATCCGATCCCGCAGCAATCCCTGTTCGTCCGATCCGACCACTACAACTTCGTGCGCGAGGGTGTGCCGTCGCTCTTCCTGATGACCGGCTTCTCATCCCCGGACCCGCGCTGGGACGAAGGCGAAGGCTTCATGGGCTTCCTGCAGACCCACTATCACACCCAGAATGACGAGCTCGACGACCAGCTCGACGTGCTGTTCGACCAGGGCGCCAAATTCGCCAACATCAATTACGTCATTGCCCGCGAGATCGCCGACAGCGACGAGCGTCCGGCGTGGAATGAGGACAGCTTCTTCGGCCAGCTCTACGGCCGGGATTGATCTCCCGCTTTCCAACCCCAGGGTGAATTTGCAGGCGCGCGCCGTTCCAAACGGCGCGCGCCTCGTCTATATGGACGGGGATAATAGGAGAGCGCATTGAATACTGCCTACGAGACCGTGTCCGACGACGACGTCACCACCCCGCGTGACGGACGCATCAAGCTGCATGGGCCGGAAGGTTTTGCCGGTATGCGCAAGGCCGGACGCCTGGCCGCGCAGACCCTGGACATGCTGGCCGAACACGTCACCGCCGGCACGACCACGGCCTATCTCGACAAGCTGGCCCGCGAATTCGCCTTCGACCATGGCGCCACCCCGGCTACCCTCTTCTACCGCGGCTATCGCCACTCCTCGTGCATCTCGATCAATCACGTGGTCTGCCACGGCATTCCCGGCTCCAAGCAGCTGCGCACCGGCGATATCCTGAATATTGACATCACCCTGGTGGTGAATGGCTGGCATGGCGATACCAGCCGCATGTTCACTGTCGGCCAGCCCAAGCGGAAGGCCGAGCTGCTGATCGACACCACCTATGAGGCCATGATGGCGGGCATCAATGCCATCGAGCCGGGGGTCACGCTGGGCACGATCGGCGCCATCATCCAGGAATATGCCGAGAGCCGACGCTATTCGACGGTGCGCGATTTCTGCGGCCACGGCCTTGGCCAGCTCTTCCACGACAGCCCCAATGTGCTGCACTTCGGCAATCCCGGCGAAGGCCCGGAGCTCAAGCCGGGCATGTTCTTCACCGTCGAGCCGATGCTCAACCTGGGCAAGCCGGACGTGAAGGTGCTCAATGACGGCTGGACGGCGGTGACCCGCGACAAGTCGCTGTCGGCGCAGTTCGAACACTCCGTCGGGGTGACCGAGGACGGGGTGGAGATCTTCACCAAATCCCCCAAGGGCCTCGACAAGCCGCCCTACAACGTCTGATGCCATGGCGGACGCGGCGCACCATACCGGTCACCGCGAACGCCTGCGATCGAAGCTGGCTTCGGCTGGCGGCGAGGCATTGCACGACTACGAGCTGCTCGAGCTCTACCTGTTCCGCTCCATCCCACGCCGCGACGTCAAGCCGATTGCCAAGGCGCTGATCGCCCGCTTCGGCGATCTCGGCGGTGTGGCTCACGCCCCGACAGATCAGCTGACCGCGATCGACGGGGTCAGTGCCAAGACGGCGGCGGAACTCAAGCTGATCGCTGCCCTGGCCGAGCGGCTGGCGCGTGAACAGGTCATCGGCCGCCCGGTCATCGCCTCGTGGTCGGCGCTGATCAATTACTGCCGCATCGCCATGCAGCACGCCACGACCGAGCAGTTCCGGGTGCTGTTCCTGGACCGCAAGAACAAGCTGATCAGCGACGAGGTGCTTGGGCGCGGCACCATCGACCACGCTCCGGTCTACCCGCGCGAAGTGGTCAAGCGCGCCCTCGCCCAAGAGGCCTCCGCCCTGATCCTCGTGCACAACCATCCGTCCGGTGACGCGACACCGAGCCAGGCTGACATCGAAATGACGCGCAGTCTCGCGGAGGTCTGCAAACCCTTCGACATCGTGGTCCACGACCACCTGGTGATCGGCCGCGAGAACACGGCCAGCTTCAAGACGCTCGGCCTGCTTTGACGGTCAGTTTGCCAGTCATGGCAGGCCAAACCGGCGCCAACCGAGATTGGGTCGGAACCCTGCACGCGGGGACCGCGTTGCTTGCATGAGATTTGAACACGAACGAAGTCCACGAGGCCCGTGTCATGCGTACCATCAATATCCTCGCCGCCGTGTCGAGCGCCGCCCTGGTGGCGGCCTGCTCCGCGGGCGAAGCCTCAGAGCCGCCGCGCAGCGTCGTCGCCATGGAACCGGTCGCCGAGACCGAACTCCAGGGCGGCGTCGTGGCTGCCCAGCGCGATGGTGCCCGCGAGGTTCATTTCCTAGCGTTTGACGACAGCGGCCGCTTTGCCGTGGAGCCTATGTTCACCGTCTCCATGCCGACCGTGCCGCATGATCGCAACTTCCGCATCTCGTTCAGTCCGGACGCCCAGGCCAGCCACGTCCTGGTCGCCGACTGCAACAAGGGCGGCATCCCGGACATGCGCATCTTCGACAGCCGCACGGGCGACATGGTCACCGACATGACCGAGGGCTTCCTGGACCAGGTCATCGAGCGCACCGACATATCCATCGGCGACCTCGACCTGGTCGAGACCTGGTGGACAGATCAGGACGACTTTGTCGTGCAGGTCGCCGTGACCCGCGAAGACGGCACCGCGATCGACGATCTGCTGCTGCGCTATAACCTGAGCGACCACGAGAACGGCAAACGCGCCGCCATCGCCGAGTTTGTCCGCTTCCCGTCCGGTCAGCTGCCCACCGCCGCCCCGCGCGACTTTGCCCCGGCCCCGCACGAATTTGATGCCAATTACCGCCTGCGCGCCGTCGACGGCCGCATCACGCTCGACGGTTTGCCCGTCGCGGGCGGCCCGGTCGACGTGGCCCATGTCACCGGCGTGATCAATGTGCCGCTGAGTGCCGGCGCCTGATACCCGAATCCCCTCCGAACGACCGCAGCCTGAGCGGCGTTTCCTGACCGCGGCGCTTTTGCAAGCGTCGCGGTTCTGTCTTGATGTCTGTAACAAGTTTCCAACCGGAGTTCGTGCGCATGCAGGTCCAGGCCAATTTCTTCTCTCATCTGGAATGTTCCGAGACCGGTGAGCGGTACGACAAGGACCAGCCCCACAATCTCTCCCGTGCCGGCAAGCCGCTGCTGGCCCGATACGATTTCGGCAAGGCCAGGGCGTCGATCGATCGCGGAGCCATTGCCGCCCGCGATGGCGGATTCTGGAAGTGGCGCGAACTCCTGCCTGTCATCGACGACAATGATGTGTGCAGCCTTGGCGAGATCGACACGCCCCTGATCGACGTGCCGGCCACGGCCAAGGCGTCCGGTGCCACCGGCCGGGTCACGGTCAAGGATGAGGGCCGCCTGCCGACCGGTTCGTTCAAGGCCCGCGGTCTCGCCCTCGCCGTCGCCATGGCCCATTCCTTCGGCCTCAGGCGTCTGGCCATGCCAACCAATGGCAATGCCGGTGCCGCCCTGTCGGCCTATGCCAGCCGCATGGGCATGGAAAGCTGGTGCTTTGCCCCGGAGGACACGCCGGAGGTCAATCTGCGCGAAATGGCGCTGCAGGGCGCCCATGTCTACCGCGTCAACGGCCTGATCCACCATTGCGGCGCCCTGGTCGCGGAGGGCAAGGAGAAGATGGGCTGGTTCGACGTGTCGACCCTGAAGGAGCCCTACCGGATCGAGGGCAAGAAGACGATGGGGCTGGAACTGGCCGCCCAGCGGGGCTGGAAACTGCCCGACGCCATCTTCTACCCGACCGGTGGCGGCACCGGCCTGATCGGCATGTGGAAGGCCTTCGACGAGATGGAAGAACTCGGCTGGATCGGCCCGGAACGGCCCAAGATGTTCGCCGTCCAGGCGACCGGCTGCGCCCCCATCGTCCGCGCCTTCGAAATGGGCGAGCGCCATGCCGAGGAATGGCTCGACGCGACCACCGCCGCCATGGGTATCCGCGTGCCCAAGGCGATCGGCGATTTCCTCATTCTCGATGCCGTGCGCGCCAGCGGCGGGGTCGCCCTGTCGGTGTCGGAGGGCGCCATCGAACGCGCCCGCCAGACATGCGCCCGCGAGGACGGCCTCCTCCTCTGCCCCGAAGGCGCCGCGACCCTGGCCGCCATGCAGCGCGCCATCGCCGAAAAACTGATCGAGAAGGACGCCGACGTGGTGCTGTTCAATTGCGGGTCAGGGCTGAAATACGACATGCCGGATACGGCGAAGGCGCTGGATCGGCATGCCGAGATCGATTGGGAGTCCTTTGGCTGACCGCGCCCGGTACAGGCTCCGGGACTGGATCCGTCCCTACTCCTCGTCCACCGGCCAGCGCGAGGTGCCGTCCGGCAGCGCCGCGTCCATTCCCAGGAGCGTCAGCACAAGCTCGGGATAGATCGGGTCGGCACGGAGGTTGTTGAGCACGATGATCGCGATGTCGTCCTCCCGCGTTTCGCCCGGTATCATCTGCAACATCGCGGCATAGCCTGCCGCGCCTCCGCCATGGGTGTATATCCGCCCCCTCAGCTCTGGCGACAGCTGGGCGAGGTCGAATATCTCGATGCCGAGACCGAACTGGTGCACCCCGCCCTGGGCTTCCGACAGCCAGGCATCGGCGCCATGCGGGCGCTGCATTTCGGCGTGCACCGATGCCGGTAGCAGGGTGGCCCGGTTATAGGCCGCAGCAAAACGCGCGAGGTCGGCTGCCGTGCTGTACGGCACCCCCTCGACATCGCCATTGGTCAGCGGTCCGACCCGCCACACCTCGCCATTGCGCACCTCATGGCCATAGGCCAGTTGGCCATAGACCCGGTGCGCCACCATGCAGCCGGTGTCGTGCATGCCCAATGGCTCGAGAAGGTCACTTTCCAGGAGCTCGCAATACGGCCGGTCGTGCAGCGCTTCGAGGACCAGCTTCAACACCAGATAGCCGGAATTCGAGTAATCCACCGCACTGCCCGGTTCGAACTCCAGGGGCTGTGCGAAGGCTAATTCGACCAGCTCGCCTGCCGTCCGCCGGCGATAATCGATATCCGCGACCTCGTCAGCGCCGGCATCGTTGAGGAAGTCCGCCAGGCCCGACTGGTGGGCCAGCAAGTGGCGGATGGTGATCTGTTCGCCCAGACCGTCCGGAAGGTCGCCCAGGATGTTTCCGACCGGGGTGTCGAACTCGATCATGCCGTCGGCGACAGCGCGGCCAACGAGTTGGGCTGTAAACAGCTTGCCGATCGAACCGAGCCCGAACTTGGCGTCGAGCGTATTGGGGACAGACCATTCATAATCGGCCATGCCGGACGACACCGACAGCAGGGTCTCATCGCCTCGCATGACCAGCACGACTCCATGCTGCCGACCGAGCGCCTGATAACGCTCGACCACAGCGCCCAGCTGCTCGCCTGGTCCGACATCCCCGTTCTGCATGGCCAAGCCGGCCGGGGCCCCGGCGGGCGTGCAGGCCGCCATGAGACCTGCCCAAGCAGACACCACACCCGCCCCGATCCATCTGATTGCGTTCGGCATGACTTCCCCTCCCTTGCCTCACCCTATTAAGCGTGCCAGCGCACCGCAATTGCCGACTCTTCCGGCAGACTGGACCCCTGCCCCTTGACCTCCCCGCCATTCCGTCGCATCCCCCGCGCTTCTCCATCCCGCACGCCGGAGCACCCGCATGATTCCCCGTTATTCCCGTCCCGAAATGGCCGCCATCTGGTCGGATCAGAACAAGTACCGGATCTGGTATCTGATCGAGGCGCACGCGACGGAGAAGCTGGCCGAGCTTGGCGTGGTGCCGCAATCGGCGGTCGAGGCGGTGTGGAAGGCGAAGGATGTGGAGTTCGACGTCGACCGGATCAACGAGATCGAGGCCGAGGTGAAGCATGACGTCATCGCCTTCCTGACCCATCTCGGCGAGCATGTCGGCGAGGAAAGCCGCTTCGTGCACCAGGGTCTGACCTCGTCGGACGTGCTGGACACCTGCCTGGCGGTGCAGCTGCGCGACAGCGCCGACCTGCTGCTGGAGGGCATGGACCGCGTGCTGGCCGCCCTCAAGACCCGCGCTGAAGAGCACAAGTACACCGCCTGCATCGGCCGCTCGCACGGCATCCATGCCGAGCCGACCACGATGGGGCTGAAATTCGCCCGCTTCTACGCCGAGTTCGCGCGCAACCGCGAGCGCCTGGTGCGGGCCCGCGAGGAGATCGCCACCTGCGCAATTTCCGGCGCCATCGGCACCTTCGCCAATGTCGACCCGGCGGTCGAGGCGCATGTCGCCGAGCAGATGGGCCTGACCGTCGAGCCGGTCTCGACCCAGGTCATCCCGCGCGACCGCCACGCCCACTATTTCGCCGTGCTGGGCCTGATCGCCTCGGCCATCGAGAACATCGCCATCGAGGTGCGCCACCTGCAGCGTTCCGAAGTGCGCGAGGCCCAGGAATACTTCTCACCAGGCCAGAAGGGCTCGTCGGCCATGCCGCACAAGCGCAATCCGATCCTGACCGAGAACCTGACCGGCCAGGCCCGCCTGGTGCGCTCGGCGGTGGTGCCGGCCATGGAGAATGTCGCCCTCTGGCACGAGCGCGACATCTCGCACTCCTCGGTCGAGCGCGGCATCGGTCCGGACGCCAATGTGCACCTGGATTTTGCCCTGTACCGCACCGCCGGCATGATCGAGAAGCTCATCGTGCATCCCGAGCGCTGCGCGGAAAACCTCAACGCCTATGGCGGCATCCACAATTCCCAGCGCGTCCTGCTGGCCCTGACCCAGGCCGGCGCCTCGCGCGAGGTGTCCTACCGGCTGGTGCAGCGCAATGGCATGAAGACCTGGGATGAAGGCGGCATGCTGGTCGACCATCTCAAGGCAGACGATGAAGTCACCGCCATGCTGTCGGACGATCAGATCGAGGCCTGTTTCGACGAGGCCTACCACATGAAGCATGTCGACACGATTTTCGCGCGGGTGTTCGGGGAGTAGCGGACGCAATTCAGCAGCCCGTGCGGACACGGCGCGATAGCGCAGGTGGTACCATTGTTCCCTTGAAAGCCAGCGGGCCTCAGGGCCTTCACTCAGTCAAGGGTGTAACCGCTCCGCGGCGCGTCGCGCCCTTGACTGAGTGAAGGCCCTGAGGCGTCATCTCGGCAAGGAAATAATGGGAATTCAGGCGGCGTGGCCGCCCGTTGTCCGAACCAGGAAAGCCGCAGTCTTGGGCAAGATCTACGACCATATCGACGACCGCGTCCGCGCCTTCATCGAGGCGCAGAAGATGTTCTTCGTGGCGACCGCGCCCTCCGGCAGCGACGGGCACGTCAACGTGTCGCCCAAGGGCTATGACAGCTTCCGCATCCTCGACGACCACACCGTGGCCTATCTCGACCTCGGGGGGTCGGGCATCGAGACTGCCGCCCATGTGCGCGAGAACGGGCGCATCACCTTCATGTTCTGCGCCTTCGAAGGCGCCGCCAATATCCTGCGCCTGTACGGTCAGGCGGACGTGGTGCATTTCAACGAGCCGGGCTTTGCCGAGAAGCGCGCCCTGTTTGGCGATTTCCCCAAGGCGCGCGGCGTCATCACCGCCCGCATCACCCGCATCCAGGACAGTTGTGGCTGGGGTGTACCCTTCTACGAGTTCAAATCGGAGCGCGACCAGCTGATCCGGGTCAATGCCCACCGGACCGACGAGGAATGGCAAGCCAAGCGCTTTGCCGGCAACGCAACCTCGATCGACGGCCTGCCCGGCCTGGTGCGTCAAGAACCGGACGCCTGACGCGCCTGTGATCACCAGCTGCTGGGCGAAGGCGGGCGTCCGTGCTGAAATGCAGTCCTGTGTCGAGGTGACCGGAATGCGCTGTGTCCTGACCTGTTTGATCCTGCTGCTGGCGGCGAGCGCGGCCGCTATGGCCCAACCGGTGCCGGCGCGCGCTGAGCAGAACCGCCTCGCCGTGATCACCTTCAATGCCGCTTGGTGCGGCCCCTGCCACGTCATCGAGGCACGCATGCAGGACGTGCGGCCGCACTTCGAGGCGGCGCCTGTGGACTGGGTCGAGTTCGACTTTTCCTTCGGTTCCCGACGCTCAGAGCGCGAACACGCGGCTCGCGAGGGTCTCGTGACCCTGTACGACCGACTCGCCGGCCGCGCGGGCTTCATCGTGCTTTACGACCGCGAGCAGGAACAGGTGATCGAAGTCATAACCGTGCAGTATGACCGGGACGCCATGCTGATCGCGCTGGCCAGGGCGATATCCCATACGAGCGGAGGCCTGCACTCGCCTTCGACGGCCCTGGATGTGCCGCCCAGACCCCAACCGCACGCCTTCCAGAACCCGCCCGCCAGATAGGACTTCGCGCAGGATACCAGAACGCGCCCTCCCGGCGGGAAGGCGCGTTGGTGGTGCGTCGGACCGGATGGGGTCAGGACCAGATGTCGGCCTGGTCGTCCTGCTGCGAATTGAACCAGTCTGCCAGTGCCATCCCCGCTGCCGTCTCCGAAGCGTCGATATCGGTGGCAGACAGAGGCTCGCCGGTGGTCCAGGCCAGCTCGAGCTGATCGACGTGCGGATTGGTGTCGACGACCTCGCCCGCAACATAAATGAACTCGCTCGAAAGCGGCTTGGCGTTGGGCGTGAAGTCGAACGATCCACCGTTCACGGCCACCGCACCGTCAGAGAAGCTCAGCGCCTCGATCTCGAAGAGACGGTCAATACCGTCCGGACTGCCGGCGCGATTGTCGGTGACCCGGACAAGACCGTTCGATGGCACGTATTCCAGCGTGTAATCAGCATACGCGCCGCTGAACACGGCCGTGTCGGTATCTGCGCCGCCAATCAGCGTGTCATTGCCAGCACCGCCCTCGAGCCGGTCATTGCCGGCTCCGCCGTCGATATAGTCCTTCCCGGCACCGCCATTCATCGTGTCGGCACCCGCATCCCCGAACATGCGATCGCCACCCGCATCGCCATTGACGATGTCATCGCCGGCGCCGCCGCGGACATAATCGTCGCCGTCGCCGGCCGACAGCACATCATTGCCATCATCGCCGAACATCGCGTCGACACCCGATCCACCATTCAGCGTATCAATGCCCGTCCCGCCATAGAGCCGATCATCGCCGGCACCACCTTCGAGGGTGTCATTGCCGGAATCGCCGCGCAGCACATCATTGCCATCTTCACCGTTGAGGATGTCGTCGTCGGCTTCCCCCATCAGGAAGTCGTCGCCGGACCCGCCGTTCAGCACGTCATTGTCGGCACCACCCCAGAGGTAGTCCCGGTCGGCGCCGCCGGAGAGCGTGTCGATCCCCGCCTGGCCGTGCAGCATGTCAATTCCGGCGCCACCCTCGAGCGTGTCCGTGCCGTCGCCGCCATACATCCGGTCATTACCGGTCCCGCCGTAAAGCAGGTCATTGCCGGTATCGCCGACCAGGACGTCGTGGTCTGCTTCTCCGTAAAGGGTGTCGTCACCGGACTCGCCCAGCAACCGGTCGGATCCGTCGCCACCGTAGACGATATCATTGCCGGCGCCGCTCCAGATGAAATCTCCTCCGGCATCGCCGGAGATGGTGTCGATGCCATCATTGCCGAACAGGGTGTCGATACCCTCCCCGCCTTCGAGGATGTCATTGCCGAGGCCGCCATACATCCGGTCATCGCCGGTCCCGCCATACAGGCGGTCATCGCCGTCCTCGCCCTGGATGACATCATTCCCGGCGTCTCCGTACAGGCTGTCGTTGCCGAGCTCGCCCCACAGGCGATCGGCGCCATTGCCGCCGTTTACGACGTCATTGCCGTCGCCGCCGTAGATGAAATCACCATCATCTCCACCGGAGATGGTGTCCGCACCCTCATTGCCGAACAGGGTGTCGATCCCGGCCCCGCCATCCAGCGTGTCGGCGCCCAGGCCGCCATAGGCCCGGTCATTGCCGTCGCCACCGAAAATGGTGTCATCGCCTTCATTGCCGTGGAGAATATCGTAGCCGGCCTCGCCCCGCAGCGTGTCATTGCCGAGCTGGCCGACAAGAAGGTCGGTCCCATCGCCGCCATATATCGTGTCATTACCGGCACCACCGCGGAGGTCGTTATTGGCCGCGTTGCCTGTGATGACGTCATGCGCGGAACCGCCAATGGCATTCTCGATCACCGTGCCCAGAGAGATGATCAGATTGCCGGTCTCGCCACCGATACTGGAAATGCCGCCTTCGCGCAGATCGAGCACCTGATTGTCGGAGAAACCTGAATAATCGAGTGTATCAATGCCGCCGGAGTCGAAGATAGTGATGCTCGGGAAATTCCGTGCAGTGAAGCTGTTGGCGTCGAACACGGCCCGGCCGGCATTCGAGTTGAAGCCGTAGACCGTGTCACCTGCCCGCGTGTTCGTGGGCGTGCCGTACAGCGCCTGGACCGCATAGATGTCAGCGATCTGCGGCGTCAGGGTGAACCGGAACGACGCATCGATGTTCGGATTCTCCGACGGGAAGAAATACGACATGATCGACATCTGGGTGGAGTCGTTCAGGTACAGCGCATCGGTCGCGTACTCCGCATCCCCGTTGTAATTGCCGCCATGACCGAGCCCGAGCGCATGTCCGATTTCGTGGATATAGGTCTGCAGCCAGTAGCTGTTGAGAACACTCGGCGCCGTGCCATACCAGTCGGAGGCGATATTGATTGTCGCCGACACGATATGTCCATTGGTCACGGTAGAAGAGGCATAGGCGCCCTCGTCATTGTCATCGAAGACAATCTGTCCACCGGATTGAACCTGTTGGAAGATGATGCCGGTTACGTCCGTCCACAGGTCCAACGCCATGCGAGCCACGGCTCGGGTGGCGACAGGAAGCCCTGTAAGATTGACGGTAATGGTGTCACCGACACTCACGTCCCAGGACCGCGTCGACCCGCCCCAGTATTCCGAATTGAGGAAGTCGGCGACCTGCGGGACCGTATACTCCTCAAGCGGAGCGCGCTCGTTCACCGAAAGCGTGTAGGTGCCGGTATACCGGTCATCCCAGGCCGCCGCTGACAGGTAGTAGACGCCCGATGTTTCAGGAATGAAGGTCAGGCTGGCATTGCGCCCCGGCCCGCCATCATCGTTGAAGGTAAGCTCGGTGCCGCTCGCATCCATGACCCGCAGGAACGGGTCGATGAGAGCGTCTGCACCCGTGCCGTCCAGGGAGATCGTATAGGCCGTTCCGGCCACCAGCTCGACCCGGATCCAGTCATGGTCACCGACCACTTCGAGCTCGCCCGTATAGGTGCCACCCACCGTGATGTTCGCAGTCGTCGAGGTATTGGCCGGGATGTCGGAATACTGCGGTCGCGGCGGTGCACCCGCGCCACCGGCTGCGGCTCCGTCGGAACGGAAAGTCAGGATCGACGCCGTGCTGACATCATCCCCAAGGGACTCGATAAGATCATGAAGTTTGAAATGGTGGTCGTGGCAGCTCATGGCTTACTCCCCGTTCCTTGTCCTGCAGTCCGGTCCTCGCCCGTCCGGTCCATTAATACATCCGCCAAGCTGCGTGCCAGCTGGCGTATCGTCGGCTCGATCGTGGGCGCATCCATGGTGACGCTGGTCAGCTCGTCCACCAGGGTCCGGCGGGTGCCTTGAGGTCCCACCTCGACCATGCGGGCGGTGACCGCACGCCGTGGCCCGCCCGCCACCTCGATCAGAATATCCCCGGACCGATGTTCGCCGACCGCCTCGTCCGGTCCGCGTGCACCCAGCCCCCTGCTTCGCCACTCCGCTGCTACCGCAGCACACATCTGCGCGGACAGCTCGGTGTCCTTGCCGCCGGCGTCTGGGAAGACCACGCGCATCGCCGAGCCCGAAGGACTGACCGTGTCGCCGGATGCGACGGTCAAAAGCAGCGAAAAAGCGCTCACACCAGACTCGAATACTTTCTAAGCGACCGGACTTCTGCCCAGTATCGCTGCGGACTGCACGTTGAGCGAGGCGGCCAAGCGTCGCATCAACCAGTTTGCCGCATTGCTCTGGGAACACAATGGGCAACGACCGTCCCCGCTACAATTGGGGAAATGCCGCACCGCCTTGCCATCCCCCTTGTAAATCAATCGAAGCGACGGGGGGAGCCTGGCCCCACTTTAATTTATTATCCCGCACACGCTAGCCGGCTTCACCGTCCGAAGACCCTGCCGTCCACGCCGAAAAAAGATGCCGGCTCGGCTACAGCACACTGCGATGAAAATGGGTCAGCATCTGACCTTCCAGGCTGGCGGAGGCAATTTCCGCTGAGACTTTCCTTTGCCCCGCCTCGACACCTGCGACGCTGGCAGCCATTGCCACCTGAACCACCTCGCCCAGATCAGTGCCCTGATCGACCACGAAGACACCGTCGTCTGGACCGAACCGATTCTCCAGACAGGGGTTCGGGTCGCACACGACGCTGCTCCCCGCGCTCAAAGCGTTGACAACCCGGCCGTTGATCATCCCGGGATAGGTCGGATGAACAAAAAGCGTCACCTTCGTACGCGCAAGCAGACGAAAATATTCCTGTGCATCCCGCTTGCCCAGATATTCGATGTTTGATGGGGCGAGAGACCGACCTGTCGGCTCGTCGAGAATGGCAATACGCAATCCCGGATCACAACCCGCCAAGCGGCGTACCATCGATTGCCGCCGGTCAGCCCTGATACGCAGATCTATCAGGTTCAGGCATTTCGCCAGCGCGACCCTTTGCTTGTCCGAGCGCGCCAATTGCGTCAGTGGCACTCCGAAGGAGTCCTCGACGATCTCCGCGAATATTGTCCAAGGATAAACCTCATACTCGTCCTTGAGAGCCGCAATCAGGCGCTTGGAAAGGGGGCGAGGGAAACCGATTTTCTCTGCTTCGGATCCGATAAATTCAGCATCTGGAACTCCAGATCTCAAATCCATGGGAACGAGAACGTCAATATCCCGATCTTCGTTGAGGTTGGCGGCACCTGTGTCCGCAACTTCGCCCACGGGCAGTCCGGTCAGAGGAACCAGGTCGGGACCGCCGGGTCGCAGGAACTTGTGCGCGATTTCATACCCCGGTTCACGGCCGAACAGACGAAGTGACGACGATAATCCAACTATGTCTTCAACAAGAAAGTGTGCAAAAGGATGATCACCGATCATGCCAAATACTGGACAATCCACGATATCGGAAACGTTCACCGGTTCTGCTTGACGATGACTTAGCGCCAGGTTGAAGGCGTAACCGAGAAACAGGACTGCAGACTTCGCGTCGCAAAGCTTGGCAAGCTTATTGAAGAACCGGGTATCCGTTCGGCGCAACTCCAGCACGTCATGTCCGGCCTGTCGCCAAGCTTCGACGCGCGCGTCCATCAGGCGCGCCAGAAAGCCGTATTTGTACAGGGCCCCGGGATCGGGCATCAAAACGCCGATCAGCATTCGCTGGTCAGCACCGCCCCCCGCCACCATCAGCGATCAGCCGGGCGTTGTGGATCCCAATTGGCCAGCAATCGGGTCCTTGCGGCCTCGAGCTCTGCGCGCTCACTCCGCCGCAGTCTGTCATACGCCGACCGCAGGCGCTGCACCTCTTCCTTTAACACCGCTCGCCCGTCTATTCCCACCATGAAGGACCGGGACACGAAAGCTCCCCCAGACCCGAGGAGCGCCTGCACCGCAAGGAAATCATCGGCATTCAGGGGCAGGCTGTTGTCACCAACCCTGGCCACGCCCCCCACCATCACCTCCCGACCGGATTGACGCACTCGATCGACAGCGGCCTCCAGGGCATGGCTAACGAGGACTTCTCCAGGATGGGCGAGCCCTGCGGACAGGTGCAGGTCCTGCAACCCGAAATGGATTTCATCGACCTTGGCCCGCATCAGGATCGCGTCGAGCCGCATGAAGGCCGGGATGGTCTCCAGCAGGAGGGTGGTTCGCATTCGTCCGCCCACCAATCGACAAAACTCGTCTACCTCCTCCACGGTTTTGAAGAAAGGCAGGATGACGCCATTTGCCCCCAGCCCGGCAATTGTATCGATCTCCCTGCGGCTGCCGGCATGCAAAGGGTTTATCCGGACAGTCAGATCCCCCTGTCCGTTCAGGCTCTCAGCGACCGTCCTGACATCCTCAAGAGTGTGGCTGGAGATGCGGGAATCGAGACTCGCCTGCCGCGCGGCCTTGCCCAGGCATTCCAGATCCGGACCTATCCGATCAATGCCAGATTCCAACGCCCATCCGGAAATGACGGGGTCATTGCAGAACAGGGTCAACACGAAGCTGGAGCCGCTCATGGCGCAACATCGAAGGAGAACGGGATTTGGTCCGTATCTTGTGGCAGACGCCACTCGTCGGGGTTCTCGTAATCATAGGGCCGGTCGAAGAAGTTGATCGCCAGGCCATCGGTGTGACAGAGATTTTCAACACCGTGCCAGACCCCCGGAGGGACGACGAGGACAAGGGGCCGAAGGTCGCTGAGCCGGACCTGTTCCACGGTGCCCTTGGTCGGGGAATCAGGGCGTCCGTCAAACAGGACGACACGGAACTGGCCGTTGATCACCGAGAAGTGGTCGACTTGGTGCTCATGGCAATGCCAAGCCGAAACCTTCCGCGGCAGGTAGCGCACGCTGATGATATGGTGGATCGCCCGTCCCGAAACCTCCCAGTCGATCCGATAATGCTCTGTTGTCACGCCAGAGCGTGTCAGGATGTTCTTCATCTCCTTGAGCCGAACACCCTTGATCGCTGGTTGAGCGACTATCCAGTCGGGGTCTGAACTCTGGCGATCTTTTACGGCCCCCGGCAACATCCCCCACCTACCCCACCTTGAACGCTACAGGCCCATGCCTGACCAATCATCTAAGCATGCGCCTGACTGAAGGTCAGCTGCCAGTCTTAACCTGCAGCCGCGCTTCGGCCATCAGCTCGTCCATCTTCTTGCGCAGGAGATGGTCGGACAGCTCGACCTCGTGCTCGTCGAGATCAGCGCGCACCTTGCGGAACACGTCATGATCGCCGGCTTCCTCGAAATCGGAGGCGATGACGGCCTTGGCATAGGCGTCGGCATCGGCGCCGCTCTTGCCCATCAGCTCGGCCGCCCACAGGCCGAGCATCTTGTTGCGCCGGGCCGTCGCCTTGAACTCGACTTCCTGGTCGTGCGCGAATTTGTTCTCAAAGCCTTTTTCGCGATCATCAATGCCCGACATGGGTCTCTCCTCGAGGATGGAATATTGACCTCAGTGACTAGCTTGCGGGGCCCGCTAAATCAATCTTTGGCGCGCATCTGGACCCACACGCAGGCGAGGCGTTGCGAAGCCGTGCCCGCGCCTATATTTTGCCTGACTGACACGCGGTCCGGGCTCTGATTCGGGCCGCGTCTCGCTTTTTCACGGCTCTGCGCCTGCCAGACCGGCAGTTCGGGGGCCCGAGACCGGAGCGTCGCCCATGTCCCGCCGCAAGAAACTCTACGAAGGCAAGGCCAAGATCCTCTATGAAGGCCCCGAGCCGGGAACCCTGGTCCAGTACTTCAAGGACGACGCAACGGCGTTCAACAACCAGAAACACGCCACCCTCGAGGGCAAGGGCGTACTCAATAACCGGATCTCCGAATACATCATGGTCGGGCTCGGCCGGATCGGCATTCCGACCCACTTTCTCAAGCGCCTCAATATGCGCGAGCAGCTGATCCGCCAGGTCGAGATCATCCCGCTGGAAGTGGTGTGCCGCAATGTCGCTGCCGGTTCGATCTCCGAGCGTCTCGGCGTGCCGGAAGGCGAGCAGCTGCCGCGCTCGATCGTCGAATTCTACTACAAGAAGGACGAGCTGGGCGATCCGATGGTCTCCGAGGAGCACATCACTGCCTTCAACTGGGCCAGCCCCCAGGAGATCGACGACATGATGGCGCTGACCCTGCGGGTCAATGACTATCTGTGCGGCCTGTTCTCCGGCGCCGGCATCCGCCTCGTCGACTTCAAGCTGGAATTCGGCCGTCACTACGAGGGCGACATGGTGCGCACCGTGCTGGCCGACGAGATCAGCCCGGACAGCTGCCGGCTGTGGGACCTGGAGAGCAACGAGAAGATGGACAAGGACCGCTTCCGTCGCGATCTCGGCAATGTCACGGAAGCCTATGCCGAAGTGGCGCGACGCCTCGGCGTCATGCGCGAAGGCCCCCGCCCCGCTGCCAATGACGGCCAGGGAAAATAGTTTGCACCCGGCCGCCTCGCCACTTCGCGAGGCGGCGCATGGGCTTGCCAAGCTGTCTTCAGAATGCACCTCATCTCCGGCGGCAAAAATCGCCCGAACCGGCGGGAACTGCAGACCTTGGCCGGCGTTTCCTGGATGTTGCTCATAACCTTCAGGAGATGACCATGAGCCAAGACAAGGGCAAGAACCGCGAGACGGAAACCAAGAAGGACCGTCAGACCGGGAACAAGAAGCCGCAGCACCAGCAGCAAGGCGGCATCAACAAGCAGCCGGGCGGCACCCAGAACCCGTCCCAGCCCGGCAAGAAGCCCGGCAAGGACAACCAGCAGCGCTAAGCGCCTGGAGCGGACCGGCCAAACCGGTCCGCAAACCCTCCGTGAGAACCGGTCGGAGCCTCGCTCCGGCCGGTTTTTTGATGTTCGCAGCGCGCGCCCGTCCCGCTGCGCTGACGGGCATTGCGAGGAGGATTTGCGCCGCACGCGATAGCGCTTTATGCAGGGGCCAAATGTCGTGACCAGCACAAGCGAGTCGAGCCCGTGAAAGCGAAAATCCACGTCTACCTGAAACCCGGCGTCCTTGACCCCCAGGGCGCCGCCGTCGCTGGCGCGCTGCACAATATGGGCTATGACGAGGTCACCGACGCCCGCCAGGGCAAGCTGATCGAGCTCGACATCGAGGGCCGTGACCGCGACGCGGCGCGCGCGAGGGTCGAGGAAATGTGCCAGAAGCTGCTGTCCAACCCGGTGATCGAAAACTATTCGATCGAGCTGGACGAGGGCTAGGTCGGTTCCATGAAATCCGCTGTCATCGTCTTCCCGGGCTCCAATTGCGACCGTGACGCCCACGACGCCATCAAGGCCGTGACCGGGACCAGCCCGGCCATGGTCTGGCACCAGGAAAGCGAGCTGCCGGACGGCACCGAGTTCGTGATGGTGCCCGGCGGCTTTTCCTATGGCGACTATCTGCGCTGCGGGGCCATGGCGTCACGTTCGGCGATCATGCCGGCGCTGGTCGCCCACGCCGCCACCGGCGCGCCGATGCTGGGCGTGTGCAACGGCTTCCAGATCCTCACCGAGAGCGGTCTCCTGCCCGGCGCACTGATGCGCAATGCCGGCCTGAAGTTCATCTGCGAGCGCACGCCGCTCACCGTTGCCAACGCCGAGACCCGCTTCACCTCGGGCTATGAGGACGGTGCCGAGCTGATCATCCCGATCGCCCACCATGACGGTAATTACTTCGCCGACGATGCCACCCTCGACCGCATCGAGGGCGAGGGCCAGGTCGTGTTCCGCTATGGCCGCAATCCGAACGGCTCGGCCCGTGACATTGCCGGCGTCGTCAACGAGCAGGGCAATGTGCTCGGCCTGATGCCCCACCCGGAACGCGCGGTGGACGCGAAGCACGGCGGCACAGATGGGCTGAAAATGTTTGAAACGCTCTTGGGGAGCGCGTGACCATGACCCAATACGCTGACGGCATCACCGCCGAAATCGTCAAGGAACACGGCCTCTCCGACGAGGAATACGCGGTCATCCTCGACCGCCTCGGCCGCGCGCCGAACCTTGTCGAGCTGGGCATTTTCTCGGTCATGTGGTCGGAGCACTGCTCGTACAAGTCCAGCCGCGCCCATCTCGGCAAGCTGCCAACCTCGGGCGACAAGGTCATCCAGGGCCCCGGCGAGAATGCCGGCGTCATCGATATCGGCGACGGCCAGGCCTGCATCTTCAAGATGGAGAGCCACAACCACCCCTCCTACATCGAGCCCTACCAGGGCGCGGCGACCGGGGTCGGCGGCATTTTGCGCGACGTCTTCACCATGGGCGCCCGCCCGGTGGCGCTGATGAACGCGCTGCGCTTCGGCGCGCCGGAGCACGAGAAGACCACGCATCTGGTGTCCGGCGTCGTCGCCGGCATTGGCGGCTACGGCAATTGCGTCGGCGTGCCCACGGTCGGCGGCGAGACCAATTTCCACGAGGGCTATAACGGCAATATCCTGGTCAACGCGATGGCGGTGGGCCTGGCCGATGCCGACAACATCTTCTACGCCCGCGGCGCCAAACCGGGACAGCCCATCGTCTATGTCGGCTCCAAGACCGGTCGCGACGGCATCCACGGCGCTACCATGGCCTCGGCCGAGTTTGACGACGAGAGCGAAGAGAAGCGCCCCACCGTCCAGGTCGGTGACCCGTTCACCGAGAAGAAGCTGATCGAGGCCTGCCTCGAACTGATGGCCACCGACGCCATCGCCGCCATCCAGGACATGGGTGCCGCCGGCCTGACCTCGTCCTCGGTCGAGATGGCCGACAAGGGCGGCATCGGCATCGAGCTCGACATGGATTCCGTGCCGCAGCGCGAGACCGGTATGACGGCCTACGAGATGATGCTGTCGGAGAGCCAGGAGCGCATGCTGGTGATCATGAAGCCGGGCCGCGAGGACGTGGCCATGCGCATCTTCGAGAAGTGGGAACTCGATGTCGCGGTGATCGGCCAGACCACCGACACCGGTCGCATGGTCCTGAAACACAAGGGCGAGACCGTGTGTGACATCCCCGTCGCCCCGCTCGCCGACGACGCGCCCAAGTACGAGCGCAAGTATTTCGCCCCCGAAGTACGTGCGCAGCTGTCGGCCAAGGACGTCGCCCTGCCAACCCATATGGGCGATGTGCTCCTGAAGCTGATGTCCAGCCCGAACATGGCCTCCAAGGCGTGGATCTGGTCGCAGTATGACCGCCACGTCATGGCCGACACGGCGGCCAGTTCGGAGGATCCCTCCGACGCGGCGATCGTGCGCGTGCACGGCACCAACAAGGCGCTGGCCATCACCACGGACTGCACCCCGCGCTATTGCTTCGCCGATCCGTTCGAGGGCGGCAAGCAGGCCGTGGCCGAAGCCTGGCGAAACCTGACCGCCACCGGCGCCGACCCGATCGCCATCACCGATTGCCTGAATTTCGGCAATCCGGAACGGGCCGAGATCATGGGCCAGTTCGTCGGCTGCATCGAGGGCATGGCCGAGGCCTGCAAGGCGCTCGACTTCCCGGTCGTGTCCGGCAATGTGAGCCTCTACAACGAAACCAATGGCGTCGCCATTCCGCCGACCCCGGCCATTGGCGGCGTAGGCCTGATCCCCGACATCGACCAGCGCTGTGGTTTTGGCGGGGTCCAGGACGGCGACATCCTGATCGTGGTCGGCGAAAGCAAGGGGGCCATGGGGGCCTCGCTCTATCTCAAGCTGGTCGAGGACCGCGAGGATGGTGGCGCGCCGCTGGTCGACCTGGCCAAGGAAAAGGCGCACGGCGATTTCGTGCGCGGCCAGATCCGCTCCGGTCGCCTGTCGGCCTGCCACGACCTCTCCGATGGCGGCCTCGCCTGTGCCGCCGCCGACATGGCGCTAGCCTCCGACATCGGCCTCAAGCTGGCCCATGAGGGCGAGACGCCGATGCACGGCTTCCTGTTCGGCGAAGACCAGGCCCGCTACCTGCTGGCCGCTTCCAAGGAGAACGCCGTCGCCATCCTGCAGGACGCCAAGGCCGACGATATTCCGGTCCAGGTGGTTGGCCTCGCCGGCGGCACCTCGATCAGCGTCAATGGTGCCCACACGCTCGAGCTCACCAGGCTTCGCGCCGCCTGGGAGGGCTGGATGCCCCGCCTGATGGGCAAGCTGTCGGAAGCCGCCGAGTAGGGTTCCGCCGTACTGGATGAAGAAGGCCGTCGCGGCTCGCGGCGGCCTTTTTCGTGGATGCATCTACCTGACCACCCCGTTTTCCCCGCCTTCATGGCGGGGCCTCGGATCGGCAGAGCGTGACGGTTGGCTGGCATTCAGGGTGAGGTGAGGATTGGAGGCCCCGCCATGAAGGCGGGGGAAACGTGGATAAATCTCCTCAAAAAAAATCGGGCGCCCTCAGCGCCCGCTCCACCCCATTCATCTCTTGCCGAGAGTCCGCCTCAGAGGGTGAAAGCTGTCAAGGGTTTCAACCGCTTAGCGGCCCCGCGGGCCCTTGACAGCTTTCACCCTCTGAGGCCCGCTGGCTGACAAGAGATCAATGGCTACTTCCGCGCGTGGCGCGAGAATTCACCCCAATTCGTTTTCCCCGGCGGAGGCCGGGGCCTCGAATCCCCTCCGCAGCCTCAATGCCAGCCTGCTCACGCGCTCGACCCGATCCGAGGCCCCGCCATGAAGGCGGGGAAAACGGGTGGTTGAACATCAAACTACCTCCCCGCAGCCTCCCCGATCTCGTCCAGCCGCTCATCCGCCGTCTCGGCAAAGTCGAGGATCGCCAGGGTCGCGCCCTGGAAGAATTCCAGCGTCATGTTCTCATAGGTGTCGCTGGGCCGGTGGTAGTGCGGGTGGAAGTCGACGCCGAGATAGATGAAGGGGATGCCGGCGGCGTGGAAGGCGCCGCTGTCGGTCATCATTGTCCAGTCGCCGCCCGGCTCCTCGGTCGGCTCGTCATAGCCCATCGGCATGTTGATCGAGGCGCGCTCGGCGACGTCCTCGACGATGTCACGCAGGAAGGGATAGTGGTAGGTGCCGACGGCCCACAGGATGCGGTCTTCCGACATCGCCACCATGTCGAGATTGAGATTGAAGGCGATGGTGTCGGCCGGCACGGGCGGCTCGGCGACAAAGGCCCGTGCGCCCTGCAACCCCTTCTCCTCGGCATCCAGCGCCGCGAATATCACGTCATGCTCCGGCGGGTTGGCGCTGAAATGGTGCGCCGCGGCCAGCATCGCGGCCACGCCGGAGGCATTGTCGTCGGCACCATTCCAGATCTGCCCGTCGCGCATGCCTTCGTGATCGTAATGCGCCGAGATCACCATCACCCGGTCGCTGTCGGCCGTGCCCTCGATGCGGCCGATGATATTGATGCCGCTGTCGAGCTTGTCGGCATCATTCGGGCGCGGGTAGCTGAAGCGGTATTCATAACTGTCGCCGATCGGTTCGATTCCGGCCTGGCGGAAGCGGGTGAGGATATACTCGCGCGCCCGCTCGGCGCCCGGCGTGCCCGCCTCGCGGCCCTCCATGTCGTCATGCGCCAGGGTGCGCAGGTCGGTCAGGAGGCGGGCCCGATTGAGGTTGAAACTTCTGTCCGCGCCGTCATCGCCGCCACACGCGGTAAGCGGCAGGGTCAGGGCGAGCATGGCTGTCAGTATCAAGGTCCGCATGGATGAATTCCGCTGTCTGGTTCGCTGACTGCAACTTGCCACGCGACCGCGCGCGGCCCTACTGGAAATAGCCGCGTCAGCCGGCCGCCCCGGCTAGCCAACCGACAAACACCACGACCAGGGCCAGATTGACCAGACCAAGACCGATGCGCAGCGCCATCTTGACTGCAAACACGTTGATCATGAGCTTTCCCTCTCGGCGGCGGGCGACTAGCTTGCGCCCTAGCTTCACTTGTCCGGTGTGCCAGACGCGCCGACACCCATCACGACACGTCCGTTCACGCTTTTGCGCCCGGCCGTGATCGCCGCGCCGAACGACTGCCAGGAGACGGCCATGCCCATGCCAGCCGCAGACATCATCGCCCTCATCAAAGCGGGCATTCCCGACGCCGAGATCGTCATGGAGGATCTGGCCGGCGACAATGACCACTGGAAGGCCGTGGTCACGTCGGAGAGCTTCCGCGGCAAGCTGCGCGTGGCCCAGCACCAGATGGTCTATGCCGCGCTGGGCTCGAAGATGGGCAATGAGCTGCATGCCCTGGCGCTGGAAACCCGGGTGCCCGAGCAGTGAGCCTGACCGGCCAGCCCGGCTTTGCCCGTCTCGGCTTCGGCGTCACCGGCCCGCATGCCGGTCTCGGCCAGACGCGGCGCCAGACCGCGCGCCTGGTCGGCGAGGCCGTCAGCCTCGGCGCCACCTTCTTCGATACCGGCCCGGCCTATGGCCGCGGCGAGGCCGAAAAACGCCTGGGCCAGGCCCTCGCCTCGGTCCCGCGCGACCGCGTCTTCGTATCCACCAAGGCCGGCATCCATACCGACCGCAAGCGCGATTTCTCGCCCGGCGCGGTGGAAATGTCGCTCAAGGGATCGCTGCGCCGCCTGCATCTGGACCATGTCGACGTTCTGTGGCTGCACGGCCCGGCGCCGGAGGAGATCAGCGAACGCCTGCTGGCGCATCTGGAAGCCTTTCGCGAACGCGGCCTGTTCCGCTATCTCGGTGTGTGCGGGCGGGGTCCGGAACTCGATGCCGCCATCGCCGCGCCCGGTATCGACGCCCTGATGGCCCCCGTCCATGCCGGCCTCCATGACAGCCAGACCGCGCGGCTTCAGGCGGCCCACGACAAGGGGCTCGCCATTATCGGCATCGAGACCATGGCCGGTCTGACCCGCGCGCCCCTGGTGCCGCGCAATACCGGCGAAGCCTGGTATGCCGCCCGCCGGCTCAAACAGGCGGTGCTGCGCCAGACGCCCAAGGACCCGCCGACAGCCCGCCCGGTGCAGACAGCGACCCAGGCGCTCGGCTGGGCCCTGGCCCAGCCCTGGTGCGATGCCGCGGTCACCCTGACCACCAGGGCCGCCCATCTCCGTGCCAATGCCGCAGCCGCGGGGCTTGCAGGCAAGGCCCTGAAGACTTAGCTCAGTGGGGCCGGAACAACCGGCCGAACTCAGGAGTTAAGTCAGCATGTCCGACCCCGTCCACGACAGCATCAAATCGACCGTCGAGAGCAATGATGTGGTGCTCTTCATGAAGGGAACACCGGTCTTTCCGCAATGCGGGTTTTCCTCGGTCGTGGCGCGCGTCCTGGATCACCTCCAGGTCGACTATGAAAGCGTCAACGTGCTGGAGGATCCGGCGGTGCGTCAGGGCATCAAGGAGTTCTCGAACTGGCCGACCATTCCCCAGCTCTACGTGAAGGGCGAATTCGTCGGCGGATGCGACATCATCAAGGAAATGTTCGAGAGCGGCGAACTGCAAACTTACCTCAAGGAGAAGGGGGTCGTGGAAGCGGCCTGAAAGCCCGATGGATCAGTCTGACAGCCTGGATACCGCCGATCATCCGATCACCATCTCGGACAGTCCTGTCCGAGCCGACGTGACCACCAGCCAGACCACGCTCGCCGACAATGCCGAGGCGCTCGAACTGCACGAAGCGGGGTATCCGCCGGTGCTCTATTTCAAGCCCGGCCACGTGTCGCGCTCGCGGTTGATCCCCTCAGACCACAGCACGACTTGCCCGCACAAGGGCAAGGCGAGCTATTTCCACGTCAATCTGGATGGCGGCGGCCGCCTCGACAACGCCGCCTGGTGCTACCGCGAGCCGCATGAAGCGGTGGCCGCGATCAAGGACCACATCGCCTTCTATCCGGACAAGCTCGACATCAAGCGGCGCTAGCGGGCTCGCCGGGCCGCGGTCTGGACGCGCACCTCGTTCCAGTCCCAGGGCCGCTCGTCGAGCGGATTGAGCACGACGATGCGGCCCCCGGACGGCACCCCCAGTTCCTCGAAACCAAATCCGAGCTGGGTACCCCAGGGCAGGTCACGGTCGCAGGCATCCTCTCCGGCGCGCAGCAGCGACACGGTGAACACCTCGACATCGTACTGCTCGACATGCACCACGAAATCCGAGCGCGCGGTACAGCCGCGCGTGTCGGCGTGGATGATCAGGATGTCGTCCTCGATGACCCGCCAGTAGATGACCGGCTCGAGAGCCGGATCGATCTGCGGGGCCTGCCGATTGGTGCCGGGCAAGCTGACCTGCGAGATCTTGATGGTCGGCAGCTCCGGCATGGACGGCAGGCCCGGCAGCGCCGCCATCAGGCGCGCCCGCTGACCGGGCTCACCCTCCGCCATGTCCGGTCGGCCCGCACAGGCCGACAGCCCGAGCAACACGGCCACGCATGCCAAAGTCTTCGGAAAACTCACCCCTGCCCCCAATTCAGGTCGTTCACCCATGCATCAAACCGTTTAATCATGACAATGCAAGTGTCTGCACCCAATTGGGGAATTGCCAGGAAAGGACTTCGCGTTGACCTCGTCCGGGCGCTCCTCCATATGCAGCTTGTCTGCCCTTCACCGCGGTCTCTCACATGAACGACCTTTTGTTTGCGCTGAGCGCCGTGATCGGCATCGGCATCCTGCTGGTGCCTCTGACCGCACGTTTCCGCGCGCCCATCTTGCTGGTCTTCCTGTGTCTGGGCATGGCGCTCGGGGAAGACGGGCTCGTCGGGATCGAGTTTGATGACTTCGAGCGCACCTATGCCATTGGCTCGGTCTGTCTTGCCCTGATCCTGCTGTCAGGCGGCCTCGACACCCGCATGTCCGACTTCCGCGCTGCAGCCGCTCCGGCCCTCGCTCTGGCAGGACCCGGCGTGGTCCTGACGGCGGGATTCGTCGGGCTGGCCTACAGTGTCATTCTCGACGCCCCGCTCGCGGAAGGCCTGCTGTTCGGCGCCGTTGTCAGTTCGACGGATGCCGCCGCCACTTTCATGGCCCTGCGTCATGGTGGCGTTTCCCTGGCGCAACGCCCGCGCCAGGTCCTGCTTGTGGAGTCCGGCCTCAATGACCCGATGGCGATCTTCCTCACCATTACCATGGTGGAGATTGTCGATGCCGGCGCTGGCCTGTCACTGGCCGGCCTGACCGAGGCGTTTCCCCTGCTCGCGCAGCAGCTCGGCCTGGGCGCCATCCTCGGCTTCGGTGGCGGTTGGCTGGCACAATTTGCGCTGAACCGGATGACCTTGCCGGAAGGCCTGCTCGCCCCTTTCCTGCTGGCCGCCGGCCTGTTCACCTATGCTGGCACCAGCCTGGTCGGAGGATCCGGCTTTCTGGCCATCTACCTGTTCGGGCTGATCGCCGCCAACTGGCCGGCCGTGCGGCCGGCCCGGGCCATTCAGTTCCACGAAGGTCTCGCCTGGATCGCCCAGATATGCCTGTTCGTCCTGCTCGGACTGCTGGTCACCCCGAGCGAACTTGGAAACGTCCTGCTGCCAGGCCTGGCCATGGCCGCTGCGCTGATCCTGCTGGCCCGCCCGCTGGCCGTCCTTGTAACGCTCGCCCCGTTCCGATTGCCCGTGCGCGAGCAGGCCTACACCGCCTGGATGGGATTGCGCGGATCCGTGCCGATCTTCCTGTCGATCTTCCCGGTCGTCAGCCCCGGCCCGATCACCCCGGTCTTCTTCAACCTGGTCTTCGTGATTGTCGTCATCTCCCTGGTCGTGCACGGCTTCTCCGCCGCGATCACGGCGCGTTGGCTGGGCATCGCTGATGTCCAGCACGGCGACGCAGCCGACTGAAACGAAAAAGGCCGCCCCGGATGTCCGGAGCGGCCTCTTCTGTCGGCGAATACGTCCCCTTACGAGGAGTAGAATTCGATGACCAGGTTCGGTTCCATCTGGACCGGGTACGGCACTTCGGAGAATTCCGGCATGCGCACGAAGGTGGCCTTCATCGCCTTGGCATCGAGATCGATGTAATCCGGCAGGTCGCGTTCCGGGCTTTCCAGCGCTTCCAGCACCAGGGCCATCGAGCGCGAACGCTCGCGGACCTCGATCACGTCGCCCGGCTTCACGCGGTAGGACGGGATGTTGACCTTGACGCCGTTGACCTTGACGTGGCCGTGATTGACGAACTGGCGCGCGGCAAACACGGTCGGCACGAACTTGCAGCGGTAGACCAGGGCGTCCAGGCGGCTTTCCAGGAGACCGATGAGGTTCTCCGTGGTGTTGCCCTTGCGGCGTGCGGCTTCGTCATAGGTGCGACGGAACTGCTTCTCGGTGATGTTGCCGTAATAACCCTTCAGCTTCTGCTTGGCGCGCAGCTGGAGGCCGAAATCGGACAGCTTGCCCTTGCGGCGCTGGCCGTGCTGGCCCGGGCCGTAGGAGCGGGAGTTGACCGGAGACTTCGGACGGCCCCACAGGTTCTCACCCATGCGGCGGTCGATCTTGTATTTCTGCGAATGACGCTTCGACATGTTCTCTCTATTCGATGCGGCCCGGCGCGCCTTCCCTCAAAGGCGTGCGATCAAAACGGCGGTTCTCGCATCGTCCCGTTGGTGTTGAACGAAGTCCGGGTGCCACAAGGTGGTCCCGGCGAGGGAAGCGCGGGTTTTACCTGCACAGGCAGGGAAGTCAATGGGGCGGGCTGCGGCGGCAAACGCGTGCCGTCGGCACCTGTCCCGGACTTGGCGGCAAGGTGCCTTCAGCGATCCGCCCCCACACGCCGGATCCAGATGCCTGCACCCGTCACGCCCTTCACCCAGGGGGTCATCTCGCGGACCACCTCTTTTTGGTGAAAGCGCATGAAATCGTTGAACATGATGATGTCCCAGTTCGGGTTCTCGGAGAGGAAGTACCGCAGGGCGTAAACCTCGTTCCAGGACCGGTTCATCTCGACCGCCCACCGGGGCCGGTATTCGAACGGCCAGAATATGTCATGGAAATGCACGACAACGCCTGGACGCAGACGCGGCAGGACCTCACCGAGTTCATAGGCCACATCCGATCCGGTCTTCAGCACATGGGTTGAATCGATGAACAGGAGATCGCCGGCCTCAAGCTCGGTGAACACGGAAACCGGGACGTGCTGAACCCCCATCTCCAGGATCTGGGTGTTGGCGAAGTCGCCGGCATTCAGCAGGCTTCTGAGCCGCTCCGGAAAGGGTTCCACGAAGGTCACCCTGGCCGCTCCATCAAGATGACGGTCCCGCGTTTCCAGGAGGCACATCGAGGAGAACCCGGAGCCCACCTCGACGACGCGCTTCGGCTTGAGGTGCCGGAGCATCATGTGCAGGGTCGTCGCGTCCCCGTAGGAATAGGCCGGATTGCGGAACCAGAAGGCGCAATCGCCCGTGCGGTCATCGGGAAATGGCTGCTCCCGGTTCAGGGGCGCGCTGAGCTCGCGGTAGAATTCAGCCATCCGCTCGCCATCAAGCTCGATGCCCGGCACTTGCTCTACCTGGCGGTCAACGCTCTCCAGGTGGTGTCTGACCTGTTCCGGATCGGTTATCGGCGAGTAGAAATGGCCCGGCCGATGCTGAAGGGGCGCGACATTCATTTCCTGGCGTCTGTCCAGCAGCTCGCGGATGCAGGCCTCGTAATCCAGCGTGCCGCCGCTCCCGTACCGGCCTTTCAGCCTCTCCAGGCCGTCAGGCTGAACGTGCTGTGCGAGCAGGGCTTCAACCATGATCCGGAAGTCTTCGTCGGATAAACTCATCGCGAGATCGCCCCTGTCCTCGAACTTGGCCGCCAAACACGCCGCTCCCCCAAGCTATCACCGCGCGGCACGCTCACAACCTATCAGGGCGAGCCATCAGTCCTCGCGCACAACCCGAGCCTTGCCGCGCCCGATGGTCAGAGCCTTGATGGCACCGCGGAAGGTGCGCACTTCCTGCTCGGTCCAGCGCCCGCGAATGAAGGCATTGCGCAGATTTTGCACCATCAGCGGCGTCTTGGACGGGGGATGGAAGAACCCAGCCCGGTCGAGCTCGCTTTCCAGGTGCTCAAACATGCGCTCCAGGTCTTCGCGTTTGGCCACGTCCGCAACCGGCTCGAACTCGGCCGGCAGCCCCTCTTCCGCCTTCCACTCATAGCAGATCACGGCCACGGCCTGGGCCAGGTTGAGGGAGGAAAAGGAGCGGTCGACCGGCAGGGTGATGATGGCATCGGCCATGGTCACTGCCTCGTTGGGCAAGCCGGACTTCTCACCGCCGAACATCACCCCGACCCGCTCGCCGGCGGCGATCGCGGCACGCATGTCGGCGACTGCCTCGCGCGCCGTCATCACCGGCTTCTCCATGCCGCGCGGCCTGGCCGTGGTGGCATAGAGCCGGGTCATGCCGTGCACGGCGTCTCCAAGCCGGTATTCCACCCGCGCCGCCTCGAGCACCGGTGAGCCGGCCGACATGGTCACCGCCTTGTCATTGGGCCAGCCGTCGCGCGGGTCGACGACGACCAGGTCCGGCAGCGAAAAATTCCCCATCACCCGCGCCGCGGCGCCGATATTCTCGCCCAGTTGCGGCGTGTGCAGGATGATGGCGGGGGTCTGGCTCATGTCTCTTCGGGTCCCTGGATGCGTATCAGCTGGCCTTGCGCGTCGAACTCGACGCTTACGCCGGCCAAGTCCATCGCGGCAAGCAGTGCGGCCTGCGGATCGTCCAGCTCGTCCTCGACCAGCGCCCGCAGGGCCGCGACGGCCTCCGGCGTGGCTCCGTGGGCGGCCAGGGTGTCGAACCAGACCGGGCCGGTGAAGCCGTCATCCGCCCCGGCGGCGCGTGCGCCCGCGGCTTTCCAGAGCCCGTAGAGGTCGGCTTCCGGCGCCGCCGCGTCACTCATGAGGGCGATCAGCGCGCCGCAATCATAATACGCCTCGAAGCGCCCGCGAGCACCGGCCCCGGTCAGCGCCCCGCCAGCCAGCGCATCCGTACAGCCTGCCCAGGAGACGGCGTACTCGCCTGCCAGATACGCCGGCGCATCCTGGCTCATGCCGGCCACGAGCGCATTGGCCATCGCATTGGCCGTCCCTTCGTGCAGCCAGCTTTCGGCCATACGATCGGGCATCGGCCCGGCATCGGCCTGGAACTGGTGAGCAATCTCGTGGGCAAAGAACCAGCGCACATAATTGCGGATCTGGGGGTGGGGCTGGCGCAGCGCCTCGCCGCTGGCCTCCATCATGATATCCCGACCGGCAACACCCCCGGAATTGGAGAATCCCGGATGGTCGTCGCCGGAATAGGCGAAGTACAGCACCGTGGGCTCGCTCAGACCGCTGCCCCACTCGGCAACATAGGTCTCGAAGATCGACTGGAAGTCGGTGTCGAGGCTCTCGCGCATCCATTCGGGCAGCGCGCTGTCGATGACGCCGACATAGCTTTCCCCGACCTCGATATCCCCCTCGCCGAGGTAGACGAAACTGCCCGAACCCCGGCTTGTCACCGTCACCGCGTCACTCTGCACGGCACCCTCATGCACGATGCGGCGATCCGACAGGATACGCACGCCGAGCCAGGGCTGCTCGCCTTGCCAGTTGGCCAGGTCGCCGTCCAGCCCCTCGATCTCGGCCCGGCTCTCGACCGGCAGCACCTCGAACTGTCCCGTAAAAACGGCGAGCCCGCCATCGGAGAAACCGACAAACGGACTGTAATCGCCGTCCGGCTGTACGAGGACGGGCTCCACGGACAGGCTCGCAGCCATGCGCGGAGTATCGAACACCAGTGCATCGAAACCGCCGATCCGCTCCAGCGTGACGCCGGCATCAAGGGGTTGCCAGGCGCCACGCCGATGATCCGCAGACGAGCGCGAGAAAATCACCAGGGCCTGGGGCTGGTCGAAAACGTAGTCGAGGCTGAAACCGCCATTTTCAAGCTGGGCAAGCTGGGCCGTGACCCCGACACCCTCGATCCGCTCGATGGATGCCGCCGGTGGCGTCTCTCCACCGTCCTGCCCGCTGCACCCTGCCAACACCGCCGCCACGATCACGGCCACACCCTGCTTGATCATGCTTTCTCCCCGCACTCGGACCCCTCCCGGCCCCACTACACAAACCACTGAGTTAACACTGCGATCGCGCGCCAGAAAACCCGTTTCCGGGCGGCTTTTTCAGGCCGGGACTTTCTTGCTCTCGCCGCCGGTGCTAGAGAGCGCGCGAATTCCCGTTCGGGCGCCTCCTGCGCGCCCACCCCATCCGTCCGATAAAGAGAGAACCACACCATGGCGAAGATCAAAGTCGATACCCCGGTCGTCGAGCTCGACGGCGACGAGATGACCCGCATCATCTGGCAGATGATCAAGGACAAGCTGATCCTGCCCTATCTCGACATTGATCTGAAATACTACGACCTCTCGGTTACCAAGCGCGACGAGACGGATGACCAGATCACCGTCGAGGCCGCCGAGGCGATCAAGCATTACGGCGTCGGCGTGAAGTGCGCCACGATCACCCCGGACGAGGGTCGGGTCGAGGAATTCGGTCTGAAGAAGATGTGGCGCTCGCCGAACGGCACCATCCGCAACATCCTCGGCGGCGTCGTGTTCCGCGAGCCGATCGTGATCTCCAACGTGCCGCGCCTGGTGCCGGGCTGGCAGCAGCCGATCGTCATCGGCCGTCACGCCTTCGGCGACCAGTACCGCGCCACCGATTTCCTCGTCCCGGGCCCGGGCAAGCTGACCATGACCTTCGTGCCGGAAGACGGCGGTGAGCCGATCGAGCGCGAAGTCTACGACTTCCCGTCCGCCGGCGTGGCCATGGGCATGTACAATCTCGACGACTCGATCCGCGACTTCGCGCGCGCCTCGCTGAACTACGGCCTGCAGCGCGGCTGGCCGGTCTACCTGTCGACCAAGAACACCATCCTCAAGGCCTATGACGGGCGCTTCAAGGACCTGTTCCAGGAAGTCTACGACGCCGAATTCAAGGACGCCTTCGCCGAGAAGGGCATCTCCTACGAGCACCGCCTGATCGATGACATGGTCGCGGCCGCCATGAAATGGTCCGGCGGCTTCGTCTGGGCCTGCAAGAACTATGATGGCGACGTGCAGTCCGACACCGTGGCCCAGGGCTTCGGCTCGCTCGGCCTGATGACCTCGGTGCTGATGAGCCCGGACGGCAAGACCGTCGAGGCGGAAGCCGCGCACGGCACGGTCACCCGCCACTACCGCCAGCACCAGCGCGGCGAGCAGACCTCGACCAACTCGATCGCCTCGATCTTCGCCTGGACCCGCGGCCTGCACCACCGCGGCCGCATGGACGGCAATGAAAAGCTGATGGACTTCGCCAACTTGCTGGAAAGCACCATCATCAAGACCGTGGAAGCCGGCTACATGACCAAGGACCTGGCGCTCCTGGTGGGCGACCAGCAGGGCTGGCTGTCGACCGAAGGCTTCATCAACAAGGTCGACGAGAACTTCCAGAAGGCCATGGCCGACCACGGCTGAACCTGACGGAAGCGCGATGCGAGAAGGGGCGGTGCCAATGGGCCGCCCCTTTTTCGTGGCGCAACGGCAAGCCGCTCCGGTTCACTCGACTGGATCGATCCGCGGATCAGTGGTGTTATGACGGCAGGCGCAAGCCGGGCTTCGTAGCGGAGAAAGCGGGATTGGCGATCACATTCGATTTCGAACCGGAGAACGGCCTGGTGATCTATCACCTGTCGGGCGCGCTCACCGTCGACGAATTGCTCACCGGCTTCGCCGCCTCGGCCGAGCATCCGGACTGGTCGGATGATTATGATTACCTCACCCTGGTCGGGCAGGCCGATCTGGGCCATTTCACGCCACCGGAACTGGAACGCCTCCTGCGCGGCCTGGCGGCCAGTGACCGCCCGCGCACCGACGGCCGGCCCAAGCGGGCCGCCATTGTCTGCCCGGACTGGCTGGCCCAGGCGCTGCTGCACTACTGGGAGCGCCTGTCCGCTGCCGGCCGCACCGCGATAGACCGGGCCTTTGCCACCGAAGCCCAGGCCCGGGCCTGGCTGGCGAGTCGCCGGTGAGCCGCCCTCCGGACTCCGGCGAACCGGGCATGTGGTTCGAGATCGACATCGACAGCACGGCTGGGCTGATCACCTGGCGGGTGCATGGCCGCTTCAAGCTGAGTGAGGTCAAGGCAGGCTATGAAGCCGTTCTGGCCCATGCCGACTGGAATCCCGACTATGACCAGCTCACCGTCGTCGAGGAGGACACCCGGATGGACACCGTCACCCTCGACAGCATCCGCGATTTCAGCGCCAGCCAGGAACAGGCCCAACTGGCGACCCGCCGGCATGGCCGGGCGCGCTCGGCCATCGTGTTCCGCCAGCCGCAGCAGTTCGCCCTGCTGAAATCCTACGAGTTCAATTTCTCCGGTCGTGGCCGGGTCGAGCAGCGCGTATTTGCCAGCGAGGCCGAGGCCCGGCGCTGGCTATCGCAGCGCGAGCGCTAGTCGCTGCTGCCAGAGCGACGCAGCGTGACAAAGATCTCCGCCTCGATGCGCCACTCGCCGTCCAGGTCGAGCCGCCATTTGGCGGTGTAGCGCCCGGAATACTGGACATTCAGCCCGTCGCTCGACCAGGCCCCGTGCCAGCGCCCGGTTTCGGCCGCCAGATAGCCGTCCTCGCCGACCTCGATGCGCTGCGGGCTGCGCACATAGCGCACGTCCGGCATGGCGGAGAAGATCGACGACCATGCCTCGACCTGCCGGTCGCGTCCGATGATCGGCTCGGCCTCGTCGCCAGGCACCAGCAGAGCACTGTCGCATAGCGTTCCGGCGATCGTTTTCAGGCTGCGCCTTTCCAGTGCCTCATTGAAGACTTCGCGCGCGGCCGCGATGGCGCGCACCGCCGCCTTGTCACCGACCGCCTGGTAGCTGGCTTTCGGACTGCGCGCCATCAGCTCGCCAGGGCGTCGCGAATGGCGTTCAAACCGGCCTCGGCCTTGGCTCCGTCCGGACCACCGGCCTGGGCGAAATCCGGCCGGCCACCGCCGCCCTTGCCGCCAACAGCCGCCGCACCGGCTTTCACTAGGTCGACCGCGCTGAGCTTGGCCTTGAGATCATCGGTGACACCAACCGCCAGCGCCGCCTTGCCATCATTGACGCCGATGAAGGCCGCCACGCCCGACCCCATCTGGCCCTTGGCATCATCGACCAGGCCGCGCAGATCCTTGCCGCCCACGCCCTCGACCACGCGGCCGATGAAGGCAATCCCATTGACCTGTTCCGGGCCGGCCGGAGCCGTCCCTGCACCCCCGCCCATGGCCAGCTGCTTCTTGGCTTCGGCCAGCTGTCGCTCCAGTTTCTTGCGCTCCTCGACCAGCGAGGCAACGCGCGCCGGCGCATCGGCCGGGGTCACCTTGAGCTGGTCGGCGACAGCCCGGCCAAAGCCGATCTGCTCCTCCATCCAGCGCCGGGCGGCCTCGCCGGTCAGGGCCTCGATGCGCCGCACTCCGGCCGACACCGAGGTCTCGACGATGATCTTGAACAAGCCGATATCGCCGGTGCGCTCGACATGCGTGCCACCGCACAGCTCGACCGAATACGGCTTGCGCTCACCGCTCAGGGCCTCGCCCATGGTCAGCACCCGCACCTTGTCGCCGTACTTCTCGCCGAACAGGGCCAGCGCGCCAGCCTCGATAGCCGCGTCAGGGCTCATCTCCGCCGTGGCAACTTCACGGTTCTGGCGCACGACGGCGTTCACCTGGGCCTCGATCTCGGCCAGCTGTTCGGCGCTGACCGCCTTGTTGTGGCTGAAGTCGAAACGCAGCCGGTCGGGTCCGACATAGGAGCCCTTCTGGCTGACATGGTCGCCGAGCACGTCGCGCAGCGCCGCGTGCAGCAGGTGCGTGGCGGAGTGATTGGCCCGCGTCGCCGTCCGCCGGCCGCCCTCGACCTCGAGCGTCGCGGGATCGCCGGTGACCACGTCGCCGCTCTCCATGACACCGATGTGGGCGTGCAGATTGCCGGCCCGCTTCTGGGTGTCCTCGACCCGGAACACCGCGCCGTTCTCGAACCGGATCAGGCCGGCATCACCGCACTGGCCACCGCTCTCGGCATAGAAAGGCGTACGGTCGAAGACCAGTTCTGCGCGTTGGCCGGTGCCAAGGGCCCCGGCTTCGTGACCGTCGGAGACCAGGGCCACCAGCTTGCCCTCACCCTCGTGCCCGCCATAGCCGAGAAACCGGGTTTCGCCGGCCTTGTCGCGCACCGCAAACCACACGGCCTCGGGCGCTGCATCCCCGGACGAGAACTTGCTCGCGCGCGCATCGGCACGCTGCTTGGCCATGGCCGTCTCGAATCCGGCCTCGTCGACCGTCATGCCTTTGGTGCGCAGCGCGTCCTGGGTGAGGTCGAGCGGGAAGCCGTACGTGTCGTAGAGTTTGAACGCGGTCTCGCCCGGCAGTGTGTCACCTTGACCCAGCGAGGCCGTCGCCTCGTCGAGCAGGCTGAGGCCACGCCCGAGGGTGCGCTGGAAACGCTCCTCCTCGGTCCGGAAGGTGTCTTCCAGCAGCGCTTGCGCCCGGCCAAGCTCCGGATAGGCATCGCCCATCTCGGCCTTGAGCGCCGGCACCAGCTTCCACATCACCGGCTCCGTCGCACCCAGCAGGTGCGCGTGCCGCATGGCCCGCCGCATGATCCGGCGCAGCACATAGCCGCGGCCCTCATTGGACGGCGTCACCCCGTCGGCCATCATGAAGGCGGTCGAGCGCAAATGGTCGGCGATCACCCGGTGACTGGCCAGCGCATCACCTTCGGCCTTCACGCCGAGCGCCTCTTCGCCGGCACGGATCAGGTTGGCAAACAGGTCGATATCGTAATTGTTGTGCTTGCCCTGCAGGATGGCCGCGATGCGCTCCAGCCCCATGCCGGTGTCGATGGAGGGCTTGGGCAGGTCGATACGCTCGCCGCCGGCGCGCTGCTCGAACTGCATGAAGACGAGATTCCAGATCTCGATGAAACGGTCGCCATCCTCGTCCGGCGAACCCGGGGGACCTCCGGCTATGTCTTCGCCATGGTCGAAGAAAATCTCCGAGCACGGGCCGCAGGGGCCGGTATCGCCCATCGACCAGAAATTGTCCGAGGTCGAAATCGGGATGATGCGGTCGTCCGGCAGGCCGGCAATCTTGCGCCACAGCTGGCGCGCCTCGTCGTCTTCGGAAAACACCGTGACCAGAAGCTTGTCCTTGGGCAGGCCGAACTCGCCGGTCACCAGCTCCCAGGCCTGCACGATGGCCTGCTCCTTGAAATAATCGCCGAAGGAGAAATTCCCCAGCATCTCGAAGAAGGTATGATGGCGCGCGGTATAGCCGACATTGTCGAGATCATTGTGCTTGCCGCCGGCACGCACGCATTTCTGCGACGACGCCGCGCGCGGATTGGCGCGCGTCTCCTGGCCGGTAAACACATTCTTGAACGGCACCATGCCGGCATTGACGAAGAGCAGCGTCGGGTCGTCCTGCGGCACCAGCGGGGCCGACGGCACGACCTCGTGATCCTTGCTGGCGAAATAGTCGAGGAAAGTCGAGCGGATGTCGCGCAGGCTGGCCATGGTCTAGTCCCGATAAAAGCAATGCGGCCCGCCCGCATCGGGCGGCCGCCAGGTCAGACCCCGTATATAGAAAGGACAGGCCGGTGACGCCAAGCACGCATGCAGTGGGAGGGATGCGCGCACCGCACGCTAGGGCGAGCGCGCAATCGCACGTCGTGTCGATGGAAATCGCCTATCCGTGTAGTCCCGGCGGCAGGACGGGCCGGGCGCGGCAAAGGGCCTAGACGCGCTCGCGCCCGGCAAACGCCTTGAAGCCGCGCTTTGCCCTCACATCGTCCGCCAGCGCGGCAGGCAGACCGAGCTTTTCCAGCGCGCCCTCAACATCGTCGGCATAATGGCGCTGCTTTTCCAGCAGGCTGTCCTGGCGGGAAAACTGTTTCCACATCCGTGCTTCGGTGGCCACGTGCTCATTGATCACCCAGGCGGAAACCGTCGGGCCCGCGTCTTCGCGCTCCGCCAGGGCCGCATTGTAGGAGTCGGCCAGGTCACCGAGATCGAGGGCCGAGACCGACATCAGCGTCGCGTCCGGCGTGAACACCACCAGTTCGGCATGGCTGAAATCATAGAATTTGCGGTCGTAGTACATCTCGCCGACCAGACCGAGATGCTCCGGGGTGACACTCCCGGAAAACTCGACAAGTCTCACACCCCGTTTGAAGTCGACCCAGATTTCAATGGCCATAGATGTTCCCCATATGCCCCCGTGTCTGGGTGCCAATCCCCGACATCAGGGGCTCCCCTGCCCTCACTCCAGTGTACAGCAGAAACGAAACAAGCAGTTAATTGTGGTGAGACGACAGAGCGGTCCGCTCGGCGCTGTCCGAGAGCTCTCGCCCTGGATGCCTGGCCAGAGCCCCTTCCCGAAGTCCCAAGGCCCGCTTGTCCGCACGCGGCAGGCCCCGGACCCGGCCCGGGACCAGGGCCCGCGCAGTGATCCCAGCGAAGCGCCCGCAGCTGAAGCGACCGCGCGACGCGGGCGCGGCGCAGGCGCGTCGTTGGCGCGTCGTTGGCGCGGCGTGTCTCGGTGGCCTGGACCGCACGGACAACCAAGGAAAAACCGGGCCCCGCAGGAGCCCGGCTTCTCACACTCATTCACTCTGCAGCCGGCTCGGGACCCGGCCCGCATACGGTACGGTCAAGCAGGTCGGCCCATGAGAACCCGTCCGCAGACCCCGTCTTGAGGGCCCATCCTCAGCGTCCGTCCGCAGACCCCGTCGTCAGGGCCCGTCGTCAGGGCCCGTCCTCAGGCCCCCTCCGAAGGAGCCGATGGAAGACGCCATTCGAGGATGGCGGTCGTCAGCCTCCGGACCGCCCGGGCCCGTGAGCACCGGGCATAACAGGCGACCCGCAAGGCGCAGATCGCCCGCCTTGCCGGCCTGGTCACGCCAGGCCTGGCCGACATCAGCCGGCGGCGACCTCGTCGTCTTCGTCGGGGCCGGTCAGCATCTCATTGGCGATCAGGCCGGCATTGGCGCGCACCTTGGCTTCGATCTCGCCGGCCGTGCCGGGATTGTCGAGCAGGAAGCGGCGCGCATTCTCGCGGCCCTGGCCGATGCGTTCCGAATTGTAGGAATACCAGGAGCCCGACTTCTCGATCACATCGCCCTTGACGCCGAGATCGATGAGTTCGCCCATCTTGGAGATGCCCTCGCCGTAGAGAATGTCGAACTCGACCTCGCGGAAGGGCGGAGCGACCTTGTTCTTGACCACCTTGACGCGGGTCTGGTTGCCGATCACCTCGTCGCGGTTCTTGATCGCGCCGATGCGGCGGATGTCGAGACGGACCGAGGAATAGAATTTCAGCGCATTGCCACCGGTCGTCGTTTCCGGCGAACCGAACATGACACCGATCTTCATGCGGATCTGGTTGATGAAGATGACCAGGCAATTGGACTTGGAGATCGAGCCGGTCAGCTTGCGCAGCGCCTGGCTCATCAGGCGGGCCTGCAGGCCGGGTAGGCTGTCGCCCATCTCGCCTTCCAGCTCGGCGCGCGGCGTCAGGGCGGCCACCGAGTCGATGACCAGTACGTCGATGGCGCCGGAGCGCACCAGCGTGTCGGCGATCTCGAGGGCCTGTTCACCGGCATCCGGCTGGGACACCAGCAGCTCGTTGACGTCGACGCCCAGCTTGCCGGCATAGACCGGGTCGAGGGCGTGCTCGGCGTCGACGAAGGCGGCCACGCCGCCGGCCTTCTGGGCCTCGGCCACGGTGTGCAGGGCGAGCGTCGTCTTGCCCGAGCTTTCCGGACCGTAGATCTCGATGATCCGCCCCTTGGGCAGGCCGCCAATGCCGAGCGCGATGTCGAGTCCGAGCGAACCGGTCGAGATCGATTCGATGTCCATGTTCGGACGGGAGCCGAGCTTCATCACCGAGCCCTTGCCGAACGCCTTGTCAATCTGGCCCAGCGCGGCCTCGATGGCCTTCTGCTTGTCCATGTTCTTGTCGTTTTTCACGAGTCGTATCGCGCCCTTGCTCATAGCCCTCATTCCTTATTTCACGCCCCTCAGGTACGGGCAACCTGGCCATGACGTACCAGTTTTGTTCCCGGAACACAAGCGGAACATTTTATGGTTAACAAAACGGAACAAAGCACGAAAGTGGATGTCCGGCAGACACTTGTAACCGACGCGCTGAACGGGAACGCCAATGGCGCCCGTGGCCGGAAGCCTCGTCCGCTTCCTGTCTGCAGGATGAATGCGCCGCTCAGCTTGCGCTCAAGCGCCGCCGTGCAGTGTGGCCTCATCCAGCGGGACAGCTGCTCCCGCCTTGCTTACGAGGGAGACCTGTCATGCTGCGTTTGATTCTCGCCGCCGGCCTCATCGCCGGCTCCGGCCTCGGCCTGGCCGCCACGGCGGAGGCGCAGCCGCGCGCCCCGTACCGCGAGCAGGCCCCGTCCACCCATCTGGAGCGCGCCCAGGCCCTGGCCCGCGCACGGGCCGCCTGGCAGGCCAACCGCGCCGATGTCGAGCAGCATGGCCGCGACAACAGCGTATCCGGCGCCCAGTACGGCTATGCCCAGCGCATGCGCATCCAACAGAACGGGCACGGCAATGCCGCCGGCGCGTGGCAGCAGGGCGGCAATGGCGGCGTCATCGTGGCGCAGTCCGGGCGGCACAACACCGCCATCGCTGACCAGTCCGGCTACAACAACAACCTCGCCATCATCCAGCGCGGTCACAATCATACCGCGACGGCCAGCCAGAACGGCAATAATAACGACCTGGTGATCCTGCAGCTGGGCAATGGCGGCAATGTCAATGCCAGCCAGAATGGCGACAACAACAAGGACTTCGTGTTCCGCTGGGGTCGCCACTAGCCCCCGCGCCCGCAGCCTTGACGCACACGAGACAGGGCGGGACCGCGCGGTCCCGCCCTGTCTTCGATCGGTCTCCAGACTTGTCCCGGCAGGCTAGCCCTCTTCCTGGCCGGCCTCGGCGCCCTCCCCGTCCTGCCGGTCGACGACCAGCGGCTCGGAGAAGGTGAGCGTGCGGTAGGGGAAGGGAATCTCGATCCCGGCCTCGTCGAGCGCCGCCTTGACCGACAGCACGATGGCCGAGCGCGTCTTGTGCATCTCGACCGGCTGCGAGCTGGTCCACCAGCGCACGGTGTAGTCGATCGAGGAGGCGCCGAAGGCCCGGGCATAGACTTCGACCTCGCGGTCCGAAGACAGTCCGTCGACGCTCTCGACCGCCTCCTTGATCACGTCCAGCGCCGCCGCCGCGTCCTCGCCATAGCCGACCCCGACGACCAGTTCGTGGCGCACCTCGTCACGATCGGTGATGATCTCGACGGGATTGTTGAACAGCATGGAGTTGGGCATCAACACGAGTTCGTTCGACAGTTCGCGCAGATAGGTGTCGCGGATGGTGATCTCCTCGACCCGGCCGCGCACGCCATTGACCTCGATCACGTCACCGACCCGCATCGGCTTGCGCACCATGATCATCACGCCGGCCAGGAAGTTGGAGAAGATGTCGTTGAAAGCCAGCCCCACCGCGATACCGCCAATGCCCAGCGCGCCCAGCAGCTGGGCCGGCGTCAGGGACGGGAAGAGGATCGTGGCGGCGACGAGGATGCCGAACACCCAGATGCCGATCGACAGCAGGGTTTCCAGCAGGTCGCGCAGAGACCGGCGCAGCTTGGCCGATTTGAGGAGCGCGCTCAGCAGACGTCGCGACTGGCCGGCAATGGCCCAGGTTATGACCAGGATAATGAGCGCCAGGCCAATCTGCGGCAAGGCCTGAACGAATCCGACCCAAATGGCCTGGAGCTGGTCGGTCAACGGTTCAAAGAATTTCATGATTTCCCCTTGAGTTCAGGGAAATAATGGGCAAGCGCTGATTTGGTTCCGGCGTGCTGACTATGCTTGCCGTTCGTCTGCCTATCTGACCAAGGACTGGCTCGTCGTGCGCGCTTCTATGTCCGCGCCGCCGTCAGACTGGCTCACAGCCCCAAGGAAGAGCACGGCCAGGGCAGCGGCAATGGCCACGGTCAGGTTCGGCTTCGATCTGCAAGTCATCCGGTATCTCCAATTGCCTCCATCCTCGCAGATCGCACCGGGGCCCGCCACCGGGATACCGCCCTCCCCGGTCCCGCCCTTGTCATCGGCTCACCCCGCCAGCACGGAACCCCTCTCCCGACACGCCCGTTGCCATCCTGACTGACAAGGGAGAACCCAATGACCAAGGACCACGGCGCGTCGATCAAGGACGACAAGCTCTATGAAGACCTGCGCGAGGACGGCATGAGCAAGGAGAAGGCCGCTCGCATCGCCAATGCCAAGGCCAATGACGACCAGAGCCCGTCGAAGAAGGGTGGCCAGCAGCCGCCCTACGACGAGTGGACCAAGGACGAGCTGTACGAGCGCGCGCAGGAGATCGGCATCGACGGTCGCTCGGACATGGACAAGGACGAGCTCATCAAGGCCCTGCGCAATCACTGAGCGGCCGGGAGGTCGTGTCCTCCGGCCCCAGCGCTACGGCCCGTCCGGGACAGCCGGCAGATAGGAGAGCGGGTCGACCAGCTCAAGCCAGGGCGATTGCGCCACCAGATCGCGAAGAATCGCCGCGTGGCCCTGGCCAATGACCAGCAGAACGCGCTCGTCCTGCCCGCCTTCCACCAGTCGCAGGACATTTTGCAGGATCAGGATATTGCGCGTGTACCAGTTGCCCACGGTATAGGCACCGGCCGCGCCCCCGTCCGGCGCCCAACGCCGGATCCGGTGAGCCAGATAGAAATCCGCATTGGCGTCGAGCGCAGTATCACTATTGAGCCAAGCCAGAACCTCGCCGACGCTGTGGGCCGCCTGACGCCTCTCGGTCTCCGCCGTGAAACCACGTCCCAGCTCAGCGCGATCAGCTTCCACCTGCACCAGTCGGGGATCGTCGACCCCGCCAGCCAATTCTCCATAGGCCAGCAGCAAGTCCTCGTAGGCAAGGAAGGGGTGGTCGGCATCCACCAGCGCCAGCCCGTTGAGTCCCATCCGGTGAGCCAGTCTGAACCCGATCTGCTCGGTCTCGTTGGCCGTCAACTCCGCATCGCCGGCCCGCCAAGCCCTATATCGCTCGTTGATACCGGCTCCGGGAAGCGCTTCGACCGCGATTTGGGTCGGGGCAAACTCGGCCAGAGCGTCGATCAGTGCAGCGATTTCGGCTTGGCGGCGCGGCGACAGCATATCGTCCGCCTCGGCGTTGAATTGGTCGCGCCCCGGATTGGCGAAATGATAGGTACCGAGGATCAGGACTTCGGCGACCGGCTCGGGCCGCTCCGGCAAGCCCTGTCCCGCCAGCGACTGGCCGGGTAGTAGCAAAACGGCGGCGGCCATCACGATCGATCTCAGCATCATCTCTCTCCGGTCTGTCTGTCCGGGAAAGATGTCGCCTAGCCGTCAATCGGATGCAACCGGACCGCACTTGATGCAGCGCCGCCCCTAACCCTCCGCCGAGCCCAGCTCTTCCTTCACCTTCTCCGCCAGCTGCTTGAGCGTGAACGGCTTGGGCAGGAAGGAGACGTCGGCCTCGTCCGACAGGGTCTTGGAGAATTGCTCGGCCGCGTAGCCGGAAATGAACACGACGCGCGTGCCCTTGAGCATGTCGCGCGCCTTTTCCAGCAGGCCCGGCCCGTCCAGGCCCGGCATCACGACGTCGGAGATCAGCAGGTCAAACCCGTCCTCGTCATCCTCGAGGATCTCGTAGGCCTCTTCCCCGTCACACGCCTCGACCACGTCATAGCCGCGCTTGATCAGCGTCTTGGCGGCGATGTTGCGGACCGCGTCCTCGTCTTCCACCAGCAGGATGCGGCCGCGGCCGGACAGGTCTTCCGGCGCCTTCTCTACCGTTTTGGCCGCCTCGACCTGCTGCAGCTCCTCGCTCTCCTCCTCGCTCGGCGCGTGGCCAGGCAGGTAAATGGTGAAGGTTGTGCCCTTGCCCACCTCGCTGTCGGCGAACAGGAAGCCGCCGGACTGCTTGACGATGCCGTACACCGTGGCCAGGCCGAGCCCGGTGCCCTTGCCCGCCTCCTTGGTGGTGAAGAAGGGCTCGAAGATCTTTTCCATCGTCTCGGGGTCCATGCCATGGCCTTCATCGGTCACGGCGATGGCCAGCCAGTCGCCCTCGCGCGGGTTGGGCGCACCGGCCTTGCGCACCACGTCGGCGCTGGTCAGCGAGGTCTGGATGGTCAGGCGTCCGCCGCCCTTCTCCCGCATCGCGTCGCGGGCATTGGCGGCGAGGTTGATGATGGCGGTTTCCAGCTGGCCCTTGTCGGCCTTGATCATCGGCAGCGAACGCCCGTGCACGATGTCCAGCCGCACCGTCTCCTCGACGATCTGACGCAGCAGCACCGACACGTCCGACAGCAGATCGCCGATATCCAGGGTCTCCATGCGGAAGGTCTGCTTGCGCGAGAAGGCCAGCAGCTTGCGCACCAGGCCGGCGGCGCGGGCCACCGTCTGGTTGATCGACTGCAGTTCGGAATAGTCCGGATCGCCGACCGGGTGACGGTTCAGGAGCTCGTCGGTATTGAGCCGCACCGCCGTCAGCAGGTTGTTGAAGTCGTGCGCCACGCCGCCCGCCAGCTGTCCGACGGCCTGCATCTTGTTGGACTGCGAGAACTGGCGCTCCAGCTCCTTCCACGAGGTCACGTCGATGACATAAGCGACCCGCTTGCCGCCGCGCGCCGGGGCGAACGCCAGGTGGACATAGGTCTGCTTTTCGGTTTCCAGCCGGGCTTCGGCCGGCTCGCCCGAGCCCGCCATGGCTGCGGCAAAGGCATCGGTGGCCGAGCGACCATCATCCCAGTTGAACAGGTCGCAGAAGCGGATGCCCGGGATGGCCTTGCCGCCGGACAGCTGCACCAGGCCCGGATTGACGTCCTCGATGATGGCGCTTTCCGGGTCGGCCCCGTCCAGCCGCACGACGCCGAAGGGCGCGCTGGCGAACAGGTCGTCCAGCATGGCGGCGCCGGACATGTCGGCCTCCTCCTCCTGGCGGCCCAGGCGCGGCGGGGCCCCTGTCGAGGACAGCATGTACATCACCACGCGGCCGGTCACCGGATCGCCACTGGCCCATTCGACGGCCAGAGCCACCGGCGATTCAACGCCGTCCGGCGAGCGCAGCCGCGCATCGATGCGGGCGATACCCTCCCCGCCGCGGCTCAGCAGGACGCGCTCGGCTCCGTCACCGGTCAGGACCTTGGACAGCGGCGGAAAGCCTTCGCCTTCCCCAAGGCCGAGCCAGCCGCGCAGGGTCGCATTGCCCATGGCGATCTCGCCATTGGTGCGCAGCGAGAACAGGCCGACCGGTGCATGCACGGCCCAGTCGGCGACCGCCATGTCGGATTTGGTGTCACGGCCTTCCGCGCGGATCAGCCGCCACAGGATCATCTGCCCGTCCTGTGGCTGGGCCTCGAGATGAAAGCGCGCCAGATTGCCGTCACCCAGATCGATCGGCGGCAGCAGCTCGCACGCTCCGTCGCCGCGGGCCGCGGCCCGGGCGAGGCGATAAACCGCACCATCGCCGCCACCGGCCCCGGCCCAGATCCGGTCCACCGTTGGCAGGCCGAAACTCTGGCCAAACCCGCCAACCTGGCGGGCCAGCTCCCGATAGGCCGCATTGCCCCAGCGCGCCCCGCCGCGCTGGTCTGTGATCAGCACCGGTTCCGGATAGCCGTTCAGGGCCTTGTAGGCGATGTCCTCGGTACTCGGCCCCTGGTCACGAGCCACCTTGTCACGCAGGTTGCGGCCAGCCGTCTCGCCGGCAGCGATGGCGTACAGCACCAGAAATCCGACAGCGGCCAGGCCGGACAGGTAGACAAAGCCCTGCCAGCCGTCCGAACCGGCCGCGAACAGGGCCACCGCCGCGGCCAGCGCCGAGACGATGCCGCACACCCACAGCGCCACCCTGGCAAAGGGTTTCGACCACAGGCTCTTGCCGTCGGTCTCGTCCGGGGTCTCAGGCGTGGGAACGGAAGTATCGGCCATGCGTCGTCTCCGGCGCGAATCAATCAATCGGGGGACAGGTTACTCGCTGGGACGATATCTGGCGCGCTGTCCCTGCGCCAGCGCCAGCACATAGCCGATCACCTTGGCCACGGCCTGGAAATGCTCGACCGGGATTTCCTCGTCGAGATCGGCAGTAGCATGCAGGGCCCTCGCCAGCGGCGGGTCCTCGACGATCGGAATATCGTGCTCCTTGGCCAGCTCGCGAATGCGCAACGCCACCTCGTCAACGCCCTTGGCCAGGCAGATCGGCGCCGGGGTGACATTGGGCTCGTACTTCAACGCGATGGCATAGTGGGTCGGGTTGGTGATGATGACGCTGGCGTCGGGGATTTGGGCCATCATCCGCTTCTGGGCCCGCTCCTGGCGGATCTGGCGCAGCTTGGCCTTGATCAACGGATCACCGTCCGACTGCTTGAGCTCATCCTTGATCTCGCGCCGCGACATCCTGTTGCGCTTCATGAAGCTCTGGCGCTGGAAGACATAGTCCAGCCCGGCAATGATGGCGTAGACGACCAGCGCCGCCAGCATCAGTTCGATTGCCGACTGGCGCACCAGCGAGAGCACCGCCATCAGGTCCAGCGCTGGCAGCCCGGCCAGGATGTCACGCTTGGGATACAGCACCACGAAGGCGGCCATGGCGACCAGCGCCATCTTGCCCACGCCTTTGAGGAAATTGGCCACGCCTTGGGGGCCGAAATTGCGCTTGAACCCCTCAATCGGATTGAGCTTGGAGAGTTTGGGCTGGATCTTCTCGGTGGTGAACAGGAAGCCCTGCTGCAGGTAATGACCGGCAAACCCCGCCACCGCCAGCGCCAGGATCGGGATGCCGACGATCAGCGCCACGTCCCAGGCGGTCGCCTGCATCAGGCCCATCACCGCATGGGGGTCGGTGGCAAAGCTGTGGGATTCCGCAAAGAAGACCTGCATGTCACCGGCAAGGCGCCGCGCCATGGCCGGGAACACGAAGCTGATCAGTGCCAGGCCCGAGGCCAGGATGAACCAACCCGGGATTTCCTGCGATTTGGCGACGTCGCCCTTCTTGCGCGCATCCTCTAGACGGCGCTGGGTCGGTTCTTCGGTTTTCTGGCTGTCGTCTTCGCCGTCTGCCACCGCGCCCTCCCTAATTCATATCCACGGCGAAGCGCTGCATGCGCTCCAGCCACACCGCGCCCATCGTGCCGAGGGCAATGGTGAAGATGAACAGGCCGACAATGATGTTCGCCGGCATGGCGATAAAGAAGATCTGGGCCTGCGGCATCAGGCGCGAAAGCACGCCCAGGGCCAGGTAGAAGATCAGGCCGAAGACGATCAGCGGTGCGGCCAGCTGCACACCAAGCCGGAAGGCATCAACGAATGCCGTCAGGGCCCAGTCCGCCGCGTCACCAAGATTTGGCACCTCGCCGGGGGGAAAGACCATGTAGCTGTTGGACATCATCTGCAGCAGGAGATGATGGGTGTTAGTCGTGAAAAGAAGCAGCAGGAAGGTCAGGTTCAGCAGCGTTGACAGCAGCGCGCCCTGGGCCCCCTGCGAGGGGTCGAAGCTCTGCGCCATGGCCAGCGAGGTCTGCATCGCCATGACCTGGCCGGCGACGGCCGCCACGGCCATCAGCATCCGTGCGACGGCGCCGATCATCAGCCCTGTGATGACTTCGCCGATCACGATACCGGCCAGCGGCAGCGGGCGGGCCGGCATGTCCGGCAGTAGCGGTGCGAGGATCGGACCGAGGATGAGACAGACCAGCAGCGCGAAGGACAGGCGGATGCGCACCGGGATGCTCGGCTCGCCGAAACCCGGCAGCAGCATCAGGATCGACCCGACGCGGGCGAACACGACACCGGCGGCGAATACCAGGGCGGGCAATTCCATGGTCAGCATCGCCCCGGCCTCACAATGGCTGCGCGATACGGTCGAAAATCACCGTCATGAAGCCCGACATGAGCCCGCCCATGAGGGGCAGGAAGATCAGCAGGGCAATAAAGATGGCGATGATCTTCGGCACGAAGACCAGCGTCATCTCCTGCACCTGGGTAAGGGCCTGGAACAGGGCGATGGACACACCGACGACCAGTCCCACGATCATGATCGGGGAGGCCATGGCCAGCATCAGCCAGATCGCTTCGCGCGCAAAATCCAGGACTTCCGGTCCAGTCACGGGTCTCGCCTCACCTTCTGCGGGGAGAATCGGTCTTACGGTTAATTATGTTTACGCATGCGCTCGCGGCGTTAAGAAAGAGTCAATTCAGGTAAATATGGGGAGATTCCCGACCATGTTGCGCACCCTTTTCGTCGGCGCCAGCACGCTGGCCCTGATCGCCGCCTGCTCGCCATCGGGCGACGACGCTGACACCCTCACGACCGCTCCGGCCGAGCCAGCGCAGATCTCTGACGGGGCCTCCACCGACGCCACCGAAGCCAGCCGCCAGACCGAGACCGCGCGCCTCAACGCGTGGTTCCAGGAGCAGTTCGAGGCCGAGCTCGCCTACTCCCCCATCACCAAGACCTATCTCGGCATGATCGACGATGTCGAGGCCTATGGCGAATGGGACGACCCGTCGGACGCCGCCTTCCGCGCGGCACGCGACCGCGAGGCCGCCCGCCTGCGCTACATGCGCGAGAACTTCAATTTCGAGAATCTGACCGACGACGCCCAGGTGTCCTGGCGGTTCGCCGAATTCATTGCCGCCAACAACGCCCAGATGGCGGAGTTCCGCGACAACGGCCTGATCTTCACCCAGTTCTTTGGCCCGCACACCGACCTGCCCAGTCTCATGATCGGCATGCATCGGGTGGAGAACGAGGATCATGCTCGCGCCTATGTGCGCCGCCTCGAGGGCCTGGGCGCGGTGCTGCGCAGCCACACCGAACAGGCGGATGACCGCGCCGAAGCCGGCGTGCTGGCCCCGGCCTTCGCCTACCCGATCGTGATCACGGCCTCCGAGCGCTTCATAACCGGCGCGCCCTTCGACGACGGCGCCGAGATGTCGCCGCTGATGGCCGATCTGCACCAGAAGGTCACAGCTCTCGAGCTCGACGAAGCCACAGAGCGCCAGCTCCTGCAGCGCGGCGAGAGCGCGCTGCTCAACAGCGTCGGCCCGGCCTATGAGTCCCTGATCGAGACCATGCAGCGCCATGCCGAACTGGCCGGCGATGTCAGCCAGGGCGCCTGGGCCATGCCGGACGGGGCGGAATACTACCGCTCGCAGCTGGCCAATTACACCACCCGCACCGATCTCACCGCCGAGCAGATCCACCAGACCGGCCTCGACGAGGTCGAGCGCATCCACAACGAGATGCGCACGATCATGAATGATGTCGGCTTCGAGGGCACGCTGCAGGACTTCTTCTCCTACCTGCGCACCGACCCGCAATTCTATTACGAGGACAGCGAGGCCGGCCGCGAGCGCTACCTGTCGGAAGCCACCGCCATGATCGATGCGATGATGGAGACGGCGCCGGAGTATTTCGACACCCTGCCCTCGGCCGAGCTGGAAGTGCGCGCCGTCGAGGACTACCGCATCGATACCGCCACCGGGGCCTTCTACGAGCCCGGCGCCCTCGATGGGTCGCGCCCTGGCGCCTACTACATCAACCTCGCCCACATGGACGAGAACCCCGTCTACCAGATGGAGACGCTGGCCTATCACGAGGGCGCACCCGGCCACCACTTCCAGTCCTCCCTCTCGCAGGAGCTCGACGGCGTGCCGATGTTCCAGCGCCTGACCTGGTATTCCGCCTTCGGTGAGGGCTGGGCCCTCTATGCAGAGAACCTCGGCAAGGACATGGGCTTCTTCACCGATCCCTACCAGGATTTCGGCCGCCTCTCCTACGAGGTCTTCCGCGCCGCCCGCCTGGTCGTCGATACCGGGATCCACTCCATGGAGTGGAGCGAGCAGGACGCCATCGACTACATGCTGGCCAACACGCCGATGCCCGAAGGCGACATCCGCAACGAGGTGCGTCGCTACATGGTCTGGCCGGGCCAGGCCGTGTCCTACAAGATCGGCATGCTGACCATTCTGGAACTGCGCCAGCGCGCCATGGATGCGCTGGGTGACCGGTTCGACTATGGCGAGTTCCACGACGTGGTGCTGACCAATGGCTCGATCCCGCTGACCCTCCTGGAAGAGCTGGTCGACGACTACATCGCTGCCAAGCAATTGCCGGCGCAGGCCGCACAATAGCGCCTGGTGGCACGACGCGTTTGACAGGACGGCATGGCGGCGCGCTAAGGTGCGCCGCCACGCTTTCCGGTGTTGCCGGCCAGCGGCGGCCCGGCCGGCCGGCCAGAGTCCTGCGACCCCGCCAGAGAGTGATGCCCGATATGACCAGATCTGCCCTGCTGCTAACCGCCGCCCTTCTGCTCACCGCGGGTTGCTCGGAGGGCACCGATCCGGCCGTCGCCAATCGCCCGGCCGCCCTGTCAGACCCCCATTCCGACACCGCCGAGGCTCTCGACCCGACGATCGAGCGCGCGGAGAACACGGCCCGGCTCAATGCCTGGTTCGCCGAAACCTTCGCCGAGGACCTGGCGCGCTCGCCGCAGACCCAGACCCAGCTCGGCATGACCAGCGATCTGGATGCCTACGGGCGCTGGGACGATGTCAGCGACGCCTTCCTGGCCGAGGAGCAACAGCGCCGCGAGGACCGTCTGCAATACCTGCGCTCGCATTTCGATCCCGCGGCCCTCACCCCTTCCGGACGCACCTCCTGGCTCGTCGCCGAATACCTGCTGGAGACCGGCATCCGGCAATACGGTTTCCGGGACCAGAACTATGTGTTCACCCAGATGTTCGGCCCGCACACCGGCATGCCGACCCTGCTGATCAGCCAGCACTCGGTGGAGACTGACGAACAGGCCGACGCCTATGTGCGCCGGCTTGAAGGCATCGCGCCGCGCCTCGACCTGCTGATCGCCCGTGCCGATGCGCGTGCCGAGGCGGGTGTGCTGCCGCCGCGCTTCGCCTTCGACTATCTGATTGGCAATACGGCCAACATCATCACCGGCGCCCCCTTCGACGACAGCGAGGAACCTTCCCCGTTGCTCGCCGACTTCACCGCCAAGGTCGAGGCCCTCAGCCTCGGCGAGGACGAGGAAGCCGCCCTGCTGGCGCGTGGCCGCGAAGCGCTCGAGACCTCGGTTGGACCCGCCTATGAGCGCCTGATCACCATGTTCGAGCGCCATCGCGACATGACCGATGAACGCGACGGCGCCTGGAAACTGCCGCGTGGCGAGGAATACTATGCCAGCCAGCTGGCCGCCTTCACCACCCTGCCCGAGCTCAGCGCACAGGAGATCCACGACACCGGACTGGCCGAGATCGATCGCATACACGACGAGATGCGCGCCATCATGGACCAGGTCGGGTTCGACGGCACGCTCAACGAGTTCTTCGAATTCATGCGCACCGACGCGCAGTTCTACTATCCCAGTACCGATGAGGGCCGGGCCCGCTACATCGCTGAGGTCAATGACGTGTTCGACGGCGTGCGCGCCGTGGTGCCGGACTATTTCGACACCTTGCCGGAAGGCGAAATGGAGGTGCGCGAGGTCGAGCCCTTCCGCGCCGCCGGTTCACCGACCGCGTTCTACAATACCGGCAGCCTCGACGGCTCGCGTCCCGGTATCTACTACGCCAACACGCTGAACATGCGGAACCTGCCCGTCTACCAGATGGAGACACTGGCCTATCACGAGGGCATTCCGGGCCACCATTTCCAGCTCACCCTGGCCCAGGAGCGCGAGGGCACACCGATGTTCCAGCGCCTGCTCTACCTGTCGGCCTATGGCGAGGGGTGGGCCCTCTATGCCGAGAGCCTGGGCAAGGATATGGGCCTGTTCACGGACCCCTATCAGGACTTCGGCCGCCTCGCCTACGAGCTGTGGCGAGCCGGTCGTCTGGTCGTCGACACCGGCATCCACGCCATGCAATGGACGCGGCAGGACGCCATCGACTTTCTGCGCGAGAACACCTCCTTCACCGAGGAGGAGATCGTCCGCGAGGTCGAGCGCTACATCGTCTGGCCGGGACAGGCGACATCCTACAAGATTGGCCAGCTGCACATCCAGGCCCTGCGCGACCGGGCCCGTAGCGCGCTGGGCGAGGAATTCGACTGGGGCGAGTTCCACGACGTGGTGCTGACCAACGGATCCTTGCCCCTGCCGGTACTCACCGAGCTGGTCGAGACCTATATCGAAGACAAACAAGCCGGCAACGGCGAAGCGGAATAAGGGAGTACCCGCATATGCACAAGCTGATCCTGAGTGTCTCTGTCCTGGCCCTGGTTGCGGCCTGCAGCGAACCGGCCAACACGGTCACCGAAGACGCCGCCCGTGACATGGCCGCCGCTGGAAACCAGGCCAGCGACAGCGCCGCGACCGGCACGCAGACCGATGCGGCCGAGACCGAGAGCGACCGCCTCAACGCCTGGTTCGAGGCCCGCTTCGAGGACAATCTCGCGCGCTATCCGATGTCGCAGACCTACCAGGGTCGCAAGACCAATTATGACCAGTGGAACAATTCCACTCCGGAATACGACCAGGAAACCTACGAGATGAACCGGGCCGCGCTCGAGGAGATGCGCGCCAGCTTCGATTATGACGCCCTGGACGATAGCGCCCGGCTTTCCTGGGACCTCTACGAGTACAATGCCGACCGGGCCGAGGAAGGCCGCCGCTGGGAAGACCACGGCTACACCTTCACCCCGCGCTCGGGCCCGCACATGAATGCGCCCGCCTTCCTGATCAACAACCACCGCATCGACGATGTCAGCGACGCCGAGGCCTATATCGCCCGGCTCAACTCCCTCGGCGAATATCTCGACCAGAACATCGCCAATTCGCGCCGCTCGGCCGAGCTCGGCGTGATGACACCGCGCTGGACCTTCCAGCCGATGATCGAGACCGCCCGCAACGTGATCAGCGGCGCCCCCTTCGATGACGGCAATGACAGCCCGATCCTGGCCGACTTCAAAGCCAAGGTCGGCGAGCTCGACATCGAGGAGGCCGAGCGCGAGCGTCTGGTCAGCGAAGCCGAGGCGGCTCTCACAAACGAGGTCCAGCCTGCCTATGAGCGCGTCATTGCCCTGTTCGAGGAACAGGAGCCGATGGCGTCGGAAGATGACGGCGTGTGGAAGCATCCGGACGGCGCGGAGTACTACAACTATCTCCTGAACGGCTACACGACGCTGGACATCTCGGCCGAGGAGATCCACCAACTCGGCCTGTCGGAAGTCGAGCGCATCCACACCGAGATGCGCGCCATCATGGACCAGGTCGGCTTCGACGGCACGCTCAACGAATTCTTCGAATTCATGCGCACTGACGAGCAGTTCTACTACGCCAATACCGACGAGGGACGCGACCAGTACCTGGCCGAAGCCACGGCCCTGATCGACGCCATGCGCGATGCCTCGCCGCAGATGTTCAACACCTTCCCGGAAGCCGAGCTGGAAGTCCGCCGCGTCGAGGAGTTCCGCGAGGCATCCGCCGGCAAGGCCTTCTACCAGCGTCCGGCCCCGAACGGCACACGGCCCGGCGTCTACTATGCTAACCTGCGCGACATGGCCAACATGCCGACCTACCAGATGGAGGCGCTCGCCTATCACGAGGGCATTCCGGGTCACCACATGCAGCTGGCCATCATGCAGGAGCTCGATGACGTGCCCTCCTTCCGGCGCTTTGGCGGCTATACCGCCTACACCGAGGGCTGGGGCCTCTACTCGGAACTCCTGCCGAAGGAGTTCGGCTTCTATTCCGACCCCTATTCCGACTTCGGACGTCTCGCCATGGAGCTTTGGCGCGCCGCCCGGCTGGTCGTTGATACCGGGCTGCACTACCACCAGTGGACCCGACAGGAAGCCGTCGACTACCTGATGGAGAACACGCCCAATCCGGAAGGCGACGCGATCAACGCCATCGACCGCTACATCGTCTATCCGGGCCAGGCCACGGCCTACAAGATCGGCATGCTGGAAATCGTGCGCCTGCGCGACCGGGCCGAGGCGGCTCTCGGTGATGCCTACGACATCCGCGACTATCACGATGTGGTCCTGACTCAGGGCGCCATGCCCCTGGCCGTCCTGGAAGCCCGCGTCGATGCCTATATCGAGGAAACGCTGGCCGCCAATGGAGACGCTGCCGAATAGGCGGCGGCCGACATCCAAGAGAAAGGCCTCCCGGATCGCTCCGGGAGGCCTTTTTCATGTCGATTGTGCAGCCGCGTCAGATCGGCATGCGCAGGATTTCCTGGTAGGCCTTCACCACCTCGTCACGCACGGCCACGACCGTCTCGAGCGACAGTTCAGCGGCCGAAACGGCGGTCACCACGTCGACCAGGTCGGCCTGGCCGGCCGCGGCAGCGGCGGTCATCTGCTCGGCGCCCTGGAGGGCCTCGCCCGTATTGGTCAAGGCATTGCTGACCATGGCACCGAAATCCACGCCCCCGCTTTCGGCCGCCGGCGTGCTGGCAGTATTGGCCGCCGACTGGGCGGTGCGGATGGCGGCCTGGTAGGCCTGGACGGCAGCAAGATCAGCCATGGAAACAATCCTTCAGGACAAGAGGGTCAGCGCGCCCGCGATCAGCGGCGCAGCAGGTCAAGCGCACGTTCCTGCATGCGCTTGCTGTTTTCGATCATGTTGAGATTGGCTTCGTAGGAGCGCATCGCTTCGCGCATGTCCATCATCTCGACCAGGGTCTGCACGTTCGAGGTCTTCACATAGCCCTCGCCGTTGGCGGCCGGGTGGCCCGGGTCATACTCCAGCGTGAAGTCCGACTGGTCGTGCGCCACGTCGGTCATGCGCACCCGGCTCATCCCGGTGACACGGTCGAGCTCGGCCTCGAAGACCGGGATCTGGCGACGGTAGGGATCACCGCCCGGTTCACGCGAGGTCGACTCGGCGTTGGCGATGTTCTCGGAAATGATGCGCATGCGCGCCGCCTGGGCGCGGAGCCCGAAAGCGGAGATCTGCATGGCGTCTGAACTGTTACCCATCAATCACTCCAATTCCTAGCGGCCCGGCGGCTTGATCGCCATGCGGATGAGCCCGAGGCTCTTCTGATACAGCGTGATCGCGCTCTCATAGCGCATGCGGTTGTCCTGGGCGCGAACCATCTGTTCTTCGAGGACCACCGAGTTTCCGTTGATCGTGGTTTCCGAATCCGGACGTTCGGTGGTCTGCCAGCTGCGCCCCGAATCAGGCGCACGCCCACCGGCGATGTGTCCGGCTTCCGTGGTGCGCAGGCGGGTCGCCGGAACCGAGCTCGCGGCACCCCCTTGCAGCTGTCGTGCGACAGCTTGCTGGAACGCGCTTTCATCAATGTCTTTCGGCGTATAGCCGGGGGTGTTGGCATTGGCGACGTTTTCCGCGATCACCCGCTGGCGATCGGAATGGAAACCTATCGATTGTCGCAGCAGTGCCAGCACCGGCACATCATCGGGACGCATCTGCGAATCCCCTTTTCAACTAGGCACAATCTGCCGCCTGCCTGGTTAACGCTGGTTTAACCGCATCAGCAGACAAGCAAGGGCAAGCTAGAAGCGGCCTTGCCCCATGGACGATATCGTCAACTGGACCCATTACCTGTTCGCCCTGTGCATCCTGCTCGTCCTGCTGGGCGCGCTCGGCCTGTTCAGCCTGGCCGTGCGCAAGGGCTGGATCCTGCGCCAGATGACCGGCCTGCAGCCGGCCCAGGGCCCGCGCCGCCGCCTCGCCGTCCGCGAGACCCTGGTCCTCGACCCGCGCCGCCGCCTGGTGGTGCTTGAAGCCGATGGCCAGGAACACGTCATCCTGCTCGGCGCCGAGCGCGAAACCGTGCTGTCCAGCAAGGAGGTCCGGCAAGGCGAGCACCTCAAACCCGTCAGCTCGGAGCGCCTGGCATGAAAAAGGGCCTGTGGATCTACGTCACCCTGTTCATCCTGGGTGTCGCCACGCTGATCGGAGCGTCGGCCGAGGCGCAGAGCGTCACCATCGACACCGGCACCGAAGGCGGGCTGACCGAGCGCGTGCTGCAGCTCATCGCCCTGCTCACGGTGCTGTCGCTGGCCCCCTCCATCATCGTCATGACCACAAGCTTCGTGCGCATCATCGTCGTGCTGTCGCTGTTGCGAACCGGTTTGGGCCTGCAGCAGAGCCCGCCCAATGCCGTGCTCATCTCGCTCGCCATCTTCATGTCCGGCTTCATCATGGCGCCGGTGCTGACCCAGTCCTACGAGCAAGGTATCCAGCCCCTTCTGCAGGAAGAGATCGAACTGCCCGAAGCCTTCGAGCGCTCGTCTGCCCCGCTCAAGACCTTCATGCTGTCCCACGTCCGCGAGGACGACCTGGCCCTGTTCATCGACATGTCCCAGCAGGCCGTCCCGGCCAGCCCGGAAGAGATCGATTTCTGGATTGTCGCGCCCGCCTTCATGATCTCCGAACTGCGCCGAGCCTTCGAAATCGGCTTCCTGCTCTTCATTCCCTTCCTCGTCATCGACCTTGTGGTCGCCTCCATCCTGATGTCGATGGGCATGATGATGCTGCCCCCGATCGTCATCTCCCTGCCCTTCAAACTCATCTTCTTCGTCCTCGTCGACGGCTGGCGCCTCGTCGTCGGCTCCCTGGTCCAGAGCTTCGGCACGCTGACCTGACGCGACCAGTATACCCCTGCCGATAAGGGGGGAGGACACAGACGGGGCGGTTTTGCGCGAAGCAATTGTTTTAAAAACAAAAACCGTTTGAAAAAGTGCGGGAAAATTTATTTTATGCACGCGTCGGCCCAGGCGCTTCTCACACCGCGATGACGCCACAGCGGCTCGGACTATTCACTCGGGGCAAATGCTGGACAAAGCCATGAGGGGCTGCAGACCACAGCGCCTGGCCGGACCCAGGGGCGATGCCCAGGCAGTCCGCGACGCCACTCCCCAGGAGTTGGGGTGTAGAATGCATCTGCTAAATCAATGATATAACGGGAAAGCGAAGCTTCCATACGGGCAGCTACCGACTTGGAAGGCGAGGCCGCAGGTTCGGCTCTCACGCCGCCGGCCGCTAGCTCTCGCCACCCTCGCTGAACCGGGCCCGGAACGGCTGCATGAAGGCTTCCAGCGTATCGATGCTGGCAATCCGGGTGGCCATGTCGGAGAACCGGATATTGCCACTCGGCGCATCTTCCGATGTCAGCAGCTCGAAGGCCGCGGCCTGGTCGGTACGCTCCATGGCCGCGCCGTAGCGTTGGCCGAGTCGGCTTGAACCGGCCGAGTTGCGGGCCAGCGAATAGGCGATGGCGGCGCGCATCAAGTCCGCTTCTTCGGAGGGGCTCAACGGCGCACTGTCGACATAGCGATTGCCGAGGATGGCTTCGAGACGGGTCCCCGCCATGTCCCATTCACGCTGCGTCCAGGCGACATCGGCCCGCAGCCGGTTGGCCGCATCGGAACGGTCGCTGGCGATCAGTTCGAGCGCCTGGTCCCGGCGACCGAGCTCGGCATAGGCCCGCGCCTCAAGTAGATAGCGCTCCGAGCGGACCTCCTCCGGCAAGCCGGCCACGCGCGATCCGCGCAGCGTGTTGATGGCATCCTCATAGCGCCGGTCCATCAGGTAGACGATGGCCAGGTCGGTGGCCACGCGGGCTCGCGCGAGCGGCTCACGCAGCCGGTTGTCGACCTGGTGCTGGAGCAGTTCAGAGGCAGGCTCCAGCAGGTCAAAGGCGATCAGCCGGTCGGCCAGCCGCCGGATCATGCGGTCGCCGTCGGCACCGATCGGGGCGAGGTGCTGGTATTGGTAGAACACCGCCACGGCCTCGATCGGATCCATCCGGTCGGCTTCGCCTTCCAAGAAGAGGCGGCGAAAGATGCCGTTCATGTCGTCGGCGATGCGGCGTCCGGCCTCGGTATCGGGGAAACGCGCCTGCGCCGTGTCCATGGTCTCCAGGCCGCGCGCGAATTCGCCGGTCTGGACGTAGAGCTCGCCGAGCATGCGCACCGTGTCGAGCTCGATATTGTCGCCGCGCCAGCGGAAGCGCAGGTTCTCGAGCTCCTCGATCGCCGACGCGCGGTCGAGCTCGCCGGCATCCAGTTGCAGCCGGATCAGATCATACAGCGCCTGCGCCTCCATCGGCGCATCACCGGCATTCACCAAAGCCTGCAGCTGCTCGATGGCAGCGTCGCCATTACCCATCGCTTCGGCCAGCCGGGCCGAGACATACTGGGTGGCCAGGCGGGTCTGGCGGTCGGGTTCTGCGGTCTCGACCGCGTAAAGGTATTCCTGTGCCGCCGCGAGATCGCCCAGCTCAAGGGCCGCGCGGGCGTGGCCGACGTGGAACCGCGCCTGCCAGACCGGGGGGTAGTGATAGACTGTGCGCTCGCCTGTCTGGAAACGCCGGCGCGCATCCTCCCAGCGTTCTTCGCCGACCGCGATCATGCCGCGCCACAGATCGGCTGCCGGATCAACCGCCAGCGAGGTGTGCCCGAGATAGGTCTTGGCGTCCTCATTGCGGCTCATCATGTAGCTGGCCACGCCCTGCAGCGCCCGCACATGGGCGTCGTTGGCCAGGGACGGCTCTTCCGCAATCGCGATGTCGAGCATGCCCAACGCCTCGATGGCGAGCTCGTTGGCGATCAGGAAGCGAGCCAGGCCGACCAGGCCATCGATGCCGTCCTCCAGCGCAGCCCGGCGCAGCCTCGCCTTCCAGGCGTCCGGAAAGTAGCCATCGCCTTGCCAGGCATCGAAATACATCAGCGCCGGCGAGGACACGTTGGCCAGCACAGAATTGCCCGCCGCCTCGCCACCGCCGGAGGCCGGCGTCAGGTTGAGACCGGACGGACGGCCAATCGCCGCGCCACCACGGATCAGCGATATCTCGATATCATCGGCAATCGCCGCAACGGCACCGCCCTGGGCGCTCGGCAATAGCGTGCCGCCCACGAACTCGCGGCGCGCCGCCAGGCCCTGCACCGGCCCGCCGGCCGTGATCACCCCGATTCGATCGCCGACGACCGGATCGCGGACCCAGCGGGTGGCCAGCGCATTGTCGATGTCCAGCAGGATCCGCCCCGGCTGACCCCGCCGGGCATCGCGTCGGACATTGATTGGCCGCGGCGGCGAGTCGATGCGTTCGGAGAACACGATCGTCCAGCGATTGTCCGCCAGGCGCGCCTCGGGCTGCGAAGTCGAGGGCACGATCACCCGCGCGGCCGACCAGTTCTCGCCCTGCACAGCCTGGAAATTGCGCACATGACGTCGATTGGTGTTGTCCAGCTCGCGCAGGTCGAGATCGGCCACCGCGTCGAATACGATCCAGACCGCCTCCCCGCGCCGGAACACGGCTGCGCCCGGCGCAGCTGCCCAGTCGAACTCGACCCGAAGATCGCCATTGAATTCAGAGACATTGGCATGCACGACACCGTCAGCCGGAGCCTGCCCGGTCGAGGCTTCGACCGTCGGTTCGGAAACCGCATCAGGGGCCGGGTCGGCAGCGACAGGCGCGCCCTCTTGCGGAGAATTTGGCTGCAGGCGGACCGGCCCCGAAGGCGCTTCCGCGTCGGCCATCTCTGTCACAGCCTCCGGGGCGGCCCCAGCTCCCGTCTCGGCGGCCTGCATGGCTTCGATTTCGGCCAGGAGCGCGGCAGCGCTGGCGGCGGCGGGATCAGGCAGGTCGATGGCGACCCGGCTGCCCTCATCCCAGGCGCGAACCTCGACCCCCGGCTCGACCGTCAGGCGCAATACCCATTCATCGCCATCGCGTTCCGCCGACAGTCGCTCGAGAAAACGCGGCGGTGAGCCGGCAAGACGGCTCAGATCGATCTCGGCCGGCACGGCAAAGCGGACTTCCGCAACTTCGCCCTGCTGGCTGAGCGCGTAATCAACGGCGCGCGGCCAGAGCAGCTCGATACGCGTATATTCGGTGGCCTGCCCGACACGGTATTGCACCGGCACCGGATCGACCGGTGGCGGCGGAGGCGGTGGCAGCGCGGCCTGTTCGGCGGCCTGGCGAGCCGCATCGCGTTCGCGTTGTTCGCGCGGCGAAACGACCGGCGCCGGCGCTGGATTGCCCGGCGGCACCAGATCGATGGCGATCTGGTCATAACTCGTGGACACATGCGCGTCGGCGAGCTGGTTGAGCGCCACCCGCAAGGTCGAACCGTCGGGATCGAGCCGCGCCCGCGCCGCCAGACCGTCGAGGGAGGCGGCCAGATCGCTGACGTCGGCCTCGAGCGCTTCGCCCAGTCGTGCAATCAGCACCGTATGCTCGATCACTGCCTCGGCGCCGGGACGGCTGTCACCGACACTGTCGGCATAGTCGATCAGGATGCGCGCGCCGGTCTCCGTGCGTTCGGCACGAATCTCCGCCGGCACCTGGGCCAGCGCCGAGCCGGCCAGGAGCAGGGCGGCCAGGCCGCCACCGAAAAGGGGGATATGTCTAGCCGCCCTCGGCAATCCGGGCCTCCAGCTCCGCCACGGTTTCCGGCAGGTTGGACCGTGTGGCCATGCGCTCGGTCAGGCTGGCGGCCGCGTCGGTCGTCATCTCCGCCAGAATGGGGCCGAAGCTGCGCTGCGACATGCGCGAGGCAATCTGCAGCTGGGTGTCCATGTCGAGGCTGGCAATCCGGGCCGCCGCATCACCGGCATCCATGGACGCATACCAGGCCACTATGACCTGCATGTCCTCGTTCTCGCGATCATTCAGGGTGCCGGACAGCGCCTCAATCTGCTGCTGCAGCTCGTTGAGCTCCGCAATCTTGGTATCGACGCGCTGCTCCATCGCCAGCATCAGAGCCTCCCGGGTTTCCAGCTCCGCCTCGCGCTGTTCCAGCTGGGCCGAGCGCTCGCGCAAGCGGTAGATCACCCGCTCCTCTTCAGCCGTGCGCACGCCGGAGGCGATGCGCTCGGCAAAGGCAGCGGACGCGGCATTGGCCTGGGCGCTGTCTTCCTCGGCTTCGTCCTGTTGGGAATCCGCTTGCGGTGCCGCCTCTTCGGACTGGTCCTGTTCTGCCGCATCCTCTTCTGCCACGGCCACGCTGAGCGCAGCGGCTTCGGACTGGGCGGTCCACCAGTCAGCCGCACCATTGGCGACGGACAGGGCCTTGATACCCAGCAGGCCGCCCATCAGGACGGCCAGAACGGCGAGCAGGCGAAGCGGTTCACGCATGGCGCTATCTCACATCCTTGAGGTCGTTGATGACGCGCGAACCGGCGCCTTCCGGAAAGATTTCGCTGGCCCGGCGGCGCTGCGGGCGGCGGCTCGACAGGCTGTCGGCCTTCTTGTCGGCCTGGCCGGTCATCAGCTGCAGCTCGTCGGACAATTTGCGGGCCTCGGCGACACGGCGCTCAAGCACCTCGCCTGACTGGTGGGTGGCGCGCTCCAGCATGGCCAGGCTCGCCCGTGCCCGGTCAGTCGCCTCATTGAGGGCGATAACCGAGGCCTGCACCCCGTCCGAGCCCTTCTTGAGGGCACCGAGACGGCGGTCCACACGCCAGCACATGACAACGGCCACCACCAGCAGGGCGGCAACCAGACCTTCGAAAACCAGTGTCGCGAGCGTCATGCGAACCTCATCATTGCTTTCTTGGCGCCCGGCGAGAGCGGTCCGCCCAGCCTCAGCGCAACATTATGTCCAATGCGGCCCATGCGACCGCGTGTCAGCGGCACAGCGCCGCAGCGTAATTCGACTTCACTCATGGGTGTGGCATCGAGGAAAAGCGTATCGCCGACCTTGAGGTCCGCGACCTGTCCCAGGGTCACGCGCTGCTCGTCGAGCACGGCGTGCACTTCCATCTTGGTCGACCACAATTCGGTCGCCAGGTGGCCTTCCCAGATATTGTCCCGGCCGAACTTCTCCCCCATGAACTGCTGCAACAGCATCTTCCGGATCGGCTCCAGCGTCGCATAGGGCAGGAGAAGCTCGATTCGGCCGCCCCGGTCTTCCATGTCGATGCGCAGCTTGACCAGGATGGCGGCGTTGGCCGGGCGGGCGATGGCGGCGAAGCGCGGGTTGGTCTCGACGCGCTCCAGGTCGAAATCGACTTCGGTCAGCGGCTGGAAGGCCTGCTTGGCGTCTTCCAGCACGACTTCGATCATGCGCTGCACCAGCATGCGCTCGATCGTCGTGTAGGGCCGGCCCTCGATACGCATGGCCGACGTGCCGCGGCGACCGCCGAGCAGGACGTCGACGATCGAGTAGATGAGGTTGGAATCCACCGTCAGCAGGCCGTAATTGTCGAGCTGCTGGGCCCGGAACACGGCCAGGATGGCCGGCAGCGGGATCGAGTTGAGATAGTCGCCGAAGCGGATCGAGGAGATGTTGTCGAGCGACACCTCGACATTGTCCGACGTGAAATTGCGCAGCGAGGTCGTCATCAACCGCACCAGGCGGTCGAACACGATCTCCAGCATGGGCAAGCGCTCGTAGGAAACCAGCGCGGAGTTGATGATGGCACGGATGCCCGACTTGTCGGCCGCGTCGTCATCGGTCAGCGAGAAGCCGAGCAGGCTGTCGATTTCGTCCTGGTTGAGGATGCGCTCGGGACCATTGCCGACGGTCGGCAATTCCTGATCGTCATCATCCGCCCCGACCATGGCCTCCCATTCGGATGCCAGGTCGAGGTCGTCTCCGTCCTCGGCCATGGCCTCCCATTCGGCGGCAAGGGCATCTTGGTCCAAATCGTCAGACATGAAGTAGCGTCCTCGAAGTCCTAGTCGACAATCATGAATTCCTGGATCCACACGGCATCAACCTGGGCCGGCTCGATGGCCAGGTTGACGCGGCGCAGCAATTCCAGGCGAACCCGGTGCATGCCGGCCGATCCGTACAGATCGTCCTCGCGCAATTCCCTCAGGAACATGATGAACTGATCCATGATCGGATCGACATGCTCCTCCAGCACGGGGCCGAGGTTGGGATTACTCGATTCAAAGGTGATCTTGAGCTGCACGATGACGGCACGGCCGTCGCTCGAGCGGATATTCGTTGTAATGGTTTCTTCGGTGCCGTCGCCCTCGCGCAGATCATAATAATATATTGCTGCGGAATGGTCGGCGGCGGCGCCAGCGCCATGCCCGTCACCCTCACCTTCAGCGGCTTCGGCGTGTTCGGCCTCGGCGTCGTCGCCGCCGCCGGCGAACATCATGAAGCCGCCAATTCCGGCGAGCAGGAGGATCAGCACTGGCAGGCCAATGAACAAGCCCAGCTTTAGCAGGCTCTTCTTCGGCTTCTCCTCGCCGTCTTCCTCGTCCTCGATGTCGTCGATATCGTCAGCCATTGCGGGCTCCACACGGGAATTTCGTCTGACCCGCATTAACGACGAACGCGGTTAACGTTTCGTAGTGATCGGCCGACACCCGGCAGATTTTTCCGCCCACCCCCGCTTCTTGCCGTGAAGATCTGCCGGGCAAATCGGTACCGCCTACACAACCCCCTGTTTTTCATGGAAATTAACCTTGGCACGGCGCGTGCACCAGGGATGGCAACTGCTGCGACAAGACAGCAATCAATGGCATCCAGAATGGAAACCGCCCGATGGACAACGCAATCATGATCGGCCTGACGCGCCAGATGACCCTTCGCAGGTCTATGGACGTCGTCGCCAACAACATCGCCAACGCCAATACCGCCGGCTTCAAGGTCGAATCGGTGCTGCTCGAGAGCCAGCCCGCCCACACCGCGGAAAGCAGCGAAGGCCCGAGCGATATCAACTACGTCAACACCTGGGGCCTCGGCCGCGACTTTCGCCAGGGCGAAATGGAGCTGACCGGACGCCCCTTCGATGTGGCCATTGAGGGCGACGGCTTTTTCGCCGTCGAGACCGCAGGTGGCGAGCAGTACACGAGAGACGGTCGCTTCCACACCGACAATGCCGGCCAGCTGGTCGCCTTTGACGGTGCCCCGGTGCTCGACGCCATGACCCGCATGCCGATCTTCCTGGACCCGGCCGCCGAGGAAACCCTGATCCAGGATGGCGGCGCCATCGTGCAAGACGGGGTCGAAGTTGCCCGCATCGGCGTTTTCGAAGTCGCCAACCGGGCCGAGATGAGCAAGCAAGGCAATGGCCGTTACACCGTGCCACCGACCGATGACCCGGCCGACGCGCCGCAAGCCCTGATCGACGCCAACGTGCACCAGGGCTTTGTGGAGCGTTCGAACGTCCAGTCCATCATCGAGCTGACCGACATGATGAGCATCATGCGCTCCTACCAGTCGGTCTCGAAATTCCTTTCCGAAGCCGAAGATCTCAACAAGCGCGCCATCGAGCGCCTCGGCCGCGTCTAGCAGGAGACCTGAACATGCGCTCCCTCACCACCGCAGCATCCGGCATGCAAGCTCAGCAGCTCAATGTCGAAGTGATCTCGAACAACTTGGCCAACATGAACACGACCGGCTTCAAGCGCCAGCGTGCCGAGTTCCAGGACCTGCTCTACCAGAACGTCCAGCAGGTGGGCACCAACTCGTCCGACGCCGGCACCATCGTGCCGACCGGCGTCCAGGTCGGCCTTGGCGTCCAGGCTTCGTCGATCTATCGCATCACCGAGCAGGGCTCGCTGGCCAATACCGGCAACCCGCTCGACCTCGGCATCGCCGGCGCCGGCTATTTCCGGGTGCAGATGCCGGACGGCTCGGACGCCTATACGCGGGCCGGCAATTTCGCCCTCAGCCCGGAAGGCCAGATCGTCACCATGGACGGCTATACCGTGGCTCCGGGCGTCGCCCTGCCGCAGGGCGCCCGTGACATCGCCATCAACGCCCAGGGCCAGGTTCAGGCCCTGATCGACGGCCAAACCGAGCCGCAGACCGTTGGCCAGCTGGAACTCGCGACCTTCTTCAACGAGGCCGGCCTCGAGGCCCGCGGCGACAATCTGTACATGGAAAGCGCCGCGTCCGGTGCGGCCAATGTCGGCACTCCCGGCTCGCCCGGCTACGGCATGATCCGGCAGGGCTTCGTGGAAGCGGCCAATGTCAATGCCGTCTCCGAAATCACCGCGCTCATCCAGGCCCAGCGGGCCTACGAGATGAATGCCCGTGTCATCACGGCGTCCGACGAAATGCTCGCCGCTTCGTCGAACCTGCGCTAGGGAGGTCCTGAATGACCCGCACCGGTCTCATCGCCTGCACCCTCCTCGCATCCGGTCTGATGACCGGCCCGGCCTTTGCCGGCGAGGCAGTGTTCCTGCGCGAAAACCCCGTTGTCGAGGGGGCCCAGATCACCCTCGGCGACCTGTTCGACATCTCCGGCGACAGCGCCGATGTCGTGATTGCCCGTGCTCCGGCACCTGGCAGCCGCACGGCACTGGACGTGGGTTATGTCCGCCGCGTCGCCGCAGAGCACGATCTCGACTGGGCCAATGCCGCCGGCGTGCGCCGGATCGCCATTGCCCGGGCCAGCCGCTCCGTGCCGACCGACATGCTCACCGATTTGCTCGAGGGCGAACTGTTCGCCCGCGAAGCGGCCGTGCACGAGGTCCAGCTGGCCAATAGCGCCCTGAACCTGCACGCCCCGGTCGACAGCGTCGGCGGCCCGCACATCGTATCGCTGAATTTCGACCGCCGCTCCGGCATGCTCGCCGCCGAGGTCGCACCCTATGAAGGCGCCGAGCCGGTCCGCGTCACCGGCCGCGCCTATGCCACTGTCGATGTCCCGGTCCTGTCCCGTGCCGTCGCCGCCGGCCAGCGCATCCGTGCCGAGGACATCACCTGGATGGCGCAGCGCTCGGACCGCTTGCGTCCCGACGCGGTCCTCGACCCGAATGCCATCATCGGCCTGGAAACCCGGCGGGGCCTGCGCGCCAACGAGCCGCTGCGGGGCTACGACCTGCAGCAGCCGCTGATGGTCAGCCGCGGCGAACTGGTCACCCTGACCTTCGAAGCCCCCGGCATCCAGTTGTCAGTCCGGGCCCGCGCCCTTGAAGACGCCGCCGACGGCGAGCTTGCTCGCTTCGTCAACCTGCAGTCCAACCGCACGGTGGAGGCCCTCGTCGACGGGCCCGGCCGCGCCCGCGTCGGGTCCAGCCCGGCCGTCAGTTTCTGATCCTCGAGGGAGATACCATCATGATCCGCAAGCTTTTCGCCCTCGCCATCGCCGCCGCGTCGCTGCAAGCCTGTGCCACGACCGACCGCCTGTCCTACGTCGGCCAGGTGCCGCCTATGACCCCGATCGAGAACCCGGCCGTCCTGGCCGGCTCCGGTCCCTCGCAGATGCCGATGCCGCAATATGTTGCACCGGCACCGCGCCAGGCGGTCAATTCCAACTCGCTGTGGAACGCCAACTCGCCGACCTTCTTCGGCGACCCGCGGGCCGCACGTCAGGGCGACATCCTGACCGTCAATATCGACATCTCCGACCGCGCCCAGCTGCAGAACACCACAAACCGGACGCGCAGCTCCGAGGAAGGGGCCAATCTGGCCGAATTCTTCGGTGCCGACCTGACCGGCTTCTTCAACGACTCGATCGACCCGTCCAACCTGGCCTCGCTGGGCTCCAACTCCTCGACCCAGGGCACCGGCTCGGTCAACCGCAACGAGACCATCTCGCTGACCGTCGCGGCGATCGTCACCCAGGTCCTGCCAAACGGCAATCTCGTGATCGCCGGGCGTCAGGAAGTCCGGGTCAACAACGAAGTTCGCGAACTACTGATCTCCGGCATCGCCCGGCCCCAGGACATCGGTTCGGACAATACGATCAGCCACACCCAGATCGCCGAAGCGCGCATCTCCTACGGCGGCCGCGGTCACCTGACCGACGTGCAACGTCCGCGCTATGGCCAGGAGGTCTTCGACATCCTGATGCCGTTCTGAGGTAAAGAAATCCCGCCACCATCGGGTAAACTGCAGGCCGTCGCGGGCGTTACCGTGACGGCCTTTTTTTTTGGTGCGTCGGGCATGAAAAAGCCCGGACAAGCCGGGCCGTTTCTCGATCACGATGTCCGGACGACTTATTCGTCGCGGTGGACGCGTTCCTTGCGCTCATGGCGCTCCTGGGCTTCCAGGCTCAGCGTCGCCACGGGGCGCGCATCGAGACGGGCCAGGGAGATCGGCTCGCCGGTTTCGTCACAATAGCCGTAATTGTCTTCCTCGATCCGGCGCAGCGCCGCATCGATCTTGGAGATCAGCTTGCGCTGACGGTCGCGCGCCCGCAATTCGAGCGAACGGTCGGTTTCCGTCGAGGCGCGGTCGGCCAGGTCCGGCAAGGCACCGAGGTCCTGCTGAAGATTGGAGATCGTGGATCGGCTTTCCCGGAGGATTTCCTCCTTCCAGGCCATCAGTTTGCGCCGGAAATATTCCTTCTGGCGATCATTCATGAACTCTTCGTCCTCGGACGGCGTGTAGCCGGCCGGGAGTTCAAAACGTTCCGATGTGTCTGCTTCGCTCATGGCTTTCCACTCACTCAACGCGGTACGCTGCTCCCCCCAGAAAGCGGGGCGGAGAATATGCACAGGGCCGGACGAGTCAACGCGGCGACGCTGTTCACTCTTAAGCCCAGGTAGCAACTAGCAGAAAAACTTGAATGAATTGTGTCCAGAACCAGAAATCAGGCAGTTAGCCGAACTTCGCCAGTTCGACCGCGGCCCGGGTTTCCACTTCGTCGAGCGCAGCTTCGAGCTGAGCATCGTCGGTCTGGTCGCGGCGGGTCTGCAAAAGGTTCATCAAGGCCACCAGTTTGGCGCGCGGCAAACCGCCTTCCAGCAGGCCGATCTTCAACTCGTCGAGCACGTCGAGGAGCGAAAATGCGCGCTCGGTGGCGCGCTTGCGGGCATGGGTGAAATCCTCGACGCCCTGCAGGGCCAGGATGGCATCGACCGACTGGACTGAGCTTGCCGCACTGGCGCCTCCGGCCGCCCGGGCCGACGTGGCTGCTGCACCGGCATCCGGCTTGAATCCGTCCCCGCTGGTGCGGGCAGCACCCTTCCGCTTGGCGGACGTCGCGGCAGAGGTGGAATTCGGTCCGGAGATTTTCATGGCAAGAATCGGGTCCTGACTGTGTGTGTTCATGGATGAGCCCGCGCCCTTAACAAGGCCTTAATTCCGGCCTCCGGCCCGGCAAATCCTGCCCATCATTGCGGCCTCCCGGCCACATTTTCCGCCCTGTACACACCGAGGAGACGCCCCAACTAACTGATTTGTAGGGTATTTTTATATTAACCCTGAATCTGACTCTGGCACGGGTCTGGCAAGGGGGTGGGCGACACGTTTACCGGAGACCGCAAAATGCGTTTCATCGTCGCCTTCATCGCCGCCCTCGCCGTCTCAATGCCGGCTCTGGCCAATTCGCGCATCAAGGACATGGTCGATGTCGAGGATGTTCGCGAGAACCACCTGGTCGGTTACGGCCTGGTGGTCGGTCTGGACGGCAGCGGCGACAGCCTGCGCAATGCGGCCTTCACCAACCAGTCGCTGAACGCGATGCTGGAACAGTTCAACGTCAACACCCGCGACGCCAACCTCAACACCCGCAACATCGCCGCGGTGATGGTCACCGCCTCCCTGCCGGCCTTCGCCTCGCAAGGCTCGCGCATCGACGTCACCGTCTCCGCCATTGGCGATGCCGGCAGCCTGCAGGGCGGTACACTGATCGCGACGCCTCTGTTCGACAGCCACGGCCGCGCCTGGGCCGTGTCGCAGGGCACGCTCACGGTCGGCGGTTTCGAAGCCGCCGGTGACGGTGCCTCGATCACGCGCGGCGTGCCGACCTCCGGCCGCATCGCCAACGGGGCCACGGTCGAGAACCCGTTCGCCGGTACGGGCATCGATCCGTGGGCCGACATTGCCGGCCGCACGTCGCTGCGCCTGTCCCTGCGCAATCCCGACTTCACCACGGCGCGCCGCATGGCCGACGCCATCAACGCCTATGTCGGCCCTGGCGCCGCCCGCGCCCTCGACCCGGGCGCCGTGGAGCTGGTTCGCCCGGCCTCGTTCAATGGCGACATGATCGACCTGCTGGCCGAAGTCGAGCAGCTGCGCGTCCAGCCTGATACGCCGGCCCGCATCATCATCGACGAGAACACAGGCACCATCGTCATGGGCGAGAATGTGCGCGTATCCACTGTCGCCATCGCCCAGGGCAATCTGACCATCACCGTCACCGAAACCCCGATGGCCAGCCAGCCCGCCCCGTTCTCGCAGGGCGAGACCGTGGTGCTGCCGCGTACCGATCTCAGCGTCGAGGAAGACAACATGCAACTCGGCGTGCTGCAGCAGGGCGTGTCCCTGCGCGAGCTGGTCGACGGGCTGAACGCCATGGGCGTCACGCCGCGCGACATGATCACCATCCTGCAGGCCATCAAGGCCTCGGGCGCGCTGCAAGCCGACATCGAGGTCCTGTGATGGACAATTTCCTCGACCTTCAGATGCAGAACGCCACCACGGCGGCCCGTGCCAATGGCGGACCGAACATGGCGGCCGGACGCTCGGCCGAGGACGCCCGGGCGGCGGCAGAGGAATTCGAGAGCTTCTTCCTGTCGCAAATGATCGAACAGATGTTCTCCGGCGTCGGTGAAGACAATCCGTTCGGCGGCGGAGCCGGCGAGAAGGCCTTCACCGGCCTGTTGCACGAAGAATACGCCAAGGTGATGTCGCAGGCCGGCGGGCTCGGCCTGGCCGACCGCCTGACCAGCGAGATCCTGCGTTACCAGGAAGAAGGGGAGATGTGATGATGAGTGAACTGGCAGCCGCCAATCCGACGGAACGGGCCCAGGCCCTGCTGCGCCTGACCCAGCGCCTGACCGACCTGGTGCGCGAGGAAACCCGCCTGTTCAAGGAAAGCCGGCCTCAGGACGCGCTCGGCCTGCAGGACGAGAAGTCCCAGCTCGCCAATGTCTACCGCGCCGAGGTGGCGCGTGCCCACAAGGAGCCGTCGCGCTTTGCCGGGGCCCCGGCCAATCTGCGCCAGTCATTGCGGGAGGCGACCCAGACCTTCCACGCCGAACTCGCCGAGAACGGCCATGTGGTGAATGCGCTCAAACAGGTCACCGAGGGGGTGGTCAAGGCGATCGCCGACGAAGCCGCTCGCCAGCGCTCGGCCGGCAGCGGCTACGGGCCCGGAGCGGCCACGCGCACACCCCCACCCAATGGCTTTGCCATTGCCGTCAACCAGACGGCCTGACACCCACCGGATACAAGAACGGGCGGCCTTGGCCGCCCGTTTCTGCTTCTGCCTAGTCCTTCTTGAACTTCGGCTTGCGCTTGACCTTCTTGAGGCTGTGATCCGCCTCGCCGGTCGCCGCGGCCACAGGGCGATCGGCCCGCGGCTTGCGCGGTGAGCTGTCTGTCGGCGAGCCGCGGAACTTGCCCTTCAGCTTGGCGCCGCCCGGCTTGTTGCCCGGCTTGCCGAACTTGGGTCGGTCCGGGCGAAACTCGCCCTCGCCCTCATCACCGCTCTTGCGGAACGGCTTCTTGCCGCCCTTGCGATGCCCCTCCTTGGAGAAGCCGTCCTTGCGGTCACGCGGCGGCCGACCGGCAAAATCGCCCGGCCCGCCACTGACCTCGACCGTACCGTCATCGCGAGCAATGCGAATATTCTTCTCGCCGCCCCCTGCCTTGGCCACGGCCTCCTCGAACTTGGCCACGGCATGGCCGTCGATCTCGAACTTGGACGCCGCCTCGCCGATCTGGATCGAGCCGACCTCGGTGCGCGTGACGTCACCAACCCGGCAGATCAGCGGCAACAGCCAGCGCGGCTCGGCGCGGTGCTTGCGGCCGGCCGTCAGTGTGAACCAGACGCCATTGTTGAACGGAGCCCGGGCCGGACGCGGCTCGCGCGCCTCGAAGGTCGACCGCGCATTGCGGTCATCCGGATCGATCAGACGCAGGTCTTCCGCCGCCGGCTCGGCTTCCAGGCGATGCTTGAGGAAAGCCGCGGCGATCTGCTCAGGCTCGAAGGCCTCAAGCAGGGCCTGGGCATCCTTGTAGAGCTCGTCGTCGTGCTTTTCGGTGAGGATCGGGTCGGCATACAACCGGTCACGGTCCTTGGCCCGGATCTCGTCCTGGCCGGGCACCTTGACCCATTCGGCCTTGACCCCGGCATCCCGCAGCAGACGGTTGGCCTTGCCGCGCCGGTTGAGCGGCACGATCAGCGAACAGATGCCCTTGCGCCCGGCCCGGCCGGTGCGGCCGGAACGGTGCTTCAGCGTGTCACCATTGTTGGGAAGGTCGGCGTGGATCACCAGTTCGAGGCCCGGCAGATCAATGCCGCGCGCGGCCACGTCGGTGGCCACACAGACCCGGGCCCGCCCGTCACGCAGGGCCTGCAGCGCGTGCGTGCGCTCGTTCTGCGACAGCTCGCCCGACAGGGCCACGGCGTTGAAGCCGCGATTGCCGAACCGGGTGGCGAGACGATTGACGGCTTCCCGCGTGGCGCAGAAGACAATTGCCCGCTCGGCATCATGGAAGCGCAGCAGGTTGATGATCGCGTTCTCGCGGTCCTGCGGCACCACCAGCATGGCCTGGTATTCGATATCGCTGTGCTGACTGTTCTCGCTCACCGTGGAAATGCGCACGGCATTCTTCTGATAACGCCGGGCGATATCGGTGATGGCGCGCGGCACGGTCGCCGAGAACAGCAGGGTGCGACGGCTTTCCGGTGATTTCTCGAGAATGAATTCGAGATCTTCGCGGAAGCCGAAATCCAGCATCTCGTCGGCTTCGTCGAGCACGACGGCGCGCAGTTCCGACAGGTCCAGCGCGCGTCGCTCGATATGGTCGCGCAGGCGGCCCGGCGTTCCGACCACGATGTGACAGCCGCGCTCCAGAACGCGCCGCTCGGCACGGGCGTCCATGCCGCCGACGCAGGTCGCGATGCGCGCGCCGGCATCACCATAGAGCCAGGCCAGTTCGCGCTGCACCTGCAAGGCCAGTTCACGGGTCGGGGCCACGACCAGCGCCACCGGCGCTCCGGCCCAGCCACACGTGTCTTCGTCGCCCAGCACGTCAGGCGCAATGGCGAGGCCGAAGGCCACGGTCTTGCCCGACCCGGTTTGGGCCGAGACGAGAAGGTCGGCGCCGGCCGCCTCTTCGGTCAGCACGGCGTCCTGAACTTCAGTCAAGCTGTCATAGCCCTTCGTAACGAGGGCGCGCTCCAGAGCTGGAGCGATACGGGTATTCAAGGTCATTAAATGTCGTTTCCAAGATGCGGGCGATAGCGGCCCAGTCAGTTGCCGGTCCATCGCCGGTCATCACTTCCGGGCGCTCGCAGCTCGAAAGGCGAGGCGTGCCTATCACAAACCCGCGCGAAATGCGCTATTGCGATTGCAGACTCATATTTCAATCATATCCGGTAACGCCGATGACCGAGCCCGTTCCCATCCGCCAGGCCTATTCCGAATGGGCCGGCGTCTACGACAGCAATGACAACACCACGCGTGATCTGGACGCCTTGATACTGCGCGGCAGCGATGTGGATATCGATGGCGCCCGCGTCATCGAACTGGGTGCAGGTACCGGCAAGAATACGGCTTGGCTGGCAGCGCGTGCAGCCCACATCCTCGCCCTCGACGTGACACCGGAAATGCTGGACCGGGGCCGTGCCCGTGGCCTAGGCGAGCATGTGGAATGGCGCCAGCATGACATTCGCGAACCATGGCCGATCGATCCAGGACAGGCCGATCTGGTCACGGCCAATCTCGTGCTCGAACACGTCGACACGCTTGCCCCGGTCATGGCCGAGGCGGCGCGCGCATTGAAGCCGGGCGGTGAGTTCTACATCAGCGAGCTGCACCCGTTCCGCCAGCTCATGGGGCGTCAGGCGCGGATTGACACGAGCACCGGCTCCACCTTGGTGGAAGCTTATCTGCACACGGTTTCCGAGTATGTCGGGCAGGCCCTCTCGTGCGGCTTCGCACTTGCCGGGATGAGTGAACATATCGAGGCAGGCCGGACCATCGGCCCCGGCACCGCCCCTCGCCTGCTGGTCATGCGATTCCGGCGTCAGAAATAGCCGCCGCCATTGCTCGGACCGGCATTCAGCCGTGCGAGCCCGGCCTGGTAATTGGCCAGCTGGGCGTTGTAATAGGCGGGCACCGATCCGCCCTTCTTGCCTTTCTGAGGACCTTCCAGCAGCGCTTTCAGGGCCGGGTCCATGGTGATTTCGCGATAGGCGCGCTGCAGCACGGACATGCTGTCCTGCAGTGTTTCATACGCTTTCTCGGCATCTTCCTCGCTGGCAATGGACATCGAGGTCGGCAATTCCAGGGCAAACAGTGGTGGCGCGTCCGAGGTCTTGTCGTCCTTGTCGAGCAGCGAACCGGTATTGACGATGGCGCCGGGGCTCATCCCCAACGACTTGAGAAGGTCGCGGCCGTCCCCGCCGGCGAACAGTTCGATCGTCTTGTCTTCGGCCGCCTTGATGCGCAGCTGGTCACCGTCCGAGCCACGCTTCACCTCGGCCGTGCCGTTGAGCACCAGGGCCGCATTGATCTTGAAGGTCAGCGACCGCATCGTGTCGTCATTGTCGATGGTGATTTTCTTGCGCCGGCCACCATCGACCGACACGTAGAAGTGATCACCTTCCCGCGCCGAGCTGCGATCCGTGACCACGCGGGTGTCCGAATAGCTCACGTCACCAGCAGGCAGGCCCAGCGCTGACAGGATCGAGTCATCGCCAGCCCCAACGGCGAGCCCGCGCGCTTCGGCCAGGCCACCACGCCCGGAAAGCTGCTTGCTCCAGTCCAGCCCGCCGGTGGTCGCGTCGAGCTGTGCGACAAAGGCGTCGCGCTCGCCCTGCAGCGTCCCGCCATTGATACCGCCCAGCGTCTTCCCCGCCATGTAGACCTTGCCGCCGGACACTTCGAGCGTCGCGGCGCCATCCTCCTGGTCGGATCCGACAAAAGTGGTGTAGGCCACACTTGGCGTCGCGCCGTCTGTCATCTTGACCAGGAAAGCGTCACGTCCGCCGCCGGCATGGGCCGCAAGCGGCGCACTGGGAGCAAATGCATTGCCGGCCGAACCGGTCAGGTAGATGTCATTGCCGTCCACCGCGAGCTCACCCACGGCGCCGTCATCGAGACTGCCGAAATTCTGTTCCCAGATGGCCGCCGACGTGCCGTCCGCGGTCGAGAACTTGCGCACAACGGCACTGCCGCCCTCATTGCTGGCCACCAGGAGGCTGCCGTCGCCGGCAATGGCAACGGACTTGATCGTCTCGTCGCCTGCATCGCCGACCCGGCGCGTCCAAAGCGTCGAACCGTCCGTGCCCAAAGCCCGCACGAACCCGTCCGAGGCGCCGCCGCCATGCGCTTGCCCGCCAAAGGCCGACGCCGACTTGCCGGCCACGAAAACCGTTCCGTCAGCGGCCACGGCGACGGTCGAGGCACTGTCGTCGCCAGTGCCGCCAAAGCGCTGGGCCCACTGTTCGACCCCGCTGGCGGAATACTTGACCACCAGGGCGTCCTTGCCGCCGATTGCGGTCGTGTCATCCAGCCCGCCAGTGACCTGGCCGGAGACGATCACATTGCCGCTGGCGTCGACCGCGATACTGCTGCCTTCCGCCTCGCTGGCAGCGCCTAGAACCCGGCTCCATACCCGTGTGCCATTGCTGTCATAGCGTGCCAGGACCAGATCCTGCTCGCCCTTGAGCACCTGGCCATCGGTGGTCGAGAGGGTCTTGCCGACGACATAAATGCCACCGTCCGCGCCGGCGGCCGTGGCCTGGATTTCCAGGGGATTGTCGACCTGCTTGGTGCGCGTCTCGCCATCCTCGGCGCCCGGCACCGCGACTTCGCTGGACGTCGGGTCGGCGCTGAAACGGGTGGTGAAGCCGGTCGTTGGGTTGCCGCTGGCCAGGTCGGTCAACTTGACGATTTGCCCGCCGGCGGTTTCGCCGAGCCCGGAAATACCGGCCATGTAGACGGCCGGCTGGGCCGCGGGCGCGGAGAAGCTGAGCGCCTCGGTCGACACGCCGGCGATACGGAAGCCGTAATTATTGCCCGGCACCACCCCGACATCATTCTTCTCGCCGATCTTGGCGCGCTCGAAGCGGGACACCATGCCGGCCGCTTCCAGCTGGGTGTTGATATGAGCCACGATGTTGTCGAGGTTGCGGGTCGTCGTGCCCATGTCGGCCAGGTCAATGGCGATATTTGTCGTCGCCCCGTTCTTGGTGATGGCGATGTTGAACTGCACGTCACCGGTCAGGCTTGCCACTTCGGCGTCGAAGTCGCCGGTGTGAATGGTTCCTGTCTTGAATTCGGACAGGCCGCGTGACACCGCGACATCGCTTTCCACCTTGGTCAGCTGCTCACCCTTGAGCAGGTTGACCGTGTCGAGGTCCATGTCCTGGAAGTAGTCGTCGAGCTGCGACATACCCTTTTGCAGGGCTCGGTTAAGCAGGTCGCGCCGGGTGTCGTTGGTGGTCGGGTCGCGCGCCTCTTCGGCCAATGATGCCAGCCGCTTCAGGCCCTGGTGCAGCGAGAACATCGACTTGTGGTCGTCCGGTGCGTCGAGGTCGGAGAACTCGCGGCTCGGGTCCAGAAAAAAATCGTTCGTGGCCAGCACCTTGCGGCGCATGTCCTCGAGCGTTTGCAGCTGCTTGCTTTGCAGGTCCCACGGCGGCGGGGCGACGTCTTCCTTGCGTTGCGACGCAGCGACGCCGGACAGCGCCGAAGACGACGCCAGCGACGTGTTGATACGGGACTGATACCAGCCCGTCAGCACGTTCATGTCCAACCCGATAATGCTCACCTTGAGCTCCTGCCAATTTGACATGCCATTGTCGTTCACGGGTACGAACAAAGTGTTGCGAGCAAGGGTTAACGAAGATCATTTCTCCGGCTGCCCGAAAAGCACGCTAGCCGCCCCGCCCGGCGGCGCTTCCCTAACCGCTCATTAACCGACGCGCCCCAGCCTGCCGGCATTCTTACCATCGCGAGGCCTCATGCCCGATCCCACCGCCAGCCCGTCCATTCCGCAACGCAGCTTCGGCGACCAGCGCATGTCGCTGGACGGCCAGACCATCCTGGTAACCGGGGGGACGGGATCCTTCGGTCGCAAGCTGACCGAAGTGATCTGCGCCGAGTACAAGCCGAAAAAGCTGATCATCTTCTCGCGCGACGAGCTCAAACAGTACGAGATGGCCCAGACCTTCCCGCCGAGCCGCTACCCCTTCCTGCGCTATTTCATCGGTGACGTACGCGACGAGGCGCGCCTCGACCAGGCCATGCGCGATGTCGACATTGTCATCCACGCCGCCGCTCTCAAGCATGTCCCGATTGCCGAGTACAATCCGTTCGAGTGCATCAAGACCAATGTCATGGGGGCGGAAAACGTTGTGCGCGCTGCCATCAAGCGCGGCGTCCAGCACGTATGCGCCCTTTCGACCGACAAGGCGGCCAACCCGATCAACCTGTATGGCGCCTCTAAGCTGGCGGCCGACAAGATCGTCACCGCCGCACCGCACATGGCCGGCGAAGGCGGCCCGGTGTTCTCCGTGGTCCGTTATGGCAATGTCGTCGGCTCCCGCGGCTCGGTCATTCCCTTCTTCCGGCGCCTCATCGCGGAAGGCGCCAGAGAGCTTCCGATCACCGACCCCCGCATGACGCGGTTCTGGATTACCCTCGAACAAGGCGTCAATTTCGTCCTTTCCAGCCTGGCCATGGCCAGGGGTGGCGAGATCTTTGTGCCCAAGATTCCCTCGATGAGCATGATCGACCTGGCCCAGACCCTGGCGCCCGACCTGCCGCACCGGGTGATCGGCATCCGCCCGGGCGAAAAATTGCACGAGGTCATGGTGCCGGAAGACGATGCCCGCAGCACCGTCGAGCTGGCTGACCGTTACGCCATCCTGCCGGCCTTCTCGGAACATGTCCGCGAAGTCTATGAAGCGGAAAATGCGCGCCCGGTTCCGGAAGGCTTTGCCTACGCCTCCGACAACAACCCAGAACAACTTGACGCCACAAGCCTGCAGGCCCTGCTCGACCGGGCCGGCTGCTGAGCTTTCCGGCTTAGCCGGCGATTTCCTCGGCAAGAACCGCGCAGACCCGGCGCGCATCGTCCGCCTCCATGCCCGCATAGAGTGGCAGGGACAGCGTGCGTTGGTAGTAATGCCGTGCGCCGGGCCGCTCCTGCTCGCCATAGCGCTGGCGATAATAAGGCTGGTCGGGCACCGGAATGTAGTGCACCTGGGTGCCGATCCCGCGCGCCGCCAGCCGTGCCATCAGGACGGAGCGGTCAGGCCCGTCGACAAAATCGACCCGTGCCGGATAGAGGTGCAGGCAGGGATCGCAATCCGGGGTGCGCTGCAGGGGCCGTATGCCAGGCCCCATGGTCGCCAGCTCGCTGTCATAGATCTCTGCCAAGGCTCGGCGACGGGCCGCGAACTGGCCAAGCTTGGACAACTGGGAACGGCCGAGCGCCGCCTGGATGTCGCTGAGCCGGTAATTCCAGCCCAGGGCCTGCATCTCGTGCCACCAGGGCTCGTCCTGCCCCCGCTCGAGCCGCGTGGCCTCGCGCTCGATGCCGTGGCTGCGCAGACGCCGCAGGCGGGCGGCCAGCTCGGCATCATTTGTTGTCACCATGCCGCCCTCTCCGGCGGCGATGGTCTTGACCGGATGAAACGAGAAACAGCTCGCTGAGGAGTGCCTGCAGCCCCCCACGGGTCGGCCCCTGTAGGTCGTTCCGAGCGCATGACAGGCGTCTTCCACCAGCGCCGCACCAGCTGCCTCTGCAAGCTCGGCCAGACGCCCGACATCCTCGCACTGCCCGGCCAGATGCACCGGCAGCACGGCCGCAACACGTCCCCGCTGGCGCGCCCGTTCGAGCGCTTCGGCCAGGGTCTCTGCGGTCATCAGGCCGGTATCGCCATCAACATCGGCAAATTCCACCTCGGCACCGCAATAGCGGGCCGCATTGGCAGTGGCCATGAAGGTGACCGCAGGGACGATGCAGACATCACCCGGCCCGATGCCGAGCCCGGCTAGGGCCAGATGCAGGGCCGTCGTGCCATTGCTGCAGGCCACCGCGTGGCTCGCCCCAACGGCGGCGGCAAAGTCCGCCTCGAAGGCATCAACGGTCGGCCCGGTTGTGAGCCAATCGCTGCGCAACACCGCGACCACGGCCGCCACGTCATCATCGTCAATGCACTGGCGGCCGTAAGGCAGGAACGTATCGGTCATCACAAGGCCTCCCTGGCCGGCAACATAAGCCTTCGCCTACCGGATACGGAAACGGCCCCCGCTAGGGAGGGCCGCGCCGTGGTGGAGAAGGAGGCAGGGGCGGGCCCTAGCCGTTGAACAAGTTGAGGATGATCTGTGGCTGGCCGTTGGCGATTGACAGGGCCTGCACACCCAGCTGCTGCTTGACCTGCAGGGCTTGCAGCCTGGCACTCTCCTTGGCGAGGTCGGCGTCCACAAGATCGCCGATGCCGCTGTTGAGCGAGTCTATCAACTTGTTCACAAAGCCGGAGTGGGCCTCCAGCTTCTTGGTGTCAGAACCCAGATTGGCGAGGGCCTGGTTGACGTTCTCCAGGCTCGTCTTGATCGCGGTGACAGCGGCCGTGGCGAGGGTCACGGTGCCAAGGCTGGCGGTCTGGGCCAGGGTGATGATGGTGCCGCCGAAACTCATGTCCTGGGATTTCAGCGTGATCGTCCGGGCCGCGTCAGCGTCGGCGAGGAATTCGATGCCGTTAGTGACCGATCCGTCCAGGATGTTGGCGCCATCGAATTCGGCGTTCTGGAGGATGACACTGACCTGATCGACGAGGGCCTTGAAGTCGGAATCGTAGGCGCCGCGGCTGAACGCATCCAGAGACGGGTCCATGGCAGCGGTGGCCTTCTCGCGCATCTGGATCAGCAGATCGGAGATGGCTTCGCCCGCCGCCAGCGCCACGTCGGCGATGGTGGTGGCACGGTCCAGACCGGTGTCGACGGCGCCAAGCGCCCGAACGTCCGAACGCATGCCCTGTGCGACCGCATAGATGGCAGAATTGTCTTTGGCACCCGAGATCTTGAGACCCGTGTTGATGCGGGTCTGAACGCCCATCATCTCGTCATTGGTCTTGTTCAGGTTCTGGAGCGCGATCATCGCTCCGGTATTGGTGTGGACGCTCATGGTCATGCGACATTCTCCCGCGTATCCGTGGACCGCCTTCAGCGGCTGTTGGAACACACAGGCGCAAGTCGCGTGCCGGTTTGGCACACACTTGGAGAAATAGAGAAATCAGTAAGTTACGCCTTCAGCCATGGCGAGAGGCACCGCCAGGGCACCGGCCTTGCCGGGCTATCGTCGCCGGGTAGGTCGAATTTGCCGGGCCGGAACGGTGTTGGGGCGCACTGTCGTCAGGCGCTCTTGTCGAGCAGCCCGGCGCGCTGGGTCCGCAGGAATTCCATCAGCTCGCCATATTTCTCCGGCGGCCAGCGGCGAACCGTTTCGCCGGTATCCTGATCAATGAGGAAGTAAACGAAGGTGCCGGACGACTGGTCCTGCTCGATCTTCAGTCTGGAATTGCGCAAGGTCTGCGCGGCCAGACGTTCAATGTCCTGGGAGCGATCGGTCTGGCGGTCATGCAGCGCGGCGCTGCCGTCCTGGCCCTGAACCGGTTCGACCCGCCTGACGCCTTCGCGCGGCCGGTCGCTTGAAATCTCTCTCTGGTCGATGGGCGCTGCCATCGGGAGGGGACGGAGTTGAAATCCTTCTGCCGCCATGTCTGTGTCGCTGAGGCGGAGCCATCAGCGCTCCTGTGCGCTGTCCGCGCGTCACGAGCGTGGATGGCGGGGACGAGCCCCGCCATCCGGCCCGAGATTAACGGAAGTATCCCAGGATCGTGCTGGGAGCCGAGTTGGCAATGGACAGAGCCTGCACACCCAGCTGCTGCTTGACCTGCAGCGACTGGAGTCGGGCGCTTTCCTTGGCCAGATCCGCATCGACGAGATTGCCGATACCCTTTTCCAGGGCGTCGGACAGCTTGCCGACAAAACCCTTGTGAACGTCCAGCGACTTCGACGCGGTGCCGAGCTTGGCGAGCGACGAGTTCAGGTTGTCGATGGAGGTTTCGATCGTGCCGACCAGCGTCGAGGCATCACCCGCAGTGGCGAAGGACGCCGTTGCGGTCACCGTCACAACACCGCCGCCCAGGGAGAAGTTCTGGTCGGAGATGGTGATGGAGTTGGAGCCATCGGCATTGGCCAGGGCCGAGATCGAGGTCACCGAACCGTTGATCAGGTTGGTGCCGTTGAATTCGGCGTTGGAGACGATCGTCGTGACCTGATCGCGCAGGGCCTTGAAGTCTTCGTTCAGAGCGGTCCGCGACGCGCTGTCGAGCGAGGTGTCGGAAGCGGCCAGGGCCTTTTCCTTCATCTCGACGAGCAGGTCGGAAATCGCTTCACCACCAGCCAGGGCCACGTCCGTGGTCGAGGCAGCGAGGTCGAGCGAGTTTGCGACGGCGCCGTAACCGGCAACGTCCGAACGCATTTTCTGGGCGATCGCGTAGATACCGCCATTGTCCTTGGCGGACGAAACGGCGAGACCGGTGTTGATCCGGCTCTGAACCTGCTCCATGTCGCGATTGGTCTGGTTCAGGTTCTGCAGCGCAACCATGGCGCCGGCATTGGTGTTGATTGTAGCCATTTCTTGGCCCTTTCCAGTTCTGGGTTTTAACGAGCGTTTTGCTCGCCGGGTCTTCTGACCCACTCCAGACAAGAGCAAGGCTGGGGCCAATTTCCCCTTGTCATAAAAGGTAAATTCGGTGAGCGCTGATTCGGCAGGAGGTTTTTGCCGAGTCATTCCTGCCGCGGTAACCATTGACCCGGCAGATATTGCCGGTCAAAGCGGCAAAAATGGTCGGCAAAAATTGCCGGTCGGCAGAATTTTATGATTAAAATCGGGTTAATGGCCAATTTCAGGCATGCTGACGCTTCACCCGGAATGCAGCAGAAAAAAATCGGGGCCACCCGAAGGTGGCCCCGATAACAGACGAACTTAGCCGAAGAACGACAGGATGGTCTGTGGCGCCTGGTTGGCAATCGAGAGCGCCTGGACACCCAGCTGCTGCTTGACCTGCAGCGACTGGAGTCGGGCGCTTTCCTTGGCCAGGTCCGCGTCGACCAGATTGCCGATCCCCTTTTCCAGCGAATCCGACAGCTTCGTCACGAAGTCATTGTGGACTTCAAGAGACTTGGAAGCCGTTCCGAGCTTCGCGAGGGACTGATTGAGATTGTCCAGCGAAGTCTCGATCGTGGTCACGAGGGTGGATGCATCACCTGCGGTAGCAAACGACGCGGCAGCGGTCACAGTGACCACACCACCGGCCAGAGAGAAGTTCTGGTCGGAAACGGTGATCGTGTTGCTGCCATCAGCATTCGCCAGAGCCGAAATCGAGGTGACCGAACCGTCAATCAGGTTGGTTCCGTTGAAATCGGCATTACTGACGATCGTCGTGATCTGGTCACGCAGGGCCTTGAAGTCTTCGTTCAGGGCCGTACGGGATGCCGCGTCGAGCGACGTGTCAGAACCGGCGAGTGCCTTCTCCTTCATTTCCACGAGCAGATCGGAAATCGCCTCACCTGCCGCAAGAGCGACATCGGTGATGGAGACAGCCATGTCCAGGCTCTGACCGACCACACCATAGCCAGCAACATCCGAACGCATTTTCTGGGCAATGGCGTAGATACCGCCATTGTCCTTCGCGCCCGCGACTTCGAGGCCGGTGTTGATACGGCTCTGAACCTGGTTCATTTCCATGTTCGTCTTGTTCAGATTCTGCAGGGCGATCATCGCCCCAGCATTGGTGTTGACAGAAAGTGCCATGTTGTAGCTCTCCATTCTGGAAGCAGGTGAAGCTGAATTTTTCAGCCCTGGACGTTTTGTCCTGCCCCAGACCTCGCAACCGACATGCCACTTGCCGGCGCTTCAATAGCCAACAAAATCAGATGATTAGAATATGAAAAAAGGCGCCTCCCGAAGGAAGCGCCCTATCCTGCCCCAGCGATCTTGCCGCGCGGCACTTATTACCCTGTAGCGGCCCCGGCGGCGTCGGCCGATGCCTGCGGCATCAGGCCCTGCATGATGGTTCGGTTGATGTCCACCAGGTCATCAATCGCGCTCGGCTCGCGCATGGCCACACTGCCGTGCTTGGACGCGAACAGTGACAGCGAGATGATCGCGGCGCGCAGGGAGTCCGGCAACTTGTTGTCGGCGCTGGCACAGTCCAGCGCAAGATTGCTCCAGACCCGGCGGTTCCAGTCAATCGCCTCGGCCCGGCCGCGGACATCTTCCTTCGGCAGCGAGCGCGCATTGATCAGCGACCGGGTCACCTGGGCGAACAGGCGATACTCGGTCGCACGCGGGTCTTCACTCCGCTGAGCCGTTTTCTGATAAGCTTGAAGCGACATTATTTCAGTCTCTCGTCTTCATAAGCCATGAGTTTGCGGCAACCCATGAGCGCTTTGTAGAACTCACCCGCCATGACGTCCCGGCTGACCGAGACACACACCGACAGGGTTTCCGGGTTTGCGACGGCCCCCATGAACTCGTTCATGCGGAGCACGAACTCGTCGTAGAGTTTGTCGTCCTGCTTGTCGGACAGATACATCATCATGATCGGGAAATAGATGTGGCGGGCCGGAGAGGTCACGTCCTGCTCATGCAGGATGTCCTTCTCGCGCAGCACAGCCGCCTTGTTCTTGAGAACCAGATTGGCCCGCCGGTCGCCATTCTCGATGACAGCGCCGTTGAGAACAAATCTCTCGCCGGGTTTGAGCGAGATTTTGAGAGGCATGGCAGGTCTCCGTTTGCCCGTCGGACCCGGTCCGCGAATCCATTGCCGCTACACTGGCTATCTGATGTGAAGAAAAAGTTTCCGCCGGAAACCGGGGGAAGTGCGATATTAGCAAAGCCTTAAAGCGAATCTCCTGCCTTGCCGCCCTCGATACGAGGTTACCAGTGACATGACAGACGCGCCGCAACTCAATCTGACTGCCGAGATCGCTGCCGATGCGGAGCCGGTCCAGAACGCCGCGCACGACGCGGCCGGAACGGACCAGCTCAAGGTCAAGATCGGACTGGGGGCGATCCCGAAAGACAAGCGACGCGCCTATCAGAAAGTCATCGCCATCGCCAAGAAAGCCATGAAGGCTTCCGCGGCCCAGGACCACACAGAAGCGGCGAAGCTGGCTTACAAGACAGTCGAGATGGCTCCGGATTTGGCCCTGTCCCATCATCTGATGGGACTGATGCTGTACAATCTCGGCCGCCTCTCCAAGGCTCTCGAGTTTCTCGAGACCGCCTGGAAACTCGATCCGAAGGACGCTGAAGTATACCAGAAGCTCGGCCTCGTAGCCTGGAAGCTCGACATGCTGGAAGCGGCCGAAAAATTCTACCGCATTGAACTCCAGCTGGCCCCCACTTCGATCGCCGGGACAATTAACCTGGCTGGCGTGCTTCGTGATCAGGGCAAGTTCGAGCAGGCAACGGAACTCCTGCGCACGGCGATCTACGCCAATCCGGAAAACTACGAACTCTGGAACTCGCTGGGCGTCGTGCTCAATGATGCCGACAAGTCCGAGGAGGCGGTCACCTTCTTCGAGGAGGCGCTGCGCCTGAACCCGGGCTATGGCCGGGCCCACAACAACATGGCCAACGTCTATGAGATGACCAATGAACCGGGCAAGGCGCTGGAGCACTACGAGCACGCGCTCAAGGACCCGGCGGACGAGATGGAAGAAGCGACCATGCGGCACAGCCGCTCGCTGCTTCTGCTGGCCGATGGTCAGATCGGAGCCGGCTGGGATGCCGCAGAAAGCCGCCTCGATGCAAACCGCAAGGATGCCACCCTGTTCTCGATAAGGGCGCCTTACTGGGACGGCACCGAACCGGAGAAGCTGAAGGGCAAGACCCTGCTGCTCGTGGGCGAGCAGGGCCTCGGCGACGAAGTCCTGTTCATGAACACGGTACCCGATTTGCTGGAAGCGGTGGGTCCGGAAGGCGAATTGCGGATCGCCTGCGAATACCGGCTGCAAGCGCTGGTCAAGCGATCCTTCCCGCAAGCCAAGGTCAGCCACCACGCGTCGGCCACGATCGAAGGTCGGCAGATCCGCGTCGCCCCCCAAAGCGATCAGGGGGCGGACTACTGGACCGCCATGGGAACCACGCCGCGCGCTTTCCGGCGCTCGATCGAGGCGTTCCCCAACACCCCCGCCTTTCTCACCCCCGATCCGGAGTTGTGCAAAGCCTTCCGCGAGCAACTGGACGGTTTCGGGCCCGGGCTCAAAGTCGGACTGCTCTGGAAATCCCTCAAGATGGACGCCAAGCGATCCCGCTACTTCTCGGCGTTCGATGCCTGGGAAGGCGTGCTGAGGACGCCGGGATGCGAATTCGTCAATCTCCAATATGGCGAGGTCGACGAGGAAATCGCCACTGCCCGGGAGCGTTTCGACGTCGAGATCCACCAACCACGCGACATCGATCTCAAAATGGATCTCGACAAGGTGGCTGCGCTTGGAGCGAGCTGTGACCTGGTGATCGGCCCGATGAACGCCACCACCAACCTGACTGCGGCTTGCGGAGGCGAGGTCTGGTTCGTCCACGCCCGCCGCACCACCTGGACCCTGCTCGGCGGAGATTGCCAGCCTTGGTACCCCACCTCGCGTTCCTTCATGGCCAAGGGGGCTCGCGACTGGAACGTGGTCATGTCGATGGTGCAGTCCGAACTGGTCAAGCTGGTCGAGGCCGGTTCGGGATGACGGAAGCGGCCTGTATCGCCATCAGGGCGGACGGCGGCGGGCAGATCGGGCTCGGCCACGTCATGCGCTGTGCGGCGCTCGCCGATGCCCTGATGGCGCGAGGCGCCCGCATCGCCTGGCTCACCGCTACCCCGGCGGCGATGCCAGAAACCCTGCGCCAGCGGGTCGAAGTCGTCTCCCTTCCGGACGACCGGCACGAAGCGGAATGGCTGGCAGAGACCGTATCGGCCGTGTCGGCCAGCTGGCTGGTCGGCGACTGGAAAGTCACGCCGGACGCCGTGTTGCGCGCCTGGCCGCGATCGGCCCCGCCGATTGCCCTGGTGGGCGGCTTCACGGGCGCGGTAGAAGTCGCGCTGAGAGTGCGGCAAGGCCTGGTGGAAACACACGAAGCCTCTGGAACGCCTACCCTGTCGGGGCCCGACTGGATATTGCTTCCGGCCGGACTGAAGACCGCCCCCCAGCGTGACATGAATCACCCGCCAGAGCGCCTGCTAGTCTCGCTCGGCGGCACGTCCACGCCTGTCGCACGACGGGTTGAGCAGGCCCTCGCCGCCTGTCCTGCCGCCGAGCGGCTGACCATCGAACGGGCCAATCCCGACGGTGCCCGTGACGCGTCTCACCTGACCGGTCTGGACCGCGCCATGCGCCGCGCCGACCTGGCCATCCTCGCTGGCGGAACCAGCCTTCACGAGGCCGCCGCTCTGGGCCTTCCGGCCATCAGCCTGCCTCTGGCCGACAACCAGCAGGCCCGCGCCGCGGATTTTACCCGCCTCGGCCTGGGACTGACGCTCGACCCCTACGCCGACGATTTCCAGGACCGTTTGTGTGCCGCCCTCACGGGCTTGCTGGAAGACGAGGGTGTGCGGCAGACGATGTCCGATCGCGGCCGGGCCCTGGTCGATGGCCGGGGCGCCGAACGCCTGGCCGAATACCTGCTTGAACACCGCGACCGCCCGGCTCGCCCGGAATCGAGGACCTGATCTTGTCCGAATCCGTCCCCACCCTACACTCCGCCAATCGCCCGGAGATATGGCCGAATTTCCTGGTCATCGGCGCGCCGAAGTCAGGGACCACATCGCTCTACCACTATCTCGGACAGCACCCGGACATCTTCCTGTCGACCGTTCGCAAGGAGGGCCGCTTTTTCTCCGGTGTCGGGGATTCCGATATCCACTGGCCGGCCTACTACCACTTCGACACTGCGCCGACCGTGGCCAGCTACCAGACGCTGTTCAGCGACTATTCGGGACAGGTCCGGATCGGTGACGTGTCGCCGGACTATTATGCCTATTCCTCGATTGCGGCACCCCGGGTCGCCAGCCTGTGCGGAACGCAGACACGCATCATCGCCATCCTGCGCAATCCGGTCGAACGGGCCTGGTCGCACTATCTGCAGAATGTCCGGCGGGACGCCGAGTTCTACTCCTTTGAACACACACTTGACATCGAGGACCAGCGCCGCCGGGAGCACTGGGGCTTCCAGTGGCTGTACGCCGATACAGGCCGCTATGCCCACCGGCTGCGGCACTGGTTCGACCGTTTCGATCACGTCGAAATCCTGCTCCAGGAAGACCTCGCCGCAGACGGCGAAACCCTGGTCCGTGACCTGTTCGATTTCTTGGATATCGAGCGTGATGTGCCAATGGATCTCGGCCGCCGCTTCAATACCGGAGGCATCCCGGCCGACAAGCAGGCCATTCTTGAAGGGCGCTGGGACAACAGCCGGGAGTCGTTCGAAACGCTGCATGCGCAGACCGTGGCGTCGCCCGACCACATCCAGCGAGCGCGTGGGCCGGACGGTGTGTTTCCCAGCGTGCCGCCCGAGGACCGCCTGCACCCGAGCCTTCCGCCGCATCTGCGCGCGCGCCTGAATGACACCTTCGCACAGGAGATCGACACCTTGGAGACCCTGCTTGGCCGCGACCTGTCCCGATGGCGTGTGTCATGATACCGCTCAGCGATCTGTCTACCGGCGTCCTGGTAACCGGCGTCGGCGCGCCCCCCGGCCTGGGTACGCTGCGCTCGCTGCGCCAGTCCGACCCGGAGCTCAAACTGGTCGCGGCCGACGGCAATGCGCTGGCCGGCGGCCTGTTCGAGCCCGGCGTGGCGCGCGTGGTTCTGCCCTTCGCCGACCCGGCACCTGTCTATCGCGAGGCGATAATGACCGCCTGCCTCAGCCACGGACTGGACACCATCATCCCGGGATCGGAAGCCGAGGCCGTGGCCCTGGCCCCGGTTGCCGAGGAGCTGAGCGCACTCGGCCTGCGTCTCGCCCTGCCGCATCCGGACGTGCTGGCCTTCGGCATCGACAAGGGCTTGCTCCTGCAGCGGGCCGCCGAACGGGACCTGCCGCACCCGCGCACCCTGCTTGCCGAGAGCGAGGCCGACCTGGACAGCTGGGGCAACGAGTTCCCCTGTGTCCTGAAGCCGCGCTGCTCCCGGGGTGCGCGCGGGGTCAGTTATCCGGACAGTCCGGCCAAGCTGCGCGAGGCCTGGCGGACGACCGTACGAGACCACGGCGCCTGCCTGGTTCAGCAATACATTCCCGGTGGCCCCGACACCGTCTTCACCATCGGCTCGCTGTGGGATCGTGGCGAGCTCATCGTCTCGACCCTGCACCGCAAGCTGCAGACCAATCCGCCCAGCGGCGGCGTCGCCATTGCCGGCGAGACGGTGGTCGATGATCAGCTCATGAGCGCCGGACTGGACATCCTGCGTGCCAGTGGTCCCTGGCACGGCCTCGCCGCTGTCGAACTCAAGCGGCCCGAACCCGGAGCCCCGGCCTATCTCCTCGAGATCAATCCTCGCATGTGGGGTTTCGGCTATCTCATGACCCTGGCCGGCCTCAACATCCCCGATCTGCTGGTGCGCCTCCTGGCCGGCCGGGAGCATGTCGCCGGGCTCATCCCCGCCAGCGGCCCCGCCTACCGGCCGGCGCGCATGGTGAGGACCTGGCTGGACCTGCCCCTGCCCGACGATGCCGGAGGCCCCGCATGAGCCGCACCATTGCCGTCATCCAGGCGCGCACGGGATCGCACCGTTTCCCGGGCAAGGTTCTCGCCCCGCTCGTCGATGATCTGTCCATACTGACCTATCAGTGCCGGCGCCTGCGGGCGATCCGGGGCGTCGACGAACTGGTGATCGCGACCACCGACAAGCCGGACGATGACGCCATCGTCGAGATCGCCGCCGCCGAGCAGGTGGGCCTGGTCCGGGGCTCCGAGCAGGACGTCCTGGACCGGTTCATCAAGGCGGCCGACGAGCGGCGGGCCGATACCCTGGTGCGGATCACCTCCGACAGCCCGCTGCGTGACCCGGCTGTGATCGAGACCTGCCTCGACGCTCATATCGCCAATGCAGCCAGCTATACCCGTCCCTGCGACGGCCACCTGCCGCGGGGCATGCGGGCGGAGATTGTCGAGAGTGCGGCCTTGCGCGACCTGGCCAGCGACCCGTCCACCAGCGCGCGTCATCGCGAGCATGTCACCCTCGCCATTCGGGAAAATCCGGACCGTTTCCCGGTCTGTCGCGTCGCTTTCCCTGCAGCGCTCCACCACCCCGGCATCGACCTCTCGGTCGACCGCCCCGACGACCTGGTTTACGTCCAGAACGTGCTCGCGGAGCTGGATCGCCGCGACTGGCCGGTTGATTGCGTGCACATTTGCCGACTGGCCGAGGAACACCGCGGAGTCCCGCCCCGGAGACAGGAGAACCAGGCATGAGCCGGAACACCTTCATCATCGCCGAGATCGGCTCCAATCATGGCGGTTCGCTGGACGAGGCGCTGCGCTATGTCGAGGCCTGCGCCCGCGCCGGAGCCGACGCGGTCAAGTTCCAGAGCCTGACCCGCGACAGCCTGATCGCCCGGGTCCTTCCCGACCCCGACACGGACGGGGTTATCGCCAATCCGAAATACGCGGCCTTCGCCAACCAGCCCTTGCCGCAGGACTGGCTCGACCCGCTGAGCGAGGCCTGCGAGCGACATGGCGTAGAATTCATGTCCACGCCGTTCTCGCTGGCGGCGGTGGATGAGCTCGAGGCGGTCGGCGTGCGACGCTACAAGATCGCGTCGGGCGACCTCACCTTCACCCCCCTGCTCGAGCGCGTCGCCCGGACCGGCAAACCGGTCCTGCTGTCGACCGGCGCCTCCTATCTCGATGAAGTGGCGGACGCGGTCCAGGTCCTGTCACAGGCCGGATGTCCGGACATAACCGTCCTGCACTGCACGGCCACCTACCCGCCGTCCTGGGACGACCTGAACCTCAGGGCGATCCCGAACATGGCAAATGCCCTCGGTTTGCCCGTCGGCCTGTCCGACCATTCTCCCGGTGCCACGGCAGCCCTGGCCGCCATCGCCCTGGGCGCGGTCGCGCTGGAGAAGCATGTCACCTTCGACAGGGAGCTGGACGGCCCGGACCACCCCTTCGCCATGCAGGTCGAGGAGTTTGCAACCATGTCCCGGGATATTCGCGATCTCGAACGCGCCCTCGGCGACGGCCAGAAGAAGCCCGCCGCCAGCGAGATTCACCGCCGCCGCAACCTCCGCCGCGGGCGCTATGACGCAATCACCGGGCATCCGGCCGCTGACGGCGATGCCTGGCTGCGTCCGCAAACCGGTCCCGACAAGCGGGCCGAACGCTACTAGCGGGTGCGGATGGTATCGATTTCCGACGCCGAGACGCCGCCGACAATGGTGCGGTTGATCATCGGGTGATCCTCATCGCGGGGCCCGTAGTCGGAATCCGGGTGATAGGCGATCACGCGCAGTTCGCTGTCCGTCGTGCGGAACTTGTGTTCGCCCTCGAAGGGTATGCGGAACATCGTCCCGGGCTCCAGCGCGATCACGCCTTCAGGCGTGACGCATTCACCGCGTCCCGAATACACGACACCGATCCGGTCGGACGGGTGGGTATGCGAAGTCTGGTCGATGCCCGGCGGGAAATAGAGCAGGTTGAGACAGGGGTCGCCGAGACGAACCGGAGCGATCAGCAGGCTGTCGGTGCAGCCGTCAATGTACTTCAGGCGCCCCTGCGCCTCGACCGGGCCGCCGATCGAGAAGAAGGCCTGATGACCGGCACGCGCGATCACGATGCCGCGACCGCCGGACACGCTCAGAGTCTCATTGGCGGAAAAATACATTCCGGCCTGCAGGCTGAACGTCCCGGACGCACTGGTCAGTGTCGCCGTGCCTGACTGGACAAAGCCGAAGAAAGCGGTGTCTGCCTCGTTGACGACCAGAGAGTCCTTGTCCCACGCGTACAACCGGCTCGGAAAATTCGGATCGCAATCCGCAATCTTGCCTGTCGCCCAGCCGAATTCATAAAAATTGTGGGCCTTAACGGCGCTGACAGTCATGCGACATCCTTTCCTGCGAGCCTCTGTTTCACCATGAAAGGCTTACCTCGTCATTAACCATGTAGGCCTGTCAGCCCGTGCCGGCGCGAACGATATCCGCGCCGACGCGCACGCGCTCAATGCGGCGCCCGGCATTGATCTGCTGCAAGGCCGGGCGGTCGCGAAACAGGCTCGCCAGGCTCTGCCAGTCCGCGCCTGCGGCCTGCGGTCCCAAGGTGTCGAACACCGCCTTGGCCATGTCCATGTCTTCGGGATAATCCACGGTCCACCGCAACCGCCCCACATCGCCGCCCGGCCCCTCCAGGCAAGCCGTTGTTACTTTTGGGTTGTTCCGGATCCACGGCGTAACATGCTCGCGCTCGTCCGCCGCGCTTGCCGAGACAGAAGCGGCGTCCAGCCAGCGTCGCGGAAAGACCTCGCAGTCCAGCCCGTGCGGATAGGCCGGGATAAGGGTGTTGTTGGCATAATCGGCACCGCTCTCGCGCAGCAACTGGAAGACGGCCTCGCACAATTGCGGGTCGATGAAGGGACAATCGCTGGTCACTCTCATGATATATTCACGACCGGCCACCCGGGCAGCCCCGGCATAGCGGGCCAGCACGTCGCTCTCGGACCCCCGGAACACCGGGTAGCCGGCCTGGCGGATGGCGGTCTCAAGCGGATCATTGACCGCATCGTCGGGAATCGCCGCCATCACCACGTCGGCTGAGGGGATGCGGGCGCACCGGTCCAGCACGCGCCTGACCAATGGCACTCCGCCCAGATCGTCCAGGACCTTGCCGCGCAGGCGCGACGACCCGATACGAGCTTGAATGATGACGGCGAGGGACATCTTGCTTCCTGTGACTGCGGCCGGGCTGACGCCACGCTCACGGCCCGTTTCTAAAGGGAGCGTTAAGCCAATCGGCACAGCCTGTCACGGACCCTGCGAGAGCCGACATGATCGAGCCGCCCCACATCGTAATCCGCGCCGACGCCTCGGAAACCATCGGGGGCGGCCATCTCATGCGCTGTCTGGCGCTCGCCAAGGCCCTTCAGGACAAGGGGGCCCGGTTCAGCCTTTGCACCACCCCGGAAAGCCTGCGCTTCGCGCCGGGGGCCCGCGACGCCGGTTTCGACCTGTGCGCCCCCGACGCTCTGCCTGGCCTGCTCGACAGCGACCCGCCGGACATCGTCATTGTCGACCTGCCCGAACCCGATCACCCGCTGGAAAACCACATCATGCGCTGCGGCTCCAGACTGCTCGTTCTGGACGATGTCTGCGATCATCGGCGGCCGTGCCACATCCTGGTTTCGCCGGGCCTTGGCCGTACGGCCGCCGCCCTGCGGTCGATCGTGGGGCCGAAGACCGACATTCTGGCGGGGCCGCAATTCGCCCTGCTGCGGCCTGAATTCGCGGCCCTGCGCGATGCGTCCCGCGCGCGTGCGCGTCGCTGGCCGCCCCGGCGGGTCGTGGTGGCCACCGGCCTCACCGATGTCGGCGGCTGCATGGCCCCGATTGCCCGTGCCCTGGTCAGCGCCTGCCCGGATACCCGAACCGAGCTCGTGGTCGGCTCCGCAGCGCCCAGCCTGCCCGATCTGCAGGCCCTGGCTGCCCGCCATGACAAACTGACCCTCTCGGTCGACATCGTGGACATGGCCGAGCGGCTCGCCGCGTGCGACCTTGCTATCGGCGCCGGCGGCATCGGGTCGCTGGAGCGCTGCGCGCTGGGCGTACCCAGCCTGGCCGTCATCCTGGCCGAGAACCAGCGCGCCAGTGCCGAGGCCATGGCCGAGGCTGGTGCCCTGCTGGCCCTGCGGCCCGGGCCAAGCCTCGAAGGCCAGCTGAATCAGGCACTGGCCAGCCTCGACAGGCCCGCCCTGCAGCGCATGGGGACCGCCGCCGCCGAGCTATGCGACGGTCGCGGCGCGATGCGTGTGGCCGAACACATCGCGGTCCTGTTGTCGAAGTCCCGCCCACCAACCGGTTGCGAGGTTTGATTCATGAGCCGCTCGCCCGCCACGCCCCACCTGTCGGACGGCACAACGACATTGCGCCCCGTGACCGCCGACGACATCTGGCTGATCCATGCCTGGCGCAACGCGCCGCATGTCAGGGCCGGCATGTATACCAGCCATGATATCGGGCGGGACGAACACCAGGCCTGGTTCGACGGAGCGCTCGCCGATCCGGGCCGGCACCTGTGGATCCTGCAGCGCGACGGGCAGGATCTTGGCCATGCCAATATCTCCGGGGCGCTGGGCGCCGAGGCCGACTGGGCCATCTATATCGGCGAACCGGGCCCGGCCACGCGCGGCATCGGCCAGGCCACCGGCCGCCAGATCCTGCGCTTTGCCTTCGAGCACCTGAAATTGCCGGCCCTGCACTGCGAGGTGCTCGATGGAAATGACACCGCCATGCACATGAATACCCGGCTCGGCTTCACCCGCTGGCGCCGCCTGCCTGCCCGCATCCTTCGCGACGGCGCTCCCGTCGACGCCTGGCGCCTGCGCCTGACCCGCACCGACTGGCTCGACCGCCAGTCCAGCAAGGACACCGATGATGACTGACACGCCCCCCGGATTTGTGATTGCCGACAGGCCGGTCGGCGCGGACTGCCCGCCCCTGGTCATTGCCGAGGTCTCGGCCAATCATCTCGGTCAGCTCGACCGGGCCCTGGAAACCATCGACGCGGCGGCCGCCTGCGGGGCCGACGCGATCAAGATCCAGACCTATACCGCCGACACCATCACGCTCGACCATGACGGTCCGGGCTTCACCATTGAGGGCGGACTGTGGGACGGCCGCACGCTGCACGAGCTCTACCGTGAGGCCTACACGCCGTTCGAATGGCACGCCGCCCTGTTCGAGCGGGCCCGCGGCCACAACGTGCCCATCTTCTCCACCCCGTTCGATTTCACCGCCGTCGACCTGCTCGAGGAGCTCGACGCCCCGCTCTACAAGATCGCGTCCTTCGAGGCTGTCGACCTGCCGCTGATCGCCCGTGTCGCGCGCACCGGGAAACCGATGATCATCTCCACCGGCATGGCCTCGATCGGCGAGATCGACGATGCCGTGCGCACCGCCCGCGACAATGGCTGCAGCGGACTGGCGCTGCTGCACTGCCTGTCTTCCTACCCGGCCCCGATCGACCAGGCCGACCTGGCCACGGTTCCGCACCTCGGCCAGGCCTTCGGTGTCATTCCCGGGCTCAGCGACCACACGCCCGGCACCGCCTGTTCGGTGGCTGCCGTGGCACTCGGCGCGCGGGTCATCGAAAAGCACTTCACCTTGTCACGCGCCGACGGCGGCCCCGACAGCGCCTTCTCCCTCGAGCCGGACGAATTCACCCGCCTGGTCGAGGATTGCCACAACGCCTTTCACGCGCTCGGCCAGGTTCGCTATGGCGAGGCCCAGTGCGAGCGCGGCTCGGTGCAGTTCCGCCGCTCGCTCTACGTGGTCCGCGACATCGCCGCCGGGGAGGCTTTCACGCCGGACAATGTGCGTTCCATTCGCCCCGGTTTCGGCCTCGCGCCGAAATGGTATGATCGCGTCATCGGCCGGTCGGCGACCCGCGACCTCAAGCGCGGCGACCCGCTCGCCCTCGACATGGCCGACTGGTCCGGCCAGGAATCGAGCGGCTGACGGCGCGGAAATCTGCGCCCCGGCACTGGAGCCGGCCGGCCAATCGCGCTAAGTCGCGAGACATGCGTTTTGAAGGTACAGATCAGTATGTCGCTGATGCAGAGCTGTCCGCTGCGGTGAATGCGGCGGTCGCTCTCGAGCGCCCCCTCCTCGTCAAGGGTGAGCCGGGCACGGGAAAAACCGAGCTGGCCCGCCAGGTCGCCCAGGCCATGGGCATGGAACTGCTGGAGTGGCACGTCAAGTCGACGACCAAGGCGCGCCAGGGCCTGTACGAGTATGACGCCGTCGCCCGCCTGCGCGACAGCCAGCTCGGCGATGACCGGGTGCATGACATCAATAACTACATCCGGCGCGGCAAGCTGTGGGAGGCCTTCACCACGGACAAACGCTGCGTTCTGCTGATCGACGAGATCGACAAGGCCGACATCGAGTTTCCCAACGACCTCCTGCAGGAACTCGACCGCATGGAGTTCCATGTCTACGAGACCGGCGAGACGGTGAAGGCGCACGAGCGCCCGGTCGTCATCATCACCTCGAACAACGAGAAGGAATTGCCGGACGCCTTCCTGCGCCGCTGCTTCTTCCACTTCATCGCCTTCCCCGACGAGGCGACGATGAAGCAGATCGTCGAGGTCCACTTCCCCGGCCTCAAGGGGCGCCTGCTGTCCGAGGCCCTGAAGCTGTTCTACGAGATCCGCGACGTGCCCGGGGTCAAGAAGAAGCCCTCGACCTCTGAACTGCTCGACTGGCTGAAGCTTCTCCTCGTCGAGGACATCGACCCGGCCATCCTGTCCGAACGCGACCCGCGCAAGCTCATCCCGCCCCTGCACGGCGCCCTCCTCAAGAACGAGCAGGACGTCATGCTGTTCGAAAAACTCGCCTTCATGGCGCGGCGCCAGGGCGGCACGCCGGGCGGCGGCCCGCGCGGGCCGGGGGCGGCTTAAGCTGTCGCGCCTGCGCTTTTTGCAACCCAACCGCTAGTAGCGCTTGGCATGGCTGCCCCACGCCGACAGACTGGTCGAGTAAAGGGGGGGGATAGACCATGCATGATTTCGGGATGGCAATCGCGAGCTTGACGCTGGCGACCGCCAGTATGCAGTCGGCTGCTACGCCGCAATTACTGGACCAGGCGGTTACCGCCTACAATGCCGGGGATACCGAGACCGCGCTCCTGAGAGCCGAGGAGGCCGTCGCGGCGGCCGGTAACCCCCAGGATCAATACGACGCCTTCCTGCTCTATGGCGACTTGCGCGCCGACATCGGAGACGCCGCAGCCGCGTTCGAGATTTACCAGCGCGCCCGGGAAGTGGTCGAGACGCACGCCCCGGACAATGCGTCGGTGCTGGAGGCGGTCCTTGATCGCATGTCCGGCCAGGCGATGGTCCTTGGGCGGCGGGACGATATGCAGGCTCTGGCGGAAGAATCGCTGGCCCTGAACCGGGGTCGGTACGAACTGGGATGGCGCTTTGAGAATGAACAGCGCGTCCGCCACCGCGCGAGCGCCATGCCCTGCCCGGTCAACGCCAACAATTATGTGCGGACCGACCTGACGAATTACAACGCTTGGAATACCGACGTCGCCTGCCGGTATACCCGGGTCGAAGAAATGGCACCGGTGATCACCGTGCATGCCTATTTGACCAATATGAGCCAGGAGGAGGCCTTCGCCGGCTCGCTGCAGTCAATGTTGGAAAATGTCTCGTCTGGTCATGAAGTCGATCGGGGCGAAGCTCTGGTGGCCGATCGCCCAGTGCATTTCGCCATCTATCGGCAGCAGGGCACGACTGCCGGCATGTGGATACACCAGGTGGGCGACTGGACCCTGAAGCTGCGTATTACCCACTACGGTGAACTCAGCCGAAATGACATGCATGACGCGGCCGATTTCGTCTTTGCTGGCGCGGCCGATGTCGAGCGCCATCTGGATCATTGCGCCGCGCTGGGCGGATCGGGTGAGTGGGCCGGCTCCTCCGGTGCCTCGGAAGCGCTGGGTTGGAGCGTCATAGCGGCTTCGGCACCCGTGGAACCGGACACGGACGCGCTGACATGTCACATCGGCGCGGCGGATTTCCGGCCCGAGGGTGGATACGTTGTGGCACGGATCTCCGACACGGGAGATTTGGTCGACTACCGCGCCTATCCGCGGGGCGATGGTTCGACGCATCTCCGGGCATCACGCGATACGAGGGCCATTATTCGCATGGCGCAAGCTGCGGAAACCGACGGGGCCATTGAGGCTGTTGAGGATCTCGCCGTCGACTCCCCTTGGATCCTCCAAGAGGTGGGCCCGGACGGCAGCGGACTTTATGGGAGTTATACAGGCATGCCGTCCCCAGCCACCTTCGCGTCTACGGTGGACCAAGTGCTGCGCGGCGATATCGAGTTGCAGTCCTGGATCGAGGTCAGCGAAGACGGCAATCTGAACATTACCCTCCCCGGGGAAGGGCCCGAGAACTGATGCCCGCAGAGTCCGCTCCCCACCCCGCCCTCGACCCGATGACCCGGCACCCCATGCCGGCGGCGCCCTCCATGGCCTATCTCAAGCCGCTGGTCGCCGGGCATCCGAAGATCGAGGCCGGGGACTACACCTACATCCACTCCTTCGACGACCCGGCATCCTTCGCCGAGACGCAGCTGAAATACGCCTTCGATTTCATCGATGACCGGCTGGTCATCGGCAAGTTCTGCTCGATCGCCCACGGGGCAACCTTCGTGCTCAATGGCGGCAATCATTTCGCTGACCGGCTGTCTAGCTATCCCTTCTCGATCTTCGGGGCCTGGGGCGAGCCGGACCCGGGGGCATGGCCGAACAAGGGCGGCATCAATGTCGGCAACGATGTATGGATCGGCTGGGACGCGACCATTCTGCCCGGCGTCACCATCGGCGATGGCGCCATCATCGCCGCCAAGGCTGTGGTGGCCTCGGACGTCGAGCCCTACACCATTGTCGGTGGCAATCCGGCCCGCGAGATCCGCCGCCGCCTGCCTGACGATGTCGCCCGGCGCCTGCGGGCGCTAGCCTGGTGGGACTGGCCCATCGACGCCATCGCCGCGGCCTCGGACGCGCTGATGAAGGCCGATGTCGACGCCATCGAGGCCCTCGCCCCGCGGCCCTGACGGAACCGGGGCTTCGGCGGGGCGTTGCTCTGGCAACCCTACCCAGCGAGGAGAGCCCATGACCAACATCTATGACCGCATCAAGCAGGACCACGACAAGGCCCGCGAACTGATCAGCCAGATCGAGGACACAACCGACCGCGCCAAGAAGACCCGCCAGGAGCTGTTCGACAAGTTCAAGCTGGAATTGTGGACCCACAACAAGGTCGAGGAAGCCACCTTCTACGCCAAGCTGGAGCAGAAGGGTGACAAGGACGAGAGCCTCGAAGCCAAGAACGAGCACCACATGGTCAACTCGCTGCTCGAAGAGCTCGACACCATGCCCAAGGACAATGCCGAATGGGGGCAGAAATTCCACGCCCTCGCCGAACTGCTCGAGCATCACATGGACGAGGAAGAGGGTGAATTCTTCGACCTTGCCCACAAGGACCTCACCGAAGAGGAGGCCGAAGAGCTGGGCAGGCGTTTCGACAGTCGCAAGCGCGTGGTCAAGCCGGCCCTCGCCCCGGTCGACTGACCTGACAAGATAGCCATGCACCTCGCCCTCCCGGCTCCGGCCGGGAGGGTTTCTTTATGGATTATGCCGTGGCCGGCGGGCGATAGGGGAAGTCGATGCGGCCGACAAGCCCGTTGGGGGCGTAGTCCATGTCGACCTCGGCCCTGAACTCGCGCGCGAATATCGTCTTGATCAGTGTGCTGCCAAAGCCCTTCCGGGTCGGCGCGGCGACCGGCGGCCCGCCGCTCTCGCGCCACGCCATCAACACCCGCCGGTTCTCGCCATCCTCGTCCCCCTCGACGCTGTAGTCGACACGCACCGTGCCCCCCGGCGCCGACAGGGCGCCGTATTTGAGCGCATTGGTCACCAGCTCATGCAGCAGCATGGCAAAGGTGGTGGCCTCGCGCGGTGCCAGAACAACGCGCGGCCCCTCGAAACTCAACCGGTCCGCCCCACCGGCCTCATCGCTCGTCGCCTTGAGTAACTCGCCCAGGTCCACCGGGCCCCAATGGGCCCGGGTCAGCACGTCGTGCGCCTGGACCAGGGCACGCAATCGATGCGTGAAGGCCTGGCTCTCGGCACTGGTCAGCGTCTGTCTGGCAATCGCCGAAACCACACTCAGCGTGTTCTTCACCCGGTGGTCCATTTCCGCGACCATCAGTTCAAGGTGCCGCTCCGCCTGCTTTCGCGCGGTGACATTGCGCACGATCAAGGCGAGGTCGGTGCCCGCTTGCTCCGGATCCCTGGCACCGACACAGGCAAGGGTGACCTCGACCTCGACATCGGCCCCCAGCCTGGCTTCGAAGACGTGTTCCCCATCGGCCGGCACCCGGTCCCGACAATCGGTCAGCCAGTCCTCACCGGCATCCAGCTCCAGAACTTTGGTGATGCTCTCACCCAGGGCTTGGCCGGCCGCGAGGCCGGTCAACCGCTCCGCGCCCCGGTTCCAGCTGCGGACCCGCCCGCGGGCATCAACACGAATAATCGCGTTTGGTGACGAGCGAACGATGGCAGCAAGGTCTTCCGCCTCGCGCCGCGCCTCGCGCAGGGCGGTCTCGTAACTCGTCCTCTCACGGGCGTCGAACAGGGTATAGTCGACCCGTGTGATGGCCCCGTCGGCATCGGCCCGCGCCACACCATTGAGCAGTACCGGCAGGTCGTCCGCCCCGGGACGCTTCATGCGGCAGGCGATTTCGCGGACATGCCCCTGCAGGTGGAGCATCGGTGCCAAATGGGTCTCGAAATAGATGCGCCCGGGCACGTCCAACAGGTCCGGCAGGCGCAGCGGACCATTGTCCAGCAGGCCGGGCCGCCCGAGCCAGCGCATCAGTGTCTGATTGGCGTACAGAAGCACCCCGTCAGCATTGGTGACGACCATGCCGCACGGGGCATCTTCCAGCAGCTCGCGTGCATCGCCCCAATCCGGGGGTGACGCATCGCCCCTGTCGTCACGCTTCATCGATGAAACGCCGGATAGCGGCGCTGGTAAGGTCCGGGGCTGTCATGTGCGGACAGTGACCGGTGACGGGAAGCACTTCCAGGCGCGCGTCAGGCATGGCGTCGCGCATCCACTCGCCCACCGACACCGGCGCCAGCGCATCCGGATCGCATTGCAGGATCAGGCTCGGCTGCGGCGTTTTCGGCATGTCGTCGCGGCGATCGGACAGAAAGGTCACGCGCCCGAAATGCTGGGAAATCCTCGGGTCGGTGCGGCAGAAACTGCGCGTCAGGTCCTCTGCCGCCGGTTCGCCTTCGGGCTGGCCGGCGATCGTCGGCGCCAACTGGGCGGCCCAGCCCAGGTAATTCTCCTCCATGAAGGCGATCAGGCCCTCCAGCTCCGCGCGCTCGAACCCGCCGGTATAATCGCCGTCATTCATGAAGCAGGGCGACGGGGCCACCAGCACGATGCGGGCGATCCTCTCCGGACACCGGGCGCCGGCCAGCGCCGAGGTGATGGCGCTCACCGAATGACCGACAAGGGTGACGTCCTCCAGGTCCAGTTCGCTGATGATGTCGACAATGTCCTCCGCGTGGGCGTCGAGCCGCGAATAACGATCGAAATCATAGGCCGACAGGTCCGACTGGCCGTTACCCGTCAGATCGAACAGCACCACCTTGTGATCCCTCTCGAAGTGCGGGGCGATGAAGCGCCACATGGTCTGGTCACAGCCGAACCCGTGCGCGAAGACAATGGGCGCCGTCCCCTGCCCGCCGACCGTGACATTGTTGCGTTTCAGTACCGACATGCCCTGTCCCCATTGGTTATATTCAACGGTAAGCGATCCGCCGCTCGCAAGAAACGTAAAATTGCCGGACCTGCCCTGCCGCCCTTGCCGCATGGATGCGAAGGCGTAGATTGGCGCCATGCTGCATCATTTTTTCACCGAGCTGCGGGCTGCCCGCATTCCGGTCACGACCCGCGAATACCTCACCCTGCTGGAAGCGCTCGACAAGGGCGTGATCGAGCCGGACATCGGGCATTTCTACTCGGTCAGTCGCGCCGCCCTGGTCAAGGACGAGGGTGATTTCGACAAGTTCGACAAGGTGTTCGCCCATGTCTTCCAGGGCGTGGAAAGCCTCGGCGACCTGTTCGGCGACGCTGATATTCCGCCCGATTGGCTGGAGGCCATGATGCAGCGCGTGCTGTCGGACGAGGAAATGGCCAAGCTCAAGGCCCTGCCCTTCGACGAGCTGATGGAAACCCTCAAGAAGCGCCTCGAGGAGCAGGAAAAGCGCCATGAGGGTGGGTCTAAATGGATCGGCACGGGCGGCACCTCACCCTACGGCCATTCCGGTTACAATCCGGCCGGCGTCCGCATCGGCGGGGAGAGCCGCAACAAGCGCGCGGTGAAGGTCTGGGAACAACGCCGATACAAGGACCTGGACGGTGATCGCGAGCTGGGCACACGCAATCTCAAGATCGCCCTGCGCCGGCTGCGCAAGTTCGCCCGCGACGGCGCCCGCGACGAACTCGACCTGTCCGGCACGATCGACGCCACGGCCCGCCAGGGCTGGCTCGATGTCATCATGCGTCCGGAGCGCCGCAATGCCATCAAGGTCTTGAGCCTGTTCGACGTCGGCGGCTCGATGGATCCGCACATCCGCCTCGTCGAGGATCTGTTCTCCGCTGCCCGCTCGACGTTCAAGAACCTGGAATACTACTACTTCCACAACTGCCCGTATGAGGGCGTCTGGCGCTCCAACCTGCGCCGCCGTGCGGAAACCGTTCCGACCCTCGACCTCATGCACAAATATCCTCGCGACTGGAAGCTGATCCTTGTCGGTGACGCTGCCATGGCGCCCTATGAGCTGACCCATGAGGGCGGGTCAGTAGAGCACTGGAACGAGGAGGCCGGCGCGGTCTGGCTGCAGCGCCTCGTCGACACCTGGCCCGACCTGATCTGGATCAATCCGACCCCCGAGGCCTGGTGGGAACATTCCTACTCCACTCGCATTGTTCAGGACATAATCGGCGCCCAGCGCATGTTTCCGCTGACCCTTGAAGGGGTTGATGCGGCCATGCGCGAACTGGCTCGCTGAGGGCGCGCCTCCAGAAGGGAGATGGCTAACGCATGCTTTGCCCAGACCGTCCGCTCCGGCTCCTGGCCGTCCTGCTTGCCCCGGCTTTGGCCTCATGTTCGGACCTGACCACCAGCCAGGACGACGCGACTGGCACTCCGGGACCAGCCTGGCAGGCGTCCGGTGAGGCACTCGGTCCGATCCAGGCCGACACACCGTTCGACCGGGCGACCCTTGCGCAGTTGCTGCCGGAATATACGGTATCGCTCGGCGTCATGGAGATCGAGGGCATGCGCACGCCTGTTATCGAAGCGCGCGAGATCAACGGCTTTGCCACACTCGCCTTTTTCGATGACGGTGCCGGTGAAGAAATCGGCTCGGTACGCATCCGCAGCCGCGGCGTGGTTGCCAATGCGGCCCGCCTCGGCGACACGCTGGCCGAGGCTGACCTGCCACTGGACAATTGCTTTGCGGGGCTTGAAGCGATTTCCGGACAGATCGTCTGCCCCGACCCGGAAGAACCGAGCCTGATCTATTGGGTCAACGGTGACTTTGACGGCTTGCCGACCGACATGCCGGACGCCGAAACCCTCGGCACCGGCGAAATCCACGAGATTGTCTGGATTCCCGAACGCGACTGAGCCGTCAGCCGCTCGCGCCGACCGGCGACAGGGGCCGGACCCGGCCCTCGCCGGGCGGGATGGACAGGGCCTGCTCAACCCGGGCGATCCAGCCGCGCACGGCGAGGAATTCATCCAGATCGAAGCCGCCTTCATCGGCCATCCGGGTATAGGCGACCAGTGACACATCGGCGAGGGTGAGCCGGTCGCGAACCATGAAGTCACGCGACAAAAGCCGCATCTCCATCACCCCCAGCGCACGCCGGCCCTTGGCCAGAAGCGCCGGATCGATGTCCTCGTCTGCCATTCCGGAATACCGCTTGTGAAAACGTCGCACGGCGATGTACGGCTCGTGGCTGTATTGCTCCCAGAACATCCATTCGAGCATCTTGGCGCGCTCGAAGGCATCGGCCGGGATCAGGTCGGAGCCCTCGGCGAGATAGAACAGGATGGCATTGGACTGGGCGAGCACGTGCCCGTCTGCCGCTTCCAGGCATGGCACCTGGCCAGCCGGGTTGAGCGCCAGGAAATCCTCGGTCCGGGTCTCCCCGCCTGCCACGTCGACATCAACCCAGTCATAGGGTCGACCGAGATAATCGGCGACCCATTTGACCTTCAGGCAATTGCCGCTACTGAGATCACCATGGATACGGACGCGCTGGGTCATCGGGGTCTCCTGCCGCCAACCGGATCACCTTAGCGGTTTTGCCGCAGAAGAACATCCGCCCCGGCGCTGCATCCCGCCGCGCCTGCCCGCTTGGGCCGGCGACCCGGTCTCGCTATAACGGGAGCGCATCAACGAGGTTACAGCATGTCGAGTGCGCACACTGCCCCGAACACCCGGAACCCGGTCACCAAGCCGGAAGATTGCCAGAGCATGGCTGAGGTTCGGGAAGGTGTGGATGCTCTCGACCGCCAGCTCGTCGCCCTGATCGCCGAGCGCACGCGCTACATGGAAGCGGCCGCTCGCATCAAGCCGTCGCGCGATGTCGTGCGCGACGAATGGCGTATCCGCGATGTGCTGGACAAGGTCTGCAGCAGCGCCCGGTCGGAGGGTCTTCCGGTCGAGATCGCAGAGCCGGTGTGGCGCGAACTGGTCGAACGTTCGATTGCCTACGAACTTACCGTCTGGGACGAAACGCGCTAGCGCAACTGGGCCGCCTCAATGGCGGCCCGGGTCGCGTCGAGGCAGGTCCATAACTGGGCCACCAGAGCGGCGTCAGGCGCCTCGTCACCGGATTCAATCGGATCGCACAGTTCGGCCAGGGCGAAGGCCCCGACACCGCGAGCGGCCCCCTTGAGTGTGTGAGCGGCCTCGCGCCAGTCCACCTGCCCTTCGATCAGGGTCAGGCAGCGCTCCGCCTGCTGACACATCAAGCCAGTCAGTTCCTGGGTCAGCGCAACATCCCCGCCCGTGTAACGGGCGAGATGATCGCTGTCGAACAGCGGGGACGAGGTTCGCAGTTGTGCTGTCATCGCGGGACCAGCCTAGTTGGTGAGGCTTAAGCGCCCCTTACCGGCGGAACCTTGGTGTAGTAAATTCGTTGCACAGGTTAATGAAGGGTTCGTTTTCGCGTCAGACGCGAAACCGGAACGTGCGGGTAAACACTCGGGAGACTGGACATGATCGCCTTGCTCAAACCGCTCGCCTGCACCCTGGCACTCGGTGCGCTGGCCGCGAGCCCGACCTTCGCACAGACCGGATATCCGGATCATGGCGCAACGGATGTTCGCGTCCAGCTGGGTGCCGACGCACAAGTCAAGCACCACCGTTCGCGTTACCCGCACAGCCGACCCTACGGGCACCATTACGACCAACACTACCAGTATGGTACCCAGCACGGCTATCGTGACCGGGCTTACACATACCGCCACCACCAGCGTTACCGTACCCGTACCCGTACCCCCTCCACGACGTGTTACGTCGAGCGCCGGCGCTACGATCCCTACGACCGCTTCAGTCGCCGCGATTGCCGCCGCACGACCTATCGGCACTACTCCGACAGTGATTATCCCGGCGGGTATAATTTCTACTCCGGCCGGCGCAATTCCTGGCATTACGATGGCTACGAGCGCCGCCGGTACACCGGCTACGACAGCAACCATCATTACCGCCATTTCCCCACCCGCAGCCAACCGCGCTGCTGGACCGAGGAGCGCAATGGCTATCGCGACGGCCGGTCAGCCCTGCTCTCGGTCCGCCTGTGTGTCGATGCGAATGGCCGCCAGTATACCGATGCCGGCAGCGAATACGTGATCCGCTACCACAATTACGATCGCTACCGTTACTGATAACCGTGCTGGCAAAAGAAGCGCCCAGATCTCGAGGAGATCCGGGAGATATTGTTGCAAGGCGACATCGGGGGGAAGGTGAGATCAGCCGGCCTTGCGAACCTCGATAAGGAAACTTTCGACGCTTCTGTTGAGGCGTTCGGCGCGCTCCGACACCGTGCGTACCGCTTCCAGCACGGCATGCGAGGCCTCGCCGGTCTGGTTGGCCGAGCGCGACACCGCTTCGACATTGTCCGACACCGACCGGGCGCTGTGCGCAGCGTGGGCCACGGAGGAGGAAATCTCGCGGGTCGAGGCGCTCTGCTCTTCCGCCGCGGCGGCAATCGCTGCGGAAGCGTTGGAAATCTCGCCGACCGCTCGCGTCACCTCGGAGATCGAGCTCGACGAGGACGAGGCCGCATCCTGGATCGCCTGGATCTGGTCACGGATGTCGCCGGTCGCCTTGGCCGTCTGGGCCGCCAGAGATTTCACCTCGGAGGCGACCACGGCAAAGCCCTTGCCGGCCTCGCCGGCGCGCGCCGCCTCGATGGTGGCGTTCAGGGCCAGCAGGTTGGTCTGCTCGGAAATGTCATTGATCAGCTGGACGACCTGGCCGATCTGCTGCGCTGCAGTCCCGAGATCGGCGACCACGACCTGGACCGACTTGGAGCGCTCATCGGCCTGGGCGGCCATGGAGGAAGAGTTCTGGATTTGCTGCGTGACTTCGGCGATCGAAGCGCTGAGCTGCTCGGAAGCCGCGGCCACGGATTCCACATTGTCGGTCGCTTCCGAGGCGGCCGAGGCCATCATCGAGCTCTTCTGCGAGCCATCGGTGGCAGCCTGGGTCAGCTGTTCCGAGATCGCCGACATGGCCGTGCAGGCTTCCGTCACTTCGCCCAGAAGGCTCATGACTTCGCTGTCGAACCCGCGGGCCAGCTCATTGAGCTTGGCGGCGCGCTCTTCATTGGCGGCAGCCTGCTCGCGGGTGTCCGCTTCCAGCTGCTCGGCCTTCAGGCCGTTGTCTCGGAACTGCTTGAGGCTCTCGACCACCGCGCCGAGCTCGTCTGCGCGGGCCAGGGCTTCGATGTCGAGCGTGTAATCGCCGCGGGCCAGCACTTCCGTTGCGTCGGCAATCGAACGCACCGAGCGCGCCGTGCGACGGCCCAGCCAGTAGGCCAGCACCAGGAGTGCGGTGCCAACCGCGATGGTCAGACCGATGAAGGTGAAGATCGACATGCGCGCAGCGGCTGCCGTCGCGGACGATTCCTCGGCTGCCAGGGAGGTAGCCTGATCGACCAAGCCGTTGAGCTCGGCATTGAGTTCTGTGAACACACCATCGAACGGCTGCAGGAAGGCAACCGAGCTGGCAAAGTCGAGTTCGAGCATCTGACCGACAAAGTCGAGCGCATCTCGGTAGAGGCCCAGCTGCTCGACCAGACGGTTGAAGGTTTCAGGATTCTGGGCCACCGCAGCGCCGGAAGCCTTGAGGACTTCGATCTCGGCCTGGAGCGCGTTGACGCGCTCGATCACCGCGGCGAATTCCGCGGCCACATCGATCGGATTGCCGGCTGCCTGGGAGGTGATGACACTGAGGACGTCGCCATTGATGGTTTCAAGCTCGGCCTGGAGATTGGCGAGCTCGAGTCCGGCTTCCATTTCCGTCATGGCGCGGGTCTGGCTCTGTGATCCGTTCTGCAGGGACCAGCTGCCCAGGGCAGCGACAGCGACCAGGGCGATGATGGCGGCGATGGGCGCGACCGCGAAGGATTGCGCTATCGTCAATTTGAAGCCGGAAGTTTTCTTGCCCATCAGTATTCTCCTCACGCGAGTCGAGCGACTCGAACCGTGCCGTGAATGTGCAGTCTAAGCTTTGAATTCAGGGTTAATGCCCGGCCCCCGAAACGCAGGGGCCGGGACATTTTCCATGATTAGAAGCTGGCGGTCAGGCCAACCCAGTAGCGGGCTTCGACGCCCGGCCCCGAAGAGACCTGCTCACCGTCACCGAAATTGGCGTTCTGGGCGGAGAAGCTGAGGTCCAGCGTGTCGCTGAGCTCGCGGTTCACACGCACCGAAACGGCGGTGAAGGCATCGACATCGACCAGCGTCGGCAGGCCGAAGGCGAATTCACGCGGCTGTGTCGAGCCGGCGACATGGTTGACATAGCCGTCAACCGTCCAGCCGTCGCCGCTCCAGCCGAGATTGGCATTGACGCGAAGGTCCGGGGTGCCGCTCTCGAAGGCGATCGGATGGGTGAAGCCGGCCTGGTTGACGGTCAGGCTGTCCTCGATGTCGTAGATCGAGGCATTGGTGCCCCAGCGCCAATTGCCGTGCTGGCCGGTCAGCGAGACTTCCGCACCCAGCATCGAGCTGTCGCCCTGGTTGGAGAAGCGGAATTCGAAGCGCGGGAACGGCACCGCGGCCAGATCGACCGAGTCCGGCGTGGCGCCAAAGAAGCCCTTGATGCTCTCGGTTTCCACCTGGAACAGGGCCGCTCGCAGCTGGATGTCAGAGGTCAGCTGGCGGTCATAGGCCAGTTCATAGGACGTGATCGTGGTTGGCTCGATCGCCGGATTGCCCACGAACGCGGCCGGAAGCGGTCCGAACGGAGTCTGGATGTTAGACGTCAGCGTAAAGCCAAATTCGGCTGGCGACGGCGCCTGAATTCCCCGGCCGGTGGTCAGACGCAGGGTCGATTGCGGATCGATCTTCCAGGACAGGGCGACGTTATAGCTGAACTCCTCGATCGACTGGTCGTAATCGGCCTGGCTGTAGCCGTAGAAGGCCGCCGGGGCCTGGTCCCGCTCCAGCTCAAGCATGTCGTAACGACCGGCAACCGTGAAGGTCCAGTCCGAGTTGAGATTTCGCGACCACATGCCGGACACCGCGTTCACCGTATAGACGAGATCGCCATTGGTGGTGTCCGGGCTGGAGGCGGTCTCATTGCGGCGCCACTCATAGCCGAGACGGAAGGTGTTGTTGGTGCCGATCTTGAAGATGTCCTGCAGTTGCAGGACGGTGACGGCGTTCTCGAACGGCACGGTCACATCCTGGGTCGCAGTCGTGGTGTAATCTACGCTCAGTTCATTGCGGTAGGCCCGGGCCGTGATGATGCCGAAATCCGTGTCCGAGGACACTTCGCCCTTGACCGACGATGAAATCGTGTCTGCGCCGCCGGTAAAGAACAACGGGAACATTTCCGGCTGGATGACGTGCGCATAAGTCGCTTCCAGCGAGTAGTCGAAGTCGGCGATCGCGCCGGTCAGCTCGGCCGCACCGGTCAGGCGGTCAAAATCTACCGTCGGGATATATGCTTCGGTCGTGCCTGTACCCGGAATGTTGCCAAACGGACCGACGTCGAACTGGTCTGCCTTGGTGGCACCGATCGACAGGCGCAGGGCCGCCGCGTCGGAGAACTGGTAGCCGGCAACCGCGCTGGCTTCGGCATAACCGCCATCACCGACCGAAACGGAGCCGGTCTGGTATTCGCCATGACGGGCGTTGCGGGTGATGATGTTGACCACGCCGGAGACAGCGTTGAAGCCGTACAGCGCCGATTGCGGGCCCTTGACCACTTCGATCTGCTGGATTTCCGAGAGCTGGACCGGGATCGCCGACCAGTTGGTATAGCCGTAATGGTCGAGATAGACCTGACGGCCATTGACCAGCACGAGGAGGCGCGGTGCCATCGGCTGGTTGTAGCCGCGGACGGAGGCTTCGCCCTGGCCATAGGTGTACCGATCACTGTCGACACCAGCATAGTGGCGCAGGATGCCCGGAATGTCGCGCTCCGGGAAACGCTGGATGTCATCCTGGGTGATGATGATCATGGTCGCCGGCACGTCGGAGGAACGCTGCGGCGCGCCCGTGGCGCCAGCCGTGACCGGCTCGCCGAACAGGTCGCTCATGGCCGCATAATCCAGCGACTGGGCGGAAGCGATTGCGGACACGCCGAGGCTCAGGGCGATGGCCGACACACTCGCGGAGAGGATTGTATTTTTCATGGGGATTCTCGTGCAATTCCGGAGGGGGAGGAATGAGGACAGTTCGGACCTAGACTTCTTCGATCATCATCGCGAAGGCGGCCGCGAACGCGACGGAAGAGGACTGGGCGGCGGCGCGGTTGACCACGATGCGAACCGACGGAGCGCTCTGCACGCCCATCACGCATTGGCCACTCTCGACGCAGGACATGTCCGTCGACACGGTCATGACACCGGCCGAACTGGCTGCACCGAAGACGCCCGCATCACCGGCGGCAGCGCCGAGCAGGACCGCGGCATCAGCACCGGCGATACTGCCGGCATCAGCCAGCGGCACCAGCTGGGCGTTCAGGGTGACGCGACCGGCGCTGAGGCCGCCCGACATGGCGCTGGCCAGCGCCTGGGCTTCCGCCTCGCTCGCCGGGTCGTAGACGATGGCGACCGTGCGGTCAGAACCGCTGGCCCCTTCGACAAAGCCGAGCGCGCGCCCGATCACTTCAAGATCGCGTTGCGAAGTTTCCGCCACGGCCGGGCTGGCCATGAGTGCGCCGGCGAAAGCTGCCAAGATAAGTGAACGCATGTGGATTTCCTGTCCTAGATATCTGTGCGGGAGCCCGTGGCTCGCGATATCTGAACCGCATAAGGGGCGGGTTTTAACGGGAAACTTACTGCGAGTAATAGGATATGAGAGAGTTGAATAAAATTGGATGGATTCGCCTGCCAGGTATCGCGAATACGGTGCTCTGCTGAACTGCATAATAAACCCAGCGGGCTGCTTGACTGTACTTGTCTGACCTCAACGTCAGGCTCGACGCCCCTCACAGACCGCGTTAAGCGTGCCGCATGAAACACTGCGTCAGCCTGCCCGCCCCACCCTGCTTGCCCATCGTCCAGACCGACACCGTCTTCCCGGTTGGCCGAGTGTTCTGCATCGGCCGCAATTACGCCGCCCATGCGCGCGAGATGAACGCCGCCGCGGACGCCATCTTCTTCATGAAGCCCGCGGATGCCGTGACATCGGCGAAGCGGCTGACCCGGCCCGGAGGGACTACTGATCTACATCATGAGGTGGAATTGGTGCTGGCGCTTGGTGACAACGCCGACATCCTTGCCTGCGGTGTCGGGCTCGACCTGACCAAGCGCGACGTGCAGACGGCGCTGAAGGCCAAGGGGGCCCCCTGGGAAATCGCCAAGGCCTTCCCGTGCTCGGCCCCGGTGGCCTCCCTGCGAGCCGGCCCGCCGCCGACATCCGGGTCGATATCCCTCAGCATCAATGGCGAAGTCCGCCAGGACGGGCGGCTGGAGGACATGATCCTGCCGCCGGCCGACCTCGTCGCCGCGCTGGCTCGCCATTTCGACCTGGCGCCCGGCGACCTGATATTCACCGGCACCCCGGCCGGCGTCGGAGCCCTCCTGCCCGGCGACCAGGTGGTTGCGCGTATTAACGGCCTGCCGACACTCGAACTGACCCTTGACCCGGAGAGCTGACATGTCCCCGATCCTCTATGGCTATTGGCGCTCCAGTGCCGCCTATCGTCTGCGCATCGCCCTCAATCTCAAGGGCATTGCCTTTGACCAGGTCTCCATCAACCTGAAGGACGGGGCCCAGCACGCTCCGGAATGGCGGGCCCGCCAGCCCCAGGGGCTGGTCCCGGTGCTCAGCCATGAAGGCCGCGACCATGTGCAGTCGCCGGCCATTCTGGAATGGATCGAGGAGACATGGCCCGACCCCGCTCTTCTGCCCGGCCATGCCGCCGACCGTTGCACCGTGCGCGCCTGGTGCGCGGTCATTGCCTGCGACATCCATCCTTTACAGAATCTGCGCGTGCTCAAGGCGGTCTCAGGCGATCTCGGTCAGGGCGGCGACGGCATGAAAGCCTGGGCCCAGCGCTGGATGACCTCAGGCCTTGAGGCGCTGGAAGCGATGGTCCGCGACACGCCGCGCACTTCTGACTTCCTGTTTGGCGACATGCCCGGCATGGCCGAGGTCTACCTGGTCCCGCAGATCTACAATGCTCGGCGCTGGGAGGCCGACCTGTCCAATTGCCCGACTCTGGTCGCCGCCGCGGGTGCCGCGGCCGAGCTGCCAGCCTTCAAGGCTGCCGCGCCGGAGAACCAGCCCGACGCGGACGTCTAGCCGGCAGCCGGTTGCCGGCGCAGCGGAACGCGCCGCCATTCGGCCAGCGAGCGCACTGCCCATTCTGCCGGTCCAATCCGGAAATGGCGGCTCCACAGCCATACCGCGCCCAGTTGGGCCGCCATCAAGACCACGCCAAGCACGAACAACCCGCCCTGCGCCATCCGGCCGAACAGGCCCAGGCCCGGCGGTCCGACAAACACCAGGGTCAGGACCAGTGTGTGCAGGAGATAGAGGCTGAGCGCGTGGCGCCCGGCATTGGCCAGCCAGGCGCGCGCGGTGACCAGGACGCTTTCCTGGGTGGCCAGCCGCACGGCGGCGCCATACCCGGCCGCCAACAGCAGCGCTCCGGCGGCGCGCGCGCTTACCCCACGCCACAACACGTCGGGCGCGAAATCCGTCGTCATGCCCTGCAGCGCACCCCATCCCGAAAGCGGCAACCCAATGCCCAGCAACAGGGCTGTGGCCAGCGCCAGCGTTTCCGTCGTGCGTGATCGCGCCAGCCAGCCGGATTGCTGCGCCGCCATGCCCAGCATCAGCAAGCCGGTCACTCCGCCGCCCAGGAAGACGATCTGTATGAGCTCGAACTGCAGCACCAGAGCCAGGTTTGAGGGCCAGCGATCGAGAAAGCCGCTGCGCCATACCGCCTCGACCTCGGCCAGGCGGGCATCGGGATAGCCCAGCACGTCACCGATATCCATGTCGCCGGGAACCAGGGCCAGTAACGCCGCGCCGGCGACCACAAGGCCGAGGGTCGCCAGCACCAGCCCGCCGCCGACCAGCGTCTTGGTCCAGGTCCCCGCCTCGTCAAAGGCCAGTGCCACCAGCCCGGCCAGGGCGAGTACCACGATCAGGTCGCCAAACCAGAAGACATAGCCATGCACCACCCCGACCAGCAGCAGCGCCGTCAGATAGCGACTGGCTGGGGTCCGGCTCGGCCGCCTCGCCAGCCAGCCCAGCCCGGCCCCGATGGCGAACAGCCCCAACACCACCAGCGTCCAGCTGAACAAGGTCTGCGTCAGCCACCAGGCCACCTGGTCAGGCCAGGCCGCGAAGGTGCTCTGGATGACCGGTATGTCGGCCGCCGGCCAGACCAGGGCAAAGCCGGGAATATTGGCGACCACCAATCCAACAATGCTGATGCCCAGGAGCACGGAGGCCAGGCTGTCGGTCGCGCCTTCACTGCCGTCCAGTTTGCCGGAGTGGCCGTCCATGCCGCTTCCCTCCCCGCCTCGCCTTGCCAAGAAACTTACCAATATTTCACGCGCCTTCCGGAAATCGTGAATTGCCTCGCGGGATTCGCAAGCCTAAACCGTCAGGCGCACGGGGATGCTAGGGGTTGAGGGACCGATGATCCAGCTGCTGACAAGTCTGATCGAATGGCTGGCCATTCTGGCACTCTCGAGCATTGGCATCGACTACGACCCCAAGGCCTGCGATACCACCCAGCCGACCCAGTACCAGATCACCATGATCAGCCATGTCGGTGAGGAAGCCCTGCGGCCCGTCGGCTTGGGTGCGGGCGATGACTGCCGGCGCTCCGACCCTGTCCGCCACACCCTGCACGCCGAGAGCCATTGGCTGGTGAAACCGCCGATTCCGCTCGACAGCTGAACCGGCCCGCGCGACCTTTCCAGCGCAAATGTCCCATTTTGCATAGTTTATCTGTGTCGATAGCGCGCAAAACTGCGTATGCTCTGGCATAGTAATCTGTGACCGGGGTCCGCCAGGCGGGCCGCGGTGGCTTGCCAGCGCAGCTCAGCCTTCAGGCGGACGATGACCAAGACCCAGAACCAATCACCCTTGCAGTATGCGGAGATCGGAATGTCGGACGACAACCCGCACGGCTCTCTCACCCCCACCGGCGAGGCCGCCATTGCTGCCGCCCATACCGGCGCTGGCGGCAGGGAGACGCCGGAGACCAAGAGCGGCCGCTGGCTGATCTGGCTGGGCAACAGCTTTGCCCTGCTCTGGGTCGGCGCCGCTGCCGCTTTCATCTGGGGTTATCTCGGGGTCCAGTCGCTTGAGCAATTGTCGCAGTACGGCTTCGGGCAGCTGACCGGCCTTGCCGTCTTCGCCCTGGCCCCGGCCCTGCTCTTCATCATGAGCGGCCTGATGGCGGGCGAGGTGGTACGCAATGCCGGCAATACCCGTCGAGTCGAACTTGCCATCCGCCGCCTGGCCGAGCCGGCCTTGTATGCCGAACACCAGGTCCAGTCGCTTTCAACTGCCGTTACCCAGGAAGTCGAGCGCATCAATTCCGCCCTGGAAAGCGCCCTCGCCCGCCTCGCCGCCATGGAAGAGGTCATCTCCCATCATGCCGAGACCCTGGAACACTCCGCCACCGACGCCCGCGACCGCACCGAAGTCCTTCTCAAAGGCCTGCGCAATGAGCGCCAGCGCCTCGGCGAGGTTTCCGAATCCCTCGATGACAAGGCCGCGCTGATCGCCGCCGCCATTTCCGACCAGTCCAAGATGGTCGCCGCCGCGGCCGAACTTGCGGCCAGCCAGGCCAGCGACAGCGAGAAACGCATCCGCGCCAGTGTCGACAATCTGCACGAGGCCGGAACCGCCGTTACCGAGCGCAGCGACGCCGTCGCCGCCGTCATCGACCAGCGCACCACGCATCTGCGCGAACTGTCGGAATCCCTCAAGGAGCGCTCGGAGAACCTCGACGCCGCCTACGTCAAGCATCGCAAGCGCCTTGCCGCAGCCAGCGACGCGCTGCGCGACGAACAGGAAAAAATCGCCTCGGCGCTCGATTTCCACAAGGCCGAACTGGAAACCATGGCCACCACCGCCCGCGGTGGCGCCGACAGCCTCAACGAGGCCGCTCGCGCCGGTGCGGAAGCGTTCCGGAGCGCCGTCGATGCAGCGCTGGCCCGGGCCGACGAACTGGCCGAGCAGGTGCACCGCGAAAGCGAGCATGCCGCGCACGAGCACGAAGCCGCGCTGTCGCGCCTGGTCGCCGCCGCGCAGGAGGCCCGCGAGGTTTCCGAAGCTGCCATCAACGCCATGGAGGCCCAGGCCGACGTGGTTTCCAGCCGGGTGGAAAAGACCAATGAGGCGGCCTACGAAGCGGCCCGTCGTTCCGACGAGGCGTTCGAGCTGCGCCTCGCCGAGGCCGAGAAACTGACAAACCGCGCTGCGCAGGTCGCCGACGAGGCTGCTGCCGCCGTGCGCAAGCGGCTCGAGGGCGTGCTCGCCTCGGCGCGCTCCGAGACCGAGACGGTCGAACAGCATATTGCCCGCATGACCGAGAAGCTCGGCGAGATGCCGATAATGGCCCGCGACCGCGCCGAGGAAGCGACCCAGGCGCTGCAGCGCGGCCTCGACGGCCTCAATGCCGCGGCCATGGCCGCCGCCGAGGAGGCCCAGGAAATCGACGCCGCCTTCCAGGCGCGCATCCGCCAGAATTATGAGTTGCTGAGCGACTTCATGCTGCGCATGGGCTCGGTCGCCGGCGGCCGCCGCGTGCCTGACCTCAATTTCAACGAGCTGCCCGACCCGCTGGCACGTCGCAGCCGGCCCGAGGCCAGCCAGAGCGAACCGGAGGCCGAGCGCCCGAAGGAAGCGAAGAAGAAAGCCTCGCCGAAAGCCGATGAGCCCGGCCTCAGCGATGACGACATGAATGTCCCGCTTGGCAGACCGGAGCCAGGTGAAAGCCGCAAGTCGCGCCGCGAGACCGCCGCCGAGCCCCAGGCTCCGGGCAAGGCCGGCGAGGCTGGCTGGCGCTGGAAGGATCTGCTCAATTCCATGCCGTCCGAGGACGACACGCCGTCACCGCGATCGCGCAAGCCCCGCAAGTCGTCCGACGAGGACTAGGTCCCGCCCGTCATTGGATTGCGATCAGTCCGTCGCCCCGTCGGCGGTCAAGGCCGGACGCTGCGTGGTCGCTTCCGTCCAGGCCGCCAGGTCCTGTGCGACCTGCATCGAGGCCGCATCGAATGCCGTCACGATGGCACGCGTCGAGTGCGCACTGGCCCGCGTTTCGGCGGAAAACATGCGGCTCGCCAGCAAGCGCTGCTCGACCCCGTCGATAAGCCGCGCGGCCAGGCGGACGCGAACCAGCGGCGCCGCCGTCGCGCCACGGTCGTACTCGGCATGGAAGTCGTGCAGATCGAGCCGCAGGCTGTAATTCGACCGGGTTCCGTCTTCCGGCCGTGTCGGGGCCAGATGACTGTCCGCCGCTCCGAAGGTCTCGACCACCAGGTCCTGCAGGATATGCGTTGACGGAGCGATCCAGCGTGCACCGGCAACATACGCAATCCGGCCGTCGCGCATCAGCGCGATCTCCGGCCCGGACAGACCACGTGGCGCCTGTGGCGCCTCGATCTCGACGGTTTGCCACTGCCCCCCGGTCCATTCACGCGGCTCGGGCGAACTGAGCCGGTAGACACCGACCGGTTCGCTTTCCGGCAATAGGGACACGCAGGCACTCAGGCCGGCCAGGCAGGTGGCCGCCAGGGCCAGGCGCGCGAGACGGGTGGCGTTCATTCCGGTATCTCCACGGTTTCAGGCGGTGTGCCGGCGATGAAGGCACCCGGATTGTTTTCCAGTTCGAGCGTGATCCGCTCCAGCGCGGCAATCAACCGGCGCAGGTCGGAGGCCGACCGGTTGAGGTCCTGCAGCCCGTTCTGGGAGAAGCTCTCCACTGCCGGGGTCAGGCTTTCCAGCATGATGCCGGTATCGATCGCGGACTGGTTCACAGCCAATGCTGCCGCGGCCGTCTCGTTGACCGCAACAGTGGCTTCATTGTTGAGGAAAGCATCGGCCGTGCGTCCGAACTGCTCGACCGAGCGCGCCGCCGCGGACATGTCCACGGCCGCCGTTTCGATCTGCTGCAGAGTGCGCCGCGTATCCTCGAACAGGGCCTGCTCCTCGGACAGTTGATCGGTCAGCTCGCGCAGATTGGTCAGGGTGGCCGAGACTTCCTCGACATTCTGCTCGCTGAGCAGGCTGGACAGGCGGAACAGGGCGGTCTGGGCGGCGTCGAGCACGTCCTCGGACCCCTCGAACAGGCCTTCCAGTTGCGCCCGCCGGGCAAAGATGCGCGGCGGCTCGCGATTGGCCGGGCTGACCAGCCGCTGGGCGTCCGGCGTACCGCCGGTGATCAGAATGTAGGACAGGCCGGTCAGACCCTGCGGCTCTAGCTGGGCGAAGCTGTCGACCTTGACCGGCGTCTGGGCCAGCACCCGGATGGTGGCGATCACCCGGCTCTGCTCATCAAGCTGGAGATCCGTGACTTCACCCACCTGGATACCGTTGAAGCGGACTTCCGCCGCTTCCCGAAGGCCGCGCACCGGCCCGTCGAAGACGATCTCGTACTCGGCGTACTCCTCGTCGAACTGGGCATTGCTGAGCCAGAGCACGAAGAATCCGAGTGCTGCGGCAATGATGACGGCGAACAGACCCACCAGGGCGTGATGCGCTTTGGTTTCCATAGCCTAACTCTCCTTATCCCGAGCGCGCGGCACGGCCGCGCGGCCCATGGAAGTATTGCCGGATCCAGGGATGCTCATTCTTCATCAATTCGCTGATCGGCGCGACCGCTTCGACTTTCTTGTCCGCCAGCACCGCCACCCGGTCGCAGATGGCGTGCAGGCTGTCGAGGTCGTGCGTGATCATGATGACAGTCAGGTTGAGGGCCCGGGACAGCTCCAGGATGAGATCATCGAACGCGGCCGCACCCACCGGGTCCAGCCCGGCTGTCGGCTCGTCGAGGAACAGAATATCCGGGTCGAGTGCCAGCGCGCGCGCGAGGGCCGCGCGCTTGCGCATGCCGCCGGACAATTCCGACGGGAAGCGGCTCGCCGCCTCCGGCTCCAGACCGACCAGGCCGATCTTCATGCCGGCAATCTCCTCCATCAGGCCGAGCGGCATGTCGACGTGCTCTCGCAGCGGCGCCATGACATTCTCGAGCACGCTCAGCGAGGTGAACAGGGCACCGTTCTGGAACAGTACGCCCCAATTGCGGCTGATTTTCTGGTGCTGCTGCATCGACAGGGCAGACAGTTCGATATCCTCGAACCATATCTCGCCGCCATCGGGCTGTTTGAGTCCCAGTATGGTGTTGAGAAGGACGGTCTTGCCGGTCCCAGAACCGCCGACCACGCCAAGGATCTCGCCGCGGTAGACATCCAGGTCGAGCTGGTCATGCACGACATGCTTGCCGAACGCCGTGCGCAGTCCGCGCACCGAGATCAGCGGGTCGGCACTCATATGTCGAGCTCCAGATACATCATCGCGAACAGGGCTTCGAGCACGATCACGGCAAAGATCGACTGCACCACCGAGGCGGTCACGCGGCGCCCGAGCGACTCCACATCACCTTTCACCTGCATACCCTGGCGGCAGCCGATGATGGCAACCACCAGCCCGAAGACCGGCGCCTTCGACATGCCGACCCAGAAATGCGTCGCCCCGACTTCATTGTGCAGGCGCGTGAAAAACAGCGTCGGCGAGATGTCCTGGGCGGTCCAGGCCACCAGCATGCCACCGAAAATGCCGGCAATCATGGCACCGAAAGTCAGCAGCGGGGTCATCAGCACGCAGGCGACCACGCGCGGCAGCACCAGCACTTCATACGGGTCGAGCCCAAGCACCCGCATGGCATCGATCTCCTGCTGCATCTTCATTGCTCCGATCGAGGCGGTGAAGGCGCTGTCGGAGCGGCCGGCCAGCATTATGGCGGTGATCAGCACGCCGAACTCACGCAGCACCGCGATGCCGACCAGTTCCACCGTGAACACGGATAAGCCGACCGATTGCAGCAGATTGGCGCCCATATAGGCCACCACCGCACCGATGAAGAAGGACAGGACGGCCACGATCGGCAGGGCATTCACGCCCACTTCCTCCATCGCCCACACGGTCGGCGTCAGACGGAAGCGCCAGGGCTGGCCGAGCGTCCGCATGCCGGTGATCAGGGTCCTGCCGAAGAAGGCAAATGTGTCGACCGCCTCCCAGTAGGCGGCCTCGAGACCGGCACCGATCCGCGCCATCGCCTTGATGAAACCGAAGACCTGCGGCTCCACCGGCTGGCAGATTTCCGTGCGTTCACGGACTTCGCGGATCAGGTCACGGGCAATGTCGTGCTCGCCCAGGAAGTGGAAGGCGCCGTCCGGCTCGCCACAGCGCCGCGTCGTCCGGCCCAGCAAGTAGGCCCCGGCCGTATCGATGCGGCCCAGCTGGCTCAGGTCGATGACGATATCACCCGGCTCGGTGGTTTCCTCCACCCGGCGGATCGCCTCGTCATGCCGGCCGATCGTGCGCACGACCCAATCACCGCTCGGCGTGAGAACCGTCTGTTCTCCCGCGACACGAACGTCGAGCTGCGCCGGCTGCGGGCTGTTCTCTTTGATACGCCTCATGTCAGCAGCCTATTTGATTCCACGCGGTGGCGGGAGTGCGGAAATCCGGGCCAGCCAGACGGCGGCTAAGAGACCGGCAATCCCCGGCACGGCCATGATGGCAAATCCGGCGACACCAATGCGGGCGAAGAAATACCCGGAGGCCGCGGATGCCGCTGCCATGATGATACCACCCGACAGCGCCGAGTTGAGCGCCTGCGCCATCGCCCCGTGTTCGTCCGGCACCGCGTCTGCGGCATAGCGCAGGAAGCCGATATAGGTGGCCGCGAAGGTCAGGGCGTGCAGCGCCTGCACCGCGACCAGCACGAGCAGCGGTGGCGCCATTGCCGTCACGCCCCAGCGCACGATCGAGGCGGCGCCGCCGATGGCCAGCAGAAAGGCCGGGCTGGCCTTGCCAAAGAAGCCGCGCCCGGACAGCCAGAAGAAACCGATCTCCACGGCAACCCCGAAGGCCCACAGCGCCCCGATGGTCACATCGCTGAAGCCCTGCTCGCTCCAGGCCACCGCCGAAAAGGCGTAGTAGAAGCCGTGCCCGCTCTGGATCAGCGCCGAAGCCGCCAGCGCCAGACCGAACGGGCCGGCGACCAGCTTCACCACATGCTTGAGATGCGCCGCTTCCTCGCCGACATCGACCGTGCGCCGACCTTCCGGCAGCCATGCCGCGGTCAGCACCAGCAGGCCGGACGCCAGGATAAGCCAGGCCAGCACGCTTTCCGAACCGTAGGCATCGGTCAGGGCTCCGGCGGCGAAATTGGCCAGGATGAACAATGCCGACCCGACCGCCCGCACCGGTCCGAAGCTGAACGCGCCGCCGCGCGCCGAACGGATGGCGAAGGCGTCGATCACCGGAATCTGGCCGAACAACAGCGCCCCGGACAGGAAGGACAGCGCCATCAGGCCCCATGGGCTGGCCACCGGCCAGTGCAGCCAGAACACGAGGGTGCAGCCGATGGCGAAGGCGAGGATCGGGTCACGCCGGCGCAGCGAGCGGTCGGCCCAGCGCGCACCGAGCGGGGATATCAGGGTGCGTCCGGCCATTCCTGCGGCGACAATCCAGCCGATCCATTCCGGGCTCAGATCGCGGCCTGCCAGCCATTTCGGGAAGTAGGGCAGGAAAGCCCCCAGCGTCAGGTAGAACGCTCCGTAATAGGCGGCGAAACGGAAGGCCGGCGTCCTGTGCATGCTGTCGCTTGTCCTTCCCGCTCTGCTCGCCCGGACGCGATCCGGTAACCGGCGCTTGGCGAACACTGTTCACGTCTATACGGTCGCGACGCCGATTTGCACCAGCGGAACGACATCCCCATGGACCAGAATTCCCGTGTTTCCACAAGCTTGGAAGACGTGGCCGACATTGCCTCGGGCATCCGTGCCAGCTCTGATCCGGTGCGTCCGCTGCGCGTGCTGGTCAGCGGCTACCGGTCGCACCCGCATGTCGGCGGCCAGGGCGTCTATGTGCGCGAACTGAGCCGCGCCCTGCAAGCACTCGGGCACACGGTGAGCGTTGTCTCCGGCCCGCCATATCCGGAACTGGGCGACGGCATCGAGCTGCACCGCCTGCCCTCGCTGGACCTGTTCGCCGAGGACAATGCCCTGTTGGCCCTGCGCCCGGCCCACCTCAGGCGCTGGTCGGATCTGTCGGAATGGCTGGCCCACAATACCGGCGCCTTCGGTGAGCTGTACGCCTTTGGCCGTCGCCTTGAACGATTCCTGGCCGACAATCCGGGCCGTTTCGACGTGCTGCACGACAACCAGACCCTGGCCAGCCCCTTCCTGCGCATCGAGCGCCACCTGCCGGTGGTGACCACCCTGCACCATCCGATCGCCATCGACCGCGATTACGCGCTCGCGGCCGCCAGGGACACCATGCACCGCCTGCTGACCCGCCGCTGGTATCATTTCGTCGGTATGCAGGCGCGCACGGCCCGCCGCCTGCCTCGTCTGCTGGCCGTCTCGGAAGCCGCGCGCGACACCCATGCCGAACGCTATGGTGTCGACCCGGAGCGTGTGCGGGTCGCCTTCAATGGTCTCGATCACGACACCTTCCATCCCGATGCGTCAATTGAGCGCGAACCCGGTCTCATCGTCACCACCGCCAGCGCCGATGTGCCAATCAAGGGTCTCGACGTGCTGATCGACGCGCTCGCCCGCGTGGCCGCTGCGCGCCCCACGGTTCGCCTGCACATCATCGGTCAGATGCGCGACGGCCCGGCGGCACGCCAGCTCGCCGCGCACGGTCTCGCCGGCCGCGTCACCACCAGCCAGGACCTCAGCCGCGCCGAAGTTGCCGCACTCTATCGCCGGGCCCATATCGTCGCCTGCCCGGCACGCTTTGAAGGCTTCGGCTTTCCCGCCGCGGAGGCCATGGCGTGCGGCGCCGCCGTTGTCGCCAGCGATGGTGGAGCCCTGCCGGAAGTGGTCGGTGAATGCGGCCTGATCGCCCGGGCCGGCGACCCGGTTACCTTCGGCGACCATCTCGCGCGCCTGCTCGACGACCCGGAAACCGCACGGCGACTGGGAGAGACCGCCGCCCGCCGCGCCCGCGAGGTGTTCAGCTGGACCAGCCATGCCCGCGCCGCTACCCGTCTCTATACCGAGGCCCTCGCCGCGCGCGGAGGGCAGCGCCCATGATGACGATACGCCTCGAGGCACTGGCTCTGGAGCCGGGCATGCGCGTGCTGGATCTGGGCTGCGGCCAGGGCCGCCACATGCACGGGCTGTACTGGTCCGACATCCCGGTGCACGCCGTCGGTCTCGACCTGTGCGAAACCGATTTGCGGATTGCCGCTGACAAGTTCTTCGAGCTGCCGCCGCCCGAGCCGGCCTCGTCCGAGCGCAGCGCCGTCCTGACGACCGGCCGGGCCGAGCGCCTCCCCTTCCCCGATGCCAGCTTCGATCGCATCATCTGTTCCGAAGTGCTCGAGCATGTCGACGACCCCGACACCGTGCTGGCCGAGATCGAACGCCTGCTCAAACCCGGCGGCCGCTTCGCGGTATCGGTGCCGCGCTACTGGCCCGAGGCCATCTGCTGGCGCCTGTCTGAGGGCTATCCCAACACGCCCGGTGGCCATGTCCGCATCTTTCGCAGCGCCGAGCTGCGCCGCCGCGTCGAGGCGCGCGGCCTCGGTCGCTTCGCCCGCCACTGGGCGCACGCCCTGCACAGCCCCTACTGGTGGCTGCAATGCGCGTTGTGGGAACGGCGTGACAGCAGCCGTCTGGTTGCCGCCTATCGCCGCTTCCTGGAATGGGATCTGCTCAAGGCCCCCCGCCTGACCCGCGGCCTGGAAGCCCTGCTCGACCCGGTTCTGGGAAAATCTGTCGTCATGTATTTCCGCAAGCCCGCCTGATGCCCGCTCTCGTCGATATCCGCGCCTGTGCCAAGCGCATCGAGGCCCTGCAGCAGGCGGACGGGGCCCTGCCTTGGATCGAAGCCGGCATCTGGGATGCCTGGAATCATGGCGAGAGCGCCATGGGCCTGGCGATTGCCGGTCGGCAAACCGCTGCCCTTCGGGCCCTCGATTGCCTGGTCGAGCGCCAGGAAGCCGATGGCGGCTGGAGCGGCGACCTCGGCGCCTCGGTACCGCTTGACGACACCAATCGGCACCTCCTGCCCGGCCGTCCTGCGCGCGCGCGCGACACCAATTTCACCGGCTATGCCGCGGTCACCGTGCTGCGCAGCCTGCTCGCTCTTCAGCGCCTCGACCTGGCACCACGCTATTGGCCGATGATCGCCGCCGCCATGGATTTCGTCCTGCACCACCAGACACCGCACGGCGACATCGTCTGGCGGGCGCCCGAGGGGAGCGAGGCGATCGACAGCATCGACTCCCTGCGGGCCGGCAATTCCAGCCTCTACAAGGCGCTGGAATGCGCCATCCTGCTCGGGCGCCTGCTCGATCAGCGGGTTGACCATTGGGCCGCCGCGCGCCGGCGCATCGGCGCTGCCCTGCGCGAGCACGATGCTCGCTTCGACCGCACCGGCACTGACCGGCGCCGCTTCGCCATGGACTGGTATTATCCGGTCCTTGCCGGCGTGGTGGCACCGGAGAGCGGGCAGGCGCGGCTCTACGCTCGCTGGAGCGAATTCGTCTCCCCCGGCCTCGGCTGCCGGTGCGTGTCGGACGAGCCGTGGGTCACGGCAGCCGAGACCGCGGAACTCGCCCTCGCCTGTCTGGCCGCCCGCAAGCCGGCCCAGGCCCGCGAACTGATCGCCAACCTGGCGCCACTCGCGGCCCGCGACGGGGGGTACTGGATGGGCTGGCAATTCGAGGAAGAGATCATCTGGCCGCAGGAACGACCCGCCTGGACGGCCGGCGCTCTCGTGCTTGCCGCCGATGCGCTCGACCGGCTGACACCGGGCCATGATCTGCTGGTGCGCAACTGGGTGCGCGAACTGCCTGTCAGTCGATCCGCCGAAGCACTTCCAGCGTTCCTGTCCGACTGACCGGTTCAAACAGGCCGGACTGCTTGGCGAGACAGAAAATCTCGTAGGGCGGACGCCCGCCGTCCGCCGGATCGGGAAAGACGTCGTGTATGGCCAGAAGCCCGCCAGGGACCAGGCGGGGGGACCAGCCGCGATAATCTGCCAGCGCCGCCGGCATGGAATGCCCGCCATCAATGAACACCATGCCGAGCGGCGTGCTCCAGTGACGCGCCACCACGGCGGACGGGCCGACGACCGGGATCACCACGTCTTCCAGACCGGCGCGGTACAGCGTCTCGCGCAGCGCCGGCAGGGTTTCCACCGCGCCCAGCTTGGCATTGTACAGCTCGGGATCGTGGTATGCCTCGCCCGGCTGGTGTTCTTCCGAGCCGCGGTGATGGTCGAGCGTGTAGAGCACACTGCCCGCCTCGCGCACCGCCGGTCCGAGATAGAGTGCCGACTTGCCGCAATAGGAGCCGATCTCCAGCACAGGCCCGCTCCGTCCCGCCTCGCGGGCATAGCGGGCCAGGGCCTCGCCCTCGTCCGGATCGAGGAAACCTTTGACTTCGGCTGGATCAAGCATGGCCAAAGGCTTCAGGAGGAGATCGCGGACGGAGCGGCGTGCCGGATGGCCGCCAGCTCGTCAGCCCGGTTGCGCAGCGCGTCGCTGCGCTGCGCCAGCTCGCCGCGGGCCTGGTTCAGGGCTGGCAGCGCGTCATCCTCGGCATCGATGGTGGCGATCAGCGCATCGACCACCTCGAGCGCTTCGCGGGTCTGGGTCATCGCCGTTTCGACCCGGCCCAGGCTGCGCCCCAGCCCGGCCCGGCTATTGCCCCCGTCCGCAGCGACCAGGCGTTGCGCCGCCAGGTCGACTTCAGAGGCAAGTCGCACAGCGGCCTCGACGTCCAGGCTGAGCCGTGTCACCAGCGCTGCGGATCCGGCTTCAATGTCGTGATGATCGAGATAGCGCGTGACCGGGGTGACTGACGGCTCGGTCGCGTCGGCCTGTCCGGCGAGACGCCCCAGCCAACCCAGGGCGGCCCCGTTTTCATCGGCCGCACGGATCAGCTTCATGTCGCGGTACTGGCTGGCCAGCGTGCGCGTCGCAGCCTGCACCTCGTTCTGGATCGGCGTCGGGATGGCTGCCTCTTGCTGGGCGCTGCCATTCAGGGATATCGGCGCACTCGCGCAGGCAGCTGTCAGACTGCACACAGTCAGCGCGATGGCGACATGCCGGATACGATCCATGTAACGCGTTTTCCCAGAATTGTAGCTGTTTGCCCCTGTCACCTGGGACGATACATCCTGCACGGCCTCAACGCCATGCAATATTGTATTTATCTCGCACTGCCAGCACACTCGCAGCATGGACGCCTCCCATTCCAGACGACTGCTCTACCCTCCTATCCGGCCGCACAGGACCCGGTCCCTGCCGGTTGGTGACGGCCATGAGCTCTATATTGAGGAATGCGGCAGGCCTGACGGTGTTCCCGTCATTACCCTGCATGGCGGGCCCGGTGGGGGCGCGTCACCGGCCCTGCGCCGCTTCTTCGATCCGGATCGCTACCGCATCATCCTGTTCGACCAGCGCGGCTGCGGGCGCTCGACACCGCATGCTGGCCTGCACGCCAACACCACCGCGCACCTGGTCGATGACATTGAACGTATCCGGGTCGCGCTCGGGGTCGACAAATGGCTGGTCTTCGGTGGTTCCTGGGGGGCCACGCTGGGCATCGCCTATGCCCGCGCCCATCCCGACCGCTGCCTCGGCCTGGTCCTGCGCGGCGTTTTCCTGTGCACCCAGCTGGAACTCGACTGGTTCTACCACCACGGCGCCAACATGCTGTTCCCGGACGCTTGGGAGCATTTCGTCGAGCCCCTAACCAGCGCCGAACGCGCAAATGTCCTGCGTGCCTATTACGAGCGCCTGACCACGGACGATATCATCGAGCGGCGACCGGATGCCCTCGCCTGGGCACGCTGGGAAAGTGCCCTGATTTCGCTCACCGGAGATCCGGCCGCGCCCCTGGCCGACCCCCTGCGCGCGGACGCCCTCGCACGGCTTGAGACCCACTATTTCCACCACAAGGGATTCCTCGCCCGCGACGGCGAATTGCTCGACGACGTCGAACGCTTCAAGCATTTGCCGGGGATCATCGTGCAAGGTCGCTACGACATGGTGACCCCGCCCAGAACGGCGTGGAGCCTGGCTCGGGTTTGGCCCCAAGCCAGGCTCCAGATCATTGCCGATGCCGGCCATGCGGCCGGCGAGCCGGGCATAGTCGATGGCCTGGTTCGGGCCACCGACAATTTCGCCGACCTGTTGTCCTAGCCCAGACCAAGCGTGGCGCCGAGGGCACCGCCATTGAACTTGGCATCGAGGCCGAGGATCAGGATGATGGCGATCGCCGGCGGCACGACGAACTTCACCGCGAAGTGGAAGAAGCCGAAGAAGCCGTCCGAGATCTGCGACAGTTCAGAGCGCAGCAGGCTCTTCGGGATCACCCAGCCGGTGAATACCGCCACCAGGAAACCACCCAGCGGAAGCAGGAAGCTGCCGGAGATCCAGTCCACGAAGTTGGCTCCGAAGTCCGCCGAGTAGACCGCACCGGCGCCGATCATGAAGGCGAAGAAACCGACCAGGGTGGCGATTTCCGGGCGATTGAAGTCGGAATGCTCTTCGATGAAGGCGACGACCGCTTCCATCAGCGAGATCGACGACGTCACCGCGGCGATGAAGGCCAGCGCGAAGAAGGCACCGCCAATGATATTGCCCGCCGGCATAGTCGCGAACTGGGCGGGAAGGGCCGAGAAGATCAGCCCGAGGCCTTCGGCCGGATCGATGCCCACCATGAACACGATCGGGAAGATCATCAGACCCGCAATCAGCGCAACAACCGTGTCGGCCGAGGCAATGATCATGGAGGACGACCCGATATTGGTATCCTTGGGCAGGTAAGAGCCGTACGTGATCATGATGGCGGATGCCACGGAGACCGAGAAGAAGGCTTGGCCGAGCGCCGAGACAACGGTCTGACCGTTGACCGCCGAGAAGTCCGGCGTGAACAGGAATGCAATCGCCTCGCCGGCGCTGCCGGTTGCCAGGGAGTACACGGTCAGGCCGATCAGCACGATGAAGAACAGCGGCATGAGGAGGGTCGCGACCTTTTCGATCCCGCCCTTCAGGCCCCGGGCCACGATGCCCACGGTGATGCCCATGAAGATGACATGCCACAGCAGCTGCGTGCCCTGGCCTTCATAGAATTTGGTGGCGCCGGCTTCGCTGCCAAAGCCACCGGTGAAACCCGCCGCCGAGAAGGCCATGACCTGGCCGGCGATCACCGAATAGGTGGTCAGGATCAGGAAGCCTGCCGCCGTACACACCCAGCCGACGATGGCCCAGTTGCCCGACTTGCCGGCCTCTTGTGCCATCTTGCGGGTCGAGGAAATGGCCGATTGCTGCGCGTGACGGCCGATGGCGATCTCGGCCATCAGCACCGGCAGGGCGAACAGGATGACGCAGGCGATATAGATCAGCACGAAGGCCGACCCGCCATTCTGGCCCGTCATGAACGGGAAGCGCCAGAGATTGCCCAGACCGACTGCTGAACCGACAGCGGCCATGATGAAAGCGAAACGCGACGACCAGTGCGCGTGCGTACCCGGTGAAACGGCCATGAAACTCTCCCCTTGCGGGCGCTCGTTGAGGCGCCCCCCGCCAGTTGCGATTGGCGGGCACATTTCCCCAACCGCCCGGCCCGGTCAAGCAGGATGCGGCAGTTCAGGGTTTTCGGGGGTTTCGGGGCCTAGCCGAACAGCCCGGCGCCGCGCGGAGGTTCGGCATTGCGGTGGATGTGGGCGCCGAGGATCAGTCCGAAGCCGGCCATGACGGCCAGAATCACCGTGCCGCCATAGGACACCAGCGGCAACGGCACACCGACCACGGGCAGCATGCCCATGACCATACCGACATTGATGATCACGTAGAGCGCGAAGGTCGTCGCTACGCCCATGACCACCAGTCGCAGGAAGGTCGATTTGCAGCTCGCCGCGATGGCCACCGTATTGGCCAGCACCAGGGCATAGATCGCCATGATGGCGATACCGCCGACAAAGCCGAACTCCTCGCCCAGGATGGTGAAAATGAAATCCGTCTGCTTCTCCGGCAGGTAATCCAGCTGTGACTGCGTCCCTTCCATGTAGCCCTTGCCGGTCAGACCGCCGGAGCCGAGGGCGATCTTGGACTGCAGGATCTGGTAGCCGGCGCCGAGCGGATCGGCATCCGGGTTGAACATGGTGAGAATGCGCGATCGCTGGTATTCCTGCAGCCCGTAACGGAAGAAGAGCGAACCGCCGACAAGGCCGGCGATGGCACTCGGCAGGATCACTTTCCAGCTCAACCCGGCCAGAAACACCACGGCGGCCCCCGTCGCCACCAGCAAGAGCGTCGTGCCCAGGTCCGGTTGCAGGGCGATCAGCATGGCCGGCATGCCGATCAGTGCTGCCGGCACGATCAGACCACCGAGACTGGAGACCTTTTCGCGCGGCAGGTCATGATAGAAGCGGGCCAGCGCCAGGACGACAGCGACCTTCATGACCTCGGAGGGCTGGATGCGGATTGGACCGATATCGAGCCAGCGCTGGGATCCGTTGATGGTGATCCCGGCCAGCTCCACGCCGACCAGGAGCAATAAGGCGCCCAGATAGACCGGGTAGGACAGCGCCATCCAGAAGCGCGGCGGGAACATGGCGATGATGATCAGACCGACAAACCCGATGGCAAAGCGGATGGCGTGCTTGGTCGCCCACGGGTCCCAGCTGCCGCCGGCGACAGAGTACAGCATGCCCGTGCCCGCCGCGCCGAGCAGGACGAGAAGCAGGACCAGGGTCCAGTTCATCTCCATCAGCTTGGCCGGCAGGTTGCGCGGAATGCTCTCGCGGAAGACGGCCATCAGGCGCCACCGGAGCGCGGGCGAGAGACATCGGCAAACACGCCGGCCCGGCTCGACGGGTCACGAGCCACCACGCGGCGCAGGATGTCACGGGCGGGGAACTTGGCCGCAGTCGACCCGCCGCCATGTTCAATAACCACGACGCAGGCGTATTTCGGCACGTCCGCGGGCGCGTAGCACATGAACAGGCCGTGGTCGCGCAGGCGCCAGGGCAGGTCTTCCTGGCTACGCACGCCGGCGGCGCGCTCGGCCGCGGTGATCGAGTAAACCTGGGCGGTGCCGGTCTTGCCGGCCATGTCGACCCCGTCAATGCCCAGCCCGCCCAGCGAATAGGACGTCCCGCCCGGTTCGTGCACCACCGCCCGCAGCCCCTCGCGAACCCGGTTCAGACTGTCTTCGCCGATGCCCATATAGGGCGCCGGCGCGGCCATGGCATTGCGGTAAAGCGTCGGTCTGACGGTGCGTCCGGAAGCGACACGGGCGGTCATCACCGCCAGCTGCAGCGGCGAGGTCGTGACATAGCCTTGGCCGATGCCGGTATTGTAGGTGTGACCGGTGGTCCAGGGCTGGTTGTGTCGCGCCCGCAACCAGGCCGGATTTGGCATGGTGCCCTGACGCACCCCGGATATCCCGATATCGAAACTCTGGCCGATGCCGAACTGCACCGCCATGTCATGCATGCGCGTGATGCCGAGCCGATTGGCCATCTCGTAGAAGAAGATGTCGCACGAGGTCTTGAGCGCCCCGTGCAGATTGACCGGGCCGTGGCCCTGGCGCCGCCAGCAGTGGAACTGCCGGTTGCCGAGCCAGGTCGACCCGGTGCAGCGGATATACTCGCTCGGGCGCACGAGGTCATGTTCCAGCGCCGCTGTCGCCACCACCGCCTTGAACGTCGAGCCCGGCGGGTATGTCCCCTGCACAGCCTTGTGATAGAGCGGATTGTGATCGTTCTCGCGAAGCGCCGCGTAATCGCGCGTCGAGATCCCGTTGACGAACAGGTTGGGGTCGAAGCTTGGCGTCGACGCCATGGCAATCAGTTCGCCGCTATTGACGTCCATGACCACCGCAGCCGCGCTCTCGGCACCCAGACGCTCGTGAGCATAGCGCTGCACGTCGGCATCCAGGGTCAGGACAACATCCTGCCCCGGCTGTGGAGCCGTCGACTGGTCGGGCAGTTCACGGATTACCCGGCCACGCGCATTGACCTCGATCTTGAGTGCGCCCGCCGAACCGCGCAGATCCTGCTCGCGGGCGACTTCCACGCCATTCTTGCCAACCCGTGCGCCGGGGTGACGCAGCAAACGTTCCGCTTCCGGCGGATTGGCGTCGATATCGTCCTCATTGGGGATCTGAACGTAACCGATCACATGGGCAAAGGCCGGTCCGTAGGGATAGCTGCGCACCTCGCCGACATCGGGCGTGATCCCGGCCAGTTCCGGGGCATTGAGATTGATCGCCGCAAAGGTCTCCCAGTCGAGATCTTCCGCCACCGTGATGGCCCGGAAGCTCGGCTGCCGGCCTGCCGCCCGGATCACCCGTTCTCGGTCGTGGTCCTCCAGCGGCATGTAGCGCGCCAGCTGGTCGAGCGCAGCTTCCACATCACCGGCCTGCTCCGGCGTGATCAGAACCCGGTAGCTGTCGCGGTTCTCCGCCAGCTTGACCCCGAACCGGTCGAGGATCTGGCCTCGCGATGGCGGCAGAAGACGGAAATTGAACTGGTTGTTCTCCGACAGCAGGCTGTAACGCTCTGATTCCAGCACCTGCAGCGTGTACAGGCGCGCACCCAGGCCCAGGAAGGCCAGCCCGCCGCCGCCCGCCATCAGCAGGGCCCGGCGGGTGAACTTGAGATCGTCTTCCTGGCGGTCAGCGCGCATGGGTGAGGGTCAGCCTCCGATAAAGCCCGTCCGGCCCGAACGGCGGCGACGCAGCACGATGAAGGCCAGGAGCGGGAACATGAGAATCGTGGCGATCACCTCGATAATCAAGGGCTGGACGTCGGCAAGTTGCTCGAGGGCAAAACTTCCGGCCGCAAACGCGATGGCATGGGCCAGCACCAGAGTGCCGGCAAAACGGATCAGGATCGGCGGCAGGTCACGCGGCATGCCATCCTCGCCGCGGAACCGGAACACGCTGATCGAAACCAGATAAGACAGCGCCCACACGCCCATCGGCGCACCGGTCAGCAAGTCCTGGGTCAACCCGATGGCGAACACCACGATGGGCGGCATGAAGCGCGGACGCAGGCCGGACCACAGGAAGATCACCATCAGCGGCCAGGTCGGCATCACGGTGATGCCGTCGACCAGCCGGGTCGGTGTCGCCTGAAGGATAAGCGCGGCCAGGACGGTGAGCACGCAAAAGGCCGCCGGCCAGGCGACGGACTGGCGTTCGCTGGGAGATCTCATCGCTCGTCCTCCTCCGCCTGCGGCTCGTCCGCTTCGGTCGCCTCGCTTGGCGCACCATTATTGGCCAGATCGTTGAACTCGCGCGCCAGGCTGTCGAGGATCAACGCATTGAGGTCCTGCTCGCCACTCGGATCGACGGGCTCATCAATGGCGATCACGCCCTCCTCCCCAGGTCCGCCTGGCTCGGGAGCAGCAGCAGCCGCACCCTGACCGCTCGGCCCCGTCACCGGCGCGGCGGTCCCGGTCTGCGGATCGGCGACCACGACCGGCGCATTGCCGGCGTCTGTCAGCGGCGCCCGGCGGCGATTGTCAGGCGTGCGGTCAGGCGCAGCATCGACCGTGCCGATGCCGATCAGTTCAATGCCGACCTGCCCGCCGGGGACCGGCTCCTCGTCCGGCGGGGTCACCCGCTCGAACGGCCAGACCCAGACGAAATCGACCGAGGCCTGATCGGAGTACAGCTGGACCCGCCAGCTGCCGTCGCGCGCCTGGACCGCCTCGCCGACCGGAAGGCCGCGCGGCAAGACCCCGTCATCGCCGGAACTGACGATCCGGTCGCCGTCCTGCAGGTCCGGTGCCCGACCGACATATTCCAGTCGCGGGTACTGCGAATTGTCGCCGACCAGGATGGCGCGGGCATTGGAGCGGTCGGCCATCACCGGAACCCGGCTGTTGAGGTCGGTGAGAAGCAGCACGCGAGCCGAACGACGTCCGGTTTCGTAGACCCTCCCGACCAGGCCGAACAGGTTGATCACCGGATAACCGTCGCGAATGCCCGCCTCGGCGCCGCGCCCGATCAGGCGCGCCTTGACGAAGGGGCCGCTCGGATCAGCCACCGTCCATGCCCCGATGCGGTCTTGGATGGTTTCCGACTCGACGTCGAGCGCTTCCTCGTAGATCTCGATGCGGTCGCGCTGCCGGTAGGCTAGGTCCTCCCAGTAGCGTGCCTCGATCAATTGCTGGCGCAGCTCGGCATTCTCGGCGGCCAGCTCCCCCTGCATGCGGAAATAGGGCCCGATATTCTTGATCGCGCGCAAGGGCTGCGCCGCCAGCTCGAGGACCGGTACCGCCACATCGGTGAAGCCAGCACGAAAACTGGCAAAGGCGGCGGATCGGGATGCGGGCCGGTCAAAAGCGATGAGCGCGCCGGACAGGACGAGCAGGGCAATGAACAGGGTCCGGGAAAACTGGACCCCCTGTTCATTGTCATGGCGTGTCGAGCGGCGTGTCACCAAGCCTTCACTCCTTCTGCGATGCAGGCGGGGAGCTTACACGGCTTCCGACAGGATGGGACGCCAGATGCGCAAATCTTCCACGGCCTTGCCACATCCGAGTACAACGCATGAAAGCGCCTCATCGGCCAAGCTTACAGGCAGCCCGGTGCGTTCGCGCAGTTCGGTGTCGAGATTGCGCAACAGGGCGCCACCGCCGGTGAGCACGATGCCCTTGTCGACAATGTCGGCCGCCAGCTCCGGCGGCGTCGCTTCGAGCGCCTGCTTGACCGCTTCGACGATCTGCTCGACCGGCTCGGACAGGCTGTCGGCGATCATCGCCTCGGTGACCGCAATCTCGCGCGGAACGCCATTCATCAGGTCGCGGCCCTTGATGTCCAGCGACAGGCCCTCGCCCTTCACCGGCGGCATCGCCGAACCGATTTCCTTCTTGATGCGCTCTGCCGAGGTTTCGCCGATCAGCAGGTTCGCCGAGCGGCGGATATAGTTGATGATCGCCTCGTCCATCTTGTCGCCGCCGACGCGCACCGAGCGCGAATAGACAATGCCGGAGAGCGACATCACCGCGACTTCGGTGGTCCCGCCGCCGATGTCGACGATCATAGAACCGGTCGGCTCGTCGATCGGCAGGCCGGCTCCGACCGCGGCCGCCATCGGCTCGTCGATCAGGTAGACCTTGCGCGCACCGGCGCCGAGGGCCGATTCGTGAATGGCACGGCGCTCCACCGCGGTGGCACCCGACGGCACGCAGATCACGACCTGCGGCGACACCATGGCGCGACGGTTATGCACCTTCTGGATGAAATGCTTGATCATTTCTTCGGCGACGTCGAAGTCGGCGATGACGCCGTCACGCATCGGCCGGATGGCTTCCACATTGCCCGGCGTTTTGCCCAGCATCAGCTTGGCTTCGGCGCCGACCGCCTGGACGTGCTTCCGCCCCTTCTCGATCTTGTAGGCGACCACGGACGGCTCATCGAGCACGACCCCGCGTCCCTTGACGTAGACCAGCGTGTTGGCGGTGCCGAGGTCGATGGCAATATCCGCGGAGAGCAAACCAAAAAGACTATTGAGCATGGGGGGCGCTAATTTCGAGGAGTGTGGCGGCAAAGCCGCGGTGCAACTGTTTTTCTTGTGCGATGCCCCGCGGGAGATTGCAAGGCCTGCATCCGCCTTGGCGCAGATGGGCCGGATAAATTTGTCCGCAGGGAATCAGTTCGGATCGATCTTAGACTGGCGATTGCGGCGCAACCATGTCCGAGCCATCAGCATCACCCCGATCCAGCCGCCCACCGCGACGAGCAGCGACAATCCGAGCAGCATCTGCCCCTCGCTCATCATCGCGATGATGCTCTGGCCGGCCAGCCCGACCACGAAGATCTTTGGCCCCGTGCCCAGCGCCGTGCCGAGAAGGAAGGCCCAATACGGCGTCCGCGCCAGGCCGAAGCCCATATTGACGACAATGAACGGTCCGGACGGCACCCAGCGCACCACCATCGAGGCGAGCAAGCCGTTGCGGCCGATGAAATCGGAGATCTTGTTGGCCCAGTCGCCGCCGTAGCGGGCCAGCAAGTCGGCCCCGAACCAGCGCCCCATGACATAATTGACGCTGGCTGCACTCAGGGTCGCGATCCAGGCATAGAGCGCCCCGGTGGTCGGGCCGAAGGCGACAATGGCTGCCGCCATAAGCCCGAATTGCGGGGCCCCGAGAAAGGACAGCAGGGTGAACACCAGGATGGTGACCGGCAGGGCATACCACTGGCTTGCCGTGGCATCGAACAGGTCGCCCGCCGCGCCCGGCTCGATGTCGAGCACGAAGCGGCCGAGCAGGAAGACCAGCACCACGATGGCAAACAGCACAATCGACACGCCGACCGCCCGGGCCGCGCGCGCGTCCATGCGCAAGAAGAAGTCCTGGAAGCGATTCATGCGCCCCCTCGCCGCGCTGCCCCGGTATCCTGATTAGCCAGTGTCGCGGTGACCGGCAATGCGAAACACAGCCTAACCGCTGATTTCCGCGTCGCCATTCTCTTCCGCTTCACCGGCCACGATTGCGGCCAGCTTGGCCCTCTGGACAGCCAGCACGCCGAGCTGTTCATCGAGCACTCGCAGGATGTTGCGCGCCTCGTGCTCGTCAATGCGCCCGGGCGAGCGTTCGGTCTCGCTGAGCGATTCCATGACGGCGGAGATGTTACGGGCATTGCGGCGCGACGCTTCGCCGGCCAGGGCGAGCCAGTTGGCGTCCTCGGCCTTGTCGATCGGCACGAAGACCCCGCCGGCCAGCGCCGCCAGGTGTTGCGCGGCGGCCGTCGAGCCGGCCTCGGTCAGGCACGCTACCCGGGCGTAGGATATCTCATTGGTCGAATCCGGGTCGGCCAGGGCGTAGACCCGGGTCCGGCTCAGCTCGAGCAATTCCATCACCTTCGGAATGCCGCCGACTTCCTCGAAGACCCGCGCCACCACTTCCTTCGGCTCGCCGTAGCGCCTGATCTTGACTGGATTGAATGACACTTTGCGTCCCCCGCAATACCCGACTCTGTCCGGCCACAGTCATACGCCGGTTTGATGTTTATTTCGAGGCACCAAGGATGCGGGCGCGCAGTTCCGCCCCGGCAGCCTCGACCGGTTCGGCGCGGTCCTGCTCGCGCGCCGCTTCCAGCACACCGCCCTGTTCATACGCCTCCACCCATTTGCGGGCGAAGGCGCCGCTTTCGATATCCGCCATGGCGGCGTCGAACGTGGCCTGCAATTCCGGCCCGGCAATGCGCTCCTCGATCAGTCGCGCGCCGAACTCGGCGGTATCGGAAATCGCCTCATACATGCCGGCAATGCCGCGCGACTGGATCAGGTCGGCGAGGTATTTGATCTCGTGCACGCAGTCGATATAGGCCATCCGCTCACTGACCCCGGCGGCCACCAGGCGCTGGTAGCTGGCCTTGGCCAGGGCCACCAGGCCGCCGACCAGCACCACCTGCTCGCCGAACAGGTCGGAGACCGTTTCCTCGCGGAATGTGGTCGGGAAAATGCCGACCTCGCCGCAGCCCAGCGCCGACAGATAGGCCAGCGCGCGTTCGCGCGCGACGCCACTGGCGTCCTGGTGCACGGCCCAGAAGCCCAGCAGGCCGCGGCCTTGCAGGAATTCCTCGCGCACCGCCCCGCCCGGCCCCTTGGCCGCCGCCAGGATGACATCGGCATCCGCCGGCGCATCGATCAGCCCGTAATGCACCGAGAAGCCATGGCACACGATCAGCGCTTGGCCCGGCTTGCGGTGGGGCGCGATAGCGTTCGTCCAGATGTCCTTGTGGGCCTCATCGGCCGCCAGGAGGGCCAGCGCATCAGCCCATCTGGCTGCCGCCTCCACGCTGACCACTTCAAACCCGTCCGCCTCGGCCTTGGCGCGCGACGGCGAGCCTGGGCGCAGCGCGATACGGATCTGCTCGACGCCGCGATCCCGCAGGCACAGGGCGTGCGAGCGACCGTGATTGCCGTAACCGACAATGCCCATGCGGCAGGTCTGGATGGGCTCTAGGTCGATGTCGGCGGTATAGAGTGCGTCCGTCATGCCAGGCCTCGTCCAGTCACAAATTCAAGCGCTTCCCGCTGCGCAGCGCCGGCATCCAGTGTCGCGATACGGTGCCAGTCGGGCATCTGGTTGCGGAACCAGGTCAGCTGCCGCTTGGCATAGCGACGACTTTCGCGCTTAGCGTCCTCGACCGCATCCTCCAGCGACACCTCCCCGGCAAGATGCGCCGCCAGGGACGGCAGGCCAAGCGCTTTCATGGCCGGCAGGTCGGCCGCCAGGCCGCGCGCCAGGAAATGCCTCGCTTCGTCCAGCGCGCCCGCCGTCATCATCGCGTCAAAGCGCCGGTCAATCCGCGCGTAGAGCGCCTCGCGGTCCGGCTCGACCACCAGGCCGATCCACGAAGCCGGTTCCAGAAGTGGCCGCGTCTCGGTGCGAAAGTCTGACAGGGTACGGCCGGTCTCGTACCAGACTTCCAGCACCCGCAGCAGGCGTTGCCGGTCGGCCGGGGCAATCGCCGCTACAGCGTCCGGATCGCGTTTCCGCGCCGCATCGTACAGGGCCGCCCCGTCCCCTTCGGCGGCCTGGCGGGCCTTGTCACGGGCCGCCTCACCGATTTCCGGCACTTCGGCCAGCCCGCGTGTCAGGGCGGAAAAATACAGACCCGTCCCGCCGACCAGGATAGGCACCCGGCCGCGCCCACGGATGTCGTCTATGAGCGCCAGGGCGGCACGCGCCCAGCGCCCGACCGACCAGCGCTCCGCCGGATCGGCGACGCCGAACAGGTGATGCGGCGCCGCGGCGCGCTCCTCGGCACTGGGCCGCGCCGTCAGCAGTTCCAGCCCCTCATAGATCTGCATGGAGTCAGCGTTGACGATCTCGCCATCAAGCTCGGCCGCCAGCGCCAGAGACAGCGAGGTCTTGCCCGACGCCGTCGGTCCGGCGATCAGGACTGTCCGGGTCACGGCCGGATCGACTGCAACACGTACTGGCCGCCGCGATTGATCTGTATGCGCAGGGGGCCGCCTTCGTGCGCCTCGACGATCTCGCGGATGTCCGCGATCGAGCTCACTCGGGTGAATTCCACTTCCTCGATCACGTCCCCGGCGCGCACCTTGCCGGCCGCATCGCTGCGCTCGTCGACATCGGTGACCAGCACGCCCTGGGCATCGGGATGCACGCGGTATCGCCGGCGCGACGGCGCGTCGAGAACCGCCAGGCTCATGCCCAGAACGACATTGCCATTGCGTGGCGCCGGCTCGACCACGGCGCCGGACCGGGGGGCCGCCTCCGCTGCGTTGCCGTCGCTCAGTTCGCCCACGGTGATGTCCAGCGTCATCGGCTGGTCACGACGGATGATCTCGATCTCCACCTCGCGGCCGATCTCGGTCTCCGCCACCAGCCGCGGGAAGGTGCGGCTGTTGTCGACCGCCTGGCCGGCAAAGCGCAGCACCAGATCGCCGGTGCGCAGTCCCGCCTCGTCGGCCGGCCCGCCGTCCTCGACGCGCGAGATGATGGCTCCCTGCGGGCGCGGCAGGCCGAAGCTTTCCGCCAGTTCCGGGGTCACCAGCTGTACGCTGACGCCGAGCCAGCCGCGTCGCGTCTCGCCGTACTCGATGAGCTGGTCGACGACCTGGGTGGCGATATTGGCCGGTATTGACAGGGAAATGCCGACGCTGGCGCCGGTCGGCGACAGGATCAGCGTGTTCACGCCCACGACTTCGCCGCTCATGTTGAACAGCGGGCCGCCGGAATTGCCGGTATTGATGGCCACGTCGGTCTGGATGTAGTCGTCATAGCGGCCGCCGGCCTCGCGACCGCGCGCCGACACCACGCCGGCGGTCAGCGTGCCGCCCAGCCCGAACGGGTTGCCGATGGCGATCACCCAGTCGCCGACCCGGGCCCGGTCGCTGTCGCCGAAGCTGACAAAGGGCAGCTCCTCGCTGACTTCCATCTGCAGAACCGCAAGGTCGGTGACCGGATCGATCCCGACCACTTCGGCGGCGAACACCCGGCCGTCGGGCAGCGCCACTTCGACCTCGTCGGCTCCGTCGATGACGTGATTATTGGTCACCACCAGCCCGCTCGGGTCGATGATGAAGCCGGAGCCCAGGGAATTGGCGATGCGGGGGGCGTCGCCGAGAATGTCGTTGAACTGTTCCAGCGGCGAGCCCTCGGGAAACTGCGGCAGGCCGTCTTCCGTGTTCAGGCGCTGCGCTGCGGAAATGTTGACCACCGCCGGCGACAACTCCTCGGCCAGCTGCGCAAACCCGTCCGGTGCCGGATGGGCAAGGGCCGGCGTGGTCGACAGGGCGAGGACGAGAATAAGCAGGAGACGCAGCATGGATCACCCGTGCGGGCCAGAGGACAAAACAGTGTTAAGCCTGTGAATACAGTGCGGCGCACCCCGGCGGCAAGGCGGCTGGCTGCGCCGTCTCGCGATTGTTCCGGGTGCCACGCTCAGGCCAGCAGCACCAGCAGCAGGAGCGCGGACCCGAGCGCCATCGCCATCAGCCCGGCGGTACGCAGGTTTTCCCGCCCGATCTCGCGCAGCTGCGCCGCCATGCGCACCATAAAGTCGGGGGCGACCGCATAGGCCGCCCCCTCCAGGATCAGGACACCCGCGAGGGCGGCCAGTATGATGGTGGTGATCACCGACCACCCTCGTCACGGAAGTACTCGAAGAACTCCGAGTCCGGCGGGATGATGATCGGCGTGCCATCTTGCAGGGCGACTTCATAGGCCTGCATGGAGCGGTAGAAGGCGAAGAATTCCGGGTCGCGGCTGTAGGCCCCGGCATAGATCGCGTTTCGCTGGGCATCACCCTCACCGCGGATGCGCTCGGCATCGGCGCGCGCCTGCGCTTCGATGATCGAGGCCTGGCGGTCGGCGTCGGCCCGGATTTCCGTGGCCTGCTGATTGCCCTCGGCGCGGATACGCTCGGCTTCCTGCTCACGCTCCGAACGCATGCGCTCGAACACGCGGTCGGCGATCTGGTCTGGCAGGTCGGCGCGCAGGATACGCACGTCGATGACCTCGATGCCGAACTGGCCATTGGCGACCTGGGCTTCCACCGCCGACTGCACGCGGTTCATCAGCTCGGCACGCTGGCCGGAGATGACATCGCTGGACGGGATCGAGGCGATCACGCCACGCAGGCTGTCATCCATGATCTGCTCGAGGCGCACACGCGCTCCGCGCTCGTCACGGAAGGACTGGTAGAAGGCCAGCGGATCGGTGATCCGGTAGCGCAGGAAGGCATCGACGACGAGGCGGACCTGGTCGGCGGCCTGGATTTCCTCGGCGTCGAGATCGAGCTCGAGATTACGCTTGTCGAACATCACGACATTGTCGACGAAGGGCAGCTTGAAGTGCAGCCCCGGATCGGGCTCGGCCAGCTCGTTGACCGCGCCGACCGGTTCACCGAAGCGCAGCACCAGGGCCTGTTCGGTCTCACGTACCGTGAACAGGCTTTGCAGCACGACGAACAGCACGCCGACCAGAATGATGATGCCAAATGTGCGGATCATTGATTGCCTCCCTGGGCCGGACGCCGGGACTGGCCCAGCTCGTTGAGCGGCAGGTAGGGCAGTGCGCCCGCATCGCCGTCGAGCACGATCAGGTCGGACCGTCCGAGCACCCGCTCGAGGGTTTCCAGATACATGCGGCGGCGGGTCACCTCCGGCGCCTGGGCGTATTCCTGGTAGATCGAGATGAAGCGGTCGGCATCACCCTGGGCCTGGGCAATCACGCTGTCGCGATAGGCCTGGGCCTGCTGGGTCTGCTGGGCCGCCACACCGCGCGCCTGCGGGATCACCCGGTTGGCGTGCGCCGTCGCATTGAGACGGGCCCGCTCGGCGTCCTGCTCGGCCACGTCGACATCGCGGAACGACTCGATGACCCGCTCCGGCGGCTGGGCGTTGCGCAGGTTGACCTGCAGGATCTGGATGCCGGCATCATACTCGTCCAGCGTCTCCTGCAGCAATTCCTGGGTCCGGCGCGACACTTCGGCGCGACCGTCGGTAATGATGAATTGCAGGTCCGAGGTGCCGATGACTTCGCGCATGGCGCTTTCCGCCACCGCTGTTACCGTGCCGCGCGGGTCCCGCACATTGAACAGGAAGTCGCGCACACCGTCCTCGTCGCCGAGGGCGACACGCCACTGTACGGCGAAGTCGATGTCGACGATGTTCTCGTCACGGGTCAGCATCTGGCCCGCCGCGCCCTGGCCAATCTGGATCGTGTTGGTCGTGGTGACTTCCGGGATCAGCACGCTTTCCACCGGAGTGGGCAGCTTGAAGTGGAAGCCCGGACCGGTGGTCCGGTTGTACTCGCCGAAGCGCAGCACGACGCCGGCCTCGTTGGCCCCGACCTGGTACCAGCCGGAACCCGGCATCAGGAACCAGACCGCCACCAGCACCAGGGCGATGAAACCGACACCGAAGGCGCTGGCGCCACCGCCGCCGCCCTTCTTGCCGCCGCCCGAACCGCCGCCACCGCGGCCGAACAGGCCGCCGAGCTTGCGCTGCATGTCGCGCACCACGTCATCAAGGTCAGGTCCCTGGTCCGGTCCGCCGCCCTGCGGCCGCCGTCCCCACGGGTTCTGACCGTTATTGCCGCCGCCGGAGCCCCACGGGCCTCCGCCGCCGCCACCGCCGGTATTGTCATTCCATGGCATGGATGGGTTGATCCCTCTTCCTGTATTCGCGTCCTTGATGAACTCTAGCGCGATTGGACGCAAGGGCGAGGCGGAACCTGCAGTCAGCCAGTCCCCCCTCATGGGATCCGGCCCGCGGATGACGGGGCAGGCGGCCTAATCCCGCTCCAGCACCCGCACCACAAACGCATGCTCATCCCCCGGCCCGGCCGGAAACGCTTGCCGCTCGACCTCGCGCCAGTCCGCCTCGGCAAACTCCGGAAACCGCACCTCGCCCTCCGGCACCGCATCGACCTCGGTCAGGTAGAGCCGGTCTGCAGCACCGAGCGCCGCCGCGTAGATCTCACCGCCACCGATGACGCAGACCTCGTCCATCCCGTCGGCCGCCGCCTGCGCCCGCCCCCGCGCCACGGCATTGTCCAGCGAGGCAAACACCTCCGCTCCCTCGGCGACGAACCCGTCCTGGCGCGTGACCACGATATTGAGCCGCCCCGGCAAGGGTTTCCTTGGCAGGCTGTCCCAGGTCTTGCGGCCCATGATCACCGGCTTGCCCCGCGTCACCGCCTTGAAGTGCTTGAGATCGCTGGCCAGGCGCCAGGGCAGGTCATTGCCCGCCCCGATGACGCCATTGCGGCCCCGCGCTGCCACCAGCACCAGTTTCACATCGCCGGACGTCACTGCGCCGCCTCGTCCCGGTCGAGCCAGCTCAGCCATTTTTCCTGTACCGCCGCATCCAGGTCGACGCCCTCGTCACGCGCCAGCAGGAGCAGCATGCCCAGCGTGTCCGCCATCTCCAGCGCCAGCGCCTGGCGCGCCTCGGGCCCGGCCGGACGCCGCGAGCGGCCGCCGGCCGCCAGATAGGCCTGGGTCAGCTCGCCGAGCTCTTCGTGCAGTTTCAGGAGATACCAGTCGCCCGAGCGGTCGATGTCGTAATTTTCCGCATAGATGTCGCACACCTGTGCGATGCGTCCGCCGAGCGCGTTGAGCGGCGTGTCGTCCGACCCCGCCATCACACCGCGACGGGTGCCGTGATGCGCGGATGCGGGTCATAGCCGTCCAGGGTGATGTCCTCGTACTCGAAGGCGAACAGGTCGGTCGCCTCCGGATTGAGCTTCAGTTTCGGCAGGGCCCGCGGCTGGCGCGACAACTGCTCTTCCACCTGGTCGACATGGTTGGAATAGATGTGGGCGTCGCCAAAGGTGTGGATGTACTCGCCCGGCTCCAGCCCGGTGACCTGGGCGATCATGTGGGTCAGCAGGGCATAGGACGCGATGTTGAACGGCACGCCGAGGAACATGTCGGCCGAGCGCTGGTAGAGCTGGCAGGACAGCTTCCCGCCCGCGACATTGAACTGGTACAGCGTGTGGCAGGGCGGCAGCGCCATGTTGGGCACGTCGGCCGGGTTCCAGCCCGACACGATCAGCCGGCGCGAGGCCGGGTTGGTGCGGATCTGCTCGAGGATGCCCGACAGCTGGTCGATCTCGGTGCCGTCCGGCCCGGCCCAGCGCCGCCACTGCTTGCCGTAGACCGGGCCGAGATCGCCATTGGCGTCGGCCCACTCGTCCCAGATCTTGACCCCGCGCTCCTGCAGCCAGCGCACATTGGTCTCGCCGCGCAGGAACCAGAGAAGCTCGATGGCGATCGACTTGAAGTGCACCTTCTTGGTGGTCAAGAGCGGGAAGCCCTTGGACAGGTCGCAGCGCAGCTGGCGTCCGAACACCGAGCGCGTGCCCACGCCGGTGCGGTCGTCCTGGGCCGAGCCGGTCTCCAGGATGTCGCGCAAGAGGTCGAGATAGGCGTGCTCGACGTCCGAGCCGGCCTGCTCGCGGTTACGCCCTTCGGCGATCAAGACTGCTTCGGCCATGGCGATCTCCTTCAACCGCCATCCTGACCGATTCGGCGCGGCGATGCTGTACCCGGGACGCGTTAATCCACAGCCTGAAGGAAACCACCTGGCGGAATTTACCAGTACCCGGGCCCGGCCTGGCTTGCCTTGTGACATGGCAATGGCGCGTCGCTGGCGGTTCCTTGACGTGCGCCTGACGCTGCGCTGTCGTGGCCTCGCGGCCGGATTGCAGGCCTTTGGACCGCTTCAGGTTCAACATCCCCCAGGGAGACCCTACATGGCTTTCAAGACTGACACGGCCAAGATCAGGCGCTGGCGCGAGGAACGGCACTGGTCCCAGGAACACCTCGCCGAACTGGCCGGGATAAGCTTGCGGACCCTGCAACGCATCGAGACCGGCGCGTCGGCCTCGCGCGACTCGCTGACAGCGCTGGCCGCCGCCTTCGATGTGGATGCCCTGGCGCTCTGCGTCGACCCGGAGGAGGAAAGCACCCGGATCGCGCAAACCCGCTGGGCGAAAGCCGCGGCGGGCCTTCGGCTGTCCTTCTGGATCCACCTGATCAGCTTTGCCTTCGGCATTGTCATTTTCACCGCGATCAGCCTGATGATGGACACCGGGACCTATGTCATGGCCGTGCCACTCATCTGGTGGACGATCGGTCTCGCCGGACACGGCGTTGCGGTCGGTCTTGTGGAAGTTGTCAGGCGCCATCAAACTGTTTGAAGAGCCGGTGTGAGGCCGACCAACCCGTGTCGGCGACGCCAGTCAGGGCTCCGCACGCCGATGTGACTTGCCAAGTCGTTGCCGACGGGTATCGTGCGGACTGGAACACAAGCGGAACAAAATCCACAACACGCGAGGAGAAACAACATGATCGGCTATGTCACCCTGGGCACCAACGACCTCGAGCAGGCGGCCCAATTCTACGACAAGCTGTGCGCCGAATTCGGCGTCGGCCGGATGATGGAATCCGACAGCTTCATCGCCTGGGCCGAACCCTATGGCGGTGCCGGCATCGGCCTGACCAAGCCCTATGACGGCGGCAAGGCCACCGTCGGCAATGGCGTCATGGTCGCCCTCCAGGCCAAGGATCAGGCCATGGTCGACAAGGTCCACGCCAAGGCCCTCGAGCTCGGCGCCACCGACGAGGGCGCCCCCGGCCCGCGCGGCGATGGCGGCTTCTACGCCGGCTATTTCCGCGACCCGGACGGCCACAAGCTGAATGTGTTCTGTATGTAATTCCCGCTTTCTTGCGGAGCAGGGACATAGTGAAGGTGTATCGCTATGTCCCGATCACCCACAATGATGGCCTCGGTGATCGTGTTGATCACCGAGGCCTTTTGTTCATGGGTCAAACTGTCCCACCGGTCATAGAGCGCTTGCGCCCCGGCAACGACTTCCTCACTGGAAGCCTGTGTGACCTCTAGCGCAGCGATTTCGCCCTCCAGAGCGGCGATGCTCTGCTCAATTCCTTCGCCACGCTCAGCGGCCTCCCCATCGACCTGCTTGTACCGTGCCGGCTCAATCGTACCGTCGAGATACCCGCGGAGCAGTTTGTCGCGATCATCAGACACGCTGATACGCTCGCGCTTGAGCAGCTGCATCTGATCGGTTTTCGCTTTGATGTGGTCGCTGCTCTTCGCGAGGTACGCGTCGATCTCCTCACGCGATGAGAAGAATGCTCGCAGCCGATCCCGGAAAATAGCCTCCAAGTCGTCCTGGGGAATTTTCGCGCGGCACTTGGGGCAGACGAATTTCGGGCTCTCATTGAGCACATACATGGTTTGCCCTTCCCGTTCGCATTTGACCTTGCCTGCAAACAGGTACTTTCCCCGTGGTCCGACCGGTGCCTTTTTGGCCTGGCGATCGAGAATAGCATTGCACCGCTCCCACAGCTCTCTTGAGACGATGGGCTCGCACGGATGCCACTCCCACTCTTCCTCCGGCTTCAAGAGGACCCGTCCGTTCCGCGCTTCCGAGTAGGTGTAATTGGATCGGCGAAGTCCCTTCGCCGTCGGATCGCGGAGTTGCACTTGGATGGTGCTGACCGAGAACGGCTTACCCCTGCGGGTACGGTATCCGCGTTCGGTGAGGATACGTCGAACGGTCCCCTTCCGCTCATACTCCGCGAACAATTCAAAGATGAGAGCTTTGACCGGTGCCTCATCTGGATGCGGCACCATCTCGCCATCCTTCCACTGGTACCCAAAGGGTGCGGCACCAGCCACGCGCTTCCCCATTTTCGCCCGCGTCACCACAGACGCCTTGATGCGGTCAACAATTTCTTCGCGCTCCCACTGCGCCATGGCCGCGATCATCGTATAAAAGAGCCGTCCCGACGGCGTGGAAGTGTCGATGTTTTCCTGGAGGGAAATTAGGTCGGCATCATGCGCTCGGAAAATCTCCGAAAACTCCAGCAGCTCTTTGGTGCTGCGCGCCAACCGGGCCAGTTTGGAGAACAGGAGCGCTGAAATGCGCCCGGCCTCGACATCCGCCAACATGCGCTTGGCTTCAGGGTGCTCGATGACCGCCTTACCGGAAACGCCGGACAGGTCGTAGACCTCGGCTATCGTCCAGCCTTTAAACTGGGCGTACTGCTCGGCGCGCGTGCGGTGGATGGAGGGGCTGTCGCCCTTCGCCTGATCCTCGGTCGAGACGCGGATCCAAACCCCTACCGCCCTGACATCCTGTTGCTGCATAGCTCAATCAATACGCGAATCGCGCGCCTTCTGCTAGCTGTGGTCGGCGCCCTCGATAATGGTAGCGACGGGCACACCAAGCGTTTTGGCGGCCGCGAAAAGCCGCGCAGCTCCCAATCGGGCTCGGCCATCCTCCACCAAGGCGAGGTGTGCAGGCGTGAGGCCGATGGCTAGCGCCAGCTCGGCGCGTCGGATGCCCTTGAGGCAGCGCCACAGGCGCAGTTGCGCGCCGATCTTCGCATCGATGGTGTCAAGCATGACCGCCTCCCTGGAACCACTATTCCTCGTTGACAGAGACGCGTTCCGTTGAAGATCGTTGGGCCGCCAGGAATAGCGCTGCTATCGGGAGGGCGTGGGCGCCAATCACCAAAAGCCACACCATGACCGGTCCACTGTCGCCTTCTTGAAACTGATGCGTCATCAAACGGAAGGTCGGGCTCAGGAAGAGCACCTTCACTCCGGAAACGACGACGGTGATGATGGTGAAGAGCCGCTCGCCATAAAACGCGCCGAGCGTCACCAGGGCGAGCCCGATTCCACCGACGTACAGCCCGTAAATTGGGATGATTAGCGATATGAGGAGGACGACAAAGCCCGCAATCGCGAGACCGGTTGCCGCTTGCTTATTCATGGCTAATCCCCCCTCAACGGCAGGAATAGGCCGTACCGACCCATTCGTTGGTTAGACTCGTGCCTCGCTCCCGCCAGACAACATGGGTGGCGCGAAGGTGGGCCGCTTGGTTGAGAGCGGCGTTCTGAGCGTGTGTGCGCCCGACCGAGGCGCTCAAGCCAACGAAGACTGCATTGGAGCCGGACACAGCCCCAAGCTCCTCGCAACCCGCGACGTCGCTTTGGCGGGCGTCGATGATGTTGGTTTCAACCGGCGTGGCGCACCCTGCCACGGCAATCAAAATGGCTACGGTACCGGCTTTCCAGCCCACCTCAGCATTCAGTTGCTGCTTTTTCATCGCGATCCCCTGCTGTGAACACTTTGGGGTAGAGTGTTCGCGCTCAGGCGATCTGTCGGGGCTTACCTTCTGCCCACAAACGTTCCGCCAAGCGCCGCTCCTCCGCACCTATCGCGTTTGCATAGATTGCTGTCGTCTCAAGCTTCGCATGTCCTAACCAGCGCTGGAGTAGATTGAGGGGTACTCCTCGTTGAACAGCAGCAATCCCAAACCCATGCCGTAGACCTTTCGGACAGGCGTGCATGCCAGAAAGACCACTCTCCGCCATTGCTCTCTTGATGACTGCCCAGCCTTTGCTTCGCCCCCACGGCCACAACCGAATGCCCTCGCTCAAGCGAAAAGATTGACGCGCAAGCTTTTCCAGAAGCCAGTCAGGCAGTGGTACAGCGCGATAAATCGGCTCTGGACGACGCTTCTTAAGCGACCTGAAGACCACTGCTCGCATTGAGCGATCGACTTGGCCGGCGGTAAGCTCAAGCGCTTCGCTAATTCGGCATCCGGTGAAAGCGATTAAAAGACAGAACGTCTGTTCTGGTAGCGGTAGCTTTTGCGCAGTCACAATAAATCGCTCACGCTCTTCCAGCGTGAGGTATTTCCTACGTCCCTGAAAATCGAAAATCATACTCTTCGCATCGTAGGCTTCCGGGAGTTGGCAGCCCAACTTGACCCTTGACGCGGAAACTACTCCGATGAACACTCTACCCCAGAGTGTTCAAATTTAATCATAAAATTCGATTTCGCGCCACTCGCCACCAGCTTGAACCTGCTAGCGATTGCTCTGGCTCTCAATTGACGCAGCGATGATTTTTCCGAGGGCTTCGCGCTTATGTTGAGCCTCGTCCTCTGAAACCGGGCGAAGATGCGTCTTCACGCGCCAGCCACGTATCACCTCATCGGATGATGAGAGCGAGGCGGCCTCATCATCGAGGAAGGGGCCAACTCCGTCTGGTGCTAGGATGAATATCCGCGGCACCTGGTCTTCAGCCAGGGTCTCCGCGATGACGTTCTTAAATTGGGCGCGCCTGCTCGGATCCGGCACCACAAGCACCACTTTGTCAAAACCTGCATCGAGGCATTTGATCAGATTGCGGCGCTCATGACCCACATCGGTCGTGACGGAGACTTCTACTCCGATGGACAGGTGGTCATGCTCCAAAGCAATATCGACCTTGCCTCCCCCATCCAAAACGGGCTTCTCGAGAATTGCTCGAAATCCGCGCTCTTGCGCCAGTTCGCGCACCAATTGTTGGAGCTGTTTGTGCTGACGCCCGCCCAGCCCGGCCACGTATCGGTCAATTTCTTCCTTGCGGGTCTCCTGCACGTCTTCCTTGGGCTCGACAGGTTGAGATGGTTCTGGATCGACTTCAGTCCGCGGCTCCTGCGACACGAACGCTGGCGATGGCGCGGGTACCAGGTCGTCTGATTTCGCCGCCTCCGGCTCGACACAGTTCGCATCGACCGGCCTTTCCTTGTCAGCAGACTGAGGCGCCGGTTCGTCGATGATCGCTTCGATCTCCGAGAGGGTTGCGCAATACCGGGCCCTGTTGGCATCGATAAGCTTGCCGTATTGCTCATCATCCAGCGTGGGCAGCGCATTCACCTCCCCGAGCTGGATATTCGTACGTAGCGCGGACTCCGTGCGGCCTTTGACGTAGGCCGCGAACTCAGAACGACCGCGCCTTTTGCTCATTGATCTTATAAAGCTCGCATCGGTGCGCATATCGTCTGCGAGCGCGCGAGCATCCTTCGCGGAGACACCGCCCGCAAACTTCAGCGAGGTGGATGCCATGACCGTTGAGCGCAACCGGTTTGGCATCTGATCGAGGTGCTGTGCGGCGACATGGAGCCCCACCCCATACTTGCGCGCCTGGTTGAAGAGGTGCTCCAACGTTTCGTCGAAATAGTCGTGCGCCTCATCGATGTAGACGTAGGTGGTCCGGCGTTCCGCTTCTTCGATTGTGGCGCGCTCAAACGCGGCTTGAGCGATCTTGGCGATGAAGAACCGACCGAAAATCGAACACCCTTCCGATTTCAACAGGTCCTTGGCGGTATTGATAAGGACGATCTTGCCGTCATTCATTGCCTCGAACAGGTCGATGCGATTTTCCGGATGCGAGAACATCCGCTCGAAAACAGGGTTGGCTAACACGCCCCAAAGGCGTCGAAGGATCTGTTTTTTGGTAGCCGCGAAGCCGCGCGAAAAGAATTCGCTCTCGAAAAACCGCTTGGCCGATCCGTCAAGCGTTTCCATGTAGGGCCTGTAGGGCTCGCCATCCTCCATCAGCTCGCGCAGCGTCTGCACTGTGGCATGCGGGATCGCGAGCATGAGGCGGGCCAGATAGCGAAATACGACACCCTGCTTTTGTGTCAGCTCTGCCCCGAGCAGCGCCGCAAAGAAATACTCGTAAAGATCGATGACCGAGTTAATGACGCGCTCCTTGCCCGCCCGGTCATAGCCATCGAGCCGTGCGGCATCGAAGGCGAAGAGATTGAGTGCGACGGGAAACTCCACATCGGCCGGATCGATTAAAATTAGCCGGTCTGAAAGCTCACATGCCGCGTCTGGATCGAACAAGGCCAGTTGCGAAATCGTACGGATAAGATCACCCTGGCTGTCGATGACAATCAGTCCCGGGGGCTGCTCACCGATATACGTCAGGTCATGGTGGATGAGGTTGAGCAGAAGCTGGGTTTTGCCGTGCCCAGACCCGCCCACAATGAGCGTATGCTCGGTTCTAAGGCTTGCCGGCACCCGAACCGGCAAGGCGCTCTCGAAGTAGGACTGAAAGGGCGTGTACTGAAGATAGGTTTCGATTAGTTCGGGAATAGCGAGATCATTGCGATCGCGAGGCAGGCGGTAGGGTTTGGTTGGCGGCACGGCGTTCGGGGCCATGTCCGACGCGACGCGAACATTGCGCATGATCTGCTCACGCAGAAATGGAAACAGCTCGGCTTGCACCGCCGGGCCGTCGTCCGCGCACAATCGCACCAGGAGCGTTGAGAGGAGCTCGGGCACATCATCGGCTACGCCGAAAAGCGGCACGTCGATAATGTAAGCATTCTCGTCTTCGCCGTCGTCGATCCATTCTTCTGTCGCCGCCACATCGAGCAGGCGAATGGAAAGATCGACCAGCAATTCCTTCACCGTGTTGAGCCGTGGCTCTAGATGCAACAGGAAGCGTTCGTGACCGACTAGAAAATTGCGGAGCTGCGAGCGCGGCGTCATGGGCAACCGCGCAATGTCCCCGACGTCGTACCGGGGAAACCAGAACACATCCTCGACCAGTACTCCATTGACGACATCGTAGAGCGCATCCAGTAGCGGCCGGCTGAAGCCGGTTTGGCTTGCCTTAAAGGCGGCGACGATGATGTCGCTGACGAGTTCGCTCCTCGTCTCGTCTGGCGCCAGTCGTGACGCCTCACGGAGGCGCCAGACGCGGGCATACAGCGCCTCCAGGTCGACAATCTCCCGATCCCGCTCCGTCAGAAACCAATTGGAGAACAGCCCGCGCCCGACCTTGGGGCCGAACGCGGGCTGGTTGATGCCCGCTTGCCAGCTTTCACGCCACCACGAGGATAGTCCCGAGAAGAAATCCTCGGTCATCGCTGTTAGGGCGCGGTCGGTTCGATTTCGAGGATGTGTTCGGTGCCGTCGAAGCTTTTCGCGACCTCCAGATAGCGGCGGATATTGTGGCAAGCGACATGCACTTGCTCCTCGGTATCGGTCAGCTCGCCGAGATCCTTGCACTCCAGGTGCTGGCCGTTAATGAGGTCGTTCATTGTGAAGCGGCGCTTCGTGGCGCGGTCGAGCACCATGCCGCCCAGCGCTTTAAGGCTGCCAGCGCGGGCCATCTCAGCGTTCCGGTCGGCCGCCTCGCTCGAATAGACCAGCTCCTTGCCCAGCTTGTACTGTTGAACCAGAGCCTTCTCGTCCGGTGTCAGCTCCGCCATGACGTCGAGTTGGAACACGACCTTGCCGGTCAAACCGGTCTTCTGACTGCGTCGTATCTTGAGTTGCATGCCACCCTCCCTGTTTCTCTCGTCGCGAGAATAGCACCAATTTGACAACTTAGGCGAGTCATTGCTGAGTTCTGCCATAAGTGGGTATCGGGCCAGCGGGCGGAAGGGTGATGGCACTGAATGGTTTGCTCGGTGCGCCATCGATCATAAGCCTCAAGTAGATGTGAAAGTTTGGGAGGCTGATCAAATCGAGCCGCTCAAATTTCGGCTCGAACTCCTTCGCCAAATAGCCGGCATCCTCTGCGCTGACCCTAAACGCGATCAAGGTGCCGGCATTGCCGAGGACCGCATGCCGGATCGGCAGGCTGACCTGCTGGAGAAATTGATGCGCGAGGATGAGCGCGACACCGGTCTTGCGCAGCTCGGCCAGCATTTCCGCAATCGCCAGCGTCGTGAAGGTCTGGAACTCGTCGATATAGATGAAGAAGGGACGGCGTTTCGCCTCGGGCAAGGCGACACGGGAGAATGCGGCCACCCCAAGCAAGGTGGTGAGCACCCCACCAAGCAGCGCAGAGCTGTCGGCCCCTAATCGGCCCTTAGAGAGGTTGATAATCATTACCTGTCCTTCGTCCATCACGGCGCGCAGGCGGAGCTGACCCTCTTGAGCGGTGAAAAAGCGATAGAGCCGCGGGTCAGCCAACAGCGCGCCCACCTTGGACTGAATGGGTGCGATCGCGTCTCCTCGATAGCGTTTGGCGTAATTGGGAAACTCGTGCTCCCAGTAGCGCCGAACCTGCTTGTTCTGAATGTTCGGGACCGCGTTGAGCCGGAATGTATCGTCAGAGATGATCCGAAGTATGTCCGGCAGGGTTGCGCGCGGCTGATCAAGCAGTGCCAAGAGCGCGTTGCGTAGCACATGCTCCATGCGCGACCCCCAGGCGTCGCTCCACATCATCTTGAAGACATCCAGAAGTCCGGCGGCGACCAGCGGACGCAGAGGCGCGCTGACCCGCACAAGAGGGTTTAAGCTCACGCGGCAGGCAGGATCAGCGGGGTCGACATAGACGATGCGTCTGTTGTGACGGTGATGAAGTCGCGTCCAGAGCCGGAGCGCGAGATCACCGTGGGGATCGAGCAACGCACAGCCAAGCCCGTCCCGTATGTCGCCGAGAAGCATCGTCTCGAGCAAAGTGGTTTTACCGGTCCCGGTCTTGCCGACGATGTAAATGTGCGAGGCCCGGTCAGCCGGACGAATGCCGAAGGCACGGTCATCATTGCGATGGCGCAAACGCGCGAAGTATCGAATGTGATCCGGTGGCTGAGACGGCATAGAGTTCCAGCCTACCGGAGGGCGCCCGGGCCGAGTAGGCGTGGGGAAATGCGCACGGCGCAAACGCCCACACCAAAACAAGAAAAGGCTCCGCAAAGGGGCGGAGCCAAAGAGCTAGTATTCATTCGCGAGCATGACGGTGAGCACGCGTGTGGTTTGCTCCGGATCGGACGGATCATCCGAGCCGAACTTCATCGTCGTGTCGTAGTAGTCGATCTTCCAGAGCAGCGGCTCACCGTCGATCACCACCCGCCCGAAATCATGATCCTCGTAAGGGTCATTTTCCGGCGTGAAGTCGTCAAAATCCCGGATGGCCGCGAAAGCCGCAAGGATAAACGCTTCGCCCCTGTCATGAACGCCGCGCGTCATGACAAGGCGCCCGCCCTTTCCCGTGGTCCGGAGCGCATCATTGAGCTCGCGAATGGTGCAGGTTCTGCACTCGGTTGTCGTTTCCATGGGTCTCTCCGTATCGCGTCGCCGACACCGCCAATCGATGCCGGCGGACGACACCGAGAAGGCGGTGCGTCCGATTGAGCCCTTAGGGGGCAGGACACGCAGGGGCGCAAATCCCCGCGCTCACTTATTGTCGCCCACCCGTGGCCCGGAGCGTAGACGTGGGCATTTGCAGTCGGCGCAAATGGGGATGTTGGGGACATCGGGGATGTCGCCGGGGGCCCACACCCCAATCTGGGGCCAGGGGTGGGGTTGAGTGACGCTATGACCACCAAATGTCAGGGACGTCGTCCGACATCCCCGACATCCCCAATGTCCACCCGAAGCGTCTCCCCCAGCCGGTCTGCCAGATAATCCACGTCCTCGTCAGTGATGTCGTATCGCGCGTAGAGGGCGGCGAGTGCCGACGCCTGGGATTTGTGGATGATGAACACGCCGTGGCTCTTTGTGGTCTTCAGATTGAGCTTGGTGCGTACAAGGTGGCCCACCGCGCGCGCGGCCAGCGGCTTGCTCAAACTGTCGAGATAGGCCCGACCGTGCACCTGGGCAATCTCCCGCATGCTCACTCCTGCACTATCGTCGCGTAGCATGAGCTTGCGGATCACCGTGAGCACTTCTGCCTCGAGTGTCTGACCGCGGGCCTCTTGCAGCCGCTCTTGGGCGATGGCGGCGTGCGCCAGGATTGCTTCGCGGTCCGTTTCGTCCACGGCGACGGTGAGCAAGGGGCTGAGGATCTGTCGCATCCGCGGCTCCATGCCCGGTGCGTCCGTGTCCATGGGCTTAGGTTCGCCAACGTGCTCGAAATGATCGAACCGGTATTGGAGCAGTTTGGAGCGCAGCACTGCGGCCTCGGCCGCCTGCTCGCTTGGGAGGTTGATCGGGATATCGGGTCGGGTGGACGCGCTGGACGACGTCTCAGTGAGAAACCGGCTCTCCAATGCGGGGTCGTCGTAGCGGCCGCGCATGGCAATGATTTTCGGACCAAACACTTTGAAGGCGCGAGGGCGGAAGTCCTTGCCGTTGATGCTCTCGCTGCGCAACACCGGATAGCCCTTCACGTTGCCGGCATTGAGAATTTTGGCAATGAGTGCGCTTTCATCCGAGAACCGGAAATCCGCCTCATCGATCACCAGGGTGCCACCGATACGATTGAGCAAATGGAAGATGGGCGAGGTGGTTGATGCCCCACCCGCGAAAATTGGCTTGAAGCAGATCGATCCAATGACGGTGAGGAAGCGGGTCTTGCCTGTCCCATAATCGCCGCGGCGCCGCAGGTAGGGCAGTTCGTTGAAGCGATCATGGACCCAAGTCAGTAGAACATAATTGGCGGCGAGGCGCTCGAATGCCTCAGAGACGTCAACATAGGCGTGGATGTAGGCCCGGATGGCATCGAGCAGGTCTGCAGTCTCGCCGTATTGCATTGGCTCGTCGGGAAACCGGAGCACCCCGTGCTCCACCAACGCGCCAGCGCTTGAGAGCGGTACGTAGCGAACCGCCTCGTCCGGAACATAGTCATCGACGATGGTAGCCTTTTGGTCTTTCCAGATGGCGAGCCGGGCCCGCTCCTTGTTCGCGTCGAAAATTGTCTCGATCAGCTCGCGATTGGGTGCAATGGCCGAGACGACCTGGATGGTTCGTCGGGTAGGTTTAGTTGGCTTGCGCTCGGCATTTGCCGGAGCGTTGGGTAGGTGTTCTGACATATGCCTAAAGGCTATCAGGGGACTCTGGTAGCGAACCAGACGTGGGGATCTGCAGACCCTGCAAGCGGCCACGTCTTCCGGATCGCGGCTGCAGGCGTATCCTGAACGGTCTCATGTCCAGAACCCCTTCCAAGCGACCTAAGTTGGACTTCCTCCGTAAGCTGCTCCCGGAAGAATTCACGAAGCAACAAATCCGGGTCGAGGAAGACAGGCTTTTTCGCTACATCGCGCTTGTCGAGCGGATCGCGCGACGGTCTGATCCAGAGAATCGCGGAAGGAGGTCCGACCCGCCAGATTCGACTCTTTGCGACCAAGATTCTATCCTATGAGTCTATAACTATATGATTTATGGGAAATTATTACGCTTACATTCGCGTCTCAACGGTCAAGCAAGGCCACAAGGGCGTATCGCTCCAGGAACAACGCAGCGCAATCCAACAGTACGCTGACCGCAGGCAGCTCACCGTAACGGAGTGGTTCGAAGAGCGGCAAACAGCCGCCAAGCAGGGGCGACCTGTTTTCGGGCGAATGCTCAAACAGCTCCGCCGCAAAAAAGCGGACGGCGTGATCCTGCACCGCGTTGATCGAGGCACACGAAATTTCCGCGATTGGGCAGATTTAGGTGAACTCACGGAGCTTGGCGTCAAGCTCTACTTTGCCAACGAAGATATCGACCTCTCTTCCCGGAGCGGACGTCTGACTGCCGATATCCTCGTTGCGTTCGCTGCGGACACCATTCGCAATCTACGCGAAGAGACCAAAAAGGGTTTCTATGGTCGACTAAAACAGGGACTGTATCCCCTTCCGGCCCCGGTCGGTTATCTCAACCAAGGCGGCGGCAAGCCCAAGGCGGTCGATCCAATGCGAGGACCGCTGGTTCGAGAGGCTTTCGACCTTTACGCGACCGGACAGTACTCCATCACGACATTGCGGGAGAAGATCACAGCGATGGGTCTTCGAAGCGCGTCCGGCAAACCTCTCTCCGTAAGCATGATCGGCCGGATGCTTAACAACCCATTCTACGCTGGGATCATGCGGGTCCAGAAAACAGGTGAGGCGTTCAAAGGGATACATGAACCACTAATCTCACCCTACCAATTCAAGCGCGTTCAATCGATTCTGCAGGGCAAATCTGGTGAGAAGCTTAGGCGACACCGCTTCTGCTACAAGCGCCGGCTACGATGCAAGAGGTGCGACGGTTATCTGATCGGCGAGCTCCAAAAAGGTCGGGTCTATTACCGGTGTCGGACCCGCGGCTGTCCCGGGTGCTGCATTCGGGAAGACCTGGTCGACGGACAGATCCAAGCAGTCTTATCCACCGTTCGGATTTCAAAGGCGGAAGCGAAAGCGCTCATCGCCGCGTACCAAGATCTCAAGAACGATTTTCAGGCTCGGGAAGCTGAAAATCGAAAGAAGATCAGCTTGCGAATTCAGCAAATGAACCAGCGCCTGGAGCGTCTAACAGACCTGCTCATTGACGGCACGATTTCAGGCGAAGTGTATCGAAACCGACAGGAAAACCTGCTGATGCAGATCGCGGAAGCCGAACATGAAAGTTCGAATATTGGGGTCACACGGGGTAAAAATCCTAATCGAATTCGAAAAATGTGCGAACTCGCTCAAAGCCCGCTGTTAAGCCATTTTTCCGCGAATGCACCAGAATCTCGAGAATTGCTAAATGAGACGTGCGCGAACTTTTGGGTGGATGGAAAAAAGCTCTCTGTTGAGCTGCATTTTGCCTACGAACTGCTCGCAAAACGCACTTCCATCCCGACTGGCTGCCCGATGAGAGGCATTATTCGAACTTTGACGTGGTGGTTTGCGCAGGGTGCAAATAACCAGGCCAGAAACCCTAAAAATTCACCTTTCGGTTAAATATTAACTTAAAGTGCTCGAGTGCCTTGGTGGAAAGCCATCATCCACTCATCACCCTCTAACATCCATATTGAACTTCGAAGCGAACTTAGCACTTGACCGTCTACAGTAATAGTAGATTTATAGGTTACTAGTACGGTATCGTCACATAAGATCCTTGTTTCAAAATTTTCCACCTTAACACTTAAATCTTCTTCCTCTTCCGCAAGTGCCTCAATGATCGATGCTTTTGTGAAAACCGTTCCTGAACTGCCAAATTCAATAAATGAATCAGATAGGTATTTATTTATTTCTTGAGCTGAAGACCGTACCTCAAATTTATGTAGCGCTGTTTCGCGCTCAAAAAGTATTCTGTCTATTTCTTTTTGCATTATTCGTTACTTAGTTATTTACACAAACGTGCTGCCCGATGAGAGGCATTATTCGAACTTTGGGGTGGCGGTTTGCACAGGGCGCAACTGGCAACACCTGTGAAGCCCAGGATTCGGACCATTCTCCAGCTTAGCCTAGTGCTTCGCACGGTCCAAAATGGTCTACGTGACTGGCGTTTCCAAGCCATCTATGGCACCATTAACCAAATGATTTAATTGATAAATCTATAAGTATATGCGTTCACACCAGCTGTCACAAATCCGAAACTTCCTCGAGACAAAGCACTTCCGGGCAGCTGTGGAGATTCGAGCAACCCACCCGGTTGTGATTTCGATCTCTGCTGTGAGGAACATCTCATCAGTTGCTGAAATGTCGAGAGACGAAGTGGCGCATTGGCGCTGGATCACCGAGGTTGTGCTCCGTGTGCTCCACCAAGTGTTTGGGACAACCGAATTTTCGGTTTTGTCTTCCAAAAATGATGAACACGCCAGTACCAAATCCAGGTCTCCTCTGGTCGTTTTTGCGCTTGATTACGAAACAGCACGAGAAAACGGGTATAGGAGCCAATTGTTTTGGTTCGCCATGCGGCCGCCAAATGAGGAAGGGCTATACGCTGAACTCCCAAATGAGGTATTAGAGAAGGTGATTTTGCATCTTTCTCAACGGGCGCGCGCCATCGTTTCATCGCCTCGCTAGCTTGGTATTTTGCGCCACTGCAGAATAATTTCGACTGCTTGTGCCCCACAGCTGGCGGGAACTTTCGCCCTGATCGGCAGCGGCGCTACTTATGGTAACCAGAGCGTTCCCCATGGGCGTATCGAGACGTTTGTCGAACATTGACACGAAAATTTGCGAACGGTGCAAATGCCTACGTCGAACGACATAAAGACTTCTCGCCCGTCAATAGGTACCTCTCCAAGGGTTTGGTCGGCCGTGGCAGGCGGTCGAGATCTCGAAGGAAAATTGCAGTACGCGTCGACCCAAGCGGGTCCACGCGCTGAACCGTGCTTGGAGGTCCGCTTTGGCGCAGGAGCAGACGTTGGTCATTAAGTTTTCTGCTCGACCGGCTGCGGCGAAATAGCTTCCAAATGCACCTGGCCGTCGGCCAGATAATAGGGTGGCTTGTGAAGCAATACCAAGGCGGGATGGCTTCGACGACGCCGGCTCTATGGTCATCAGTCGATCACAATCGCAAAGTGACTCGTTGGGGTATCTGAGATTGGAAAATCTAATCGCGTGCTCGACGTTCTGTCCAACGTCTACTTCTGTGGCAACTTATCCTACGTACACCGCCTGCGTCGTTCCGCCCATGCGAATTGTCAGGTAATTCTTCGTCATGGCCTCCTTTTCATTGTGATGCGTCCGGCGACATTCAATCCCTTACGCCAAGATCGATTGTTCCAATAGGTGCCGGTCAGCTCATCCGCGCTAACCACGTCCAGCATTGCAGCTCCAAGGAAGTTGTCTTCATCAGTTGCTTCGACAGAGGAGTTGAACTGTCGGAAGCCCCAGAACACGCGCGGGGGATAGTCAGCACACTTCCGAATGAGTTCGAAAATGATAGTTCTGGATTGCTGGAGCGGCGTTGATTTGTTGGGGTAAATGATCACTTCGGCTTTCGCCCATCCCATTGTTATGGTTGCGTCAAATCTAAACGGCACCCCCTCGCACATTGTATCTGGGTTAGATACAGGGTCGAACCGCTCTTCGTTGGCATCCCGGCTCGCTTTCCACATCGCCTCCACCGTTGGCCAGTTCGAGTCAATTTCTACCGTCCAATCTCCGTCGAGATCCTCAAAGACATGCTTGCGCAGTTGACTGCCTATCCAGGGCAACCTCCATAACCATCGGCGCACCCGCGGCAAGAACGGAAGAACTAGAAGAGCTGCTATTGCTAATGCGAGCCAACGAGGTGCGATGTTTAGTTCGGCCCCGATTTCAAGCCCCAACAATCGCGCGAACACCGAAAGCACCAAATCGATCGCTGTGCTCAATAGAAGAGCCGCGACGGCAGATGTTACCATCCAGAACCATAGGCCAAGGATTCTCGCCATAAATCGATCACTACCCCTTGCGCGAACAAAACGCAAACCCCACTATATATGGGAATTTGACTCGGAGTAGTGGCATGACCACCGCAAACGCGCATGCGTTGTTTAAAGGCTTGAGGGTAGAGCCTAGCTTCAAACGTAAGATCCACATTCAGCATGGCGATGATGAAGATAGCCTACTTCGGCAAGCGAGCGAGCGAATTCGTCAATGCCTTCGCCTAGCATTTGGGCAGGTTGATAAAATCTTCGCGTCAGAGGAAGGCCGACGAATTCGTGTCGCCAAACGCGACCACGCGTCTATAGCGAAATCCGCCAAGGTCCAGGTCATCGACGTTCGCTTTCTTCGCCAAGGATCATTCGCATATCAAACTCTTGTGCGACCTGCGAAAACGCCTCCCCAGGAGATCGACTTGGATGATGGCGTTTACGTTCCGGTAGAGTTTGTTGATGACGAACCGATCTTTTCATCGGACGCATTGTTCTATGTGGTGGAAAAGGCATTGGCTTCTCTTCTCGACGAGGAGCCAACGTGGACGCTTTGTCGCAAACCGACATGTGTGCGAGTTCAGCTAGGTGATGCTGGCGCTCACATTGACCTTCCTCTTTTCGCTGTCGAGCAATCTGAGTTTAATCGAGTTCAAAAGAATTTTGAGAAAGCATTTGGTGAGGGCGCCCGGAAAGCGGAGCACCTCAACAACTCGAAGCTAGCTAAATGGGATAAGCACTATCGAGTCCCGTCTAACGCGGTCCGTCTGGCCCACCGAGACGAAGACTGGGTTCACTCGGATCCGAAAGCCTTTCAGGATTGGTTCGAATCCTGGGTTGATGATTTGGGAACCGTCTGTCGGCGCGTGACGATGTACCTAAAAGCTTGGCGAGATCAGGCATCTCCAGACATCAAGCTGTCTTCACTAGCTGTCACAATCACAACGGTGTGGGCGTTGGATGAATTGGCGGGCAAGCCGGCAGGTGATCGAGACGACGCAATGACCCTAGTCGCGCTTCATAAACTTCGAGCGAGTCTTGCGGGCGAGGGGATACTCCATCCGATCACCAATGCTCGACTAGACGCTGAAATGGAAGGCACTGAAAGGGCCGCTCTGATCGCTAGGGTCGATAGCGCCATCGACGGTCTGAACACAGCGCTGAATCATTGTACCAACGCACAGGTAGTAGTGAAACATCTTCGCACAATCTTTGGCGCGCGATTCCCGAATAGTCCGCATGCGGTAAAAATTGATCAGGCGAGTCAATTGCCTCAGGTGACAAAAGAGTCAGCATCACGCGTGCCTCATCCCAACATTATTTCTTCGACATCGGGATGACGGGCTGGCCCAACCCGCCAACATCAATCAGGGAAACGCTTCGACAAATAGGCTTTGAGCGATCCGCTGATCCAAATCGCTATTCTGGCGAACTGAACTTTGGTCACAAGCGGCTTCGCGTCACTTTGCATGTCCCTGACATTGGATTTTTATCAAAACCCGAGGTCTACGTTGACGATCTGAGTGAACTGCCCAACGGCGCAAGGCCACATTTAGAAGGCCCGAACCACAACCGTGTATGCTACGCAGCGCCCGGAACACTGCGCCTTGATCCATATGACCCCGGCGGTTCAGTCTTAGCGGTTCTCAAGATGGCGGAGGACACACTGGCAGACTCGCTCGGTGTTCGCCCCCTTTCGGCAATAACAATGGAATACTCTTCGTATTGGGGAGACCGTGGATTCTATCTGGTGGATGACCCTCCGGCTGGAGTGAGCAGTTGGTCAGCGTTACAAGCGAACACGGGGATTTTTCTCTCTCGAACCGCACAGAATTCGAGGTCCTCAAATCGATCAGCCGTAATCGTGAAGGTCGATCGAAACCTTGAGCCAGTGAGTGACGAAGTTGTGCCAAAAACGGTGCAGCAACTGTCCGAGTGGTGGGAGAAGAATGCTCTCAACTCAATCCTCCCCTTCAAACAGGTGAAGGACCGGCTCCAAGAGGACATTTGGGTTTTCACAAAGGGCCAAAATGCATGCTTGGGCGTCCATCTACTGCCATCGCCACCGGTTAAGGGGAGTAAGCATAGCACCCGCTTGCCCAAAGCGATTCTTAACGCCGCTCCGCTGCAACATGCCACAGCCGAGGAGGCGAGCGCGCGATTTGTGACACAGCGTTGCTTAGGTAATCAGAACGAGGCTCACCCCCCGCTTGGGGGGAAGCACATAGCCTTGATCGGCTGCGGTACCATCGGTTCGTTTTTAGCACCTTTGCTGGTTCGATCTGGCGCGGGGGCTTGTGGCGGCAAATTGGTTCTAGTCGATCCGGAAAGCATATCGCCCGCTAATCTCGGTAGGCACGCATGCTCGTTCCACGAAATCGGGCGAAACAAGGCGGAAGCGGTCGCTGAACAAGTCAGTCGCTTTCATCCGAAACTAAACGTTGAATCCCATGACAACGGAATTGAGCACGTATGGGCGCGGCTTGGCGGATGCCAAGTTCTCATCGATGCGACAGGAACTGAAAATGTCTCCGAGTGGATAAACCGCCAACATCTTAACGAAGAAAGGGATAGACACGTCATTTACAGCTGGATCGTTCAGGAAGGTGCCGCTGTTCAGTCGTTCGCCTCACGAAGTCAAGGGAGTGGAGCGTGTTATCGGTGTATAAGGCCGAGCCTGGCAAATTCAGCTCGACATTCACCGTTGAAGGATAGTTGTAGGCGTACTGATTTCATCTACGGAACGTGCGGAGATGGCGCGTACGTTCCGTTTTCGGTGGCAACTTCGGTTGCAGCCGCCGCCCTAGCACTGGAGGCCACGGTGGCGGTGATCTCAGAAAGCACAGCGAAGAACCTTTGGACGCGGGTGACGGATTTCGGCCTTGCGAAGTCGGGATCAAACCGAGATCAACTGTTAGAGAAATCTGATGAATGCCCCGCGTGCTCTAACCACTGATGTCTCTGTCAGCGTTGACTCAGCCGTCTACCACCGGATCAGTTCACGCGTGGCAGCTGAAGCAGGCAAGCGCGAGACAGGCGGGCTGCTGCTAGGGCTGCGTGCGAAGGGCGCAATAAGGATCATGCGATGTACTTTTCCTGGACCCGCTGACCTATCAACACACCACCGGTTTCATCGCCGTTGCCCAAGTCATCAAATCTCGGCAACGATGTGGTGGGTCCGATGTGGGGGCAAGGGAGACTGGGTTGGAGAGTGGCATTCACATCCAGAGGCCGATCCGACGCCCTCAAATATCGATATTGACTCTTGGAAACGACAAGTCGCACACGTACAAAAACCCCTTACATTCATGATCTTCGGCCTGAGCTCGGTCTACGGCGCGACGATTTCACCGGGTTCAAATACGATCGATCCGCTCGACATAGTTGAGGCAACAAGGCCGTGGATTAGCTAGATTGCTGGATCAAATTTCACGCACGGCGCATCTGAAGCCCCACGCGGCAGACCCAAAAATTTCCGATTATCGACAGCCCGCTGTCGGAATTCAGCGGTCCTGAGACCGAAGCTCCAAGTTCGGTAGCACCAAGAGTGTTAGTCCGCCACACGGTTAGCTATCCGCGCATAATCTCCAATATGAGAACATGCGCTCTACCTACGTGTGCGCTGGGTAAGCTGCTTCGCCAATTACAGCACGCCACACCCGTTGCGTCACGACGTGGCGTTGTGCACATCGCGCAAATGCCCACGCCTCCCCACCCCCCTTAGACATGCCAGAATAAATAGGCACGGCGTTGCTAATGGCGCTGTGCCAACAACACCATGTTCGACGCGAATGCCATTCGGCTAAAGGCCTGCCGTCGGCGTGGCGGGCTCGACCAGGCCGAGCTTGCCCAACTGGTCGGAACTAGCCTCAGCACCATCTCACGAATTGAATGCGGGCAGGTGCGCCCCGATACCCTCACGCTGCTGACCTACGAACTTATTTTCGATATTCCCGCGGCCAACTTGTTACCTGACACCACCGCGGATCTCCGACGCCGTACTCAGGCGCGCGCTGCGAAGCTACTTAAGCGTTGTGAGCAATCGCGAACCACCCCCCTCCCTGCAAAGGTCGAGTTCATCAAATCCATCTGCCGACGTTTTGACGGCCCTTAGCCTTGAAAGCCGAGTGCCAAATAGCGCACGTCCTCGCCTTGGAACCGAGTTCACGAGGGCTCTGCTACGTCGTTTTTGATGCCAATCGGCGCGTATTGGATTGGGGCGGCCGCGAAGCAAGGGTGAATAAGAACCGATTTTGTCGGACCGCTGCCGGTAAGTTGATCCGGGGTTACCATCCCATTCATGTTGTTATGGAAGAAGGAGATGCTCCGACATCGACCCGCCACCACCGTATCCGTGTCCTCCTGCGAGAGATTGCCAAGGATGCCAAACAGAGCGGCTACACCGTCGTGCTGATATCCCGCCTCAAGGTGCGACAGCGGTTCTGCGTGTACGGTATCAGCTCGAAAGACGACATCGCGACAGCCGTCTGCGACATCCTTCCGGAGCTCTCACCGCGCCTGCCAAAGAAACGAAGACCGTGGGAGAGTGAACATTACTCGTTGGCGCTGTTCGAGGCGGCAGCCTTGGGTATAACCTTTTTTTCCAGGCGCGATCAGTAAGCCCGACGGACCGACTGGGGAACGCGGTGATTAACAATATCTGGCGCTGTGCCGGTGGCCGTGCCTCAACGCCGCTGGACCCGTGTCTGCACATTCGGTCTGATCCACTGGGCAGCCAGTTTGGGCCAGCTGGAACCCTCCGCCCAGCGACGCGCTAGGCCCGAGCCAATACGGTCTTAGGCGTTGTGCGGGCGCTCAGGGTCAGCGGGCGGGACGTTGCATTGGCGGAGTTCGGCCAGGGCTTGCGTGCAGATCGACCAAGCGGACCGTGTAAAGAGACCGGCCAAGGCAACAGCCAGCACAAGATCGGGCCAGGCGGAGCCAGTCACGGCCACCAGCCCGCCGGCGATCATGACGCCGACATTGCCAATGGCGTCATTGCGGGAGCACAGCCACACCGAGCGGACGTTGGCATCGCCGTCTCTCCATTTGAGAAGGATGAGGACGCTGGCCGCGTTTGCAAGGAGGGCGGCGAAACCGACAATACCCATGGTTTCAGCGACAGGCGGTTCGCCGGACAGCGCACGCACCAGGGTCATGGCCAGTACTGAAACCGCGATTACGAGCAGCAGGCCGCCTTTGAAAAGCGCGGCCCGGGCACGCAGCGCCAAGCTCGACCCGATCACGAGCAGACTGATCGTATAGGTCATGGTGTCGCCGGCAAAGTCGAGGGCATCGGCTTTCAGGGCCTGCGAGCCGGAGGCGAACCCGGCCGTTATTTCAACGGCGAACATCACCAAATTGATACCGATCACGGCCCACAGGGCGCGCCGGTAAGCGACGGATGTGCCGTCGAACTTTTGCTCATTTGAGCAGCAACTCATGGTCTTGACTCCTAGCTTCGGCCTGGACTCTAATTTCTACAGCGGCTGTAGAAGCAAGAAGAAAAATGACGAGAGAATTCAGTATCGGACAAGCGGCAGAAAGGTCCGGCGTCAAAGTGACGACGATCCGCTACTACGAAAGTGTCGGCCTGATGCCGGAACCGAAGCGGGTTGAGAGCGGTCGCCGCGTCTATGATCAAGCGTCGGTAGATCTGCTGGGTTTCATTCGGCATGCGCGGGATCTCGGTTTCTCGGTCGAGGCCATTCGCGACCTTATCGCCTTGCAGGAGAACCCGGGCACTGACTGCACCCGCGCCGATGAGCTGGCCCGTCATCACCTTGCGGCGACACAAAAGCGCATCGAACAGCTACGCATTCTCGAGCGTGAACTCAAACGCATGATCGACGGGTGTGCCGGCGGCCAAGTGGGCAGCTGCGAGATTGTCACGAGCTTGTTCGATCATTCGCGCTGTCTGTCCGGACACCAGGTCGGCCGGGATTGACAGCGACCGAGGTCGCCGCCAATTCATCGCGCTAGCGTTTGGGCGCGAACCATTTGTACACGGCCGGAAGCACCAGCAGTGTCAAAATGGTCGAGGTCACGAGACCGCCAATCACGACAGCCGCTAGGGGACGCTGAACCTCAGACCCGATACCGGATGCAAAAAGCAATGGCATCAGGCCGAGACCTGTCGTTGTCGCCGTCATGAGAACGGGCTGGGCCCGCCGTGCGGCTGCTTCGACGCTGAAAACGTCGATGTCAGCGCGGTCTTTGGCGAAGCGGTCCAGAAAGGACACGAGCACCATCCCGTTCCCGAGGGCGATACCGAACAGAGCGATGAAGCCAACGGACGCCGGCACGGAAAGGTTCTGTCCTGTGAGCCACAGGGCAATGATACCTCCCACCAGGGCGAGCGGAATATTGGCCAGGATCAAGAGCGCGCTCTTCAACCTTCCAAAGCTGAACAAGAGCAAGAGGAAAACGATGCCGAGCGTCACAGGAATGACGACCGCGAAGCGGGCATTCGCCTGTTGTTGCAGCTCGAACTGACCGCCCCATTCAACGAAATATCCTGGTGGAAGCTCGATTTGGGACGCCACGGCATCCTGCCCCTCGGCAACGAAGGAGCCAATGTCGCGATCACGCACATTGGTCTGCACGGTGATGTAGCGTTGACCGTTTTCGCGGGTGATTTGCCGGGGTCCTTCAATGCGTTCCACCGCAGCGACCTGGCTTAGAGGTATCACTTCTCCGCCTGGCCCGTTGATGATGATCCGACGAATACGTTCCGCATTCAGGCGGTCGGCCTCACGGTAGCGGACGATGATGTCGAAGCGGCGAACCCCGTCGAACACCTGCCCGGCCTCTCTTCCGCCCACAGCAGACCGGACCACGGCCAGTACGTCCTCGACATTGAGGCCAAAACGACTGATCGCTTCGCGATTGACCGTGATCCGCATTTGAGGTGCACCCGTCATCTGATCGGTTTGCACGTCGGCGGCTCCGTCAATTGCGCGAATGACGTCGGCGATTTCGGCGGCGTAGGCTTCGAGAACGCTTGCGTCCTCGCCGAACAGCTTGATCGCGAGGTCGGCCTTGGTGCCGGTCAGCAGCTCGTCTGTTGCCGCCGCAATCGGTTGAGTGAAGTTGAAGCGAGCGCCCGCGAAGCCTTCGAACCGTTCGCTCATCAAGGACAGCAAATCGGCTTGGGTGGATGCGGACGTCCACTCGCGTCGCGGGCGCAGCGCAACAAAGGCTTCGGCGCTGTTGACCGGGTCAGCATGCGCGCCGACCTCCCCACGTCCGATACGCGTCACTACGCGTTCGACCTCGGGAAAGTCGGTCAACAATCGTTGTTCGAACCGGGTCACCGTGTCCCTGGCTTCCGGAAGCGCAATTGAGGGGGCCATTGTTAGCCGGACCAGAAGGTCACCTTCATTCATCCGCGGGGTGAACTCGGAGCCCAGACGCGGAAAGACCACTGCGCCCGCCAGCAGTATCGCCGCTGCCAACCCAACGGCCACGGGCCTATGTTGAACGAAGAAGCGCACCACTGGCCCAAATCTACGCTCGTAGAAGCCGGTTCCGTCAGTCTGGCTGTCGGATTTACCCGCCTTGGCGCGCAATCCGGCTGCCGAGGCGGCCGGGGCCAGGAACATGGCAAACACCAGCGAGCCCATCATGGCAAAGACGACCGCGAAGGCCAGCGGCCTGAATGTGCGCCCTTCTACGCCCTGGAGCGTGAGAATGGGAACAAACACGACCATGACTATCAGGATGGCGAAGATCAGCGGCTGGAGAACTTCGGCGCAGGCCGTTGCCACGACCCGAAGTTTGCTGTCGTCGCCGCTTGCGGAGGCAAGCGCTCGGTTTGCATTTTCGACGATGACCACGGCCCCGTCGACCATCATGCCAATGGCGATGGCAATGCCGCCCAGTGACATCAGGTTTGCCGAGACCCCGAACAACTGCATTGCGACCAGAGCGAACGCGACCGAGAATGGAATGGACGCCACAACAATCAAGCTCGGCCTCCACCCTCCAAGAAAAAGAAACAGGACGACGGCAACGAGTAGCGCGCCTTGCCAAAGCGCTGTCGTCATCGTCGAGACGGCCGCATTGACCAGCTCTGACTGATCATAATACGGCACCGCACGGACGCCGGGCGGCAGGGAGGCGTTGATACGCTCCATGCGTTCGTGCACCAGCGAAATGACTTCGTTGGTGTTGGCACCCATCAGCTTGAGAACCAGACCGGCGACGACTTCGCCGGTTCCGTTCATCGTTGCCAGGCCCTGCCTCGGCGCCCCACCGATTTCTACGGTCGCAACATCACGAATGCGGATGGGAATGGTGTCCTCGACGGCGACCACGATGTCGGCAAGATCGTGAACACCGCTCGCGAGGCCGACAGCCCGGACGGTATATTGTTCGCTATTCTCGACAAGGAATTGAGCGCCGGCGTTGGCGTTATTGGTTTCTACCGCAGAGATGATGTCCGCGATCGAGAGCTGGTAGCGGAGCAACGCCTCGGGAAGCACGTTGATCTGGTACTGTTGCTCATACCCGCCAAGGGAGAGGATTTCCGTCACGCCTCGTACGGTTTGCAGATCGAATTTGACCTGCCAATCCTGCAACGTCCTGAGCTCAACGCCATCATGCGTTTCGTCGCTCGTTTCGAGGAAATAGAACAGGATTTGTCCCAAGCCGGTGGTGATCGGGCCCATCTGCGGATCACCAAATCCGCCAGGAATTTCCTCACGCGCCAGCTGAAGGCGTTCGCCAACAAGCTGACGTGCCCAATAGATGTCCACGCCGTCCTCGAAGTAGACGTTGACCACGGAGAGGCCGAAATTCGAGGTGGATCGGATTTCTTTGAGACGGGGAAGCCCGTTCATCGAAGTTTCAACCGGGAAGGTCACATAGCGCTCGACTTCTTCAGGCGCCAGACCCTCTGTCTCGGTGAAGACCTGAACCAGTGTCGGCGTCACATCGGGAAAGGCGTCCACCGGCATCGAGCGGAAGGTCCAAACCCCGGCGACGACGACGAGCACGAATGCCAAGGCGGCCAAAAGCTTTCCGCCCGATACACGCTCGAGAAACCGGAACAATGCCGAGAACGAGTTTGATTGATTAGTGGGCGTGGCCATCATCAAACTCCTCTTTTTGCAGTTCCGCTTTCAGTGTGAAGGTGCCGCTGACGGCGATGGGCTCTCCGCGCTGCAGGCCGGACAGGATTTCCGCGGATGTATCAGTTCGCTCACCAATACTGACCGAACGCACTTCAAAGCCCTCGGCCGTGCGGACGAACACGACGGGCTCGCCATCAATGGTCTGGAGCGCAGAGACCGGCACGCGAAGCACGGGCTGCGCGTCTGCCACAGTCGCCTCGACCGTGACAAAGGTTCCAGGCCGCAGTCTGTCGCCGATGCCATCGACGATGATGCGGGCTCGACCCGTCCGCGTTCGCTCGCCCAGCTGTGGACTTATGAATGCGATGGTCGAGGCAATCGGCGGTCCACTGTCGGATGGAGCGATACTCACCGCAGCCCCCGCTCGCAGCCGGCCAAGGTCTGCGCCATAGACGGCCGCATCGATCCATACCGAACGGGTGTCGGCGATGATGAAGGCGGGCGGCTGCGAGCCTTCTTCAACCACCTCGCCCAGGACAGCATGGCGTTCGATGATGGTCCCGGAAATCGGTGCGGTCACCTCATACTGAGTGAGCGGCCGATCGGTCGGCGTGCCAAGGTTGGCAAGCTGTCTTTGGGAAATTCCCAGAGCATTGAGCTGCTGGCTGATGGTGTGAACGAGGATGCGCGCTTCTTCGAGCGCTTGTTGCGCGCCCAGGAAGTCCTGTTCCGCGGAAATTTGACGCTCCCAGAGTCGCGCTTCGCGATCGAAGGACCGTTGCGCGAGATTGAGCCGCGTCCGAGCCGCCAGATAATCGGCGATCGTATTCGCCAGCTCCCGGCTGTCGAGAACGGCCAGGAGATCGCCGGCTTGAACAAAATCGCCTTCCGTGACTTCAACAGATCGCACGACGCCGGACACACGTGGCGTCACATGTGCCAGCCGGTCGCGGTTAAATCCCACTTCGCCGGGCAGCTCGATCATTCCTGCCACGATGCCCAGATCGACAGGCTCGACCGAAATTCCGAGCTCGTTGATCTGCGCTGGGGTCAGGCGAAGCGACGCGGTTTCGGCATGCTCGTCATGACCCTCGTCCCCATCGTCGTGGGCGTCAGCCTCGGCATGTTGCGGCGCTGCGGCATTGTCCGACGCATCCTCGTCGCCCGGGAGGCACCCGGACAGGAAAATGGAGAGCAGCCAGATGCCAAGGATGGCTTTGAGCGAGTACCTCATGATCAGTCCTCCCCACCATCTACGGACGCCAGGGCATTAAGCATGGGCGCGCCAGCGAGCAGGTCGATGTCGATAGTGGCTGCGGCCAGTTCGGTTTGAGCCGAGATCACATCGATGCGGACGTCGAAATAGGTGCGCTGGATATCGAGCAGATCAAGGATGGACATGGCGCCTTCGCTATAAGCCTCTTGAGCTGCGGCGAACGCGGAATGCGACGCCGGAAGCACGCGCTCCTCTAGTTGGGCCAGCGAGGCTTGCGCTCTGGCCAGTCTGGCTGCCGCCCGCGCAAAACTGCCCAGAATGGCGCGTCTGGCAGTCTCCGCCTCGAGCCGTGCGCCGTTCTCACGGAAGAGCGCTGCCTGGATCCCGTCACGATTCCGGTTGAGCACCGGGATTGGCAATTCGATAGTTGCCAGGAAGGCGATGTCATCGCTCCCGCCGAAGCGGCGCAGGCCGGTCCCGAGTGTCACATCGGGGATGGCTTCGGCTTGCTCCCGGCGAACGTGGAAGCGACTTGCTGTGGCCAAGGCTCCGAGCTGACGAAGCTGCAGATTGGTCGCCAGGATGCTGTCGGCCGTCAAAGCCGAGGCAGCGCTCAGGTTGAGCTCTTCAAGCGGCGAAATGAAATCACCCTCAAGCGCTGTCTCCGCCCATATCGCAGCCAGGTTCTGAACGGCCCCGGTTCGCGCCAGTCGGGCTTCGTCGCGGGCGATGGAGGCTCTGGCAACCAGTATCTCCGCGCGACGCCGTTCAATGGGCGAAGCTCTGCCGGCATCAACCCGTGCATTGATGGCATTGGCTGTCCGCTGGGCGGTCTCGAGCAATTCCTGCCTGACGGCGAACGTCCGTGACGCTGAATAGGCTGAAACGAATGCGCGCGCCGTATCGGCCAACAACGTGGCCTGGGCACTCGCCGCTTCAATTAGCGCGGCATCGGCTCTGGCGCTCTGCGCGCGGTATGCCCACTGCCGGTCGCCTCCGAGCGGTACGGTCTGGCTGACGGACAGGGTCGTATCGGCTTCGCGGAGGCCATTTCGGTCCCCGCCGAAGTCCTCGATTTCCGCGCCGAGCGTGGGGTTGTCCCAGCGACGGGCCAGGGCCGCCTCCGACAGCAGCGCGTCCACCTCAGCAATGGATGCGGCCACCACCGGGTTGTCATCCACGGCCCTATTGAGCACGTCAGAAAGAGAGAATGTGCGGTTCGCTGCGGTCTGCGCGAACGCCACGTCGATTGGCGCGACGGCAAGAATGATCGATGCCAAAGCCCCGCAGCCCGACTGAGCCAGCCGGGCATTCCAGAAATGTTTCATGATTTAAAATTCCGAGCGTTGTTTTCAGTGCTGCGTGTTGGTCAGACTGAAACAGCGATCGGAGGGGTAAAGGGCGGTTCGGGCGACCGGGACCGCATCCGATCATCAATCGGCGGGAAACGGACCGGCAGCTGTCGCTGATAAGGTGAGGTGACCGCAAGCCCGAAGCCGATTGCGTGATGGCATACACCGCAGCCATGCAGGGCATGGCGACCGTGCTCTGATTGTTCGTAATCGTTGGAAGTGTCAGCGTCATCGCCCGACACTTTGGGTGCCTGTTGCTCGATCACCTCGCCGTTGAGAACATGATGATCATGCCCCGGCGATGCTGCGGACACCGCTTCGGCGCCTAGGCCGACCATAAACAACAGCAAGAGTATGCTCGTTAGCGTACGCAATGTGTCCTGACTTCCACGAACCCGCGTTCCCGCGACGGCCCCACGCTCGCCTGTCTACCAACAGGACGTCATCCACTCAAGGTTCACGATGTCGCGGCGTGACCCCAAAAAATTTGACCCCTGGTTCAAGAATGTTCTGACGCGCTCGCATGGTGCGTGACCTACCGCTCGTCAAAATGTCTGGTGCATCCCGCAACGGCCGGTCCAGCCACGCCCGGCCCCTTCCTCGACGGAAATCGGGCCAGGCGTGACCGATCATCTAGGCCTCAGCTCTCCCGAGCGTCCGTCTGCGCCACAGCATGAACGCAGCTGGCAGGACCAGTAGCGCGAGCACGGTGGCACTGGCCATGCCGCCGACCATGGGGGCGGCAATGCGGCGCATCACCTCGGAGCCCGACCCGGTGCCGAACATGATCGGCATAAGCCCCACTATCACCGTCGCGACCGTCATGATGATCGGCCGCACCCGCAACAGCGCGCCTTCTCTTACCGCCTCGTGAAGCTCACGCAGCGACAGCGCCCGCCCCTCCGCCTTGGCGGCCGCCTGATATCGCGCCAGAGACTGCTCAAGATACACGATCATTAGCACCCCGATTTCAACCGCCACGCCCGCGAGCGCAATGAAACCGACTCCGACCGCAACCGACAGATTGTACCCGAGCAGGTCAAGCAGCCAGAGGCCGCCAACCAGGGCCAAGGGCAATGTACCCATGATCAGCAGCACCGGGACGAGCCGCCGGAAACTCAGGAACAGCAGCAGTAGAATGACCGAGACAGTCAGGGGTACGACCAACGCCAATTTGGCTTGCGCCCTTTCCATGTACTCGTATTGCCCCGACCAGCTGAGCGAGTAACCCGGCGGCAGCTCGATCTCCTCCGCCACGGCCCGCCGCGCCTCGGCGACGTAGGAGCCGATATCAACGCCGGCGATATCGATGTAGATCCAGCCGTTGAGCCTCGCATTCTCGCTCCGGATTACTCCGGGGCCTTCATCGATCCGTATTTCGGCGATCCGCCCCAGCGGAATCTCCTCGCCGGTTGGCGTGATCACGGGCAAGGCAAGTAGCTCGGCAACCGAACCCCGGTAGTCCTGCGGATAACGGAGATTGACCGGATAACGCTGCAACCCCTCCACGCTCTCTGTCACTGTCATCCCGCCGATCGCGGTACCGATCACGTCATGGACATCGGCGATGTTGAGGCCAAATCGGGCCGCTTCCGTCCGGTTCACATCGATGTCGATAAAGCGTCCGCCCGTCACCCGCTCGGCATAGACCGAGGCGGTTCCGGGAACCCCGCTGATGATCGTTTCGATCTCCTGGCCAAGTTCCGCGATCACCGCCAGATCGGGACCGGCGACCTTGATCCCGACCGGTGTCTTGATTCCGGTGGCCAGCATGTCGATGCGATTACGAATGGGCATGATCCAGACATCACTGAGACTCGGCACATCGACGATTGCGTCCAGTTCGGCGCGGATGTCATCGATGGTCATTCCGGGGCGCCATTCCTCTCGGGGTCGTAGCTGGATGGTCGTTTCGATCATGGTCAGGGGGGCCGGATCAGTGGCCGTTTCGGCCCGCCCGGCCTTGCCGTGCGTGGTCAGCACTTCCGGCACACTCATGATCAACCGGTTGGTCTGCTGCAGCAATTCGCCCATTTTGCCGGCCGACGCTGCCGGATAAGCGCTCGGCATGTACAGCAGGTCGCCTTCGTCGAGGTCCGGCATGAACTCGCTGCCCATGCGCGACAGCGGCACCGCGGCGCTGGCGACTGCCAGCACTGACAGGCCCACCATCAGCCACGGCCGGGCCAATACGAGCGCGAGATACGGCTGGTAGGCCGCCATCAGGATCCGGTTGACCGGGTTCTTGCGCTCCGGCGTGATCCGGCCGCGGATGAAATAGCCCATCAACACCGGCACCAGGGTGATGGAGAGCCCCGCCGCGGCGGCCATGGCATAGGTCTTGGTGAAGGCCAGTGGATGGAATAGGCGTCCTTCCTGCGCCTCCAGAGCAAATACGGGCAGAAAGCTGACCGTGATGATCATCAGCGAGAAGAAAAGCGCCGGGCCGACCTCTGCCGAGGCCTGGGCGACAACTCGCCATCGGTTCTCCCGGGTCAAAGGCTCGCGCTCGACGTGCTTGTGAAGGTTCTCGATCATCACGATCGCTGCATCGACCATCGCCCCGATGGCGATGGCAATTCCACCCAGTGACATGATGTTCGCGTTGATCCCCTGGGCGTTCATGATCGCGAATGCGGCCAGGATGCCGAGCGGCAGGCTGAGCACAATCACCAGGGATGAGCGAAGATGGAAAAGGAAGATCGCACACACCAGCGCGACGATTATGATTTCCTCAATGAGTTTTTCTCTCAGCGAGTCCACCGACCGCTCGATCAGACCGGCACGATTGTAGGTGGTCACGATCTCCACGCCGTCGGGCAGGGACGCCCGTAATTCGTCGAGTCGGGCTTCCACCCGCTCAATTGTCGCCATGGCGTTCTCGCCATAGCGCATGATGACCACACCGCCTGCCGCTTCGCCTTCCCCATTCAGCTCGCCAATACCGCGCCGCAATTCGGGACCGATGCGAACGCCCGCGACGTCGGACACAAGGATCGGAGTCCCGGTGTCGGTCACTCCAACCGGGATCGCCTGGATATCGTCGATGCCCGAGATGTAGCCAGAGGCGCGGACCATGTATTCGGCTTCCGCCATCTCGATGACCCGCCCGCCGCTCTCTCGGTTGCCCCGCTGCAGGGCATCGCGAACCCGGCTCAGGGGAATGGAATACGCCCGCAAGCGGTCGGGGTCGGCGACCACCTGATACTGCCGGACCATGCCGCCGATCGCGGCGACCTCGGCAACGCCTTCGATGGTCTGGAGCTCGTATTTCAGAAACCAGTCCTGGATGGACCGCAACTCCGCGAGGTCATGCCGCCCGCTCCGGTCCACCAGCGCATATTGGTAAATCCAGCCGACGCCAGTCGCGTCCGGTCCGAGCGCCGTCACGGCCTCATCCGGTAGCGTCGGAGCGACCTGGGCCAGGTATTCCAGGACACGAGACCGGGCCCAGTAGAGATCCGTCCCGTCCTCGAAGATCACATACACATAGCTGTCATTGAAGAAGGAGTAGCCGCGAACCGTCGACGCGCCCGGCACGGCCAGCATCGCCGTGGTAAGGGGATAGGTCACTTGGTCTTCAACGACCTGCGGCGCCTGGCCCGGATAGGTCGTCTTGACGATCACCTGAACGTCAGACAGGTCGGGAATGGCATCGAGCGGGGTTCGGGCCAGCGAGTACAGGCCATACCCCGTCAGCATGGCAGCCAGGATGAGGACGATCAGCCGGTTGCCGATCGACCAGCGGATGACCGAGGCGATCATTGCGGCTCCTCCCCAGATTCAGCGTCATGTGGGGTCGGCACGATCTCCGTGATCAGCCAGCCGCCTTCCGGGCGCTCTTCGAGCACAAAGCTGATCCGCTTACCGGCTTCGAGCCCCTCCAGGTCCACTTCGGGGTCAATGTCGAATGCCATCGTCATGGCTGGCCAGCCGATGGCCGGGATCGGTTCGTGTTCCAGCCGAACACGCCCCTCCGCGGACATCAAGGACACGACCCGACCGACTCCCTGCACATCTGCCTGCGCCGGCGCCATGGCCGCGTCGCGTTCGCCTTCAGGCGGGCTCATGCGCAGCAGGCCCCCCTGCAAACTGGCCTCGGAATCGATCAGGAACTGGCTCGACACCACGATCCGTTCGCCGGGCGCAAGCCCTTCGACGATCTCGACCTGTCCGCCCGCCTCCTGGCCAGCAATGACGCGGGCTGGCTGGTAGCGGCCGTCTCCAAGGGCCAGAATGACCCGGTCGGAGTCCCGGGTCCGGATGAGGGCCTCGCGCGGGATCTGGACCACATCACGGCGCGGCGCCGCCTCAATGGTCACATTGACATAGCTGTTGGGCCGAAGAGCGCCATCCGCATTGTCCAGGCGCACCCGGACCGGCACCGCGCGACTCTGCGCGTCAACAGTGGGATAGACGTACTCGACCGTCCCGAGCCAGACGCGGCCGGGCTGGTCCGGAGAGCGGATCTCAACAGGATGCCCGGGCCTCACGGCCTGCGCCTGGGCCTCGAACAGGTCAGCGACAATCCAAACCTGGGACAGGTCCGCGAGGGTCATGAGCGGGGTCCCGGGCTGGACGTGCTGGCCGTCGCGCACGGCGATCTCCAACGCGGTACCGCCCTGGTCCGCACGCAAATCGATCAGGCGGGCGGCCTCACCGGTGCGGGCCACCGCATCTATCTGCCGGCGGCTCATGCCGAGAGCCAGCAGGCGCTGGCGGGCCGAGCGGATCAGCGCCTCGCGATCAAGCCGCAAGGCCTGCAGAAACTCGCTCTGGGCGGCGGACAGGTCCGGCGCATACATGCGGAACAGGAGAGCATCGTCCTGTACGACGTCACCCATGGCGGTCACACGCAGGTCCTCGATCCAGCCTTCAGTCCGGACCTCGATCACCCTGATCTGGTCATCCACCGGGCGGACGTGACCGACGGTCGCGATACGCTGTGACAGGGGGCTGCGCTCGACGACCGCGGTTCGGACCCCGATATTGTTCTCGACGGCCGGGTCGATGCGGACGATCCCCGCCTCATCCTCTTGCCCGACCTCGTCCGCATACACCGGCACAAGGTCCATTCCCATCGGAGACTGGCCAGGCTCATCGCGCCGGTAGCTGGGGTCCATCGGGGCGACCCAGTACAAGACTTCGCGCTCGGCCGGCCCCGCCGGCACAGCCTCTTCATTCATCAACAAGGACCAGGCCATCGCGCCCAGGACTGCGCCACCGGCCACGAGGCCGGCAGCGATAAAGATATTTCGCGCATTCATTGGGGTTCTCCGACGAGATAAAGAAGGCCGGCCTCGGCCTTGCGGGCATTGACGTGCAAACGCAGGAACTCCAGCTCGATATCGAGCCAGGCAAGCTGTGCACGCACCAGTTCGGGAAAGTCCGCACCGTCGTTTTCATAGGCCGTCATCACCGCCTCAACCGTGGCGCGAGCATTAGGGAGCACGGACCGCTCATAAACCGCGATGGCCGTGACCTGGCCGCGACGCTCGACCTGCAGCCGCTCCCAGTCTCGGCGCAGGTCCAGCAGCACCGCTTGCCGCTCCATTTCTGCAGCGGACCGGGCCTCGCGGGCACTCGCCACACCGGCATGGCGGGCTTCGCGCTCGAACAGTGGGACAGCCACGCTGACGCCAATGCTCGCCGTGTCTGACCGGCTATCCCGGAGGCCATACGCGGCCTCGACGGACCAAGCCGGCTTGAACGCCTGGCGTGCCAATTCAATCGCTCGGTTGCTTGCTTGCACCGCGGCATCAAGCACATTGACGGACGGGTGCCTCGCCAACTGGACCTCGACCGATTCTTCGTTCTGACCGGCGGGCAGTGAGGGCAGTTGCCGGGGCAGCGGGCGGCGACCATCCGGCCCGACAAAGCGGACCAACCGCGATTGGGCGTCCTGCAACTGCCGGTCAATGTCCACCAGACGGGTGTCCAGAACTGCGGTTTCCAGGTCCGTGCGGATCACGTCCGCAGCGGTCGAACGCCCCGACGCATAGGTGGCCAGCGCGGCTTCGCCGAGGAGCGCCAATTCCTCCTGTCGCAGCAGAGTGAGATGTCGCGCTTCCTGCCAATAAAAGGCATCCAGCCAGCTTTCGCGCACATCGCGCCGAATGGCGCGTTGGCGTTCCGCGGCCCGGGCTTGGGCGCCCATGGCCTCGGCCTCCCGGCGCGCCTGCCGCAAACTCCCGGTTTCACCGCGAAGAAACGCCTGGCGGACGGTGAGCGAGCCTTGCGTCATGGCTTCACGGTTGAGATCGAGATCGCCGAGCGGCAAATTGTTGACACCTGCCCGGACGACCGGGTCAGGACGGCTGTTTTCTGACCGACCCAGCGCCTCGAGCGAGGCCGAGCGGCGGTGCCAGGCCTGCACGCCGGGATCGCCACTTTGTTCGGCAATGTGCACCGCCTCGGCCAGGCCAAGTGACCGCAGGGCAGTGGGCGATTGCGCCACCGCGGATGCGGTCGCAGCGGCCGCAAGCGCAGCCGCGAAGAGGGAAAATTTCATTAAAAGCTCCACACACAGGAATCATCGACAGCGGCGCAGGTCGGACGACCAGTGCCCCAGCGAGGGCTATGTGCGGGGAGGTCGTTTCAGTCCGTCAAGCGAGACCGTGCGGAGCGCAACCGCCCGTCGTCTGGTGTGGTCTGCGCCTAGCATCCGCTTCGCCTCGACCCTGTGATCCGGCGTAAGCATTGTCATCGCGGGCGTGCAGGAGACCATCATGGCGCAGGTCGCGTCATCGCATTCGCTGTGAGGCGCGTTCGGGGTCTGTGTCTCAGCCGCCAGGTCGGACGCGCCGCCCATGCAGCAACCCGCTTCATGGTGCCCCGACATGCACGCCTCGGGCGCCGGATCCAAATCCGCGAACCCCGGGGCGGACAAGATCAACAAAATCGACAGCGCCGCCAGCACCAAGCCGGCAAGCCTTGTTTTCCCGTCGATCCAGAAGCCGTGCGTCAAAATCTCATCCACCGTCGCAGGCGCCTCTAGGCACCGCCACATCGTGTCCCTAGCAATGCCGGCGCTCCGTGTCGAGGTTTACCTGGCTGTATGGACCGCCCTCACCTTGGAGCACTATTAGCCTCGGCCGAGTAGCTATCTTCATATTTAGTTGTAGAGACCGCAATCGCCTCTAAGGCGTCAACGCCTAAACCGATCGAGTTGGGGCACACCTATTTGAGTAGCCGCGCGACTGGGTCTCAGATGGACGCCTTGAACATTTGGTAATCAACGGCGTGCTGACACTCGACCAGCCGCGCGATCTCTTCCTCCCGCGCAAAAATGTGCGTAACTTGCCAGCATTCATTGCGCTATAGAGAAAGTGTAGCTCGGGCATGCCGGGTAACAAGCGGGATTCAGCCCCCAACCCTAAGCAAGACACCCGATTGAGCGGGTTGTCCCCGGGGAATAATAGCCACGAGACAACACGTGATAGGCGGGCGCGCATCAGTCCGCATCGTTCCACACATTCTGGCATACCGAATACAAGTAGGTCGCCGACCAGGTCAGCAGCATGAAACCGAGCAAGCTCTCGACAATCGCAAGCAGGCGCGCATCGCCGACGACATCGAAGGGCGCATAGCCCAGGGTGGCAAACATCACGCCCGACAGGTAGAGCCAGTCTAGCGGAGTGCCTTGAAACCCCTGACCGTCGATCACCGGCCCCGTCCAGTCATTGGCCCAGGCCCAGACCGCGGCCCACACCGCGATCTCTACCGCGTGCACGACCACCAGCCCCACGAACACGGCCACCGGCCGCGCCCCATGCGGGGGCAGAAGGCGCGAGCTGGCCCGCCTCAGTCCGAGCAGGCTGTAATGGTGGAAGGCCGCCATCGCCACGATGATGACGGCACTCAGGAGGCTGATCAGTCCCATCGTCCCGGCCTAGGGCACGGTCGGGTCATCCGGCGCCACCACGCCCTCGAATTCCGGCACCGGCCGCGCCGCCGCCTCGGCCTCGGTGCGGGCCAGACCGTTGGCGTCGATGTCCTCGAGCAGCCACTCCATCTCCTTGATCTCCTTGCGCTGGGCCTCGATGATCGCGTCGGCCAACTCGCGCACGCGGACATCCTGGATATAGGCCCGCTCGGAGGTCAGGATGGCGATCGAGTGGTGCGGGATCATGGCGCTCATCCAGCTCTCATCGCCGATCGTCTCCTGGCTGCGCACCAGCCAAAGGGCGACGAAGAAGACCACCGCGCTGCCGGCGAAGATGGCCAGGTTGAGTTTGGTGTTCTTGTACATGGACAGCATGAAGGCGAGCATCACGATGGCCATCGCCCCGCCCATCATGAAGGTCATGTAGAACCGCGTTTCCGACCAGTACAGATGGGACAGGTCATAGGTGTTGAGATATTTGATGCCGAACATCACCACCATGGAGGTGAGGATCATCGCGGCGAACTTCACATAGCTGGACTTGTGTTCCTGCATGGCGGGCCTCCGGGATTGGGTGAAATGCTGTGTTTGACTACAACGCCCGCGCGCGATCAGGGTTCCCTTCGAGCCGATACGCCACAAAGGTGACGCCACCACTCGGGAAGGCCGCGGGCCACCACCATTCCGTGACCCGCTCCTACTCCGCCCGTGCGCTGATCGCGTCCTGCCGCGCCCGAATTTCCTCCGGCCAGGTCGACTTGATATAGGCCAATACGGCCCGGATCTCGGTGTCGGTCATCTGGTCGGCAAAGCCCGGCATGTCGGACTCGTAGCCCGGCGGCGTCACGGCCTCCGTGCCCAGCTTGGTGATCTCGAACAGCACCGCATCCGGATGGTGCCACGTATGCCCGGTTACATCATGCGGCGGTGCTGGCAGGCGGCCGTTCGGCAAGCGCGTGCGCCAGTCCGGCTGGCCTTCCAGCTCGACGCCATGACAGCTCGCACAATGCACCTGGTAGAGGTCCGCACCCTGGGCCAGCACGGCCGGGTCATCGGTCGGGATCGGCCACTCCTCGCTTGCCGAGCCGTCCGAGCAGGCTGTCAGGACGCCAACCGCAACACCCAGTACGAAAGTTGATCGGAGGAACATCGGGACGGACATCGCTACCATTGGGTTTCCTCGGGTCGAGGCGGGTCATCGACGTGCCGCCGACGCGAGGATCGCCTCGATTTCAACGCTAGCGCCGGCTTTTCGATTCCGTACCAGCTGGCCGCGGCGACCAGAAGGGTGACCGGCAGCGCAATGGCGAGTACGCCCGCAGGGGTAATGTCCGGCCAGGCCAGCACCACGGTCTGCATGACCGGATAGTGCCAGATGTAGAGACCGTAGGACCAATCCGGCATGCGGGCCAGCTTCGGCAGCCCGCCCAACCGGCCCAGGCCGAGCCAGAACAGCACCGAGGCGAGGACCAGGTTCATGAACAGCTCCGCCACCGGCATCGACCCGGCGAGCAGCCAGAGCGGCGCGGCAAGCACCGCCAGGACGGGCAAGAGCGGAATTTGGTGCCGCCAATGGTAGAAGGCCATGCCGATCAGGAAGGGTGTAGCCAGCCGGCTGCCCAGCTCGATCAGCGCCGGCGCGTCCGGCCAGGCGGACCGAACGCCCAGATAAACCGCCGCCATGGCCGCGGTGAGCAGCAGAACCGAATAGCGCCCCCAGGGCAGAGGGGAGAAAAACAGCACGGCCGCGCCGCCATAGGCGAGAACCTCATAGCGCAGAGTCCACAAGGTGGCCGAAAACTCGCCGCTCCAGGGATTCTCCGCGAATACGCCCGCCGGACCCTGCGAGGTATCGAGAAATCCCATCACCTGCATCGGATATGTCCAGGTCTGCAGGCTCCCCCAATACGCCGAGGGCGACAGGTCGGTAACCACCGGACCGATGACGAGAACGGCGGTCAGAGCGAGCACGCACAAGGCCGGCCAAATCCGCAACATCCGCGCAAGAGCGAAGTCTACCGGGTCCCTGCGACGCTCCAGACTGTTGGCAATCAAGAAGCCACTTAGGACAAAAAAGCCGTTGACCGCCGCGAAACTCAGCGACCAGCCATTCACCGCGAGCGGAGGCGGGGGCTCCGGACCCTGCAGAACGATGAAGCCGTGCTCGACGAGCACCATCAGGGCCAGACCGTGGCGCACCAGGGTCAGGCGATTGTCGCGGCCGGTAAAGGCCGCTCCGAGTGTGTTCGAGATAGTGATCCGGATCCTCCCTGTCTGGGAGGACTACGCGGGTGCTCCCCGCTTCCCTCACTCGGCCGGATGATTGGACCGCGCCGTTCGCCGGGCGCGCGACTTCGCCATCTCCATGCGCACTAGGCGCTGCATCCGTAAAATGAGCAGCAGGAAGCCGGCGAGGACGGTCGTCAGCGCAAGCAGAGAGGCGGTGATCAGCAGCGGATTGTTGAAATTTTCCCGCTCCTCATAGTCCATGATGTGAAGCATCCAGAAGAAATCGAAGAAGCGCCAGCTCGCATTGCGCCGGGCCGCAACCAAGCCGGTGTCCGGGCTGACATAGAGCCGGGTTTCCTCGCCGTCATCCATGGTGACGCGCCAGGTCGGCCCGCCGCCGCCGGCCTCGCGCGGCGCGGCGTCAAGATACTCCACCGAAGCAATGTCGTCCGACCCGGCGTAATCGGCACGCGCCGCAGCCACCGCGCCCTCCCGGTCCACCGGGCTGAGCCGGGCCCCGGTTTCGGCATCGATCATCACAGGGAGGCCGCCGCCCGACACCACGCGCCAGACCGGCCGGTCCAGCCAGGTCTCCAGCCGCGCGCTGCGCAGCGGGGCGGCGAAGTCCGCCCGGTCCAGGGCGTCAGCCAGGGGCAGGACCCGCGCCGCGTCCAGAGACACGACGGCCGGTTCGGCCACGTTGTGTTCGCCGCGCACCTTGTCGAGCGGCAGCACGCTCATGACGACCCCGCCCATAACCCAGAGCACGATCTGGATTCCGACCGCCAGGGCGATCCATTTGTGAACCCGGATGGTCCAGCGCAGCAGTGTCGTCATGTCGTCTTCCCCGAAACGTCAGGGGGGGGGGGGGGGGGGAGGGGGAGAG
>NZ_JBTLRI010000001.1:208317-439679 GCF_054482675.1 Maricaulis sp. CAU 1757
CGGTCAGGATTGACCGGTCCGCGCCCTGGAACAATTCAAGTCGGCGTTAGTGCTCGTGCAGCTGGGCGTGGTCATCATCATGGCCGTGGGCCTCACCATGATTTTCCGGATGCCCTTCCGCAAGGCCCTCGGCATGACCCTCGGCGTGATCTGTCCCGTGATGATCACCGTGGCCCTCACCGTGCGCGTGGCCTTCGGCCTCCATGCGGGCCTGCATCATGGCATGGCAGGCACGGGCCATCTCGCGGGCTTCACCGTCGAGCGAGGCCATGATGTCGTCATGGCTTTCGCCGGCTTCGTGCCGGGCCATCATGTCACTGTGCATGTCGCGGCAAGTCTCGGCCGTCGGGCCGTGGGTCGTCTCGTCGTCATGGCCGTGATCGGCCTGGGCGCCGCTGGCCAGGGCCAGGGTCAGCGCGGAGGCGGTCAGCAGGTACTTGAAGGTCATCTGGGTATTCCCTTGTTGAAAAATCGTGTGGCCGTCATCAGAACCAGGTCCGCAGCCCGACAACAAAGCGGGTGGCCTCAATCTCGGCCCCGGCGGCCTGCGCAATGTCACGGGTTTCGCCGAGCGCGCTGGTCCAGGACAGGCCGACATAGGGCGCGATCTCCCGGCGCACTTCATAGCGCAGGCGCAGCCCGGCCTCGACGCCGGTCAGCCCGGCCCCGAGCTCGAGTTCAGGAACCGCTTCGGCCTGCCAGCCGAATTCGACCATCGGCTGCAGGATCAGGCGCTGGGTGAGCAGCAATTCGTATTCGACCTCGAGACTGGCCGAGACCTCGCCCCGGTCGCTGAGATAGGCCGCGGCATCGATCTCGAACCAGTACGGCGCCTCGCCCTGCAGCGCGACCACCGCGTGGGACCGACCAGCATCCGGCTTGAAGTCGTGGCGCACCCCGGCCTGGGCATCGAAGAAGTTGGAGATGGCCCGGCTGTACAGCGCCTGCACTTCCAATTCCTCGAACTCGCCATGGCCGAATTCGTACTCGGCCTCGCTCTTGATCCACAGCCGATGGATGCGGCCGCCATACCAGGCATTGATATCCCACAGGCCGGTCTCTTCCCCGTCCTCGTCCCACTGCACCTCGAGACGGTCGGTCTGGAAGAAGAACAGTTTCTGGGCCCCGGTCTCCGCCCGCAACTCTTCCAGCGCCTCTTCCATCTCGTGCGGCGGGTAATGCGCCTGGGCCTGGGTCTGGGCGATGGCCGGCGCGGTCGACAGGACAAGCGCGGCCACGCCGGCGAGTGGGGTCAGGATCGGGCGCATCAGTGGTGGTCTCCGTGGCCGGCGTGCGGATCGGGTGAAGGCATGGCGTGGCCGGCGTGGGGATCTGCGGCCGGCGCGGTGTGACCGCCATGGCCATTGCCATGTCCGGGATGCGGGTCCGGTGCCGGGGCGGGGTGTCCCTGGTGCATGTCGTGGCCGTGATGCCCCATGGGCATGGCCGGCGCCTCGCCCGGCAGCACCGAGACGACTTGGAACATGCCGGCATGCATGTGGTAGAGCAGGTGACAGTGGAAGGCCCAGTCACCGACCGCATCGGCCGTGATGTCGACCGACAGCTTCTCGCCCGGCTTCACCGTGATGGTGTGCTTGCGCGGCTTGTGGGCGTCATCCACCCCCGTCACCACGTCGAAGAACATGCCGTGCAAATGGATCGGGTGCGGCATCATGGTGTCGTTGACCAGCGTCATGCGCAACCGCTCGCCCTCATGGAAGATGATCGGGTCGACCACTTCGGAGAACCGGCGGCCGTCGAAAGACCACATGTAGCGTTCCATGTTCGAGGTCAGGTGGATCTCGATCTCACGTCCCGGGGCCCGACGATCCGGATTTGGCACCAAGCTCTTCAGATCGGTGTAAACCAGCACCTTGTGCGGCACGTCGGTGAGACCGGCTCCGGGTTCGCCGAGGCGATTGGTCGGCTGTTCTGCCAGGCCCACTACGCCCGGCCCGTCCGGGTGGTTGTGGCGCTGCGGACCGCTGTCCTGCATGGCCGTCGCACCATGCCCCATGGCGGCGTGATCCATGCCGCCATGCCCCATTGCCGCATGATCCATGCCGCCGTGATCCATTGCACCTTGACTGGCAGTCGTGTGATCCATCGACCCGGCCGCATCGTCATCGGTGGCGTGACCGCCATGCCCCATGGCGCCGTGATCCATGCCCATGTCGGTCATGGTCAGGGTCGGGCGCGGCCGCAGCGGCGGCACCGGCGCCACCATGCCGAGGCGCGGCGCCAGCGTGCCGCGGGCATAGCCGGAACGGTCGATATTCTCGCACATCATGGTGTAGGCGCGGTGCTCTCGCGGCTCGACAATGACGTCATAGGTCTCCGCCGGCCCGAACTGGAACTCGCCGACCTCGACCGGCTGCACGTCCAGCCCGTCGGCCTGCACCACGGTCATCGGCAGATCCGGGAAGCGGACATTGAAGATGGTCATCGCCGAAGCGTTGATGAAGCGCAGGCGGACCCGCTCGCCCGGCTCGAACAGACCGGTCCAGTTGTCCTCGGGCCCGTGCCCGTTGACCAGCATGTCCAGCGTCGCCGCGGTGACGTCGGAGATGTCGGTCGGATTCATCCGCATCTCGCCCCACATCATCCGGTTGCGCAGCGCCGCCATGAAGCCCTGCTCGCGCGCATCCTCGAAGAAGTCCGGCACGGTGCGCTGCTGGAAATTGTAGGTGTCACTCATCTTCATGAGCTTCTCGAACACACGGTGCGGACCTTCGAACGTGTAGTCCGACAACACGACCACGTATTCACGATCATAGGCCACCGGATCCGGGCCTGCCGGGTCGATGACGATGGGTCCGTAATGGCCCATCTGCTCCTGCAGCCCGGAGTGCGAGTGGTACCAGTAGGTCCCCGCCTGCACGATCGGAAAGCGGTAGGTGAAGGTCTCGCCGGGGCGGATGCCGGGGAAGGTGACGCCCGGCACGCCGTCCATCTCGAACGGCAGGATCAGCCCGTGCCAGTGGATCGAGGTGTCCTCGGCCAGCGTGTTGTGCACGCGCAGGGTAACCTCGTCGCCCTCGCGCCAGCGCAGCAGAGGCGCCGGCACCTGGTTGTTGACGGTGATCGCCGGCCCGGTGCGGCCATTGATGCGCACTTGCGAGTGCCCGATCGTGAGGTCGCAGACCTCGCCGGAGAGCGGCCGCAGCCCAGCCAGATTGGCCGCTCCGCCAGACTGCGCCCAAGCCGGCAGCAATCCGCTGGCCGCGACGCCGCCGGCAGCAGCAGCGGAACCGAGAAACAAACGACGGGAAATCACGGGCACTCTCCAGTTTGTTGGCAACCCGGCCGCAAGGTCCGGGCGGACTACTAGCATACGCGCAGTGCGGCGCTAGCCCTCACGCCCCATGTAGTGCTTGAGACGACGCCGCGCCCGGTAGATGCGCAGTTCGACCGCTTTGGTCGACAGGCCCAAGACTTTGCCGATATCGGGCAGGCTCAACCCTTCCACCGCCGACAGGAGGAGCGGCGTCGACAAGCCCTCCGGTAGTTCCGCGACAAAAGCCTGCACCTGCTGCAGAGCCTCTCGGTCCGCGGCAATGATGTCCGGTACGGGCGCGGGGTCGGCCACCTCATCCATGGCCTCACCTCCGCCCAGCCAGCGTCGCACGGCGAGGCGCCGGAAATGATCGCGCAGCTTGTTGCGGGCGATGGCAAACAGCCAGGTCTCAAACGATCGCGCCGGATCGAACCGGTGAAGATTTCGATACACCGCCACCAACGTGTCCTGGGCGACGTCGTCCGCCACGGAGCGGCTTCCCGCCGCACCCTGAAGATACCGGGTCAGACGTGCGCCATGACGGTCGACAAGCGCAGCAAACGCGCGTTCGTCGCCATCCGCCGCCCGGCGCGCCAGTTCGCCGTCGTCGGTGCCGCCCTCACTCCTCGCGTCGGACATCGAATGTCTGGGCCAGCTTCTCGTCAAAGACCGCCTGCTGGTCCGCGTCCAGGACACTGCGCATGGCCAGGACGTGGCGCAGCGTCGCCAATTGCATCTCACCCATCACGTCATGGAACTGCTCGGCCGCCTGCTCCACCTCCCGGGACAGGGTCCGGTCGGCCAACAAAGCAGCGCCGATCACGCTGCGGCTCGCGGCGAGACGGGCCTCCAACGCCTCGCGCTCATCGGCAAACTCGGCCTCCAACGCCTCGATCCGAGCGGCCTGGTCCGCATCCAAATGCAATTCGTGGTGCACCAGGTCATGCAGGCTCTGCGGCGGAGCGGCGGCGGTCTGGAACAGGCCGAACCCGGCCCACACACCGGCCAGGCCGGCCAGGAAACCGAATACCGAGGCGATCAGGGCAGTCTTCCACATCAGTCAAGCCCTCCGACCGGCCCGGGCGGGCCAAGCAGGAAATCCGCCTGCGGATCGAAAACGGCCATCATGTCATCCGGCTCCGGCGTAGCGAGCAAGGCTGCGGCGGTCAGCCCGAACACAAGCGATACGGCGGCCGGAGCGGCCCGCCATGCGGCCCGCATCAGGCTTTGCCGACGCGCGGCGCGCGCCTGCCGCGCCGCATGAATCACCTGCACCGCCAACCCAGGCACCACGGCGGGCAGCGGCGCTGCCCGCCAGTGGGTAAAAGCCCGGTCGATATCCCTGTCCGTCATTTTTCCTCCCACCCCGCTCCGGGGGCCGTTCACGACGTGTGAAGGTGGCGGATCCGCCAACCCTGCTCGGTGCGCTGCAGCACCGCGGTACCGTGACCATTGCGTTCGCGCGCCTCGCCCCGCATCGTATATTCCATGCGGATGTCGAATGTGGCCACCGCCAGGTTTTCATCGACCGTCACCGAATACTCACTCCAGTCATACACGTGGAATTCCACATGCTCGGCGGCGAATTCCGGGGCCAGGTGGTGGTCGCGATATTCGGCCCAGCCGACATCGCTTCCCGATCCCTCGAAAATCGTGAAATCCGTGCCCTCGGCCAGCACCCATTGCTCGGCTGCCGCCACGTCCTCATCTGACAGGGCCTGCGAATACCCCTCGAGCACTTCTTCAACCGCCGGCTCGGCGTCCAGCGCAACATTCATGCTTAGCGCGGCCGCGGCCGCCAAGCTGAAATGCATCATCTCGTTTTCCTTTTCTGCAACAAAACCAAGGCCCGACTAGCCGCCGATCAGGTGACGGAGGCCGCCATGGGCCAGCGAGCCACCGAGGAAAGCATTGACGGCCACCACGGTCGCACTGGCGAACAGCAACGCCACCGCCGCCACTCGCACCGACCGGCCAGCCCCGCGCTCCGCCGCCTCGAACAGGCCTGCGGTGACCAGCAGCACGACCGTCATCACCGTGCCGATCCAGCGGTGCCAGGCCATCAGACCCGCCTCGCCGGTTGCCGGCGGTCCGGCATGGGCCCAGCCCAGCAGTCCGGCCGCCAGGCCACCGGCCGCCGCCGTCCACACCAGGTAGCGCACGCTGTGCGTCCACGGCGCCTGAGGCTGCAGCCAGGCGAGGATCTGCGCCAGCCCCGCCACCAAGATCAGGGCCACCGGGAAGTGGACCGCCACGGGATGCAGGGCTCCGGTCGCGGCGATCGCCCGTTCGAAATCGTTCTGCGGACCGTGATCGCCCCAGTGCGCATGCCCGCCCGCCGTCGTCGCGGCCGCGCCGTGAAGGTCATCTTCGGCGCCCCCGGCGCAGGGGTCTGCCCCGGCAGAATGCTCACCGGCATGATGATCGTGTGCCTCCTGCGGAGCGTGGGCATGGGCTGGTGTGTCCATCGCGTCCGCATCACCGGCGGGAGCCGAATGCTCGTGGGCCGGGGTGTCGGCAGGGTGAGCGTGGTCCTGGACGGCAGCCGGATGATCTTGGTCGGGCGTGCCGGCCGGATGATCGTGCGTATCGGGGCTGGACGCCTCGACCGGCTCCTCCGATTCGGCCGGCGGGTGAAGCGACGCCCCGGCCGCCGGCGACAGGATGAGCAGACCCGCGACGAGGCCCAGAACAGACACGAATGTTCTCATGACACACTTTCCTTCCTCAGGACTACGCAGGCCGCGCCCCGCCCCCTCAAGCGGCGCTCAGCCATCTTGACGGAACTGCCCGATTGGGGCGAGTGGTACAGGTCAGGGGTCCAGGTGAGCGAGCGCGAAGTGGATGGGACTCGGCTAGCACTTCGGGCTAATCGCGACACGACGTTGGTCGGACCAACTCTAGCAGATACAGCAGGCGCGAGCGCACCATTCGCCGAGGCCTGGGCACTCAGGTCCGTCAGTGTCAGCGACCGGTTCACTGGGTCACCCGGTGCCTGACGACGCTGCGCTGCGCCTTCATGGCATCCGGGCGCATAGCCCACGGCGTTGCCGATGCCATCGCGCCCGCTTCACCTCGACCGCCCGCTTTTACCTGCTGGTTTCGCTCGCATTCCTCGCCGACGTGACCGTCCTTGAGCGCGGAGGGCACCTTCGGATTGCTGCGAGACAGGGTCCCGAATGGACGCCTCCAACATCTGGCGATCAACTATGTGCTGACGCTCGACCGGCGGCGCGGCCCCATTCTCCCAGCGCCCAATGGTGCGCGCATCCACTCCGATCCATGCGGCGAGCTTGCTACGACACCATCCGCGGAGCGCCCGAAACCGCCTCACACGTTCAGAAAATGTACTACTGGGCAGCCAACTATCATTCTTCAAAAAGGCGACGAGCGCCGGAACGTACTTTACCCGCGGTAGATGCTCTCCGCGTTCCCATTGGCCGACGACATCAGGGCTAACGCCCAACTCAAGGGCTACGTCTCGCTTCGAGAGACCGCTCGCTTTACGCCGCACGAACAGCAGATTGGACAGACCGGTTCGGGGCACCTTGACCGTCTCGGGATTTGGAATTGTGAATATTATTCCCGGGCCCGGAAATAAGCTGCAACTGACCAATGTGTTCGTGATGGGCTAGGCTTAATGGCGGGACGGCCGGCCTTGGCGCTGCCGTGCCGCCTTCCCTCGCCTACTCCCCCCAGGCCGGCCGTTCCATGGTGATAAACGACCGGATCTCTTTGGACTGCGGTCCGGGCGGGATCGGGTTTTTGACCCGGGGCCAGGATGATCCAGGCCAGGGTGATCCAGGCCAGGGGAATCCAGGCCAGGGGAATCCAGGGTGGTTACGTCAAAAAGCCCTGCCAGGGCGCCTTCAAGGCGCAGCCGGAGGACTACGTCGCCGCTGCCCAGGGAAATGATCTGGATGCCGCACCAGGGCTCGGCATCCTTGTCCTTGAGCCGCTGGCCCAGCTCGAGGCCTTCGAACCGCTCATAGTGCGGCTTAAACTAACCGGGACAGACACAATTAATTCGCGACGAATACGGCAGACACTGTGCCTATCGCAGTAAATGCTCAGCTCCTGAACTAACACTCTTGCGATTTGCGTCTTGGTACAATTTTTCGTTAGGTCGCGGAAGTTAGGTCGCGGAAATGGTATGCGACAAATGGCATCGGCGCCAAGACAGCAAGTTCACCATTTATCTATATATTTTCGCCGGTTAGACTGCATCAACCTCGTTTGCCAAGCCTTCATGAAACTAGACGCTATGAAAATGGCAATCACACCAAACGCCAAAATCAGCCACGCAATCCAATCTCGATAATGAAAACGATCCCGAATATAATAAATAAAGAAAAAAGACCCCCCGTACCTTACTATTGAAATAATAAAAGATGGCACAAAAACAAAAAATACGAGGTGAGCACTCTCTTTCATTTGCTTCCCCCTGGATCGAACCAACCGGTACAGACACAATCAATTCGCGACGAATACGGCAGAAACTGTGTATGTCCCAGTAGATGCGCTCCGTACCCAACGGTGCATCGCGCCGCACCGCCCCATTCATCGCTTGCCGGGATGACGCCTCAGTCAGCTTTCCAGGTCAAGGGCGGCGCAGCCGCCGCTTCGCGGTTTCACCCTTGAGCTGGAAAGCTGACTGAGGCCCGCTGGCTGACAAGAGATCAATGGTTGTCTCCGCGCGTCGGCGCGGCTGGCCGGTTAATTGTGTGTGTCCCGGTTACTTGGGGACATGGCCGTAATCGCGCCTGGTCACGCGCCTTTACTGATCCATCGGGGCTGCTCGCGGAGCCCCCGTTTGAAGACCCGAAGCAGCCGGAATTACGACCATCCGCTGAACTTCTGATTCACTCTACCTCTATTCCGTAAAGCTCTGCCCACATGTTCTGCATCGGCCACCTAAAAAAGCGAAATTGAACCATCCCAGCGCGGGTTCGTCACAATTAGGGCAGCGCATTACGTAAGGCTGGCCCATGATCGCTGCCGCGCTCAGTACAACCGAAGCGATCCAAGCAGATGAAATCAGCGCAGACGCAATAATGGAGATAACAAAAACAACGTACAACCATGAGACAATTATATTATAACGCCTTCTATAGGGATTACCTTTACTCATGACAAACAGATTTTTCGACTAATTTATCTAACAAATCAGCCACACTATCCATCAATCCAGCTGCATATATAGAAATTAGGTTGTCCATATTTCCGGAAAAACTAGCCCGGAAACAACCGGGACAGACACAATTAACTCGCGACGAATAAGGCAGACACTGTGCCTATCCCAGGGAATGCCCTCCATACCCATCGGTGCATCGCGCCGCACCGCCCCATTCATCGCTTGCCGGGATGACGCCTCAGTCAGCTTTCCAGGTCAAGGGCGGCGCAGCCGCCGCTGCGCGGTTTCACCCTTGAGCTGGAAAGCTGACTGAGGCCCGCTGGCTGACAAGAGATCAATGGATGTCTCCGCGCGTCGGCGCGGCTGGCCGGTTAATTGTGTCTGTCCCGGTTATTTCATGCGATTACGGCCATGTCCCTGTTTTTTCGCGCTCTCTTCACCATTCTTTCTAAACAGCCCTTACGATCCACAAACCCCCGGGTTGACGAGTGGCGTATTGGTTTGGATGGACGGTCGGCACAGCCTCCAGATAGGGATGCCTCCTCAGCAGTTCCGACAGCGAGACGATCTTTGTTTCGTCCGCCGTGTGATCTTGCTGACAGCAAAAGAATTGTAGCCAACCATCAGGATCGTGAGCCACTTGGAACACACGATTGGTGTTGTTAAAAATGTGATTACAAATCAGGCACGCCTTATCAGGATCGAACCGGTAACCGGCAAAGTCTACATCTCCAGTACTCATCGCGGCTCTCGCTCGTTCGGCGGCACCCATTCCGATCCCAGCTGGCGACTACCTTTGGAAGCATTGCATGAAGGACTTGCTGGAGCGGCATTCTCGGGCACTGTGGCGCCGCCTTGTGAATAAGGGGTAATATGGTCAACTTGAACCGAGTTTCGCTGACCAGGTGTTTCGGTCAAGGGGCGATCACAATAAGCGCAGCTCAAGGACCCGTCCTGGCGGCGATGCGGTGACAGCGCCGCGTCACGATTGGCTCCGCGGAAGAATCTGGCGCCTTGGTCGATAGCATCATCGGCAAGAGCCGCGCTACCGACCGCCAATGTGCCAGCACCGAGCGCTTCACCTGCCGACATTTCTGCTGCAGCGATGCCCATTTCGCTGACCGTGGCCGGGTTGGCTAATATCATTGGCGCCAACTCAACGGCAGCCAGCACCCCACCCGACACCACAACCATGACCCCCATGCCCAACACCGCATTGCGCTGTGCGGCTTCGGGATTGTCCTGCGCCCAAGCCAAATAGCTAGTGGCAAAGCGGCTCTGGCTATCACCGCCTGGCCTCAGGCTATCAGGGCTACCAATCATCCCCGTCGGATCCGTCGCATTCAGCGGATTATTCCCCACATACGCATACAGGTTCCACTGATCCGCATACCCCACCGGATCGACCTGCAAAAACCGCCCCAGATCCGCGTCGTAATAGCGCGCGCGGTAATAGTAGAGCCCGGTCTCCGCATCGAAGCGCCGGCCGGTATAGCGAAACGGATTGCCGGCCTCGTCGCCCACCAGCTCGACCCCGAACGGGGTGTACAGGAATTGTTGGGCCAGCGTGCCGTCCGGGTTTGTGACGGCGAGGACATTGCCCTGGCGGTCGGCGAAGTAGTGCCGGGTCTGGGTGCCGGCATCCCCCGGCGCACAGCTGGCACTCGCCGCGCATTCCACCAGCGCCACCCGCTGATCAATGCCCGGCCCCGGCACATAGCGCCGCAACAGCGCGCCCGAGGCGGCGTATTCGCCGAAACAACCGGGACAGACGAAATTAATTCGCGACGAATACGGCAGGCACTGTGCCTATCCCAGGGAATGCCCTCCGTACCCATCGGCGCATCGCGCCGCACCGCCCCATTCATCTCTAGCCGGGATGACGCCTCAGTCAGCTTTCCAGGTCAAGGGCGGCGCAGCCGCCGCTGCGCGGTTTCACCCTTGAGCTGGAAAGCTGACTGAGGCCCGCTGGCCGACAAGAGATCAATGGATGTCTCCGCGCGTCGACGCGGCTGGCCGGTTAATTGTGTCTGTCCCGGTTACTTCCGGTTACTTCGGCGGATCCGGAACTGGGACGCCTATCTGGCCGAGGGTCTTAACCCGGAAAGCGGCGCGCATCGGATACTATACCGGCACAGGATATCCGCCGGGCGACCAGGGTTGGATCGACGAACTGGAGACCACGTCCGGCCGGGCGCTAAGGCCCAAACCGCCCGGGCGCCCCGCCAGGGCGGACGGCGCATGACCCGGAAAACTGTGTCTGTCCCGGTTTATCGCCGGTTTATCGCGGTTACTTTGAGGCCCGGGCGCCCCGCCAAGGCGGACGGCGCATGACCGGAAAACTGTGTCTGTCCCGGTTTATCCCGGAAAACTGTGTCTGTCCCGGTTTATCCACGGTAAAGTCCAGACCGAGAAAGTCGCCCAGCACCTGGTTGACGACAGTGGTGACCTCGGCGTCCCGAAACGCAGTTGAAAACCCGCCGCCGGGCAAGCGCTGGTCCCGGCCGGCCGGGTCGAGGCCGGAGTCGCGGATGAAGCGGCCATCACCAATGGTGATCTCGGGCGCATCTTCGCGGGGCGGCGCCTCACTACTCTGCACGGCCTGAGCGGGCGCGGCCAGCGCCACAATCAGCCAGCCCAGCAGTGTGGAATGCGCGGCGCGCGATGACTCGGAATTCAACCTGCCCCCACTTCCATCGGCGGCCCGATCTTAAGATCGTCTGTCCGATGCTCTTCCCCCGACCTACGGCAATGCGCGCAAGGTCCGATGAAGCGGTAGCAAAGCAGGCGTCTGCGCACAATCTAAAAATGCAATAGTGGACAAGGGCCAGAGGAATCACTGAAGTCGTCGCTGCTTGCGTCCGGGCCTGATTCGGGGGCCACGAGGCCAGTCTCGCTTAAAACCGGGTCCCCGGTTGTCTGTTAGCCCTTTCGCCTTGCTCTCGCAGCCCGCTCCCGTTTGGCCGCCCAAGCCTCTATAGGCTCGAACACCCTAAGGATTCCAACCAACCCTAAACCAAAACATACCCAAGTGAAAAAGTTACCTATTTCAAAGTATGACTTAAGATAAATTAACCCGAAAGAAAACAAAGCGCCATATTTCAATCCATACATAATCATCCACGGAAGAAATACATAAAATAGTAAATGCTGAATGTTTTTCATATAGACTTCACTTCCATTTAATCGGCCTTATTCTAACTGCCAATCGTCTGGTCAATATCACCTAGCCATTCATCGACCTCTTCAACTGGATCCGGCAAACTCTCCACAGCATCATTAACGCCGTCCACAACATCTTCAACTGTAACATCTGGCAGCGCTTCTTTCGCTGCGGCCGCCCCACCAGTGGCGCCGATTGCCACAGCACCGTCTCGTACGAGCTCCCTCACACTATTATCTCGGCGATTTTCCGCGCCTTGCTCCCTCCACCCTCGCTGTCTGCGCTGACGATTACTATTAGCTCGTTGAGTACTCCGCCTGGCGCTCTCCAATGCCCGTTGGGAGCTCCTCGCTCCGCGATACGCCCGGAGCACGCGCGAGCCCTGCTGCAGCACACCGAGACCAGTTGCCCCAGCTACACCAGCAACTGCCGCTCGGCCAACATCTACTTCGTCAAGTGACTTACCTTCCAGCACCATCTGCATACCAATATCGACTGTAGCGCCAACCACAAAGCCTACTATTCCCGCCTCCCCGCTCGGATCCGTCGCATTCAGCGGATTATTCCCCACATACGCATACAAATTCCACTGGTCCGCATACCCGATCGGATCGACCTGCAAAAACCGCCCCAGATCCGCGTCGTAATAGCGCGCCCGATAATAATACAGCCCGGTCTCCGCATCGAAGCGCCGGCCGGTATAGCGAAACGGATTGCCGGCCTCATCGCCGACCAGCTCGACCCCGAAGGGCGTGTACAGAAATTGCTGGGCCAGCGTGGCGTCCTGGTTGGTGACGGCGAGGACATTGCCCTGGCGGTCGGCGAAGTAGTGGCGGGTCTCGACACCGGCATCCCCCGGCGCACAGCTGGCACTCGCCGCGCATTCCACCAGCGCCACACGCTGGTCGACACCCGGTCCCGGCACATAGCGCCGCAACAGCGTCCCCGAAGCCGCGTATTCGGCGATCTCCATGCCGCCGGCATGGATAAAATCGGTTTGCACGCCATTGATGTCCGTGCGCACCCGTCGTGCCGCCGGCCCGTAGGAATACAGCGCATCCAGCCCGGCCGTGTCGGTGGCCGTGAGTAACTGGTTTTCCGAGGAATAGGTGAAGGTGCGCGAGCCATCCGAGATCAGATTGCCGTCGGCGTCATAGCTCAGGGCGCGCGCGCCGGCGCTCTAGGGCGGTCCGGGCCCTGCCGGGCCTGTCGCGCAGCTCACGCCCGCCGGGTCCGGCCCGGGCCGTGTTTCGCGTCCGCCCCGCCAGACGGTTGTCACGGCCCCTGTTTTGCCGGCATCGTGAGCGCCGGGAGGGGGCGGCTCGGGCGCTTGCGCCGGAGCCGCCCGCCGCAGCCGGAGCGCAGGCATGACGCGTCGACAGAACACCCTGCGCCTGAAATGGCTCGGCATCGATACCGGGCTGGAATCCGTCATCTATATCCGGCCCGACTGTCCGGTGTGCCGCTCGGAAGGCTTCGGCGTGCAGGCCCGGGTCGAGGTGCGCGCCAACGGGCGCTCGGTGATCGCCACCGTCAACGTGATCGATGCGGCGCTGCTGCAGGACTGCGAGGCTGGCCTGTCGCGCGAGGCCGCCCGCCGTCTCGAGGTCGAGGACGGCGCCGAGCTGACGGTGCATCACACGCGACCGGTGGAATCGATGAGCGCCGTGCGCGCCAAGATCTATGGTCACGCCTTCAGCGAGACCAGCACCCGCGCCATCGTGCGCGACATCACCGCCGGCCTGTATTCCGATGTCCAGCTCTCCGCCCTGGTCACCAGCTGCGCCGGCAGCAGTCTCGACCGCCGCGAGATGGTGCATCTGACGCACGCCATGATCGAGGCCGGCGACCGGCTCGACTGGGACACCGCGCCGGTGGTCGACAAGCATTGCGTCGGCGGCCTGCCCGGCAATCGCACGACGCCGATCATCGTACCGATCATGGCCGCTGCCGGCCTGACCATGCCCAAGACCTCGTCGCGCGCCATCACCTCGCCGGCCGGCACGGTCGACGTCATGGAAACCTTGACCGAGGTGTCGCTGTCGATGCAGCGCATCCGCGAGGTGGTCAACCGGGAGGGCGGCTGCATGGTGTGGGGTGGTGCCGTCCATCTCAGCCCGGCCGACGACATCCTGATCCGCATCGAGCGCGCCCTCGACCTCGACAGCGAGGGCCAGCTCGTCGCCTCCGTGCTGTCCAAGAAGGCCGCCGCCGGCTCGACCCATGTGGTGCTCGACCTGCCGACCGGCCCGACCGCCAAGATCCGCACGCCCGAGGCGGCGCGCATCATCGCCGATCATCTCGGCGCGGTCGGCGAGGCGGTCGGCGTCACCGTGCGCTGCGTCATCAGCGATGGCCGCCAGCCGGTCGGCCGAGGCATCGGCCCGGCGCTCGAGGCGCATGACGTTCTGGCGGTCCTGCAAAATGCCCCGGACGCGCCGCGCGACCTGCGCGACCGCGCCCTCGCACTGGCCGGCGAGCTGCTCGACCTGGCGGGACGGACCGCCGCCGGGGACGGTCTCGCACTGGCCACGGCCTTGCTCGACGACGGCCGGGCCTGGCAGAAATTCCAGGCCATCTGCGAGGCCCAGGGCGGACTGCGCGAACCGCCGGTCGCCCCTTACCGGCACGACATCGTCTGCTCCCGGCCCGGGCGCGTGGAAAGCGTCGACAACCGCCTGCTGGCGCGCGCCGCGAAACTGGCTGGCGCCCCCTTCGACCGGTCGGCGGGGATCAGCTTCCGGGCCCCTCTGGAAAGCCTCGTCGATGCCGGCGACGTGCTCTTCACCGTGCACGCCGAATCCCCCGGGGAGCTCGACTATGCCCGCGAGTTCGTCGAATCCCATGCGGACATCGTCAAGGTTGGAGACGTGTGATGAAACCCCTGCTGCTTGCGCTTCATGACCAGCTCGGCCTGGCCGCCGGACTGGCCGCCGCCATCGCTGCCGAGCCCGGCGCCACCGAGCTGCGGCGCTTTCCCGATGGCGAAAGCCTGGTGCGTATCGCCACGCCGGTGGACGGCCGGGATGTCGTTGTGCTGGCCTTTCTCGACCGGCCCGACGACAAATTCCTGTCCCTGGCCTTCCTGGCCCGCACGGCGCGCGAACTCGGGGCCCGCCGCGTCGGCCTGGTTGTGCCCTACCTGCCCTACATGCGCCAGGACACGCGCTTCCACGACGGCGAAGCGGTCAGCGCCGCCTGCTTTGCCAGCCTGGTCAGCCGCGAGTTCGACTGGCTGGTCACCATCGATCCCCACCTGCATCGCTATGACACGCTGGCGGAGATCTACGATATTCCCTGCCGCATCGCCCACGCGGCTCCGCTGATCTCCGGCTGGATCGCCGCCCATGTCGATACCCCGCTCCTGGTCGGACCCGATGCGGAGAGCCGGCAATGGGTGGGGGCGGTGGCGCGCGACGCCGGCGCTCCGGCAATCGTCCTGAGCAAGACCCGGCACGGCGACCGCTCGGTCACCATCGAGGTGCCCGACCTCGCTCGCTGGCCGGACCATACGCCGGTCCTGGTCGACGACATCATCTCGTCCGGACACACCCTGGCGGAAACCGTGCACGGCCTGCGCGCGGCCGGCGCGCCGCCGCCGGTCTGCATCGGCGTGCACGGCCTGTTCGCCGGCGATGCCTTCAACCTGCTGCAAAAGGCCGGAGCCGGCCGCATCCTGTCCACCAACGCGGTCCCGCACCCGAGCAACGCCCTCGACGTGACAGGCCTGCTCGCCGCCGAGATCCGCGACCTCCTGGCCGGCGCCTGAGCGCCCGGTGCCGCGCCGGGCGTCGCGAAAGCGCATGCATCGCGCCGGCTGCCAGTGCTATACACGCACCGGGAGGCGGGACATGTCGTGACGCAAGCGCAGGCCAAATCCGGCGCCGGGACATCATGCTATGAGGTCAGGCGGCTGACCAAGGTGTATGGGGAGGGGGCGACCGCCGTCCACGCCCTGCGCGGTGTCGACCTGCATATTCCGGAAGGCGAGATCGTCGTCCTGCTCGGCCCGTCCGGCTCCGGCAAATCCACCCTGCTGAACATTCTCGGCGGACTGGACCGCGCCAGTGACGGCGCGTTCAGCTTCCGTGGCCAGGACATGATGCAGGCCTCTACGCGGGCGCTGACACTGTACCGCCGCAACCATGTTGGCTTCGTGTTCCAGTTCTACAACCTGATGGCCAGCCTGACCGCTCGGGAGAATGTCGAGCTCATCACCGAGATTGCCACCGAGCCGATGCCGGCCGCCGAAGCCCTGGCTATCGTCGGGCTGGAAAACCGCATCGATCATTTCCCGGCCGAACTGTCAGGCGGCGAACAGCAGCGCGTCGCCATCGCCCGGGCGATCGCCAAACGCCCCGACGTGATGCTGTGCGACGAACCCACCGGCGCGCTGGACAGCGCCACCGGCGTGCGCGTCCTGCAAGCCCTGAAAATGGTCAATGAGACGCTCGGCGCCACCATCCTGCTGATCACCCACAATGCCGGGGTCGCCGACATGGCGCACCGGGTGGTGACCTTTTCCGACGGGCGCGTCGGCGAGGTTCGTGTCAACGCGTCCCCGGTCGATCCCGGTGTGCTGCAATGGTAGGGCGCAGGCACAGGAGAGATCCGGCGGCCCTGCTGCACAGCCAGCTGGACCGCAAGCTGGCGCGCGATATGTGGGCCATGAAGCTGCAGGCCCTCGCCATCGCCCTGGTGGTGGCAGGCGGCATCGCCGTGATGATTGTCTCCGCCGGCCTGCTGGACTCGCTGCAGATGACCCGCGCCGCCTATTACGAGCGCTACCGGTTCGCCGATGTCTGGGCGCCGGTGGTGCGGGCGCCGGACCAGCTGGTGGACGAGGTCCGTGACCTGCCGGGGGTCTCCGCGGCAGAAGCGCGCATTCGCCTCCCCGTTCTGTTCGACATGCCGTCAATGGATGCGCCGGCTGCCGGCGAGGCCATTTCCCTGCCCGACGGTCGGCAGTCGGCGGTAAACCGGCTGCACCTCGCAGAGGGGCGCCTGCCCCGCCCCGGGCACCGCGACGAGGCGGTCCTCCTTGACAGTTTCGCCGAAGCCCATGGCCTGCAGCTCGGCGACACGGTCCAGACCACGATTCATGGCGGGCGCGAGAACTTGCGCATCGTCGGCCGCGCCCTGTCCCCCGAACACGTCTATGCCATCGCGCCAGGCCAGATCGTTCCGGACGCCCGCCTGTTCGGAGTGGTCTGGATGGGGCGCCAAGCGCTCGGAGAGCTTGTCGATCGCGACGGCGCCTTCAACGAGATTGTGGCGGTCCTTGAAGCCGGCCAGCCCGTCCGGCCCGCCCTCGCCCGGCTCGACGGTCTTCTGGCCCCCTACGGTGCCGCCGGCGCCTATGGCCGCGACCAGCAATTTTCCAACGCCTTCGTGTCGAGCGAAATCGACCAGCTCGACACGATGGCGACCATCATTCCGCCGGTCTTCCTCGTCATCGCCGCCTTTCTCGTCAACGTGGTCCTGTCACGGCTGATCGCCACGGAGCGGACCGAGATCGGCCTGCTCAAGGCCTTCGGCTACAGCGACCGTGCCGTCGTGCTCCACTATCTCAAATTCGCCGGCATCATCGGCCTGTCAGGCCTGCTGGTGGGAATAGGAATGGGCAGTTGGTTCGGCAGCTGGATGGCGGAGATCTATACCCGGTATCTCAACTTCCCCTTCCTCATCTTCGAGCTGAACCCCGGGGCCTACTCCGCCGCCCTGCTGATCACCCTGGTCACCGTCGGCTCCGCAGGCGGGCTGGCTGCCTGGCGCGCCGCGCGGCTCGCCCCGGCGGTGGCCATGCGCCCCTCCCCGCCACCGGATTTCTCTGGCCTTGCCGGCGCCTCGCTTGCCCGCTGGAGGCTCCTCGACCACCAGACGCGGATGATTGTGCGGCAAATTTCGCGCTGGCCCGGGCGCTCCGGCTTCACCCTGGTCGGGATCGCGACCTCCGGCGGGCTGTTGATCGGCACGCTGTTCTTTCTCGATTCCATGGAAGCGATGGTCGACGTGTATTTCGGCCAGTCCAACCGGCAGGACATTGCCGTCACCTTCGTCGAGCCGCGCTCCCTGGCGGCCGTGCACACGCTGGACAGGCTCCCCGGCGTGCTCAGGGCGGAACCGGTGCGCCAGGTTGCGGTGCGCCTTCGCCACGAAACGACCGAGGAAAGAACGGCCCTCACCGGGACGCCGCGCGACGCCTTGCTGACCCGGATGATCGACCGACGCGGCCAACCGGTCGAACCGCCGCCCGGTGCGCTGGTCCTGTCGCGCGACCTCGCCGACGCCCTCGGCGTCGATACCGGCGAGCGGGTGACGATCGAGGTCACCGAGGGGGGCCGGCCGGTCCTGGAACTGCCCGTCGCCGCCGTCGCCACGACCCTGATCGGCTCCGCCGCGCTGATGGAGATCGGCGACCTCAACGGCGTGATGAGAGAGGGCGCGATGGCCAACGGCGCCAACCTGCTGGTCGACCCCGATGCCACGAGCCCCCTCTACACGCGCCTCAAACAGATGCCGGGCATTGCCGGCATCTCCCTGCAGCGCGAGGCGGAACGCAGCTTCGTCACGCTGATGGACCAGAACATGGGCACGGCGATCTTCATCTACTCCGGATTCGCCGCTCTCATCGCCATCGGCGTGATCTATAACAGCGTGCGTATTTCCTTTTCCGAGCGCGAGCATGAACTCGCCGTGCTGCGGGTGCTCGGCTTCACCCGGGCGGAGGTCGCCTATGTCCTTCTGGGCGAGATCGGCCTGATCACGCTGGCAGCCCTGCCGGCAGGCGCCATAACCGGGGTTGGCCTCGCCTGGTACTTCGCCGGCGCGATGAGCTCGGACCTGTTTCGCCTGCCCTTTGTCATCCACCCGGGGACCTTCGGCCTGGCCGCTATCGTCGTGCTGGCGGCGGCAATATCGTCTTCCCTGCTGGTGCGAGCACGCCTCGATCAACTCGACCTGGTGGCCGCCCTCAAGGCCGGCGAATAGGAGCATGGCATGAAGATCAGCTTTCGGTTCGTGTTCTGGAGCCTGGCGGTTCTGACGGTACTGGCATTGCTGGTCCTCGCCCTCCGCCCGCAAGCCGTCCCGGTGGATGCAGGCCAGGTCAGCGCCGGGCCGATGACGGTCGCGGTCAGGGACGAAGCCTACACCCGGGTGCGGGATGTCTATGTGCTTGCCGCCCCGGTCGGGGGGCGCTTGCTGCGCGTGGACGCGGAACCGGGTGATACGGTCAGCGCCGGTGACGTGCTGGCCCGGCTGCTGCCAAGCGAGCCGGCCTTCCTCGACGCGCGCACCGAAGGCGAGGCGCGGGCAGCCCTGCATTTGGCGGAGGCCGCATTGCTGGCCGGGGAGGCCGAGATTGCGAGCAGTGACGCGGCGCTGGAACTGGCGCAGACCGAGTACGACCGCATGCGGTCCCTGCACCAGCGGGGCATCGCCTCTCAGGCCCTGCTCGACCAGGCCCGCACCGCGCGACGCGCGGCCCTGGCTGCGACGCGCCGGACCCGGGCGGCCGTGCAGATGCGGGAAGCCGAGCTGGAAGCCGCGCAGATACGCCTGATGGAGCCCGATGAGAACGGCGGCCGGGTTCGCCCGGTGATCGACCTGCGCGCCCCTATCGACGGCGTGGTCCTGCGCGTCCTGCAGGAAAGCGAGACGCCGGTCGCCGCCGGAACGGTGGTCATCGAGGTCGGTGATCCGGCGGACCTGGAAGTCGTGGTCGAGCTGCTCTCCACCGATGCCGTGCAAGTCGAGCCGGGCGATGCCGTTCGCCTGACCGGATGGAGTCGTGACACCCGCGCGCTCGGCGGTCAGGTCCGGCGCGTCGAACCCTACGGCTTCACCAAGGTCTCGGCATTGGGCGTTGAGGAACAGCGGGTTCGCGTTATCGTCGATTTCAGCGATCCCCCGGAACACTGGTCGGCGCTGCGCCATGGCTACCGGGTCGAGGCCGCGATAACCGTGTGGTCAGAGGACGAGACCCGCCAGGTCCCGGTCTCCGCGCTGTTCCGGCACCGGGGCGAATGGGCGGTGTTCACGATCGAGGGCGGCCGCGCTCGCCTGACACCCGTCACCATCGGCCGGGACAATGGCGAGGTGGCCCAGCTCACGAGCGGCCCGGAAGCGGACACGCCGGTGGTGCTTTTTCCCGGTACGGAGATGACCGATGGGCGGCGGATCACGCTCAGGCAGACGCGATAGGTCTTGGCCCGCTTGCGCTGCGTGGCCCACCTACCCCGCCAGCGCCTCGTTGAAATGCTTGCGGCACAGCGACACATAGCTCGCCTTCTCGACCGCCACCTGTGCACCGCTGGCGACCACTTCACCCTCGCGCGAGCGGCGCAGGTTCATCGTCGCCTTGCGCCCGCAATGGCAGATCGTGCGCACTTCGCGGAGCTGGTCGGCCAGGGCCAGGAGCTCGGCCGAGCCGGGGAATAATGCGCCGCGAAAATCCGTGCGCAGGCCGTAGCACAGCACGGGCAGGTCGAGATCGTCGGCCACCCGGGCCAGCGCATGCACCTGGGCCGCGGTAAGGAATTGCGCCTCGTCGAAGAACACCGCTCCCAGCGCCTCCTCGGCATGGCGCTGGCGCACCGCTTCGAACACGTCCGTGCCGTCGCGAAAGATCGAGGCCGGCGCGCGCAGCCCGATGCGCGATTCAATCTCGCCGGACTCCGCCTCGGGCGTCGGCGCATGATGCGCCGACGTCCACAGCATGACCCGCAGGCCGCGCTCGCGATAATTGTGCGCCGACTGCAGAAGAATGGCCGACTTGCCGGCATTCATGGCGCTGTAGGTGAAGTAGAGCTTGGACATGGCCGGTGCGTAGCGCGATTCCTGAGACGGCCCAGCGGTCATTGTAGGGCTTGATCAGTCCATGCGGCCGGCTCCGGACGGCCCGTCAGGGTGCGCCGGGTACAGGCCGGGCGCGAAGAACAGCCATTGGAACCGGGCCTCCATCGCTCGCGCAGTTGCCGGAAACAACTAAACGTTGACTCAACCAAAAGATGCTGTAAAACAGATTTCTCTTTTCAGGGGAATCTCGAACAAGCCAAAGGCCTTCGCGATGCAAGTGCCGACCTATTTCTCTGGCCTTCCCGAGACAGGAAGCCGGGACCTGGACCAACTCATTTCCTATTGCGAAGCCTTTCGCTCGGACACGCTGGCAGCCCTGCCTTGGATTGCTGCGGAGATCGCCGGTCGGGAAGGCTTCCCCAGCCTGATGGCCTGCCAACGCCATGTCGGAGGCCGCCGGCTCTATATTCCCCGTACACCAGCGGACCTTGCCTGCCGGTTCGGGGTCGATATCCGCGCCTCCACACATGCCGCGATCCACAAGGCTGCAGCGCCGGGTCTGGTTGTCGACATGCCATCAAGCTGGGGAATTTTTAGTGCCATCCGCCGCAGTGCCATTCGCCGCGCCGTGGCGGCAGACTGTCCTGCCGACCAGATTACCCGGATGTTCGGCATTTCGCGTCGTATTCTTCGCCATACCGCAAGCCGGGAAACAATTCCCTCATAATCTCAACGCCGCGAAAGCCGCTCCGGCGACGGAACGGTCCACCGCCCCGGAAAACCCTGCCACTGCGCCTGACGCGCTGTATTGCCAGAGGGCGAAACTCTCCCATGCAGCCGGCGGGAGCGGAGGCGTTGCCGTCCAGTCGGCCAACCAGAGGGGATAGCCCGACCAGCCAGGTTGGCCGAGCCGTTGCCAGGTGAGCCGGCGAATGTAAACGCCCGGCTTGCGGTGCCGGAGGGGCAGCCGAGCGGCCACGTGTTCCAGCCACAGGCTTGCTGCAGCCGCTTCCGCGCGGGCGCCGGATTTGGTCGCGCGCTCGATGTCGAGCATCGGCACCAAGCCGCCGCTCAACGAACTCGCGACACTCAGGAAGAACTGCGCCTGCTTGCCTGCGTCGAGGTCCGGCCGGAACACGTGATACGCGCCTGTCAGCAGGCCGGCTGCCCGCGCGGCGGACCGGTTCAGCTCGAACCGCGGGTCGCGATAGCCCGTGCCTTCGCTGGCCTTCAGGTAGGCGAAGCCGATGCCGGCCCGGGCAACCCGGGTCCAGTCGACGGGGCCGTTGAAGTGACTGGCGTCAACGCCCTGCATCGCCGCGCTGTCCGCCGACGCCCCGGACATGGCCAGGCCAGATGCGGCCAGAGCGCCGCCCAGCCAGTCTCTTCGGGTCAGTTCGGGACCGGGTCGCCGCAACATCATCATCAAGCCTCCAGAGCCCGCCGATCTCTCACCGCGGGAGGCCCTCACGTCCATGGGGAACACTTCCCCAGTTTCAATTACTGGTTGAAGGCGCATCTTGCCCAACTCACCGTTCACATCGGACGGGGCGATGTCAGAAATCCTGACAGTTCAACACCAAAGGGGCCAAAGCCATGCCTAACACAACAACCGGTGACGTGTGGAAGCAGTACGCCACACAACTCAAGCAAGCCGTATCAACCGGCACGTTCGATCCGAACGTCCAGGGCCTGAGCTTTGCCTCGGCAAACCTCTCCGTCGACCTGGGCAATAGCGATCCGCAAGTTGCCGCCGAATATGTCTACCAGATCGGCAACACCATCCCGGCCGCTTCTCCGTCCTATATCGAGATGAGCGACCTGGTATCGAGCTACGAGACCTTTCTCGACAATATCGACCTGGGTGGCGATCCCAATCCCAACCTGGACAGCCAGATCAACGTCGCCGCCACAGCCATGAACGCGGCCCAGAACAACATGTCGGCAGTTCAGACCAAGGCGATGACGGGCTGGACCCAGTACAAGCAGATCGCACCGGACATCACCTTCGCCGCCTACGTCCAGAGCCAGTACCCGACCTTCATCGAGGCGCGTAACGCGTTGTCCGGTGCGGTCAGCAAGTGGCAGCAACTCATGACCCAGCGCTATGGCGCCGGTTATGAGGTCATCGCCCAGGCCCGCAACATGTTGAGCGCGGCATCCGGGGCCAATGACATAACCATGCAGACGCCCTACAACATGGCGGTGAAAACCGGCACCATCGCCCCCGCGGGCGGGACGCCGGAACTGCCAGGTGCGAACCCGTCGCCGCCTGCGAGCAGCCTGGTCTCAAGCTTTGCGCCGGCATTTGCCATCGACGGTTTCAACGCCAAGTACCAGGAATGGCAAGCGGCCAGCACGAACGGGACCAAGGGCCAGGTCATCAAGTTCGACGGCAGCGCCACGTCGCAATCCTGGAAGGATTTCGGCTGGGCCGTAAGCGCCGAAGGCGGCTTCGACGACTTCTTCATCAATGTCGAGGTTTCAACCTCCACCCAGAAGGACACCCACACCTTCGACTACAGCCATACGGACTTTTCGTTCGAGGCGGCCTTTACCGGGCTCGGCGTGTTCAAGCTGTCCCCGGGCAAGTGGTTCCAGCAGGGCTTGATCCAGAACTACCACAACAAGCTGCTCAAGTCGGCCCCGGACTTCTTCGGTCCCAAGGGCTCCCTCGGCCGCATTCCGGCCTACGCGGTGATCGCCTTCGAGCCGCAAATCACCCTGACCCTGAGCAATGCCGATTACAGCTATCTGAAGTCGGCCTTCAAGACCGAGACCACGACGTCGGTGTCGATCGGACCCTTCCGCATCGGCGGTGCCAAGCACTCCGCCTATGCCAACAGCAAGGACGTCAAGTTCGACGACAACAGCAACACGATCTCGCTCGGCCCCATCAAGAGCACCCTGCCGATCCTGCTGGGAGTCATCAGTTCCAAGATGACCTTCGACCAGTCGGCATCATCGGGCGCCCAGGCCGCCGAGATGGAACCTGCCTGACCCCATGTGCGGCGACATGCGCCGCACGCTGACAGCCGGATCCGGGCTCTGGCGGCATGGCCGCCGAGCCCGGTTACGCCCTAACTCATGGAGGTTTCAATGAAACCCGACATCCGGTTCGAACAAATCGAACATCTCCTCGATGACGAGGCCCATTTCGATCGCGTTCTGAGCGCCTATCACGAACTCTACGAGCTCTACCTGGCCGGCGTTGAATTCGAACCCGACGCCATCGCCGACCCCCAACACCCCCAGTGCGTCAACGGCCTTGCCATTCAGCGCCACCCGAACAGCGACCACCGCACCCCTCGTGTCGCCCTTGGCCTGCGCCTGCGCCATCCAACCCGCAGCATCCGCAACCGCCCGGCTTTCCCCTCGGAGGTTCAGGGCATTCCGGTCCATACCACGGTCATCGGCGCGATCACCGCGGCGCGCGGCCAGCAGGCCAAGTTGCGCCCTGCGGCCGGTGGCTGCTCGGCCCATGTCGTGACCGGGAGCACGCCGTCCGGGACACTGGGCTGCGCCGTAACCTACGGAAGCAAGACCGGCATACTGAGCAACTGGCACGTTTTCGTGCCACAGGATGGATCGACGTCCAGTGTGATCCTGCAACCTTCACCGGGAGACGGCGGCGCGCTGACCGACCAGATCGGCGTCACCGGCCCGCTGGTTGCCGTCGATTTTGGCAGCTCGGCCAGCAATGAAGTGGATGCCGCCATCGGGGTTGTCAGCGATCCCAGCCTGGTGACTGCCGGGATTGTCCAGGCCGACGGTTCCGCAGCGGCTCTCGGCGCCGGATCCAAGACCGCAGTGGAAAACCTCGCGGTCCAGAAATCCGGTCGGACCACCGGCGCGACAACGGGCAAGGTCAGCGCCGTCGGCGTCGCCGTCAATGTCGAATACCCGGGCGCGAAAACCGGGCGCTTCGTCAACCAGATCGAAGTTGATGACCCGGCCAGCGCCTTCGGGCGCAGCGGCGACTCCGGTTCGCTGGTCACGGAGAGTGGCACCAATATCCCTGTCGGCCTGTACTTCGCCGACAATTCGCAAGGCTCCACCCGCACCAGCGACTTCAAGTCCTGGATCAATCCGATCGACAAGGTCCTGGCCGCTCTGGCCACACCCGCCGGTGGTGCAGTCAGCTTCAAACGCTGACAGGCAGCAAGGTCGCCGGGTCGTCGCCCCTGTCCGGGCGACGGCCGGCGATCGCCCCCATGGGTTGCCAAGCAGACCCGAGAAGCGCATTCAGCTCCTAGTACCGGAAAGGATGTCCGCCACCCGATGCGCCCCGACCTCACTCCCGCTCAGTTGGCGAAGCTGTCCGACGACCCGGCGCAGATCGAAACGGCGCTGACCGTATTTGACGTACTCCATGAATTGCTGATGCAGGACCAGGTCATGGTCGATGGAGCTCGCCTCGGCCTGGATGGCGCCATTGTCAACGGATTGGCACTCGTGGGCGGGCCGGATGGTCCGGAAATCCGGCTCCAACTTGCCCGCTCGGCCACGTCCGGCAGCCGCCTGCCCCTGCCGCAGCGACTGGCGGGAGTGCCGCTTCGCCTCGTTGAGGCCGGCCCGGTCACAGCAGCTGGTGCACAGCCGCACGGTTAGCGCGTTCGGCGACCAAGCAACGCGGCGCCCGGTACTGTTCGCGGTTTGCCTAAGGCACCGTCGGATCATCCGGCGCCACCACGCCCTCGTATTCCGGCACCGGCCGCGCCGCCGCCTCGGCCTGCGTGGTCGCCAGGCCGTTGGCGTCGATATCCTCGAGCAGCCACTCCATTTCCTTGATCTCCTTGCGCTGGGCCTCGATGATCGCGTTGGCCAGTTCGCGCACGCGGACATCCTCGATATGGGCCCGCTCGGAGGTCAGGATGGCGATCGAGTGGTGCGGGATCATGGCGCTCATCCAGCTCTCGTCGCCCACGGTCTCCTGGCTGCGCACCAGCCACAGGGCGACCAGGAAGACCAGCGCGCTGCCGGCGAAGATGGCCAGGTTGAGCCTGCTGTCCTTGTACATGGACAGCATGAAGGCGAGCATGACGATGGCCATCGCCCCGCCCATCATGAAAGTCATGTAGAAGCGCGTCTCCGACCAATAGACGTGCGACAGGTCGTAAGTGTTGAGATACTTGATGCCGAACATCACCACCATGGAGGTGACGATCATGGCGGCGAACTTCACATAGCTGGACTTGTGTTCCTGCATGGCTGGGCTCCCTGGATGCGAGTGCAGACTGGTGTCACACTGCAACGCCCGCGCGCAGGGAGTGTTCCGGGGCGGCCAGACCGCAAGGCGCGTGGCAGACCAAAAAGCGCACCTATCGCGCCCGCATCTGCCCATTCATCTCTTGCCGAGATGTCGCCTCAAGCGGTTTTCCAACTCAAGGGTAAAACCGCGAAGCGGCGGCTGCACCGCCCTTGACTTGGAAAACCCCTTGAGGCCCGCTGGCCGACAAGAGATCAATGATCATCTCCGCGCCTTGCGCGTATGCAAACCAAATCTGTCATCCCGGCCGCATGGCCCGCGCAGGCGGGCCGGAGGGCCGGGACCTATACGCTCCCTCTCCAACCACCTCGCTCCGGTGGCAGCCACCGGGATGATGGGGCCCGGACTTCCGCCCCGCATTCGCGGGGCATCCATCCGGGATGACACCAGAACGCGCGAAACCCCTTCTCCCCCACCGGGGAGAAGGTCCGCGAAGCGGGGATGAGGGGCGCCCGCGCCAGCGGGCCAGGAAAAACCTACTCCACCGGCTGGCTCATCGCGTCCTGGCGCGCGCGGATCTCCGCCGGCCAGGTCGACTTGATATAAGCCAGCACGGTGCGGATCTCGGCATCGCTCAACTGCTCCGCAAATCCGGGCATGTCGGACTCATACCCCGGCGGCGTCACCGCCTCCGTGCCCAGCTTTGTGATCTCGAACAGCACTGCGTCCGGATGGTGCCAGGTATGCCCCGTCACATCATGCGGCGGCGCCGGCAGACGACCGTCGGGGCGCCGCGTGCGCCAGTCCGGCTGGCCTTCCAGCTCGGCGCCGTGGCAGCTGGCGCAATGGGCCCGGTAGAGCTCCGCACCCTGCGTCAGGACGGCGGGGTCATCGGTCGGGATCGGCCATTGCGCCGCTTCCTCGACATCCGTGCAGGCCGCCACCAGCATGGGCCCCAGCAGGGCCGCCGCACACATGACACCGCGCATCCTGAACGCAGCCATCAAGCACCTCGCCGGCTCTGGCTCGACCCGTTCGGGCCGACCGACCGCCGCATCCGGGCCTTTGCCATTTCCATGCGCACCAGGCGCTGCATGCGCAGGATCAGCAGGAGAAATCCGGCCAGCACCGTCAGCAGCGCCAGCAGCGAAGCCGTGATCAGCAGCGGATTGTTGAAATTCTCCCGCTCCTCATAGTCCATGATGTGGAGCATCCAGAAGAAGTCGAAAAAGCGCCAGCTGGCATTGCGCCGCGCCGCGATGAGGCCGGTGTCGGGGCTGACGTAGAGACGGGTTTCCTCGCCGTCATCCATGGTCACGCGCCATACGGGGCCACCCCCGCCGGCTTCGCGCGGCGCGGCCGCCAGGTACTCGACGGAGGCGATGTCGTCCTCCCCGAGGTAATCGGCGCGGGCCACGGCCATCGCGGTCGTCTCGTCGACCGGGCTGAGCCGGGCCCCGGTCGCGGCATCGATCATCACCGGCAGACCTCCGGACGACACCACGCGCCAGACCGGCCGGTCGAGCCAGGTCTCCAGCCGGGCCTGCCTGAGCGGGGCGGTGAAATCGGCCTGGCGCAGCGCCTCGGTCAGCGGCAGGACCTGCGCGGCGTCGATCGATACCTCGGGCGGGACGGCCATGTTGTGCTCGCCCCGCACCTGCTCGAGCGGAAGCACACTCATGACGACACCGCCCATCACCCACAGCACGATCTGGATGCCGACCGCCAGGGCGACCCATTTGTGGACCCGGACGGTCCAGCGCAGCAATGTCGTCATTCACGCCTCCCCAAAGGCAAGGGCGGACCGGCCCGCCGGACCGGTCCGCGTCGTCAGGCGGTCTGGCAGACGCGCCTAGTGCTCGTGCGGCGCGTCCTGATGTTCGCCGTGGTCATCAGCCTGACCGTCGGCGTGAGCCATGCCGTGGGCGTGACCTTCGCCTTGCCCGTGACCGTCGCCATGCCCGTGACCCTCACCGTGCCCGTGGCCTGCGCCATGGGCATGCCCCTCGGCCTGCATCAGGGCGTGGCAGGCCCGCGCCATTTCGCGCCCCTCGCCGTCGAGCGAGGCCATGATGTCGTCATGGCTTTCGCCGGCCTCGTGACGGGCCATCATCGCCGTGTGCATCTCGCGGCAGGCTTCCGCCGTCGGGCCGTCGGCCTCGTCCTCACCATGGCCGTGGTCCGCGTGGACCGCGCTGCCCAGCGCCAGCGCAAGCGCGGTGGCGGAAATCAATGGTATCGTTTTCATAGCGAATTCCCCTGTCATGAAATCGGTTCGCGGCATCAAAACCAGAGTCGCACCCCGGCGACCAGTCGCGTCGTCTCGATCGCGCCGCCGGCCGCAGCGATTTGGTCGCGCGTGTCGCCGAGCGCCCGCTCCCAGGCAAGTCCGACATAGGGAGCGATCTCACGGCGCACTTCATAGCGCAGGCGCAGTCCCGCCTCGACACCCGTGAACCCCGAACCCAGGCCCAGCTCCGGCACCGCCTCGGCCTGCCAGCCCAGTTCGACCATGGGCTGCAGCACCAGGCGCTGGGTCAGCAGCAGCTCGTATTCGGTCTCGAAGGACGCCGACAATTCGCCGTCCTCGCTCAGATAGGCCGCCGCATCGATCTCGAACCAGTAGGGGGCCTCGCCATGCACGCCGAGCACGGCATGGCTGCGTCCGGCGTCCGGTTCGAAATCATGCCGCAGGCCGGCCTGTACGTCGAAGAAATCCGACACCGCGCGACTGTACAGCGCCTGCACCTCGAATTCCTCGAACTCGCCGTGCCCGACCTCGTACTCCGCCTCGCTCTTCAGCCAGACCCGGTGAATGCGCCCGCCATACCATGCGTTGACGTCCCACAGGCCGGTCTCCTCGCCGTCCTGGTCCCACTGCACTTCCAGCCGTTCGGCCTGGAAGAAGAAAACCTTCTGGTCGCCGGTGATGGCGCGCAGATGCTCCAGCGAGGCGCGCATCTCGTCGGCCGGATAATATGCCTCGGCCTGGGATTGGGCGGCGGCGGGGGACGCGAGGGCGGCCAGCGCGGCCAGGGCGGTTACGAGCGCGCGCATCAGTGATGTCCTCCATGTCCGGCATGCGGATCGGGATCCGGCGCGCCCTGCCCTGCCCCGTGATCACCATGGCCGCCATGAGCGCCATGCCCCGCATGCGGGTCCGGCGCTGCTGGCGCGTGATGGTCCGCATGCGCTCCATGTGCACCGTGGGCGTCATGTCCCATCGCCGGCGCCTCGTCGTTGGGCAGCACCGAGACGACCTGAAACATGCCGGCATGCATGTGGTAGAGCAGGTGACAATGGAAGGCCCAGTCACCGACCGCATCGGCCGTCACGTCGACCGACAGCTTCTCGCCCGGCTTGACGGTTATGGTGTGCTTGCGCGGCTTGTGCGCGTCGTCGACGCCGGTGACGACGTCGAAGAACATGCCGTGCAGATGGATCGGGTGCGCCATCATGGTGTCGTTGACCAGGGTCAGGCGCAGGCGCTCGCCCTCGTGGAACACGATCGGGTCGACCACTTCTGAGAAGCGCCGCCCGTCAAACGACCACATGTAGCGCTCCATGTTGGAGGTCAGGTGGATTTCCAGCTCGCGGCCGGGCGGTCGCCGGTCCGGATTTGGCACCAGGCTCTTGAGGTCGGTGTAGACCAGCACCTTGTGCGGCACGTCGGTCAGGCCTGCCCCAGGCTCGCCGAGCCGGTTGGTCGGCTGGGCCGCCAGCCCGACCACGCCCGGCCCGTCCGGATGGTCATGGCGTTGCGGCCCGCTGTCATCCGGCATCGCCGCGCCGTGCCCCATTGCACCGTGCCCCATCGCGCCGTGGTCCATACCGCCATGCCCCATGGCGGTGTGATCCATCGGCCCGGCGCTGTCATCGTCTGTGGCGTGCCCGCCATGCCCCATCGAGCCGTGATCCATCGCCATGTCGGTCATGGTCAGGGTCGGACGCGGACGCAGCGGCGGCACCGGCGCGACCATGCCAAGGCGCGGCGCCAGGGTGGCGCGGGCAAAGCCGGAGCGGTCGATATTCTCGCACATCATGGTGTAGGCGCGGTGGTCGCGCGGCTCGACGATGACGTCATAGGTCTCTGCCGGCCCGAACTGGAACTCGCCCACCTCGACGGGCTGCACGTCCAGCCCGTCCGCCTGCACCACGGTCATCGGCAGGTCCGGGAAACGGACATTGAAAATGGTCATGGCCGAGGCGTTGATGAAGCGCAGGCGGACCCGCTCGCCCGGCTCGAACAGCCCGGTCCAGTTGTCGTCCGGCCCGTGCCCGTTGACCAGCATGTCCAGGGTCGCCCCGGTGACGTCGGAGATGTCGGTCGGGTTCATCCGCATCTCGCCCCACATCAGGCGATTGCGCAGGGCCGACATGAAGCCGTCCTCACGCGCATCTTGGAAGAAGTCCGGCACCGTGCGCTGCTGGTAATTATAGGTGTGGCTGACCTTCATCAGCTTCTCGAACACCCGGTGCGGCCCTTCGAAGGTATAGTCCGAGAGCACCACCACGTATTCTCGGTCATAGGCGACCGGGTCAGCGCCCGCAGGCTCGATGATGATCGGCCCGTAATGGCCCATCTGTTCCTGCAGTCCGGAATGCGAATGGTACCAGTAGGTCCCCGCCTGCACGATGGGGAAGCGGTAGGTGAAGGTCTCGCCCGGCCGGATGCCGGGGAAGGTCACGCCCGGCACCCCGTCCATCTCGAAGGGCAGCAGCAGGCCGTGCCAGTGGATCGAGGTGTCCTCGGCCAGCGTGTTGTGCACGCGCAGCGTTACCTCGTCGCCCTCACGCCAGCGCAAGAGCGGGGCGGGCACCTGGTCGTTGACCGTGATCGCCGGCCCGGTCTGCCCGTTGATGCGCACCTGCGAATGGCCGATCGTCAGGTCAAAGACCTCGCCCGACAGGGGCCGCAGCCCGTTCAGATTGGCCGCACCTCCGGACTGCGCCCAGGCCGGCAGAAGGCCACTGGCAGCAACGCCGCCGGCGGCGGCCGCGGATCCGAGAAACAAGCGACGGGAAATCACGAGACACACACTCCTGAGCGCACGAGAGAAAGTTCGGTCACCGCTCATATAGGTCGCTCAATCGCAAATCCAGCCCAGCACAGCGTCGCAGCCGCGCCGCGCCGCCCGACACGACCGCTTGACCCCTGCGCCGACCCGGTCACCAATGGGGTTCCGGGGGACAACGCACAGCCCATGACCCAGACCGAGCACTCCAGACCCGGCGCACCCTGCGCCAATTGCGGCGCTGCGCTCACCGGCCCGTACTGCAGCCAGTGCGGGCAGCACGAGCGCGATATCCGCCGCCCGGCCTGGACCCTGCTGACCGACAGTGTCGGTGACATCTTCACTTGGGACGGCCGTTTCCTGACCACGCTGCGCGCCGCCCTGGTCGATCCCGGCCGACTGGCCCGGCGCTATGCCGACGGCCAGCGCGCCCGCTTCACCCCGCCGGTCCGCCTCTACCTCCTGGTCAGCCTGGCCTTCTTCGCCGCCATGGCAAGCTTCGACATGCGCGTGCTGGCGGTCGATATCCTGCCGAATGAGGACAGCGTGCGGGCGCTCGACGATGCCGAGATCGCCTACCGCCGCAGCTTCTTGATCCCGGCCGAGGAGCGCACCGAGGCGAGCCAGGCCGACCTGCTGGCCCGCCCCGCCCCGCCAGACCTGTGCGGCGCCTGGCCCGGTCCCGACGAGATCGCCGATGACGGCTCGCTAAACTACCCCGCCGACGCCGGCATCGTGGTCACCGTGTTCGAGATGGGCGAGCCGCCCGCCCCGCGCCTGATCGACGGCGACACCCGGGCCTGCCTGGTGCAGGAAGCGCAGGATGACGGCCTGCCCGGCTTCATGTCCGATTTCGAGTACCAGGCCGCGGCCGAGCCACGCTTCCTGGAAGCCCGGGCCGCGGCCTCGGCCGGTCAGGCGCTGCTGCTCACGGTGCTGATCCTCGCCCTGCTGAACCGGCTTCTGCACCCCCGCCGCCGGCTGATCGAGCAGCTGATTGCCGTGCTTTACCTGCAGGTGCCGCTGTTGCCCCTGATCGGCGCCACGCTGCTGCTGGCCAACTGGGCTCCCAGTGTCGCCCTGACCATTGCCGCTCTGGTGACAGGCGGGTTGGGCCTGCTGGTCACGCTGTGGCGGGCCGACCGGCACTTTTACGCGTCCAGCTGGTGGGGCGCCGCGCTGCGCGTGCCGGTCCAGGCCTTCGCCCTGGTTGTCAGCTTTTCCCTGGTTGCCGTCAGCCTGATGCTGCTGGCCGCGTTGTAACCGCGCTCCCCCCTTCAAAACGCCGGGCAAATCCCCTATATTGAGCGTGCTGGTTCGCCAGCTATAGCGATAAACGCGCTCATAATAACCGGACCGGACCCGGGGGCAGTACCCGGCGGCTCCACCAATCTCTATCCCCGTCGTTGGCGGGCATTGCTTGGGGCCGAAACAGGATCGACGGACGGGTAAAAGGGACTGCTTTCGCTCGGGTGAGGCCCGATACAGGCTCATTTTTAAAGTTGCCAACGACAACTTTGCTGAAGAGGTCGCTCTCGCTGCGTAATGCAGCGCGGGTAATCTCGCTCTAAAACTCCTGGGCCCTTAGCGAGTCCAGGCGGGGTCCGGAGGCACCTGGCAACAGAAGCCTCCACTTTCCTTGATTATTTTACCCTCGCTTCACCCCACCCACAGCGCCAGCCGCCCTTCCCCGTTGACGTGCCCCTGCCGTGGAGTACGCTCGAAATCAATGACGTCCGGGGGAGACACGACATGGCCAAGGATCTGATGCGGTACGACCTGATGGCGCAGGACGCGCTGCGCGGCGTCGTTCGCCAGGCCCTGCTGCGTGCCGCGGCGCCGGAAGGCCTGCCCGGCCAGCACCATTTCTACATCACCTTCCGCACCGGGGCGCCCGGCGTCGATATCGACCCCAGCCTCAAGGACAAGTATCCCGAGGAGATGACCATCGTCCTCGAGCACCAGTTCTGGGACCTGGAAATCACCGAGACCGGCTTCGAGGTGACGCTGAAATTCTCCGGCGTGCCGAAATATCTCAAGATGCCCTATTCCGCGATCACCCGCTTCCACGACCCCAGCGTCGGCTTCCACCTGCAGTTCGAGCACGAGGAAGAGGCCGCGGCCAACGCCCCCGCCTCGATCGGCAAGGCCAAGCCGGAAAAGGCCGCCGAGAAGGCCGACAAGGACGATGGCGGTGACAATGGCGATGACGATCATTCGCCGGACGGCAGCGGCCAGGTCGTCAGCCTCGACAGCTTCCGCAAGAAATAGCGCCGGCCGGGCCCCGCCATGCGCCCGCCATCGCCTGCTCATCCACAGCCCGCCCGGTTTGACCGGGCGAAATGGTCGGCTCTCGGCCTGATCATCGCCGCCCAGCTCCTGGCCCTGTCGGTCTGGTTCGCCGGGGCCGCAGCCCTGCCCGATCTGGTGACCGCCGCCCCGCTCGCGGCCTGGCGCCGGGCCGCCCTGACCAGCGCCGTGCAGGCCGGCTTCGTCATCGGCGCCCTGGCCAGCGCCCTGGCCGGCCTGCCCGACCGGTTCGACGCCCGCCATGTCTTCGCCGTCGGCGCCGTCATCGCCGCCCTCGCCAATCTGGCCGCGCTCGGCCTGGAACCCGGCAGCTTGGCCATGATCGCCAGCCGCCTCATCGCCGGTGCCGGCCTGGCCCTGGTCTACCCGGTCGGCATGAAGCTCGCCGCCAGCTGGGGCAGGGGCGATACCGGACTCCTCGTCGGTCTCCTGGTCGCCGCCCTGACCCTGGGCTCGGCCCTGCCCTTCGCCGTGCAGCTGGCCGGCTCCGGCCTCGACTGGCGCCTGCCCTTCACCGTCTCGGCCGCCCTCGCCGTGCTGGCCGCCGGCCTGGTGCTCAAGACCCGCATCGGCCCGGCCTGGCAAGCCGCCGCCTTCAACCCGGCCGCCGCGAGGCTGGCCATCCGCGACCCGGCCCTGCGCCTGGCCAATCTGGGCTATCTCGGCCACATGTGGGAGCTCTACGCCCTGTGGGCCTGGATCGGCCCCTTCGCCCACGCCTACTGGGCCCGCCGCGACGCCCCGGCGGCCTGGGGCGACCTGACCGCCTTCGCCACGATTGCCGTCGGCACGATCGGCTGCATCCTGGCCGGCCGCCTGGCCGATCGCCATGGCCGCACCGCCATCACCATCGCCGCCCTCGCCGTCTCCGGCAGCTGCGCCCTGCTGGCCGGCCCGCTCTTCCACGCCGCCCCGCTCGTCCTCATCCTTGTCCTGATGGTCTGGGGTATCAGCGTCATCGCCGACAGCGCGCAATTCTCCGCCGCCATCACCGAGCTCGCCCCGCCCGGCACCACCGGCACCCTGCTGACCCTGCAGACCGCCCTCGGCTTCGCCCTCACCGCCCTCATGGTCCAGCTCCTGCCGCTGTGGATCGAAGCCGTCGGCTGGACCTGGGCCTTCACCCCGCTCGCCATCGGCCCGGCCGTCGGGATCGTCGCCATGGTGAGGCTGCGGGCGCGCCCGGAAGCGGTGAAGATGGCGGGGGGGATGCGCTGAGCCGTCTTGGTAGAGCGGACGCGCCGCGCCCGCACCCGCCCGCTCACACACCACTGTCATCCCGGCCGCATGGCCCGCGCAGGCGGGCCGGAGGGCCGGGACCCATACCCTCGCTCCCCGACCCGCTCGCAAAACCGGCAGACACCGGGATGATGGGTCCCGGACTTGCGCCCCGCATCCGCGGGGCATCCATCCGGGATGACACCTTCCCCATTACGTACCTACGGGAAGACGCACCGCCCTGCCCGACAACTTTTATTCCAGCCCCAGCACCTCGCGCAGGAACATCGTCTCCGCCTCGCGCTGGAAGTCCCGGTTCGACTTCTTGCGGAAGCCGTGGCCCTCGTCATTGGCCAGCAGGTACCAGGGATCGCCGCCCGCCTCGCGCACCGCGACCAGGATCTGTTCCGCCTCGCTCGCGGGCACGCGCGGATCGTTCAGCCCCTGGATGATGAACAGCGGCGCGGTGATCTCGTGCGCCCGGTTGGACGGCGAGATCTCCTCGAAATAGGCCCGCATGTCGTCATCGCGCTCATCGCCATACTCGGCCCGGCGCAGATCGCGCCGATAACCGGCCGTGTTCTCCAGGAAGGTGATGAAGTTGGAGATGCCGACAATGTCGACGCCGCCCGCCAGGCGGTCGGAATAGTGCACCATCGAGGCCAGCACCATGTAGCCGCCATAGGAGCCGCCATAAACCACCACGCGGTCCGCATCGAGGTCCGGCTGCTCGGCCACCCAGTCGAGCAGGGCGCCGATATCGCGCACCGAGTCCTCGCGGTTGAAGGCGTTGTCCAGCATCACGTATTCGCGCCCATAGCCGCTCGAGCCGCGCACGTTCGGGGCAATCACCGCCGCGCCCAGCTCGTTGACCCAGTACTGGATGGTCGAGGAGAAGCTGGGCCGGTACTGGCCTTCCGGGCCGCCATGGATCGACACGATGACCGGGTGCGGTCCCTCGCTGTCCGGCTTGTAGACGAAGGCCGGCACGTCCAGCCCGTCAAAGCTCTCGAAGGAGACCAGCTCCGGCTCGACGAAGCGTGACGTGTCCAGCCCGCCGACCTCGCTCTGCGTCCAGCGCGTCAGCGCACCGGATGCCAGTTCATACACCCAGGCATCGCTCGGCGATGTCGCCGCGTTGAGCGTGAAGCCCAGGCGCGAGCCGTCCTCATCCCATTCCAGCCCGCCGACCAGACCGACCGGCAGGTCCGGGCTGGCCAGGCTCTCGCCGCTTTCGATATCGAGCAAATGCAACTCCGACAGCCCGCCGGCATTGAGGATATAGGCCAGGGTGCGGCCGTCCGGCGACACATTCATCGAGGACACGTCCCAGCCATGCTCCGGCGTCACGAAGGCCTTGTCGCCGCTGTCCGCGTCAAAACGCACCACGCGGCGGAACTCCGCCCCGTCATCGGTCACCGCAAGAATATCGCCGTCGGGCAGGAATTCCGCCCCGCCATAGGCCACGTCGGCGTCCGGATTGATTTCCGTCACCTCGCCGGTCGCCACATCGGCCACGAACAGGTCACTGTGCGTGATCGAATAATAGCGCCCGAACAGGATTTGCGCGCCGTCATCGGACCAGTCGCCCGGGAAGATCGCGCCCTCGCCCTCGACCAGCACCCGCCGGCTCGTCGGGTCGTCCGCATCGGCCACCAGGATATCCCAGTCCGGATCGCCTTCGGTCGAGCGGTACCAGGCGATATGGGCCCCGTCGTCCGACCAGCTCGCCGACCCGTTGCGCGTCTCGTCCTCGGTGATGCGGCGCACATCACCGCTGTCCAGGTCGAACACGAAGAGCTGGTAATACTCGTCACCACCGCGATCACGGGCAAAGCCGAACTCCCCCGCCCCGCCCGGCCGGATGCTGGCCCCGTTGACCGGCTCGTCATAGAAGGTCAGCTGCGAGCGCGCGCCCATCGGCTGGTCGACCCGGTGGATCTGGCTGGTCTCGCCGAAGCGCGTCGAGATCAGGATGCCGCCATCGGGCAGGAAGCCCTGGAAGCCGGCCGAACGCGTGTTCTGGTAGGTGCGCAGCCGTTCGGACACATCCTCCGGGATATCCGGAATATTCTCCATCTCCAGATTGCCGCGCACCACGCGCTCGACCTGTGCCGACGCCATGCCGGGCAGCGCCACCACAAGGGCCGTGGCCGCCAGATACATCCAGTTTTTCATGATCTTCCCCTCATTCGACTGAGCTGGGCACAGGCTAGGCTGGTCGTCCGCCCATGGCCAGAAAAACCCGATGACAAAAAGGTTAGGCATTCCCGGGCCATCACGTCGCCGCACCCCTTTTACTCCGCCCAAGCCCGGCCATGACGGTGCGTGCGGACAGGGCGAGGCTCAGATCGTTCGGCGCGCTGAATCGCGCCCAGCCTTCAGGCGAAACGCGCCCCCTCCGCAGGCAATCCCGGGCGCCCCCAGCGCCCGCACATCCCCATTCATCTCTTGCCGAGAGAAAGCCTCAGGGGGAATTCCAACTCAAGGCGCATGCCCGCGGAGCGGCGCCGAAGGCGGCCTTGACTTGAAATTCCCCCTGAGGCCCGCTGGCTGACAAGAGATCAATGGCTCTCTCCGCGCTGTGGCGCGATAAATCCAACCAAACACAAAAAATGTCATCCCGGATGCATGCCCCGCGCAGGCGGGGCGGAGGTCCGGGACCCATCACCCCGGTGTTCGCCGCATCGAGCTTCACATATCCAGCGCCCGGCGCGCGCATTGCATTGCCCCCAATCCACCGTCATCCCCCGGCTTGACCGGGGGACCTCAGCTATCCAGCCCGCCATGGCAAGCTCGCCCAATCCGCACCCCGGTTGGCTGAGCCCCCCGGATGGACGCTGTACCGATCTTTCCCAATACATCCGAACACCCCCATTTCCCCGACCCTGCACGAACCTACCCCCGGACAGACCCCCGGCGGATTTGGCGCGCAATAAAAATTTCAAGTCTTTGATATAGCTGGATAAAGCACAGAAAGTTGCGGGGACATCGCGAAAGTTTTCCCCGGTTTCGCAAACCGTCGCTGGAAGCCGCGCCCCTCAGGCGTCTTCCAGCACGCGCTGTTCGGCCATCGGCCGCGCCGTCACCGCGATGCGCGGGCGGGGTCCCTCGCGCTTGATCACTTCCAGGCGCCGCACCTGGCTGCCCTCGTGAAACACCACCCCGGTCAGCGCGTCGAGCACGGCCTTGGCCACCGGATCGACATCGCGGCCATCATCACCGGCCACGCCCTCGATCTCGATGCACACCTCGTAGGGACCCCATTTCGGCCGCGCCCGCTTGAATTCCAGACGCAGGAACTCGCCGATCAGCGACTTGAAGCGCCGCGTCTGCGTGGTCAGCGCGTCGACGCGCAGATTGAGTTCATCGCCAGACATTCGTGCCTGAACCTTTCCAGGACCGGTTTCGGATGCCGGAGGCAGACCTGAAACGCATCATCATCTTGATGGATCACGCCCAAGTGCTACACGTCCGAATCAAGTTTGCCATCATCAAGCCGCGTCCGGCGGGCTGCAAGGAGTCTCCCCTCATGAGCGATAAGCGCACCGAAACCGACAGCTTCGGCCCTCTCGAAGTTCCCGCCGACAAGCTCTACGGCGCCCAGACCGCGCGCTCCCTGATCAACTTCCCGATCGGCACCGAGACCATGCCGGTGCCGCTGATCCGCGCCCTCGGCATCGTCAAGCGTTCCGCCGCCCTGACCAACAAGCAGCTGGGCAATCTCGAGCCGGAACTGGCCGACGCCATCGCCGCCGCCGCGCTCGAAGTGGCCGAGGGCAAGTGGAACGACCATTTCCCCTTGTCTGTCTGGCAGACCGGCTCGGGCACCCAGTCCAACATGAACACCAATGAAGTGGTCTCCAACCGCGCCATCCAGATGCTCGGCGGCACTGTCGGCTCGAAGGATCCGGTGCACCCGAACGACCACGTCAACCGCTCGCAATCGTCCAACGACACCTTCCCCACGGCGATGCACATCGCCGCCGCCGAGGAAATCGACCACCGCCTCCTGCCGGCGCTCGGCAAGCTGCACAATGCACTCAACGACAAGGCGAACGAGTTCAAGGACATCATCAAGATCGGCCGGACCCATCTGCAGGACGCCACCCCGCTCACGCTCGGACAGGAATTCTCCGGCTACACGGCCATGGTCGGCAATGCCATCCGCCGCGTCGAGGGCACGATGGACGCGCTGATGGAACTGGCCCAGGGCGGCACCGCCGTCGGCACTGGGCTCAACGCCAAGCCGGGCTTCGCCGAGAAGTTCGCCGAGGAAGTCGCCGCCTTCACCAAGCTGCCCTTCCGCACCGCGCCTAACAAGTTCGAGGCACTGGCCACCAAGGACGCGCTGGTCGAGGCGCAGGGCATGCTCAATTCGGCCGCCGTGTCGCTGTTCAAGATCGCCAATGACATCCGCCTCCTGGGCTCCGGCCCGCGCTCCGGTCTCGGCGAGATTGCCCTGCCGGAAAACGAGCCGGGCTCGTCGATCATGCCGGGCAAGGTCAACCCGACCCAGTGCGAGGCGATGACCATGGTGTGCGCCCAGGTCATGGGCAACAACACCACCGTCTCCTTCGCCGGCAGCCAGGGCCATTTCGAGCTCAACGTGTTCAAGCCGGTGATCATCTACAATGTGCTGCAGTCGATCCGCCTGCTCTCCGACGCCGCCAACACCTTCACCGACAAGTGCGTCACCGGCATCACCGCGCGCGAGGACAATATCCGCTCGCTGATGGAACGCTCGCTCATGCTGGTCACGGCGCTCAATTCGACCATCGGCTACGACAACGCCACTATCGTCGCCAAGACCGCCCACAAGAACGGCACCACGCTGCGCGAGGAGGCGGTCAAGCTGGGCTTCGTCAGCGAGGAGCAGTTCGACGAGATCGTGCGTCCGGAGAAAATGATCGGCCCCAACGCCTGATCCGCCGATGAGCGCCAAGCCCGTCAACCTGCGCCAGTACCGCAAGCAGAAGGCCCGCGCCGACAAGGCGCGAGCCGCCGCGGCCAATCGCGTCGCCCACGGCATGCCGAAGGCAGCCCGTGAACTGGCCGAGGCGCAGCGTCTCAAGGTTCAAAAAGAACTGGAGGCCAAACGACGGGAGCCCGCCGGGGACGCGGCGGGCTCGGTCGGTGATCCAGGCCGTCCCCCGGCCACTGAAACAGACGGCTAGAAAGCCGCATTCAGGGCCGGTGACCGTCCCCGCTTTCGACGGTATTCAACGATCAGCCTGGACGCCTCGCGCGCATCGGACGAGGTCGGCCAGAACATCATCGCCGTCGGCTTTGCCGGACGCTCGGCCGCAGGCCCCTCCGCCTCACGCTCGAACATGCGCCGCAGTGACCGCGTCGGCCCGATCTTGAGCACTGACGTCAAATCAGCCTCGTTCTCGAGCAGGACATACACGCCGGATTCGTCCGGAACGGTGTCCCGCGCCCGTGGCGTCAGCGGAACCGGTTTATACCATCTCGACATCGCAACCCCTTGGAGCCTTCGCAGCCCATGCGAACCCCTTGCCTAGCGCATCTGAATCAATTTCGCCTCGAATTCTTCCCATGAGGGTAACCAGTCCGTGAACGACGTTTACGGCCGCGCCGGCGCGCGTGGCGAGGATCACGCCGCACAATCCGGTTTTGGTGTAGGGTCGGGCAGCTCTGCGAACTGGGAGATCCGACATGTTGCCGGTCAACGCCGATACCCTGCACGCCATCGCGCCACGCTTCTCCGGGGACAAGGCCCGCCGGCAGGCCGAGATCATCAACGCCGTCGGGGCCACGCTGCGTGCCACATTGGCCGATTACCGTATCGACACGCCGCTCCGCATCGCCCATTTCCTGGCCCAGCTGGCGCATGAGAGCGCCGGCTTCCGGACCACCGAGGAATTTGCCTCCGGGGCCGCTTATGAGGGGCGCGCCGATCTCGGCAATAGCGAGCCCGGCGACGGCAAGCGCTACAAGGGTCGCGGCCTCATCCAGCTGACCGGCCGGGCCAATTACCGCGCCCTCGGCAAGAAGCTCGGCATCGACCTGGAGGGCGAGCCGGAACGCGCCGCCGAACCGGCCCTGTCCCTGATCATCGCGGCGGAATACTGGACCAGCCGCAACATCAACGACAAGGCCGATCGCGACGATCTGGTGGCCGTCACCCGGGCCATCAATGGCGGCACTAACGGGCTGGAGGACCGGCGAAACTATCTCGGCAAGGCCAAGACCGAGCTGGCCCGCCTCGGCGGCATCCTGATCGAGGCCGACAACCCGCCCGGCGCCCGCGCCGTCCTCAAGCGCGGCGACAAGGGCCCGGCCGTGGCCTATCTGCAGGAGTGCCTGCGCAAGGCCGGCTTCCCGGTCGTCATCGACGGTGATTTCGGGCCGTCCACCGAGCTCGCCGTGCGCCTGTTCCAGTCCCGCGAAACACTGCAGGCCGATGCCATAGTCGGCCCCGCCACCTGGGCCAAGCTGCCCAAGGCCGGCTGACACGGCACAGCAGGCTTGCCCGACCGGTCAGGATCGGGGAGCCTGCCGCCATGCCGCTGGTCAAACGTTCGCTCTCCCTCGCCGGTCACCGCACCAGCGTCTCCCTCGAACCGGAGTTCTGGGCCGAAATCGACCGCGCCTGCGCCGAGGATGGTCGCGCCGTGGCCGCCCTCATCGCCGATCTCGACCAGGCGCGCGGCACTGAACCCCTGGCCTCCTCGGTCCGGGTCTGGGTGCTTCGACGCCTGCAGCGGCGGGCCGCTAAGAGCTGATCAATCCGCCGACAGACCGGCCCGCCGGGCGTCATCCAGGGTCTCGATAGCCAGGACTTTCGACGGGCACGCTGCGGCCGGCACGATCCGGTCGGCGATGCGACGCGCCAGTTCATTGGCATTGGCAACCCGGTCCGCGGCGATCCAGGCCACCGCACAGGCGCTGTCGTCGACGCCCGCCCGCAAACCGGTCACCTGCAGGGTCTGGCGCTGCGCCATCTCCCCGCCCGCACCGGACGCGCCGGGGCTGTAATGGAAATACCGGTGAATGCTGGCCCTCACCTCATCGCCCCGATAGCGCCATTCGATGACATCGTGGAACTCCCCGAACATGCCGAGCTGCGGCGCCATGACCGGCGTCGACCAGGCCTGTCCGTCCGCCACATATCGGATCGACTGACCATGCTCCGATGCATGCAGGTAGACACTCCACCCGGACGGCCCGGCACACGCCGTCTCGTACACCGGCTGCTCATCGCCCAGGGCTCGCCCGGCACAATTCTCGTCGATACGCGTGTAGACGCTGCTCGGCGCCTGGCCCCAGGCCGCCCCGGTCGCCAGCAAGGCCAGTGCGGCGATTGCAAGTGTGCTTTTCATTTCAGGTCCCCCCTTTGCCTTTCGACCTTAGCGTCCTTGATGCCCGCGCCCAAACGGATGGTGTCACGGCGCACCAAACTTGACCCGCGCCCGCAATACAACCCAGTTTGAGGGCGAACGGACTGCTGGGCGGGCGAGGACGTGAATTATCTGCTGACAGCGATGCGCGAAGGACGCGGGCCGGCCCTCTGGCTTCTGGGCCTGACCGTCGGCGTGGTCGCGGGATATGCCACGCTCGGCCTGCGCCTCGGCATCTCCCTGGTCGAGCAGACCGCCTTCGGCGTCACCGAGGTCGAGCTCGCCTCGACCGCCGCGACCCTGCCCGCCTCGCGCCTGATCCTGATCCCGCTGGCCACCGGCCTCCTGGTCGCCATCCTGTTGCTGATCGGCAAGCAGCTTGGCCTGACGCCCGAAACGCGCGCCTCGGTGGTGTCCGACGTGGTCGAGGCGCGCGCCGTGCGCTCCGGCCGCATCCCGGTCGGCGCCGGACTGTATTCTGCCGTGATTTCGGCCATATCACTCGGCGGCGGCGCCAGTGCCGGGCGCGAGGGTCCGGCGGTCCATCTGGGAGCCTCGCTGGCCTCGGCGTTCAGCCAGATTCTCAAAATGCCGCCGCGCGGTAGCCGCATCCTGCTGGCCTGCGGCGCCGCCGCCGCGGTGTCGGCCAGTTTCAACGCCCCGGTCGCCGGCGCCCTGTTCGCCTTCGAGGTGATCCTCGGGCATTACGCCCTGCGCTCGATCGCGCCGGTCGCCGTGTCCTCCGTCGTCGGCGCCGTCATCGTGCGTCAGCATCTCGGCCAGGACCCGGTATTCGGCATGCCGGAGATCGCCACCACCACGCTGTGGGATTTTCCCGCCGCGGCCCTGCTCGGCATCGCCGCCGCCGGCCTCGCCATCCTGTTCAATCGCGGCATGCTGTTCCTGCCCGGACGGCTGACGAGCCTGTGCGACCGTTTCTCCGTGCCGACCTGGTTCCTGCCCATCCCCGGTGGTCTGGTGATCGGCCTCCTGGCCCTGCTGGCGCCGGAGATCCTGGGGGTCGGCTATGAAGCGACCTCCAACGCCCTGCAGAGCGAATACCTGTTCGGCGAGCTGATCCTGTTCATCACCCTCAAGGTGATCGCGACCATCATCACCCTGGCCTGCCGTTTCGGCGGCGGCGTTTTCTCGCCCTCCATGTATCTAGGCGCCATGCTGGGCTCGGCCTTCGGGCTGATCATGACCGCACTGCTGGGAGATCAGACCGCCGGGGCGAGCTTCTTCGCCGTCATCGGCATGGGCGCGGTCGCCGGAGCCGTGCTCGGCGCGCCGCTGTCGACCACCTTGATCGTGTTCGAACTGACCGCCAGCTACGAGGCCTCGGTTGCCGTGCTGGTCGCCGTCTCCCTGGCCACCGTGCTGACCCAGTCGGTGCTCGGCGGGTCGCTGTTCCAGCTCCAGGTCCAGCGCAAGGGCTACCACATCGCCGGCGGCTCCGGCCGCCTCGTCCTGCAGACCGTACGGGTGCGCGATTTCTATATCGGGCTGGATGATTGGGGCGATGCCGAGTTCCCTGACAGCGCCCATGTCTTCGAGGACGACACCCTGTCCAAGGCCCTGTCCGTGCTCGATGCCGAGCAGCTCGACCGCGCAGCCGTGCGGCGCCGCACCGGCGACCAGGACATTGTCGGTGTCATCACCAAGGCCGATGCCCAGGCGGCCTATGCCCGCCGCCTCGCCGAGATCAGCGAGGAGGAGCACGGCTGAACCGCTCCCGGACGGACCGGAGCCGGAACTGTTCATGCTTTATGAGCGCTTACTCTCTGGAAAGATTGTCCGACTAAAGGTGGCGGAATGACACCGGATTGGCAGGACATCGAGGCGGGTTCCCGCCCTGCACTGGGACAGGGCGCCCTGTCGGCCGAGGCGCTTGCCGCCGCCAATATCAACCCGGAGACCGGGCTCGCCACCGACTATCTCAACCACTTCAACGAAGTGGTCATGTTGATGGAAATGCTGCCCGACATGCCCGATTGCGCCGAGGACGTGCTCGACTGGCAACCGCTCGATTATTGCGGGCACTTCGCCAATTCCGCGTTCAAGGACAAGGACCTGGCCATCCTCGCCTATGGCGCCGCACCGAAGGCCGTACGGGCCCACCTTGAAACCCTGATCCTGCAGATCGACACCGAGGTGATGGAAGCCCAGGAGCGCCTGCGCGGCGAGCCCGGCCCCGACGACTTCGCCGCCATCGCCCATACCGCCACCACCGAAATCAAGCCGCTGATCGCCGCCGCCTCCGGCGCCATCCACGGCCAGACCGAAGGCGAGGCGGAATACCAGGACGAAAGCGTCCAGGCCGACGTCGACGCGCTGTTCGGCTGACCACAACCGGCTTCGAACAAAAGTCGAACAATCACACATCGCGGCCTTGGGCTGGCGGGCCAATCGGTCCACAATAGCGGCTGATCCGTCATCCAGCTGAAGATCCGATGTCCAATCTCTCCATTTCCGACATGGCGCGGCCGGCGCCGCCGACGCCCTATCTCGAGGGTCTGAACCCGGAACAGCGCGCCGCCGTGGAAGCGCTTGACGGCGCCGTGCTGGTGCTCGCGGGCGCCGGCACCGGCAAGACGCGGGTGCTGACCACGCGCCTGGCCCACATCCTGGCCACCGGCCGCGCCCGGCCGTGGGAAATCCTCGCCGTCACCTTCACCAACAAGGCGGCGCGCGAGATGAAGGAGCGCGTCGGCAGGATCATCGGCGAGGCCGTCGAGGGCGTACCCTGGCTCGGCACCTTCCACTCCATCTCGGCCCAGATCCTGCGCCGCCATGCCGAGCTCGTGGAGCTCAAGTCGAGCTTCACCATCCTCGACACCGACGACCAGCTGCGCCTGTTGAAACAGATCATCCAGGCCGAGGGGATCGACGAGAAGCGCTGGACCCCGCGCCATCTCTCAAGCCTGATCGACGGCTGGAAAAATCGCGGCCTCATGCCGGCCCAGCTTGGCGAGGACGACAAGTGGGCCTTCGCCGAGGGTCGCGGCCAGAAGCTCTACGAGCTCTACCAGGATCGCCTTCGCACCCTGAACGCCTGCGATTTCGGCGATCTGCTGCTGCACACCCTGCACATCTTCAAGGACCACCCCGATGTCCTGAATATCTATCACGACAAGTTCCGCTATCTCCTGGTCGACGAATACCAGGACACCAATATCGCCCAGTATCTCTGGCTGCGTCTCTTGGCCCAGGGCACCGGGAATATCTGCTGCGTCGGCGATGACGACCAGTCGATCTATGGTTGGCGCGGCGCCGAGGTCGACAACATCCTGCGCTTCGAGAAGGACTTCCCGGGCGCCGAGGTCATCCGGCTGGAACGCAATTACCGCTCCACCGCCCACATCCTGGGCGCCGCCTCCGGCCTCATCGCCGCCAACCGCTCGCGTCTCGGCAAGACGCTGTGGACCGAGGACGAGGCCGGCGAGAAGGTCCAGGTGCGCGGCATCTGGGATGGCGAGGCGGAAGCCCGCTACGTGGCCGAGGAGATCGAGAACTGGGTGTCCGGCCAGCGCTCCTATGAGGACTGCGCCGTGCTGGTGCGCGCCGCCTGGCAGATGCGGGCCTTCGAGGACCGCTTCATAATGCTCGGCCTGCCCTACAAGGTAATCGGCGGACCGCGCTTCTTCGAGCGCGCCGAAGTGCGCGACGCGCATGCCTATCTGCGCCTGGTGCGCTCGCCGGAGGACGACCTCGCCTTCGAACGCATCGTCAACACGCCCAAGCGCGGCATTGGCGACACCACGGTGCAGAAGATCGCCATGGCTGCCCGCTCCATGGGCGTGCCGATGTCGGAAGCGGCCCGCCTCATGGTCCAGACCGACGAGATCCGCGGCAAGGCGCGCACCGGCCTTCAGGTCTTCCTGCGCGACGTCGAACGCTGGCGCGAACAGGCCGAGGAGAGCCGCCTCGAGGAGCTCGCCGAGATCATCCTCGACGAGAGCGGCTATACCGCCATGTGGCGCGAGGACAAGACGCCCCAGGCCGCCGGCCGGCTGGAAAACCTCAAGGAACTGGTCCGCGCCATGGGCGAGTGGGATACGCTCGAGGCCTATCTCGAACACGTCGCCCTGCTGACCGATGCCGACCGCACCACCGAAGAGGAAGAGGTCTCCCTGATGACGCTGCACGGCGCCAAGGGCCTGGAATTTCCCCTCGTCTTCCTGCCGGGCTGGGAAGAGACCGTCTTCCCCTCCCAGCGCTCGCTCGACGAGGGCGGCACCAAATCCCTCGAGGAAGAACGCCGCCTCGCCTATGTCGGCATCACGCGGGCGCGCGAACGCGCCATCATCACGTTCACCGCCAACCGCATGATCTATGGCCGCTGGCAGTCGGTCATCCCCAGCCGCTTCATCGACGAAATGCCGGTCGACCATGTCGAGGCGCGCTCGGAGACCGGCTATTACGATGGCGGCCCCGGCTTCGAGAATGTCCGCGAGCCGGCCAATCCCATGGCCTCGTCCTATTCAAGCCCCGGCTGGAAACGCTACCAGGCCAACTCCCAGTCCGGCGCCCGCTCCAACCCGCCCACCATCAACGCCAAGGCGACCCTGATCGAGAGCGGCGACAGCGACACCACCGGCAAATGGAAAGCCGGCGACCGCGTCTTCCACGACAAGTTCGGCTACGGCACCGTCAAGAAGGCCGACGGCGCCAAGTTCACCGTCAAGTTCGACAAGGCGGGCGAGAAGAAGGTGGTCGAGAACTTCCTGCGGGAATTGCCGTAGCCCCGAGCGCGCCGAGTTCCTCTTGGGACAAGCGAGCCTGCTCGATGTTATGCAGGCTAGCCGGCCGCAGAGGGTCAAAGCTGTCAAGGCCGCCGTCGGCGCCACGCAACGGGCATGCGCCTTGACCGCTTTGACCCTCTGAGGCGAACTCCCGGCAAGACATCCATGCCCTATTCCGAGCCTGCGCTCGCATGTCTCACCACGAGCCCAAGTTCCGGAGTGTCCGCTTGCGTAGCCTTGCCCTGATCGCGGCCCTCACCCTCGCAGCCTGCCAGACCACCCCGCCCGTCCCGGCCGACCCTCACGCTGCCTCCCGTCCCATCACCTGGAGCGACCTCCTCGAGCGCCCACGCGAAACCGCTGACCACCGCGTCCAGTACGGACCCGGCGAGCAGGAGTTCGGCGAGCTGTGGCTGCCGACAGGTCCCGGCCCCCATCCGGTCGTGGTGATGATCCACGGCGGCTGCTGGCTGTCACAAGTTCCTGGCACCATCCTCCAGGACTATCTTGCGGCCGATCTGCGCAACCGGGACATCGCAGTGTGGAACGTCGAATATGCCCGCCTCGGCCATGCCGATGGCGGCTGGCCGGGCACGTTCGACGACGTGCGCACCGGCGTTACCCATCTTGGCACGCTGGCCGCCGCGCACGATCTTGACCTCGACCGGCTAGCCTATCTCGGCCATTCCGCCGGCGGCCACCTGGCCGTCTGGGCGGCCCATGACCGCGTCCTCGAGCCGGACGCCGTCATCAGCCTCGCCGGCATCCTCGACCTGGCGGATTACCGCGACAACGGCCCGGGCCGCTGCGGAGAACCGGACACGGTGTCCCGCTTGATCGGCGACGCCGACCTCGCCACACTCTCACCGGCCGCAATGCCGCCACTGGCGGTCCGACAGATCCTCTTCTCCGGCGCACTGGACCCCATCGTGCCTCCGGATTTCGGCGACCGCTACAGCACCCTCGCCGGGGCTCGCGGAGACCGCGTCGAACACCATGTCATCGACGGCGCGGGCCATTTCGAGCTGATCGACCCGACCACGCCGGCCTGGACGGAGATACGCCGCGCCCTTGAACAGGCGCTGGAAATGCCGCAAGCGGAGTGAAACCGGCGCCAGGCGCCGCGCACCCTCGTCCTTCGGAGCCCCGACATGACCACGCTCTGGCGCCTCACCGCCCTCGCCGACTTTCCCGTCCTCGCCGACGCCGTTGAACGCCTCGACGCGGCCGCCCCGCAGATCGCCCTGTCCTGGTCGCTGTTCGAGGCCGGTCCGACCCACCAGCTCGACGTCATGTTCGACGCCAGCCCGGACGAGGCCGCCTTCCGCGCCGTCGCCGGCCTGCCCGACAGCATCGCCCTGACCTGCGCCCCGATCCCCGAAGAGGACTGGGTCCGCATCTCGCTGGAAGGCCTGAAACCGGTCGAGGCCGGGCGTTTCACCGTGCATGGCGCGCATGACCGGCACGCTGTCCGCGACGGCCAGACCGGGCTGGAGATCGAGGCCGGCCCGGCCTTCGGCACCGGCCATCACGGCACCACGCGCGGCTGCCTGATCGCGTTCTCCGACATGCTCGATCGCGGCGAGCGCCCAGCCATCGTGTTCGATCTCGGCTGCGGCACCGCCGCCCTCGCCATCGCCGCCGCCAAGCTCCTGCCGGACGCCGAGGTGCTGGCCTCGGACATCGACCCGGAGGCGGTCGAGGAGAGCGTGGTCAATTGCGAGAAAAACGGGACGCCGCAGATTGACTGCTTCACCGCCGAAGGTCTTGATCACGCCAAGCTGGCGGGCCGCAAGTTTGACCTGATCTTCGCCAACATCCTGGCCGGCCCGCTGGTCGAGCTGGCGCCCGGCATTGCCAACGCCCTCGCCGACAACGGCCAGGTCATCCTGTCCGGACTGCTGACCGAACAGGAGGCCTGGGTGCGCCAGGCGTATGAGGCGGCAGGCCTCAAGGTGCACCGGCAGGAGCCGATCGACGGCTGGGAGACGCTGGTGGCCAAGAAGGGCTGAGCCGGGCCGAGCCGACCTCGGACCCGTCCGAGCCAGTAAAATAAAGGGGCGCCCTAAGCGCCCCACCTGCCCATTCATCTCTTGCCGAGATGTCGCCTCAGTCAGCTTTCCAGGTCAAGGGGTATACCCGCGGAGCGGGGGTGCGCGCCCTTGACCTGGAAAGCTGACTGAGGCCCGCTGGCTGACAAGAGATCAATGGACCTTTCCGCGCAGAGGCGCGTCCTTTCGATGGGGAACCCTTGTGAAGGGCTGTCATCCCGGATGCATGCCCCGCGAAGGCGGGGCGAAAGTCCGGGACCCCGACGCGCCGTTCAAGCCGAACAGAACTCGACCGGACCCGCCAGGCCCTACTTCCGCTTGCCGCGAAACCCGCACGCACTCAGAAACCCGTCCACATCCGTGGTCCGCGGCAGCACACGCACACCGGTCCGGGCGCGCGAGCGGTTCATCGAGCGCGACAGCATGTCGCCGCCATTGCGGTTGAGGTCGTCGAGGCCGTAAAGCATGGTCATCACTCCGTTAATCAGGACCACCGGGGCGCACCTTCTGATCCCCTTCGACCGGCTTGCGAAGTCGTGCTTCAGCAGGGCAGCCTTGCAGGAATGCAGGGCTCTGGGGACGACCATTGAACGGGACCCCGCACGAGCATACCTTCCGCTCCATGACCCAGATGATTTCCCAGACTTTCGACGCCAAGGGCGGCCCGCATTACGGTCGCGAGAATGTCCCCAAGATCCGCGCCGCGCTCGACGCGCTCGGCCTGGACGGTTTCCTGATTCCGCACGAGGACGAGTACGACAACGAGTACCTGCCCGACTGCAATGAGCGCCTGCTGTGGGCCACCGGTTTCTCCGGTTCGGCCGGCGCCGCCATCGTCATGAAGGACCGTGCCGCCGTCTTCGTCGACGGCCGCTACACGCTGCAGGTCAAGAACCAGGTCGATGGCGACATTTTCGAGTATGCCGACCTGGTCGAACAGGGCCTGTATGGCTGGATCCAGGACAATGGCCGCGAGGGCGAGCGCATCGGCTATGATGCCCGCCTGCACTCGCCCGCCGCCCTCAAGCGCATCGAGACTGCCGCCATGCGTGCCGGCGTCGAGCTGGTTTCGGTTGACGAGAACCCGGTCGACAAGGCCTGGACCGACCGCCCGGCCGCGCCCAAGGCCGAGGTCGTGCCGCACCCGATGGAGTTCGCCGGCGAGGACCACGCCTCCAAGCGCACCCGCATAGGCATCGCCATCAAGCGCGGCGGCGCCGACGCGGCGGTGATCACCGCGCCGCCCTCGATTGCCTGGCTGTTCAATGTCCGCGGCGGCGATGTCTCGCGCTCGCCCCTGCCGCTGTCGGCCGCCCTGATCCACAAGGACGGCACCGCCACCTTCTTCGTCGACCCCGACAAGATCGGTGACGAGACCCGTGCCCATCTCGGCAACCAGGTCGCCCTGCGCCCGGAAAGCGAGTTCGGCGCCGGCCTGAAGGAGCTTGAAGGCAAAACCGTCCGCGTCGACCCCACCACGGCCTCGGCCTGGGTGCTGAAAACGCTCAAGACCGGCGGCGCCAAGGTGCAGGAGCTGGAAGACCCGGTGATGCGTCCCAAGGCCCAGAAGAACGCCGCCGAAGTGGAAGGCTCGCGCCGCGCCCACATCCGCGACGGGGCGGCCATCGCCCGCTTCCTGCACTGGCTCGATACCGCCGCCCAGACCGGCGAGGTCGACGAGATCGAGGCGGCCCGCAAGCTGGAAAGCCTGCGCAAGGAGCTGCCGGAACTACGCGATTTGTCCTTCGACACCATCTCCGGAGCCCAGGGCAATGGCGCCTTCGCCCACTATCGCGTCTCCGAGGACACCAATCTGAAACTGGTGCCCGGATCGCTCTACCTCGTCGACAGTGGCGGCCAGTACCCGGACGGCACCACGGACATCACCCGCACCGTGCCGATCGGCGATCCGACGGCGGAGATGCGCACCCAGTTCACGCGCGTCCTCAAGGGCCATATCGCCCTGTCGATGATCCGCTTCCCCAAGGGTACGACCGGCACCCAGCTGGACGTGCTGGCGCGCCAACCGCTGTGGATGGCCGGGTTCGACTATGACCACGGCACCGGCCATGGCGTCGGCAGCTTCCTGGGCGTGCACGAAGGCCCGCAGCGCATCGCCAAGGCGCCCAATTCGGTGCCGCTCGAGCCGGGCATGATCGTGTCCAACGAGCCGGGCTATTACAAGGCCGACGGCTATGGCATCCGCATCGAGAACCTGCAGGTCGTCACCGACCCCGAGGTGCCCGAGGGCGGCGACCGGCCGATGCTTGGTTTCGAGACCCTGACCATGGCGCCGATCCACCGCCGCCTGGTCGACACCCATTTGCTCACTCCGGCCGAGCTGCAATGGCTCGACGACTATCACCGCGAGGTGCGCACACGCATCCTGCCGCACGTCACCGGCGAAGTCGCCGACTGGCTGGTCAAGGCGACCGAGTCCTTCCTGGGAGCCACGCCCTAGTGCGCCCCCTTGTGGTGTTGATTGCAGCCGCCCTGCTGGGCGGCTGCTTTTATTCGGAAGACGCGCTGATCGGCCGCTTCCGGGCCGACTTCCCGATCAGCGAAGGCGTCTACGCCCACCGTCCGCACCACCCTGACGGTCGCGCCTTCGACTACGACATGTGGTCGGGCGAAATCGAGCACCGTGGCGGCTTTTATGTCTCGGACATGGCTGATTTCCCGCACGAAGGCGTGCGCCTGCGCCAACTTGACGGAGCGCTTTATGTCGGCATGAGGCGTGACGACAATCACTGGCTCTACGGCCTGCTCTACGTGCACGAGAACGGCCGCACCATCACCTACCACCACCCGCGTTGCGCCGATCTCGACAGCGCCATCCGCGACCACTGGGACGTCACCACGCCCATCGAAGAGGAAAGCGGCTACTGCCGCGTCGATGACTGGGACCGCCTCAAGGGCGTACTCCTCGCCTACCTGGAAGCACGCGGTGGCGACATGCCCATCGACGGTGTGTATCGCCGGGTCGACGACCAGGTCATCAGAAATGACTGAAGGCGGAGCAAAGCGTTAAGGGCGGGCCCGCCAGACTGACTGCCAGCACAGGAGGTGCCTGGTGGACATTTGGGTCCATGTCGACCGCTTGACCGGTCAGGATACGGACCGGGAGCTGGAAGCAGCCCTCCGGGGCCGTCTGGCGTTTGCCTTCTCCATCCTGCTGGCCCTGCTCGCCCTGTTCAACGCAAGTCTGCTGCACGTCACCGGCGAGGGCCGTCCGGGCATGGTCGCCCTGACCTTGGCCAGCGGCATCCTGATCTTGCTGAGTGGGATTGTCGGCCTGGTCCTGCGCCGGCCGGGCGTGACCATGACCACCATCGCCGTGCTCATCACGCTGACCTACGGGCTGGCCGTCCTCGGCAATCGCGGCCTCGTGCCGCCGGCTGCCGCCTACCTGCCCAGCATCATTCTCGGCTTCTATCACTTCTGGGGACCCCGCAGCTTGCTGTGGATCGTACCGCTCGCCATCGCGTTCTTCGGTTCGGTGATCCGCCTCGCCGAAAGCTATCAGGGCACGCTGGCCTACCCGCTGACCGCGACCTGCCTCGCCTTCGCCTTTGCCTGCCTGTTCGTGGTGATGATCTCCTCCATCCTGCGCTCGATATCGCGACATGCGGAAAGCCGGCTCGAGCGCGGCAATAGGGAGCTGGCCCAAGCGCTCGCCGACAGTCGGGCCGCCCAGCGTGCCAAAACCGAATTCCTCGCCAATGTCGGTCATGAAGTCCGCACCCCCCTCAACGGCATGCTGGGCATGGCCGACGTGATGGACCGTGTTGGCGGCCTGCCGGTTGAGCAGCAGGGCCGGCTTGACCTGATCCGCCAGTCCGGCGCCACCCTCCTGCAACTGCTCGACGAGCTTCTCGACCAGTCCAAGATCGAGGTGGGCCAGCTGCAGGTGGAACAGGTCGATTACGACCTGCACGATCTCGTGGACCGCACCGGGGCCGCGTGGATCTCGCAGGCGGAAGAGAAAGGCCTGGCCTTCAGCATCGATACCGCCGGGCTGACGGAACGCGTTGTGCGTGGCGATCCCCTGCGCACCCGTCAGGTGCTCAACAACCTGCTGTCCAACGCCATCAAGTTCACGGCCTCCGGCGGCATCGATATCCGGGTCTCCCAGTCAGCCCCCACCCCAGCGGGGACCCTGCCCACCTGCTTTGAGGTGCACGATACCGGCGTCGGGATAAGCGCCGACCGGCTCGACCACATATTCGAAGCTTTCAGCCAGGCCGATTCATCGATCACGAGACAATATGGCGGCACCGGTCTGGGCCTGTCGATCAGCCGCCAGCTGGCCCGCCTGATGGGCGGCGATCTGACCGCCAGCTCGCGCCCGGGCAGCGGCACGACATTCAGGCTTGCGCTCGACCTCGCGCCCGGCGTGCTGGCACCCGCCCGGAGCAGCGCACCGGCGCGCCCCTTGCGACGCCCCAGGCTGGAAACCGTCCTGATCGTTGACGATGTCGCGACCAATCATGTTGTGCTGCGCGCCCTGCTCGAACAGGTGATGAGTGATGACGGGCCGCTCGATATCGCGTCCGCCCTGAGCGCCGAGGAGGCGTTCGAGTTTTGCCGTTCAACCCGGCCGGACCTGGTCTTCATGGATTTGCAGATGCCGGTCATGGATGGCGTCGAGGCTGCCCGCATCATGCGCCGGGATTTTCCGCCCCAGCTCATGGAAATCGTCGCCGTGTCCGCGGTCAGCCGGGGCGAGGCGGACAAGCTGACCGGCATCGACCTGTTCGATGGCTATCTTGCAAAGCCGCTGCGCCTCGACGCACTGCAGCACTTCCTGCACGAACTGGCCGAGCGTCAGGACCAGCAGGCATCTGGTGCGCTCAGCCCGCCGTCTCGCCGATCAGCTTGAACCAGTCGTCCTCGCTCAGCGTCTCGACTCCCAGCTCGGCCGCCTTCTTGGCCTTTGAGCCGGCCCCCGGCCCTGCCACCAGATAGTTCGTCTTGCCCGACACCGAACCGGCCACCTTGGCACCCAGCGCCTGCGCCTTGGCCTTGGCTTCATCGCGTGTCATGCGCTCCAGCGTCCCGGTGAACACCACCGTCTTGCCCGCAACAGGGCTGTCACTGGCCGGCGCTGCCGCGTCCTCGATCCTCAGCTTGGCAACCAGCCGGTCGAGCATGGCGCGGTTGTGCGCCTCCTCGAAATACTGCTGGAGGGCTTCCACCGCGGCCTCGCCGATACCGTCAATGGCCAGCATCTCCTCGCGCGCCGCGCTGCCGGCAAGCTGTTCACAGGCCTGCCGGAACGCCGTCCAGCTGCCGTAGGACCGGGCCAGCAATTGCGCCGTGTTCTCGCCGACATGGCGGATGCCCAGCGCGTTGAGGAAACGCCCCAGCCCGATCGTTCGACGCGCCTCGATGGCAGCGAAAAGATTGGCCACGCTGGTCTCGCCATAGCCCTCGCGCTCCTGCAGCGGCGGCGTGACCTGGCCGGCCGCGTTGCGCGCCTTCAGGGTAAATATCTCCGCCGGCTCGGTGACCAGGCCCTCGCCGTGGAAGTCCTCGATCTGCCGCGTCCCGAGCCCCTCAATGTCGAACGCCTTGCGTGACACGAAGTGCTTCAGGCGCTCCTTGACCTGGGCCGGGCAGATCAGCCCGCCGGTACAACGCCGCACCGCGTCCAGCTTGCCGGTCTTGGGATCGTGCTCGCGCACCGCCTGGCTGCCGCAAACCGGGCACTCGGTGGGAAAGGCGTAGGGTTCCGGCCGATCGGCTCGGTCGCGGTCGACCACCCGGACGATCTGCGGGATGACGTCGCCGGCGCGCTGGATCACCACCTTGTCGCCGAGGCGTACGTCCTTGCGCTCAAGCTCGTCCTGATTGTGCAGCGTCGCGTTCGAGACCACCACGCCGCCGACCGTCACCGGGGCGAGCCGTGCCACCGGGGTCAGCGCGCCGGTCCGGCCAACCTGGATGTCGATGGCCTCCAGCGTCGTGGTCGCCTGCTCGGCCGGGAATTTGTGGGCAATGGCCCAGCGTGGGGCGCGGGCGACAAATCCCAGCCGCTCCTGCCAGTCGAGCCGGTCGACCTTGTACACCACGCCGTCGATGTCATAGCCGAGCTCGGACCGCTGGGCCTCGATGTCGCGATAGACTTCCAGAAGGCCCTCGGCGCTCTCGCACAATCGCATCAGCGGATTGGTCGGAAAACCGAGTGCGCCGAGCCGCTCGACCGCGCCCCACTGGGTGTCGGCCAGCGGCTCGGAGACCTCGCCCCAGGCGTAGGCAAAGAAACGCAGGGGGCGCTGCGCCGTCATGCGCGCATCGATCTGCCGCAGTGAGCCGGCGGCCGCATTGCGCGGATTCTTGTAGGCCGGCTTGCCCGCTTCTTCCTGCCGCCTGTTGAGATCGGCGAAATCGTCATGCGACATGTAGACTTCGCCGCGCACTTCCAGCACTGACGGCCAGTCCGTCCCCGGTAGGGATTGCGGGATATCGTCAAGCGTCAGGATGTTGGCCGTGACGTCTTCACCGGTGAGACCGTCACCGCGCGTAGCGGCGTGCTTGAGCTGGCCGTTTTCATAGCGGATCGAGGCTGAGAGCCCGTCGATCTTCGGCTCCGCCGTGACATGCACCGGCGCCCCGTCCTCCAGCCCGAGGAAACGCCGGACCCGGCCGATGAACTCGGCCACCTCGTCATCGCTGAAGGCATTGCCCAGAGACAGCATCGGGACTGCATGGGTGATCGTGCCGAACTTGCTGGCCGGTGCGGCACCGACCTGGCGCGACGGGCTGTCAGCGCCCATCAGTTCGGGAAACACCGCCTCGATCCCTTCGAGGCGCCGGCGCAGCTGGTCATACACGGCGTCGGAGATCTTCGGCGCGTCGTCCTGGTAGTAGGCCTTGTCGTGCTTAGCGATTTCGCGGGCCAGGCGGGCATGCTCCTGGCGCGCCTCGCTGGCGCTGAGCTGATCCACGTCCTTGAGAGCGCTCATTGTCCGGTTCCGTCCGCTGCCTCGCGCCTATATTTGCGGCAGTTTTGTCTCGAGGTCGACACTGTGCTGCGGCGCGGGTGCACGTCTTCCCGGATCCAGCCCGGGTCACAAAAAAGGCGGCGGCCCCGCAGGAACCGCCGCCTCCTTGTGCCAGATGGCCAGCCGCCTAGAAGCGGTGCCGCACGGTCAGGCGCGCATTGGTCGGCGCACCGGTCGAGATGTTGTCATTGCTGTGAGCGTCGGGGAAATACTCGTCGTCCAGCAGGTTCTCGACATTGAGCTGCACGCGCGTCACATCGCTCAGCTCGTAGTACACAGCCGCATCCACCCGCGTGTAGGCCGGGACCTCGACGGCATTGTCTTCGCGCACGAAATAGGCCGCCTGATGGGTCATGCCGAGAGCCAGGGTCAGCCGGTCAGTGGCAGCATACTCATTCCACAGCGAGATCATGTGCTCGGGCGTCTGACGCGTCTCATTGCCGGCAAAGCTGCCGCCATCGACTTCACCATCAAGGTAGGAATAGCCGGCATTGAGGAACCAGGTGTCGCTGATCTTGCCGGTCAGCTGGACCTCATAGCCGCGCGTGGTGCTGCCGGGCACCGTGATGACCGTCGACGGATCGTCCGGATCAACTGTGGTGAACAGGCCCTGCTCCAGCTCGAACACCGCAGTGGTCAGGCTGAGATCGGAATTGATGTCCCACTTCAGGCCCAGCTCGGTGTTCTCGTAGACCTGCGGCTGGATGTCCTCGCTGGTCCGGCTCAGGGTCAGGAACTGGTCGCCCGAACTCGGCAGGAAGGTTTCCGCATAGCTGGCGTAAATGGAAACATTGTCGGCCGGCTTGTAGATCACGCCAAAGCGCGGCGACACTTCCTCGTCGACACGGCTGCGCCGACCGTCATCGCTAGCCGAAATGGCCTGGCGGTCCAGCACCGAGACATCGAAGCGGTCAAAGCGCAGGCCGGCCACGACCTTGAGCTGCTCGGTGATGTCGACCTGGTCCTGGATGTACAGCGACATCGTCTCCACCTCGGACGAGCGGTCGCGTGCCGGAGCCGAGAAGGAGAACGCCGGGATCACCAGCGGGTCGGTGAAGGCGATGGTGATCTGGTCGTCATTATTGGCGGCAAAGCGGTTGTCATTGCGCGCATTGTCGGTCGACTGGTCGCCATACTCGGCACCGACCAGCAGGGTGTGCGAGAAGGCGCCGGTGGCGAACTCGCCGACCAGATTGCCCTGGATCAGCGCATTCTGACGCGCCGTGATGTCCTGGTAGCCGTCCAGCGTGACCGTCTGCGGCGCCGCGAAGCTGTCGAAACCGGCCGGGTAGAGGTTCTGGTAAAGCTTGTCGTAATCGGCGAACTGGGCGGTCAGATTTCCGCGCAGGGCACCGTTGAAATCATGGTCGACGCGGGCCCGCACGATGTGTGCTTCCAGCGTGGTCAGATTGTGTTCGGGCGATCCGAAGAAGGTGTCCCGCTGCCCGGCAAGCGGAATGTCCGGCTGGCCGGCGACAGAAACCGACGGCACACCGCGATCCACGCCGCGATCGTCATTGAGATACTCGTAATAGAGATTGAGCGTGGTCTGCGGGCTCAGCTCGAAGGTTGCGGTCGGGTTGAAGCCGTAGCGCTCGCCATCAAAGGCGTCGCGGTGATTGTCGAGGTGCTCGTAGAAGCCATTGACCCGCAGAGCCGCTTCATTGCCGAGGGCCATATTGACGTCCCCGCTCAATGCATGGGCGCCGAACGTGTCGATGCTGGCTGCCGCGTCGGCGAAGGTCTCGCCGACAATGGCCGACTTGGTCACCCGGTTGATCACGCCCCCGCCGCCACCGCGGCCGAACAGCAGTGCGTTGGAGCCGCGCAGGATCTCGATCTGGGCCACATTGTAGAGCGGGCGGTAATACTGCACGTCATCGCGCAAGCCATTGAGGAAGAAGTCGGCCGTGGTCTGGTTGCCGCGGATATTGATGGCGTCGCGGTGCCCCTCGCCCTGGCTGATCGACAGACCCGGCGTATAGCGCAGCACGTCTCCGAGATCATTGAACGCCTGGTTCTCGATCTGGGCTTCCGAGATGATCGACAGGCTCTGCGGAACGTCGATGATCGGGGTCGGAGTCTTCACCGCATTGATCTGGTCGAGCGACAGGAAGCGGCCATTGACCGTGATGACATCGAGATCGGCGGACGGATCGGCGTGGGCGACGCCGGCCACAAGGGCGGACGTGGCGGCGCTGGCGAGAAGGGCCGACAGACAGATACGCATGGACTAATTCCTCGACTGGAGAGCGTTTCCAGCGTGGATAATGGATCGCACCTGCAAGTCAATCGCAGAAAGCCGCCTTCATGAATTTAATTGCATATCAGTTGCAGTTTCACCGCAGGACCGGTGGCAGACCGGCTTCAGGCCTCCACCGCCATCAAGGCGTCCGCCTGCGCCCGGGCGGCCTCGGTGACCGCGGCACCGGACAGCATTCGGGCAATTTCCTCTCGGCGCTCGGCCCCGTCCAGCTTGACCAGGGTGGTGCGCACGCCGCCCGCCCCGTCATCCTGCTTGACGATCTTCCAGTGATGGTCGGCCAGGGCTGCAACTTGCGGGGAATGCGTGACGACCAGGGTCTGACCGGTTTCTGCCAACCGCTTCAAACGCCGCCCGACGGCGTCGGCCACGGCCCCGCCGACGCCCTGGTCAACCTCGTCAAACACCATGACCAGGCCGTCATCGCCATCGGCCAGTGCCACTTTCAGTGCCAGCCCGAAGCGCGACAGCTCGCCACCTGAGGCGATCTTGTCCAGCGCACCGAAGGGCGAGCCGGGATTGGTGGAAACCTCGAACGCCACCTGGTCGCTTCCCTCCGGGCCGGCGCGCTCCGGGTCGGTCACCAGGGCCACGCGAAAGCGCGCCTTGTCCATTTTGAGCGGCGCCAGCTCGGCCTCGACCGTCTCGGCCAGCTTCTTGGCTGCTGCGGTGCGACTGCGGGTCAGGGCATGCGCCGCGTCGTCATAAAGCGCCTGCGCGGCTGCCACCGCCTTGTCGGCCTCGGCCAGCCGCTCGGACGCGTTCTCGATCGCATCCAGCTGCTCGGACAATGTCTCGTGCAGCGCCGCCAGCTCCTCGACCGAAACGTGGTGTTTTCGGGCCAGGCCACGCAGTGCAAACAACCGCTCCTCGACCTGGTCGAGCCGGCCCGGCTCGACATCGAACGCCTCGGCCGCATCGCCCAGCGCGTCTTCCGCCTCGTTGAACTCGATCAGCGCCCTGTCGATGGCTGTGGCCGCGCGCTCGAGCGCCTCGCCCGCCTTGCCGCCGCCCGTACCGATATGCTCACGCACGCGCTCCAGTCCGCGCAGCGCGGCATTGAGCCGGCCCTCCAGGCCGCCGCCCTCCCCGGCCAGCGCTTCCTGAGCCGACTGCAGGTCACCAAGCGCCCGCTCCGCGCCTTGTAAAAACTGGCGCTCCTCGGACAGCGCCTCTTCCTCGCCGGCTTCGGGACGCAGACGGTCCAATTCCTCGAGCGCGTGGTTGAGAAAATCGCGTTCCTCATCCGAGCTTTCCTGGTGCTGGCGCAGCGCTTCACTGCGCTTGCGTGCCTCGGCCAGGTCGCGCCAGGTGCGCCGGGTCGCCGCCAGCAGGGCGTCATGACCCGCATAGCGGTCGAGATACTGGCGATGGGATCTGGGATCCATCAGGCCGCGGCCGTCATGCTGGCCGTGCACCTCGACGAGGACATCGCCAAGCTGCCGCAGCAGGCCGATACTGGCGGGCTGATCATTGACATGGGCCCGGCTGCGACCGTCCTCGGCCAGCCGCCGACGCAGGATCAGCGCCTCACCCGGCTCCACCGTCAGACCGGCCTCGTCGAGCAGGGCGCGCGCCGGATGGTTGTCGGGCAGGTCGAACTCGGCGATCGCCTGGGCTTCGTCGGCGCCGCTGCGCACCTGGGCGCGGTCAGCGCGCTCGCCGGCGGCCAGTCCCAGCGCGCCGAGCAGGATCGACTTGCCGGCGCCGGTCTCGCCGGTCAGGGCACACAGCCCTCCCTCAAATACAGCATCCAGCGTGTCGATCAGGACAATGTTGCGGATGGAAAGGGAGAGCAGCATTCAGCCGATAGGCTCCCTCGACTAGCCGAACAGGCGCTGCCAGGCGCGCTCGAAATAACTCGGATCGCCATGGTCAACCAATTCCTCGGTGGCGATGCCCTCGCGGGTCAGCAGGTCATAGCTGTCCTGGTACCACTGCGAGCCGGGGAAGTTGTAGCCGAGCACGGCAGCGACTTCACGCGCCTCACCATCGACACCCAGGGCCACATAGGCCTCGACGATGCGATGCAGGGCCTCGGGAACGTGCGAGGTGGTGCCGTAATCGCGCAGCACGTTCTGGAAGCGATTGATGGCGGCAAGATGGTAATGGCGGCGCAGATACCAGCGTCCGACGTCCATTTCCTTGCCCGCCAGGTGGTCACGCGTCATGTCGATCTTCAGGCGCGCATCCGTGGCATAGCGGCTTTCCGGATAACGGCGCACGACCTGCTCGAGCGCGTCCAGCGCCTGGCGGGTCACGGCCTGGTCGCGACCGACATCGACGATCTGCTCGAAATAGCTCACGGCGATGAGGTAGTAGGCGTAAGGCGCGTTGCGATTGCCCGGGTGCAGCGAGATGAAACGCTGGGCGTCGGAAATCGCCTCGTCGTAATTGTTCGCCTGGTAGTTGGCGAAGGCCGCCATCAACATCGAGCGGCGGGCCCATTCCGAATAGGGGTGCTGGCGTTCCACTTCGTCGAACTGGGCCGCGGCGAGATCGAACTCGCGACTGTCCATCGAATCGAAGGCTTCGCCGTAAATCGTCTCTGCCGGCCGCTCGACATAGGCCACGGACGCGTCAGGCCCGCTGGCACACGCGGCCAGGGCTGCAGACAGGCCAAGCGGCACAAGGAAACGCGGCACAGTAAAACGCGGCAAGGACATCATGGAACAAGGGCTCAACAGCTTTGTCGGCGGCCGGACGACCACCTGTTCTTCAGCGTTTGTAGCGGATGATTGCCAAAGGCAAAAGAGCCGGTTCAGTGAGAAGTGGTGACCGGCCGTTCAAAGCCGGGTCAGGAGCGCGCCATGGCGACATCGACCGCCTCGCTGTCGCGCATGTTGACCCACATCCATGCGGACCGGTCATCCAGCAGTGCGCGAAGCGCCTGGTTGTTCAGCGCATGCCCGGGGCGGGAGGCCGAATACAGGCCGATGATCGGCGCGCCGGCGAGGTAGAGATCGCCCATCGCGTCGAGCGCCTTGTGACGCACGAACTCGTCGGAAAAGCGCAGGCCTTCCGGATTGGCCACGCCGTGGTCGTCGAGCACGATGGCATTGTCCATCGAACCGCCGCGGGCCAGGCCGTGCTGGATCAGCGCCTCGTAATCCTTCTTGAAACCGAAGGTGCGGGCAGCCGCGATGTCGTGGCTGAAGATCTCGGGCGTGATGTCGAAGACGCAGGACTGGCGCCCCACCGCCTGGTGCTCGAAGGAAATGTCGATCTCGATGGCCGGGCGCAGGGCCGGCAGGAAGCTGGCCCGCTTGTCATCGGCCTCGATGCTGACCGGCTTGAGCACCTGGATGGCGCGTCGCGGCATGGCGTGCGGCTTCAGGCCAACGCGGTTGATCAGCTCGACGAAAGGCGCCGCCGAACCGTCCATGACCGGAAGCTCCGGCCCGTCGACCTCGACCACCACATCGTCGACACCGAGGCCGGCCAGCGCCGCCATCAGGTGTTCGACCGTGGCAACCGACACACCGTCCGCATTGGCAATCGTGGTGCCAAGGCGCAGCTCGGTCACCGCGTCGGCCCGTGCGGCAACCCGGTTGGGCAAATCCTTGATGTCCGAGCGCACGAAGACGACGCCGGTACCGGCCGAGGCCGGCCGCAGGACCAGGCGCACGCGCTCACCGGTGTGAAGACCGATACCCGCGCTGACGACGGGTGCTGCCAGGGTTTGCCGATGGATCACTGTGACGCCACTCTTGCCAGGAACACAAAAACTCGAACACGGGCGCACACGTTTCGGGGCGCGCGCCGAGACACGGACAGCCGCGCTCAGCTGCACACAACACCAGCCCCTGTCCCGCTTCAATTAAAGCTTTGTTGCGCAATGTTACGCACGCGCAGCATTGGCGGCAGGGCCGCCGCGTCAGCCACGAAAAAGCCCGCCGGAACCAGCCGGCGGGCTCTTCATGTCAGGAGCTCCGGGGAGCCTCAGTTCGCCTGGCGCCGCAGGAAGGCCGGGATTTCCAGGTCACCGTCTTCCAGGCTGTCACCGAACAGATCGCCGGAGGCGGAACGCGGACTGGTCTGGACCGGAGTGTTCTTGGTCACCGGGGCGGCCTTGGGGGCCGGCTCGATGGGCTTGCGGCGTCGACCGAAGAGCGAGAAGCCCCGCTTGCCCTCTTCGGCATCACTGCCAGCCTGCTGCGGCGCACCGGTCTGGGTACGACGCTGCTCGTAGCGGGCATTGAGCGCGGCGGCTTCCTGGGCCAGGCGGGCCTGGTCCTGAACCACCTGCGGAGCCTCGCCGCGGTGCTCAACCTGCGAGGTGCGGACCTCGGCAAGATACGGGTCACGCTGGGTCTCGACCTCACGGTCGGAGATCGCATCGCTGAGGTCTTCGGCGCCGACGGCGCGCTTCATCGGCTCGGCCTGGGCCTGCGGCTCCGGCTCGACCGGGGCTTGCGGCTGCTGCGGGGCCGGCTCGGCCGGGCGCATGTCGGTGGTCGGCTGGCGCGTCTCGCCGCGCGTGTCCTCATTCATCAGCCGGCCCGGGCGGTCGGTATTCATCCGCTTCCAGGGCAGGATGGCGTCGTTCGGGCTGGTCGCCTGCGGGCGCTCCGGCTTGGCCGGGGCGGCCGGCGCCGAACGGGCGCGGCTGCGCGGATCGGCCTGTTGCTGGACTTCCGCGTCGATGCCGGTCGCGACAACAGACACGCGCATCGAGCCTTCCATGGTCTCGTCGAAGGTCGAGCCAACGATGATATTGGCTTCCGGATCCACTTCGGCGCGGATCTCGTTGGCCGCTTCGTCGACCTCGTACAGGGTCATGTCATAGCCGCCGGTGATGTTGATGAGCACGCCGGTGGCGCCCTTCATCGAGACATCGTCCAGCAGCGGGTTGGAGATCGCCGCCTGGGCGGCCTCCACGGCGCGCTTTTCGCCGCTCGCTTCGCCGGTGCCCATCATCGCCTTGCCCATCTCGTTCATCACCGCACGCACGTCGGCGAAGTCGAGATTGATCAGGCCCGGCATGACCATCAGGTCGGTGATCCCGCGGACGCCGGAGTGCAGCACCTGGTCGGCCATCGAGAAGGCTTCGGCAAAGGTGGTCTTTTCCGTGGCGATGCGGAACAGGTTCTGGTTCGGGATCACGATCAGCGTGTCGACGTGCTCCTGCAGCTGGTCGATACCGCTATCGGCCAGCTTCATGCGGCGCGAGCCTTCAAAGTGGAAGGGCTTGGTCACCACACCGACCGTCAGGATGCCCATCTCGCGAGCGGCCCGGGCCACGACCGGTCCCGCACCGGTGCCGGTTCCGCCGCCCATGCCGGCGGTGATGAAGACCATGTGTGCGCCCGCGAGGTGCTCGCGGATTTCCTCGATGGAATCCTCGGCCGACTGCTCTCCCACTTCCGGCCGGGCCCCCGCCCCGAGACCTTCCGTGATGGCAGCGCCCATTTGCACGCGCTTTTCCGACTTCGACCGGGTCAGGGCCTGGGCGTCGGTGTTGGCCACGACAAAGTCGACGCCTTCAAGTTGCGATTCGATCATGTTGTTGACGGCATTTCCCCCGGCGCCGCCAACACCGAAAACGACGATACGCGGCCGTAATTCAGTAGTTTCAGGGATGGAGAGGTTCAGCGTCATTGGGGGACCCCGTTAGCGAGAGCGATGGTTAAGGGCGATTCACCGAGAAGTGTCGCTCCGAGACGCTTAAGCAGGCGTTAATACCGAGGTTAATTCTTCCGCCGAAACCGCTACGGACTCGGCCGGAATCACAGTCGGAAGCAGTCGCGTTACAGTTAACCCGCCGCCGCGTGCCGGGTATCGTCACGCAACCACAGGTCCCGCTCATGGACGGTTTTCAGGTACACAACCGAATGCCCCAGGGCGACCATCTTGCCGCCGAAGGATCGCACGGTCGCCTCGCCCCGTGCTTCCACGGGCAGGAGCAGGGCGAACTCGCCCTTCTGATCCATCAGATTGTCGAAAAATGTCGCGATATCGGGTGCTTCAGAGACCGATACGCGCATGTCAACGAGCCGGAAATCAATCAGGAACCGGACCCAGTCGCGATCCTCGGCGAGCTCGATCATCTCCTCGACGACCTGCATCGCGGACTGCCAGTCCTCATAACCGTCAATGACGGCCTCGACGCAATTGAGCTCGGACAGGTAGCGGACGCGATTGAAGGACATGCATGCCCCCTCGGGTGCAACAGGACGAATTGAAGCCTGTTGTCCCACACGCGCGCGTCAGACACCTCGTAATTGTTTATGCGACAACCACCCGCTTGCCGGCCTGCTCAGAAGCTCTCGGCGAACCAGCGCCACATGGCCGTGGCGCGGCCGGAGGCGTGATCCGGACGCGGCCGCGGCGCACTCACCGGCACCTGACCGAGCCGCGGCGGGCCGGCAATCGCTTCAGCCGCTCCGCGCGTCTCGCGCCGCACGATCCCGGCGACCGCACTGAAAGCCGGACCGGACACCGCATCCCCGAGACCGGAGACCCCGCTCGGTCCGGACCGGCGCACCTGCTTGCCGAACACCCGCGCTGCCAGCTCGGCCGCGCCGGGCAGCTGTGATGCCCCGCCGGTCAGCACCAGCCGGCGACCGGCCGAGTGATTGACCCCGGCCGCCTCGAGACGGTCACGGATCAGCTCGAATGTCTCTTCCAGGCGCGGGCGGATAATGGAATTCAGCAGGGCCCGCGGAACGCTGTCGTAGATCGTCCCGTTCTCGCCGGCGACCGAGGGCACCTCGATCATCTGCTGATCGTCTTCAGGGCTGTCCAGCGCCGACCCGTACAGCGTCTTCAGGCGCTCGGCCGCAGCCAGCGGCGTCGACAGGCCGCGGGCCACATCCGACGTCACATGGGAGCCTCCGACCGGAACCGCATCAATGTGCAGCAGCGCGCCCTCGGCAAAGACCGAGGCCGTGGTTGCCCCGGCGCCCATGTCGATCAGCGTCGCGCCCAGTTGCACCTCGTCATCGGCCAGCGCCGAGAGACCCGAGGCGTAGGGCGTCGCCACCACACCCTTGAGGTCGAAATGACAGCGCTCGACACAGGTCAGAAGGTTGCGCAGCGGGCCAATGGCGGCGGTGATGACATGTACCTCGACCCCCAGCGTCCGTCCGAACATGCCGCGCGGATCGCGAATGCCGCGATGGTCATCGACCGACCAGGACAGCGGAATGGCGTGCAGCACCACACGGTCGTCGACGGCAAATTCCGACAGTGCGCCATTGAGCAGGCGGCGCAGCTCGCGCTCAGTCACTTCGCGCTGCGGCAGGTCGATCTCGGCGGCCAGGCGCGTCGAGCTCGGCTGTCCGGAGGACAGGGTCACGGTCACCGAATTGACAGCCAGCCCGGCCATGCGCTCGGCCTGTTCAACGGCCGTGCGAATGGCGTCCGCCGCCGCATCCATGTCGACCACTGCGCCGGCGCGCACGCCGCGGCTCGACTGGTGGCCTACGCCGACAACGCGGGGCCGCGGGCCTGACACGGTCTGGTCCGACTTGGCGATGAAACAGGCGATCTTGCTGGTGCCGACATCAAGGGCGGCGCACACACCGGTGGTCTTCACCCCGTCGACGGGACTGGCCTGAACCGGCCGGAGAAAACTAAACACACTCACGCATCACGCTCCCGAAGACTTACGCGGTCCGGCAGGGCCCGAACAATCAGGTCCCCATCACCGCGCAGGTCAAAACTCTCTGCGGCCAGCCGCAGCACACCACGCTCCGCCTGCAATCGCGCCAGTATGGCGATCGAGGCAAACACATCGCCTTCCGGCAATTTCACGTCGGCTCCGTTCTCGAGCCGCAAATTCCAGCGTCGCTCGCCGACCCGCACCGCGCCAACCACGCGTTCGCGGACGATCGGATGACGGTCCAGCGCCTCGATGATCTGCGCTGCTGCCTCGTTGGCCCCCTCGGCCACGACCAGCGGCAGAGGCGGCGGGTTCATCACGTCGGCCGGCGCCAGCACCACGCCGTCGCGGTCGATGATGTGCAGGTCGCCATCGACCTGCCACAGCGCAAACGCCTCACGTGTCTCGACCACGATCGCCACCCGGTCCGGCAGCAGCCGCGCCACCCGGGCACTGCGAACCGTCGAGAGGGCTTCCACGCGGTCACGCACGTCGGACGGATTGATCGCGAAGATCGGTTGCCCGGCCCGGATCCCGGTCGCCGCCACGATGGTGTGGGCGGCATTGCCCTGCGCGCCGGTGACGTCGACGGCGTCGACTGCAAACCCGGCTTCCACCAGACGTGTCGCCAGCTTGTCTCCGCCATAGGCCACCACGTCATCGAGCTGACCGAAGGCCGCAAGTCCGCTGACAGCGACGGCCACCATGCCGGCCATCGCCATGCCACCCAGCCGGGCGGCGTTCGCCATACGATATCTTGCACCCCGGATCTGGGCCTCGGCCCAGTTACGCAAACGCCGCGGTGCAGACACCGCGGCGCTTCGGGATCTGGACTTGCGCCGGGCCGCTGTCTTCCGCGACCCGCCACGCCCTACCTTCGACACGACGCGTTCTCCGCCATCCATTGCACGAGATCAGCAAACTCGATCCCGCAAAACTGCGCCTGTTCTGGCGCCAATGAAGTAGGAGTCATGCCCGGTTGGGTGTTAATTTCGAGTAACCATAAAGGGTTGGATTCGTCGGGATTGTAGCGGAAATCAGAGCGCGTCAGGCCCCGGCAGCCCAGCGCCTGATGGGCTTTCACCGCCAGTTCCATGGCCTGCTTTTCCACTGCGGCCGGAATCTTGGCCGGTAAAATATGATCGGATCCGCCGGTCAGGTACTTCGCGTCATAGTCGTAGAACGCCGTCTTCGGCACGATCTCGGTGACGCACAGGGCCCGGTCTTCCATGACCGCCACGGTGAGCTCGCGGCCGGGGATGTATTTTTCCACCAGCACCTCGTCACCCAGCCCCCAGCCCTCGCCGGCGAGTTGTTGTGGCGGCTGGTTGGCCCCTTCCAGGATGATGTGGACGCCGACCGAAGAACCCTGGGCGTTGGGTTTGACCACGTAGGGCGGTTCCATGGCGTGGGTCCTGGCGGCCTCGAACCGGTTGGCGATGAAGCCTTCCGGGCATGCAATGCCGGCGGCCCGCAGCACATCCTTGGCGCGCTGCTTGTCCATTGCCAGGGCCGACGCCGCGACGCCGGAATGGGTATAGGGCTTGCCGAAATGCTCGAGCACGCCCTGGACCAGGCCATCCTCGCCCCACTCGCCGTGCAAGCCGTTGAAAACAATGTCCGGGTCTGCCTCGACCAGCTGGGTGTACAAGTCCCGGCCAGCATCGATCTCGACCACGTCATAGCCCTTGCTGCGCAGCGCCTTGGCGCACGCCCGGCCGGAGACGAGGGAGACTTCACGCTCCGGCGAAAGGCCGCCGAGCAGAACCGCGACGCGCCGGGTCATGACAGGGTCTGCCCCTGACCACCACCGGCCTGCTGCTGGGCCAGCAGGGTGGCATCATGCACGCCGAAATGCGCCACGCCGCTGCGCCGCGCCAGTTCGGCGAGTTCGCCCAGGGCGGCGACCGGCGCCGAACCGAAGTCGATGTGCAGGGCTTGCCCCTCACGCACCACCGCATGGATGCGGCCGGACGGCTGCCCGCGCGCGGACGCGATGGGCGCGCCCATCACCAGGCCGAACCAGCGCTCGAACCACTGCTCCAGCCCGGTCTCGTCCCACACCGCGCCGTCGATCTGCACCACCGCACCGTCCCAGCGGAACGGGTGCAGGTGCAGGGTCATGCCGTCCAGTGGCCCGGTGGCCGGCTGGAATCCCAGCATGCTCTCCATCTTGAACTCGCGGAATTCCGGCTGGTCCTTCAGGCTGACGGCGAAATCGACACGATAGAGCTGCCGCATCAGATTGGGGTTGGAGGCGATCTTGAAGGGATGCTCGCACACGCCCTCGTCGAATTGCTGCGCCATTTCGGCAACCCACAGCGTGTAGGCCTCGACGAACTTGTCGCGCACCGGGGCGACCAGTTGTTCCAGCTGCTTGCTCATCGGCCTATTCCCCTTTGTCGACCCCGATGCGCCGGACTTCCCAGCGCAGGTCGATCTTGTGTGTTTCGCGGACGCGGGCCCGGATATCCTCGCCGACCTGTTCCAGGTCGGCCGCGGTCGCATCGCCTTCATTGATCAGAAAATTGCAGTGGTGTTCGGAAAAATGCGCCCCGCCGACCCGATAGCCCCGGCCGCCGACACTGTCGATCAGCTGCCACGACTTGCGCTGGTCCGGCGTGCCGGGCGGATCCGGGTTGGCAAAGGTCGAGCCGGACGTCTTCTCGCGGATCGGCTGGGTTTGCTCGCGCCGGGCGGTGATCGCCTCCATCCGGGCGGTGATCGCCTCGGTCGTGTCCGGCGTGCCCTGCAGGACCGCTTCGGTAAAGATCCAGTCTTCCGGCGCGTCACAATGGCGATAGGCGTAATTGAGCTCTTCGGGTGAAGCGACAATGCGGCGCCCGGACCGGTCCAGCGCCACCGCCTCGACCACGATGTCCTTGGTCTCCTGGTCGTAGCAGCCGGCATTCATGCGCAGCGCCCCGCCGATCGTCCCCGGTACGCCGACCAGGAATTCCATCCCGGCCAGACCGGCCTTGGCCGCCGCCTTGGCGACCATCTTGTCGAGCGCCCCGGCCCCTGCCCGCAGCCGCTGGCCGTCCATGGCCTCGGTCCGAGCGAACGGTCCGGCCAGACGGATCACCACGCCGGGCACGCCGCCATCACGCACCAGCGTGTTGGACCCGGCCCCCAGCACGTGCACCGGCACTTCATCCGGCGTCTCGGCCAGGAAGCGCGCCAGGTCGGCCTCGTCGGCCGGCAGGTAAAGCACTTCCGCCGGCCCGCCGACGCGCAGCCAGGTGATGTCTTTCAACGGCGCGGACTCGACATACTTGCCGCGCACATCGGGCAGGCGGTCGACCAGACTCATGCGCCAACGCCCTCCAACTCATTCGGCAATTCATACGCCCAGCCGGTGATGTCACCGGCCCCGAGGCAGATCACCACATCCCCTTCGCCGGCCCGTTTGGCGATTTCCTCGGCGACCGTGTCGCGGGTCACCGCGATGGCGTCGCGATGCCCGTGCGAGCCCAGGCTGTCGACCAGGTGGGCCTGGTCGGCACCCTCGATCGGGTCCTCGCCGGCTTCGTAGACAGGTGTCACCAGCACGCTGTCGGCATCATTGAAACAGGTCGAGAATTCCTCGAACAAATCGTGCAGGCGTGAATAGCGGTGCGGCTGCATGACCGCGATCACCTTGCCGTGCGACGCCTGGCGCGCCGCCTTGAGAACGGCGCTGATCTCGACCGGGTGGTGGCCGTAATCATCGATGATGCGGGCGCCGTTCCAGGTGCCGGTCTGGGTGAAGCGGCGCTTGACGCCGCCAAATCCCTTGAGCGCCTCCTTGGCCTTGTCCTCGGTCAGGCCGAGCTCGCGCGCCGTCACCAGCGCTGCCGTGGCATTGAGCACATTGTGCTCGCCCATCATCGGCAGGAACAGGTTGCACCAGTACTGCATCTCCTGGCCGCGCACCCGGCAGGCCAGGTCGAAGGTCGACCCTTCCGGCGTCGAGCGCAGGTTCTGGATCCGCACATCCGCCTGCGGGTTGAAGCCGTAGGTGATGACCCTGCGATCCTCGATCTTGCTGGCCAGGCTCTGCACTTCGGGATGATCCGAGCACAGCACCGCCGAGCCGTAGAAGGGCAGATTGGAGACGAACTGGTGGAAGGCGGCGCGCAGGGTGTCGAAATCGCCGTAATGCTCCATGTGCTCCGGATCGATATTGGTGATGATGGCGATGGTCGCGCGCAGCTTCAGGAAGGACCCGTCGCTCTCGTCCGCCTCGACCGCCATCCAGTCGCCCAGCCCGACCTTGGCGTTGGAGCCATAGGCCGTGATGATGCCGCCATTGATCACCGTCGGATCGACACCGGCCGCGTCCATCAACACCGAGACCAGCGATGTCGTTGTGGTCTTGCCGTGCGTGCCACCGACCGCGACCGCAAACTTCAGCCTCATCAGCTCGGCCAGCATTTCCGCCCGGCGCACCACCGGTATGCGCATGCCGCGCGCGGCCAGCAATTCCGGATTGTTCGGCTTGATCGCCGAGGACACCACGATAGCGCCCGCCCCGTCCACATTCTCCGGTCCGTGGCCGATGATGACCCGGGCGCCCTTTTCGCGCAGGCGCTCGACATTGGGGTTTTCCTTGATGTCCGAGCCCTGCACCTCATAGCCCAGATTCAGCATCACCTCGGCAATGCCGCTCATGCCGATACCGCCGATGCCGACGAAATGGATCGGGCCGACCTGGAAGGGAAGATCTTTGAATTTCATACGAGGGCTCCACGGACCAGACCATCGACCGCCCGGGCCAGCGCTTCGGCGGCATCGGGGCGACCGAGCGAGCGCGCCGCGGCGGCGCGCTCCTTCAGGTCCTCGGGTTTGGACAAACGGGTTTCAAGCAACTGGCTCAGGCGCTCGACGGTGAAATCGCCCTCGCGCAGCACATCGGCGGCGAGCGATTTTTCGAGGCCTTCTGTATTGGCGGCCTGGTGATCGTCAGCGGCAATGGCAAGCGGGCAGAAGATCGCCGGCCGGCCGACCCCCGCCACTTCGGACACTGTCGAGGCCCCGGCCCGGCCGATCACCAGGTGCGTGGCCGCATAGAGGCCGCCGACATCGTCGAAGAAGGGTTCACAGCGCGCATTCACTCCGGCCGACCTGTAGGTTTCGCGCGCCTCATCGAGGTTTTCCTCGCGCGTCTGTTGCACCACGTCCAGGCGGGCCCTCAAGTCTTGCGGCAGCGCCGCGATGGCCGCCGGCACCGTCTCCGACAGGATGCGCGCGCCCAGCGAGCCGCCCAGGACGAGGATGTTAATGCGCCCCTGCGGCGTCAGTTCCGGATAGCCCGCAGCGCGCGCTTCGAGGATCGCCTCGCGCAGCGGATTGCCGGTCAGAAGATGGCGTTTGCGCGCTTTCGACGGCAGCCGGTCGAGACGCTCGAAACCCGAGGCCACGAAGCCCGCGCGGCCGGCGAATACCCGATTGACGCGGCCCAGGACCGCGTTCTGCTCGTGAATGGCGAAGGGCAGACCGCGCGCCTGTGCCACGGCCAAGGCCGGAAAGGCCGGATAGCCGCCAAAGCCGGCCACGACATCGGGTTTCCAGCGGTTCATGATGGCATGCGCCTGGGTCATGCCCTGGGTCAGCTCGACCCCGGCCTTCACCAGCTTGACCGGGTTCGAGGTGAACGGGCTGGCCGAATTGATGGTGTCGACGGCGACCGCCGGAAAACCTTCGGCATGGCGCAGGCCGCGCGCATCGGTGACCAGCCGGATCTGCCAGCCGCGCTCGATCAGCGCCTCGGCGGCGGCCCGGGCGGGGAACATGTGGCCGCCGGTTCCTCCGGCCGCAAGCAGGCAGCGACGTGGCGTCATGGACTGAACCTGGGTGTGTAGGCGCCGGGGCGGCGCCGGGTGAAGGCAAGCATGAGGCCGGCCCCGAAGGCCAGCGCCAGCATCGATGAGCCGCCATAGGACACGAAGGGCAAGGTCATGCCCTTGGGCGGAATGAGGTTCAAGTTTACGGCGATATTGACCAGCGATTGCAGTCCGAATTGCAGCGCCAGCCCGGCCACCGCCAGTTGCGCGAAACTGTCATTGAGCCGCATCGCCTGCAACCACGCCCGGGCCACCAGCAGGGCGAACAGCCCGATGATGGCGAGCGAGGCCATCAGGCCGAATTCCTCCGCCGCCACGGAGAAAATGAAATCGGTGTGGGCGTCGGGCAGCAAGTGCTTGACCTCGCCCTCGCCCGGCCCGACGCCGGCAATGCCGCCGCGCGAGATGGCCTCGGTGGCGCGGTCGATCTGGTAGGTGTCGCCGCTTTCAGGGTCGAGGAAGCGCTGCACCCGGCTGGCCACGTGTGGCAGGGTCATGTACGCCAGCCCCGACCCGGCCACCGCCAATCCGCCGAGGATTGCCACCCACAGCCAGGACAGGCCGGAGGCAAAGAAGATGCCCCCGAAAATCAGCGTCAGCAGCACTGACTGGCCAAAATCCGGCTGCAGCATCAGCAGGACGATGGCGATGCCGTACAAGGCGAAGGCGATCAGCCGGCCGGGAATCGGCGCCCCGCGCTTTTCCTCCGAGAACAGCCAGGCCGCGGTGACAATCAGGGCCGGCTTGAGGAATTCCGAGGGCTGCAGACCGAACGATCCGATGCGGATCCAGCGCGTCGCCCCCTTCACCTCGTGGCCGATGAACAGGATTGCCACCATCAGGACCAGCGAGCCCAGCAATCCCAGAACGGCCAGGCGCCGGGCGCCCTTCAGGCTGAGCATGGAAATGCCGAGCAGGCCAATCAGGCTGAGCCCGGCGAACACGCTCTGCCGGTAGAGGAAGTAGAACGGGTCATCGAGATTGAGGCGTTCGGCCGCCGCCGGGCTGGCCGCCATCGACAGCACCAGGCCGGTCATGATCAGGGCGATGACAATGACCAGCAGGGTCCGGTCCACGCCCCGCCACCAGGTCGCGACCGCCCGGGGCAAGCTGTCTTTCACTTGGCCGTCTCCTCGGCGCCGGCTCCGGCACCCTCGCGTTCGATCAGGCCCGCGACCAGGTCACGGAAATGATCGCCGCGTTGCTCATAGCTGGAAAACTGGTCAAAGGAGGCAGCGGCCGGCGACAGCAGGACCATGCGTGCGCCCTCGCCGGCCCTGGCATCGCGCGTCGCCGCCTCGAGCGCCTGCTCGATCGTGCCGCATCGCTCATACTCCAGCCTGCCATCCAGTTCGGATGCGAAGCGCTTCTCGGCCTCGCCCACGAGATAGGCCTTGGCGACCCGCCCGAAAGCCGGTTCCGTGGTCGCCAGGCCGCCCTCCTTGGCCCGTCCGCCAACGATCCAGTGAATCCGGTCGAAACAGTTGAGCGCCTGCACCGCGGCCTCGCCATTGGTCGCCTTGCTGTCATTGACGAAGGAGACGTTGTCGAGCACGCCGACACGCTCGAGCCGGTGCGGCAGACCGGGAAAGCTCGCCATGGCCTTCGCCGCCGCCCGTGCCGTCACGCCCAGCGCCCGGACAGCGGCCAGTGCCGCCGCGGCATTCTGGGCGTTGTGACGGCCCGGCAGGGCCGGAGCGTGCGACAGGTCGACGGCCGGGTGCGAAGCCCCGTCCAGGGCGTCATAGACGCGGTCACCGAGCGCATACACGCCGCGCGCGAACACCCGCCCGACGGAAATCGGGATCACCTGGTCTTCGCGGCGCTGCCCGCGCAGGCGCGAGAAATACCCCGCCGTGTCATTGTCATCGATGCCGATCACGGCGATGCCGTCGGGCGCCTGCATCTGGAACAGGCGTTGCTTGGCCGCAAAATAGCCCTGCAGATCGCCATGCCGGTCGATATGGTCCGGTGACAGGTTCAGCAGCACCGCCACGTCGGCGCGCAATGATTGCGTCAGGTCAAGCTGATAGGACGACAGCTCAAGCACGTAGTGGGCCCCTGGCGAGGGCGCCGGCAGGGACAGGATCGGCGCCCCGATATTGCCCCCGATCAGCGCCTTGCGACCGGATTCCTGCAGGATGTGGCCGATCAGCGCCGTCGTCGTCGACTTGCCGTTGGTACCGGTGATGCCGATGATCTTGGGTCGGCGCCTGTCCGGCATCGCCTCGACGGCCTGGGCGAACAGCTCGATATCGCCGATCACCGGCGCGCCCACGGCCCGGGCCAGCTCGACCATGCGGTGCGGCTTGGGATGGGTCAGCGGGATGCCCGGCGACAGCACGAGAGCGGCGACATCGCCCCAGTCGCGCCGGTTCAGGTCATCGAGCTCGAGACCGGCCGCCTCGGCGGCGGTGCGCGATGCCTCGCTGTCATCCCAGCTCGACACCTTGGCCCCACCGGCCAGCAGCGCCTTGGCGGTGGCGATGCCGCTCCGCCCCAATCCGAACACGGCCACCCGGCGGCCCTCATATGCGTGGATCGGGATCATACCCTCGACTCTATCTCAGCTTCAGGGTTGCGAGTCCAATCAACGCCAGAACCACGGCGATGATCCAGAAGCGGATCACGATGGTCGGCTCGGCCCAGCCATGCTTCTCGAAATGGTGGTGGATCGGTGCCATGCGGAAGACCCGCTTGCCGGTCAGCTTGAAGCTGGCCACCTGGACCATCACCGAGACCATCTCCAGCACGAACAGCCCGCCGACAATGGCCAGCACGATCTCGTGCTTGACCGCCACGGCAATGGTTCCGAGCGCCCCGCCCAGCGACAGCGACCCGGTATCACCCATGAAGATCATGGCCGGCGGTGCGTTCCACCACAGGAAGCCCAGCCCGGCGCCCAGCAGGGCACCGCAGAAGACCAGCAATTCGCCGGTGCCGGCGGTGTAGTGGACCTGCAGGTATTCGGCGAAATCGACCCGGCCGACGACATAGGCGATGGCGCCGAAGGTCGCCGCGGCGATCATCACCGGGACGATGGCCAGCCCGTCCAGCCCGTCCGTCATGTTGACGGCATTGCCGGCCCCGACCACGACGATACAGGCAAAAACGAAGAACAGGGGCCCGATATTGAACAGGAAGTCCTTGAAGAAGGGGAAGGCGATCGAGGTCGTGACGGCGTCCGGCGTTCCGAACTCGCGGGCGGCGGCCGTGGTCCAGAACACGGCAATCAGCGCGATCACGAACTCGCAGGCCAGCTTGAACTTGCCGCCAAACCCGGCCGTCGTCTGCTTGGTCACCTTGAGATAGTCGTCGATGAACCCGACCAGGCCAAAGCCCGCGGTGACGAACAGCACGATCCAGACATACTGGTTGGTCAAGTCCGCCCACAAGAGCGTGCCCACCATCACCCCGATCAGGATCAGGAAGCCGCCCATGGTCGGCGTGCCGGCCTTTTCCACCACATGCCGCTCAATGCCCTCCGCCCGGATCGGCTGGCCCTTGCCCTGCTTCTTGCGCAGCCAGTTGATCATCGGCTTGCCGAAGGCAAAGGCGATGATCATTCCGGTGAACAGGGCAAGGCCGGTGCGAAACGTGATGTAGCGCAGCAGATTGGCCAGCTGCAGGTCCTCGGCCAGCGGCGCGAGCAGGAGATAGAGCATGTCGGCCTCAGGCCTCCGTCAGTCCAAACGCGGAGCCGTCACTCAGCGCGGCGGCGATGCGATGCAGGCCGGACGCGTTGGAGCCCTTGATGAGAACCACATCGCCCGGTCGCACCATCGACTTGACCAGGTCGAGCCCGGCCGATGCATCCTTCGCATAGCCTGCCCGCCGGCTCTCCGGCAAGGCATCGTGCAGGTGGCGCATCAGTGCGCCGCAAGTGACCACCTGGTCAATCCCCTCGGCCTTGAGCGGCTGCGCCAGTTCGGCGTGCAGCTCGCCCGCCTTCGGACCCAGTTCCAGCATCTCGCCGAGCACGGCGATGCGACGCCCGCCCTGGCCCGGTCGGGCCGCTCCCAGTGCCGCGATTGCGGCCGCCATCGACATCGGGTTGGCATTGTAGCTGTCGTCCAGCAGGGTGAATGAGCCGCCCGGCATGGCGATGCTGCGCGACTGGCCTCGCCCGGCTTCCGCCTCGACCTCGGCCAGCGCCTCGGCGACTTCGCGCGCGTCCAGCCCGGCCCCGGCCGCGGCGGCGAAGATCGCCCCGGCATTCCAGGCCCAGTGGGCGCCGGTGGCGGCGAGACGGAACGGCACCCGTATGCCGAGGACATTGGCCACACCACGACTGCCGTCCAGCCCGGTTTCGAAACTCTCGATGCGCACGGCGGCGTCGGCCGCCGTGCCGAAATCAATCATGAAGGCAGCACAGGAGCGCTTGGCCTGGCGCGCCAGCCGATCGCCCAGCGGATCGTCGGCCGGATAGATGGCCACGCCGTCCGCCACCAGCCCCTCATAGATCTCGGCCTTGGCGTCGGCGATCGCCTCGATCGAGCCGAGTTGCTCCAGGTGTGCCGGCGCGATGCGGGTGATCAGCGCCACGTGCGGCTGCACCAGGCCCGACAGGTCTCGGATCTCGCCGGCATGGTTCATGCCCAGCTCGAACACGGCGCGCTGCGTGGCCTTGGGCATGCGCGCCAGGGTCAGCGGCACGCCCCAGTGGTTATTGTAGGATTTGACGCTCCAATGGGCCGGCCCCGCGGCCCGGAAAACATGGGCCAGGGCTTCCTTGACGCTGGTCTTGCCGACACTGCCGGTGACCGCGACCCGGATCGCGGCACAGCGCTCGCGGGCGGCCACGCCAAGGTCGCGCAGCCCTTTCAGCGTGTCGCGCACCTGCAGCCGGGCGCCGTCCCCGGTGTCGGCGCGCGCCACCAGGCTCGCCGCCGCTCCGGCCGTCTCGGCAGCGCGGACGAAATCATGACCGTCACGTACATCCTCGAGCGCCACGAACAGGTCGCCCGGCTCGAGCGTCCGCGTGTCGATCGACACGCCCCGGCACACCCAATCGGTTGACCCGTGCAATTGCCCGCCGGTCGCCGCCAGCGCCTGGCGCGCCGTCCACAAGGGCTCGCCCTGATCAGCCCTATCCGTCATGCATCACCCCCAGCTCGGCCAACGCCTTGCGCCCCTCCTCGCGATCATCGAAGGGGTGAACGACATCGCCGACAATCTGACCGTCCTCATGCCCCTTGCCGGCGACCAGCAGGCAATCCCCCTCGCCCAGCAAGGCCACGCCGCGCCGGATCGCCTTGGCGCGGTCGGCGATCTCCTCGGCCTCGGGGCAGCCGGCCAGCACGGCGCGGCGGATGGCGGCGGGATCCTCGGATCGGGGATTGTCATCGGTGACGATGACCTGGTCGGCCAGTTTCGCGGCCACCCGGCCCATCTTCTCCCGCTTGGAGGGGTCACGATCACCACCACATCCAAACACCAGAACAACCTTGCCCTGGGTGTGCGGCCGCGCCGCCCTGCACAGCTTGTCCAGCCCGTCCGGCGTATGGGCGAAATCGATCAGCACCGGTGCGCCCTGGCGGGTCTCGCCGACTTTCTCCAGCCGCCCCGCAACTCCCTTGAGCCGCTCCAGCGTGCCCACCACGACCGTCGGATCAATACCCTCGGCCAGCGCGATCGCGGCGGCCAGGAGAGCGTTGAGGATCTGGAACTCGCCGACCAGCGGGATCTCGATCCGATATTCCTTGCCGCGCCAGTCGAACACCGCGTCCTGGCTGGCCGGGCGCGGGGTGATTTCCCGGATCATCAGATCATCGCCGCGCCAACCGACCGTCACGGTCTCCAGTCCGCGCGCGCGGGCGCTCTGCGCCATGCGCGCACCCCACTCGTCATCGACCATGATGACGGCCCGGCCATCGCCGTCGACACGCTGCGTGAACAGCAACTCTTTGGATGCGAAGTAATCATCGAAATCGGGGTGATAGTCGAGATGATCCTGGGTCAGGTTGGTGAATGCGCCGACCTTGATCCGGGCCCCATCGAGGCGGTGCTGCTTGAGACCGTGGCTCGACGCTTCCATGGCCAGGTGGGTCACCCCCTCGCCGGCCAGCCGGTCGAGCGCGCGCTGCAGCGCCACCGCGTCCGGCGTCGTGTAGCCGGTGTATTCCACCGCGTCGCCACGGGTCACGCCGAGCGTGCCGAGACAGGCCGCCTCGCGTCCGGCACCGGCCCAGATCTGGCGCAGGAACTCGACCGTCGAGCTTTTGCCATTGGTTCCGGTCAATGCGACGATGTGGTGCGGCTGGCGCGGATGGAAGCGCGCCGCCATGCGGGCCAGCAGGGCGGCCGGTTCGGCCGTGACAATGACCGGAACCGCCACGCCTTCCAGCGGGCTGTCGGTCAGCACCGCCGCGGCACCGGCCTGGATGGCCTGACCGATAAACGCCCGGCCGTGCATCTTGACGCCCGGCAGGGCCGCGAACAGCCAGCCCGGCTGCACCTTGCGGCTGTCCAGCGTCAGTCCGCTGATCTCGGTGTCCCCGCCCGCGACCTCCAGGCCTTCTCCGACGATCAGCTCATCCAGTGTCACCGACTATCCTCCGGCATGAATACGGCGCGGACCCGCGCCGCCCGCTCGTCGGGTGCGTCGTCGGTCCGGCCCACGCCCAGGATGGGCGCGATGCGCGACACGATCTCGCCCACCGCCGGGGCCGCTGTCCACCCACCCGTTGCATAGCCATAGGTGGATTCATTGCCGTGCGGCTCGTCGAGCAGCACCAGCAACGCGTATTGCGGATCATCGTGCGGGAAGACGGCGGAGAAGGACGACACCAGACGGTTGCGGTCATAACCGCCGCGCGACGGTTTCTCGGCCGTCCCGGTCTTGCCGGCCACCCGGTAGCCCAGCGCCTCGGCATTGCCGCCGGTTCCGTCTGTCACGTTCTCGCGCATCAAATCGAGCACGGCGCGCGACGCCTCGCTCGACATCACGCGCTCGCCGACCACCGTCTCGTCAGCCGCGATCGGCAGCAGGGTCGGCGGCACATAGACGCCGTCATTGGCGATGGCGGCAAAGGCGGCGATCGTCGCGATCGGGCTCACCGCCAGGCCGTGCCCGTATGAAATCGTCGCCGTCTCGGTCGGTCCCCACTGGCGCGGCAGCAGCGGATCGGCACTTTCCGCCAGCTCGATCGGGGCCCGCTCCAGCAGGCGGAGGTCGCCGAGGAAGCCGCGCTGCGCCTCCGCCCCGGCCTCCAGGGCGATCAGGCTCGAGCCGATATTGGACGAGTGGGTGAAGATCTCCGACAATGTCAGGCGCCGGTTCTCGGCGTGGTAATCGTGGATCGTGTGGCCGCCGATACGCAGCGGATTGGAGGCGTCATAGCCGCTTTCCAGCGTCGCCGTGCCCTGCTCGAGAGCCAGCGCCACGGTGAAGGCCTTGAAGGTCGAGCCCATCTCGTAGACCGACTGGGCAGCCCGGTTCAGGCGCTCGCCGTTCTGCGATTCCATCGGACGGTTGGGATCGTAATCAGGCAGCGAGACCATGCCGAGGATCTCGCCCGTGCGAACATCCATGACGATCGACACCGCCGCGTCGGCGTTGAATTCGGCCATGGTCTGGCGCATCACCTCGTCGAGATGGAATTGCACCGACATGTCGATCGACAGCGCCACCGGCCGCCCGTCACCGGACAGCAGCGCGCCGTCGAAGGCCCTTTCGGCGCCGGCCAGACCCTGCAGGTCCCGGTCGGTATAGCCGACAATGTGGGAGGCCAGCCGCCCGCGCGGATAGACCCGGCGCGGCTCGGTACGGAAACCGAGCCCGGGCAGGCCGAGCGAGAACACCGCCTGGCGCTGGCGCGGGGTCAGGTTGCGCTTGACCCAGACAAAGCGTCGGCGCGACGACAATTGCTCGGTCAGGCTGGCCACGTCGAGGTCCGGCAGGACGGCGGCCAGCGCCTCCGCGGTCTCCCCCGCGTCCCAGACCAGGGCCGGGTCGGCGTACAGGGAGTGGGTTTCAAGTGTCGTCGCAAGGACTTCGCCGGTGCGGTCAAACAGGTCGCCGCGCGGCACCGCGTCACTGCTCGCCGTGATCGGCGCCGCCACGGCCGGCCCGGTGAAAGCGATATCCATGGCCCGCACCGCGAGAATGGCGAAGCACACGCCGAGGCTCATGCCGATGACGCGCAGGCGGGAGCGTGCCGCGTCAATGGCGCGGGTCTCGTCGCTCTCGATACGCAACAGGCGGGACATGTCGGCCGGCGCGGCTTCGGCCAGCGGCGGCAGGGTCGTTCCCTTGCGTTCGGCCGAGACCGGCTTGCGGAATGGCCACCAACGCATCAGTCCGACCCCCCGACCGGATGCGGCTCGACCGGCCCGGCACGCGGCACCGGCGCCTGGCTGACCAGGCGCTCATCAGGTCGCCCGTGGGGCGGGCGCGCAGACGGTTCGGCCAGCAGCGGCAGATCGTTCAACTCGACCTCCCGTGCCGGATCGAGGGGCTCGAAGCCGAGATAGCGGCGCGCCAGGGCGCGCAGGCGTTCCGGGTCCTCGAGATGGGCAATCTCGACATTCAGCACATTGATCTCGCGACGCTCCTCGGCGAGTTGCGCCTGGATCTCCTCCAGTCGCTCTTCCGAACTCCGGGCCTCGGCCTTGGCGATGTACAGCGCGACGGCGAGACAGGCGGCCACGACGAGCGCAATCGCATTGAGCGTGCGGATCATAGCGCAGCCTCCAGATGGGCAAGCGACACAACATGACTGTGCGAAGCCGGCCCCTCTTCAAAGGCTGGCGCCGCGGTTCGAACGGCGGCTCGCAACTTGGCAGAGCGAGATCGCGGATTGACCTCGGCCTCGGCCGCGCTGGCTGCCAGCGCCTTGCGGTGCAGCAGCTTGAAGCTGGGCTCGGGACCGGTCTCCCGGACCGGCTCATGGCGCGATCCGCCGCCTCCGGCAAGCCCGGCTCGGGCCCGCAGGAAGCTCTTAACCATGCGGTCTTCCAGTGAATGGAAGGTAACCACGACCAGGCGCCCCATCGGCAAGAGCAGCCGCTCGGCCGCCTCCAGCGCAGCAGCCAGCTCGCCGAGCTCGTCATTGACGAATATGCGCAAGGCCTGGAAAACCCGGGTGGCGGGATGAATCTTTGAATGTTTTCCGCCCATTGCGCGGGAAACGATGTCGGCGAGACGGCCTGTCGTCTCGATTTTCGCCTCGCGGCGGGCCTCGCAGATGAACTTGGCGACACGGCGCGAACGGCGTTCTTCGCCGTAGACATAAAATATGTCTGCCAGCTCCGCCTCGCTGAGATGGTTGACCGCATCGGCCGCCGTCGGCCCGTGCGCCGCCATGCGCATGTCGAGCGGCCCGTCCTTCTGGAAGGAGAAACCGCGCTCGGCCTGGTCGATCTGCATCGATGACACGCCGATATCCAGCACGATGCCGTCAACGCCGGCCTCACCGCGCGCCCGCACCACCTCCTCCATGTCGGAGAATGGCGCCTCGGCGAACACGAAACGGCCGCCGGCAGCCTGCACCAGCTGGGTCGCCGCCGACTGCACGCGCGGATCGCGGTCAATGCCGATGAGCCGGCAATCGGCGGCCGACAGGATGGCCCGCGAATAGCCGCCGGCGCCGAACGTGCCGTCGACATAGAGTGCCCCGTCGCGCGGCTCGAGCGCGGTCAGGACCTCCTCCAGCATCACCGGAATGTGCGGGCTGGCGCTCATGCACTGCCTCCCGGACGCGGGGCCAGGCGCAGCGAGCGCTTGTTGTCGCGGGCAAAGCTCTGGGCCGTGGACTTGTGCTCCTCATAGGCGTCCGGCTGCCAGATCTCGAAACGCGAACCGAGACCGACAAAGGTCGCCTTGCCGTCCAGACCGGCGTGATCGATGAATTCCTTGGGCAGGGTGACCCGGCCATTGGCGTCGAAGTTGAGCGGCCGCGCGGCGCCGAAAATGGCCCGCTCGAAGGCGACCCGCGCCTCGTCATACGGATCCATGTCCTCGATCAGCGCCTGGTAGCGTTCGAGCAGGGCCTGACCGCCACCTTCCAGATAGGGGCCATCGAAGGATGGCCAGACGATGATGCCGTCAAACGGACCGCCCCGGACCACGGCGCGGAAATCCGCAGGGACGGAAACCCGTCCCTTGGCGTCAACGCCATTGCTCGTGGTCGACAGAAACACGCCCAGACACTCCCCAACCCCAACACGGGCTACCGATGGTTAATTATGGGATATCATGGGACAGCATGGGAAACAATGACGAAGAGGTCATATGTTATGGTTTAGAGCGCCTTCCGAAGTATTCGCGAGACGCGAAATCAAGAACAGATGCGGAACAAGAAGTTAATATCCACAGCCCGGCGCCAGCAATTACGCGGTCTTGGCGGGCAGCAGTGCAAAACGGTGGATTGTTGGAAAACGGCGCAATTGTGGCGCAAAGGCCACATTTTGAGGGCCATGACGGAGCAGAAAAAGGTGATCAGGCGGCCTGTAAGCCGGGTTCTGTCCATCCCGCGAACGGGACTGGGCGACCATTCATCTGCGGCGGGCCTTGCGACACGCCTGGTGCGACCTACCCGGATGGCAGGCGGAGGCGCCCGTGCCGCACGAAGCGGCGTCCATCCCTATTCGGTCTTGCTCCCGGTGGGGCTTGCCTAGCCCCCTTCCTTGCGGTCGGGGCGGTGCGCTCTTACCGCACCGTTTCACCCTTACCACGCCGGAGCCCGCAAGCGGGCCAAGGCGGGCGGTCTGTTCTCTGCTGCGCTTTCCCTGGGGTTGCCCCCGCCGGGCGTTACCCGGCACCGTGCCTCCGTGGAGCCCGGACTTTCCTCGACAGCGCCGTTTCCGGACCTGCTGCCGCGGCCGCCCGGCCACCTGATCGGCGGTGTATGTCGGCCAGTTGGGACGCCCCGTCAAGCAAGCGACGCCACGCGCCCGATCAGCTCGCGGGTTTCCTTGTCGAGCGCGCCATCGACCCGGCTTGGACGCCAGCGTCGCTGGAAAGCCTCGACCACCGCCCTCTGGCCCGGTTCCGGCGCATAGCCGATCTGCTTGAGCTGGGCCATCGGCTCGCCGGCCTTGAACGTGTCCGGCAAGGCCAGCGCACAGCCCGCCTCGGCCAGCCGCGACCACGGGAATTTCTCTCCCGGATCGGTCTTGCGGCCCGGCGCGATGTCGGAATGACCGATGACATCCGCAGGCGCGATCCCATGCCGTCCCATGATGTCCCGCACGAGATCAATCACCGCCGCGATCTGGGCCTCGGGAAAGTCCGGCAGGCCGAAGGCATGTCCGCCATTGACGATCTCGATGCCGATCGAGGCCGAATTGATGTCGTCCTCGCCCTTCCAGAACCCGCGCCCGGCATGCCAGGCCCGCTTGTCCTCGCCGACCAGCTGGAAGATGCGCCCGTCCTCCTCGACGAAATAATGCGACGACACCCGGCCGCCGACCTTGTCGTCCCGCAGCTTTTCGAGCGCCTCCTCGCCCGTCTCCATGCCGGTATAGTGCAGCACGATGAAGCGGACCGGGCGCTTGCGCTCGTTGAAGTTCGGCGACGGCGCCGCCTTGACCTTGAGGCTCATAGCGTCTTCTCCCGGGCCAGCGCCGCGGTCGGCAGCTTGCGGTTCTGGCGCACCGCGATGATACCCACCCCGGCCAGCGTCAGCGCCCCGCCGACATAGAGCCGCCAGCCTGTCGGGTCGCCGGTCAGCAGCACTCCCGAAATCACCCCAACCAGCGGCGCCAGCAGGGTGATCGGGGCGATCAGCGTGGCGTCGTAGCGCTTGAGCAGGCTGTAGAACACGCCATGCCCGAACACATTGACCAGCACCACGGTGAACAGGAGCGCTGCCAGGAACCACCAGCCGCCCGACAGGGTGGCCGCCAGCTGGTCGCTCTCGAAGGTCAGCGACAGGGCCAGCAGGGGCGGCCAGGAAATCAGCCCGATCCAGGCCTGGATGTGGATCGAATCGAGCGGCAGCCGCTTGACGTAGATCATCCCCACCGCCGCCACGAAGGCCGCGCCGACACCGATCAGCAGGCCCCAGGTGAGATCGCCCGCCTGCGGGTTGGCGACCACCAGCATGACCCCGCCAAAGGCCAGCGTCATGCCGGCGATGCGCGGCAGGCCGACGGTTTCCTTGAGCATGAAAATCGACAGGATGGTAGCGAAGGGTACCGCTGTCTGCAGCGCGATCGCCATGCCCGACGGCGTCGCCCATTGCATGCCCATGAAGATCAGCACGTATTGCAGCCCGCCCATGCACATGGCCACGATGAGCAGCGTCTTCATGTCCTTGGGCCGCGGCATCAGCCACGGCGCCAGGAAGGCGTAGAGCAGGGCAAAGCGCAGGAAGGCGAAGAAGATCGGCGGCACGCCGTCAAAGCCGGGTACCCAGCCGGGCGCCCCCGTGACGGCAAATTTGGCGACCACGAAATTCAGGCCCCAGACGACACACACGGCCACAAGGGCGAGAAAGTCACGTGGTTTCATGACCCCAGTCATGGACCGGGACCAGCCAAGGTTCAAGCAATGAAGTGACGGAAAACCGGGGACTTTCCGGTTCGGCCCTAGCGGCCCTGCGGGTCGATGCCTTCGACCGTCCAGCCATCCGGGCCGCGCGTGGCCACCAGGATGCTCGGGTCACCGGAGGATTTCGATCCGCGCAGCTTGCGCCACATCCAGTAGGCCCCGCCGGCCAGGAGGGCGAGCCCGGCAACCACCAGGAAGGCGGCCGTCAGCATGGCCGCGAGAAACAGGATCACGCCGAGGAAGGCCAGCGCCAGCAGCGCTGCGAGCACGTCGCGCGCCACCCGGCCGGCTCGGCTGGAAAACAGGCTTGTTGAAGTGCGTCGGGCGTCTGTCATGGGTCCTCGGTTCGGCTCAGAGTGGTCTCACCCCCGCCCCTTCATGTTGGCATTCTCGCGGCTCCAGTCAATCACCGACGCCGTGATTGCCCGCCCTTTCCTGCTGAATCTGGCGGTAAGCCGCGTTGATCGCAGACATTTTTTCGTTCGCCATGCGCTGGACCTCGAGCGGCGCGCCGCGTGCGATCAGCCGATCCGGGTGGTTCTGGGAGGCGATCCGGCGATAGGCACGACGCAGATCGGCATCGCTGATATCGGCATCGATGCCGAGGATCATGTAGGGGTCCGCATCGCCATTATCGACATGGCCGGAACGGATGCGCCGGAACTCCAGCTCCGAGAAACCGAAAATCTCCGCCACCTGGCTGAGATAGTCCATCTCGTCCGGGGTCACGCTGCCGTCCGCCTTGGCGACGTGGAACAGCCCGTCGAGCACGTCCTCCAGGATCGCCGGATTGGCGCGGAACCGCTTGGCCAGGCGCCTGGCATAGCCGTCGAACCCCAGCGTTGTGCGGGTGGCCAGCTCGAAGGCCCGGTCGAGCGGCGCGCGGCCTTCCGGTGGCGGCCGGAAGACCTCGTAGAAGGCCCGGATCTCGCTGCGGGACACCTGGCCGTCGGCCTTGGCCATCTTGGCCCCGAGCCCGATCAGCGCCATGGCAAAATCGGCATCGTCGACGCGATGCATGATCGCGTCGTCACACCCGTCACAGTCGAGAAAATCCTCTCGCCCGTTGAGCCGGTTCGCCAATGACCGCCAGAAACCCATGATTTCGGGTTTAGCGCCAAGCGGGCCGGAAGGCGATAGGGCAGACTGCGGGCCGTGACATCCGGCCCGCCAGTCCTGCCTGGACTGCTAGTTTGCCGACGCGGGGCGGGTCCACACCGGATCACGATTGCCCGGCTCGTAGAAGGCTTCGGCGCACCCGGCAGCGCTCAGCGTCAGCATGGCGAAGCCGTTCTTGACCCGGTTGGGATAAGCCGTGCCGCCAACCTTGGTGTGGCTGAACCAGCCAATGCCCTGTCCGCTCTGCTGCAGACCCCAGGGCACTCCCATCGGGATGGCGCCATGGCCGGCACAGCCGGTCCGTATGCCCTTCTGGCCCAGCACCGAGCCGTCGCTATAAGCGATACCCATGTGGATATGTCCCCAGTACCAGAGCCGGATCTGCTTGGCGTCCACGACCTGGGTCACATCGCTCCACAGCGGCAAGAGTGTCGTGCCGTCCATGGTCATCGCCGTCTGGTGGGTCAGCAGGGTGAGGTTGGAATGCGCCGCCGCGATGCGTCGCAGGAAGTCGTATTGCGGATCGGCTTTCGGCCCGGTCAGCTCGCCCAGCCCGCCTTCCATGTACAGCGCGGACGGATCGAAATAGGCGGCGTCGAGCCCGACAATGGCGGTATCACCCATGGTCAGGGCGAAGTACGAGAACCCGTTCTGGTGGGCAAACGGGGTCGGCTCGCTCGCCGTGCGCCCCAGCGCGACGTTGAAGTACCCGTTCGCGCCGCCATACATCTCGTGGTTGGAATTGAGCGTGAAACTGCGTCCCGGCGGCATGTCCGGCCACATCGACAGGAAATGCTTCGACTCCTCCTCGGGCGGCGGCGCGGTCTCGGTGCCGGCATAGTACACATCGCCGAGGTGGATGATGTAGTCGGGCTTTTGCTGCTCGATCGCGGCCAGCACGTCGGTGGCGGGGTCATAGCCGCCCGCGTCGAACTTGCCCGTACCCCAATCGCCCACCAGGGCAATCCGGCATTCATCGTTCGTGGTCTGCAACTTGCCGACATGGGGCGCTCCACCCTTCGGCGGCGAAAAGGGAGCGATGCGCGACTCGTCGACCAGGTTGATCAGGTAGTTGAAAAAGGCCCACAGCCAGCCCGGATCGAAATCCTGGTACTCGGCCGCCCCGAGTATGGTGCCGTCCGGTGCCACGACGCCCTCGGCTCGGGCTGCCGCCCAGGCGTATTCGGTCGGCGTGATGGTCGGCGGATACAGGACGACGATCACGGTATCGATCACAGCCCAGACACGCTGCACGTCGGTCGGCAGGGAGGAAATGATATCCTTGAGCAGTGGCGGTTCGTATTTCAGCCAGTACAGCACCAGGCTCATCTGGGCCTGTCCGCCTGCGGGCAGCGGCGGATAGGTCTTGCCCTGCGCCCGCAGGATCGACGCCTTGCCCAGAGCGTCGCTCGCCACCAGGGTCTGGAAGACATCATGGATGGAGGTGTCCAGGAGCTTGGCCCGGGGCGCCGGGATGCCGACCTCGCACAGCCGATCGGCCAGACCGGTCTTGTCCAGTGTTTCCATGATCTCCTCCCTGAATGATGCGTCGGGACCATACACCCGTTGAGGTCGAGTTTCGAGTCAAAACCACCTGCCCGCGATTCCACCGTCATCCCGTCTTGCATCGGCCGAGAAAAACCGCTCCCTTCGCGCCATGTCAGACAAAGCCTGGGAATTCTGGATCGACCGCGGCGGCACGTTCACCGATGTCATCGGACGCGCCCCCGACGGCCAGCTGCACGCCCTGAAACTCCTGTCGGAAAGCCCCGACTATGCCGACGCCGCCAGCGAGGGCGTGCGCCGCCTGTCGGCCGGGGCGCCGGTCTCCGCCGTCAAGATGGGCACCACGGTGGCCACCAATGCCCTGCTCGAACGCAAGGGCGCGCCGACCCTCTTCCTTGTCACCGCCGGCTTTGCCGACCTCCTGGTCATCGGCGACCAGACCCGGCCCGACATCTTCGCCCTCGACCTGGCCCGCCCGGACCCGCTCTACGACCGGGTGGCGGAAATCGACGAACGCTGCAGCGCCAGCGGCGAGGTCATCCGGCCGCTTGACGAAGCCGCCGCCCGCCGGGCCCTCGAGGTCGCCCGCGAGGCCGGCATCGACAGCGTCGCCATCGGCTTGATGCATGCCTGGGCCCGCCCCGACCACGAGGACCGCCTCGCGCAACTGGCCCGCGAGGCCGGCTTTGCCACCATCGTCCGCTCCTCCGAGGCCAGCCCGCTGGTCAAGATCGGCCCGCGCGCCTCGACCGCCGTGCTCGACGCCTATCTCTCGCCGGTGCTGCGCGATTATGTCGGCCGGGTCGACGAGGGGCTCGGCGAGACCCCGCTCTACTTCATGCAATCGTCCGGCGGCCTGGCCCCGGCGGCAGCCTTCCATGCCCGCAATGCCGTGCTCTCCGGCCCGGCCGGGGGTGTCGTCGGCATGGCCCGCACCGCACGCACGGCCGGCCATGACAAGGTCATCGGCTTCGACATGGGCGGCACCTCGACCGACGTGTCACGCTTTGACGGCGAGCAGTATGAGCGCACCGGCGAAACCCGGGTCGCCGGGCAGGTCCTGCGCGCGCCCATGATGGCTGTGCACACGGTGGCAGCCGGTGGCGGCTCCCTCCTGGTGTTCGACGGCGAACGCGCCCGCGTCGGCCCGGACAGCGCCGGCGCCATGCCCGGCCCGGCCGGCTATGGCCGCGGCGGTCCCGCCGCCGTCACCGACGCCAATATCGTTCTCGGCCGCCTGCAGCCGGACTTCTTCCCGCACGTCTTCGGCCCCGAGTCCGACCAGCCGCTCGACGTCGCCGCCAGCCGCAGGGCCCTCTCCGAGCTCGCCGGCGCCATGGGTCTGGACAGCGCCGAAGCCGCCGCCGAGGGCTTCCTTGCCGTGGCCATCGAGAGCATGGCCCAGGCGATCAAGCAGATCTCCATCGGACAGGGGGTCAATCCGTCCGCCTACGCCCTCGCGGCCTTCGGCGGCGCCGGCGCCCAGCACGCCTGCCGGGTGGCCGACGCGCTCGGCATGACCACCGTGTTGATCCACCCCTATGGCGGCCTCCTGTCCGCCCTCGGCATCGGCCTGGCGGAGATCCGCGAAACCCGCCAGGCCAGCCTCGGCCTGCCGCTCCACTCCGGGCTCGGCGATGCCACCGCCCAGATCGAGCGCCTCACCGAAGAGGCCCGCCAGGCCCTGCTCGACCAGGGGCTCGACGCCGCCGCCTTGCGCCACCATGCCGAACTGCACATCCGGGTGACCGGCTCGGACACCGCCCTGCCCGTCAGTGCCGCCGACATCGACACCATGCGCCGCGACTTCACCGCCGCTCACAAGCGCCTGTTCGGTTTCGTGCCGGAGGGCGCGCTGGAGATCGACAGTGTCAGCGTTGCCGTCGAGGCCGACCCGCCCGGCGCATCGGACTGGACCCTGCCCCTGCCCGACCCCTGCGGCACGCCGCAGCCCGCCGCCACCACCCGGCTCTACCAGGACGGCGCCTGGCGCGATGTGCCGGTGTTCCAACTGGCCGCATTCGGCGCCGGCGACCGCTGTGACGGCCCCGCCCTCGTCATGGACCCCAACACCACCATCGTGCTCGAACCCGGCTGGCAGGCGACCCGCCTCGCCGACGGCATGCTGTCATTGCACCGCCGCGCCGCCAGCACGGGTGAAACCGCCTCCACCGAGCTCGACCCGGTCCGCCTCGAATTGTTCAACAAGCGCTTCATGTCGGTGGCCGAGCAGATGGGCGTGGCGCTGGAGCGCACCGCCCACTCGGTCAACATCAAGGAGCGCCTAGACTTCTCCTGCGCCGTGTTCGACGCGACCGGTGGCCTGGTCGCCAATGCGCCGCACATGCCGGTGCACCTGGGCTCGATGTCCGACAGCGTCCGCGCCGCCACCGCCGCCCACCCCGATCTCGGCCCCGGCGACGCCGTCGCCGTCAATGCGCCCTATGATGGCGGCACCCATCTGCCCGACATCACCCTCGTCACCCCGGTGCACGACCCGGAGACGAATGAGCGCCTGTTCTACGTCGCCGCGCGCGGCCACCATGCCGATATCGGCGGCATCGCACCGGGCTCAATGCCGCCCTTCTCCACCGACATTGCCGAGGAAGGCGTGCAGTTTTCCAACGTCCTGGTCATGCGCGACGGGGAATTCCGCGAAGACAGGGTGCGCGACATCCTCGCCGGCGGGCCCCACCCGGCCCGCAAGCCCGACCAGAACATCGCCGACATGAAGGCCCAGCTGGCCGCCTGCGCCCGCGGCGCCGACGCCCTGCACCGCCTCGTCGCCGACAACGGGCTCGATGTGGTCAAGGCCTATATGGGCCACGTCCAGGACAATGCGGAGCGCGCCGTGCGCCGGGTCATCGGCGCCTTGTCGGACGGCTCGCATACGGTCCGCCTCGACGACGGCGCCGAGATCCGCGTCGCCATCACCGTCAACCGCGAGGCCGGCACGGCGCTCGTCGACTTCACGGGCACCTCGCCCCAGCGCCCGAGCAATTTCAACGCCCCGGCCTCGGTCGCCCGCGCCGCCGTGCTGTACGTATTCCGCTGCCTCGTCGGCGACGCCATCCCGCTCAATGAGGGTTGCCTCAAGCCGATCGAGCTGATCATCCCGGACGGCAGCCTGCTCAACCCGAAACCGCCGGCCGCCGTGGTCGCCGGCAATGTGGAAACCAGCCAGCTTGTGGTCGACGCCCTGTTCGGCGCCACCGGCCGGCTCGCCGCCAGCCAGGGCTCGATGAACAATTTCACCTTCGGCAATGCGGCCCACCAGTACTACGAGACCATTTGCGGCGGCTCCGGCGCCGGGCTCGACAATGACGGGCACGGCTTCGCCGGCACCGACGCCATCCACACCCACATGACCAATTCGCGCATGACCGACCCGGAAGTGCTCGAACTGCGCTACCCGGTGCGCGTCGAACATCACCGCATCCGCCCCGGCTCGGGCGGTACCGGCCAATGGCCCGGCGGCCACGGTTCGAGCCGCAAGCTGCGCTTTCTGGAGGCCATGGAGGTCGCCCTCCTGTCCTCGCGCCGCAAGGAAGAACCCTTCGGCCTCAAGGGCGGCGGCGCGGCCAGGCCGGGCCAGCAACGCGTCGAGCGCGCCAATGGCGAGACCGAGGACCTGCCCGGCCTGTTCCGCATCGAGGTTGATCCCGGCGACGCCGTCGAGATCGACACGCCGGGCGGTGGCGGGTTGGGAAAACAGCCCTAGCGCGGCGGCATGCCGTACAGCTCGGCCGCCTCGTCCGGCAGCAGGTCCATGCGGATCTCGATGCCGCGCTCGGCCGCCAGGCGGCCGACCAGCGCACCCATTTCCTCCGGCCCGGCCGGCGGCGCCGCCGCGACTTCCGCGGCCACGGCATCAAAGAAGGTCTCGAACTCGCCGGCCGACACGCCGACCAGCATCACCGCCTCGTCCTCGCCGGCATTCCAGAAGGCGTGGGCATGACCGCGCGTCATCGCGGCAAAAGTGCCCGGCCCGCCGGCCACCACCTCCTCGCCATTGAGAAAGCTCACCGTGCCGGACACGACATAGAAGAACTCGTCCTCATGGGTGTGCGTATGCGGCGGCGCGCCGGCGCTCTGCGGGGGCACGCGGAATTCGTAAAAGGCCAGCCCGTCGGCATTGTCCTCCTCCGACAGGAGCTTGTCGACCGGATGGAAGGGGACGCCGACCGCCTCGCCCTCGCCCGGCGGCACGATGACCGGTGGATGATCGTGCCCGGCGCCCGGATCGGTCACGGCCAGCATCAGGCCGGCGAGTGTCAAAAGCATCATGTCGCTCCCCCTCTTTTTGAGCTGACGCCATTAAAGCCAGCGCACCCGCCCCTCGCAAGCACGAGGCTTGCGGCCGCCCGGCGGACCCTCCCAGATTAAATCGCCGCAATCATTCATCTGATCCGGAACTCATACCGTATGAGCTTTTGTCTTGTGCACGAGACCCGACGACCCGCGGCGCCATTTTGGCGGTGCCGCTTCACCCGAACCAAGGGAGCGCCATCATGCGTCTCGTAACTCTCGCCGTCTCCGCGGCCGCCCTGATTTCCGCCCCGGCCCTGGCCGACGCCCCGTCCAAATCCGTCAAGGACCATCACGGTTCCGGCCATGGCAGCATACAGCAGGCCGACATTGTCGATACCGCGATTGCCGCCGGCAGCTTCGACACGCTGGTTGCCGCCGTCCAGGCCGCCGGTCTCGTTGATACGCTGAAGAGCGACGGTCCGTTCACCGTCTTCGCGCCGACCGACGCCGCCTTCGCAGCGCTGCCGGAAGGCACCGTCGAGAGCCTGCTCCTGCCGGAAAACCGTGATCAGCTCGCCGCCATCCTGACCTATCACGTGGTCTCCGGCGCCGTGACCTCCGACCAGCTGGCCGGCCAGACCCTGTCGGTGGAAACCGTCCAGGGCTCGACCGTCGCCATCGACGCGACCAATGGCGTCACGGTCAACCAGGCCAATGTGACCCAGGCCGACATCATGACCTCGAACGGTGTCATCCACGTCATCGACGCCGTCATCATGCCGGAAGACTAGCTTTCAAGTGGGCGAGTTCGCTACTCGCCCACTAACCTTCCAGTTCGGACTTGGGCTTCACGTCCGTCGATTTGCACTGAGAATTTCGGCAAGTCATTTTGCCCAGCTGGAGGTTTTGCGATTTGGCCTCTTCTTGCGTCCACACCTCAGCTTGCCATTCCTCTTGACATCTGAGGCAAACGTACAAAACAGACGTAGGCATATCAATCTCCCTGCAGCGGCTCTATTACAAACGACCAGATGTATTCAGACGCCCCTTCGAAACTTAACTTCTTTCCATTTTCCGCCCCAGTATGAAATCCGAGGATAGGCGTCAGATACAGCTCCACTCCGTCATCAGCCAACCCGAGCATTTCATTAATCGCTCCTGGCCTCGACGCATTTACACCGTAAGAGATGGAAATTCCCCGACCACCGATATGGTTACCCAAACGGGCCTGAATCTGAGAAACTATTGACCCATCACGGTACACTTTTAACAAAACCCGCTCGCCATTTTGCTCAGTCGAATAATCTATAGGAGAGTTTCGCGTTGATAGCTCTTCTGCACTCGCCTCCAAATATTTAGCGATGTACTCAAATCCATTTTTAAGAAAAATGTCTTTTTCGAGGTCTGAAAAATTCTTCTTTATCGTAAGATTAGCAGATTTGGGCCTATCAACCAATACGCCCTTCGGCGACCTATCCTGAGGCGACAATTCCTTTAGTTTATCCGTGCGTCCTTTTCGCTTCACCCATTCAGAGATAGCTTTCCGTAACTCGAGCGCGACGTTTGTGTAGGCCTCATCGATATCAGCCCACCTCGATATGGGCTTTCCATCAGTCGGTAACACCAGCAACTTAGCGAACTCGGCGCTTTGCCAGTCGCAACTTCTTACTATAACAGTCGCAAAAATGCAGTCTCCCTGGCCGGCGCGTTCTAGTCCACGTCGCATCTCGACAGAGAAACAATACTCCGAGCTAAGAAAATCCGATGAGATCAGCGCAATGAACAGGTCAGCTGACTCTAAATTTGCGTCGATGGTATTCCCAATGTCTTGCCCGACACGAATTTCTCGGTCGTGCCAAACGTCAATCAACCCTTCTCGCTTCATCAGAGCGAGGTGCTTTAGTATCTGTGCTTTGTATCGCTCATCCTCATGAGCGTAGGACAAAAAGGCCCGCATCTCACCCTCATTCTACGAAGGAATGACCGTCTGCAGATTCGGACAATATTGCAACCGGTGGTTAATTGGCCGCCCGCCATCCTCAAATGATCTCGTCTTCGTCGAACAGCGGATCTCGCCCCAGCGCCTCGGTGATGTGGGCCAGCGGCTCCTCGTTGCGGCGTTTCATGATCTCGGCAATGTGGAAGATCGCGTCGCCCTCATTGACGATCGGCAGCACGGTGCGGCCGACGATCAACCCGGCCGCCGGGGCCTTGACCTCGCGTTCCTTTTCGCCGAGCGGGTCGGACAGCGTGCCGATAACCTCGCCCTTGGCCACGTGCTGGCCGATCGAGCGGTGCATGCGCAGCACCCCGCCCATGGCCGCGCGCACCCACACCGACTTGTCGCTGACCTCCGGCGTCAGGGCCGGCTTCAACCGCTTGTCGGAGCGAATCATGCCGAGCTCGCCGAGTACGCGCAGCACGCCCTTCACGCCCATCCGCAGCGCCGTCTCGTCAAAGCGCAGCGCTTCGCCGCTCTCGTAAACGATCACAGGCTTTCCGAGCGCCTGGGCGGCCTCGCGCAGCGAGCCCTCGCGCAGCGCCGAGTGGACGATCACCGGGGCGGAAAACACCTCCGCCAGGCGCAGCGCCTCGGGCACCGCCGTGTCGACCCGGATCTGCGGCAGATTGGTGCGATTGACCGCGGCGGAGTGCAGGTCGACTCCGGCATCGCAGCGTCCCACCACCTCGGTCATGAACAGATGCGCCAGCCGCGCCGCGAGCGAGCCCGACGGCCCGCCCGGGAAGGAGCGGTTGAGGTCGCGCCGGTCCGGCAGATAACGCGAGTGCGAGATGAAGCCGAACGTGTTGACCACGGGCACGCAGATCAGCGTGCCGGCGATCGATTTGAGCTGGGGTGTGCGGATCAGCCGCCGGATGATCTCGACCCCGATGATCTCGTCGCCATGTACCGCCGCCGAGACGAACACGGTCGGCCCCTCGCGCTTGCCGTGGATGACATGCACATTGAGCGCCATCGGCGTGTGGTCGGACAGCACGGAGACCGGCAGGTCGATGACGCCGGTCGTGCCGGGCGCGATCGACGCCCCGGCCATTTCGAACGGCGCCCGCATCAGCCCTTGCCGCGCGTCTTGGTGGCACCGGGCACCGCGCTCTTCTCGATGAAATCGATGATCTTGGCGGCCACGTCTATACCGGTGGAGTTCTCGATACCCTCAAGGCCCGGCGAGGAGTTCACCTCCATGATGACCGGTCCGTGATTGGCGCGCAGCATGTCGACGCCGGCCACGTTGAGCCCCATCACCTTGGCCGCGCGCACCGCGGTCGAGCGCTCTTCCGGCGTCAGCTTGATCTTCGAGGCCTCGCCGCCGCGGTGCAAATTGGAGCGGAAATCGCCCTCGGCGCCCTGCCGCTTCATCGCCGCCACGACCTTGCCGCCGACCACGATGGTGCGGATGTCGGCACCGCCGGCCTCCTTGATGAATTCCTGCACCAGGATGTCCACCTTGGCGCCACGGAAAGCCTCGATCACCGACTTGGCCGAGCGCCGCGTCTCGGCCAGCACCACGCCGACGCCCTGCGTGCCTTCCAGCAGCTTGATCACCACCGGCGCGCCACCGACGCTGTCGAGCACGTCGTCCACCGAGGATGTGTCATGGGCGAAGGCCGTGACCGGCAGGCCGATCCCGGCCCGCGACAGCAATTGCAGCGAGCGCAGCTTGTCGCGTGACCGCCCGATGGCCACCGATTCATTCATCGACCACACGCCGGTCATCTCGAACTGGCGCACCACGGCCATGCCGTAATGGGTGATCGACGCCCCGATACGCGGGATGATCGCGTCGACATTCTCAATGACCTTGCCCTGATAGCGCAGCTCGGGCCGGTGCGACGCGATATTCATGTAGATCTTCAGCGTGTCGAGGATCTCGAGTTCGTGCCCGGCCGCCTCGGCCGCCTCGACCAGGCGCTGGTGCGAATACAGCTTGGCGTTACGGGCAAGCATCAACATGCGCATGACGGGTCTCCAGAGACAAATTGCCGGGCCGGTACGGCCCTCAGCGCGCCCGTTCCTTGACGGGCCAGAGGAAGGATTTCGACGGATGGACGAGAACCGAGGGTGACAGGGCGGTGCGCCCGATCAACATCCGGAATCCCATTTCATCGCGCCGGGTCAATGTCAATTCGATCGGCCATTTGCGACCGCCCAGGGAAAGGTCCGTGCGGATCACGAAGCGTTCCTGCTCGTGCCCGGTCGAACTCTTGATCTTGCGGCTTTCCAGCACGCGCGCCTCGCAGGGAATACGCGTCTTGTTGTCGTCCTGGTTGGGGTGCAGCTCGAAACTGACCCAGTTCTCGCCATCGCGGCTGAACGGCTTGATTTTCCAGGCATGGATCGCCGAGGTGCGTGCGCCGGTATCGATCTTGGCCTTGATCGGCACATCGGCCAGGCCCGGCAGCGACACCCATTCCCGCCATCCGACGATGATCGCCGGGGCCGACCCCTTGCTGCTGCTCATTCCGCCTCCCGGCACATCGCCGTGCCGCGGCCGCTTGTCCGGCCGCCATCCCCTTGGTTCTGACACAGATTTGCCGGCGGCGAAACCACGCGGCCACGCCGCTCAGTGGGCGGATACCGGCTTGCGGGCAACCCAGATCTTCATCGTCAGCTGGCCCTGGGGATCATCCGGATAAAGCGCCACCTGGTCGACCTTCTCCAGGCCCGCTTCCTCGATCCAGCCGATCATCTCGCCGTCCTCGAAGCCGAGCCGCCGGTGGAAGTGCTCCTCGCGCAGGGTCTCCAGCTGGTGCGGGGCGAAGTCGACGATGAGCAGATTGCCGCCCGGCCGCAGCACCCGCGCGCACTCGTCGACCGCCAGGCCGGGCTCTTCCAGGTAGTGCAACACCTGGTGCACGGTCACCAGGTCGGCCACATCGGACTCGAAGGGCAGCGCCCCGACATCGGCATGGCGCACCGAGCAGTGGCGCAGATTGGCGCGCTGCAGGTTGAGCCGCGCCACATTGAGCATGGAGTGGTTGATATCGACACCGATGCCGCGCTCGACGCGGTCGGAGAACAATTCCAGCACCCGCCCCGTGCCGACCCCGACATCGATCATCAGCCCGAACGGCCCGGCGCCGGCCAGCTCACGCATGGCCGCCTCGACCTTGTGATCGGCCAGGTGCAGGGAGCGGATGCGGTCCCAGTCGCCGGCGACCTGTTCGAAATAGCTCTGTGCCGCCCTCGCCCTCGACTGCTTGATGGCATCCAGCCGTGACACATCGCGGGTCAGCACCGGGTCGTCCTCGGGCACCAGATCATTGGCCATCTGCGCCAGTCGCCGGCCGCCGCCCGCATCGGTCAGCCGGTAGAACACATAGGCACCTTCCGGCAGCCGCTCGGCCAGCCCGGCATCGGTCAGCAATTTGAGGTGCCGGCTGACCCGCGGCTGGCTCTGGCCCAGCACCTGGACCAGTTCCGACACGGTCAGTTCGCCGCGCGACAACAGGGCCACCATGCGCAGGCGCGTCGGCTCGGCGAGCGCTTTCAGCTGTGTGACCAATGTGTCCATGAAATCCGTGTCAGCAAATGCACAATACGGCTTGCTTTTATCCGCATCCCCGCGAAGTTCAAACCAAACCGTGTAGCTGACGAAATCGGAGACAGACTTGGCGGGCAAGGAGATTCTGGTGATCGGCGCCGGCCTGGCCGGTGTGACCGCTGCCTGGACACTGCGCCAGGCCGGCCACAGCGTCATCGTGCTCGACGCGCATTCCGGCCCGGCCGAGGAAACCAGCTTCGCCAATGCCGGTGCCCTGACCCCGTCGGAACCGGAACCGTGGAACGCGCCCGGCGTGCACACGCGCCTCTTGGCCTCGCTGACCGACCCGCAGGCGGCGCTCAAGCTGCGTCTGCGGGCCGCGCCCGGCCTGGCCGGTTGGGGGCTGCGCTTCCTGCTCAACGCATCTCCCCGCCAGTTCGAGGCCGCCGCGCGGGCCAATTTCGCCCTGTCACGCCATTCCCTCGCCCGCACCATTGCCGTGCGCGAGGCCCTCGACCTGCGCTATGACGCGCTGGCCCAGGGCACGCTGAAAGTCTGCTCCGGCAGCGACCAGCTGGAAGCCGAAGCGCGCAATGGCGAACGCCTGGCCGATCTCGGCCTGCGTCTCGACGTGCTCGACCGCGAGGCCACCCTGGCCCGCGAACCGCTGCTCGCCGGCGTCGCCGAACGCATCGCCGGCTCCATCCACTATCCCGATGACGAGAGCGGTGATGCGCGCCAGTTCACGCTCGGTCTCGCGGCGGCCGCCGAAGCCGACGGCGTCGAGTTCGAATGGGACAGCCGGGTCAGCCATTTGCTCGACCGTGGCGGCCGCATCGTCGGCATCGCCACCGAGACGGAAACCATCGAGGTCGAGGCCGTGGTTCTGGCCACCGGGCACGAGAGCGCCAGCCTGTTGCGCCCGCATGGCCTGCACCTGCCGGTGCGCCCGGTGAAGGGCTATTCGCTGACCCTCGACATGGGCCCGCTGGAGCACCGCCCCTCCCTGCCCGTCGTTGACGCCAGCCTTCACACCATCGTCACCCCGCTCGGCGAGCGCCTGCGCGTCGCCGGCACGGCGGAGTTCACCGGCACGGAGCGCGATCTGCGTCCGGAACGCATCGCCAATCTGGAACGCCTCCTGACGGCGCTCTACCCCGGCCTGGCTCCGCAATTGCTGGAAGGGCCGCGCCAGGCCTGGGCCGGTTTCCGGCCGATGAGCGCCGACGGTCGCCCGTTCATAGGCGAGAGCCGCGCCCCCGGGCTCTGGCTGACCACCGGCCACGGCCATCTCGGCTGGACCCAGGCCATGGGTTCGGCCGATCTGCTCACCGCCCTGGTCGATGGCCGCGCGACACCCGTCGACCCGGAGCCGTTCTCCGCCAAACGCTTCTAGGGCGTCAGCCAGGCCGGCAGCCGGCCGGCCAGCGCCGCCGCGCCGAGCCCGATCCCGAGCGCATTGTTGACCATGTGCGCCACGATCGCCGGCCAGATCGAGCCGGTGCGCCAGTACAGCCAGCACAGCACCAGCGCCAGGCCGAAGGCGCTGATCACCTGCGGCGGCACCACATGCATGACCGCAAACATCATCGAGCTGATCAGCGCCGCCAGCCGGACCCCGCGATAGGCGCTCATCCAGCGAAACAGGAAGCCGCGATAGAACACTTCCTCGGCCAAGGGCGTAATCACCACCGTCATCACCAGGAAGCCCGTCGCCATCACCACCCCGCTTGCCCCGTCCAGGGCGAAGGGCGGCTGCACCAGGGGCAGCCAGCCCGGCACCCAGGCCACCATCTCCTTGGCCAGGCCGAGCCGCAGCACGAACGCCGCCAGCGCCATCACGACCGCCAGCCCGATCCAGCGCCAGGCCGCCGCTTTCAGTCCGACCGCGCTCAGCGGCAAGCGTGGCAGCACCAGTCCCGCCACGACCAGCACGCCGACCAGCGCCACCGCCTTGTTCAGCTGACCGGCCAGCAACACAGAGGCCGGCAGGCGATCGCCGCTGCCCAGATAGGCCTCAACCCCGACCGTGCGCTCGACCAGCTGGAAATGTCCGATGCTCAGCGCCGTGTAGGCCGCCATGGCCAGCGCCAGGATGAGCAGGCCATGCCAGAACCGCCAGGGCGACCCGAAGCGGTCGGTTTTGGTGCGAATGTTGGAAAGCGACGTCATGCAGGTCTCCCGAAGCGAATTCGGGAGCACGCTGGCAAGACAGAGCCGGCCTGCCCATCGACAGATGTCGGCAATGTGTCGACTGACAGGTGTCAGTCGGTCTTTTCAGCCGGCGTCTCATCCGGCGTCAGGTTGGCATTCAATGGCGCATTGTCGGAGCCGCGCAGACCAAGTTCGTGGGCGATCGGCACGGCCTGGGTGCGCCGCTCGATGCCCAGCTTGCTGTAGAGCTCGGAATTATAGGTCCGCACGGTCGAGGGCGAGAGCCTGAGAACGCGGGCGATTTCCTTGTCGGTCAGGCCTTCGGCGATGTAGCGCAGCAATTCCTTTTCCCGCCGCGTCAGGTCGTGACTGGACCGGCTCACGGCGATCGGCCCGCCACTTCGGCCGTGTCGCTGCAGCGACAGCACGGCGTGACTTTCCGGCGCGAAACGCACCGTGTAGTCCAGACCCGGCACCACCTGGTCGACCCAGAAGCGCGAGATCGGGAACAGCTCTCCGTCGAGCCTCAGATAACAGCGCCGCACGGGAAAGAGTCCGATACCCCAGCGCTCGACCAGGTCGATCGGGCCGCGCCATTCCTCCACCTTGCCCGACTTCTTGTCCTGGTGCGCCTGCCACCAGCGCCGCGGCGACCGGTGCAGCAGCCACACCCACAACAGGGCCACCGGCAGCAGCAGCACTGCGGGACTGGTCAGGAAGGTGTCGGGTTGGGTAATGGCCAGCCCGGCCAGGATGGCGGTCGCCGGCACGGCAAGCCCGAACAGGCTGACCACACCGAGTGCCTGGCGCCGCCGCCAGTTTCTCAGTTCGCGCTGTTCCTCGCGGACCACGGACCACACTCCTTCTGGGCAAGCTGTCCTCGCCCATTCATCCGGTGATCAGGAACCACCGGAAACCCTCGCAAAAAGGTCCAACCCTGCCGGCAGAGGCCTGCCGCGCCGCCGCGCGACGGGCGTCCACTGATCGGTCGATAGGACCGGCAACACACGCGACTCCACCCGACCTTGTCAACCGGAGCGTCCGGGAAGGTAACGCGTCAGACCGGAAATGGGGCTGCGTCCGCCAAAGGAAAGGGCCACCCCGTTTCCGGAGCGGCCCTTCTTCAGCGTCAGGTCCGTTCGTCGGCCTAGCGTGCGAACTTCTGGAACTTGATGCGCTTGGGCAGGTCGGCATCGGGGCCGAGCCGGCGCTTCTTGTCTTCCAGGTAGTCCGAGAACGAGCCCTCGAACCATTCCACGTGGCTGTCGCCCTCGAAGGCCAGAATGTGCGTGGCGATACGGTCGAGGAAGAAGCGGTCGTGCGAGATCACCACGGCACAGCCGGGATAGCGCTCGAGCGCGGATTCCAGCGCCGACAGGGTTTCCACGTCGAGGTCGTTGGTCGGTTCGTCGAGCAGGAGCAGGTTGCCGCCTTCCTTGAGCACCTTGGCCAGGTGCACCCGGTTGCGTTCACCGCCGGACAGCAGGCCGACCTTCTTCTGCTGGTCGCCGCCCTTGAAGTTGAAGGCACCGACATAGGCCCGGCTCGGCACTTCGCGGCCGCCCAGGTCGATCATGTCATGACCGCCGGAGATTTCTTCCCAGACATTCTTGTTCGGGTCGAGCTGGTCGCGCGACTGGTCGACATAGGACAGCTTGACCGTCTCGCCGAGACGGATCGAGCCCTCGTCCGGGGTCTCCTGGCCGGTGATCATCTTGAACAGGGTCGACTTGCCGGCGCCGTTCGGACCGATCACGCCAACCACGCCGCCCGGCGGCAGCTTGAAGTCCAGCCCGTCGATCAGCAGCTTGTCCTCGAAGCCCTTCTTCAGGCCTTCCACCTCGACCACGACGCCGCCGAGACGCGGGCCGGGCGGGATGTTGATCTGGGCCGTCGAGATCTCGCGGGTCTCCGCCGCCTCGCGCAGTTCCTCGTAGGACTTGATACGCGCCTTCGACTTGGCCTGGCGCGCCTTCGGGGAGGCCCGGATCCAGTCCAGTTCGCGGGCCAGGGCGCGTTCCTTGGCGCTCTTCTCGCGGCCTTCCTGGGCCAGGCGCTTTTCCTTCTGCTCCAGCCAGGCGGTATAGCCGCCCTCATAGGGCACGCCCTTGCCGCGATCGAGCTCGAGCGTCCAGGTGGTGATGTTGTCGAGGAAGTAGCGGTCGTGGGTGACGATCAGCACGGCCCCGGCGAACTCTTCCAGATAGTGCTGCAGCCAGGCCACCGACTCGGCGTCGAGGTGGTTGGTCGGTTCGTCGAGCAGCAGCATGTGCGGCTCGGACAGCAGCAGGCGGCACAGCGCCACGCGGCGGCGCTCACCACCCGAGAGATCCGTGACCGGCCATTCCGGCGGCGGGCAGCGCAGCGCCGTCATCGCCATCTCGATCTTCGAGTCGATGTCCCAGGCATTGGCCGCGTCGATCTTCTCCTGGAGATCGTTCATCTCGTTCATCAGCTCGTCGGAATAGTCCTCGGCCAGCTTCATCGAGATGGCGTTGTAGTCATCCATCAGCTTCTTGTGCTCGGAGCCCTCGATGACGTTCTCCCAGACCGTCTTGGACTCATCCAGCTGCGGCTCCTGCGGCAGATAGCCGACCTTGACGCCCTTTTCCGCCCAGGCCTCGCCGGAGAATTCCGTGTCGATGCCGGCCATGATCTTCAGCAGGGTCGACTTGCCGGCGCCGTTGACGCCGACGACACCGATCTTGGCGTCGGGCAGGAAGTGCAGGGAAATCCCGTCGAACACCGGCTTGGCGGCACCGGGATAGGTCTTGGACAGCTTGTCCATGTGATAGACGTATTGATAGGCGGACATGGGGCGGACACTCTTCGTCGCGAGGGGAGGAATTCTGGCGCTGACATAGCGGAGTGCGGCCTGCGGGGCAATGCGGTGGTGCGCTGCGGTGAAGCGCGATCCCGACCCTCACGCTTGCTTGACGCCGCCGCCCCCGCTCGCCAGTTTCCACACCCTTGAAACATTGTGCCATTGGAGTTCGCCATGACCCTTGCCCTGCTCGCCGGATCGACCGGCCTCCTGCTCGCCGGCCTGCAGGCTGCCCCGCACACGGACCTCGGCACCGAGCCCCTGACCATCGAGCGCCTGTATGCCAGCCCGTCCCTGACCGGTCCGGCACCGCGCGCCCTGACCTTTTCGCCGGACGGCAGCCGGGTCACCTTCCTGCAGCCCAAGGAGAACGACCAGAACGTGCTCGACCTGTGGGCCATGGATATCGAGGGCGGCGAGCCCTACCGCCTCGTCGACAGCGCCGTGCTGGCGCCGGACGAGCGCGAGCTGACCGAGGCCGAGCGCCAGCTGCGCGAACGCGCCCGCATCTCCTCCAGCGGCATCGTGCGCTATGACTGGGACGAGCAGGGCGAAGCCATCCTGGTGCCGCTCGACGGCGACGTCTTCCGCGTCGATGTCGCGACCGGCGAGGCCCGCCGCCTGATGCAGACCGAGGCCTACGAGACCGATGCGCGCATCTCGCCGCAGGGGAATTTCGTCTCCTTCATCCGCGACCAGAACCTTGTCGTCACCGATCTGGAATCCGGCGCGGAAACCGCCCTGACCGACGGCGCGGGAGGCCTCGTGTCCTGGGGCATGGCGGAGTTCGTCGCCCAGGAAGAACTCGACCGCTCGACGGGCTACTGGTGGTCGCCGGACGAGCAGTACCTTGCCGTGGCCCGCGTCGATGAAAGCCCGGTCGACAACATCCAGCGCCTCGAGATCGACGCCGACGGCTCGGCCCGCGTCGTCGACCAGCGCTATCCGCGCGCCGGCCGCCCCAATGCCACCGTCGAGCTGTTCATCATCGACCGCGCCAGCGGCGAGCGCGTCGCCGTCGATCTCGGCGACCGGGCCGACTACTACCTGGCCCGCGTCAACTGGTCGGCCGATGCCGGCCGCGCCTACGTCCAGATGCTCAATCGCGCCCAGGACGTCCTCACCATTTTCGCCGTCGACCCGGCCACCGGTACGGCCGAGCCGTGGTACACCGAGACCGCCGACAGCTGGATCAACCTGGCCGACGACTTCGAGGCCCTCGACGACGGCTCCGTGCTGATCACCACCGAGGACACGGAAGGCGGTTTCCGCCACATCCGCCACATCGCCGCCGACGGCAGCGTCATCGGCGACGTCACCTCCGGCGCCTGGAACGTCAACGAGATCGACCATGTCGACGCCGGGGCGGGCCGCGTCTTCTTCACCGGCTGGACCGAGACGCCGCTGCAGCGCCACGTCTATTCCGTGCCCCTCGACGGCTCCGCCGCACCGACCCGCATCACCGAGGGCGACGGCCGCTGGAGCGCCCGCTTCAACAGCGACGCCTCCACCTTCATCGGCGCCTATTCAGACCCGGCCACGCCGCCGCAGACCGGCCTCTACAGCGCCGACGGCGAGCTGATCCGCTGGATCGAGGAAAACCGGCTGGACGCCGACCACCCCTACGGCCCCTATGCCGGCGCCCATGTCGCCCCGCAATACGGCCAGATCCCCGGCGCCGACGGCACCATGCTGGACTATGTCCTCTACTACCCCGCCGATTTCGACCCGGCGCAGCAATACCCGGCCATCCAGTACGTCTATGGCGGCCCGCACTCCCAGCAGGTGCACCAGGGCTGGCAGAGCCTGCGGGCCCAGATCTTCGCCCGCGCCGGCTATGTCTACTTCACTGTCGACAATCGCGGCGCCGCCAATCGCGGCCGCGATTTCGAGGCCCATCTCGACCGCTCCATGGGCACCGTCGAGGTCGCCGACCAGCTGGCCGGCCTGGACTGGCTGAAGGCCCAGGACTTCGTCGACGGCGACCGCGTCGGCATGTGGGGCTGGTCCTATGGCGGCTACATGACGCTGATGACCACACTGCAGGCCCCCGGCGCCTACGCCGCCGGCGTCTCCGGCGCCCCGGTCACCGACTGGGCCCTCTACGACACCGCCTATACCGAGCGCTACATGGATACCCCGGAGCAGAACCCCGAGGGCTATGAGCAGGGCTCCGTCTTCGCCCATCTCGACGGCTACGAGACCCCGCTCCTGCTGATCCACGGCATGGCCGACGACAACGTCATCTTCGCCAACTCCGTCCGCCTCTACAGCGAGCTCCAGGCCCGCCGCGCGGATTTCGACATGATGACCTATCCCGGCCAACGCCACGGCATCCGCGGCGAAGACCGCCAGGTCCATCTGTGGACGATGGTCCGCGACTATTTCGACGCGCACCTGAAGCCGGGGGAGTAGGGGGCGCACCCTTTTTTCCCGCCTAGCGGGGAAGTGGGCCCGCCGTAGCCTTGGCGAAGGCGGGGCCGAAGAGGTCGCGGGGACCAGCTCGCGAGGGGCCGGAGCTCCCTGCGTTGCAGAAAAATGCGGACGCATCGCGCCCGCTCCTGCCCATTCATCTCTTGCCGAGAGTCCGCCTCAGACAGGGTTTCAGGTCAAGGGTCCTGACCGCGAAGCGGCGCTGCCACGCCCTTGACCTGAAACCCTGTCTGAGGCCCGCTGGCCGACAAGAGATCAATGGTCCTTTCCGCGCCTGGGCGCGCATTCTCCACCTCACAACACCGTCATCCCACGGTCCCGGCGAAGCCGGGATCCGGGGGACCTCAGCCAACAAGTCGGTCGCGATCACCTCATTCTTCTCGTCAGCTTGATAGCCGAGGTCCCCCGGAGGCCGCTACGCGGCCCCGTGGGATGACGGCGTACATCGAATTTGAAAGAACCAACCCTCCCCCTCTCCCCGGTCCAAACACCCCGACCGGGGAGAGGGATTCAGGGTGAGGGGCGGCCGCGCCAGCGGCCCCGACAGGATGGCCGCGCCAGCGGCCCCGCTAGAACGTCCGCACCAACCTTGCCGCGACGAAGCCGCCCAGCTGCATTTCCTGGTGCTCGCGGCGGACCACGTCGGCGACATCGCGGCTGCCGTCGTAGAACACCCGTTCACGCTCATAGCTGGCCTTGAACACATCGCCCCAGAACACCCGCAGCGTGGTGTCCTCGAGCACGGTGGACTCGACGAAGACATTGATCTGCGGCGCCGCCATCCGCGAGTGGATCTCGCGGTCGAAGCGCCAGCTTGATTCCTCGCCCTGCCAGTACAGGCCCAGTCCCCACGCCAGGTCGCGCTCGGGCATGTCATGGCGGAAATCGACCACCAGGCGCCAGGGTTCGAGGTCGTCGATCGCCCGGCTCTCCCCGGTGGTCGGATCGGTCACCTCGCTGTGCCGCAGCATGCCGAACAGGTCGAGCTTGGCATTGTCCAGCCCGAGGCCGTCCAGCGGCAGCGACGCTTCGACATTGAGATAGCTCACACGGCCATCGCCGATATTGCCCGGCGCGTCGCGGGTGATCACCCCGCCCTGGCCGTCGGACAGGCGGATCGGCCGCAGGTCCTGCACATCGGTGATACGCTCGTGCACGCCGGTCACGGCGAAGCTGCCGCCCTCGCCCCAGCGCCGCTCCCAGCGCAGCTGGCCGCGCCAGACCTTTTGCGGTTCCAGCTCCGGATTGCCGATCAGCACCTGGTTGTCGCGCGGGTCGACGGCACTGGCGAACTCGCCGAAATCGAGCTGGGCGACGCTGCGCTCGACGACCAGCTGCCACTGGCTCTGCTCGCTGGCCTCCCAGGTCACCTGCAGGCGCGGCTTGGCATAGGTGAAACTGCGTTCCCGCGAGGCATCGCCGGACTGCTCGATGCGCGAGCGCTCGATGCGCAGCCCGCTTTCGACGCTGACATTCTCGCGGGCGGCCCAGACATGGCTGGCAAACAGCTCGCCGCGCACCTCCTCCACCATTGTGTCGCTGACCGGCAGATCCGTCAGCTGCGAGCTACCGCCGTCCTGCACCCGGATGGCCAGCGCATTGTCACGCGCATTGTACGCGACCTCACCGCCCAGCTCGAAGCTGTGCGCCGTGCTGCGATCCCAGGTCAGCCAGCTGCGCACCGCGTGCTCGGCCGAGTCCACCGACTGGTCGAAGAAGGTGGTGCGGGTATCGCCGCCGGCCGCCGTCTGGGCGAACTGGCGTTCCGCCTCCGAGGTGCCGCCGCGGCTCAGCCCGACGATCTGCGCCGACAGGCGTTCCGACAGCGGCCGTTCATAGGTCAGGCCGCCCTCCCAGTTGTAATGCTCCGAATCCGCCAGGAACAGGTCGACCCCGGTCAGCGCACCGTCCGGCGCGTAAATCCGCGAGCGATCCCGCATCAGCCCGCCACTGCGCCCCGCCGAGCCGGTCAGCTCGACGCGGCTGCCATCCTCGAAGCTCTGCGACAGGGTGCCGTTGAACCGGGTCATCATGTGATGCGGCGAGGTGCGCTCGTCGCGCCGCTCGATCAGTTGGCCCTGGGCGTCGAGCAGCTGCTCCCGGCGCTCCATCGGCACCATGTGCTGGCCATGTCGCAGGCCCAGCGTGATGCGCGTATCCCCCACGTCCCAGCTCGACGACACCACCACGGCCGGCGTCAGGCTCCCGCTGGCCACCGCATATTCCGAGATCACTTCCAGCGTCGTCGTCCGGTCGGCCGTCTCGTTCAGCACCACGTTGACCACCCGCGTCTGGCCGCGCATGTCGACGCCCGGCACGGCCTGGCGCACCAGGTCGATGCGCGCCACGGACCCGGCCGGGATACGGCCGAGGATGTCATGGATGCTCTCCGACTTGGTGCTCTGCTTTTCGCCGTCGATCAGCACGTTGGCAAAGGTGTCTGCAAGCCCGCGCACCCGCGCGCCATTGTCGATCGAGAAGCCCGGCACCTGGCGCACCATGTCGCGCGCCGTCACCGGGTTGTAGGTGGCAAAATAGTCCGGCGCGTACTGGATCACCGCGCCATCGAGGGCCACGGTCTGGGCCAGGCCGGCCGGCACAGTCAGAAGGGCCAGCGCGGTGCCGGCCATAAGCGATTTCAAAAGCACAAAGAATCCCCTCGCAATGGCCGTCCTCGCTGTCCGGCCGTGATGCGCGTCAAACTGCCCCCCGCCATATGACACAACCGCTACCCGCACCTTAAGGAACTGTGGCAAGTGCATGACCTGACAGTTAGTTTCGTAAGCGCACCCGCATCGGGCCAGGGCAGTCATCCCTCCCTCGCCCCGCATCTCCAGACCCTGCCCGATTATCCCCCCGGACAGACCCCGGCGGATTTTCCGCGTCGGAAAAATCATAAACAACTGAAATAAAAAGAAGAAATTTTAGAATTTGCGGGGATACAGAAAAAGTTATCCCCGTTTTCGCGAATGCTCTACGGAAGCGCCCATGTGCCGGCCTCGTCGCGCATGCGAGCGCGGCGCTGTTTCCAGTCCGGCATGATCGACGCCACCACACGCCAGTAGGCGGGCGAGTGATTGGCCTCGACCAGGTGCGCCGCCTCATGGGCACAGACATAGTCGATCAGCTCCGGCGGGAAGCCCATGAGGCGCCAGTTGAGCCGGATCGTGCCGTCCGGTGCGCATGAGCCCCAGCGCCGCTTCTGGTCGCGCACCACGACCTTGCGCACCGTTCGCCCCAGCTGGGCGGCATAGTCCAGCGTCCGCGGCGTCATGTGGGCCTCGCCCTCGCGCCTGTAGAAGCGTTGCACGGCCGCCGTCAGCGTCCGCTGGCGCAGCTCGCCGACCATCTCGCCATCATGGCGGATCAGCAGGCCATTCCCATCGCGCCGCACCGTCGTGCGCACCCCGCCCGGCTCCAGGCGCAGACGCAGGGCACCGCCCAGCCAGGGCAGCTCCTCGCCATCCTCGAACACCAGCTGGCGCGGCTGCGGCCGCTCGGCCCACTTGTCGAGGCGCGGCAGGATCCAGCCCGCCTTCTCGCGCAAGGCCGCCTCGACACGCACCATGCCGGCCCGCTGCGGCACTGCCACGGTCAGTCCGTCATGCGAGATCGTGAACCCGATCGTGCGCCGCCGCGCCGACCGCTTCAGCGTGTAGGCGACATCGCGGTCGGCAAGACGGATGGACTGGCGGCTCATGGCCCTCACTAAGCAGGACCGTGCGCCGCCGTCCAGATGGCCTGCCCTATGCCGCGCAGCCCGGGGCGGGTAGGCTGTGCGGGCAAATGAGGGAGACCCACATGACCGTCCGTCCGCTCGCCCTGCTTGCCGCCCTGGCCCTGTACGCCACGCCGGCGCTGCTTCCCGCCTCCGTCCAGGCCCAGACCGATGTCGAGGGCCACCCGCTGATCACGCCCTATTCCGGCTCGACAGGCGATGGCGAGCAATGGCCGCATGATGCCTACCCGCTCATCGTCGGATTCGATCTGGACGCCAGGGAAGCCATCACCGAAACCATCGAAGGCCGGGTCACCAAGCTCTATTACAGCCATCCGGAAGGTCGCTCGGAACTGGACGTGTTCAGCAATTACCGTGACGCCCTCGAGGCCGCCGGGTTGGAGGAAATCTGGTCCTGCGCCGGCGATGGCGACTGCTCGACCTCGACCACGCGCAATGTCTACGACCAGACCAATGACATGCGGGCCATCAACGGCCCCAATTCACGCTATGTCGCCGGCCGTCTCGTCCATGAAGGCAGCATCGCCTATGTTGCCGTCGGGGTCGGCCGCCGGGCCACCTCGATCCACATCGTGGAGACCGGCGAGAGGCCGCGCGGCCAGGTCGAAATCAATCTCGACGCTCTTGCCGCCGGGCTCGACGCACACGGCCATGTCCGCGTCGATGGTCTGCTTTTCGCCCATGACAGCGACACCCTACTGGCCGAATCCGCGCCGTCCTTGGGCGTGCTGCGCGATCTCTTGGAAGCCCGTTCGGAGCTCGACCTCTACATCGTCGGACACACCGACATGAGCGGCGACCTGGCTTATAATCTCGGCCTGTCACGCCGTCGCGCCGAAGCGGTGCGCACGGCCCTGGTCGAAGATTACGGCATCGCCCCGCACCGCCTCGAGGCACGCGGGGTCGGGCCGCTCGCGCCGGAAGCCAGCAATGCCGCAGAGGACGGCCGCGCTCTCAATCGCCGGGTCGAGATCGTCGCCCGCTAGGCTGCGCTCAGTCGAGCGTCAGCAGCTCGCCGCAGATCGCTTCCAGCCCGGCCTGGTCGGCCGCGTCGAAGGCGCCGATTTCGGTCGAGTCGATGTCGAGCACAGCGGCCAGCTGACCGGCCTTGTCGAACACCGGCACGACGATTTCCGAATTGGACGCCGCATCGCAGGCGATATGCCCCTCGAAGGCATGCACGTCCTCGACCAGCTGGGTTTCGCGTGTCGCCGCCGCGGCGCCGCACACGCCGCGTCCGAAGGGAATGCGCAGGCAGCCCAGCGTGCCCTGGTAGGGCCCGACCACCAGCTCATCGCCCTTGGCCGCATCGACCAGGTAGAAGCCGGTCCAGTAGAAGCGCTCCCCGAACTGCTGGCGCAGCAGGCAGGCCGCCGTGGCATAGCGCGCCGTGGCGCTGGTCTCGCCGGCAATCACGGCGGCGATCTGCTTGCGGACATCTTCGTAGAGTTCGGATTTGGAGGTCATGGCCAGGCCCTTGTTTCAGTCCGCCACAAATCGGCGATGCGGGTCGCGGTTTCAAGGCCCGGCCTGCACATCACTCCGGTCCGGCCCGCAATCCCACCGCACCCCGCAAGGATTGCCGGATCGCCTGCTCGATAACCTGGTCGGCCGGGCTCGCGGCCTCGGCTTCGCTGGGCGCCGCGTCGGCCTCCCGCCGGGCCTCGTACTCGACGCGCGTATTGATCATGCGGATGCGCGCATCGACCAGACCGGCAATCGACTCCGGCAGCTTGGTCGAGACCCGCATGCCGAGCGCCTTGGCCTCGGCCGGACTGATCGCCTCGGAATGCGAGCGCGTGCCGGAAGCGAGATGGTCGGCCAGGGCATGGTCCTGCTCGCCTTTCTTGTGCGCAGGGTTGACGATCTCGCGCGCCACCTTGCCGGCATAGCGGTCATATTTCTCCGCCTCGTGCGCCAGCATCAGCAGCACGTCCTGGGTCGCCTCGGCGCCCTTCTTGGCCAGCAGGTCGCGATAGGTCTCGGTGGGGAAACCGCCATAGATCGTGTCGATCGGCCCCAGCGACGCGGTCTCGTCCATCACCACCCTGTCGGCCGCCAGCGCGATCATCGTCCCGCCCGACATGGCCACATAGGGCACATAGGCGATAACCTGGCCTTCCTTGCCGGCACCGCCCCCGGACTTGCGTCGCGCCACATGGCGTTTCAGCGCCTGGGCAATCATGTGGGCCGGCCGGGCATAGCCGCCCAGCGTGTGCAGGACGATCTTGATATTGGTCCGGGGGTTGGCCTGGCGGATCGCCGCCACCGCCTCGAAGGCCTCGTCAAAGGCGATCTGCTGGCGCGCGCTGTCGCGTCCGGCCAGATCCTCGCCGAGATCATGGATGAGGTCGATCAGGACCGTATTGCCGGTCTCGATCTTGCGCCGGTACTTCTCGTACTCGCGCCGGGCATCCTCATAGCGGGCATGCCGCCGCCGACGCAGCTCACTGACCTGGCGGACATCGCTGCGGGCGCGCTGGCGATACCACAGCGTCATGGAGATCAGGGTCAGCATGGTCACCAGGGCCAGCGCTCCCGCACCGCCCCACCAGGCCCACTCGCTTACCAGACTGACCACCACACCATCCCCCCGAACACACCCGGACAACGCCCGGGTCGGGAGAATATTAACCAAGCCTTAAGCGGCCCGACAAGCTGAAACCGGCCGCTAGTCGAGGGCGGTGCTCGCCGGCGTCGCGGCGGATTGCGCCAGCCTGTCGCCTTCGATCAGCGTGTTGATCAGCCCGGCCAGGCGCACCCCGCCCTGCTGGAGCTGGTGATGCACGGTGTCGAGATGGGTCTCGTAGTAATGCTCGCCCGGCGCGATCGGCCGCTCGGCGTCGGCCCAGTAATAGGCAAAGTCGCGGGAACGGACGATATCATGGCTTTCCTGGGCCCATCCGATTGCATCGAGCGTGGCGTATACCGTGACCCCGTCGAGCGGGAGGCCGGCGGCCAGCTCCTCGGTCAGCATTGCGACGCGCTCGTCGCGCCCGGCCCACGGCCAGCTGGCGCTCATGTAGTCGAGCATGATCTCGCTGTCCCAGACCCGGTGCAGGCTGGTATGGCGCTCGCCGCGCCACAGCACCTGGATGTCATTGCCGCCGCGATCCCCGTGGATCGAGACGTGCAGCGGCTGGTGGATATCGCCGAGCCAGTGGCCGAGGAATTTGAGCGCCTCCAGACGGTCCGCATCCGAGCGCGAGGTGTCACCCAGAATGCCGGCATGCAGGTCTATGGCCTCGGTAATGCAACCGTCCTCGGCGCAATCTTCCGGGTCGATCACCGGGTCGTCGCGGTCCTGGTTGATGAAGTGCCAGGGATAGGTATGGCGGTGCGTTGTGCGACGCACCTCGTCGGCCCAGGAACAGGTGTCGGCAAAGTTCTCGAACTCGTCGTCGCCGGCGACCAGACGATCGATCTCGGCCCGCGCAGTCTCGGTGAGGTGGCGGTAGGCCAGTTCACAGACGATCTTGTGACCCTCATAGCCCCAGGCCGCCGCCGGCGCGCTGGTTGTCGCCAATGCGGCCGTTGCCACGCCCAGCGCCAATGCGCCACGAACCCAAACACTCATCGCCCCGTCTCCGACAGCTTCGATTACTCATTCACCGGTCATGGGCGCTCTCTAGATCACCGGCCGCCCCTGCTCTACCGGCCAGAGCGGGCATGAACTCCCCGCAACAACCCCTGCTGGCACCACAGCGGAATTGTCATCCATTGGCCATGCCCCGACGTAGTCACGACACGATCACTATACCGTCCGGACGGTATTGACTGTACCGTCTGGACGGTTTATGTGCAGCGCAACAATCGAACCGCACCGAGAGTCCCCATGTCCGCCGAACGCCCCGCCACACGTGACCTCATCCTCGATGCCGCCGAAGCCGTCGTGGAACGCGAGGGAGCCGGCCGCCTGACCATTGACGGGGTCGCCGCCGAAAGCGGTATCTCCAAGGGCGGCGTGCTCTACCACTTCCCCAACAAGCTGGCCTTGCTCAAGGCCATGGTCGAGCGCCTGGTGAGCTCGGTGTCCGCCGATATCGCCGCCGCCGAGGCCGCCGCGCTGGACGCCGGCGCTCCAGTCCTGCCCGCCGTGGTTCGCACCCTGCTCGAACGCTTCGACGAAGCGTCCAGCGTGCCGCACGCCCTGCTCGCCGCTTCGGCCGAACAGCCCGACCTGCTCGACCCGGTCTGCACCATGATGACAACGATCTTCGAACGCATCGCGGACGCGACCCCCGACCCGATCCAGGCCCGCATCGTGCTGCTCGCCCTGGACGGGCTGAAACTGTCCAGCCTGCTCGGGCTCAACCACATCGACGAAAACCGGCTGCCCGCCGTGTGCGGCCGCCTGGTCGAGATGAGCGAGGCGCTCTACGCATGACCCGTCTGCTTCCCCTCGCCGGCCTTGCCCTGCTGGCCGCCTGCTCGCAGCCCGAACCCGTCGCCGAGCCCGCACCCCGCCTGGTCCAGCTCGCCGATGTCACTGGCCTGGCCGAACAGAGCCGCTATGAATTCGTCGGCCGGGTCGAGGCCCGCATCAGCGTCGACATGGCCTTCCAGGTCGGCGGCCAGCTGGCCGAACTGCCGATCACAGAAGGCGAGCGCGTCGAGCAGGGGGCCCTGGTGGCCCGTCTCGACACCGAGGATTTCGACCGCGCCGTGCGCGAAGCCGGAGTCCAGCTGCAGCAGGCCCGCGCCGACCTGGAACGTCAGACCACGCTGCACGAGCGCGGTATCGCCTCGCAGGCGGCGCTGGAAAATGCCCAGACCACCTACGACCTGCGCGCCGTGGCCCTGGAGAGCGCCCGCCGCAATCTGGAATACACCGCCCTGACCGCGCCCTTCGACGGGCTGGTCAGCCGCCGCCTCGTGGACAATTTCACGATCGTCTCGCCCGGCCAGCCGATCCTGCGCATCCAGGACACCGGCGAGCTGCGCGTCTCGGTTCCGGTGTCCGAAGACATGGTCGCCCTGTTCGACCGCACCGACCTGATATCACTGGAAGCCGCCTTCCCCTTCCTGCCCGGGCAGACCTTTGCCCTGGAGCCGCGCGAACTGGTCAGCGAGCCCGACAGCGCCTCGCAGACCTATCGCGCCCTGGCTGCCCTGCCCGACGACATTCCGGCCAATATCCTGCCCGGCATGACAGCCACCGTGTGGGCAGAGTTCAACCGTCCCGCCGCCACCGCCAGCGCCCTGCGCGTACCACTGACCGCGGTGACGGAGGCCCCCGACGGCAGCGCCCGGGTCTGGGTCTTCCAGGCCAGCGAGGACAATCCGGATGCCGGCATCGTCCGTCCGCGCGCCATCCGGCTCGGTGGCAGCCGCGACCGCATGGTCATCGTTACCGACGGCCTGAGCGCCGGCGAGCAGGTGGTCACCGCCGGCGTGCAGGCGCTCTATGACGGCATGCCCGTGCGTCCGCTCTCCGCCAGCACCCGCTTCGGAACTCCGCAATGAGCCGCGCCACCTCACCCGGCTCCGCCATTGCCCGCCTGTCGATCAACAAGCCGGTCCTGACCTGGCTGGTGATCCTGTTCTGCCTGCTCGGCGGGCTGTACGGATTTTCCAATGTCGGCCGGCTGGAAGATCCGGCCTTCACCATCAAGACCGCGATCATCTTCACCCCCTATCCCGGTGCCACCGCCGAGGAGGTCGAACAGGAGCTCACCGAGACCCTCGAGATCGCCATCCAGCAACTCGCCGAAGTTGCCGACATCACCTCGGAAAGCTCGCCGGGCCTGTCGGAAATCCACGTCCAGATTGACGACACCATCGATGGCGACCAACTCGACGGCGTGTGGACGCGCCTGCGCGCTAAGGTGCGTGACACCACCGGCAGCCTGCCCCCGGGCGCCGGGCCGCCGGTCGTGCTGGACGATTTCGGCGACACTTACGGCCTGTTCTACGCGGTCACCGCCGAGGGCTATTCCGACAGCCAGATCCGCGACATCGCCCGCCTGCTGCGGCGCGAGCTGCTGACCGTCGAGAATGTCGCCAAGGTCGCCATCGAGGGCGAACCGCAGGAGCGCATCTATATCGAGATCGCGCAGGAGGAATTGTCCCGCCTCGGATTGTCCTATGAAAGCCTGCTGGCCGAGCTCGGTCGCGAGAACGCCGTGGTCAGCGCCGGCGCCACCGCCATCGATGACCGCCATGTCCGTATCGGCCTGCCTCAGACCCTGGGCGGCGTCGAGTCGATCCGCAATCTCCTGGTCACGCCCGGCACCGGCAACCAGACCATCCGTCTGTCCGACTTCGCCACCGTGACCCGCGGCCCGGTCGAACGGCCGCGCCAGTTCATCTACCACGACAATGTGCGCGCCTTCTCGCTCGGCATTGCCGGCCTCGCCACCGCCAACATCGTCGATGTCGGTCACGCTGTCGACGCCCGCTTGGCCGAGATCGAGGCCAGCCTGCCCGTCGGCGTCCAGCTCCACCCGGTCTACCAGCAACACCTCGTGGTCGATCGCGCCATCAATGACTTCCTGATCAGCCTGGCCCTGTCTCTCGGCATCGTCGTCGCCGTGCTGTGCATTTTCATGGGCTGGCGCGAGGGGCTGACCGTCGGCGCCGTGCTGCTCCTGACCGTCTCCGGCACCCTGTTCTTCATGAACATGTTCGCCATCGAGATGGAGCGCATCTCGCTTGGCGCCCTGATCATCGCCATGGGCATGCTGGTCGACAACGCCATCGTTGTCACCGAGTCCATGCTGACCGGAATCCGCCGTGGCAAGCCGCGCCTGCAAGCCGCCGAGGACGCCGTCGCCGCGACCCAGTGGCCCCTGCTTGGCGCCACCATCATCGGCATCCTGGCCTTCGCCGGGATCGGCCTGTCGCCCGACTCGACCGGCGAATTCCTGTTCTCCCTGTTTGCCGTGATCGCCATCTCGCTGCTGTTGAGCTGGCTGGTTGCGGTCAGTGTCGTGCCACTGGTCGGCTTCCACCTCTTCGCCCATGAGCGCAAGGCCGCCCAGGCCGCCGCCTCGGCCGAACTCGATGAAGACGCCCTCTATTCCGGTCGCCTGTTCAACGCCTATCGCGGTTTCCTCCAGGGCGCCCTGTCACGGCGTTGGATCGTCCTCTTTGTGCTGCTGGCCATCACTCTGGCCTGCTATGTCGGCTTCGGCTCGGTTCGCAACGCCTTCTTTCCGCCGGCCAACACACCGATGTTCTTCGTCAATGTGGAGCACCCGGAGGGCACCGACATCCTGACCACCGACCGCACGATGCGCGAAATCGGCGCTTTCGTCGGTGAGCAGGACGAGACCGTAAGCTACGATACGTTTGTCGGTGCCGGGGCAACCCGCTTCATGCTGACCTACAACGCCGAACAGCCCAGCCCGTCCTACGGCCAGCTGATCGTCCAGACCTCCGATCGCGACCAGATTCCCGCCCTCGGCCAGCGCATTCTGGGCCATGTCCGCGAACGCTATCCCGATGTCGATGTCCGCATCGACCGGATCGTCTTCGGCCCACCGTCCGGGGCCCAGCTGGAAGCCCGTTTCATGGGACCGGACGCAGAGGTCCTGCGCGGCCTCGCCGAGCAGGCTGTTGCACGGCTCCATGTCGACGGCGATGTCATCGACATCCGCACCGACTGGCGCAACCCCGTTCCCGTCCTGCGGCCGCAGATCGTCGAGGAGCGGGCCCAGCCGATCGGCGTCACCCGCGAGAACATCGCCAACGCCCTCCTGTTCGCCACCGACGGCGCCCAGGTCGGGGTCTATCGCGAGAGCGAGACGCTGATCCCGATCATCGCCCGGGCTCCGGCCAATGAGCGTGGTGAAACCGCCCAGCTGCAGGACCGCCTGGTCTGGAGCACGGCCCGACAGGCCTATGTGCCCATGGGCCAGGTGGCCCGCGGCTTTGAGCTGGCCTTCGAGGAAGCCCTGATCCAGCGCCGCGACCGTACCCGCACAATCTCCGTGCGCGCCAATCCGCAGCCCGGCGAAACCGCCGCCCAGGGCTTGGCCCGGATCCGGCCCCTGATCGAGGCCATCGACCTGCCGCCCGGCTACAGCCTGGAATGGGGGGGCGAGTTCGAGGCCTCGAGCGAGGCCAATGCGTCCCTCGGCCGGCAATTGCCCCTGACCTTCATCGCCATGCTGACCATTTCCTTCCTGCTCTTCGCCAAGGTGCGCCAGCCGCTGGTGATCTGGAGCGTGGTGCCGATGGCGGTCAATGGCGTGGTCATCGGCCTCCTCGTCACCCAGGTCGCCTTCTCCTTCACCGCCCTGCTGGGCCTGCTGTCCCTGTCCGGCATGTTGATCAAGAACGCCATTGTGCTGGTCGACGAGATCGATGCCCGCATCGCTCGCGGCACCGAGCGCTTCGCCGCCGTGCGCGACGGTTCGGTCAGCCGCCTGCGACCTGTCGTGCTGGCCGCGGCCACCACCATTCTCGGCATGACGCCGCTGCTCGGAGACGCCTTCTTCCAGGGCATGGCAGTGACGATCATCGGCGGCCTCGCCTTCGCCACGGTGCTGACCATGATTGCAGTGCCGGTGATCTACGCCCTGTTCTTCGGCATCCGGCGCCCTCCGGAGAACGCTTGACCGAGCGCGGCTGACGCCCAAGGCTGGGCGGCCAGCCGCTCCGGAGAGCCCAATGTTTGCCGCCGAAAGCCTGGTCCGCACCCTGATCGCCCACGGCGTGGACACCTGTTTCACCAATCCCGGCACTTCCGAGATGCACATGGTTGCGGCCCTCGACCGGACCGAGGGCATGCGCTCTGTCTTGTGCCTGTTCGAGGGCGTGGCAACGGGCGCGGCGGACGGCTTTGCGCGCATGGCCGGTCGACCGGCCTGCACGCTGCTACATCTCGGACCCGGTCTCGCCAACGGGCTGGCCAACCTGCACAATGCCCGGCGCGCCCGGGTCCCTGTGGTCAATATTGTCGGCGACCATGCTCGCCACCACCGTGCGCTCGACGCGCCCCTGACCAGCGATATTGTCGGCCTGTGCCAACCGATGTCGCGCTGGGTCGGCGAGGTCGAGCGCCCCGAGGACATCGCCACCCTGGCCGCCACCGCGGTGCGCCAGTCCTTCGGCCCCGGGCCGGCCGTCGCCAGCCTCGTCCTGCCCGCCGATTGTGCCTGGGCGACATGCGAACCGGAAATCCCCGCCGCCCTCGACCCGCCCGGCCTCGAACCGGTCGCACCACCTGTCATCAGCACGGCCACCAAACGCCTGAAGGCTGCCCGCAAGCCGGCCTTCCTGCTGGGCCACCACGCCTGCCTCGATCAGGGCCTTCTGGCCGCGGCGCGCCTCGCCAAGGCGACCGGCGGCAGCGTGTTCATGGACACCTTTGTCACCCGCATCGCCCGCGGCCATGGCCGTTTCGCGCCCCAGCGCCTGCCCTATTTCGCCGAGGAGGCCCTCGCCGCCCTCGACGGCCACGACCTGCTGCTGATTGCCGGCACGACGCCGCCGGTCAGCTTCTTCGCCTATCCCGACCGCCCCGGCAGCCTGGTGCCCGATGGCATGCCTGTCGAAACCCTGGCCGGACCGGACCAAACCGCCGGACAGGCCCTCGAAGCCCTGGCGGACATGCTCGACGCATCAGAAAACCCGGAGCTGCCCGCAGCCTCGAAGGCGCCACCGCTTGACCCCGACACGCCGCTCAACCCCGGCTATGTCGGCATCTCGCTGCTGCGGCACATGCCGGAAAATTCGGTGATCTGCGACGACGCTACAACATCCGGCATGGGGGTGTTTCCGTGGCTCACCCAGGGTCCTCGGCACGACTGGCTCTGCCTGACCGGCGGCGCGATCGGATCCGGCATGCCGCAGGCCATCGGCGCCGCCCTGGCTTGCCCGCAGCGCCAGGTTTTCGCGCTGTGCGGCGATGGCGCGGCCGCCTACACATTGCAGGCCCTGTGGACCCAGGCCCGCGAAAAACTCGACATCGTCAATGTCGTCTTCGCCAATCATTCCTACCTGGTGCTCAATGTCGAACTGGCGCGCGTCGGTGCCGGCGATCCCGGCGAGGCGGCGCGCCAGATGCTGTCCCTGGAGGACCCGCGCATGGACTGGGTCAAACTGGCCGAAGGCTTCGGTGTGTCCGGGCGGCGCGCCACCACGGCTGGCGAATTCGACAGCGCCCTCGCCGCGGCACTGGCGGCGGGCGGGCCACAGCTCATCGTGGCAGAGATCTGAAAGCGGTCAGGAAGCCTGGCTGCGCAGCGGCAGGACTTCAGCGCTGCGCGGAGTGCGCGAGACGGTGTCCAGCATGCGGGTCAGCGTACCGATATCGATCGGCTTGGGCAGGTAGGCATCGAAACCCTCGGCCAGGAAGCGCTTGCGATTGTCATCCGAAGCCAGCGCGGTCACGGCGATGATCTTGGCGTCGCGAGATTTCCGCGTCTCCCGGATGCAGTGCATGGTCGAAATGCCGTCCATTTCCGGCATCTGGATGTCCATCAGGATGATGTCATACGGCCGGGCCGAAGCTCGGTTGACTGCCTCGCGGCCAGACACGGCACAATCAATGCTGACCTCCTGGCCGGCATAAGCCTGCTGCACCATGGCCTGCATGACCTGCAGATTGGTCTGCACGTCATCGACAATGAGAATCTGGGCATCGGGCAGCTCGGTGCGCTCATAGACCGGTTCCTGCACCAGCGGAGCCGCGCCGTCGGCGCGCGGCAAGCGCAGGTCGAGGGTAAAGGTCGAGCCGCGACCCGGCGTGCTCAGGCAACTGATTTCGCCGCCCATCTTGTGCACCAGCCGGTGCGAGATCGCGAGGCCGAGCCCGGTCCCGCCGTATTTGCGGGTGGTCGAGCTGTCGACCTGGTTGAACGGTTCGAAGATCTCGTTCTGCTTGTCGAAGGGGATGCCGATACCGGTGTCCTTGATGGTCAGGCTGACGTCGAAATCGTCTCCGTCATTCACTGTGTCGATCCCGAGGCTGACCGTGATCCGGCCGCCATGAGTGAACTTGACGGCATTCGACAGCAGGCTGTTGACGACCTGCTTGACGCGCAGCGCGTCGCCGGTGACTTCCGCCTTGGCGAGGCCCGGGCGCCCGCATTCCAGCACGATCCCCTTGCTCTCTGCTTGCGGCCGCCAATGGTCGGTCGCCTGCTGGACCAGCTCGACGAGGTCAAAGGTCTGGTGCTCCAGCTCGATAGCATCGGCTTCGATCTTGGACAGGTCGAGCACTTCATTGAGCAGGCCGTGCAGGGCGCGACCGGACGCCTCGATGAGCGCGATATGACGCTTCTGGTCTTCGGTCAGGCGGTCGTCCTGCTGCAGGATCGAGGTCATGCCGAGCACACCATTGAGCGGGGTGCGCACTTCGTGGCCCATGTTGGAAATGAAATCCGACTTGGCCCGGTTGGCCTGTTCGGCGGTTATCAGCGCCTCTTCCAGCTTGCGATTGTTCTGCGCCATGGCTTCGCGGGCATCATTGGTAGCCGAACGGAAGCTCGAACCGAACAGGATGATCCAGACACAGGACAAGCCGGAGGCGATAACCAGCACATTGAGCATTTCCTCCGGGGTAAATTCGCTCAAACTGCCCTTGGCCTCGCCGGCCATCGACAGGATGAAGCCGAAATAGGCGAATACCGGAATGATCGACATCAGGGCGGCGCGGGCACCCCAGGCGATATAGGCGCCCAGCACGATACCCGGCAGATAGATGCTCGACGGCGGGAAGGAGCCGTGATTGCCGATTGCCGCACTGAACAGCGTCAGCGCAGCCATCACCAGCATGGCGGCAATGGTCAAATTGGGCTTGCGCATCCACAGGCCGATACTGCCCACTACGCCGGCAAACACGCCTGAGCCGATGGCCAGTTCGGCAAGGCCGGGCCGGGCATCGACAATAAAGGTCAGGATGAGGGCGTTGACCGTGCCCATCAGCGTGAACACGGCCGTGTAGGCAACCGCCAGGCGAGACTTGATCGCGTGATCAAGGTCCACCAGGGGGTTGGCCCCCGTGAGCCGGTCGATGCGTGTCCAGAACATGCTTGCCATCCCTCGCAGTCACGTTCTTTTACCCCAAGGCAGGTTAACAAATGGCAAGAGCACCAGCGGCCGTCTTCGCCCGCCACAGAGGCGTGCTGCAACCATGCATAATCCATGACCGCGCATTTACTCGCGGGCAAGGCTGTCACGACAGTGTTTGGTTAGAGAAAAAGCCAAGGCGGCCCAAGTGTATACGGAAGACGGATTTGAATTGCGCCCGATCGGGGGGACCCTGGAGATCTATGCCTCCGGGGAATTCTTCCACGACCCGGAATCGCCCCTCTTCCGCGCCATCGACACGCTCTCCCGTCGCACCCCGTTCCAGCATGTCCTGTTCGACCTGCGCCTCGCCTCCTTCATTCTCGAAGAGACTGAACTGGCCGCTCTCGCTGACCGTCTGGCCGAACTGCTTGCTCCCTTTGCCTGCGCCCTCATCGGGCTGTCTGACCAGACCGACCTGGTCGAGCGGCTGACCATGAACATGCGGACCAAGGGGGCCCGCGTCCGGCACTTCTCCGGCAAGCAGCAGGCCCGCGATTGGCTGGCCCGCCAGAGCGACCAGCCTGGCAGCCGCAAGCGCCGCCTCGACGTGCGTCATCTTCCCCCCGAACCCGCCCGCGGGCGCCGCACCGGTATTCTCCGGCAATCGCGTCCCGGCTGACCGACACCTCTAGCGAACTTGGTCCGCTCAGCGGACGGGCCGTAATCAGGTGCGCCCACCTGCGGATTCACGCATGGACACGGTCGGATCACTGCGCCGGGCCCGCTCCACCTCAGCGATGATCGCATCGGCCAGATGGGCCAGGGTGAAGGGCTTGGCTACGGCCTGGTCAGCGCCAAGGCGCAGATAGGACTCCACCTTCTGGGGCATGGTATCCGCGGTCAGCGCGATGATCGGCGTCGCGGCTGTGTCGCGCTGCGCCTCGATCTCGCGCATTGTCCGGATGGCCTCCCAGCCGTCCATCACCGGCATGTGCATGTCCATCAGGATGACATCATACAAGCCAGTCCTGAACGCCTCGACTGCAAGCGCGCCATTGTCGACGATCTCCAGCTCGGCCACCACCGGCCCGAGCAGGCTGCGCAGGACCAGCTGGTTGGTGGCCACATCCTCCGCCGCGAGTACCCGCAGCGGCGCCAGGCGCGACCGCCCGCTGTCGGTAAGGCCGCTGCGATCTGTGGTCCGCGCCGCCACCGCCGGGACCGTCCCGGACACGCGCCCTACCGGCAGGCTGACCCGGAAGGCCGAGCCCTGCCCCGGCGTGCTATGCAGGGTAATGGTGCCGCCCATCAGCTCGCACAATTGCCGGCAAATGGCGAGGCCGAGGCCACTGCCGCCGAACTTGCGAGCCGTCGAACCGTCGGCCTGGGTGAAAGGCGAGAACAACCGGTCCTGCACCGCGGCATCGATGCCGATCCCGGTGTCGGCCACTGTGAGCACCAGCTCGGCCGCTTCCGCCTCGTCCGGCGCCACCAGGTCAGCACTGATCGTTACCGAGCCCCGGTGCGTGAACTTGATGCCATTGCTGACCAGATTGTGCAGCACCTGGCGGATGCGCTGCGGATCACCGGACAGCGTGCCAGCGGCGGCCGGACGCACGTCGAGAACCAGCTGCAACCCTCTTTCCTCCGCCGAGTCCGCATGCATGCGGACCACCGACCGGCACACATCCTCGATCGAGAACTCGACCGTCTCGATCTGCATCAGTCCGGCCTCGATCTTCGACAGGTCGAGGATTTCATTCAGGATGGTCATGAGCGACGTACCGGAGGACTGGATGGTCTCCACCATCATCGACTGACGCTCGTCCAGCGGCGTTTGGCGCAGCGCCTGCAGCATTCCCAGAACGCCATTCATCGGGGTTCGGATCTCGTGGCTCATCGTGGCCAGGAAGTTGGATTTCGTGTCATTGGCCGATTCCGCCTCGCGGCGCGCCGTGTCCAGCTCGGTCTCGCGCGTACGCAGCACCTTGACCACGCCGCCCAGCTCGCGACTGCGACCATGGGCCAGCAGGATCGCCGCAGCCGCGGCCGCGGCACACAGGCTGATGATCACCCCGATGACCAGGTTCACATTGACGAAGGCGTCGCGATATTCCGACACCAGCGCCGCGGTCGGCTCGGCCCGGATGACCCAGGTCTGCCCCATCACATTGACCCGCGCTTCGGCGCCGAAACCGGCATCGTCAGGCGCCCCCGAGCCGGAGGACCAGACCGGCTTGTCGTTCTCGATCAGCGAGATGGCATACGTGTCCAGGCTTTCGCGCGCCATCAGGTGGGTGGCGAAGCGCTCCAGGTCGAATACCGCGATCAGCAGGGAGCGGCGGCCGCTACGCTCGACGACCGGGATATAGGCCATTACTCCGCGGCCACCCTGGACCAGGTCGCTGGAGCCGGTCACCAGCAGGGCCTGGCGCGCCATCGCGGCGTCGATCTCGGCGATATGGGCGGATCTCTGGCGCAGGTTCAGACCGAGCGCGGCGCGGTTTCCCGCCACCGGCTCGATGCGCTGGATCTCAAGGCTCTCATCGGTCCACGCGATCGCCCGCAGCCAGGGCTTGTGCTCGACATAGGCACCGGCATCGCGCCGCCATTCATCCTCCGGCGTACCGCCTGCCCGCATGCCAAAGCGCTGCCCCATGCGATCGAGCGACAGCAGGTCCTGCATGAACTGGTTTTCGAAATGGGTGGCCACACTCTCGGCCCGCGCCCGCGTCGCCTCGCTCAACGCCGAAGCCCGCTCATTGGACGCCTGGCTGGCAAACCACACGCTCAGACCGACCCCGGCATAGAAGACCAGCACGGCGGCGACCAGAACCGGCACCATGGTGCGCGGCTGCGGCAGGGCCCGCTGGGCCGGCCGTCTGTCCAGATTGTCCGCGTCCATTCGACCGCCTGCATAAAACCACCGGAACCCGCTCCGGTCATCCGTGGAACCCGCATCCGTCCGGACCGGCCCCCTCCCGGGACAATAAGGCAGTCAGTTGTAAACAGACACCAATCAACCACAGCATAAAGTATGCAGAGGGCCTCGCATGCCCCAACCGGAACCGCCGCAAGCGCGACCGCGCGCCGGACCTGCCACTCCATGGCAACGCGAAAAAAATGGTGGGCCCGGAGGGACTCGAACCCCCAACCAAGCGGTTATGAGCCGCCGGCTCTAACCAATTGAGCTACAGGCCCCACCCGGCAGACGTGTTAGCCTGACCGGAGCGTGTCGCCAAGTCGCGGGCGCTGCTGGGGTGCAATGGCCTTGCAATGGCCGCAATGCATTCAGCTTGCAGCCATGCCCGACATGGCCCACTGCTGGCCGGAGGAACACGCGGGCGCTGCCCCGCGTTACCCCGACGACTTGGGATCACTGCCAGGAGTTTCAACATGTTCCGTGCCCTACTCGCATCCACCGCCCTGATGGCCGGTGCCGCCTCGCCCGGTCTTGCCCAGGAGGTCAGCGAGCCGACCCTGAGCCTGTCGGCGAGTGCCGACGTCCAGTTGGCCCCCGAATACGCCTCGGTGCGCTCCGGCGTGGTCAGCCGCGCCGCCAGTGCGCGCCAGGCCATGGCCGACAATACGGCCCGGATGAACCGGGTATTCGAGGCCTTGCGCGAGGCCGGCATTGCCGCTGAGGACATCCAGACATCGCAGCTTTCCGTGTCGCCGGTGTATGGCGACCGACGCGAGCTGGGCGACAGCGAGCACCGCATCATCGCCTACGAGGCCCGCAACACGGTGACCGCCCAGATCCGCGATACTGGCCGGGTCGGCCAGGCCATTGATGCCATGGTGGCGGCCGGAGCCAATAATATCGACGGCATCAGCTTTGCTGCCGACGATACCGAAGCGGCGCTCGACGAGGCCCGTCGCGAGGCCATCGCGGCCCTCCTGCGCAAGGCCGACTTCTTCGCCGAGGCGGCCGGTTTCGAGCTGTGCGGCATCCGTCGCATGAGCGAGTCCAGCCATGGCGGCCAGCCGCCGGTCATGTATGCCCGCGCAGCCATGATGGAGAGCGACGACACCAGCGTCGCGCCGGGCCGGCTCACCCTGACCGCCAACGTGTCGGCCGACTTCTGCATCACCCAGTAGGCCGGCGCCATCGACCCGGCCGCCCGAACAGGGCGGCCGGGCGCGCGCTTGATCAGTCGGCTTCGAGGATGAAGCGACGGTTGTGCGGCTGGACCGGACGCGCCGTGTCGCCGTAAAGGCCGCGATAGGCCGCGATCTGCTCCGCCGATGCCTCGAGCGGCTCGGACAGCACCGTCCACGCGACGATTTCCGAACAGGGCGGCGTGGTCAGGGAGCCGGCATAGCGGAACCCGTCCATCGAGCCCGGCAGGAAGACACGCAGGTCGAGGTCCGACACCGTGCCGGTCTCGCCCTGGGCCGGGATCGCGGCCCACAGGTCGGCCAGCGCCGCATTGGCCTCGCCTTCCTCGTAGAGCACGCCGACGACGGCCAGCGCGCCGTCTTCCGAGGCATGCACGAAATGCACTTCCAGCGGATAGGCTTCACCATCCACCGTGTGTTCACTCATGGCATGGAAATGAAACTGCAGCAGGTCGTAGCGCACGCCGTTCAGGACCAGGCTGCCGGCATCCGTGTCGGCCTTGAAATTCAGCCCGTCGCTGGACAGGGTGACCGTATCGGCCACGCTCCAGTCCAGGGCCGGCATCATGACATCCGCTTCGATAGCACCGCTCAGATCGACCGGTGACTGCTGCGTTCCGGCGGCACACTGGCCGGACCAGTTATCCGGTCCGTTCGCGCCTTCATAGCTCCAGTCCTGCGCCCCGGCCGCTCCGGCCAGCGCAAGTCCCGCGACTCCCAGCATCAAACTCCGCATCATAAACTCCTCCTTCAGCCCATGCGGTTGCAGGCCGAAACCAGCCTGTGAGCGGGACATAGGCCGCCAACCGACCCCGCCAAGAGCGCCAGCAGGAGGGATTGGGAGCCGCCGAATTTCCCGCAGGCAAAAGAGGCGACAGCCCAGCGCATTAGCGTGAGTTCAGGAAATCGGTCGGCGAACACGGCCACGCACCGATCGGTTAGGCCACCCCGTGGGAGGCGCCCGAGAAAGCGGATTGACGTGGGATCAGAGTGATTACGCCGCCTGCGACGGCTTCACGACCTTGTTGTGCTCGTCGAGCAGGACCACGACCGGGTCATGGGCTTCCGCCTCGGCCGCTTCCATTTCCGCATAGGCGACGACGATGATGCGATCGCCGGGCTGGGCCAGCCGGGCGGCGGCGCCATTGATGCCGAAAGTGCGGCTGCCGCGCGGCGCCTCGATGGCATAGGTTGTGAAGCGCTCGCCATTGTTGATGTTGAGCACGTCGACCTGTTCGTGCGGCAGGATGCCAGCCGCTTCCAGGTAATCGCGGTCGATCGAGATCGAGCCCTCATAATGAAGGTCGGCCTGGGTAACCACGGCCCGGTGCAGCTTGCATTTCATCATGGTGAGGCGCATGGCGCTCCTCCAAAAACACGACATGTTGCGGTGCACATACGTGCTGCGGGCGGGCATTTCAACGGTGCGCTGCCGCATATCTGCCCGGTCCGCTCACTGGCGCACCTGCCGCAGCCGCCCCGCACCGCACCGAACCGTCACCCGTGGCGCTGCCCCGGCCCGGGTAGTGACGCTGTGAGCACGGCGCACAGGGATGCCCTGACAGCATCGCGGCGCCCGTCAGCGCTGGCAACTTCGCGGTAACCATAGGAGTGCATTCTGTCGCCTACGCAGTCAGGTCGGTCCATGCTACGCAATCCGCTTTTCCTGCCCGTTTCAGCCGCTCTGGCGTGCTTGGCGGTGTTCACGACCTTTGCCGGCTTTGTGCGGGCCGCCGAGCGCCACGCCGTGCGCCTGCATCTTGAACAGATCGCCCACCATTTCGAACAGGACATGGCCAGTCGCGTCGACATGGACATCGCCGCCCTGCAACGCATGGCCCATCGCTGGCAGCGCGGCGATGGTCGCGAGGAGGCGATCTGGCGTGCCGATGCGCGCGCCTATGCCCGCGACATGCCCGAATTGATTGCCGTGCAGTGGGCCAATCCGGATTTTCGCCTGGAGTGGGTCGAGCCGCTGGAAGGCAATGAAGCGGTGGTCGGGCTGGACATCCTGTTCGAACCCAACCGGGCGCGGACCGTCATGCAGGCCGTCGAGACCCGCACCCCGCAGTCCAGCGATGCCATCCATTTCGTCCAGGGTGGCGTCGGCTTCCTCACCTATTACCCGCTGCATGACGACGATACCTTCCAGGGCCTGATCGTCGGCGTCTTCGATGTCGAGACCCTGATCCGCACTGTCATGCCGGCCAGTTCGGAAGCCCTGGTACAGCTGGAAGTGCGCGAGGGCGGCGAGCTCATCTTCGTGCGTGGCACCGCGGCCAGCGAAACCCTGGTCGCCGACAGCCGGGTCCATCTGCCCGGCGCGCTGTGGACCGTCACCCTGCGCCCCAGCCCGACCCTGTACGCCCAGGAATTGTCGGTCTTCCCGGTGGTGCTGATCCTGCTCGGCCTGGTCTTCGGCATCGCCGTCGGACTGGCCGTAGCCGCTCTCGACCAGGGCCGCCGCCGCCAGCGCGAACTGGCTGCCGAGCGCGAGGAGGCTCTGCAGGAGCTCCAGGAATCCCGCGAACGCGTCGCCCTCGCCGTCAAGGGCTCGGCCGACGGCTTCTGGGACTGGGACCTGCGGAGCAATTCCGGACAGGCCTCGGAACGCCTGCTCGCCATGCTCGGCCATGAACACCCGAGCTCCCGCTTCAACCGTGCCGAATTTGCCGACCTCCTGCATCCCGAGGACCGCGCGCCCCTGTTTGCCAAACTGGAAGCCCATCTCGCCGGCACCGGCGATTACGATGTCCAGGCCCGGCTGCGCCGAGCCGACGGCAGTTACGGCTGGTTTCGCCTGCGCGGCCTGGCTCACCGGGTCAATGGCACGCCGGTGCGCATGGCCGGGACCATGAGCGACATCACGGAACTCGTGGAGGCGCGGGAACGGGCCGACAGCTCGAACCTCGCCAAGTCGCAATTCCTGGCCAATATGAGCCACGAAATCCGCACGCCCATGAACGGCATTCTCGGCATGGCCCGCATCCTCAAGGAAGAGGATTTGCCATCCCACATCGCCGACAAGCTCGACGTCATCGTCTCGTCCGGTGACGCCCTGACCCACCTGCTCGACGACATCCTCGACCTGTCGAAGATCGAATCCGGGCAGTTCGCGCTTGAGGAAATGCCATTCACGCTCGAGGAAACGGCCGAGAAGCTGCAAGCCCTTTATGGCCCGGCAGCTGCCAATCGCGGTCTTGAGCTGGACATCGAGGTGACCGATCCGCCGGGGCAGCTGCGCCTCGGCGACCCGCTCCGCCTGCGCCAGATTGCCAACAACCTGCTTTCCAACGCCCTCAAATTCACCGCCCAGGGCCGCATCAGCGTGCGTCTCGGCTCACCCGTCGGTCGCAAGACCGAGGACGAGCTGCAACTCACCGTGCGCGATACCGGTATCGGCCTCACCGAGGCCCAGGCCGAAGCTGTGTTCGACAAATTCGTGCAGGCCGACGCTTCGACCTCGCGGCGCTTCGGCGGCACCGGGCTGGGCCTCGCGATCTGCCGCGGCCTCGCCGACGCCATGGGCGGCACCATCGTGGCCACCGGCACGCCCGGTGAGGGCTCCACCTTCACCCTGCGCATCCCGGCCCCGCGTGTCGAGGCCCTGACAGAGGAAGCCGCCGAGGAGACGGCCTCCCCGGCGGCTGCCCGCATCGACCGGTCCGCCACGCCGCGCATCCTCGCCGCCGAGGACAATGCCACCAACCGCCTCGTTCTCGATGCCTATCTGGCACGGCTCGACGTCGAGGTCGACATGGTCGAGGACGGGCGCGAGGCAGTCGAGCATTTCCGCGCCAACAGCTATGATCTGATCCTGCTCGACATCCAGATGCCTGAACTCAACGGCGAGGAAGCGATCAGCGCGATGCGTGACATCGAACGCCGGGAAAAGCGCCTGCGCACCCCGGTCGTTGCCCTCACCGCCAATGTCATGGTCGACCACGTCTCGCGTTATCGCCAGCTCGGCTTCGACGCCCATGTCGAGAAACCGCTGCGTCCCGACGTACTGGAAGCCACCATGACCCGCCTGCTGCAACAGCACGACATCCGCCGCAGTCGTCGCGCTTCGATCTAGCCGGCCGTGGCCGCGTAATGCAGCACCACCTCGCGCCGGTGCGCCCGATCGCGGTGTTCGAACAGGTAGACGCCCTGCCAGGTGCCCAGCAGCAGTGCCCCGTCGGTCACCGGAATGCCCAGCGAAACCTGGCTCAGCGCCGCCTTGATGTGAGCCGGCATGTCGTCCGGCCCCTCCGCCGTGTGGCGCAGCCAGCGCATCGACGCATCGTCACCGGCCGGCACCAGGCGCCGGTAGAACTCGGCCAGATCGGCCTGCACGTCCGGATCGGCATTCTCCTGGATCACCAGCGAGCACGAAGTGTGGCGCACGAACACCGTCAGCAGGCCCTCGCCGCACCCCTCGACGAAGCGCTGGCAGGCCCGGGTGAATTCATACAGGCCGGGTCCGGTGGTTTCGATGGTGAGGCGTTGAAGAGACATGACATCAGCTAAACTGCCGCCCGCGCCCGGGGCAAGCCGGGCAGTGACGTCAGAATGCAGAACCCCTAGGTCAGCCCGTTGAGCTCCCAGCGCCTGACCGGTTTCGCCGAGCCCCCGGAGCTTTCATACAGGCCTTCGGCCGCATCGGTTTCCGAACTCGTCCACATCATGAACGTGGCCGGGCTGTCCCGGACGTCCTCGACCACCGCCTCGAACAGGGCCCGTCCGGCCCCCTCGCCACGTCCATGCTTTCCGACACAGACCTCGGCCAGCCAGGCTCCGGCTCCGCCATGGCCGCTGTCGTAAAAGGCATGCCAGACCGCATAGCCGATGGCCTCACCGTCCTTCTCGGCGACCAGAACGTGGAAGCTGGTATCGTGATAGAACAGCGTCGCCTTGATATTCTCCGGCGTGCAGTGCTCGGTGGAATCCTGGACGACCTCGTTGAGCTCGCACGACAGGCGCGCGATCGCCGCAGCATCCCTGGGTCGCGCCGCGCGAATGGTCACATCGGACATGCATCACTCCCTGTTGGCCGGCCTCCCCAGGCCCAAAACCCTAGCGCCCGATGGCCCTGATGAACAGGTATATCCGCCTATTCCCAGCAGGATAATCCGCCCGCCGGCAGGTCCGGCTCGACCCGGTGGGCGACAGCCCAGGCGATGTCGGTTGGCGAGACCGCATGCGGACCGTCCTGGCGGTTGGTGAGGACAATGACCGAAAGGCCGCGGTCCAGGTCGCGCAGATAGGCCGTACCGGCATAACCACCGTGCACCAGGATCCGGCTGCCCCCGGCGTGGTGGGCCATCCAGCCGCGCGCATAGCCCCAGGTCTCGCAGGACGCCCCTGTGGTGAATGGCCGGCGGATCTCAGCGGTGCCGGCCAGCGCCGACGCAGAGACCGTCTCCGGGCTGGTCAGCTCCGCCTCCCAGCGCATCATGTCCTCCAGGGAGGACATGATGCCGAAGTGCGACATCAGCCCGAATTGCCAGACCCGGCGATTGCGCACCGTCTCGCCCTCGACCCAGTCATACCCTTCGGCCCGGTGCGCAATCACAGCGGACTGTTCGAGCCGCCGTGTCTGCGCCATGCCCAGCGGTTGGAAATAGGTGACCTGCATGTGATCGGCCCAGCGCTCGCCAGTCACTGCCTCGATAACCAGGCCGAGCAGGAAATAACCCTGGTCGGAATAGTGCCAGTCCTCACCCGCCGCACTGCGCACCGGCGTGGCAATGGCACTGTCGAGCATCGCTTCCGTCGAGTAGTCAGTCAGCAGCACACCTTCAACCGTGTGTTCGAAGCGGTGCTCGAGGCCCCCGGTGTTGGCCAGCAGGTGATCGATCGTGATCTCGGCCCAATCCGGCGCATGACGCGGCAAGTAGTCGACAACGGGGTCATCCAGCGACAGCTCGCCGGCCTCCGCCAGCGACAACACTGCCAGCGCCGTCATCGCCTTGGTCAGCGAGGCCAGTTCAAACACGGTCCCGGTATGTACCGGAACGGCGTGCTCCAGACTGGCCATGCCATAGGTTCCCACGTGGATGGGAGCGCCGTCCCGTATGACCGCCACCGCTGCGCCCGGGAAATGTCCCTCGGCCATCAGTTGCTCGACCTGGCCGTCAATGCCCGGCAAGCGCGGCCCTTGGCTATCTCCATCTGTATCTGTGGCTGCCCCACGACCAGGCTCAGTCCCGCGATCCCTGCCGTAACCCACATGTGCCTGTCCCCCGCCTGGTTCACCACCCAAGCCGATCTCGCGGCATTCGGCAACTCGGCCGCGACGGGAGTCACCCACCCGGGCGGGGAATCCGCGTCGGGAGAGTGACGGGACGCCGGCCCGGGGCCGGTTGGCCAGCTCGCCCGGGACCACGCCGTGAACCGTAGCCCCGCGGCCGCCGATACCGCCCACGCGCGCCACGCCGTCACCGGTGAACCGCCACCGGTGAACCGGCACCGTGAATCGGCACCACAGGCGCCCCATGCGCATGCGCAGGACAGGTGCCCGCTGCGCAGTCCCCAGGCAGGCATCTCCTCTCCATCGGCAAAGCACGCGCCGATTAGGCATTCGCAGGTCAAGCGCACGCCGCCCGTCCGCAGGACCGGCCCTGTCTCTGCATCCTCAGGACATGCGCCGAGTGCACATCAGCAGGCACGCGCGGCTCACCCTGCGCAATCGCGCGCGCCGGGCGCACGGCCCGTACGGGCCACGCATCCGACTTCTCGGCCTAGAGACGCGGAGGTCTGTGCATCACCGCAGGGACGTTGCACCGCGCCGGGGCCGCACAGTCCCGCCGGCCGTCAGATCTCGTCGTCGCTGTTCACGGCCTGGCCGGCCTGGGCGAATGCCAGCTGGGCCGCATCGGTCATGTAGATGTCGCGCAGGTGGCGATACATGGTGGCCTGGGTCCGTTCCGCCCGCCGTCCTTCGGCCTTGCCGAGGAGACCGGACAGCACCCGGATCAGATTGTTGATGAAGTCCAGGATCTTGTTGATCCAGCTGGGCAGGCTCAACCCGAGTGCGTCGAGGATCTGGCGCAGCAGTTTCTTGATCGGCTCGATCAGCGCCACGATACCGATGCGGGCCGTCCGGGTCTGGGTGGCAAAGCCCTTCGCTGACGCAGTCAGACTGGCCAGACCGCTTTCCCGCGCCCGCGTATCGAGCATCGCCGCGGCGTCTTCACCAATGCCTTCCATCAATTCACGCGTACTGCTCACCAAGGTTCGCGACTGGGCGCGGAGCGCGTCGCGCAGACCGTTGGCAACCTCGACCTCGTCCGGCTCTTCGGCCAGGGTCAGGCTCTCGACGACATTGTCGGCATACCGTGTCAGCGCGTCACCGAATTCGGACACGGCCTGCAACATCGCGGAGTCCGGCTTGCCTTTGGGTTCCGCCATCTTGTCCTCCCGTTCCAGCCGACATTCCAGCGGATCGGCTGGCGATGAATTGGCCCCGGACCGCCCACTGGAGCAGCCCCAAGAGAACATCACCTTGAGGTTGATGGAGTGACTTTGCAAATCACAAGTGGTTACTCGATTACCGGGACGAGCGGGAATGCCGCCTCCCGATTGTCGCCGCCGTTACAGCTCCGCGATGCCAGACGCAGCGCACCTGGCGGATCGCGAACCGGTAGAAGCGCCCGGTCAGCCTGCCCCTACAGCCAGCCGGCCTGGCGCAATCTCGGGGCATAGGTGCGACTGACCGGCGCGACTGTGCCCCCCTTGAGGACGAGTTCCGGCTTGCCGCTGTCGCGCCGCACCGCCTCGACCGCCTCCCGCGCCACCCACCAGGAGCGGTGGGTCTGGGCCCCGTCGATGGCGCTGACCGCCAGCAGGGCGTCGCGCAGGCGCATGCGGATCAGCGTGCTGTCGCCGCAGCTGAACACGCGCAGATAATGGTCCTCGGCGCTCAGCGCATCGATCGGGCGGCCGCGGAACCCGGCTGGCAGGCGGTCCAGCAGGGCCTCCCCGACTTCGCCGGCGGGCGCGGCCTCGTCGGCGGTCGCCGCGGCCGTTCCTCGCTCCCGCACCAGTGCGTAGACCGCCGTGATCACCGCCACCAGCACCGCCACCTGCAACCCGGCCGTGACGTAGTTTTCCAGTTCCCAGACGGCCCCGCGCAGCCGGAAAAACAGCGCTGTCGCCGTCATTACCGCCGCCGTGGCGGCCAGCCCAGCCAGGCCGTACACCCAGGCCACCGGTCGCCCGGCCAAGCGCCGACGGGCTGCGACCTCGACCGTCAGGCCCGCCGCCCAGCCGGCCGCATTCATGCCGGTCCAGTACAGCCAGCGTCCCGGCCAGGGCAGATAGTCCGAGCCATAGGGCGCCCAGAAAGCGAGCAGCGTGCCGAGCCCGGCGGACACCAGGCCGACCTTGAGCACGGGAAGCAGACGTCGAGGGCTCAACATGCGGTCATTTCACGTCACGCGAACAGGTTTCTCGGTGCATTCGACGACGTCCTGCAGTCGGTTCACGCCTTCCATCTTGTCTGTTTTCTGCCGCAAGGCGAGCCCTCGGGCCAGAGTTTCCGTCACCCGCCTGCACAACAGGAGCCCCGCCGCATGATCATTCAGTCCGACCAGGCCCGCTTCCCCGACCGCGCTGACCGCCTCCTCCTGGTGGCCGGCCTTGTCAGTTACATCATCGGCCAGGCCCTGCTGCGCCCGGGCAATGATTTCGTGTCCAGCCTTCAGCCGGTCGATTTCGCCCACTGGTCGCTCTATCTCGGCGTCTGCCTGATGCTCCCCTTCGCCGCCAACCTGCCCAAGCGAGGCCTGCACTTGGTGACCATGCCGGTCCTCATCGCCGGGATCAGCTTCGTCATTGGCATGTGCGTGATCGACTTCATCTTCTGGGCCCTGCCCGACGATGAGTTCGAGTACGAACTGGCCCGCCGCCTGATTGCCACTCCGGTGATCTGGGACCCCTTCATCACCATCGGCGCCAATTACCTGATGAATATCGGCCTCGTCCTGGCCAGCCTGTCCTGGTGGCGGGAGGCGCGTCGCGGCGTCCTGCTCGTGCTTGCCGGCAGCGCCATCCTCTATTTCGGGACGCACTGGTTCAACGTCATCGGCTATGCCGTCCTGACCCTGGGTTTCGTCACCTGCTTCGGCTGGCTGCGGTGGCCGGCCCGCCAGCCCGCGGCGACCTAGCCGCCGGCGCCACGAACACTCACTGTCCCGGCCTCGTAATCGATCACCAGCCCGCCCAGCTGGCGCAGCACATCCATGCCAAGCACGAGGGCCGGCCGGTCAGACAAGCTAAAGGTCGCGAACACCGGGCTGGCGGTGAAATCGATCGCAGTTGCCGGCACGCTCACCCCGCCGAGGTCAACGACCGCGGCATGCCCCTGCCACAACGTCATCGGATGCTGGCTGATGCCGCGCCGCTCGGTGGCGGCGGTTAGCGGTGTATCAAAGGGTTCCAGGGCATCGCGCAGGGCGTCATTAGCGAAGCTTTCCGACGCCCCGGTATCGACCAGCGCCGACGTGGCGACGCCATCCACCGTCACGTCGACGAGGAAAAACCCGCCCAGCATCCGCCGCGCCTCGAGGCTCAGCGCCTCCGCATCGCCATCTGGGGCGTCCAGATCCACTGTACCGGCCTCGAAGTCGAAGGCCAGCCGGCCGTGCGCGAACACGTCCTGGCCGAGAATGCCGTCATGCGGCGGTCCGTCCGCGTGCGCCGTCGGCGGCACGGACAGGTAGAGCCCGTCCTCGATCACCTTCTCGCCAACCGCAAGCCGTTGGAGACGGTACATTGGCACCTCGATCACACCCGACGCGCCCTGCATACGGGCCCGGCTGTCCGGATCGGGGCTGAGCGCCAAGTCAGTCACCAACCCCTCACCCAGCACCGTGTGCTGGGCCGCCGTATCGAGCACGAAGTCGTAAGCCTCCCCGCCCGTCAGTTCGACCGCCACGAGCGGCCGCCCGTCGCGGTCATAGTCCAGCGGCAGCGGCTGCGCCGCCAGCGCCGGCGACGCTGCGCCCAGCCAAGCCGCAAGGCCAGCCGCCAACATTCGTCCTGCCATGTCTCCCTCCCTGGCCAACTGCGAGGGGAGGCTAACCTCGCCAGCGCCCGACCGACCATCGCAATCCGGATTCCTGACAAGGATTTCACCGGACCGACAGGCGGGCGTCACGACAGAGTCCAAAGCAAATCGGGCCGCCCCCGGCTGGGAGCGGCCCGTCTGTTACTGGCGCGGAGCGAGCCCCAGGCGATCAGTTGTCCAGGAAGCTGCGCAGTTTGCGGCTGCGGCTCGGGTGCTTGAGCTTGCGCAGGGCCTTGGCCTCGATCTGGCGGATGCGTTCGCGGGTGACTGAGAATTGCTGGCCGACTTCTTCCAGCGTGTGGTCGGTATTCATGCCGATGCCGAAGCGCATGCGCAGCACGCGCTCCTCGCGCGGGGTCAGGCTGGCCAGAACCCGGGTCGTGGTCTCACGCAGATTGGCCTGGATGGCGGCATCGATCGGCAGGACGGCATTCTTGTCCTCGATGAAGTCGCCGAGATGGCTGTCTTCCTCGTCGCCGATCGGCGTTTCCAGGGAAATCGGTTCCTTGGCGATCTTCATCACCTTGCGCACTTTTTCCAGCGGCATGGCGAGCTTCTCGGCCAGTTCTTCCGGGGTCGGCTCGCGGCCGATCTCGTGCAGCATCTGGCGCGAGGTGCGGACGATCTTGTTGATCGTCTCGATCATGTGCACCGGGATACGGATGGTGCGGGCCTGGTCGGCGATCGAACGGGTGATCGCCTGGCGGATCCACCACGTCGCATAGGTGGAGAACTTGTAACCGCGGCGATACTCGAATTTGTCGACCGCCTTCATCAGGCCGATATTGCCTTCCTGGATCAGGTCGAGGAATTGCAGGCCGCGATTGGTGTATTTCTTCGCAATCGAAATAACCAGGCGGAGATTGGCCTCGACCATCTCCTTCTTGGCCACCCGGGCCTCGCGCTCGCCCTTCTGGACCGTCCGCACGATGCGGCGCAGGTCTTCAATCGGCACGCCGGCACGCTGGGTCAGGTCGGCCAGATCATCACGGATCTTGCTCGCATCCTCGCCCTCACGCTCGATGAAGCGGTCCCAGGCCTTGGAGGTACCGGCCATCGAACCCGGCCAGTCCGGGCTTAGTTCGTTACCGAAGTAACTATCCATGAACTGGGCCCGCGCCACGCCGTGGGCATCGGCCATGCGCAAGAGCTTGCCCTCCAGCGCCATGCGTTCCTTGTTGATCGCATAGAGCTGTTCGACCAGGGCCTCGATCCGCGCATTGTTGAGATGCATGGTGTTGAGGTTGGTGACGATGGCGTTCTGCAGGCCTTCATACTTCTCGCGGCTCTGCTTGGTCAGGTCCTTGCCCTCGATGCGGGCTGCGACCAGCTTGTCCTGCAGCTTGCGGAAGGCGGTGAAGTCGGCCGCGATCGAGTCCAGGGTCTCCATGACCCCCTCGCGCAGTTCCGCTTCCATGGCCGACAGCGACAGCGAGACACCCTCGTCGTCATCATCATCGTCGTCGTCGCTGGACTCCTCGCCGTCCTCGCCTTCCGACTTGGACTTCTCGCCGTCCTCGTCATCATCGTCGGACTTGGCGGATTTCTCCTCGCCATCGGCGGACGGGCCGGACGGTGTCGGCGTGGTGCCTTCAGCGTCCTCGTCATTCTCGTCCTCATCGCCCTCTTCCGCCGCCTCGGCCTGCTGGCCGCCATAGGTGGCGTCAAGATCGATGATGTCGCGCAGCAGGACTTCGCCTTCCTGCAGCTCGTCGCGCCACACCATGATCGCTTCGAAGGTCAGCGGGCTTTCGCACAGGCCGCGGATCATCGCATTGCGGCCGGCCTCGATGCGCTTGGCGATGGCGATCTCGCCTTCGCGCGACAGCAGCTCGACCGAGCCCATCTCGCGCAGATACATGCGCACCGGGTCATCGGTGCGGTCGGCAGAGGCGGGCGTGTTGAGGCCGGCAGCGGCGGTCTTGGCGGTGGCGCCGACAGCCTTGCTGGAGCTCTCCTCGGCCTCGTCATCATCGCCGTCATCGTCCGAGGCGGCCGCCTTGCCGGTCTTGGCTGGGGCGTCACCGTCATCGTCGCTTTCGGCATCGCTGTCATTGTCGACAACATTGATGCCCATCTCGGACAGCTGCGCCAGCACGTCTTCGATCTGCTCGGAGGAAAATTCCTCGCTCGGCAGCACGGCGTTCAGCTCGTCATGGGTGACATAGCCGCGCTTCTTGGCCGTCTTGACCATGTTCTTGACCGACTGGTCGGTCAGGTCGAGAAGCGGTCCGTCCTGGTTTTCCGATGCGTCGTTGGCTTCGGCCGTTTTGCTCATTTATTCGTCCCTTGTCGCGCCTGCAGTGCGCGCCATTCGAATCCGACAGGTCAGGGCGTTTCAGAACGCGAGCTGTCCCGGAGCTTGACTTCCGCCAGCCTCCGCACGCTTTCTGAATCGTCCCTGTCTATTTCTTCCGCCAACCGGGCGAGCATTTCCTCGCGCCGATCCTGTGCCTCGCTCCGTTCCATATAGGCAGCCGCCAGGCGCGTCCAAGCCTCGACCCGTAATTTCGGTGACGCTTCGTTTCCGCCTATAGCCGCCCGCATGGGCCCCCGCTCTCCGTCCAGACGCTTCAATTCGGCCGCGTATCCGGCCTCGACCAATTTGGCCCGTAGCGTGTCGGTTTGCACAGACTGCCCAGAAGAGCACGCGTCTAGAACGGCGTCGCGGAGTGAGTCAAGCGATCCGAAATGCAAAACCGCCAGGGTCTCGAGCTGATCGACGGCGAGTTCGGGGTCCTCAATGGCTGCCAGCAACAGGATTCGCCCCGTCGCCGCACCCGGTTGCGGCCGCGCCGCCTTGCGCAGTGCCGGGGTCGCCCCGAGCCGCGGCGCGCGCCGCCGGTCGTCATAGCGTCGCGACGGCTGGAAGCGCGGCTTGGTGCCGAACAGGGCCTCCATGCGCTGGTCGAATTCGCGCTTGTACTCCTCGCGGATATCGCTGTCGCCGATCTGCGAGACCAGGGTGCGGATGCGGCGCCGGAAACCGGCTCGCCGGTCCGGCCCGTCGAGCGGTTCGGCATGCACTTCACGCTCCCAGACCAGATCGGCCAGCGACTGGGTCTCGGTGAACACGGCGCGCAGGGCGTGGCTGCCCTCTTCGCGCAATACGTCATCGGGGTCCTTGCCGTCGGGCATGAAGGCGAAACGCAGCGTCTTGCCCGGCCCCAGCAGGGGCAGCGCCCGGTCTGCGGCCTTGAACGCCGCGGCGCGCCCGGCCCGGTCGCCGTCGAGACACATCACCGGCTCCGGCCCGGCCCGCCACAGGAGCTGGAGTTGCTCCTCGGTGATCGCGGTGCCCAGGGGGGCCACGCCATGCTCCAGCCCGGCCCGGGCCAGGGCGATGACATCGAGATAGCCCTCGGCGACGATCAGGCCGCGGATCGACTGCTTGGGGTCGGCTGCTGCCTTGCGTGCCTCGGGGAAGCGGTACAGCACCGAGCCCTTGTGGAAGATCGGCGTCTCGGGCGAGTTGAGATACTTCGCCCGCGCCTCCTTCGACAGCGCCCGCCCGCCGAACGCCACCAGCCGCCCGCGCGGGTCGTGGATCGGGAACATGATGCGGTCGCGGAAGCGGTCATAGGGCGAGCCGCTGTCCGGCTCGATCAGCAGCCCGCAGGCCACCAGGTCCTCGACCGGCGCCCCGGCGGTGACCAGCTCGTCCTTGAGAGCGGTACGATTGTCCGGGGCAAAACCGATGCCGAAGCGCACGCAGTCCTCGCCGGTCAGCCCGCGCGACTTGAGATAGGCGCGCGCGCCTTCCGCCGCCGGGCTGCGCAGGGCGCGCAGGTAGAAGGCCTGGGCCGCCTCCATCCACTCGATCAGGGATTTGCGGCGCTGGCTCTTTTGCTGTGCCTCCGGGTCCGGGTCTGGCAGGCGCAGGCCGGCCTCGCCAGCCAGCCGCTCGGCCGCCTCCATGAAGGACAAGCCTTCCATCTCTTCCAGCCAGGTGAATATGTCGCCATGCTTGCCGGACGCGAAGCAGTGGTAGAAGCGCTTGTCGTCATTGACGAAAAACGAGGGTGTGCGCTCTTTCTTGAACGGCGACAGGCCGGCGAATTCGCGCCCCTGCCGCTTCAGGTTCACGGTCCGCCCGATCAGCTCGGACGGCTTGATGCGCGCCTTGATCTCATCAATGAAATCCTCACCCAGACGCATCGTGTGGTTCAGCCCCCATGGCCCAGCTTTCCGGGCACGCTCTCGAAGCCGGACATGATGCGCCCCGAGGCGGCATTCGTCACCTCCGGATCAGCGCAAAACTGCAGATCGTGGGCTTTACGCCACCCGCACCGTCAGCAGGTCCTTGATCTTGGCGCCCGCCTTGGAGAAATCCATGCGGCCGGCATAGCGCGATTTCAGCTCGCCCATGCAGCGGCCCATATCCTTCAGCCCGGTGGCGTCGAGCTCGTTGACCACGGTCTCCGCGGCTTCCTCGATCTCGCTTTCATCCATCGGCTTGGGCAGGAATTCGCGCACCACTTCGGCTTCCGCGCGCTCGGCTTCGGCGAGGTCGAGGCGTCCGGCCTTTTCGTAGGTCTCGGCGCTTTCCTCGCGCTGCTTGGCCAGCTTCTGCAGGATCGCCATGATTTCCGGATCGTCGCAGCCCGAACAGCGGTCCTCGGCCCGGGCGGCGATATCGCGGTCCTTGATGGCGGCCGAGATCAGGCGCAGCGTCGACAGGCGCGCCTTGTCCTGGGCCTTGAGGGCGGCCTTTAGATCTTCAGAAATGCGGTCACGAAGGGACATGGATCAAACTTACCGTTTCTGGCGCACACAAACGCTCAACAGGGATGATGTGAGAAGTGGGTGCTGCCTTGTCAAACAACGCGTCAAACCCGCGTCAGTTTCCTGGTTGTGCCGGCTCCGGGCCGGGTCTTTCCTCGCTCCGCCCGGCTCTCTGCGGGGGCGCGACTGCAACAAGGTGGGCGGGAATATGCCCTTGTTGCGGCGAAATCAAGTATCAATCTATGACTGGATCTGGCGACGCCGTCCGCCCGCCCGCAACCGATCACCGCTTCCGGGCAATTGGGATTGACCGGACCGCTTCGAGGCATTAGCGAAGCGCCCGTTTACCCGGACCTTGGCACGCGCCGATTCCCGCCGCGCCCCCGCCCCGTCCGCCGTCGCCCGCTGGAGACATCGCCATGACCGCTTCCAAGACCGCTACCGATCTCAAGGGTGCCACTGCCGCCCTGGCGCTCGCCGACGGCCGCGTCTTTCTCGGCCACGGCACCGGTGCCAGCGGCCAGGTGGTCGGCGAGATCTGTTTCAACACGGCGATGACCGGCCACCAGGAAATCCTCGCCGACCCGTCCTATGCCGGCCAGGTCGTGTGCTTCACCTTCCCCCATGTCGGCAATGTCGGCGCCAACTCGGAAGACGAGGAAGCGGCCAGCGAGCCGGCCCGCAAGGCCGCCGTGGGCATGGTCAGTCGCGCCGCCATCACCCCGCCGGCGAATTACCGCGCCGAACAATCCTTCCCGGAATGGCTGTGCGCCCGCGGCATCGTCGCCCTGACCGGCATCGACACGCGCGCCCTGACCCGCCACATCCGCGAGCACGGCATGGCAATGTGCGCACTGGCCCATGACCCGTCCGGCAATCTGGACATCGAGGCGCTCAAGTCCGCCGCCGCCGACGCGCCCAGCATGGAAGGCAAGGAACTGGCCTCCGCGGTCACCTCGAAGGAGGTTTCCGAGTGGTCGGACAGCGCCTGGGCCTGGGGTGAAGGCTATGTGAAGGGCCCGGAAGACGGCCCCCGCGTCGTCGTCCTCGACTATGGCGTCAAGGCCAACATCCTGCGCCTCCTGGTCAGCGCCGGCGCCCGTGTTGCCGTGCTGCCCGGCAACACACCGGCCGAGGACATCTTCAAGCTGAACCCGGACGGCATCGTCGTCTCCAACGGACCGGGCGACCCGGCCGAGACCGGCAAGTACGCCCTGCCGACCCTGAAGGCCGTGCTCGACAAGGGCGTACCGACCCTGGGCATCTGCCTCGGACACCAGATGCTCGCCCTGGCCATCGGCGCTCGCACCGAGAAAATGGCCCAGGGACATCACGGCGCCAACCACCCGGTGAAAAATCACGAAACCGGCCAGGTCGAAATCGTGTCGATGAATCATGGCTTTGCCGTCGACGGCAAGAGCCTGCCGGCCAATGCGGAGGAGACCCATGTCTCCCTGTTCGACGGTTCGAATTCCGGCTTCCGCCTGACCGACAAGCCGGTCTGGGCGGTGCAGCACCACCCTGAAGCCTCGCCCGGCCCGCAGGACAGCTTCGGCGTCTTCGACCGCTTCGTCGCCCAGCTCCGCAAGGCCGACGCGTAAGTCACGCGCATATAATATTACTGCTTTCGACCCGCATCCGGTTGCCTCGCGAAAGGCGGGGTAAAGATTCCGGCGGGCAGACTCGCGTGCGTGAGAGGCGGACGCGACACCATTATGTTCAATGACCGAGTGACATCCATCTGGCGCCGAACCGTGCGCCAGATCCTCAGGCCGTCCTCCAGCCTGCACGCCACCTACCAGCCCATTGTCAGCGGTGCGGCTCTCGGCACGGCCATCTATATGGGTCTCAACACCCTCGACCGTGTCATCACCTTCGGGGCCGGCGGATGGGTCCTGATCATCGCTTCGATGATTGCCTCGCTGGCCGCCGCCGCCCTGACCATCCGCACGCGACGCCAGATATCCGCTCTGCGACTCGAGCTTTCCGCCCTGACTTTGTGCGGCATCCTGATCATCAATATCAATCTCGACATGGCTCGGGCATTCGAACAGGAGGACCTTCACTACTACCTGCTCCTGATGCCCCTGTTCGCCGCGCTCAATTCGACCATCCGCGCCGCCGCCATCGCCGTGCTCGGAAGCGCTGGCAGTTTCGTCTATTTCATCCTGTTCTATGAGCCTTCGCTGATGGGGGAATATCTCTCCATCCTGGCGGCGGGCCTGTTTGGCGCGACCGCGCTCATGCTGCTTTTCAGGGGTGCCGTGACGCGCGCGGCCAAGGCGCAGACCCGGGCCGAGAAGGCGCGCGCGGAAGCCGAGACGCTGGCCGGGCACGACGCCCTGACCGGACTGCCCAACCGGCGCAGCTTCATGGCCGAACTGGAGCGCCGCGTCGCCGGGGACACACCGTTCGGCCTCCTGATGATCGACCTGGACGGCTTCAAGCCGGTCAACGACACCTATGGCCACGCGGCCGGCGACGAAGTGCTCCGGGAGGCCGCCCGCCGCCTTCAGCAGGTCAAACCCCGCGAGGCGCTTGCCGCCCGCCTCGGAGGCGACGAGTTCGCGGTTGTCCTGCCCGATCTCCATGGCGAGGAGGTCGCCGGCATTATTGGTGCCACCGTGTGCCGCCGCCTGAGCGAGCCCTACAACCTGCATGTCCCGGGCGGCCGCAGCGAGGAAAACACCGCACACATCACCGGTTCCGGTGGCATTTCCCTGTGGCAACCGGGCCAGCAGGACAGCGCTGCCAGCCTGTATGAGAAGACCGACTTTGCGCTCTACCAGGCCAAGCAGAACAAGCGCGGCAAGTGCATGGTGTGCACGCCGCGCTTGTCGTATCGGCTGGCCGGTGCCCAGCAGATCGAAAAGGCCCTGCGCACCGCCGACCTCGAGGCCGAGCTTCGACTGGTCTACCAGCCTCAATACGACACGGCGACCGGTGCCATCTTCGGCTTCGAGGCGCTGGCCCGCTGGTCAGCCCCCGGCCTCGGCGACGTGCCCGCATCGGTGTTCATCCCGGCCGCCGAGCGCGCCTTCCTGATGCGCCCGATCACCCAGACCCTGTTGCGCAAGGCGCTGGCCGAAGCCGCGCGCTGGCCGGACCACATCAAGCTGTCCTTCAACCTGTCGGTCCAGGACCTGATGCGCGAGGGCGCCATCGCCGCCATTCTGTCACTGGTCGAGAAAAGCGGCGTCGCGCCGGACCGTCTCATCTTCGAGATCACCGAGACCGACATGGTCACCGAGTTCGAATCCGGCCGTCACCACATCGCCCAGCTGACCGCCACCGGCGCCAGCATCGCGATTGACGATTTCGGCGTCGGCTACTCCAATTTCAGCTATCTGCACGAACTCGACATCGACCATATCAAGCTCGACCGCTCCTTCGTCACCCGCCTGATCGAGGACGACCGCGCCAGCCGCATTGTCGCCAGCCTGATCGGGCTGGCCCGCTCGCTCAACCTGTCCTGCCTCGTGGAAGGCGTTGAAACACCCGAGCAACTCGAGCGGCTGCGCGCCATGGGCGCGCCGCTGGCTCAGGGCTTTTTGTGGGGCCAACCCATTCGCCCCGCTGAGATCCCGAACCTGCTGGCCACCCAACAGGAGGCCAGCGCCGCCATCAAGGACGCGCCGCGGCGCGCCGCCGGCGGCTGACGCCAGGGCGTTTCCGAAGCCCCCTTCCCCGCCTCCGCCAAATCAGCTCATCCTGCGGTCATGCTGAACCGCCGCACCCTGCTCGCAGCCGGCACCGCCAGCGGCCTGGCCGCCTGCGGTCGCGGCGAAGCGCCGATCGGCCTGCTGCGCGTGGCCACCGCCAACCTGCCCGACAGTCTCGATCCGGCACGCGGCGAGTTCGCAGCAGCGGCCCTGGCCTACAAACAGATCCATGCCGGCCTCACCGAGTACGCTCCGGACGGCGGTGTCATGCCCGGCCTGGCTGAATTGTGGGAAAGCGATGAGAGCGGGCTCAACTGGGTATTCCGCCTGCGCGACGGGCTGACCTGGTCGGACGGCCATGCCCTGACCGCCGAGGATGTCGTCTGGTCGGCCCGCCGCCTCGTCGACCCGGCCCAGTCCTTTGCCAATCTCGGCGACTTCTACGCCCTGGCCAATGCGCGCGCCGTGCTCGCCGGCGAAGCCGCCCCGGAGACGCTGGGCATTGCGGCGGCGGATGAGCGCACCGTGCATGTCCGGCTCACCGAGCCTCTGGGCCTCCTGCCGGTGCTGATGCGCGAATTCTACCCCTTCCCGCGCCATGTCATCGAGCGACACGGCCTGGACTGGGTGCGCCCGGAGAACATCGTCACGGCCGGCGCCTACACCGTCAGCGACGTCAGCCAGATCTCCCTCGGCCTGCGCAAGAACCCGCATTACCACGACGCCTTCCGCGTGGTCATTGATGCCGCGCGCCTCGACGCCGTGCGCGACGACTCCACCCGCGTACGCCTGTTCCGGGCCGGGGATTACGATCTCGCCGACAACCCGCCGGCCAACCAGATCGGTTTCCTGCGCGACCGTCTCGGGAGCCGCTTCCAGAGTTTCGACGCGCCGATCCTGCGCTACCTCAAGGTCAATCATGCCCGCGAACCGCTGACCTCGCTGCGCGTGCGCCGCGCCCTGTCCGCAGCGGTGGACCGCGCCTTCATTGCCCGCGAGTTCTTTTCCGGCACCGCCAATCCCGCGACCGCCATCCTGCCCGGCAGCCATCACGACCCGGAAGGCGGCAATCTCACCCTCGACCGCCCGCTCGAGCTGCGGTGCACCACCGGCGAAAGCGAGCGCATCGCCCTGGCCATCGCCGATGACTGGCGTCGCATCGGGCTGGAGTGCGAGCTCCTGGTGACCTATCCGACCGATCTCTACCAGGCCGTCGAGGCCGGCCAGTTCGATATCGCCATCGCCAGCTTCAACCGCGGCCTCAAGGCCGATCCCTTCTTCATGCTGGACCCGTTCGCGCCGGGTGGGTTTGCCGCCAATTTCAACTGGTCCGATGATCGGTTTGCCGAGCTCATGGGCGCCGCCCGGGCCGAGGACGAGCCGGAGCGCCGGGCCCGGCTCTATCGCGCCGCGGAAGCACGCCTGCTCGACGAACAAGCCGTCATCCCGCTCCTGCACGAGCGCGCCCACTGGCTGGTCGGCGACCGGGTGCGCGGGACAATGCCCGGCATCCAGCCCATGCTCTGGCGCAACCTCGCACTGTCGGATATCCGCCCCTAGACCGGGAGCGCCCGGCAGCGCTCGCACGTTCGGAGACTGCCATGCAATCCCGCCTCGACGCCCGCATGACGACCCGCTGGGCAGAGCATGTCCGGGCCGCCGGCCTGACCCCCGCCCCAGCGATCGGCACCGCCCTGGTCCAAGCCTATGGCGAACCTCATCGCTGCTATCACACGCTCGAGCACATTGCGGACATGCTGGACATGATCGAGGCGCGGGCCAGCACTGACACGCCCATCCACCGTCTGCGCATGGCCGCCTGGTTCCATGATGCCGTCTACGACACGCGCGCCTCGGACAATGAGGAGCAAAGCGCAGTCTGGGCCCGGAACGCGCTCACCGAGGCGGGCGCCGAGCCGAGCTTCGCCGCCGAGGTGGCTGCGCTGATCCGCGCGACCGCCGACCATCAGGGCGGCGGCAAGGATGAACATGACAACCTGTTTCTCGACATCGATATTTCGATCCTCGGCGCTTCGCCCGCCCGCTATCGGGCCTATGCTGACGCCATCCGCGCAGAATATGGCTGGGCAAGTGACAGCGATTTCCAGATCGGGCGCAGCGACTTCCTTCAGAGGATCCTGGCTCGGGAACGCGTTTTCCTGACCCCTGACTTCGAGGCCGAACTTGGCGACCAGGCGCGGCACAACATGCAATGGGAACTCGCATCTCTGCTGGATCGTGCGCCCGGCGGTGCCGAATGAGTGCGGCTTTTCAGTCGCCCGCACATAAAACATGAAAGCGCGCAGTTTACCCCTCGCCATGGCCGCGATTCCGCGATAGGAACCCGCTTCAGCACCAAAACCGAATAGCTCGCACGACAGGCCGCCCGGCCTGCCGCGGCGAGCCCGCGCGCACCCGTGATGAAGGCCGACCGCCCATGCCCAAACGTACCGACATCCAGTCCATCCTGATCATCGGCGCCGGCCCCATCGTCATCGGCCAGGCCTGCGAGTTCGACTATTCCGGCGTGCAGGCCGTGAAGGCCCTCAAGGCCGAGGGCTACCGGGTCATCCTGGTCAATTCCAACCCGGCCACCATCATGACCGACCCGGAACTGGCCGACGCCACCTATATCGAGCCGATCACCCCCGACATGGTGGCCAAGGTGATCGAGAAGGAACGTCCGGACGCGCTGCTGCCGACCATGGGCGGCCAGACGGCGCTCAACTGCGCCCTCGAACTGGACAAGCGCGGCGTGCTCGACCTGTTCGGCGTGGAAATGATCGGCGCCCGGGCCGACGTCATCGACAAGGCGGAGAACCGCGAGCGCTTCCGCGAGGCGATGGACAAGATCGGTCTGGAAAGCCCGCGCTCGCGCACCGTGCACTCGATGTCGGAAGCCGAAGCAGTGATGGCGGAAATCGGCCTGCCGGCCATCATACGCCCGTCCTTCACGCTGGGCGGCACCGGCGGCGGCATCGCCTACAATGTCGAAGAGTACGAGGCCATCTGCAAGACCGGCCTCGACGCCTCGCCGGTCGACGAGATCCTGGTCGAGGAATCGATCGTCGGCTGGAAGGAATTCGAGATGGAAGTGGTCCGCGACAAGGCGGACAATTGCATCATCATCTGCTCGATCGAGAATGTTGACCCGATGGGCGTGCACACCGGCGACTCGATCACCGTCGCCCCGGCCATGACGCTGACCGACAAGGAATACCAGATCATGCGCTCGGCCTCGCTCGCCGTGCTGCGCGAGATCGGCGTCGAGACCGGCGGCTCCAACGTCCAGTTCGCCGTCAACCCGGCCGACGGCCGCATGGTCGTCATCGAGATGAACCCGCGCGTCTCGCGCTCCTCGGCGCTGGCCTCCAAGGCGACCGGTTTCCCGATCGCCAAGGTCGCCGCCAAGCTCGCCGTCGGCTACACGCTCGACGAGATTGCCAACGACATCACCGACGGTGCCACCCCGGCCGCCTTCGAGCCGACCATCGACTACGTCGTCACCAAGATCCCGCGCTTCGCCTTCGAGAAATATCCCGGCGCCGACAACCGGCTGTCGACCTCGATGAAATCCGTCGGCGAAGCCATGGCCATCGGCCGCACCTTCCAGGAAAGCGTCCAGAAGGCCCTGCGCTCGATGGAGACGGGGCTGTCCGGTTTTGACGAGGTCGAGATTGCCGGCGTCGAGGAGGCGACCAGCGATGAAGAGCGCAAAAGCGCCGTGCGCGCCGCCCTCGCGCTGGCCACGCCGGACCGCCTGCGCGTCATCGCGCAGGCCTTCCGCGAAGGCCTCAGCCTGGAAGAAGTCGAGCGCGCCTCGCTGTACGAGCCGTGGTTCCTGCGCCAGATCGAGCAGTTGATCCAGACAGAGGAAGACGTCACAACGCTCGGCCTGCCCGACACTGCCGACGACTTCCGCGCCCTCAAGGCCATGGGCTTCTCCGATGCCCGCCTCGCCGCCCTGACGCGCCAGGAAGAGGCCGATGTCCGCAAGGCCCGCCGCGCCCTTGGCGTGCGCCCGGTATTCAAGCGCGTCGACACCTGCGCCGCCGAATTCTTTGCTGCCACGCCCTACATGTACTCCTCCTACGAAGCCCCGGGCTTCGGTGAGGAGCCAGAGTGCGAGAGCGATCCTTCGGATGCGAAGAAAGCCATCATCCTCGGCGGCGGCCCGAACCGGATCGGCCAGGGCATCGAGTTCGACTATTGCTGCTGCCACGCCGCCTTCGCCTTTGCCGATCTCGGCATCGAGTCGATCATGGTCAACTGCAATCCGGAAACCGTCTCCACCGATTACGACACCGCCGACCGCCTCTATTTCGAGCCGTTGACCATCGAGGACACGCTCGAGCTGATCGAGACCGAGCGCGAAAAGGGCGAACTGCTGGGCGTCGTCGTCCAGTATGGCGGCCAGACGCCGCTCAAGCTGGCCGCCGAGCTGGAAGCGGAAGGCGTGCCGATCCTCGGCACCGCCCCGGACGCCATCGACCTCGCCGAGGACCGCTGGCGCTTCAAGGACCTGCTCGACCGTCTCGGCCTCAAGCAGCCGCCCAACGCCATCGCCTCGACCGAGGACGAGGCGCGCCGCGAGGCGGAGAAACTCGGCTTCCCGCTGGTCCTGCGTCCCTCCTACGTGCTGGGCGGCCGGGCCATGGAGATCATCCGCGAGATCGACAGTTTCGAGCGCTATCTGCGCGAGGCCGTCAACGTCTCCGGCAAGTCCCCGCTCCTGCTCGACCGCTACCTGACCGATGCCGACGAAATCGATGTCGACGCCATCTGTGACGGCGAGGATGTCTGGGTTGCCGGGGTCATGCAGCACATCGAGGAAGCCGGCGTGCACTCCGGTGACAGCGCCTGTTCCCTGCCGCCGTACAATTTGTCCGACGAGATGATCGCCGAGCTCAAGGCGGAAACCGTGGCCATGGCCAAGGCGATCGGCGTCAAGGGCCTGATGAACGTCCAGTTCGCGGTCAAGGACGGCGAGATCTACGTTCTTGAAGTCAATCCGCGCGCCTCGCGCACCGTGCCCTTCGTGGCCAAGGCGATCGGCCAGCCGGTGGCCCGCCTCGCCGCCAAGGTGATGGCCGGCACCAAGCTGTCCGAACTCAACCTCGCCGACCCGGCGCCCAAGCACATCTCGGTCAAGGAAGCGGTCATGCCGTGGGCGCGTTTCCCGGGCGTCGACCCGGTGCTCGGCCCGGAAATGCGCTCGACCGGCGAGGTCATGGGGATCGACACGCTGTTCGAGGGCGCCTTTGCCAAGGCCGAGCTCGGCGCCGGCGTCAAGCTGCCGCGCAAGGGCAGCGTGTTCATCTCGCTGCGCGACGGCGACAAGGCCGGCATGATCGAGCCCGTGCGCGTGCTGCGCATGCTCGGCTTCACCATCCTGGCCACCGGCGGCACGGCCAAGACCTTTGAGGATGCCGGCATCCCGGTGACCCGGGTCAACAAGGTGTTCGAGGGCCGGCCGCACATTGTCGACCAGATGAAGAATGGCGACGTGCAGCTCATCTTCAACACCACCGAGGGTCGCCAGTCGCATCACGACAGCTACTCCATCCGCCGCTCGGCCCTGGAAATGAAGATCCCGACCTACACCACGGCGTCGGCTGCCAAGGCCGTGATCATGTCCCTGCGTCGCATCGATGAAGGAGCGCTTGAACCTGTCGCTCTGCAGACCTACTCTTGATGGTCAACTTGGAGACAGCTAGCCTGTGTCCCACTCCCTAAGATAAGTGGTCGCATGAACAAGATCCCGATGACCGTTGAAGGGCACAAGGCCCTCGACGAAGAGCTGAAACGTCTCAAAACCGAAGAACGCCCGGCAGTGATCGCGGCGATCTCGGAAGCGCGCGAGCATGGCGACCTTTCAGAGAACGCTGAATACCACGCCGCCAAGGAACGCCAGGGCTGGATCGAGGGCCGGGTGACCGAGCTCGAGGACAAGCTGGCCCGGGCCCAGATCATCGACATCTCCAAGATGTCCGGTGACACGGTCAAGTTCGGTGCCACGGTGACCGTGCTCGACGAGGACAGCGAGCAGGAGTCGACCTACCAGATCGTCGGCGAGGACGAGGCGGACGTGAAATCGGGCAAGATTTCCGTCACGTCCCCGATCGCCCGCTCGATGATCAACAAGGAAGTCGGCGACGTCATCGAGGTCAATGCCCCGGGCGGCCTGAAATCCTACGAGATCATGGCGGTCAAGTTCGACTGATCCTCGGCACTGCCCTGCAACCAGAACGACGGCCGGCCCTGCCCGGCCGTTTTTCTTGGCGCGCCGTCGCGAACGGATTCGCACATTTCGCCAAGGACCTGCGCGCGACGGCTCAACCGGTTGCAAAATGAACCTCGCCTGACGGGCGAATCCGCTGTGCAGCAAGGCGATTTGGGCGTATGATCCTGTTCGTGTCCTCAACTGGGAGGCACAGTCTCAGGCGCTGCCATGGAGGCGCTGCATGAAAGAACAGACACTCGAGAAGAAACGCCCGACTGCCGAAAAACAGAAGGGTGCGGAATCGATCAAGGGCAAACACGAACAGGCCAAGAAACCTGGCGCCAAGCCTCAGCCCAAGAAATAGGGTCTTGATCGTGGGCGATCCGCCGCTGCAAAGCGCGAACCGCCCGACCCCGGAGCCGCTCCGCCGAGCGCTCACGAAGCACAAGAGCAGCGCCTGACACGCGCCCCGCCCGATGGACATGTTCGTGATCGAACGCCGGCATGATGGACCGGCCCCAGGGTCATAAGAACCGGCTGGAAACCTCGTTTCCAGCCGGTTTTTTTGTGTCTGCGGAGTGCCTTTCGTGGGCGTCGGGTGCCGCGACAGGCCCTCACGCGTCCGGGCGGTCGGCCGCGCTCTTGAACAAGCCGGCAAAGCGGATCGCCAGGACGCCGTTGGCGAGGACGAAGGCGAGCGCCGACCACTGCCCTGCGGTGTCACCCCAGAGCGCGTCGATCAGGAATATGGCGCACACCCATACCAGGGCATGCATCAACAGAAGCAGGGCGAACAGCATCGACCGTGATACCCGGTCCGGCTCCTCCCCTTTGTCCGCAGCCACTGGCGGGCCGGACACCACAAGAGCGAAGCCCGCTGCGCCCAGGCTGACGGCGAAGGCCGCCAGGCCGACGCCGCCGGCGGCCAGCTTGACCACCCCGTCGGGCGCCACCAGCCAGACCAGCACGGTGGTCAGCCCGGCCAGCACGAAACTCCATCCGGCCAGACGCGCCACACCGGGCGTCATCGCGCCAGCGGAGAGGCCGCCGGTGACTTTCGGCAGCATGTTGCCGGCCAGGATCATCAGGACGGCAAAGCCCAGGCCGCTGCCGCGCCTGGCGAGATCGCGGTCAATCAGGCCGAGTTCGCCGGAAAAGGCCAGGACCAGGACGATCGTCACGCCGACGCCGAACTGGATGGCAAAACTGCGGTAGGACCGCTTGAGGGCCGTGGTGATCATTTGTCCGTCTCCTTGGTTGAACCCGGCGCGGATGCGTCCGGGGCGGATGTGTCCGGGCCCCAGCCGAACAGGCGGGCGAAGCCCAGCAGGGCGTCCTCCAGGACCGACATCTGCAAATGATAGACGACCGACTTGCCCTGTTTCTCCGAGGTCACCAGACCGGCTTCCCGCAGGACCGCGAAGTGCGCCGACAGCGTCGGCTTGGACAGGTCGAATGCGGCGGCCAGCTCGCCGGCCGACATCGGACCGGAGCGCAGCAATTCCAGCACGCGGCGACGCGTCGGATCGGACAGGGCTTTGAAGGCATCACTCATGCTTTTACATTTCGCTAAACGTCGAAATGAGTCAAGAGCTATCTATTGGGTCCTCTCCAGCCCCACGAAAAAGGCCCCGTCGCGACCGGGGCCTCTCGTGTGCTGCAGGTCCGGGACAGAGGACCTAGCGCAAGCCGGGAAGATGATCCGCCGGATCCTGGCGGTGCCCATTCAAGCGCACCTCGACATGGACATGCGGTCCGGTGACCTGTCCCGTCGATCCGACGCGCGCCACTGCCTGCCCGGCCGAGACCGTGTCGCCAACTTGTACGTCGAAACCTTGCAGGTGGGCATACACGGTCTGCCAGCCGCCACCATGATCGAGCACCAGCGTATTGCCCCAGCTGTCACGGCCGCCAAAACCGGCCTGTGCCTGGGTCACCACGCCAGCGGCCGGCGCCATCACCGGAGTGCCCTCGGGGGCCGCCAGGTCATAGCCACCATGATCCCGCGGAGCCCCTGCCGGGCGAGCCGGCCGCTCGCCATAGCGACTGGAAATCCGGGCGGCCGGGGCCACGGCATGGCTGAAGTCCGGCGCCGGTGACAGGGCAGCAGGCGCGGCAGGTGCCGGACCAGGGTCTGCCGGAGCTGCAGGTGCCGGATCCGGACGCCGTGGTGCGGAACGGTTACTGGATTTCTCGCCGTCCGCGCTTGGCGACGCACTGGGTTCTGCGGCGCGGTGGGCGGCCATTTCTGCCGCCAGGCCCAGCTCTTGCAGATAGTAGAGCTGCAGCGTCCAGGCCGACCGGTCCTGGGGATCGGCCTGGTATGCCGCGCGGGCATGCGCCAGCCCCCGGTCGAACTGCCCGGCCTGGGCGTAGGCCTGCGCCAGGGCGCGTGCGATACGTGCATCCGGCTCAACGCCGGCATAGGCCGCTTCCAGTTCGGCAACACCGCCTTCCGCATCCCCGCTGACGATCAGCAATTGACCGATATTGATGCGCAAACGGCGCTCCTCCTCGGCCGTATTGCCGCCCGTGGCAATTGCGGAACGCCAGTCGGCGACGGCCGCCTCAATATCGTCGAGTTCGTAATAGGCCCGGCCGCGCATTTGCAGGGCAATCGATTGCTCGTAGGGCGACAAGGCCTGCTCCGCCAGGGCAGCATCGAGCCGGTCGATCGAGGCTTGCCATTGCGCCTCGTCCTGCAGTTGCTGGGCCTGCAGCACTGCCTCGCCCGTCGCATCCGAAAAACTGCGTGCCGGGACTTGCTCCACCTGGACCGCTGCCGCGTCCCGCCGGTCGGTGACCATGGCTTGCGCAAGGCCGACGGGGATCACCGCTGCCAGAACCCCTGCCGCAACCAGCCGGGCCGACAGCGTGTTTGCCGGCGCGCCGGCGAGAATGGCTTGAATACGCATTTCGCGATGTCTCCGTGACAAAGGCCCGAAGGCGGTGGCGGGCGGGAGGCCCAGGGAAAAGCTTTCGATCAGCGTGACCGCATAGCCCTTGCGGGCATCCGGCCCGAGAGCGGCCAGGCAATCGCGGTCACAGGCCAGCTCGCGGGCCGCTTCCAGGTGGCGCTCGATCTGGCGCAGTGGCCAATGGAACCACGCCACCACCAGCAGCGCCGCCCCGACCAGCCGGTCGCGCTCGTCACCGCGCCGCCAATGGCACAGCTCGTGGGCCAGGGCATGGCCCGCCATCTGGCGGTTTTCAAACAGGTGTTCGGGCATCAGCACGACCCCGCGCCAGCCGGTCAGGAAGGGTGATGTGGTGCCGCCATGGACGCGCAATTCCGGTGTCGGCCCGCCGATCAGCTCGGCCTGGCGCGCCAGCAACAGCGTCTCGTCCGGTCGCGCCGGCCGGCTCGCCGCGATCACGGCGGCCCGTTGCCAATGGCGCCGCAGGGCCAGGCCGAGACAGGCCAGCAGACCGATCCCATAGATCGCAAGCGCCACGTCACGCAGGGCAGGAAGGGCAGGTGCACTGGACAGGATGGGCAGGTCTGCCAGCGGCGCCACGACGCCCTCCACCGCCGCCGCGTCGGTCCCGAAATCCAGTGCCGGCAAGGCCGGAGCGGCCTCGGGAATGGCATAGACCAGGGGCGCAACCAGCACCGGCAGCACGGCCACGACACGTGCGCCGCGCCACAAGACCGTCTCCGCGCCGCGCACCCGGCTTTCCAGGACCCGGGCCAGCACAAGCGCGAGCGTACCGGCGACCACGCTCAGCCCGGCGCCGATGAGAATGGCGTCGATCAGGCCGCTCATGACCGCTCCTCCCCGGCATTATCCTCCGCCTCGAGCAACGCCGTCAGCGCCCTCGCCTCTTCCTCGCTGAACAGCTCGCTCTTGGCGAAACCCGTGGCCGGGATCGGCCCGTCGAGATCAAGCACGGTGCTGGCGAAATCGCGGATCATCCGGCCCATCAGGGCCACTTTCTCGACCTTGGCGGAAAACACCGACAGGCCGTGCACGTCGCGCCGCTCGACCAGCGCCTTGTCGGTCATCCGCGACAACAGGGTCCGCGTCGTCGAATAGGACCAGCCCTGACCACTGGCCAGCGCGTCGTGGACCTCGCGCGCGCTCTGCGCACCGGCAGACCAGAGATGCTTGAGGACCGAAAGCTCGGCCGGGCTGGGGGCGGAATGCGACATGCGCAAATCTCCGTAACGTTGATGCTACATTTGTCACATACTACATTTGTAGCACCCCCTGTCAAGCAGGCCCCGCCTTGACCCCGGCAGCGCCACAGTTTCAATGTCCCGCCATGACACCAAGCCCCGCCTCGTCTGCGCCCGACCCCGCACCGGACCCCGCCGTCGCCATCTGCTGGATGGTCAGCGACGGCCGTCGCGGCATCGAGAACCAGGCGCTGGGCCTGGCCGAGGCCGTGCAGCGCGAGCTCGCCACGCCCCTGCACATCGAGCGGGTCACCGTGCGCAAGGACGGCTTCGTCGCCCTGCCAGGAGACAGCCGGCCGGACCTGTGGATCGGCTGCGGCCGCGCCGCCATCCCGCTCGCCGCCAGCCATCGCCGCATCTTCCCGGACGCCTTCTTCGCCTATGTCCAGGACCCGCGCAGAAACCATGATGATTTCGACCTCATCATCGCCCCGGACCATGACCGCCTGAGACGGCCGAACGCCGTGACCATGCTCGGCTCGCCCAATCGCGTCACCGCCGATCGCCTCGCCGCCGAACAGGCCCGCTTCGCCGACCGCCTCGACGCCCTGCCCGGACCTCGGGCCGCAGTGCTGATCGGCGGCCCGTCCAAGCGCTTCAAGCTCGACACCGATACCGCCGCCTATCTCGAGCGTCGCATCCTGCACCTGCTCGACCAGGACGTGTCGCTGATGATCACCGTGTCCCGCCGCACGCCGCAGAGCCTGCGCAGCCGGCTCGCCGAACGGCTTGTCGATCACCCGCGGGTCTGGCTGCACGACGCGGCACAGGACAATCCATACTTCGCCTTCCTCGCGGCCGCCGACTGGATTTTCGTCACCGAGGAATCGACCAACATGCTCGTCGAGGCTGCGGCGACCGGCACCCCGGTCTACGCCCTGCCCATGGCCGGCCAGCCGGGCAAGTTCGCGCATCTGCACGCCGCCCTGGAAGGCCGCGACGCGCTGCGCCCCTATCTCGGCCGGCTCGAGGACTGGTCCTACGCCCCGCTCGATGAAACCCGCCGCATCGCCCGCACGCTGATCGCCCGCTGGCAGGCCGGTGCGGCCGCCAGGCCGGCCAGCCCCTGACCCAAGGAGACCCGACATGACCTCGACCCCCGACGATCTCATCGTCTGCCGCCATGACCGCGTCGGCTTCGCGCCCCAGCCCGAACCGGCCCATCTTGACCAGTGGGCCGCCGACGGCGTCGAGCTGGTGATCAATTCGCGCACACCGGAGGAAACCGCCGGCCTGCCCTTCGATCTGCGCCAGGCCGTGACCGAGCGCGGCATGCGCTACATCGAACTCCCCCTCGGGGGCGTCCATGCCCCGAGCCCCGCCGTCACCGATGCGCTGGAAACCGCGCTCGCCAACACGACCGGCAAGATCGTCATGCATTGCCGCTCCGGCACCCGCTCGGCCCACATCTACGCCGCCCACCTCAAGCGCTGCTCCGACAGCGCCGAGGACCCGTTCGACACCATGAACTGGCCCGGCGGCCGCGACCCCGGACTGGTCCAGGCGCTGGCCGGCTGAGCGCGCCCAACCAACCGGCTGCACTTGCCGGGAGGCAGGCGCGCTTCGCCCTCCTATATAGAACCCGACCGATGCAGCCGCGCGCTGCGCTCCACAGACACGACGAGGCCCATCCATGTCCGACACCCGTCACGCACGCCTGATCATCATCGGCTCCGGTGCCGCCGGCTATACCGCCGCCATCTATGCCGCGCGCGCCATGCTCGAGCCCATGCTGATTGCCGGCCTGCAGCCGGGCGGCCAGCTGACCATTACCACGGACGTGGAGAATTACCCGGGCTTTGCCGACGTCATCCAGGGCCCCTGGCTGATGGAGCAGATGCGCGAGCAGGCCGAGAAGGTCGGCACCGAGATGGTCTCCGACATCATCGTCAAGGCCGACCTGTCCAAGCGCCCCTTCGTGCTCACCGGCGACAGCGGCACCACCTATACCGCCGACAGTGTCATCATCGCCACCGGCGCCCAGGCCAAGTGGCTCGGCCTGCCCTCCGAGCAGAAATTCCAGGGCTTCGGCGTCTCCGCCTGCGCCACCTGCGACGGCTTCTTCTACCGCAACAAGGAGGTCGTGGTGGTCGGCGGCGGCAATACCGCGGTCGAGGAAGCACTCTTCCTGACCAATTTCGCCTCCAAGGTCACCCTGGTGCACCGGCGCGACAGCCTGCGCGCCGAGAAGGTCATGCAGGACCGCCTGTTCAACCATCCCAAGATCGAGGTGATCTGGGACCATGTGGTCGACGAGATCCTCGGCGGCACCGACCCGATGGGTGTCACTGGAGTGCGCCTGGCCCATGCCAAGACCGGCGAGACCCAGGAGATCGCCGCCCACGGCGTGTTCATCGCCATCGGCCACGCCCCGGCCACCGAGCTCTTCGTGGACCAGCTGGAAACCAAGGATGGCAATTACCTCGTCGTCGAGCCGGGTACGCCGAAAACCTCGATCCCGGGCGTCTTCGCCGCCGGCGATGTCACCGACGACATCTACCGCCAGGCCGTCACCGCGGCCGGCATGGGCTGCATGGCGGCACTCGACGCGGAACGCTTCCTGGCCGCGCAGGAATAGGCGGGACCCGGCTCCGGCCGGTCCCTCTTTTGCCAGTTTTACATTGCCGTAACTTGTCTGGACACGACGGGCGCGATACCTCGCCTGTGAACTCTGACACGGCGGGACAACTATGCGTAAACTGGCTTTCATCGGAATGACTGCACTGGCCGCGGCCGGCATCGGCCTGTCCGCCACCCCTTCGGCCAGTGCCCAGACGCTCGCCAGCTTCACCGAATACGATGCCGACAGCCGTCTCCACGTCGACTACACGCTGTGGAGCGATCTGATGCGCGATTTCGTGCTCAACGTGCCCAACATGGACCGCGAGCCGGAGCGTCGCCGCTCGATCTCCACCGGCACCCGCATCTCGACCGCCAACGAGACCCGCTACCGCTACGAAGCCAACCGCGTCGCCTATCATTTGATGTCGGAGGAATACGAGCAGGCGGTGAGCGATTATCGCGCCGAACTCGAAGCCCTGCCCGACCAGGTCGATCTTTCCCGCCTCAACAGCAATGAACAGCTCGCCTACTGGCTCAACCTGCACAATGTGGCGATGCTCGAGCAGGTCATGCTCAACTACCCGGTCACCCGGATCAACCGGATGGATGCCCATGGCACCAACGAACCGGTGTTCGACGCCAAGATCCTCACCGTCGCCGGGGTGCCGCTCAGCCTCAATGATATCCGCCTGCGCATCGTCTACCAGCAATGGGACGATCCGCGCGTCATCTACGGCTTCTTCAATGGGTCCGTGGGTGGTCCCGAACTCAGCCGCACTGCCTTCGACGGCCCCCGCATCTGGGCCCAGCTCGACCGCAATGCGCGCGAATTCGTCAATGCCCTGCGCGGCGTGGAAGTCTCGCAGCGCGAGCTGCGCGTCTCGCACATCTATGCCGAGGCCGAAAAATTCTTTCCCGAGTTCGACGAGGACCTGCGTCGCCACCTGCGCGCCTTCGCCAACGAGGAAACGGCCGTCCAGCTGCGCGGCGGCCGCCCCGTGCGTGCCGACATCGAGGCCTGGGAGGTTGCCGACCTGATCAACGGATCCCGGCGCTGCACCGGCACCGGTGGCGCGGCGCTCGTCTATTCGAGCAGCGAGGGCCCGTCGTCCTGCGGCGCCTTGCCGACCAATGCCCGCTACCTCCTGTCGGCGGTCCAGGAACGCCGCATCGAACTCATCCAGCAGGGCCGCTATGGCGAGGTCTTCACCGTCGACATCCCGACCGATCCAAACGGCAATCCGATCCGCCTGCCCCCGGCCGGCTCGGCCGCGACTGCCAGCGAAGCCGGCGACAGCGAGGAATAGGCTTCGCAGCAGCCCAGCGCCTCGTTAAGGTGCCGGCCTGATTTCCGGCATTTACGGGGTGGCACGCGCCATGGACTGGGACAAGCTGAAGACCTTCCACGCCGCCGCCCAGGCCGGCTCGCTGACCAAGGCGGCGGAGCTGCTCGGCCTGTCGCAATCAGCGGTGAGCCGCCAGATCGCCGCGCTCGAGGATGATCTCGGCGTCACCCTGTTCCACCGCCATGCCCGTGGCCTGATCCCGACCGAGCCGGGCAATCTGCTGTACGAGGCCGCCAAGGAGATCGCGGGTCGCGTCGCCATCGCCGAGGCCCGCGTGCACGATGCCCGCGACGAGCCCTCGGGCGAACTCAAGGTGACGGCCCCGACCGCGCTCGGCGCGACCTGGCTGGCCCCGCGCCTGGCCGAGTTCCACGAGGAATACCCGCAGATCCGCATCCGCCTCATGCTCGACGATCACGAGCTCGACCTGGCCGGACTGGAAGCGGAGGTCGGCATCCGCCCCTGGCCGTCGACCCAGAATGATCTGGTGCAGCGCAAGCTGATGAGCGTGCGCCAGCACCTGTATGCCAGCCACGACTATGTCGAGCGCCGCGGCACACCATCGACGCCGCAACAGCTCGACGACCACTCCATCATCTATTACGGCCCGCCCCAGCTGGCTCCCATCCCCGGTCTCGACTGGGCGGCCAAGGCCGGCCGCGAAAAGGACCAGCCGCCACGCCCCGCCGTGGTCGAGGTCAACACCATTTATGGCGTCATGAAGGCCGTCGAGGCCGGCATGGGTATCGCCGCCCTGCCCGACTACGTGGCTCGCGAAAACCCGCGCCTGGTCCCCGTCCTGCCCAATCTGGACGGACCGGATTTCGAGGTTTTCTTCGTGTATCCCAGCGAGTTGCGGGGGTCACGCCGGATCGTTGCCTTCCGCGATTTCCTGATCGAACAGGCCCGTCGCTGGCAAAGCTGAACGCCCTGGAAGTCCAGCGAATCATGCATGGCGAAAATGTGGCATCGCCCCTTTTATGCATAGCTAACATGCCACTTCGTCTCTGGTGAAGCCTGACCGCCTGCGCCATATACCTCCCCGACGCGGCGGCAACGCCGCGCCTCAGAACTCCCCCTTCTGAGCGTGCATGCCATCTCCTCCCCCTTGAGGCATGCACTTGGCGCCGGGTCCCTCTCCTCCCCTTTAGGGCCCGGCGCACACTCTTTTCGGGCTACCCTGCCCGCAGACACACGACTGCCCCGGCTGCACCTCAGCCGGGGCATTTTTTTACATGTCATTTGTCGCGGTGGCCGAAACTGGGCCAATCTGCCAGCATGATACACGCAGATTTATTCCATATCTTTCAGGATTGTGTCCGGCTTGGCGGACTCGGCAGCAGTCTCAGTTCACCGGTTGAAGGCCGAGGCTACAGGGCATGGGCCGGCAACTGGCTCTTCATCGTCAGCTGGGACGGCGGTGTGACCGATCCAACCGGCCTCGTGGCCTCGGTGCGCGAAGAAGCCCGGACGCGCGGCTTGCCGGTGATCTGGCATGTCTACGACAGGACAAGCCCGGCGGGCCTCGCCTCGATGCTGGCCGAAGCCGGTTTCTCCCTGATGGGGCCGGAAACCCTCCTGGTCCGCGAGCTCACCGGACTGGACGGGCTGTCCGGCCGCGCCGCGACACGCGTTCGCGACGACGCACAGCTCGACGCCTACTTGGCCATCCTGAAAGCTGCCTTTGGCAGCGCACCAGTCTTGAGCCCGGCCCGTCGCGCCGCACTGCTGGCGACCGATCGCACTCGCAGCTACCTCTGGGGCGATGCCTCCGGCTGGATATCCGCCGGTCAGATGGACCTCCACGAGGGCCTGCCGGCCGTCCTGTTGCGAAGCGGCAGCACCCATCCTGACCGACGCGGCGAAGGCGGCTATCGGGCCCTGGTGCACAGCCGCCTGGCCGAAGCGCGAGCGGCGGGAAAGAAGTGGGCCTTCGTGGAAGCCGGCCCGCAGAGCCAGCCCATCCTGCGGAAGCTCGGATTTCGGGAGGTTCGGCGCGGTCAGGTCTGGACCTGGAGTGCCGATGCCCCCTGACCCCGCTGTTCAACAAAAACCCCGGTGCCAGGCAGCACCGGGGTTGTCGCTTCAGTCCGGGTATGAGCCGGTTCAGCCCAAGGTCGAGCGCAGCATCCAGGCAAATTTCTCGTGCGCGGTGACGCGCGGCGCTAGGATGTCGGCCGTCGCCTCGTCGCCGTGCTCGTCGGCTTTCTCGAGCGTCTCGCGCAGCGTCTTGACCACGGCCTGGTGACCTTCCAGCAGGTCGCGCACCATGCCGTCGGCATCCTTGGCCTCGCCACCGGACTTGATCGAGGCGGCGCTGGTCATTTCGCTATAGGTGCGCGGCGCCACGACATCGAGGGCGCGGATTCGCTCGGCAATCTCGTCGGTGGCCGCCCACATCTCGTTGTACTGCTCCTCGAACAGGGCGTGCAGGTCGTGAAAGCGCGGGCCCGTCACGTTCCAGTGGTAGACGTGGGTCTTGAAGTACAGGGCGTAGGTATCGGCCAGCACGGCGGTCACGGCGTCGGCCATGGTTTCGCGCTGGCTGTCGGTCAGACCCATATTGATGCTCATAATCGTCTCCATCTCGGTTGGCGGACGGCGCAATGCCGTGGTTCGTCAACGTATATGGGGCGACCGCGTTCCTAAATCCAATGAGGATTTACTGGAGGTGGTATAGAGCGAGACTATGGGCGTTTGAGAGAAGCGCAGAACTTTTTGATACGGCGCCCGGCCTCGGCGAGGGTCTCGTCATCCGTCGCATAGGACACGCGAAAGCCCGGCTCCAGCCCGAAGGCCACCCCCGGCACGGCCGCCACGGCCTGGTCTTCAAGCAGCGCCGCGCAGAAGTCGCTGTCCGTCTCGATCGTCCGCCCGACCGCGGTGTGCTTGCCAAGCGCGCCCGCGCAGTCGACGAATATGTAGAACGCGCCCTCCGGCGTCGGCGCCACCAGTCCGTCGCAATCATTGAGCGCGGCGACCATGGCATCGCGGCGCCGCTTGAAGGCGGCATTGCGGCCCTCGAGAAAGTCGTGCGAGCCGTTGAGCGCCGCCACGGCTGCGGCCTGGCTGATCGAGCAGGCGTTTGACGTGGTCTGCGAGATCACCTTGCGCATGGCCCGGATCAGCGTCTCCGGCCCGGCCGCATAGCCGATGCGCCAGCCGGTCATCGAATAGGCTTTGGACACGCCGTTCATGGTCAGCGTCCGCTCCTTGAGGCGCGGCTCGACGGCGGCAATGGTGGCAAAGCGGAAGCCGTCATAGACAATGTGCTCATACATGTCGTCGGTCATCACCCAGACCCGCGGATGCCGCATCAGCACCTCGGCCAGGGCGGCCAGGTCGTCGGCGCTGTAGCACATGCCGGTGGGGTTGGACGGCGAGTTGATGATGACCCAGCGCGTGTTCTCGGTGATCGCCGCCTCGAGCGCCTCGGCGGTCAGCTTGTAGCCATCCTCCAGTCGGGTTTCCACCGTCACCGGCGTCCCGCCGACCATCTTGACCACTTCCGGGTAGGTCACCCAGTAGGGCGCCGGGATGATGACCTCGTCGCCAGCGTTCAGGCTGGCCATGAAGGCGTTGAAGATGACCGGCTTGCCGCCCGGTGCCACGTGCACCTGATCGGCCGTGTAATCGAGGCCGTTGTCGCGCTTGAACTTGTCGACAATGGCCTGCTTGAGCGCCGGCGTGCCGTCCACCGTGGTGTACTTCGTCTCACCATTGCGGATCGCCGCGATGCCGGCCTCGCTGACATGCTCCGGCGTCTCGAAATCCGGCTCGCCGGCTCCCAGCGAAATGACGTCGATGCCCTGCGCCTTGAGTTCCTGGGTCTGCTTGACCAGGGCCAGGGTCGGGCTGGCCGCAATCCGGCCGACAGCGTTGGACAGGATGTCGCTCAAACTCGTCTCTCCATCATCAGGCCGGTTTCGTCCACACCTTTAAGGGGTTTGCCGCGACCGGGGAAGCGCGCGGCCGGGCTAACTGCACCCCTGCCAACACGCCGCGCCCGGTCCGCCGCCCCAGTCTCGCCGCATTTGGCCACGCAATCGCCCTGTTTCGGCCCCCTCACCTCCCCCTTCCCGGCCCAGCTTTGTCGCCGGAGAGAGGGCGATGCCGCAGCGTTCGGGGACGCGGCGCGGCATCGGGAGGGACTTCACATGCCGGCATCACCAGACAACCAGTCCTCGGGCGGACCCTCATGGTTTGCCCTCGGACTGGCCATCATCGCGCTCATTGTCTGCCTCTTCCTGTGGGCCGAGGCCCGCGCCGAAGGCGGGGCCACCATCTTCTACGCCGACGGCGCCTTTGTCGCCGAGGCGACGCTGCCGCCCGCGGCAGGTCTGGAACCGGAAGACGAAACCGCGCTGGCAGACGCTGCCGCGCTCGCCATGCCCGCCGAACCGACCCGGTCCTCGCGCCCGGCCGGCCTGGCCCAGCTCGCTGCCGGCCTGGGCATCGGGGTTTTCTTCGTGCTTGCCTGGGTGCTCCTGAGACCGCGTCGCCGCGCGCCCTGACAGGTCCCGCCTTACCGGATTGTCACGCCAGCAGGGCTCGTCTGGCCCGCCCAAGTCGGCTAGCGGTATTGGGTGAGCATGCAACGGGAGATTTTGCGGGGATGGATCAGGCTGCGACGCCTGCCTGAACGTCCTGTTGCCCGCCGCGCGCTGGCCGTCGGCCTGGCTCTGGCTGGCAATGCGATCATCATCGCCGCCCTCCTTGGCTCGCCCCGGCCAGAGGTGCTGGCGCCACTGACGGACGCGGTGGACGTCGTGCTCGTCACCCTGCCTCCCGAACCCGAGCCGGAGCCCGAGCCCGAGCCGGAGCCCGAGCCAGAGCCGGCAACAGCCTCGCAACCTCCCCCACCTCCGGCCGCCCCGGCAAGGGCGTCGCCTCCCGCCATCATCCCGGGCTTGTCCGACACCGGGGACGAGCCCCCTGTCGGCCCGGAACCGGAAGCCCTGCCCGACTGGACTGGCCCGGTGCGGCCCCTGCCGGCTCCCGCCTCGGCGACGCCCGGGACAGTGCGCGCCGCCTTCTGCCTGTCCACCTCCGACGCCAATCGCGACGCCCTCGCCTGTCCGCCGAGCGACGGCTCGGAAGGTCTTCCCATGCTGCAATTCGCCAGTCCGGAAAACATCGCCAAGGCCGAGGCCGCCCTGGCCGGCTTGACCGAGGACCAGCTCCGCGCCCTGTTCGAGGGCCGCGGCCTGCCTGTGCGCGACCTGGCCGGCCAGCCGACCCTCGCTGCCAAGCCCGGCAGCCAACCCTCTTCCGCCGACTCGATGCGTGACACGCTGCCGGCACTCCACCCCGACCCGGGTTTTGGTGATTGACGGCGGCCGCGGACCTCACTTCACTGCGGCCCATGAACTTCCTCTCCGACACCACCGCCCCCGCCCATCCCGACATCCTCAAGGCGCTCACCGCGGCCAATGGCGGCTACGCGCCCAGCTATGGCAATGACGCCATCTCGGCCCGTGTCGAGGCCCGGCTGCAGGAGATCTTCGAGACCGAGCTGAAAGTCCTGTTCACGGTCTCCGGCACGGCGGCCAATGCCCTCGCCCTGTCGGTCCTGACACCGCCGCACGGCGTCGTGCTGTGCCATGACGAGGCCCACATCCACCGCGACGAGCGCGGGGCACCGGAATTCTTCACCGGCGGCGCCAAGCTGGTCCCCCTGCGCGGCGCCCATGCGCGCATCGACCTGGCCGAGCTCGACCGCGCCGTGGCCCAGATCCCGGAAGGCTTCGTGCATTCCGCCCCGATCCGCGTCCTCTCCCTGTCCAACCTGACCGAGAGCGGCACCACCTATACCCCCGCCGAAATCACCGAGCGCAAGGCGCGGCTCGGTGACCGCCCCGCCTTCCTTCACCTCGACGGCGCCCGCTTCGCCAATGCCCTGGTGCATCTCGGATGCACCCCGGCAGAGCTGAGCTGGAAGGCCGGCGCCGACGCGCTCTGCCTTGGCGCCACCAAGAACGGCGCCCTCGGGGCCGAGGCGGTGATCCTCTTCCCCTCCGTCATGGACCGCTTCGAAGAGCTCCAGGCGCGCCAGAAACGGGCCGGTCACATGGCCCCCAAGATGCGCTTCCTGGCCGCCCAGTTCGAGGCCTGGCTCAAGGATGATCTCTGGCTCCAGCTGGCCGGCCACGCCAATGCCTGCGCCCGCGAACTCGCCGACGGCCTGGCCGCCCTCGACGGCGTCGAGATCCAGCACCCGGTCGACGGCAATGAGGTCTTCGCCCGCCTGCCCGAGGCGCTCGGCGACCGCCTGCGCCAGGCCGGCGCCGGCTTCTACCAGTGGCCCGACGGCTCGGCGCGTTTTGTTACCGCCTGGTGCACGCGGCGCGAGGAGATTGACGCCCTGCTGAAAGCGGCCAGATAGCAACTTGAAGTAGATCAATAGAAGCGTTACACTTTAAGTGCGATTTGTGGCGGACGCCGGTCAGGGAGTGACGGGCATGATATCCGGCATGAATTCCGGCCACGGCGTGCTGTTCCGCCTCGACACGCTGCGCTTCGACGCCTTCGGGCGCATCCTCGTCACCGATCCGCCGGCCGCGATCCGGCTCACCCGCCTCAGCGACACGGCCGACGCAATTGCCTGCCGCTCCGGCTGCGGCGCCCCGCGCAGCTGCGATACCGCCCTGATCCGCGCCGAGGAACTGGTCCAGCTCGGCGACGTCCTGCTCGTCGACAATGCCGACTTCGCCCGCATCATCGCCAAGCGCAAGGCCACCGGCGCCAGCGAGGCGGTCATCGTGTTCTGGAGATACCGGGAAGTCGGCGCGCACGCCGGGCAGGACGAGCCGCCCTAGCTCGCCGCCTCTTCCTCGTCCGTCGAGCGGCGCCAGGGGCCGGTAAAACGCGGGTCCTGGCGGCGGCGACGGTCGGGACCGAAATAGGTCGGTGCCTTGATGAAGCGGCGCGGCCGCTCGATCAGGGCCGAGATACGGTGGAACAGGTCAACCGGGCGCACAGGCTTGGCCAGGTATTCATTGACCCCGGCATTGATCGCCTCGAGCACCTTGGAGCGGTCGGTATGGCCGGTCACCATGATGATCGGCAGGTATTTGTTGGCCGAGTCCGAGGCCGTGCGCACCAGACGGGTGAACTCCAGCCCGTTCAGATCGCCCAGCATGTAATCAACCAGGGCGAAATCCGGATTGACGTCGCGCATTGTCTCGAAGGCGTCCGCCGCGTCGCGCACCTCGACAATGGTCCGCACCCCGAAGCCCTGCAGGATGGTCCGCAGGATGGTCGACATGTGGGCATTGTCCTCGACGATCAGGACGCGAATGCGGTCGAAACTGCCGGACATGGAATCTCGCGATAACGGCGGTGAATCAGCTCGTCGACAATACTGACGATGTGACCTTAACCAAAGCTTGATTGCGCCGCCGCGTCGACAGGCACCATTGCGCCATCGGGCCGGCACACCAAGACCGCGCGCCAAGCGTCTGATATGTCCTCGCCTTGCCTGCTCTGCCGCCGGAAAATCACGCATCGTACGCTTTGTGATCGCGGAGCGCCCCGGCCCTGTGCTAGGATTTTGCGACGGTCGGTCCCGCCTGCCCCGACGCGCCGCGCGCCCTGCGCCCCGCCCCGGCAGCCCGCCCGGCCCCGGCATTTCGTACAGCGTAGCCATAGGACTTGAACCACTCGACGTCACAGGACCGGGCCCGGCCTGCCCCGGCCGGTCCGGATCACGACCGAACCAGGGCCCAGAACCGAACCAGGACCCAGAACCGAACCAGGACCCAGTACCGAACCAGGAAAGGGCGAGACATGAACCTGTCCCAGCAGACCGTGCGCAAACTCATCCTGCGGGCGCGCGCCTATGACAGCAAGGAACAGATCGACGACTTCGAACGCGATCCCGACAGCGACGAGACCGATGCCGTGGAAATCCTGCTGACCGGCGACAGCGACCCGGTCCGCAACGAGATCGAGGACTGGCTGTCGGCGCTCGACGAGGAAGCCCAGGCCGAGTTGGTGGCGCTCTACTGGATCGGGCGCGGCGATTACGAGGGCAAGGAATTCCGCAAGGCGGTGAACGAGGCGCGCTCGCGCCGCTCCGGCCCCACCGCGGACTACCTGCTCGGCGCCCCCATGCTGGGCGATTATCTGGAAATCGGTCTCGACGAAGTGCTCGAGGCCAACGTGTTCGACGAGGCCTGACCCGAACGGGCCAGGCCGGCGTCCCATGCCACGCCTGCGGGCGGGGAGGGGCGGCGTCGCGCGGCCGCACCCGGTCCCCCCGACCCGCGCGCCGGCGACGCCGCCGGCCTTGCGGGTCGTCGCCATCCCGGACCAGGACGGGCGGGGCTCGGGTCCATCCAAGTCGGGCGTCCCACGAAGCGGGTGCCGATCCGTTCCGTCATCGCGCTAGAGCGCGGTTTGGACCCTTGATCTCTTGTCAGCCAGCGGGCCTCAGGGGGATTTTCAAGTCAAGGGTGAAACCGCGAAGCGGCCCGGCGGGCCCTTGACTTGAAAATCCCCCTGAGGCGACATCCCGGCAAGAGATCAATGGGCTGGTACGGGCGCTGTCGCGTCCGTTCTGCGCCAGAATCTCGACCGCCCCCGCCACTGGCCAAACCGCAGCGCGCCTGCCACCGTCGGCAACCGGCCCGCCAACCCGCCCGAGTCCCGCCATGCCCCTGCCTGCCCGCTTCGTCCTGTCCGCCCTGGCCAGCCTAGTCTGCGCCACCGTCCTTGCTCCCCCCGCCCAGGCCCAGACCCGCATCCCGGTCGTGCCGGGCGAACTGCTCGGCGTGGCGCTGGGCAGCGCCGCGGACGATGCCCACGCCGCGCTCGTCGGCCAGCTCGGCCAACCGGCCTGGGATTCCGGCTGGGAGAGCGGCTGTACCGGAGCCCGCGAGGAGCGCGCCATCGGCTGGCGGGGCCTGTCGGTCCACTTCGCGGATTTCGGCGAGGGCCGGGTGTTCCACAGCTGGACCGGTTTCGTGCCGGACGCGCCGTCCGACGCCCACGCCGAACCCCGCCGTTTCGACTTCATCCTGCCCGGCGGCCTGCCACCCGGCGCCAGCATTGCCAGCGCAGCCCGGACCTACCGCTCGGACGCGGTGTTTGACGCGCTCAACGGCTATCTGGTCGTGGCCGCCGAGGGTTTCAGCGTCGATGCCGAGGGCGAAGACCCCGACACCCCGATCGAGCATGTCGGCGTCCCGTGGGTCCACAGCTGCGGCTGAGCACGCCCGGGCCAGCCTCATTGTCCGCGTTCAGTTGACATTCATGACGCAACCTCCCGTATGGACAGGCACTATCCTGTCGGCGCCATTCCGGTGCCTCGACGCACACCCTCGGGGGGGGAAACGGACATGCAGATTTCATTCATCAGATTACTGGTCATCGCACTGGCTGCGCTCGGCGTGGTGGCGGGGTCAACCGGCGCCCTGGCCCAGGTCACGGGGGAGAACGCCACCTTCATCCGCTTCGATGGCGGCAGCTTCGAGCGCATCAACCAGCCGCGCACCTGGCAGGAATTCGGCCAGGGAAACCCGGCGCCGCGCTTCACCTGGATCGAGACCCACCGCGACGACTGGTCGGTCTACCTGCGTGATGACAGCCGCAACATGCAGATGCAGATCGATCTCCATACTGGTTGGGTTCGCCTCGCCTGGCCCGGCCAGCCGATGAGCGATCACTACCGCATCACCGAATCCGATGCCCGCGTGAATGGCCGGATGGCCGTCGAGGTCCATCATGACGGCGGCGTCTTCACCATGGATGGCAATACCGACTGGGTCGAAATCAACAGCCAGGGCCAGCGCACCTACCGCTTCCGCGAGACCCATCGCGACCAGTGGTCGGTCTATCTGCGCGATGACAGCCGCGACATGGACATGCAGATCGACCTGCACCGCAACTGGATCCGCCTCGGCTGGCCGGGGCACGACATGGCCGACCAGTACCGCATCACCCGCGCCTACTGAGGGTCTTGCACGCAGGGGCCGGGAGACCCACCGGGTCGACGACCGCCCGGTTGGAGTCTCCCGGCCGCCTTGCCGTGTTCGTACGTGCGGCCCCGCACTCCATCACGGTCGAGGGCGCGCGCCCTACTCCGCCACCATCGCCGCCGCCTTCGGCCGGCGCTTGCCGGCCGCCCAGGCATGCCAGACCAGCACCACCCCGGCCCCGATGCCGAGCCCGATCAACAACCCCGTCGGCACCGTGCCATAGGCCGCAAACATCTCGCGCCACGCCGGCAGCCGGCCCAGCCAACCGAACGCCGCGCCCTGCACCACGAGCAGTCCGCACAGCCCCCACCAGGGTCGTCCCCAGCGCCCGGACCTCACGGCCAGCCATGCGGTTGCCAGCACCAGCACCCCCTGCACCGCCATCAGCGTCCAGTAGAACAGCCAGAAATCCTCCGGCCCGCGGATCTGCAGCGCCGGGACATAGGCATTGAGAATGCGCACATAGACCGGTCCGAGCAGCAGGAAGACGGTCGCCAGCATATAGCGGCTGTGCAACTGGACCTGGCGGCGGTGGCGCAGGGCCGACCAGGTCAGCACCCCGAACCCGGCCACCGCTATGACATCGTAGAACCCCAGCGAGCTGGCATAGAGGTCGTAGAAGGGCGAAACCGCGCGCGCCATGGTCGACAACACCATCAGCCCGCCGGCGATGAAAAGCGGAATGACGACAAAGCTCGCCTTGCCGGCCATCCGGTGCAGGCCGATGCGGCCATGGTGCACCGACCAGGACTGGGCAATCAGCAGGACCAGCCAGGCGCTGGCCGACACGGTGTGCAGGTGAAACGCCACCGGCACGCTGTCCAGGGCGGCAAAATAATTGCGCCAGAAGGCCGGAATGATGAACGGAATGATGGCCAGCAACCAGAGCCAGGCGCGCGGATATGGCATGTCTTCCCCCCGGAAATCGTCTCGGAGGAAAAGCCTAGTCGCGCCCCCCTTGAGGCGGCAAATCACGAATTGGACAATCCGGACCCCGGCATTCCCGGCGTCAGCCGGTTTCAGGCCGCCCCGCGATCGGCCTGCAGCACCAGCTTGCGGTAATCCTGCAGGCTGCCGCCATAGCGCGAGGCCCGCCCGTCCTTGACCAGCCAGAGCTCGTCCGCAGTGCCCTCGGCCAGGTAAACGTCGTGGGTGATCAGCACCACGGCGCCGCTGTACTCGTTGAGCGCGTAGATCAGCGCTTCGCGGCTGTCGATGTCGAGGTGCGAGGTCGGCTCGTCGAGGATCAGGATGTGCGGCTTGTCGAGCGACATCAGGCCCATCAGCAGACGCACCTTCTCGCCGCCGGACAGCTTGTCGATCACCGTCTCGACCTTCTCGTGCGAGAAGCCCATGGCGGCGGCGACGGCGCGCCGCTTGGATTCCGTCACCTTTTCCGGCAGCGCGTCGCGGACATGGTCGAGCACGGTTTCGCCCGGCCGCAACTCGTCCATCTGGTCCTGCGAGAAATAGCCGATGCGCAGCGATCCCGGAGCGACCCGGTCGCCGGCCAGCAGGGGCAGGCGGTTGGCGATCGACTTGACCAGCGTCGTCTTGCCCTGGCCGTTGGCACCGATGATGGCGATCCGGTCGTCCGGGTCGAGCCGCAGATCCAGGTCCGTCAGGATCACCGCATCCTCGCCATACCCCACCGAAGCCCCGCTCATCTGCAGCAGCGGCGGCGACAGCTTGTCGCCGGAGGCCGGAAAATTGAACGGCGTCGTGCGCTCGGCCAGCGGCACGGTGATGTCCTGCATCTTCTCCAGCATCTTGACCCGCGACTGGGCCTGGCTGGCCTTGGAGGCCTTGGCCTTGAAGCGGTCGATGAAGGCCTGCAGGTGGGCTTTCTCCGCGTCCTGCTTGGCCCGCTGGCTTTCCAGCAGCGCCGTGCGCGCCGCGCGCAGCTTCAGCCACTGGTCGTAACCGCCCGGCGACACGGTCAGCTGCTTGTGCTCGAGCGCCAGGGTGTGGGTCACGCAGCGGTTCAGCATGGCCCGGTCGTGCGACACGATGACCACCGTATAGGGGTATTTCTTGAGATAGCTCTCCAGCCAGGCCGCGCCCTCGAGATCGAGATAATTGGTCGGCTCGTCGAGCAGCAGCAGGTCGGGCTCGGAGAACAGCACCCCGGCAATGGCGGCGCGCATGCGCCAGCCGCCTGAGAATTGCCGGGTCGGACGCCCCTGGTCTTCGGTGGAGAAGCCCAGGCCGCTGAGGATCTCCGCTGCCCGCGCTTCCGCCGACCAGGCATCGATATCGGCCAGGCGCATGAAGATCTCGGAGATCCGGTCCGGGTCGGTCGCCGTCTCGGACTCCTGCATCAGCGCATGCCGCTCGGTATCGGTCGCCAGCACGACGTCCAGGATGGTGTCATCGGTCGCCGCCACTTCCTGGGCCACCCAGCCCATGCGGGCGCCCTTGCTGAGGTGGATGGCGCTGTCCGCCGACGGCTGTTCGAAGGCCTCGCGGATCAGCCCGAGCAGGGTCGACTTGCCGGTCCCGTTGCGTCCCACCAGCCCGACCTTCCAGCCGGCGGAGATCTGCACCGAGGCGTTCTCGAACAGAGAGCGTTCGCCGATCCGGTAATCGAGGTTGGAAATCGTCAGCATGGCAGGGGTCAATCATCGAGGGCGGGGCCGCAAGTGCCCGCCCTCGGATCAGGGCCGGGACCGGGACGTGCGGACAATGGGAGGGGCAGAAACAGCAACCGGCCCGTCAGGGCCGGATACCGGCGCACCGGTTCAGCGCCCTCATAGCGCCCCTGCCCGCTCCCGGCCAGACCGCTGCACCGTGCGCCGGTACACTAAAAAATGACCATGGGTCCGGCGATCCGCCCCGACTTCGCCCCTGCCCCACCCGTTGTCATCCCCCGGCGTGGCCGGAGCACCTCACCCAACCGGCCTGCCAGACAGCCGCACAGCCGTCCTCCGGCGGGTGCCCCAGCAGTCGCACCAGCCCATCCGTCGAGCGAGTCGCGCACCCGCCTCCAGGCCCGTTCCTGTCACCTGAGCCATTGCTTCGCCTCCTCTGCGGCCGTTCGACAGCCCGGACAGGGCCCCGCTTCGCCGCGCGCTCGCGCCGATCTTGCAGATCGACCGGACAAGGCCGACCGGAACCCCTTCCCCCGGCGCCGCATTTCCCTACTCTCAACCCGCACACCCACGCCGCCACCGGAGTCCCGCCATGCGCCTCGCCCTCCTCCTCCCTCTGCTCGCCCTGATCGGCTGCGCGCCGCAATCGCGGCTGGCCGACGACGCGCCAGCCATGGCCCCCGTGCCCTCGGTCGACCTCGAGCGCTATGCCGGTCGCTGGTTCGAGATCTTCCGCGCCGATCACGGCTTCGAAAGCGGCTGTCACGGCGTCATGGCCGAGTATGAGCGCAATGCCGACGGCATCATCGCGGTCACCAATACCTGCTTCAAGGGCGGGCTCGACGGCGAGCGCGACGTCGCCGAGGGCCGCGCCCGGGTCGTCGAGGGCAGCAACAACGCCAAGCTGGAAGTGAGCTTCTTCGGCCCGTTCTGGGGCGATTACTGGGTCATCGACCTGGCCGACGACTACAGCTGGGCCATCGTCTCGGAACCCCAGGGCCGCTATCTGTGGATGCTCGCCCGCGAGCCCCAGCCCGGCCAGGCCGTCATCGACGCCCGCCTCGCCGACCTCGAGGCCCGCGGCTTTGACACGGACGGCCTGATCTTCCCGGAGCAGTGGGACAGTGCGGACGCGGTGCCGGAGCAATAGACCGCCAAGCCTAACGGCAATCATTCGCTCGCGCCCAGGCGCAGAGAGCAACATTGATCTCTTGTCAGCCAGCGGGCCTCAGGGGAATTTCCAAGTCAAGGGTGAAACCGCGAAGCGGCACGGCGGGCCCTTGACTTGGAAATTTCCCTGAGGCGACATCCCGGCAAGAGATCAATGGCTATCTCCGCGCTTTGCGGCGCAGCCGGTCGACGCGGCCGGTCAGACCTGCGTCTGCCCCCGCTCAGATCCGCGTCCAGCTCACTTCCGTCGCCGGCGGCGCACCTTCCGACGCCTGGCGATCCGGGCGCTTGTCCAGCACCTTGCGGATGCGTTCGCCCAGGCGCGCCGGCATGACCGGCTTGACCAGGTAGCTGTCCGCCCCGGCCTCGACGCAGCGTCGCACGGTCTCGACATCGGCATTGGCGGTCAGCATGAGCACCGGGGTGCGGCAATTGGCGTGTTCGGCCTCGCGCCGCATCTGGCGCAGCAGGGGCAGCGCGATGGTGCCGTCCAGATCATAATCGAGCAGGATGGCGTCATAGGTATAGGCCGCCAGCGCCTCGCGCCCGGCCTCGTAATCGGCCGCCTCGCTGACATGCGCGCAGCCCAGGCTGTCCAGCAGCTTGCACACCAGGCGGCGGATCGCCTCGACATCCTCGATCAGCAGCAGGTTGAGCCCGTCAAGCGGTGCTTTGCGGTCATCCATCGGCGTCCCCCAGCTCTCCGGACACCCTAGCGCCAAGGCTTGAAACGAAGGTTAAGCGGGCCATGCGGATGTCGCCCCTCGGCAGGCCGCGCACGGCAACCGGCCTCAGGCCCCGAGGGCCCACGCCCTGCCGCCCCAGAGCGTCGGCGGGGCGGCCGGGTCGGCGTCCGGCACGGCCAGCCCGGTCAGCTCGGCGATGCGCCGGCCCAGCGTGCTCGCGGTCACCGGTTTGGGCAGCACCGCGTCGGCGCCGGCGGCGCGGGCCGCGTCGGCACACCAGGCCAGCCCGGTCGGGGCCAGCAGGATGAGCGGGATGTGCGGGTCGGGGCTGAGGCCCGGATCGCGGAACTGGCGCACCAGGGCGTAGTCGTGGCGGGCCCCGAGATCATGATCGAGAATGGCCAGGTCGGGCCGCCCGAGGCGGGCCGAGACCAGCGCGTCATCGCCGTGGCAGGCTTCGTGGATGTGTCGGACACCGAGGCCGGTGAGCAGGGTCTTGAGCACGGCCCTCACCGGCCGGCTGTTGTCGACGAGAAGGAGGGTTGTCTGGGTAAGCTCCGGGACCTGCATGGCGGACCTGCCTTTCACCGATCACGGTGCGCCTGATTGGTTAAGGCCGGTTTACCCGGCTCTCATCGCATATGACCCGCCCTCCTGACACCGTGCTCCTGACACCGTCCTGTCCGGAACGCCGCGCCGCCACAGCCATTGCTCTGGTCCCGGCCGCCGCCAGCACCCATATTGCCCCGATGACGAAACTGACCCTCGACGACACCCTGACCGCCCCCGCCGATTTCGTGCTCGACCAGCTGCCGCGCTCGACGCCGGCGACGTGGACGCCGCACCGCCCCGACCGGCCGGACAAGGCCGAGGGCGGCCAGCGCTTCAAATGCGTGTCCGAGTTCGAGCCCATGGGCGACCAGCCCGCCGCCATCGCCGAGCTCGTCGAGGGCCTCGAGAGCGGCGAGCGCGACCAGGTCCTGCTCGGCGCCACTGGCACCGGCAAGACCTTCACCATGGCCAAGATCATCGAGGCGGTGCAGCGCCCGGCCCTGATCCTGGCCCCCAACAAGACCCTGGCGGCCCAGCTCTACGGCGAGTTCAAGTCCTTCTTCCCGCACAACGCCGTGGAGTATTTCGTCTCCTATTACGACTACTACATGCCGGAAGCCTACGTGCCGCGCACCGACACCTTCATCGAGAAGGAATCGTCGATCAACGAGGCCATCGACCGCATGCGCCACGCCGCCACGCGCTCCATCCTGGAGCGCGACGACGTCATCATCGTCGCCTCGGTGTCGTGCATCTACGGCATCGGCTCGGTGGAGACCTACACCGCCATGACCTTCGAGCTGAAACCCGGCGACATCGCCGACCCGCGCTCGGTCATGCGCCAGCTCGTCGATTTGCAGTACAAGCGCAATGACGCCGCCTTCATCCGCGGCACCTTCCGCGTGCGCGGCGACAATCTGGAAGTCTTCCCGGCCCACTATGACGACCGCGCCTGGCGCGTCTCCTTCTTCGGCGACGAGGTCGAGGAAATCTCCGAATTCGACCCGCTGACCGGCAAGTCGATCGCGCCTTTGAAGAGCGTCAAGTTCTACGCCAATTCCCACTACGTCACGCCCAAGCCGACGCTCAACCAGGCCATCGCCCAGATCAAGACCGAGCTCAAGGCGCGCCTCGAATGGATGGAAAAGGAAGGCATGCTGCTCGAGGCCCAGCGCCTGCAGCAGCGCACCGAGTTCGACCTGGAAATGATGGCCGCCACCGGCTCCTGCCCCGGTATCGAGAACTATTCGCGCTACCTGACCGGCCGCAAGCCCGGCGAGCCGCCACCCACCCTGTTTGAATACATCCCCGAGGACGCCCTCGTCTTCGCCGACGAGAGCCATGTCGCCATCCCCCAGCTCGGCGCCATGTACAAGGGCGATTACAGCCGCAAGAAGACCCTCGCCGACCACGGCTTCCGCCTGCCGAGCTGTCTCGACAACCGCCCCCTCAAATTCGAGGAATGGGACGCCATGCGCCCCCAGACCGTCAGTGTCTCGGCCACGCCGGGACAATGGGAGCTCAACCAGACCGGCGGCGTCTTCACCGAACAGGTGATCCGCCCGACCGGCCTGATCGACCCGCCCGTCGAGATCCGCCCCGTCAGCCTCGATGGCGCGTCCCAGGTCGACGACGTCATCGCCGAGGCCCGCGAAACCGCCGAGAAGGGTTTCCGCACCCTGGTCACCACCCTGACCAAGCGCATGGCCGAGGACCTCACCGAATACATGCACGAGCAGGGCCTCAAGGTCCGCTACATGCACTCCGACGTCGACACCGTCGAACGCATCGAACTGATCCGCGACCTCCGCCTCGGCGTCTACGACATCCTGATCGGCATCAACCTCCTCAGAGAAGGCCTGGACATTCCGGAGTGCGGCCTCGTCGCCATCCTCGACGCCGACAAGGAAGGCTTCCTCAGATCCGAGACCTCCCTCGTCCAGACCATCGGCCGCGCCGCCCGAAACTCCGAATCCAAGGTCATCCTCTACGCTGACCGCACCACCGGCTCCATGCAGCGCGCCATCGACGAAACCAACCGCCGCCGCACCAAGCAGATCGCCTACAACGAGGAACACGGGATTACGCCGACGACCATCGTGCGCGGGATCAGCGATATCCTGGAAGAAGTGATGGAGTCGCAGGCCAAGGGGCGCGGCGTGGCGAGCAAGGGGCGCGGGAAGAAGGGCAGCGGCAAGCCGAAGGGCCTCAAGGAGACGCAGGAGGCCTATGCCGGGGGGAATGTGGTCGCGGTGGTTGCGGACCTGGAGAAGCGGATGCGGGAAGCGGCGGCGGATCTGGAGTTTGAGGAGGCGGCGCGGTTGCGGGACGAGATTGTGAAGTTGCAGGGGGAGTGAGGCGTTTTAGTCCTCCGTAGCGCGTCAGCGCGCAGGAGGACGAGAAAACCGCCCGGCCGCGGGGCGATATTGTGAAGTTACCGGGGAGTAGGGCGGGCAGCAGGTGGTCGCCGAAATTCAATAACACTGTAGACAGTCGCTCTAGTCACCACCTTCACTAGAAATCATGTCACGGAGCGCATCTACGAAGAGCCGACACTCTTCGCTTCTATCAGCATCATCGCTCCACAACGCAAACAACTTGTCGACGAGCGACGCATTATCAATATTTAGTTCTAACGATAACCGATTAAACCAGTCGTGGGGGTCATGCCCTTCCATCGCGGACAAAACGGCGGTCAGATCCTCAATCTCTATCGCCTGTCGAAACTCTTCCGGTCTGCTTTCAGCGATCCCCATTATATCACGCTCAAAAGATCCGCCCGGTAAGCTAAGAACCCCCTCGGTTTCGTCGACCTCAATGTCTCCATCTAGAACCCCAATGAACAATATCCGCGAATTAAGATTTTCGACAAGTAACATCAATTTCCTAATTTCAGACTCCCCCCTAACCCCAAAGGTAATATCAATATTTTTTCTAATGTCGGGAGCAAAGCGATAAAGAATTTTTTTACATAATTGATGCGCAATATCGTCTTCTACGACAATAATTCCTTTTAGCTCCGAAACTACACCAAATTTTTCCAACAAGACAGGAGAAAATGGCTGCTCGAATGCTTCTACACCAGTGCTGTTTCTACTAATAACCTTGATACAACTATCAGGCGCCCGTTGGATCAACGCCCCTGAATGCGTGCAGATAACCATGTTCCAATTTCGGTCTTTGCAGCGAGTGGCAAGGTAGTCTGATAGGTTCTGCTGCGAACTGTGCGACAAAAAAACTTCAGGCTCCTCGATTAGCACGATTGCAGATTTCGGAATTTCTTTTAGAGACCACCAAATGTAGAGAGCAGAAAGCTCCCCTGCTCCCATCGTCCTGCTATCGTACAGGTCCTCACCGTATTTGGCCTGAAAGAACGGCTCGAACCGGCCAGGTTCGATTTCTACCTCGTATAAATCCACGGAGTCATAATGCCTGCCCAGTATATACCCTACCTCACTCAATTCCGGGTCAGATAGTTTATAGGAAGCAACACCATTTGTTATTTCGTCGAACGAAGTAAATTCACGAAAGGCCTCTCTGCTCGCTCGACTGGAGGCCGCACCATCAATATGGATACAATTAGCCACCTCGCCCTCAAATGAGTCGACGCTACCAGATGAGAGGACGGCTCTGTTAGAGACCAGGTCGGCTCCCATTCGGATATCAACTTCCACCGTGCCGCCAGAAAAGATGTCGACCACAGCGTTTTCACCTGCCAAGCCAGCCCAAATGGCCCGAAGTAGCGATGTCTTACCTGCCCCGTTTGTGCCAGCAAGAATCGTTAGTCGCGTATCCAGTGCGAGCTCGAACTGATCCAGCCCCGGGACACCAGAGACCCGGATCGCTTTAACTCCGGGCGCGCGGTCATCAAGTGGGACACCCAGCGAACGCCAGTCGCGCTTGATATTGCACTCCCTCATATCTGGGAGCTCCATTCATCCAGGTCGATGGCATTGATAACGAAATCATCTGGTGCCAACCCACTGGAGTCGTTTACTACCCTCTTGAGATCACTAGAAATACGTCGGTAATATGGGAGCGGAGGAGCAGCATTGTAAAATTCCTCGTAAATTACCGATAACGCAATATCCCGAAGTACAACAGATGTCACATCGGTCACGCGCAAACTGGACCTGTCTTCGAATATTGCGAGATATGTATTTATCAGCTCACTCCGATGATTACAGTTTTGCTTGGCAATTAAAGCAAGAATATCTGTCAAAGGCTGGTTGCCGACACCCTCTCTTGAGAAAAAAATTAGCAATGAAAGAAGTGAAGCCTTATTTAATCTTATAGACCCTAAATTTTCTCGTGCACTAGAGAACAAGTTTATAGAATTAATAGCGCGCTGAAAAACATGTTCAGAAAATGGATCTTTTTGCCGGAAGCGTTCGGAAATACGTGACTCAGTACTTTTTACGCCAATACTCCGACGCTCTATAAAGTATAGCAATCGAGCGATAACATCGTCATAGGCTAGACGCACGTTGGAAAAACCTATAGTTCCCTTTTCGCTTCCAGACTCCTCAAAGTGCGCCACAATTTTCTTTAACTGGTCGCGGGCAGGTCCGAATAACGCGTTTCTTTGCTCACCGGCCGTTAAAACCGTGGGTTGGTTTAACCTGTAAAATAGTTCGCTTGGCTCTTCGGGTTTATAGTCTGTAATCCGGAAGCATTTAATCGAATAACCCTCAATTTGACGCCTTGTGACCGTATCAAGTTGCCGGTAGAGTTTTCGATTGAGACCTAGAATAGAATCATCTCGCGGCGTCACTTGGCCGTCGATCGCAAATCGATTGTGAAAAAAGTCGCGCACTGCGACCAGCCGCTGCTGTCCATCCAACACTTCCAACGTACGGTCAGGCGAAAGCACTAAGTGAACTGGGGGAATTGACCACTCCCTCAATATTGTGTCGATCAGTTTTTTCTGTTTAGTTTTTGACCAAACCTCTTGTCTTTGAAACTCGGGCTGCAAATCAATTTCTTTATCGTCTATTCGTGCGACTAAAGTTCGAAGGTCAGGCTCCCACGGAGTGAGTTTCATTCTTTTCTGCTCCCTAACACCCTGCACAACCGCACAGTAGCCAGCTTCACTTCTGTCGTCACCACGAAATAATCGTTTGATCGTCAACAAGAGAATGGGGATACCCACGGCTGCCAGGAGTTGCTATCGACCTAGCCCCAGCCGCAGCCCCCTCAGGCGGGCTGGCGCCCCAAGCTCCCCCGCACGCGGGGGAGCGGACGCAACACCGGCGCGGGCGGCCAGAACAAGAACCCCCTTCTCCCTGGGGAGAAGGTGCCCCGAAGGGGCGGATGAGGGGGGAGACACCGCCCTCTCCGGAAAGTCCACGCCACACAGAAACCCTATCCGGACAGACCCCGCTTCCCCCCTCTCCCTCGATCCCTCTCCCCCGGGAGAGGGAGGCGGGCCTGCCCCGCCATAGCGCGGCGACAGCCGGGCGGCGGCGGGTCATAAAATTTTTTTCTCCGCACTTTTCGCGACCGTCCGTGGCGGTTTCTTCAATGAAATCAGAGGGGGTCTCTTTTTTCCGCCCGTTTTCATCCCCACCCCCTCCGGCCCATGGGACACTTCCCCCGGCTTCACGGCACGGGAGGCGCAGGCCTGGTCATCTGTGGTCGTGGAGCGGGCGGAGCCCGTCCGGGTGTCGGCTGTGACCAGCCGGAACGCTGGCGGGGCTATCGGGAGGTCGCGGCGACACTAATCATGGATCGCCCCTACCGACCGGTCTGGAATCCGGTGCCGCGAGGCCTGGCCCAAATCTCCGCGAACGGGGTGGCGTGATGGACCCTTGTTTAGAAATTTCGGCAGGTTCGTCCCGCCGCCCCGTTCCCTCCCGTATCGCCAGGCGATGGCCGCCATGGCGGATTTCGGCGTGCCGGAAGAAGGAGGGCGTGAAGGAAGCGATGCCCCGCATCGGAAACATCCATACTTCGCTTGTCAGCCAGCGGGCCTCAGGGGGAATTCCAAGTCAAGGCCGCCTTCGGCGCCGCTCCGCGGGCATGCGCCTTGAGTTGGAATTCCCCCTGAGGCGAACTCTCGGCAAGCGATGAATGGGTTGGTGCGGGCGCAGGCGCCCCCAATCCGGCACCTTAAAAGGAAAGAACCCCATGAGACCCACCCACCGCCGCGGCCCCGCCGCCCCCGAGCACAGCGCCGACGCGGCCTTCGATCCGCACGCCTTCAACGCCCTCTACCCGGAGGCGCCCGACCGCCTGCCCCTGCGCCCGCGCGCGGCGGAGGACGACCCGCTGGTGGCCGCCCTGCTGGAGAGCCGCCGCCAGGCAGCCGAGGCGGCGCGCGCCGGGGCCCATGCCGAGGCCGCCGCCGCGGTGCGCACGGCGCTGGCCCTGAAGCGGCTCAAGTACGCCGTGCCCGACCCGGAGCAACTCCTCCATGACGAGCGCCTGAGCCGGCTGCGCGGCGAGAAGACGCGCGACGATCCCACCCTCTTCCTGGCCCGCCTGATCGAGATCGACTGGGATCTCGAGCACCAGCGCGAAATCCTGACCACGCCGCCGTCCGAGCCGGCGAAGGAGGAGGCGGTGCAAAAGGTCAAGCTGGAACCCCTCAACTGGCCCCCCGACATTCCAGGCCTGCCGGCCGGCGAACAGGCCACACGCAAGGCCATCATCGAGGCCACCGCGGCCCTGGCCCCCGACCTGCACGCCTGGCTGGCCCAACATCTCCCGCCCGCGGAGGAGGATTGAGCGGGGGGGTCGGATGAAACGGATGCTGACGGAAAGGAAGGCGCCGGTGGAAACAGCGACGCCCCGCGTCGGAGGCCTCCATGCTTCGCTTGTCTGCCAGCGGGCCCCAGGGCGAACTCTCGGCCAGCGATGAATGGAGGGGTGCGGGCGCGCGGGGCCCGCTTGTTCGACGCGAAGGCGAGAGCCCGCCTCCCTCACACCAGCACCCGCCGCTGGCGCAGCCAGATGACCAGGCCGACGAGGAGGAAGTACTGCACGAAAGTAAGGTATTGCAGCCACTGGGCCCGGCCGTCGGGCGGGCTCGGCAGCAGGGCCCAGTCGATCAGGGCGAGGGCACCGGCGATGACGCACACCCAGAGCGCCGCGGCACGGCGCAGGATCACCAGGACGGCCCCGGCCAGCGCGCCGAGAAAGGCCAGGCCGTACAGCGTGTCCTGCCAGGCCGGCATCTGCGGGAGCCAGAGCTGCAGCGCCGGCGGCAGGTCGGCGAGGCTGAGCCAGCCGAAGCGGAAGCCGAGCGATTGCGACAGGCCCATGCTCAGGCGCAGCACGCTGTCGCCGAGCAGGAGCAGGGTGGCCAGCCACAGCGCCTCGTTCAGCCCGAAGCGCCGGCCCGGTTGCCACAAGGCCGCCCGCCGTGGCCGCGGCCGTGCCGTCATCACCAGCCCGGGCACCCCGTCCCGCCGCTCTCGCCCGCCCGTCATCGCCCGCCCGTCATCGCCACCCCGTCCGGTCCCGTTTGGCCACTCTTGTAGACCGGTTGCGCGGGCAATCCCAGCCATCCTGTCCCACCGGTACAGCGCCGGGCCGGCATCAACATTCTTGGAACACCCGGCGCCCCCTCGCCGTTACACCCCCGTATCCCGCACCGCGCCCCTCCCCCCGGGACCGGCGGTGCTTTCACACGCACGCAAACCACGGGAGACACGACACGATGACCCGATTGATGATGATGACGAGCGCCGCCGCCCTGGCCCTGACCGCCGCCCCGGCGATGGCCCAGAAACAGGCCCATGCCGACGGCCATGTCGAGGGCCACCACCCGAGCGAGAGCCACGCCGAACACATGATGGAGCACCGGGCCGAGCACGCCGAGGCGCGCATCCGCGTCGACGGTGAAGGCACGATCGACACCGTCGACCTGACGCCGCGCCACGACTACGACTATATCGACTGGACGCCGGCCGGAAACCTGGTCGCCTATGATGTCGACGGCGACGGCTGGATCGCCTACCGCCTCGGCGATGAGAGCTATGTCGTGCGCGACAAGGACGGCGACGGCTATGTCCTGCGCACCGATGTCAACGCCTCCGCCGACACCGAGATCGACGTGATCACCGTCGAGTACGACCCGTCGCAGCTGGAGCCGATGACCGGCTATTTCGACACCGCCTTCCTGGTCGAGAGCGAGACCGGCGAGCGCATGCGCGCCGAGAACGTGTCGATCTCCGAGGGCGGGCCGCGCTCCCTGATCGCCGACAGCGACGACCTCGTCGTCTCGACCGATGACGGCACCTTCGTGGTCGAGGACGGCGAGACCTACACCCTCGCCGAGGCCGATGTCAGCCAGGCCTGGACGGCCCCGGTGACCTACACCTTCGTCGAGCCGGTCAGCGCGACCGAGCGCCGCGCCGCCTGGCAGGCCAGCTCGCAGCAGAGCGCCGGCAAGTCGCCGTCGACCGACTGGGTCGTCGCCCCCATGCTGCAGGTCTTCCGCGCCATGGACAGCGATGACAACATGCAGGTGTCCTACCAGGAGTGGGGCGAATGGCAGGCCGATGACGGCTTTGAAGCCAGCCGTTTCTCCGAGTTCGACCAGGACGGCGACCGTACGCTGGGCTGGAGCGAATACCGCACCAGCGTGATCTCGATGTACGGCAATGAGGTCAGCGGCTCGTAAGCGCTGCGACCCGGCCTCCGGGCCGGATTACGACACCGGTAGGGGCGCCGTCCGCGGACGGCGCCCCTCGCCGTGCCCGGCGTCAGTTGAGCACGCGCCGGTTGACCAGGACCATCAGGAAGCCGGTCACGACGAGATACTGGGCAAAGGCCGAATAGCCGAGAAATTGTGCCCAGCTGTCCTGCTGGGCCGGCAGCAGCGCCCAGTCCAGCCGGGCCAGGGCGCCGCCGAAGATGTACACCCACAACGCCTCGCGCCGACGCGCCAGCAGCAGACCGGCGGTCATCACCGCCCCGACATAACCGCCCATGTAGATCACATCCTGCCACAGCGGCACCGCCGGCAGCCAGATCTGCATCTCCTGCGGCAGCGCTGCCAGTTCCAGCACCCCGAACCGATAGCCGAACGTCATCCAGATGCCGGTGGAATAGCGCATCAGGGTGAATGTGATCAGCCCGACGCAGACAAGGTAAAGCAGCTGGTTGAGACCCAGCAGGTCGCGCCGCCGCCAGAGCGTTGCCCGGGTAACGGGCGCAATCAGCGTATCTGCAAAGGTCATCCTCATCCGACCGCCGCCCCCAGCGCCGTCCGGGGACACCCGGCCGTCAACCAGGCCCGCCCTTCCTCGACACTGGCAAAAGCCGCGCTGGTGCCGCCCTGGGCCGCATGCGCCTTCTGGAACTCACGGAATTCCGCCACCTGGTCGGCCCGGATGATGGTGGCAACCCGAAACGGGGCCAGCTGGCGCGCCACCAGGTGGCAGCGCTCGCGCATTTGCATCGCACTCAGATCGTAATGCGCCTCGCGCACGTCATTGAGAACACCATGGGCAAGGCTGCCGCGCTTGAACGCCTCGACCAGACGCTCGGTCAGTCGCAGGTCCGCCGTCGGCCGCTGGCCCGCGGCATGCAGCTCGATGATGCCGTCGATTTCGCGGTAATGAAATCCGGGCATGGAATAGGACTGCGGCATCCGGCCCTCCCGACCCGAGCAACTGGTATCAAGTTGCTACTTTTATACACGGTTAACCCCGTGTCGACCGAGCATAAAAAAACACCCGGCCAAAGCCGGGTGTTTTCATGTACTTGTGAGAGCCCGCCCCTATTCGGCAGGCGTCTTCACCTTGTTGGGTTGCGGCGTCACACGCAGGTAGGGCTTGATCTTCTTGTACCCAGCCGGGAACAGCTTGTCGGCATCGGCATCCGACAGTGTCGGCACCACGATGACATCATCACCGTCTTCCCAGTTCACCGGCGTCGCCACCTTGTGCTTGTCGGTCAGCTGCAGGCTGTCGATGACCCGCAGCACTTCGTTGAAGTTCCGTCCGCAGCTCGGCGGATAGGTGATCATGGCACGGATCTTCTTGTTGCTGTCGATGATGTAGACCGAACGGACCGTCACCTTGGCGTCGGCTTCCGGGTGGATCATCGAATACTTGTCAGACACCGACTTGTCGGTATCGGCGATGATCGGGAAGTTCATCTTGACGTTCTGGGTTTCCTCGATGTCCTTGATCCAGCCCTTGTGGTCCTCCACGCTGTCGATCGACAGGGCGATGGCCTTGGCACCGCGCTTGGCAAACTCGTCCTTGAGCTTGGCGGTATACCCCAGCTCGGTGGTGCAGACCGGGGTGTAATCGGCCGGGTGCGAGAAGAACACGACCCAGTCGTCACCGATCCAGTCGTGGAAATTGATCCGGCCCTCATTCGTGTCGGCGTCGAAATTCGGGGCAGTCTCTCCGATAAGCAGACCCATGGCATCTCTCCTCTGTTCAAATCGGTCGGGAAATATTCTAAGGGGATAGGTGCGCCCGGCGCGCTCCGATTGCAAGGGGCCGCCTGTGCCTGCGCACGAAATTGTGCTCACATCACGCCTGCCTTCGGCCCCTCGGGGGCCACCTGCCCGCAGCCAAGAAGGGCGCCCGACATGACCTGCATCCTGATCCTGATGCGCCATGCCAAGGCCGTCGACCGGCTCGAGGCCGACGATGATTTCGAGCGCGGCCTGACCGTGCGTGGGCGCGATGACGCTGCCGCCGTGGCAGCCCAGTTGCAGCGCGACAGCCTCGCCGCCGAACTCGCCCTTGTATCGCCTTCCTGGCGCACGCGGCAGACCTATAGCGCGCTCGAGGATGCCCTTGGTAAGCCTCGTATCGAGGACCCGATGGCCCTCTACCACGCCTCCACCGCAATGCTCGAACGCGCTGCCCGCCGCGGCTTTGCCGACGCCAGAAGCATCCTCGTGGTCGGCCATAATCCCGGCATTGGCGGTCTTGCTCACAAGCTGGCGCGCCAATCGGGCGATGATGCAGAGGCCGCCCTGTCGCACGGCTATCCGACGGCGACCGCGACGGCCTTTCAGCTCGCAGGTCCTGATTTCGAGACTCCGCGTCTGATCGGCGTTTACCGGCCCTGAGGGAATAGGTCGCACGAAATCGGAACGTGTGCATTATTTACATTCGACCTTAACGGGTATTTCTGGCACACTGCTGCGCCTCGCCACCCGGCCCTGCGCGCATGACCATTCGCCCTGCCTCAGATGCTTTCGACCACTATCCGACTGCGCGCGACCTTTCAGACCCGGCACAGGCACTGCGCCGTCGCCTGTGGTCGATCGAGGCCGCCAATGGCCTGTCACGACGCTCCTCACTGCTCAGCGCCCGCCCGCCACAGGAAACCGCCTGGCTTGCCGGCCCCGTCGGGACGAGCGGCGGCTCAAGATGTCGCCTCGGCATGCGTGGCTGGTCGGTATTTCTTGCTGTCGGGCTGATGATAGGGCTGGTCCTCTGCCCTGACCTGGTCGCCCTGGCCGCGGGTCTTGCCATGTGGCCGGGCGTAAGCCTTCAGCTCGGCTTGCGCGGCCTCGCCCTCTTCGTGCGCCCGCGCTACGCGCCCCGGCGCTCTCTTCCCGACGCCGCACTGCCTCGCGCTGCCCTTCTGGTCGCCTTGTATGACGAAGCCGATATCTTGCCCGATCTCGTGCAAGCACTGGCGAACCTGGAATATGCCGCTGACCGAGTAGAGTTCCTGCTGGTGCTGGAGGAAGACGACCTGAAGACCCGGGCCGCTGCCGCAGCATTGCCGCCAGACCCGCGGCGGCGTGTCGTGGTTGTGCCGCCCGGCAGGCCCCGCACCAAGCCGCGCGCCCTCAATTATGCGCTGCGTTTTACCGCCGCCGACATGATCACCGTCTACGATGCCGAAGACCGCCCCCACCGCGACCAACTGCGCATCGCCGCGGAAAGTTTCGCAGCCGCTGGGCCCGACCTCGCCGTGCTGCAAGCCCCGCTCAATTGGTACAATGCCGGGGAATGCTGGTTGACCCGCCAATTCTCGCTTGAGTATGCGGGCCAGTTCCACGCCCTGTTACCGCTCTACCAAAGCCTCGGCTGGCCCTTGCCCCTGGGTGGGACGAGCAACCACTTCCGCCGTGCCGCCCTCGACCGGGTCGGCCAATGGGATGCGTGGAATGTCACCGAGGATGCCGATCTCGGCTTGCGGCTGCACCGGCATGGCTATCGCGCTGGCCTGATCCGGCCAACAACACTGGAAGAAGCCCCGATCAGCTGCTCAGCCTGGACCGGTCAGCGGACGCGCTGGCTCAAGGGCTACACCCAGACACTGATCGTGCATTGGCGGCAGTCTGGTCCGGAGCGTTGGCAAACGGCACTTCTGCTCGGAGCGACTGTCCTGTCTGCTGCGCTGCACCTGCCCGTCACCCTGATTTGCCTCGGAATGGCATTCTTCGGATGTGGTCCGGTCGGAATTGCACCCCTTGTATGCGGACTGGTGTTGGTTGGCTATTTCGCGGGAGCGCTCTGCGCCGTCAACGGCATGCGCCGCGCCAACCTTGCATGGGCCTGGTCCAGTATTCTCACTTTACCGCTTTACTGGGCCCTGCACACCATCCCGGCGTGGCGGGCCATCTTCGAACTGGCGCGCCGTCCCTTCCATTGGGAAAAAACCCGCCACGGCATCAGCCGCGTCCAGCCCGCCAACTGACAGGCATCTCGCCTTGGCGCGCGTGGCGTGCCAGTTTGCAACTTCCTTCCGGCCGATCAGCGGACCTCACCCATGCTGTCGAACTTCAAGCTGCAACGCATCCTGTCCTCGATCTGGTTGCGCCCCGCCCTGTTCGCCTTCGCCGCCATCCTCGTGGTCCTGCTCACCCCGGCCCTGTCTCGCCTGATCCCGCAAGAATGGGTTGGCTGGGTCGAGACCAAGGCGGTCGAGCAGACCCTGTCAATCCTCGCCTCCTCAATGCTGGCGGTGGCGATTTTCTCGCTCGCCACTCTGTTCTCCGCCTTCGAGGCAGCCGCCCAGGCCGCCACGCCGCGCGCCCGCGCCCTGATGACCGAGGATCGTACGGCTCAGTACGCCGTCTCCACATTCATTGGTGCCTTCCTCTTTTCCATCCTCGGCCTCGTCGGTCTGAACACCTATCTGTACAATGAAGTCGGCATTCATATCCTGTTTCTGCTGAGCCTGCTGGTCATCGGCATCGTGGTCTTCACCCTGGTGCGCTGGATCGAGCGCCTCGGCAGTTTCGGCGGTGTCGAGGAAGCCATCCGGTCTGTGGAGATGGCGACCCGCAGCGCCTTGCACCGCGACAGCGCCGACCCGGCCCGCGGTGGTTTGATCCGACACGAACCGCCCGCCCATTCCAGCCACATCTGCGCCGAAAAGGTTGGCTATGTGCAGGCCTTCGACCACGAGGCCCTCGGCCAACTTACCCGAGAACACGGTTGCGCCATTCACATCGAAGCGCGCCCCGGCACGCTCGTCGGACCGGGCCAACCCCTGGCCTGGTGCACGCGGGACGACACCGAAATCTGTGACGCCATCCGGGACAGCTTCACCATCGGTCGCACCCGCACGTTCGAGCAGGACCCCCGCTTCGGCGTCATATGCCTGGCCGAGATCGCCATTCGGGCCCTGTCCCCGGCGGTCAATGATCCCGGCACCGCAATCAATGTCATGAGCGCGCTGATCCGGGTCCTCGACAGCTGGAGCGCCGCGTGCCGCAAACATGCCGGCGAAGCCCCCAAGTATCCCGACCTGTCAATACCGCCCCTGCAGGCCATGGACCTGCTCAACGACGGCTTTCTCCCGATCGCCCGCGATGGAGCGGCCTACCTTGAAGTCGGAATTCGTCTGAACAAGAGCCTCGCCATGCTGCGCCGCACCGATGAGGTGCGCTTCGCCGAAGCCTGCAATACTGTCTCGGCGTACGCGGAATCCTATGCCGGTGACCGCCTGCTACTCGACCGGGAGCGAGCCTGCCTCGCCGATCTGCGGAGCCGATTGGCCCTCGAAACCGACGACGCGCGCTGATCGAAAGACCGCAACATGTACCTGTCCCTCACCCACACACTTGTCGGCCTCGCACTCACGATCGCGCTTTTCGTGATCGCCCGCTGGCGAGCCGGTCAACCGGTGCGCCCGGAAAAGGGCCCCCGCATGATCCCGTGGACCCTGATCGCCGTGCTGGTCGCCGGCATCGCCGTGATCTTGCTGGCACACTTGGCCGAGCTTGCAGGTCTCGACCTCAGCCAGGTCCGGCGGTTGTGAATCCGTTGAAAATTCGACGGTTGGGGAGTTGGAGCGGGTGAAGGGAATCGAACCCTCGTCGTAAGCTTGGGAAGCTTCTGCTCTACCATTGAGCTACACCCGCGTCAGGGCCACAGATAACGGGCCACCACAGCGCCCGGCAAGCGAAAAAACAGGCCACGCCTGTTCTGGCGCGCCGCTCCGCCTGCCACCACCGGACATGAAAAGGGCCGACCCCGAGGCCGGCCCTGATCCGTCTATGGTGCCTCCGCTCAGTTCGGCGGATTGTGCGTGAACAAAAAGCGTTCCAGCGCGGTGTAAAGCTGAACCTTGTTGTCGAAGGTCATGCGGTAGGACTGGTGCGGGCCATCCTCGATGCGCACCAGCTCGTAGGGCTTGCCTGCCGCGTCGAGCGCCTCGGCCATGATCTCGGCCTGCTCGTAGGGCACGATGATGTCATCGGTACCGTGGATCAGCATCAGGGGCGACTGGACATTGTGCGCCTGGCGAGCCGGCGAGATCGCTTCCATGCCATCCCGATCGCGGCGCCAGTCACCGATATATTCCGCCCAGTAGGTCAGCGAAGCACCGCCCTGCCGGCCTTCCTCGTATTCCATCATGGCGAAGATATCGGACACCGGGGCACCGGCAATGACGCACCGGTACAGCTCGGGCGTCAGCGTGGCGCCGGCCAGGGCCGCATAGCCACCATAAGACCACCCCCACAGGCAAACCCGGTCTGCATCAACGACACCTTCTTCCACAAGGTGGGCGACCGCGTCGGATACGTCATCCTGCATGGCCCGGCCCCATTCACCGTGCGCCCGGGTGACAAAGCTGCGGCCAAAGCCTTCAGACCCACGGAATTGCGGCTGGAACACCGCATAGCCACGCGACGACAGGAATTGAGCCCACGGATCGAAACCGTAGAAGTCACGCGCCTGCGGACCACCATGCGGCATCATCACCAGCGGCAGGTCACTCGCCTCTCGCCCCTGCGGCAAGGTGAGGTAGCCGAACAGATCCAGCCCATCGCGGGCTTCATACTCCACCACCTGAACCGGGTTGACCACGCCGTCGGGAATGCGCGGATAAGCCTGCGACAGCAGCGCCACTTCACCGGAGGCGCGATCCAGCAGGTAGTAAGTCCCGGCCGTTTGACCACCGGTGATGCTGATGATCACCTTGTTGAAGTGACGGTCATAGCTGGCGATCGAGACATTGGAATCCGGGAAGAAACCTTCGATCTGCGTCTGCAGCTCGGCAAAGGCCGGGTCGAAATAGCGCGTCTGGCGACGCTCTTCGTCCCAACGCACGCCGATGATCGAACCGGTGCGCCAGTCGGAAATGAAGGAGCCGACGTCGGCCAGGTCGGACTCAACGATCGGTCCCTCGATCTCATTGGTCTGGAAGTCGAAGCGGAATACCGCCGAACGGTCATCATTGACGCGCGAGGTGAAGTAGCCGTAGCGACCGGTCGGGTCGAGGCCCGCCATGTTCGTCATCCGGCCCTTCCAACGATCCGACTGACGGGCTCCGAAGCGGAACCGCTCACGCTCGAGGTTCTCGGTGTAAACCTGGCGCCAGTTGCCGGAATGGCGCGACCACAGCTCAAAGGTCGAGCCGTCCAGCGTGTAGCGGACTAGCGGTTCGAAGTCGGCATTGACCAGGTAATTGTAACCGCCATCGCCGATGAACACACGGCTGCGGTCGCGGGCATTGCGGAAACCCTGACGGAACAGGCCGACAGCGCGGCTCACACCGTCACCCGCAGCGCGCGAACCGCGATTGTCCTGCAGCACCGGCAGGAAGACCAGGAAGCTGTCCGGGTCGGAGAGGTCGCGATTGGCGACGCTGCCATCGATCGGGAACTCCCAGTTCACGCTGCCATCGTATTTGATGACGTAGTCGCGGAACACGTCTGCGCGCTCGCCGCCGGTGAGGCGCTGGTCTTCACGGCGATCGGAATAGGTCGCCATCAGATACTCGTCCGACAGCCATCCGACACCGACCAGGACCTGGTCGTCGCCGCCATCAATGACGCTTGGCGCTTCCCCGACCAGGGAGGTGACGATGATGTTGCGGTCGGCCCGCGTCTCGCCGGAGATGAAGGCGATGCGCTGGCCGTTCGGCGACAGCGACACCGACTGCATGTTCGCGCCCGCGGCGAAGTCTTCGATGCTGGGAGCCTGCTGCGCCTGCGCAGCCGCTCCGAACAGCATCACCAATAACAAACTCACGATACGAGACATGACAGCCTTCCCCAGTTCCTAGCTGCGCAAACTATTGTGCCTCACGGGTTCGTGATCAAGCCTTCGTGCCAGTCTGCTCGGGCATTTCCACGCTCAATCCTCCCAGGGACCGAAGAATTTGGAGAGTTTGAGCCCCTGCGCCTGGTAGTTTGATGCCAACAAACCATAAGCGGTCGTGGGTGCCTCCAGCATTGGCTCGTAAACCAGCTTGGCGATCGGCTGGCCGTGCTCGAGAATGAAGGGAACGTCTCGTCCGCGCACTTCAAGGACCGCCCGAGACCCGGCACCTCCGGCATCCTCGACCCCGAAACCCGGATCAAAAAAGCCCGCATAATGAGCTCGGAATTCACCGATTTCCGGCGCGATCGGCGCCATTTCGGCGGCCTCGTCATGCCCGATCTCGACCGCCTCTCGCGACGCCAGAATGTAGAATTCGCCTGGATCAAGGACCAGGCGCCGGTCCGGCGTGGTCAGCGGCTCCCAGAAGCGCGACGCCACGTGGCCGCCAATGCGCGACAGATCGACCAGGCCGGAATGGCGCCGGGCCCGGTAGCCGACAATGCCGTTGTCAAACCCATCCAGGTCGACACTCACCGTGACGTCGCGCAACGGCTGGTGTGCGCCGCGGCGGAAGCGCACCTGGCTCAGTCGGTCGCCTTCCCGGGCCAGCATCGAGAACGTGCACGGGCAGATCTCCGCGTAGAGCGGCCCCTCATAGTCCGGCGGAGCCTGGTCGAAGGCGGTGCCGTGATCGGTTATGACGCGCGTGAACACGTCGATGCGCCCGGTCGAGCTTTTCGGGTTCATGGCAGCGGTCAGGCCGGCCGGCAGCTTCAGGCTCTCCTGCAAGGGTGCGAGATAGACACACCCTGTCTCCAGTACCGCACCGTCACGCAGGTCGATGCTGTGCATCATCACGTCATCGCTCAGGCGCTCGGCCACGGTCCGGTCCGGACCGGGCAGGAAGCTGGCGCGCAGGCGGTAGGCCTTCGCCCCCAGTCTCAAGTCGATGCTGGCCGGCTGAATCTGATCCTCGGCAGGCGGCCGTTCGGCGCGGATCACGCCGTCGTCAAACAGGGCGCGCAGGGCGTGGTCGGGAAGGATTCCGGAAGCAGACATGGACATCGGGACAATTATTGAAGGGGACAGGATGTCTCTCCCATCATGGCCGCCCTGTCCAGCCATGCTGACCGTAGGGGTTGAGCCGGGCGGCGCAGCAGTCGATGATGAATGGCGGATCGGGAGCGCCGTTGGCGGTCCCGGCATTTGCGGGGCAGAGCCATGTATCAACATGAATGCGGCGGCGTGAGAATTTCCGTCGCTCCGGATTACCTGGAAGATGAATCCGATCCCGATGAGGGGCATTACGTCTGGTCCTACACGATTGAGATCGAGAATACCGGCCCCGATCCGGTCCAGCTGGTTGCACGAAAATGGGTGATCACGGATTCGCTCGGCCGCACCGAGCACGTGCAGGGTCTCGGCGTCATTGGCGAACAGCCGGTCATCGAGCCGGGCGAGAGCTTTCGCTACACGTCAGGCGCCCCGCTGCGCACGCCCTCAGGTTTCATGACCGGAAGCTATGAGATGCGCCGGACCAATGGCGAGAGTTTCGCCGCCCCGATACCGGGCTTCTCGCTGGACCGGCCGCACGACCGCGTCCACTTGCATTGACGAGGCCGTCATGACCCGGTCCGGGAGCGTGCAGTCTTGATTGCTTCACTCAGGCCCGTCTTCTTCGTCATCGGCATCATGGTCATGGTCCTGTCGGCGGCGATGCTGGCCCCGGCCGTGCTGGACGCCGTGTCGGGCGAAGCCGCCAGTGCCGGCGCCTTCTTCATCGCGGCCATTCTGGGTCTGTTTGTCGGAGGCGCTCTCTCCCTGGCCAACCGGGCGCCCCTGCAGACCATCTCGCCGCGGGTGGCCTTCACCCTGACCATCGGCTCGTGGATGGCGCTCGCCGCCGTGGCAGCCATCCCCCTTCGCCTCGCCGGAGAGGGCCTCGACTGGACCGACGCCATTTTCGAAGCAGTATCGGGACTGACAACCACCGGATCGACCATTGTCACGGGTCTGGAGAACCGCCCGCCGGGCTTCCTGCTCTGGCGCGCCATACTCCAGTGGATCGGCGGTATCGGCATCATTGTCACCGCCATGGCCTTCTGGCCCATGCTCGGCATCGGTGGCATGCAGCTTTTCCGCCTCGAATCCTCCGACGCCTCCGACAAGGTCCTGCCCAAGGCGACCCAGATTGCCGCCGCCATCTCGACAATCTATCTGGTCCTTACCCTGGCCTGCATGTTCGCCTACCTTGCCACCGGCATGTCGGGCCTCGACGCCATCGCCCACGCCATGACGACCGTGGCCACGGGCGGCTATTCCACCTCCGACCAGTCGCTCGGGGCCTTCCGTGAAAGCGGCGCGGACCTCGTGGCCATGGTCTTCATGCTGCTGGCAGCCCTGCCCTTCGGCCTGCTCCTTCTGGCGGCCCGCGGCAAGCCGACCGCCATGTGGCGCGACGCCCAGGTACGCGGCTTTGTCGGCGTCGTGGTGTTCGCCTGCCTGGCCCTGACAGCTTTCCTCGTGCTCAGCGACATCCACTCGGCCGGAGACGGTCTTCGGCTCGCCTCCTTCAACGCCATCTCGATCATCACGGGCACGGGCTATGCCACCGCCGATTATGGGTCCTGGGGCCCGGCAGCGGAGGCGGCCTTTTTTGTCTTCATGTTCATTGGCGGCTGTGCCGGCTCGACCACCTGCAGCGTCAAGATCTTCCGCTACCAGATCGCTGGTACCGCCATCCGGCGCTATCTCGCCACCCTGCTGCGCCCCAGCGCCGTCATTCCGATGCGCTATAATGGTCGTCCCGTAGCGGAAAGTGCCCTGCACTCGGTGCTCGGATTCTTCTTCGTGTTTTTCGCCGTTTTCGTCCTCAGCTCCGCAGTCCTGTCAGCACTGGGCCTGGATCTGACGACGGCCCTGTCCGGCGCCGCCACCAGCCTCGCCAATGTCGGCCCCGGCCTTGGTCCGCTGATTGGCCCGGCCGGCACCTTCCAGGCGCTTCCAGACCCCGCCAAATGGGTGCTCACGGCCAACATGTTCGTCGGCCGGCTTGAGGTCCTCGCGGTTCTGGTGATCTTCTCGCCGCGCTTCTGGCAACCCTGAGCCCGTTCAGGCGGCCGCGCGAACGACCTGGTTTCGGCCACGGGTTTTGGCTTCGTAGAGCGCACTGTCGGCCCGGCTGAAGGCGCGTTCAAACCCACTTCCCGGGTTCTCCAACGGCGCCAGACCGGCCGACACGGTAGCCGTCACACTGTCCTCCCCCACCTGCAAGGGCACAGCGGCGATCAGCCGGCGCACCCGCTCTGCCAGCTCGGTCGCCTCACGCCGCGTCTCTGTCCGCAGCACGGCGACAAACTCTTCGCCACCGAAGCGGGCCACATCATGGGGCGTCGACAGGGCCTGGTTCAGCAGCTTGGCCACATGACACAGCATGGCGTCACCGGTGGCATGCCCGTGGCGATCGTTGATCTGCTTGAAGTGGTCGATGTCGAACAGCACGAGGGTGAGTGGGAGCGCATTGTTCGACGGTGCAGATTTCGCCAGCCGGTCCGCGAAGCCGCGACGATTGGGCATACCGGTCAACGGATCTGTCAGGGCGGCCTGGCGCAATTCGGCGGCGGCCCGGCCCGACGTCAGGAGGACAAAGCCGAAGATGAGATTGGTTTCCACGACCAGCATGAGGAGGAAGCCGATGGCGACGATCAGACTCGGAGTCAGCACACTGGGCAATTCGGGCGCAAACAGCATGACGGAGGCAACGACGCCGGCCAGCCCCACGCCAAAGGAAACGATGGTATAGCGCAGAAGCCGGACCGAGCCTTGACCGTCACGCCGTCCGATGGGCTCGAGATAGCGGAGCATCATCAAGGCCGGCACTCCGGCACCAGCGGCGAACAGGGCAAGGCGTCCGACGCCGGACGGCCAGACCCAGGTCATCGCCGAGAACCCGACCAGCATAATGGCGAACAAGACAAGATGAACCCGCCACGGTCCGGGCCGCCCTGCAAATCGGGCCAGACCTTCCAGCATGAAGGAGAAGCCGCCGGCTACACAGAGGTCGGCGAAGACAACACCGACGGCCTCCGGCAAGTGAGCGCGCTGGGCGATCAGGCCGAGGCCCAGGCCGTGGATCAATGTGCCGACCGCCCACCAGATGGGCCCGCGAGTGGTGCGGTGCAGCCCCGCATTCACGGCATGCACCAGCAATCCTCCAAGGAGGATAGGCACAACGGCAATCATCAGCGTACGGGTGTCCACGACCGTATCCGTTCAGGCAGGGGTTAGCGCTGACCGTAGACTGACATGGCACCGGTTTCAGTCCGATGTGCCGAACCGCTCGAATTTGAACTATTGACCGGCTTGTCCGATCTCCTCGGGCGCGAAAGCCCAGTCCCGGTTGCAGTACTGGCAGGTCATGACGATGCGCCCGTCAGCCACCATTTCCGCCTGATCCTCTGGCGGGAAGTTGGCGATTACGGCCCGCAGGCGCTCGCGCTCGCACGTGCAGCGGTGCGGCACCGGACGGGGTTCCTGGAGACGCACACCGTCCTCGTTGAAGAGGCGGTAGAGCAGCGAACCCGCAGCCAGGTCGGGATCGAGGAGCTCTTCGTCACCAAGCGTCTCGAACAGGGCCCGGGCGTGGTCCCAGTCCTCTTCGGATGCCCCTCGCGTCTGGTCGCCGGCAACCTGCTGGAGCAGTGCCCCGCCGCCCCGCCAGGTGCGTGCCTCGCTGCCTTCCCAGATTTCACCGACCGCCAGTTTCAGGCGCGTGGGTGTCTGTTCGGATTGCTGGAAATAGGTTTCCGCCGCCGCCGCAAGAGACGGAGCGTCGAGGCTGACCACGCCCTGGTACTGGTCCTTGTCCGGTCCGTAATCCAGGGTCAGGGCAAATGATCCCTTGCCCAGCAGCAAACCGAGATGACCGGCGACATCTTCGGCCCCGGCCAGCGCCCCCTCAACGGCGTCCCTGTCAAAGCTGGCCATGGCCCGCACACCGCCCCCGGCCACGTATTCGGCGACCACGAAACGCACGGGTCCGTTGCCGTTGGCCTGGACAATCAGCCGCCCCTCGAACTTGAGGGCATCGCCGACCAGGGTCGCGATCATCGCCGCCTCGCCGACCATGCGCGCCAGGGGTGCGGGGTAGTCGTGCGGAGCGATGATCTTGTTGAGGGTCGAGCCGAGGCGAGTGATACGGCCGCGCACGGTGCGACCTTCGACCTGGAAGCCCGCGACGATATCGTCGCGGCTGCCCAGCGGATCGGACGGTTCGGCCGTTTCACTCACCTCGCTCATCGTCAGGCCGTCGCTTCCAGAGCCGTCAGGGAGGCGTCGAGGATCCCGACCGCTTCGCTCGCATCCTCCTTGGTAATCACCAGCGGCGGCGCCAGACGCGAAACATTGTCGCCCGCTGCGCCGACTAGGAGGTGACGCTCACGGGCGAGTCCTGCGAGTTTCTTCGGGTCAAAGGCCGGCTTCAGCTTCATGCCGACGAGCAGGCCCTTGCCGCGGATTTCCTCGATCTTGTCCGGATGGCGGTCCTTCAGGCCATGCAATTGCTGGGTCAGGAAGTTCGAAACCTCAACGACATGGTCCATGAAACCGTCCGCGGTCAGCTCGTCGAACACGACATTGCCAACAGCCATGGCCAGCGGTCCACCGCCATAGGTCGACCCGTGCGTTCCTACAACCATGCCAGCCGCTGCGGCTTCGGTCGCCAGGCAAGCGCCCATTGGGAAACCGCCGCCAATCCCCTTGGCCGACGCCATGATGTCCGGCTCGGCGCCCTCGGTCCATTGGTGGGCGAACAGCTTGCCGGTCCGGCCGGCACCGCACTGCACCTCATCATAGATCAGGAGGATGCCGTGCTCGTCGCACAGCTCACGCAGGCCGCGCAGGCACTGCTCCGGCAGGGCGCGGACGCCGCCTTCACCCTGCACCGGCTCGACACAGATAGCGGCTGTCTCGTCGCAGATGGCCGCGCGCAGCGCATCATGATCCCCGAACTCGACCTGGTCGAAGCCTTCCATGGCCGGGCCGAAGCCTTCCAGGTATTTCGGGTTGCCACCGGCATTGATCGCGCCATAGGTGCGACCGTGGAAGGCCCCGGTGAAGGTGATGATCCGGTAGCGCTGGGGATTGCCATTGTCATAGTGGTAGCGCCGCGCCGTCTTGAGCGCGCATTCCATCGCCTCGGCTCCGGAATTGGTGAAGAAGACCCGGTCTGCGAAGGTCGCGTCGGTCAGCTTCTTGGCCAGCTCGATACCCTTCGGCACCTTGAACATGTTGGACAGGTGCCACAGTTTACCGGCCTGCTCATTGAGCGCAGCCACGGCCTTGGGATGGGCATGCCCCAGGCAGTTGACCGCAATCCCGGAAATGAAATCGAGATAGCCGTCGCCGGACTCCGTGTAGAGGCGCACCCCCTTGCCGTGATCAAAGACGAGATCCGGCGGGCTATAGGTGTCCATCATCGGTGCAGGCATCGGCAATCCTCCAGCTGGTAGGGCCCGGGCTGCCCGGGCACAGGGTCGAATTCGTCTAGGACGACGCGTCTAGCTCTTCAAGCGCCAGCCTGCATGCAGGAGCAGATAAGCGGTGGCGCCCAGAAGCAGATTCAGCACCAGCACCAGCCCGACGCCGATGGCCAGAGACCCGTCCGCCGTGCCTGTAAAGCCATAGCGGAACCCGTCGATCATGTAGAAAAACGGGTTGAAATGACTGATTGTTGCGATCGGCTCGGGCAAATTGTTGACCGAGTAGAACGTGCCCGAAAGGAATGTGAGAGGGGTAATCACGAAAGTGGTGACAGCAGCCATGTGATCGAACTTCTCGGCCCAGAGCCCGCCGATTATCCCGATCATCGACAGCATTGCCGCCGCCGATACACCGAAATACACCACCGCCCACCAGTGTGCCGGGAAGAGGTCAACGAAAGGCAGCAAGGTCACGGCCGTCACCACAGCCACCAGGATGCCGCGCGTCATGCCGCCCCCCGTGAAGGCGAGGAACAGCTCCAGCGGCGACAGGGGCGGCATCAGGAAATCGACCGCATTGCCCTGCACCTTCGACACCAGGATCGAAGAGCCCGAATTGGCAAAGGCGTTATTCAGCAGCCCCATCAGGATCAGGCCCGGCGCCAGAAACTCGATGAACGGCACGCCGTTCACATCGCCTCTGCGCGCTCCGATGGCCACGGCGAACACGGTCATGTACAGCAGGGTCGTCGCCACGGGGGCGAGCACGGTCTGCATCAGGACCTTGAGGAATCGCCGGACTTCCTTCTTGTACAAAGTCCATAGGCCGAGCCAGTTGACGAAGCCGAACTGCCTGGGTGCGTTCTGAGTGGTTAAGTGTCCGTTACTCATTTCGTATTACCCTTAAGATCCCGGTAACCATCTGCGTTAACGATTGGGGGTGCAAGTAAGCTTTCCACAGGGAAGTTCACACCCCGATCTTGTGGCCCAGCACCGCGCTGCTACAATATCTTGTGTGATAAAACATGAATTGAGCAATGCGCGATAAGACCTCAACACATGGGGCGAGCGCATCCCAACCGGGAGACAAGTGCGATGGCTTGGACTGACGAACGCGTCGAAGAACTCAAGAAACTCTGGTCAGACGGCCTGAGCGCCAGTCAGATTGCCAAACAATTGGGTGGTGTGACCCGAAATGCCGTCATCGGCAAGGTCCATCGGCTCGGTCTTTCAGGTCGCGCCACACCGTCACGGCCGGCCCGGCGCACGGTCAAGCCGTCCCGCCCACGCACCACGGCCACGCCGGTCGCGAGCGCTCCCAGCGTGTCTCGTCAGGCTCCAGCAGCACCTGCGCCGTCCACACCGGCCCCCGTCGAGCCAGCCGTCCTGCCGTCCGGCGACCTGGCTACCGTGCTGACCCTTCGCGACAGCATGTGCAAATGGCCGATCGGTGACCCTGCCCAGGCCAGCTTCCGCTTCTGCGGTCACAAGACCGAAAGCGGCCAAGCCTACTGCCACGCCCATTCCGACATGGCCTACCAGCCGAGCCAGAAGCGCCGTCGCCGCACCTCCGACGCTGCCGCAGCCCTGGATTCCCTGGCCGCCACACGGCGCTACAACTTCTAGCGCCAGACAAGTGTAACCGGGCCCCTCACCCACTGGCCCGGCAGTAGAACGGCCGCTTCCCCGGAAGCGGCCGTTTTCTCTTCCAGGGCTTTCACCCTGGACCGGCACACTCACATTATCAGGTGTCGTCAGGTTCCCGGTAAGGGAAGTTGAGCCGAACAGTCAGCGTTCCGTTCTTTGCCGTGCGCGAGAAGCCGCCGCGAAGCTGGCCTTCCATCATGGTACGAGCCAGTCGCGTCCCGAAGCCTTCGCGCTGCAAATCCGCGTCCAGACTTATTCCGGTTTCCTCCCAGGTCAGTATGACCTGCCGGTTGCCAGTCGCGTCGGTGTCGGTCTGCCAGGTGATACGGATACCGCCATCCCGCGCCAAGGCACCGTACTTGGCCGAGTTGGTCATCAACTCATGAACCACAAGACCGATCGCTTGGGACTGGGAATCGTCCAGCATGACCGGTGTTCCGCCAACCTCGATCTGAAGGCTTTCACCGTCCTGGATCTGCTCGACCTCGGCCCGGACAAGTCGATCGAGGTTCCCTTCCCGCCCTCGCGTTTCCGTCAGTGAATCCTGGGCCACGGCCAGAGCCTGCAAGCGCCCCGTCAGGGCGACCATGAAACTGTCGACGTCGGTCGCGTGGCGTGCCGACATGCGCGCTACCGATAGGATACGTGCGATGACGTTCTTTAGCCGATGGTTCATTTCCCCCAGCAGCACATCTTTTTCGGACGCCCGCCGCGCGCGCTCTTCGGCCAAGCGGTTCGTCGCCTCGAACCGCGATTGCATGGCCTGCACGAGCCCCGCTGCGAGTAGCGCGAGCAATACGCCTGCCAGAAGCGCGACGAGAGAGGCGCCACGCCATATGCCGGAGCCTGCATAGCTGGGTTCAAGCAGAAGAACCCACTTGCGGCCAGCGACCTGAATTTCGTGCTCAGACGAGCGTGATCGCGAGCGGCCGGAATCAAACAGCTGGTTGTCCTCGCCAAGCTGATCGGAATAGACCGCCACCAGGCGTCCCTCATCAGCCCCCTCGAGTGCGGCTTCCAGCAAATCCCGCGCCCGAAAAGGCGCATAGACAAAGCCTTCGATCTCGGACGGGTTATCGAGCTGGTAGAGCGGCAGATAGATCAGAAATCCGGCCTGAACCTGCTCGTCGATTTCCTGCACCAATGTGACCCGGTCAGTGGCGGCAGGAAGGTTCGACGCCCAGGCCGCATCCATGGCTTCCCGTCGCACTGGCTCGGAATACATGTCATAGGCCAGCGCGGCCCGATTACGCTCGTCGTCAGGCTCCAGATAGACAATCGGGAAGCGGATCGCCTGGTCTGTCTCCGGCCACGGCCCGCGGTCAATGCCATAACGCTCGCGCACCAGCGAGCGCACCGGCTCGTCCGCCTCCGCGTCGATGGCCAGGGCAAAGCCCACACCCTGCATGCCCGGAACTCGTTCTTCCGCTTCAATGGCGTCCAGAAAAGCCAGTAATTCGTGCCGATCAACCCGCTCGGAGGCGGACATCAGCGCACGTACGGCATACAACACCTGCACCTGGCCTTCGATGCGCTTTTCGATGCGGGCCGCTGTCTCGCCAAGACGCGTACGCTCGACATTCGCCTCGGCCGTCTCGATGATCCAGGCCAGAATGGCGGCGAAGCCCAATACGCACAGTCCTGCTACGAGTGGCGCGATCAGCTTTATTTTCATGACCGGGTCCCCGAGGGCTTCAAGCGCAAACTATGGATCAGTCTGCATAACGATACCAGCCCATATCGCGCCAGCGTGTGACCACCGGAATCCGACTTCATCCACTGATGTCAAATGCATAGCCAGCGGATCGCACTGTCCGGATCGGGTCCTTGCGGTCCTTGGATTTGAGTGCCTTGCGCAGACGGCCGACATGCACATCAACCGTGCGCACCTCGACATAGACGTCAGCACCCCAGACAGCATCGAGCAGTTGCTCGCGCGAAAACACCCGACCGGGATGCTGCATCAGATAGTCTAGCAGGCGGAACTCGGTGGGTCCGAGGTGTATTTCCCGATCGCCGCGCCGAACCCGGTGGCCCACACGGTCGAGCACAATGTCGCCGGCCGTCATCACGTCTTCGGCGAGGCCGGGCCGGATGCGGCGCAGTACCGCGCGGATCCGGGCGAACAGCTCGCTCATCGAGAACGGCTTGACGATGTAGTCATCGGCCCCTGTGTCGAGGCCGCGGATCCGATCCGTCTCCTCTCCGCGAGCCGTCAGCATGATGATCGGCACGTTTGCGGTTTCCTGTCGGCTACGTAGCCGACGACACACCTCGATGCCGGACACTTTGGGCAACATCCAGTCGATCATCACCAGGTCCGGTGTAATTTCCTCGGCCTGGATCAACGCGTCCTCGCCGTCCCCCGCGACTGCCACCGAATAGCCCTCCTTCTCCAGATTGTACTGAAGCAGGGTAGCCAACGCGTCTTCATCCTCGACGATCAGAACATGGGGCTTCATCTGATTTCTCCGGGACTGCGTCAGGGCTTCGGACCGACGGCCTCCTTGATGGGACCGGCGGTGACCATGAAGTGAACGGCTTCCGCAATATTGGTGGCGTGGTCGCCAATCCGTTCCAGGTTCTTGGCCACAAAGAGGATGTGCACGCCGGGGCCGACCAGGCTGCTGTCCTTCGTCATGCTCAGGAGCATTTCGCGCACCAGCGTGTTGTACCGGTCATCGACTTCATCATCACTCTGCCAGACCCGCACCGCCGGCTCGACATCTGCCGATGACAGGGCGTCGAGGACACGCCGCAATTGCTGGGTCACGACATTGCCCAGCTTCTCGATCTGCTGGGTCAGCTCTACAGGCTGGAACTCCGCGAGGTCACCGGCGCGATAGGCAATGTTCTTGGCCAGATCTCCGATGCGCTCGAGGTCCGTGGCGATCTTGATGGCGGAAACCGTCATGCGCAGGTCGGTGGCCAGCGGCTGGCGCAACGCGAACAGCCGCAGCACCCGCTTCTCGACATCGACCTGCAAAGCGTTGACCTGGCGCTCGCGGGCGCGCACGTCATCGGCGACGCTGGCGTCCCGGCGGACGACTGCGGTGACTGCTGTTTCCAGCTGGGTTTCAACCAAACCACCCATGCGGGCGATGTCGTCAGCCAGTTGGTCAAGCTCTTCGCCGTAGGCGGTGACAATATGAGCAGTTCTGGAAAGCGCCATGGGGCCTCCTCGAGATCCGGCGTCAGCCGAACCGTCCAGTGATGTAATCCTGCGTCCGCGTGTCCTGCGGATTGGTGAAAATGTCTTCCGTCGTCCCGAACTCGACCAGCGAGCCCATATGGAAGAAGGCGGTCTGCTGCGATACCCGGGCGGCCTGCTGCATCGAGTGGGTAACGATGATGATGCAGTAATTCTCGCGCAGTTCGTCGATCAGTTCCTCGATGCGCGCCGTGGCGATCGGGTCGAGCGCCGAGCACGGTTCGTCCATCAGGATCACTTCCGGATTGACGGCGATGGCGCGGGCAATGACCAGGCGCTGCTGCTGGCCGCCCGAGAGGCCGGTTCCGGGATGGGTCAGCCGGTCGGACACCTCGTCCCAGAGACCCGCCTTGCGCAGCGAATTCTCGACTATGCTGTCGAGCTCTTCGCGGGTTGCTGCAAGACCGTGGATCCGCGGTCCGTAGGCGACATTGTCATAGATCGACTTGGGAAACGGGTTGGGCTTCTGGAAAACCATGCCGACGCTGGCTCGCAACACCACGGGATCGATGGATTTGTCGTTGATTTCCTGTCCGTCCATCTGGATCGAGCCGGTCACCACAGCTCCGTCGATGGTGTCGTTCATGCGGTTCAGGCAACGCAGGAAGGACGACTTGCCACAGCCCGAAGGCCCGATGAAGGCAGTCACGCTTCGATCGGGAATATCCAGTGAGACATGGCTCAGGGCCAGCTTGCCGCTATAGCTCACATTGACGTCACGGACCGTGACCTTGATCGGGTCCGAGGTCGGCAGTTCGCCTTCACCGGCTGGCTGGGAGATCGACTGATCGCTCATGACATTACCATCTACGTTCGAAGCGGCGGCGCAGATAAATCGCCAGGCTGTTGAAGCTCAGCATAAGCGCCAGAAGAACCAGGATCGCGGCGGCGGTGCGGGCCTCGAATGCCCGTTCCGCCCCGTCCGACCACAAGAAGATCTGAACCGGCATGACAGTTGCCGGTTCGGTGAAGCCCGACAGACCCAGGCTGGGTGCGTCGGCAATGAACGCCACCATGCCGATCATCAGCAGCGGCGCGGTCTCACCCAGCGCCTGGGCGAGGCCAATGATCGACCCGGTCAGCACTCCCGGCGCGGCCAGCGGCAGCACGTGGTGGAACACGGTCTGGGTTTTCGAGGCCCCAACCGCCAGCGCTGCCTGGCGCACCGATTGCGGCACAGCCTTGAGAGCGGCGCGCGTGGCGATGATCACGGTCGGTAGGGTCATCAGCGACAACACCAGGCCACCAACCAGCGGAGCCGAGCGCGGCAGCCCGAAGGCGTTGATGAAAACGGCCAGACCGAGCAGGCCAAAGACGATAGACGGCACCGCGGCCAGATTGTTGATATTGACCTCGATGAGCGCGGTGAACCGGTTCTTCGGAGCATATTCCTCGAGGTATAGCGCGGTGAACACGCCGATCGGTACCGAGATCAGCAAGGTGACGATCATGGTCAGGATGGAGCCGTAAAGCGCCCCCTTGACCCCCGCCAGTTCCGGCTCGCGGCTGTCGGCATTGGAGAACAGATAGGTATTGAAACTGGTCTCGATGACGCCACGCCGGGCCAGATCCCGGGTCCAGGCAATGACCTGGTCATCGACCCGGCGTCGAGCCGCAGGGGTTTCGATGACATAGATGTCCCAGTCCCCGACTTGGCTGATGGCCTCGTCATTGAGCAAGCGCTCGCCGCGTCCGCCCTGGCCGTCCACGGCCAGCGCAGTCATGCGCACACTGTGACCGGCTGTTTCCACAAGCACGCTGGGAAGGTCGTCATCGAGCGGGATCAATCCGTCCTCGGCTGCCAGCAGCGCCTGACGGGCATCGGCCTGAGCGACCAGCCTGGCCGCTCGGGCCTCAGCCTCGGCGGCATCATCGCCGCTGAGCAGCGCTGCCTGCTCGGCAAACTGCGCCGCCTGCGCGCGAAGCGCGGCGACTTCCGCCGCGATGACCTCACGCATGCTCGCCACCAGGCCTGCGAAATCCGCTTCGGTCGACTGCACCATCACTCCGTCACCGACGGTATCCAGCGACAAAAGACCATCCGGTCGCATTATACGGTCCTCGACCAGCCGCCCTTTAAGGTACAAGTCGAGGTCGTCTGCCAAGGGCATGCGGAAATTGTATTGCGAGCCCACCAGCCCGGGGCGTTCCAGCACCTCATCCATCAGACGCGGCGCGTTAAGCGGCGTGTAAAGTCCAAACAGGGCCCGCAGCTCACGGCGGTCATCTACCGAGGGAAACAGATCACGCATGCCAGTCTGCAGCACCCGGGAATAGCTGCCGCGGCGCAGCGATTCTTCGCTCCGATCACCAGCGGGATCCACAATGCCTTCTTCCAGCTCGACGGGCAGCACGATTTCCTTCGTGGTCAGGGCCGGAATACCTTGGGCGACGATCGAGCCGAGCAGCACGATGAGGATAATGATGGCGGTCGCCACGGCCGCAAACCCGGCCGTGCGGAAACGCCATTCCGACCGGTAACGGTGCGCCAGGCGCCGCTCGACCAGCTCTCGAACGCTGGGTGTTTCAGGGCGATCAGTCATACTTTTCCCGGTATCTCTGGACCACGCGCTGGGCGATGATGTTCATGATCAGGGTCATGCAGAACAGCACCAAGCCGAGGGCGAAGGCAGACAGCGTTTTGGGACTGTCGAATTCCTGGTCACCGGTCAGCAGCATGACGATCTGCACCGTGATCGTGGTCACCGACTCCAGCGGATTGGCTGTCAGATTGGCCCCTTGCCCGGCCGCCATGACCACGATCATCGTTTCGCCGACGGCCCGGCTGATGCCAAGCAGGATGGCGCCGACCACGCCCGGCAGAGCGGCGGGCATGACAACTTGGGTGATGGTTTCCGACTTCGTTGCTCCCATTGCATATGAGCCGTCACGCAGCGTCTGGGGCACCGCATTGATCACGTCATCGCTGAGCGAAGAAATGAAGGGGATGATCATGATCCCCATGACCAAACCGGCCGACAGCGCGCTCTGGGTCACAACGTCGTCGTAGCCGAGGGCCGAGAATAGGCCGCGAATGGCCGGCCCAACGGTCAGGAGGGCGAAGAAGCCGTAAACCACAGTGGGGATACCGGCCAGAATCTCCAGCAAGGGCTTGGCGGTAGCCCGGAAACGCGGCCCGGCGTATTCCGACAGATAGATGGCTGCAAACAGGCCGATCGGTACCGCCACCACCATCGCAATGAGTGTAATCAGGGCTGTGCCGGCAAACAGGGGCACGGCCCCGAAGGCCCCCGATTGGCCGACCTGATCGGCGCGCAAGGCAATCTGCGGCGACCATTGCAGCCCGAACAGGAATTCGAAAATCGGCACTTCGGCAAAAAAGCGCAGACTCTCGAACAACAGCGACAGCACGATTCCCAGCGTGGTCAGGATGGCGATTACTGACGAAATCAGCAGCAGGATCTTGACCAGCCCCTCGACATGATTGCGGGCACGGAAGTCGCGCTCGATCTGTCCGCGCGTCCGTGTCAGGCCGGCGAGCGCCAGGATCAGCGCCATGCCCGCTGCCATCCAGCGCAGCTGGACGCGATGGTGGGCGATTACTTCAGCAGTAATGCGCAGCGCAGCCGAGGTCCGGCTCGGCGTCTCCCCTGACGCGATCTGCGACGCATCGGAAAGGAAGAGCTGGCGCTGCTCGCGCGGCGCCTGCATCAGCTCGAAACCGGCCTGTGCCTTGACGCTGGCGCCTTCGGCGCGGGCGGTCTCGGCAATTGCTGTAACAAGCTCGGTCCGGCGCTCGCGCACAGTCTCCTCGCTGGCAGCGATGCGGTTGATCAGGTCCAGCTGTTCGGCCCGCAGGTCGGACAAACGCTCCGGGTCGCGCGCCTCGCCTTCAGCCGCTCGCAATTCGCGAACGGCGGCCTCGATCTCGCTACTGCGCGTGCGCAGGGCCTGGGTCTGTTCGATATTGCGCGCCAGCAGGCCGTCATCGCCGGCGGTCCGGTCCAGCTCCTCGACCAGTGGCGCAGCGGCGCGCCGCAGCTCGGCGTAGGTGAGATGCTCGACCACCTGGCCGCTGAACACCCCGTGCATGAGCAGCACCAGGAAGGCCGGGAGGCCGGTCCAAATCGCAACGTGGTAGCCATGATAATTGGGCAGAGAGTGCAGACGCACACGCTCGCCTTCGGCCAGCCGCACCGCCCGCGATCGACCGATGTAGAAGCCACTAGCCAACATGACCAGCACCAGCAGAGCAACGATGGCGAGAATGGACATGCGGCTCAGCCCTTCGAGCGATCGGGAATTCCACGGACCCCGCCTGAGCAGGCCCGGCTTGCCCGCCCCCTTTATGACAGGCTCGCTACGGTTTTGTGACAGCGGCCGGGATTATCAGGTCACGGCCGGTGCATCGCCACTTTCGACTGCCTGTCGCCCCGCCTGGGCCATAGGCAAAAACACTGAAAATACAGAACCCTGCCCCGGCAGACTTTCCACCAGAAGGCCGCCGCGGTGACGGTTCACGATATGCTTCACGATGGCCAGCCCCAGCCCAGTGCCCTCCTTTGGACCACTCTTCTGGCCATCAACGCGGAAGAATCGTTCCGACAGGCGGGGCAGGTCGCGCCGCTCGATACCACGGCCGTGATCCTTGACCCAGAGCAGGGCGAAGTTTTCGCCGCCCTCTGTTGCCGGCATCGCCAGGGTCAGACGCGCCGCACCGTCGTCAAGGCGGCTCTTCGGACGCTCGACCGCTGACCGCGTGAGGCCGGTCTCTAGGCCAATCGTGATGGTAGCGTCGGCGCTGGAGTACTTGATGGCGTTTTCGAGCAGGTTGAGGATCACCTCGGTCAGCTGATCCCGGTCGCCACGGACACAGGCGTTGCCAGGGAGGTCGGTCTCGATCGTCACGGATCGGTCGCCGGCCAGCGGATGCATCAAATCGACCGCGTCCCGCACCATTTGCACCAGATCGGTGGTTTGGCTCGGCGGGACGTGTTCGTTCAGCTCGACCCGAGACAGAGACAACAGGTCATCGATCAGGCGTCGCATGCGCTCCGTCTGGTCGAACATGATGTCTAGGAAACGCTCTCGCGCAACCGTGTCGTCCTTGGCATGACCCCGCAGGGTCTCGATAAAGCCGGCCAGCGAAGCGAGCGGTGTGCGCAATTCATGGCTGGCATTGGCGAGGAAATCCGCCCGCATCCGGTCAACGCGCTTGACCGAGGTTTCATCAAAGAGGACCAACATCGCCTCATTGTGGTGCCCGGGCCCCTCACTCGCCTGATCAAGCGGCGCAACAAACGCCCGGACATAGCTCTCGAACGGAATCGTGACTTCGTACTCGACTGTTTCGGCCTTGCCGCCTCTGAGAGCGCGTCCGACCGCATCGAGCACTTCCGGTTGCCGCAGTACGGCCGACAAATGCCCGCTCGCCTCAGCCAGGCCGAGAAATTCCCGGGCCTCCGGATTGGCAAATTCGATACGGCCCGACTGACCGATCAGCAGGATCGGCACCGGTAGGCTTTCCAGCATCCGGTCGTGCGGATCCACCGCCGACGCGGTGGTAGTGGCCGACACCGAACGCGCTGCCGAGCCGGGCCGCAGCGTCGTGCTGACGGTCAGATAGTACAGCGTGGACAGCGCGCTAATCGTGGCTATGGCAACCAGGGTGGGCAAGAAGGCGAGTTCGCCGAAGATCCAGAAAAACAGCACCACCAGACAGCCGAGCACGGCCACCGCCGCCGTGTCTCGTCTACGGATGCGGATCGTTGAATGCGCCTGCAGGGGATTCCGGTCCAAGATAGACGCCTCGCTTTGTTGTCATCTGTCGCGACTAACAAAACCGTAAGTGCCCGAAGGAGCAAGGGGGCAGTATTGCAGGGCCCGGGGCTGCGCCGACCAGACCCGGAAGGCAATGGGCTTATGCCATCTCGAAAATCGAGAGAGTTTTCATGGCATTCGCTATCGATTTAGTGTTTTTCGATAAAAATCTGTTGACTTTCGCTATGCCGGCCATAGGATGCCCATTCGACGGGAAGACTGTGCGGGGACAAGACGTGCACAAACGCTTATTGGTAATTGCGACGGCGCTGACGACCACGGCTTGCGCCAGTGTCCAGCCCGGCGTCGGGCCCGACAGCCTGCCGGCCGTGCCGGTCGACTGGGCCACGGATGTCGGTCAGGACACCACGTCGCCGTCGGACATCTGGATCGCCGCACTCGGTGATCCGGCACTCGACGGGCTGGTGGCCGAGGCCTTTGCCGCCAATCCAAGCTTGGCCCAGGCCTTGGCTCGCCTGGAAGTGGCACAGGCCTCTGCCCGCATCGCCGGTGCCGACCGCCTGCCCTCCCTCAACAGCAGCGCCGGCTATACCCGCACGGAGCGTCAAACAGGTCCCGGCAGCGATGCGTTTTCGCTTGGCCTGTCGGCGTCCTGGGAAGCTGATATCTGGGGACGCGTCGCTGATGGCGCGCTGGCCGGCCGGCTTGGTGCGGATGCCGCCGTTGCCGATGTTCGTGCCACCCGCTTGTCGATCGCAGGTCTGGTAGCCAAAGGCTGGTTCGCCCTCACCGAAGCACAGCTGCAGACGGAGCTGGCCGAACGTGATGTCGCGACCCGACGCCAGTCGCTCGATCTCACCGAGCGTCGCTTCGCCCGCGGTCTGGTGCGCAGCTCGGATGTTCGCACAGCGCGCAGCGCCTTGGCTTCTTCGGAGGCGTCCCTGGCGACGCGCATCAGCATCGAGGCCGCCGCCACTCGCAGTGTCGAAATCCTCCTAGGACGGTATCCCTCCGCCAGCCTGGTACCCGCCGCCGACTTCCCGGTTTTCGGGCCGGTCGGCGGTGTCGGTACGCCGGCAGACCTGCTCACCCGCCGCCCGGACATCCAGGCTGCCGAGCGTCGCCTTGAGGCCGCCGGCCTCCAAGCCTCGGTGGCTCGCAAGGCACTGTACCCCAGCCTGTCACTCAGCGGCTCAAGCGGGACCGGCGGCACCGACATCGAAGAACTGTTCGACATCGACGGTCTGGTCTCCAGTTTGACCGCCTCGCTGGTCGGGCCCATCTTCAACGGAGGGGCCCTGCGCGCCCGCCGGGATCAGGCCGAGGCTCAGGCCGAGCTGCAGGTCGCAGCTTACGTCTCGACCGTGCTCAATGCCTGGCAAGAAGCGGAAAACGCCCTGCTGTCCGACGCGCTGCTCGCCCAGCGCGTGGACAATCTTCAACAGGCGTTCCGCGAGGCCGCCGAGGCTGAAGAACTTGTGGTTCGCCAGTATGCCAGCGGCGTTGCCACCATTTTCGAATTGCTGACCGCCCAGAGCCGTCGGATCAGCGCTGAAAGCCAGTACATCTCGGCGCGCCGCGACCGCGCGGCCAATCGCGTCGACCTCTATCTCGCCACCGCCGGCGATGTCTCCGTGGCGCCGCCCGCAGACCCGGCCGCACTGACAGGAGAGCAATAATGGGCAAGTTTCTGGGACGTTTCCTGATCATCGGCATCGTGGCTTTGGTCGCCCTCCCGGTAATCGTCATGCTGTTCGTGACCCAGCCGGAACCCGAGCGCGCCAATGCCGCGCCCAGGCCCGTAGCGGTATTCGTCGAGCCTGTGGAGGTCGACACCGTTTCGCTCACCGTCAACAGCCAGGGCGAAGCCCGGCCTCGCACCCAGATCAACCTGGTGCCGCAGGTCGCGGGACGCATCACCTTCGTCAATCCCGACTTCATCGAGGGTGGATTCTTCGAGGCCGGCGAAACCCTGATCCAGATCGAAGACGCCGATTACCGCCTCGCCGTGACCCGCGCCGCCGCTCAGGTCGCGCAGGCCGAACAGAACCTTGCTCGCGAGCAGGCCGAATCCGACCTCGCATCCAGCGAATGGGAGCAACTCGGCACGGGTGAAGCGTCGGCCCTGACATTGCGCGAGCCGCAACTGGCCGAGGCCCGCGCCCAGCTCGCGGCAGCCCAGGCCAGTCTGCAATCGGCCCGCCTTGACCTGCAGCGCACGCGGATTTCCGCGCCGTTTGACGGTCGCGTCCGCAGCAAGAATGCCGATCTCGGCCAGTATGTCGCGCCCGGTGCCAATCTCGGCGAAGTCTTCTCGACCGATACCATCTTGGTCCGATTGCCCCTGACCGACCATCAGCTTGGCCTGCTTGGCATCCCGGTGGCTTACGACGCCACGGCAGCCGGTGAGGGCCTGCCGGTGACACTGACCGCGACGCTGGCGGGCCAGCCCCGGACCTGGCAGGGCCGCATCACCCGCACCGATAGCGCCATCGATCCGCAGACCCGCGTGCTCTACGCCATCGTCGAGGTCGAAGATCCCTACGGCGCCGCCGCCGAAGGTGGCAGCCCGCTCGCCGTCGGCCTGTTCGTCAATGCCAGCGTGCAGGGGCGTGAAGTCCAGAACGCATACATCCTGCCCCGCTCCGCATTGCGCGGCGAGAACCAGGTCTACGTGGCCGAGGAAGGTGGAACACTGTCGATCCATACCGTCGACGTGATCACCTCAAATCCGGATCGCGTTGTTGTGCGTAACGGGCTTCAAGGTAGCGAAATGGTCGTTGTTTCGCCGATCCGCGGTGCCAGCGACGGGATGCGTATCCAGACCTATGACAATGCTGGTGAACTGTTGAGCGCCTATTCGGCGGACCTGGACACCGGGAGCCCGGACGAAGACGAGGACAATGACGAGGCAGGCCTGGCGGAAACCGACACCGGCGAAGCCAGCACGGAGGCAGTGGCCAGCGCCGGCTAAACCCGGCAGCCATGCGAGGAGACCCAGATGACCGATCCGAACAAGACCCACGCCGACGTCAAGGGCGGCATCATTGGCTGGTGGGCCCGCAACTCCGTCGCCGCCAACCTCCTTATGATCGTCGCCGTTCTGGGTGGGATCATCGGCTATGTCAGCCTCAATCGTGAAGTGTTCCCCACCGCCTCCTTCAATGGCGCAACCGTCTCGGTCGCCTGGCCCGGCGCCTCGCCCCAGGAGATCGAGGAACAGATCATCGTCCGCATCGAGGAAGCCCTCGCCGACATGGACGGTATCGAGACCATCACATCGACAGCCCGCGAGGGGAATGGCTTCGTCAATATCGAGGGCAAGCGCAATGTCGATGTCGGGGAATTCATCGACAACGTGAAACTGGAAGTCGACTCGGTCAGCAATCTGCCCCAGTCCGCCTTCCGCCCGATTGTCAGCCAATGGCGAAATTCCGACCAGGTTGTCGGCTTTGCCATCCACGGCAATGTCGACCGGCGCGACCTGCAAGACATGGCCCGGGAAGTGCGTGACGAGGTGGCCCAGCTGCCCGGCGCCTCGATCGTCAATCTGTGGGCGCGGCGCGGCGAAGAAGTCTCCATCGAGGTGTCGGAGGACAGTCTGCGCCGCTATGGCCTGACCTTTGACGAGATCGTCCGCGCCGTCCGCTCTTCCTCGCTCAACGCTTCGGCCGGCAGTGTACGCACCGAACTTGGCGATCTCGCGCTGACCTCGCGGCAGCTCGCCGATTCCGCCGCCGAGTTTGAAAACATCATCATCCGCCAGACCTCCGACGGCGGCACGCTGCGCGTCAACGACGTTGCCCAGGTCACTGACGGCTTCAGCGATTTCAACCTGGAAGCCACCTATAACAGCGAGCCCATGGTCCTCGTTGTGGTCGAGACTTCGCCCAACATGGACGTCGTCAATACCTCCGCGGCCGTGCGCGAGTACATCGAGGAAAAACGCGCCGAACTGCCGGACGGGGTGAGCCTGTCGCTGTGGTGGGACAATTCGGAGATGTACACGGCGCGCATGGAGACGATCTCCAAGTCGGCGCTGGTCGGCGGCATCCTGGTCCTGATCGTGCTCTTCCTGTTCCTGCGCCCGGCCGTCGCCTTCTGGGTGACCATCGGCATCTTTATCGCCTTCGGCGGCGCCTTCCTGGTCCTGCCGATGCTGGGCGTCACCCTGAACATGCTGTCGCTGTTCGCATTCCTCCTGGTCATCGGCATCGTGGTCGACGATGCGATTGTGGTCGGAGAAAACATCTATGACAGGGTGGAACGAGGCGAACCCGGCATTACCGCTTCGATCATCGGCACCCAGATGGTGGCCAAGCCGGTCATCTTTGCGGTGATCACCACCATCATGATGTTCTCGCCGTGGATGCTGCTGAGCGGACCGGAAGTCCAGTTCACGCGCCAGATATCACTGGTCGTGATCGCCGCCCTCAGCTTCTCGCTGATCGAATCCCTGCTCATCCTGCCGGCCCACCTGTCACACCTGAAGCCGCAGAGCACGACAGGCATGTTCGGCCCGCTGATTAAAATTCAGCGCGCCATTGCCCAGACGCTGGTTGCCTTTGCTCGCAACGTCTACCGGCCCGTGGCCAAGTTCGCTATCCGCAATCGCTATGCGACGGTGCTCGGCTTTGTGATGATCTTCGTCATCTCGCTGTCGCTGATGATGACCAACCGCGTCGGTTCGGTGTTCATGCCGCAGATCGAGAACGAGACCATCCAGGTCAATATCCAGCTTGCCGAGGGCACACCCTGGGGGCGCACCGAACGCGTCCGCCAGCAGCTCGACTCCGCCCAGGACCAGGCCTTGCGCCACTACCGGGAGGAGTACCCTGGTGAGGTGGACATGATCGAAAGCCGCTCGACGCTGGCTACCGATGGCCGCATCCGGGCCTGGATCACGCTCGCCGACCCGGAAGACCGTCCGGGCAATCTGCCGACAGCTGAGGTTGCCCAGGTCATCCGCGACTATCTCGGACCGATCCCTGACGCCGAGGAAATTCGCCTCGATTCGACGATCAATGACGGTGGCAATTCGATGACTTTCGCCCTGTCGCACCAGGACCTCGATGTCCTGCGCGCCGCGTCGGAGGACCTCAAGACCCAGCTGCGCAGCTATGACACGCTGTACGACGTGGTCGACAGCCTGCAGACCTCGACCGAGGAGTTGCAGTTCACCCTGCGCCCGGACGCCCAGGCACTCGGTCTGACCCTCCAGGACGTCACGCGCCAGGTCCGCCAGGCTTTCTACGGTGAGGAGGCACAGCGCCTGCCACGCAACGGCCAGGACGTCCGCGTCATGGTGCGCATGGATACAGAGGCGCGTCGCTCGCTCGACACACTCACCGACCTGCGCATCCGCACCGCAGACGGTCGTGAAGTCCCGCTCGCGGCGGTGGCCGAAGCCGACTTCGCTCCGGGCCTCAACCGCATCAACCGCCGCAACGGCATGCGCACGGTGACGGTCCGGGCCGAACTGTCCGACCCGTCGGCCCGTGGCGACATCAATCAGAGTCTTGAGGAAGACTTCTTCCCCAGCTTCGACGCCCGCTTCCCCGGCCTGTCGCGCGACGAGATCGGCCAAGCCGAGGGCGAGCGTGAATTCATGCAGGAAGTCTTGGTGCTGTTGGCCTTCGCGCTGGGCTCGATGTATCTGCTTCTGGCCGTCGCCTTCCGCTCCTATTTCCAGCCCCTCGCCATCATGGTGGCTATCCCGTTCGCCCTGACCGGCGCGATCTTCGGCCACCTCCTGTTCGACATGCCGATTGCCCTGTTCTCCTATTTCGGGGTCGGCGCGGCTGCCGGCGTGGTGATCAACGACAATCTGGTGCTGATCGACTTCATCAACCGGCTGCGGGCCAATGGCGTTGGAGCCTTCCAGGCCCTCGTCGACGCTGGTGTGCAACGCTTCAGGCCGATCCTGCTCACCTCGGTTACCACCTTCCTCGGCATCTTCCCGATGATGTCGGAACGGTCGACCCAGGCGGAATTCCTCAAGCCGATGGTCGTGGCACTAGGATTTGCGGTGATCTTCGCCCTCTTCCTCACCCTGATCATGGTCCCGGCCATGTATGCCATCGGCGTCGATATTGCTCGACTGTCGCGGCGCCTGTGGACGGGTGAGAAGCAGAAGCCGTTCGGCGAGGAATACTCCGACACCGACTTCGCGCATGGCGAACGCCCCGGCCATCTGGGCGAAACGCTGGCCGAATAGCCAAGTGACCCCCCGCACTGTATTCAGTGCGGGGCGTTATGCCTTCGAATTACGAAAAACCCTGGGGAAGTCCTGATGAAGAAGTTGTTGTTGAGCACGGCCGCGCTGGCCTTGCTGGCTGCCTGCGAGCAAACCGCCGAAGCGCCGCAGACCGATACCGCCGTTGAAACCACCACCGACACATCGGCGAACGGCACCGGAACGCTCTCCACTGAAGCCGAAATTGGTGAGTGGGGTTTTGACCTCGAGGGCATGGACACCTCGATCGATCCCGGCAATGACTTCTACCGCTATGCCAATGGCCAGTGGCTCGACAACACTCAAATCCCGGCCGACCGCTCGAACTTCGGCATGTTCACCGTGCTGTCCATCGAAGCCGACGAGCAGGTGCAGGATATCATTCTGGAACTGGCCAGCGAAAACGCGGCGCCCGGCACCGTCGAACAAAAGGTCGGTGACCTGTATGGCAGCTGGACGGACACCGACACGGTCGAGGCACGTGGCCTGGCCCCGGCCGAGCCATACCTCGCGGAGATAGCTGCCGCGGAAACACATGACGATATCCGCGCCCTGTTCGCCACCATCCATCACCAATCGCCCTACGGCGTCGGCATCATTCCCGATCCCGCGGACACCACGCGCTACACGGTCTTCGTCGGCCAGGGCGGCCTGGGACTGCCGGACCGCGACTATTATCTTGACGCCGAGAACGAGGCTTATGCTCGGTATCGCGAGGCCTATACCGCCTTCATCGCGAATATGCTCGAGCTGGCCGGCAACGAGGATGGCGAGGCCAAGGCTGCAGCCATTCTCGATCTGGAAACCCGCATTGCGGAAGTCCACTGGACCCAGGCCGACAGCCGCGACATCCAGAAAATCTACAACCCCATGCCGCTGGCCCAACTCGACCAGCTAGCCCCGGAATTCTCCTTCCCGATGGCCATGGAGCAGCTCGGCCTGGACGGAGTGGCCACTTATCTCGTCGCCCAGCCCAGCGCCATCGAGGGCGCCAGCGCCATTCTCGCGGACACCCCGGTCGATGTGTGGAAGGACTATCTCACCTTCCACTTCCTGCGCTCCAACGCCAACGCCCTTCCTGCAGCCTATGACGAGGCTGTGTTTGACTTTTACGGGCGCACCCTGAACGGGACAGAGGAACAGCGCCAGCGCGACCTGCGCGGCGTCGACCTCGTCGGTGGTCAGCTCGGCGAAGCCGTCGGCCAGGTCTATGTCGATCGCCACTTCCCTCCGTCCTCCAAGGACCAGATGGAAGGCCTCGTCGCCAACCTGACCGACGCTTTCGCTGACCGGCTCAACGAACTGGAATGGATGGACGACGAAACCCGGGCCAATGCCCTGCGCAAGCTGTCCACCTTCGAGCCGCGCATCGGTTACCCTGATGAGTGGCAGGACTATTCGGATCTGGAGATCCGGGCCGACGATTTGTTCGGTAACATGATGCGTCTCAACGAGTTCCAGTGGAACGAGCAGGTCGCCGACCTGGCCGGTCCGGTGGACCGGGGCGACTGGCCCTACCCGCCGCAGACCGTCAACGCATCCTATAATCCACTGATGAACCAGATCACCTTCCCGGCCGGCATCCTTCAGCCGCCCTTCTTCGATCCCAATGCCGACCCGGCAATGAATTACGGAGCCATCGGGGCTGTCATCGGCCACGAAATCGGTCACGGATTCGACGATCAGGGCCGCCGTTTCGACCATGACGGATCGATCCGTGACTGGTGGACGGAAGAGACCAATGCCCGTTTCGAGGAGCGCGCCGAGCGGCTTGGTGCCCAGTATGACGGCTACTCCCCGGTCGAGGGCATGAACGTCAATGGCGACTTCACCATGGGCGAGAATATCGGTGACCTGGGCGGCTTGCAGATGGCCTACACCGCCTACCACCAGTATCTCGACTCCTGCTGCGACGGCGAGGCGCCGGTGCTCGACGGCCTGACTGGCGACCAGCGCTTCTTCCTGGCCTGGGCCCAGGTCTGGCGCCGGCTGTACCGCGAGGACAATCTGATCTCGCGCCTGACCACTGACCCTCACAGCCCGTCGCAGTACCGCACCAATGGTGTGGTCCGGAATATGGACGCCTGGTACGCGGCCTTTGATGTCACCGAAGACGACGACCTCTACCTGCCGCCGGAAGAGCGCGTCTCCATCTGGTAGGGCCGACAGCCCGACACAATGAAAACGGCCGGTGGATCGCTTCACCGGCCGTTCTTTTTGGTGCCACCCTGACCCGCTGGCACGTGGACGGTGTGCGCCGCTCCCGCTACCCCTGAGGCGCCGGATAAAGGGTCGGCGAACCCGGCCCGACCGGCAGGTCCAGCAGGAATGTCCAGCCGAAGAAGAAGGCCGACCAGATCAGGATAAAGAACATCGAATAGGGCAGCATCATCGCGATCAGAGTGCCGACGCCGAGATTGCGGTCATAGCGCACCGCCCAGGCGAGGATCAGTCCGAAATAGCTCATCATCGGCGTGATGATGTTGGTCGTGCTGTCGCCGATCCGGTAGGCGGCCTGGATCACCTCCGGCGAATACCCGATCAGCATCAGCATGGGCACGAAGATCGGCGCCGTCACCGCCCACTGCGCCGAGGCCGAGCCAAGCGACAGGTTGATCACCCCGCACATCAGGATGAAGAGGAAGAACAGGGCCGGCCCGGTCATGCCGGTTTCCTGCAGGAAATTGGCCCCGGTCACCGCGGTGATGGCGCCGAGATTGGTCCAGCCGAAGAAGGCCACGAACTGGGCCGCGAAGAAAACCAGGACGATGTAGAGGCCGAGCGCGGACAGCGCCGCCGCCATGGCATCAATGATGTCGCGGTCGGTCTTCATCGTTCCCGCGGCCCGGCCATAGGCGTAGCCGGTGACCACGAAAAAGATCAGGATCCACACCACGAAACCGCGGAAGAAGGGCGAGTTGAAGCGGTCGCCCGTGTCGGGATTGCGCAGCACACCCCACTCCGGCAGCAGGGTCAGCGCCATGACTCCGAGCACCGCCAGCACGCCGAGCCCGGCCCAGGCCAGGCCTTTCTTTTCGGTCTTGTTCAGCGGCTCCATCATGCGCTCGTCGAGCAGGGTCGGGTCGGCGCGTTCCGGCGCGTAGCGCCCCAGCTTCGGCTCGACGATGAAAATCGTGACCAGGGAGCCGACCGCAGTGATCAGAAAGGTCGACGCCACCATGAAGTACCAATTGGCGGTGGCGACCACCACATAGTCGGGGTCGATCAGCCGCGCGGCTTCCTGGGTGATGCCCGCCAGGAGGGGATCGATGGTCCCGATCAGCAGGTTGGCGCTATAACCACCGGAAACCCCCGCGAAGGCCGCCGCCATGCCCGCCAGAGGATGCCGGCCCAGCGCGTAGAAGATCGCGCCCGCCAACGGGATCAGCACCACATAGCCGACCTCCGAGGCGGTATTCGAGACGATGCCGGCGAACACGATGGCCACGGTGACGACATGCTTGGGCGCGGACAGCACCATGGCACGCACCGCCGCCGACAGCAGGCCGGACTTCTCCGCCACGCCGACGCCCAGCATCGCCACGAGCACGACGCCGAGCGGCGCGAAGTTTGTGAAGTTGCTGGTCAGGCCGGTAAATATCCGACGAACGCCATCCCCGTTCAGCAGGCTGACCGCCCGGATCATGCCGTCCTCGGCCACGCCACGCGACCCCGCCGGACGCGGATCCTCGACCGCGATGTCCATCCAGCCGAACAGACCGGACAACAGCACGATGCCGACGGCCAGCAGGGCGAACAAGGTCACCGGATGCGGCAGTAGATTGCCGAGCCATTCCACCCCGTCGAGAAACCGGGTGAACGCGTTGCGCCGCTCGGGCGTCTTGTCGGTTACGGCCATGCGGCACTCCTCCCCTGGACAATCGGCTAAAAGAGCCAGATAGGGCGGCATTTCAAGTCAAGGACTGCAACAAGCCCCAACCTGGTACTGGGCCGGCGCGCCAGCGAGGCCGCGCCTGCCGGCAATTTCGAAATCCTAACAGTCCGGAAAGTTGCCAGACACGGAGGACGCCCTACTGTCTGGCCCAAGCGTGACAAATCACCACTGGGGAAGCCAAATGAAAAAATACCTCTTGGGCAGTGTCTGCCTGGCCCTGCTCGCCGCCTGCAGCCCGGCCGACAACGCCGCCACCAGCGACGAGACCGTCCTGCAGGACAACGCCGCCACGGACACCGTCGCGCAAGGCACTGCAGTAGCCGAAGGCTCGCCGGTGCTCGGCGAGTGGGGCGTCGAGACGCAGCACATCAGCGACACCGTCGATCCCGGCGACGACTTCTTCCGCTACGTCAATGAAGGCTGGCTGGAAGAGACCGAGATGCCGGCCGGCTTCTCCCGCTTCGGCGCCTTCACCGAGCTGGCCCTGGTGGCCGAGGAGCGGATCGAGGCGATCATTACAGAATCCGCCGAAGCCGATGCCGCCGAAGGCGAACTGGCCCAGCAGGTCGGCGACCTCTATGCCAGCTATATGGACACCGACCGTCTGAACGAGCTCGGCCTCGCCCCGGCCCAGCCGGGCCTCGAGCGAATTGCCGCCGCCGAGACCCATGAAGACATCATCGAGCTGTTTGGTGCCCCCGGTTACCAGTCGCTGTTTGGCGCCGGCGTATCGCGCGATGCCGGCAATCCGGACCAGTACATCGTCTACATCCGCCAGTCCGGCCTCGGCCTCGGCAATCGCGACTACTATCTGCGCGATGACGAGCGCTTCCAGGAGTACCGCTCGGCCTATGTCGACTACATCACCGACGTGCTCGAGATGACCGGCGAGGAAGAGCCCCGCGCCAAGGCCGAGGAAATCCTCGCCCTGGAAACCGCGATCGCCGAAATTCACTGGACCCGGGCGGAAAGCCGCGACCGCGTCGCCACCTACAACCCGATGACTGTGACCGAGCTGTCGGACTTCGCGTCCGGCTTCGACTGGTCGACCTTCATGACCTCGCTCGACTATGCCGACCAGACCGACGTCATCGTGTCGCAGAACACCGCTGTGCAGTCACTGGCGCAGTATTTCAGCGAAGTCCCGGTGGATACCTGGAAGGACTATCTCGCTTTCCACTACCTGTCCGACCACCGCAATTTGCTGTCAGAGGACTTCTACGACCGCTCCTTCGACTTCTGGGACCGCACCCTGCGCGGCACTGAGGAGCCGCGTCCGCGCGACCGTCGTGGCATCCAGTTCGTCAACGGCAACCTCGGCCAGGCGATCGGCCAGATCTATGTCGAGCGCCACTTCCCGCCGGAATACAAGGCGGAGATGGAAGAGCTGGTGGAATACCTGCGCGAGGCCCTGCGCGAGCGCATCTCCACCCTGGAATGGATGGACGACGAGACCCGCGAGCAGGCGTTCTACAAGCTGGACCGTTTCCTGCCAAAGATCGGCTATCCAGACCGCTGGCCGGACTATTCCTCGATCGAGATCGAAGAGGATGACCTGTGGGGCAATAATGAGCGCGTCAATGCCTGGTTCCGTGCCGACAGCCGGGCCCGCCTGCGCGGCCCGATCCGGCAGTGGGAATGGTTCATGTCACCGCAGACGGTGAATGCCTATTATTCCTCCACCGCCAACGAGATCGTCTTCCCGGCGGCCATCCTGCAGGGTCCGTTCTTCGATCCCTATGCCGATCCGGCGGTCAATTTCGGTGGCATCGGCGCCGTCATCGGCCACGAAATGGGTCACGGCTTCGACGACCAGGGCAGCCAGTCCGACGGCGACGGCGTGCTGCGCAACTGGTGGACCGAGTATTCGCGCGAGCAGTTCGACGCCCGCACCGATCAGATCGTCGCCCAGTACGGAGAGTTCTCACCGGTCGAGGGCATCAATGTGAATGGGCGCCTGACCCTCGGCGAGAACATTGGCGACATCGGCGGCATGTCGATGGCCTATCGCGCCTACCAGCTGTACCAAGCCGACCATGGCGAGGGCGAGGTCATCGACGGCTTCACCCCGGACCAGCGCTTCTTCCTGGCCTGGGGCCAAGTATGGCGTGGCCTGTACACCGAAGACGCCATGCGGTCTCAGCTCCTGAGCGGCCCGCACAGCCCGGGCCAGTACCGGGTCAATGGCGTGGTCCGGAACATGGACGCCTGGTACGAGGCCTTTGGCGTGACCGAGGAGGACGACCTCTACCTGCCGCCGGAGGAACGCGTCTCCATCTGGTAGGTCCTCGCCCTTTCCACACCATGCGACGGCCCGGCTCCCGCCGGGCCGTTTGCATTTCCGCGCTTGCCCTCGCCACCGCGAACGGCTCAAATCCGCCCCGTCATTCTATCGGGGGATTACGACATGACGAACGCGGCGCTGATCAGCAATGACGCCATCATCATGGGCATCCTGGCCGTCATGCTGGGCCTGGTCTTCTGGACCGCGAGCGCCCAGTCCGGCTTCTTCAAGCGCTTCTACCAGATCTTCCCGCCCCTCCTGCTGTGCTATTTTCTGCCTTCGCTGCTTAACACGTTCAACATTGTCGATCCCGACCAGTCGAACCTCTACTTCGTCGCCTCCCGCTTCCTGCTTCCGGCCGCTCTCATCCTGCTCGCCATGTCGGCCGACCTGCCGGCCACGCTGAAGCTTGGCCCGCGCGCCCTGGTCATGTTTGTCACCGGGACCGCCGGGATCGTCGTTGGCGGACCTGTCGCCTTGCTGATTGCCAGCTCTTTCGTCCCCGACCTCCTGGGCGTGGAAGGACCCGACGCAGTTTGGCGCGGCATGACCACTCTTGCCGGAAGTTGGATCGGCGGCGGCGCCAACCAGGCTGCCATGTTCGAAATCTTTGAAGTCGGCGACGAGATATTCTCTGCTTGGGTCGCGGTCGACATCCTCGTCGCCAATGCCTGGATGGCGGTGCTTCTGCTGGCCGCCCGTCATGCCAATGCCATCGATCGCCGCACAGGTGCCGACACCCGCGCCGTCGACCACCTTCGTGTCAAGGCTGAAGCCTATGAGCAGGAACATGCGCGCATCCCGGAATTGCGCGACATGATGATCATACTGGCTCTCGGGCTCGGCTTCATGGGACTCGCCCATGTTTTCTCTGAAGGCCTGGCACCCTGGTTCGGCAACAATGTGCCGAACGCCGACCGACTATCGCTCAATTCCGGTTTCTTCTGGCTGATCCTGTCCGCAACCGCCTTCGGCGTCATCCTGTCCTTCACCCGGGCCCGCAAAATGGTGGCGGTCGGCTCGATGAAGACCGGGTCCGTGTTCATCTACATCCTCGTCGCCACGATCGGCATGAAGATGGACGTGACCGCCATTACCCGAAATCCGGAATTCTTCCTCGTCGGCTTCATCTGGATCCTGGTTCACGCATCCCTGCTGATCTTGGTCGGCTTCCTGATCAAGTCGCCGACCTTCTTCCTCGCCGTCGGCAGCCAGGCCAATATAGGAGGCGCGGCCTCCGCCCCGGTCGTCGCTTCGGCATTCCACCCTGCTCTGGCGCCGGTCGGTGTTCTGCTGGCGGTCGTCGGCTACATCCTGGGCACCCTGGCCGCCTTTGGCACCGGGCTCCTCCTACAGGTTGTCGCAGCGGGTTGAAGCCAAGCATTGAAAATTCCCCTGTGGGTTGAATCTTGAAAGGATTGGTTAATTTTCCTTAACCAAGGGTTTTTTTTCCTTTACCGTTTTGGCGTTAGCGCGCGCACCGCCGCTTCTTGACTTGATGCTATGGGGGAAATTTCCATGTCCAGCAAACAACTCCTGGGCGGCACTGCCGTTGCTCTTCTCATGTCTTCCGCCGCCTTTGCGGGAGACGTTGAATGGTTCCCGCCGGACCCGCCCAACAGCGCGATGTCCGGTGAGTGCTATGCGCGCGTTCGGATCGAGCCGGAGTACGACGTTTATACCGAAAGCGTCACCACTCAGGACGCCTATGAGCGCTACGACGTGCTACCGCCTCGTCTGCGCGGTGAAACCCGCCAGTACGTGTCACGCGATGCCGGCTTCCGCTACGTCGTCACTGAACCGGTTTACGAGACCATTACGGAAACCGTCCAGGTCAGCCCGGCCTATGTCGAGTACGTCGTGCAGCCGGCCGTACATGACACCGTGACCGAGACCATTCTCGTGCGCGAGCCGCGCATGGTCTGGCGCCGCGGGCACGTCCCGGGCGCTGCCCAGACCCGCTACGATGCGGAAACCGGCGAGATCTGGTGCCTCGTCGAGGAAGCCGGCGAATACGAAACCGTGCACCGCAACATCGTCGTCCAGCCGGCCGAGATTCGTGAGATCCAGCATGCGGCCGAGTATGCCGAAATCACTCGCGACGTATTGGTCCGGGAAGCCACGGTTCAGACCATTCCGATCGAGGAGCAGGTCGCCAGCTATCACATCGAAGTCATGGATCAGCACGCTTCGGTGAACAACCACTTCATCCCGGCCGAAACAACCACGGTCAACCGCTATAGCCTGCGCACCGAAGAGCGCTGGGAATGGCGCCTGGTCGACTGTAATGACTTGGTCAGCGAGGCCCCGCAGCACGGCGCGCCGACGCGGTCCTACTCCAGCGCCCCGGCGCCGACGGGCAATACCTATCTCTACGGCAATGATGCACCGCAGACCGACGACCGCTACTCCGAAGAGGTTCCGGTCGCCCGCGCGTCCTACGTGCCGACGACCCGCGGCCGCGCCTACTGATCCCGGAGCGCGTGTCCGCTAGTTGCACTGAGAGCGGCGTGGGCTTTGCCCGCGCCGTTCGCATGTGCGAAGCAGGGACATGACCGATTACCTGCTTGGCTATGGCAGCCTGCTGAGCCGCCACAGCCGCGAAACCTACTCCGACGTCACCTCGATCGCACTGCCCGTACGCGTGCACGGGTGGCGTCGCGGCTGGACCGTGCGCTATGCCGACGAAGCGGCGACGTATGTCGGTGTGCGACCGGATCGGGCCCGCGCAATCGAAGCCGTGCTAGTCGAAACCCCGCTCTCACCAGAACTCCGGCAACGCGAGCGCGGCTATGCCTTCAGCGAGATCGATCCGGCCAGCATCGAGACCCTGGGTGCCTCCTCCAGCCTGCCGCAGGGACGTTTCTGGATGGTGGTGAATAGTGAGCATTGGCGTGCGGACGCCGACCATCCGGTTGTCCAGAGCTATGTCGACACCTGTTTGGCAGGCTGCCTTGAAAGTGGTGGCGAAGCCCGGGTGCGCGCCTTCATCCGGCAAACCGAGATGTGGGACGGAACATGGGTCAATGACCGTGCGGAAACGTCGCCGCGATATCCACGCCACACGCCACTGGAGAAGGCCGAACAGGCGCTCCTGGACGCGCTGCTGGAGGACGAGGGAGTGCTGCGCTACCGCCGAGGCTAGGCTCTCCTGCTTTGGCCCCAGACCTTCAGCGCCTCAACCTGCGACCTCGCCTCGTGCATGGCCTGATCGAGATCAATGGCATGGCTGGTTTCAGCGCTCCGGCGCGCAATCCCTTCGTCCAGCAGCTGCTCCGGAAAGCGCCGCGCCTCGACCCCGTGATCCCCGCCCCAGCGCCATTGGCCGGTCTGCCGGTCACAGCGATACAACGGCATCAGCGTCTCCGCGTGCTCGGCCAGGAAGACCACGGCCTGCACGAGATAGTCGACCTCTGCTTCATCCATGGCCCAGTGCAGGCTGACACGGCACCAGCCGGGCCGCGCTCCGGTGCGCCCGGCCAGCACTTCAGCACGGATTGCCTGCGTCGTTGCGTCGTCCAGCTTGAGAAGCGCATGTCCGTACGGCCCGGCACACGAACACCCGGCCCGCGACTGGATACCGAACACATCGTTCAACAAGGTGGTGACCAGTCGGGGCGGCACGATCGCGCCTTCACTGTCCTTTAGATTGAATGAGACAATGCCAATTCGACGCTGCGGGTCCTGCGGCCCCAGCACATCGATGCGCGGATGCACCAGCCAGCGTTCGAAAGCCCGGTCCAGCGCCGCTTCCTCACGGCGCGCGATCACCGCGGCGCCGACTTCGTGGAACAGCTGCATGGCCAAGGCCGAGCGCACAATCTGGGGCAAACCCGGCGTGCCGGCCCGCTCGCGCGCCTCGATGTCCGGAAGGAAATCGTGACCACCGGGCCAGACATAGCGCACAGTGCCGCCGGCACATTGGGTGGGGGGCAGATCCCGGCGGTAGAGCTCGGAGGCAAACACCAGGACTCCGCATCCCCCCGGGCCACCGATGAATTTGTGCGGCGAGAAGTACACCGCATCGATGCGGGCTTCCGGGTCTCCGTCCGGGTGCATATCAATCGGCAGGTAGGGTGCGCTGGCGGCACAGTCGAGACACAGGATTGCTTTATGTCGGTGCAACAGGCGCGCCAGCGCCCGCACGTCGGTCTTCACCCCGGTCACATTCGACGCCGCAGAGAACGCTCCGATCTTGCGGCACCCCTCGAAACGCGGGTCCGCCAACTCGGCTTCCAGCGATTGGAGGTCGATCGCGCCTTCCTCGGTCAGCCCGATTGCCACCACCTCGGCCAGGCTCTCGCGCCAGCTCAACTCATTGGAATGGTGCTCGTAGGGACCGACGAACACCACGGTGCGCTGTCCTTCGACACGCGCCACCTGTTGCCGGCTGGCCGGTGGTATCGCCAGACCTAGGATTTCCTGCAGCTTGTGAATGGCCGAGGTTGCTCCGGCACCACAGAACAGCAGGCAATCATCCGCCGCCGCACGCACCCCACGCCGCAGGATGGCTTCGGCCTCGCGCAGCCACGCGTTGCTGGCCCGCCCGGTCGCGCTGTCCTCGGTGTGCGGGTTGGCATAATCCTTTGCCAAATCGGCCAGGACCGCTTCGACGCGCGCGTGGTGCCGACCCGAGGCGGTGTAGTCAGCGTACAGGAAAGGCTTGCGGCCGAACGGCGTATCAAGCGTAGCCCCCCTGCCCGCGAGACCGGCGCGTACGGCGTCCACGGCGGGGTCGGCTTGGAAATCGGTCATCGGGCACTCCGGGCAGAACTCATTGAGCATGAAACCACACCATAGCGGGTTGTTTTCGCCATTATCCGCGCCCAGACTGCCCTGAATTAGTGAAATTCACCTGGATCCAAGGCCATGATAGAGATTGACGAGTATGACCGCCGCCTGTTGCGCGCTGTCCAGGCCGATTCATCGCGCACCATCCAGCAACTCGCCGACCTGATCGGCCTCAGCCCGACACCCACGACGCGCCGCCTCAAGCGCCTTGCTGACCAGGGCATCATCGCCCGCCACGTCGCCCTGCTCGATCCGGAAGCGCTCGGCCTGCATGCCACGCTGTTTATCGCCGTGCGGACCAGCCGCCACGACGCGCAATGGCTTGAGGCCTTTGCGGAGGGAGTGAGGCGCATGCCGGAAGTCGTCGAGTTCTACCGCCTGAGCGGCGATATCGACTATCTCATAAAGCTCTGCCTGCCCGACGTGCGCGCCTATGATGAGGTCTACAAGAAGCTGATCGCCATCGCGCCGCTGTCCGACGTCAGCGCCAGCTTTGCCATGCAAGCGATCAAGAACACTACGGAACTCCCGGTCTGATCCCAGCCAGACGCTTGAATCCGGCCCCGCAATCCGGGAAGCTGCAGCCATCCCGCAGCCGAAACGGACGTCCGCCCCGCAATGACCCAGCCCGATCTGTCCGGCCGCCCGTCCTCACCCAGCGACGCGGTCGAGAGCTATCGCAATGTGGCCGCCATTGTCATCGCCCTGATGATCATGCAGGCAGCCATTGGCGGCCTCTCGGTCGTCGGCCCGCTGACCCTGCTCAGCGAAGGCGCTTCGGCGGTCAAGATCGGTGTCATCGTGGCCGGCTATGCCTTCGGCTTCATGCTGGGAGCCTACTTCGCGCCGCGAGAGCTCATGCGCATCGGCCACATCCGTGCCATCTCCGCCTTCGCCGCCACCGCCTCGGTATGCGCCGCCCTGCTCTACGCCAATGATGCCACCCTGTGGTGGATTACCCTGGAATTCCTGATCGGCGTGTGCGTCGCCGGGCTGCTGGCGGCCGGAGAAAGCTGGATCGCGGATGCGGCGCCGCAGGAGCGGCGGGGCGCCATCCTGTCCTTCTACCTCGTCACATCCAAGATCGGCTTCATGATCGGGCCTTTCATCGTCGCCGCCGTGCCGCCGGGTGACGCCGCAGGCTTTCTCATCGTCACCGTCCTGTTCAGCGCCTGCCTGGTACCGGTATGCGCCACGCGCCGCGAACAACCCACACCGCCTACCACTGTGCCCTTCACTCCGCTCCAGGTCTGGCACATCGCACCCTCCGCGATCATCGCCGCCTTTGCCGCCGGTCTCGTCAGCGGCTCGGTGCTGCAGCTTTACGCGCTCTATGTGGAGGGCTTTTCCAGTGGCCCGATCGCCGGCACCGCCGCGCTTTTCAACGCCGCCCTGATCGGCGGCTCAGTGCTCGCCCAATGGCCCGCCGGCCTGCTGTCAGACCGAATGGACCGCCGCGTCGTGATCGCCGGCCTGGCCCTGTTCGCCGCGGCCTGTGCCATTGCCCTCAGCCTGCTCGCCGGCCGGGTGCCGCCCCTGGCCCTGTTTGGCCTGGCTGCGCTATGGGGCGCTGGCGCACTGTCCTACTACGGCGTTGCCGTGGCCCACGCCGCCGACCGTGCCGGTGAAGGCGAAGTCACCAGCATGATGTCGGCCATCCTGATGATGTGGGCGCTGGGCTCTATGGTTGGTCCGATCATGGCCAGCTTCATCATGGGGCTGACCGGGCCGTCCGGTCTTTTCCTGTTCGCCGCCGCAGTCCTGGTCACCCTCGCCGGCGCCATGCTGTTCCGACGCGCCGACAAGGCACCGGTACCCAACGCCGACAAGTCCGACTTCGAACCCACGTCCTCGACCAGCCTGTCGGTCATCGAACTCACTGACCTGGCCGACGAGGTCGAAACCAACGCGGAGCCCATAGGTGATGCCGAACGATTCTGAAATGCCTATGAAGTAAAATAAAATCAAAACTGCCCCTGCACTCTATGAACTTAATAGATAGAAATTATCACAGACGTGATCTGAAATTATACTGAACAAAAAATATTATTTATTGGTCACCCAGAACTTTCTCGTCGCATGGCTTTGTCGCCCGAATACTGGCAATGACAGGGCACCCCTTGATCGCGAGCAGCGAGTGATTATGTCTGTGTCAGACCGCGCGCGCCCGATCGGGCAGCGCGCTTCCTGTGCCGTACGCACAGCGCCCCGTTTACCAGACCAGGAGAGACCATGAGACACAGCCATCCCCCCCGTCGCGTCGCCGCCTTCGTCGCTGAATCCGTCAATGTCCAGCAGCTGCAGACCGCCACCGAGGCGCTCAACCGCAGCAATCGCCGCGCTGTCCTGGTCTCTGACCAACACGCCCTGTTGCGCGGATATAACGGCAGTGCCGAGATCAACTTCGCGGTGGCCGAGACGTCGGATGAGCTGGACACCGCTCCTTATGACGCCTTCATCCTGCTGGAAGGCGCCGACAAGCTGACCGAAAGTGCGAGCCGCCTGGCCCGCGCCTTCAGCGAAGCCGGCAAGCCCGTGATCGCGCTGACCGGTTCGGCCCGCCTGCTGGCCGATATCGCCGGTACCGGCGATACCAGCGCCGAGGCGGCCTCTGCCTATATCGACGGCCAGCTCTACCAGAGCACCGCCGAAGACGCCGACTGGCAGATCATCAATGCGGTCACCGACAAGCTGGAAACCGAGATGTCTGCCGCCTGACCGGCAAGCATTCGTCAAGTGCAGCAAGGCCGCGACAACCCAGTCGCGGCCTTTTTGTGTGCCGTGAAATCAGGAAGCCGGACCCATGGGTCCGCATGCGCAACCGCGCGCCGGCCACGTCTGGCCGCCCCATGGAGCGGTGAACGCAGGGAACAAGCGTGAGATCAGGAAAAATGGCGCACCGGGGAGGATTCGAACCCCCGACCCCCAGATTCGTAGTCTGGTGCTCTATCCAGCTGAGCTACCGGTGCAGGCCGTGTCTTTGGGGCGAGCCCCGAAGAGGCGCGGAAACTAACCGCGGGGTTGGCAGAAGGCAAGGGGCTCAAAGCGGCAAAAGCATCGCCCTGTGCAGTGACCCTGTCAGGCCTCTCCGATTGCGGCATGAACGCCGCGCGCAACGGCCCTCGCAAGCGTGTCGGCGGCGGCGCTGCCGAGCCGCGCGAGGCTGAGCGCACGCGGTTCCGACAGTGGGCGGGCGGCCGTGGCGAGAGCGAACACGACATCGCCGTCAAAGGGTGTATGCACGGGGCGTATGGCGCGGGACAGCCCGTCCTGGGCCATCACCGCCAGGCGCCGCGCCTCGGGCGGGGTCAGGTCCGCATCGGTGGCAATCACGGCCAGGGTCGTGTTCTGGCGCACGCCGGGACGCAGCTTGGCCTCACCCCAGTCATCCGGTCTCATCACCCAGTCCGCCGGCGGCCGGACGCCGCCGAACTCGCCCTCGATCTCCCACGGCCAGGCCCAGTAGGCGTCACAGCCCGGCAGGCGCACCGAGCCGAAGGAATTGACACAGGTCAGCGCCGCCACGGCGGTCCCGTCGCCAAGCACCAGGCTGGCCGTCCCGGTGCCGCCCGGCAGCGTCCCCGCGCGCGCACCGCGGCCGGCGCCGCAGCGGCCTTCACGCACGTCATGCGATGCAGCCTCGAGTGCCGCCCGGCCGAGCGCGCGATAGGGCGGGTCTTCGCCCCAGGCCTTGTCGCCACCATTGGCGAGGTCATAGAGAATGGCAGCCGGCACGACAGGCGACACCGGCACGCCCGGACTGTCGGCCAGCGAGAACCCGCGTCCGCGCGCGCCCAGCGCCGCAGCCACGCCGTCTGCGGCCGCCAGTCCCCAGGACGAGCCACCGGACAGGACCAGCGCGTCGACAGCATCCACGAGCGTATCGGCGGCCAGCGCGTCGGTCTCGCGCGTGCCCGGCCCGCCCCCGCGCACATCGACGGCACACACGGCGCGTTGCTCGGGCAGGATCACCGTCACCCCGGTGTCGACGCGAACGTCCTCGGCCTGCCCGACTTTCAGTCCGGCAATGTCGGCCAGGCTGTTGGATCGGCCGGGCGCGGCAATTTTCTCTGAATTCGGCATGGCACCCTTCATGTTTTTCGTGCGTTGCGTCTATGGTGACGAAGTATCCGATGGGGACAAGTTCGATCATGCGTATGCCCGGCCCGCGCGCCACCCTGGCCACCCTTCTCCTGCTGACCACCAGCCTGACCGCCGCCTGCTCGCCCGGCCCGCAGGCGGACAATGCCGTTCCGCTGCCCCGCGCCGCCGCGCAGGACACCGGGCAGAGCGCCGACCCTGCGCCGGCGCCCACTGCCGACCTGCCAGGCCAGGCCATGGTCGCGGCGGCCAATCCGCACGCCGTGGAAGCCGGCCTTGAGGCCCTGCGCGCCGGCGGCGATGCGGTTGACGCGGCCATTGCCGTGCAGGCCGTGCTCGGCCTGGTCGAGCCGCAGAGCTCCGGCCTCGGCGGCGGCGCCTTCCTCGTCTATTACGATGCCGAGAGTGCCGAGCTGACGGTCTATGACGGCCGCGAGGCGGCCCCTGCCACGGCCGGCCCGGACCTTTTCCTCGACGATGATGGCGAACCGCTCTCCTTTCCCGAAGCGGTGTTTTCCGGCCATTCCGTCGGCGTGCCCGGTGCCGTCGCTGCGCTGGCCCTGGCACACGCTGACCACGGCCTGCTCGACTGGGCCGACGGTTTCGATGCCGCCATCACCCTGGCCGAGGACGGCTTCGAGATCTCGCCGCGCCTGGCCGGGCTGATCGAACGCGTCGCCCCGCGCACGCCGCTCGACGAATGGCCGGCCTCGCGCGCCTACCTGTTCGACGCCGACGGAGCCCCCCTGCCCGCCGGCCATGTCCTGACCAATCCCGCCTATGCCGACAGCGCGCGCGCCATCGCCGCCGACTGGGAGGCGCTTTACACCGGCCCCTTGGCCGACGCGATCATCGCCGCCGTGCAGGACGATCCGCGGCCCGGCGGGCTGACCCATGACGACCTGGCCAGCTATGAGGCGGTGCGCCGCGACGCGCTGTGCCGACCCTATCGCGTGTGGATCGTGTGCGGCGCTCCGCCGCCGGCCTCGGGCGCCGTTTCGGTCAACCAGATCCTCGGCCTGCTCGAGCCCTATGACATGTCGCTGACCGGGCCGGACACGGTGGAGGGCTGGCGCCGCTTCATCGAGGCCAGCCGCCTCGCCTATGCCGACCGCGACGCCTACATCGCCGATCCGGACTTCGTCACCGTGCCGGTGGCCGGACTGCTCGACCATGCCTACCTGGCCGAGCGCACCAGCCTGATGGCGCGCGAGGATGCCCTGCCCACGGTCACCGCCGGCCGGCCCGATCCGGCCATCCAGGCCGCCGAGGACGCCACCGCCGACGTGCCGGGCACCAGCCATTTCGTCATCGTCGACAGCGATGGCGACGTGGTCTCGATGACCACCACGGTGGAAAGCGTGTTCGGCAGCCACCGCATGGCCGGCGGGTTTTTCCTGAACAACCAGCTGACCGACTTCTCGCGCACCCCGGTCGACGCCCAGGGCAGGCCGATCGCCAACGCCCCGGACGGCGGCAAGCGCCCGCGCTCGTCCATGTCACCGACCATCGTGCTCGACCAGGACGGCAATTTCGTCGCCGCCACCGGCTCGCCCGGTGGCTCCTCGATCATTGCCTACACGGCCAAGACGCTGGTCGGCATGCTCGACTGGGGCCTGTCGCCGCAGGACGCGATCGAACTGCCCAATGTGGTCGCCCGCGATGACGTGGTGCGCATCGAGGACGGCATGGACCCGGCCATCATCGACGGGCTCGCCGGGCTCGGCTTCACCCTCGACGCCAATCGCGGCGAGAATTCCGGCCTGCACATCGTGCGCCGGCTCGAGGACGGCACGCTGGTCGGCGGCGCGGACCCGAGACGGGAAGGCCAGGCGCGGCAGCCCTAAGGCCGCCGCGGCCTCAGTCGTCACCGCCGGCCGTGCGCTTGGGCAGGGTGGCCTGGATGCGGCCGACGAGGCGGGCGAAGGGCAGCGATTGCAGCCACACCTTGCCCGGCCCGCGCGCCTTGGCCAGGAACAGGCCCTCACCGCCGACCAGCATGGTGCCCAGATTGCCGGCCTTCTCGATGGCCACGTCGACGCCCGGCGTGTAGGCGACCAGGCAGCCGGTATCGATGTGCAGCTCCTCGCCCTCGCCGAGCTCGCGCTCGACCAGCGTGCCGCCGGCATGGATGAAGGTCCAGCCATCGCCCTTGAGGCGCTGCATGACAAAGCCCTCGCCGCCAAACAGCCCGGTCATGATGCGCTTCTGCACGGCGATATCGATGGTCACGCCGCGCGCCGCCACCATGAAGCTGTCGCGCTGGCAGATCAGCTCGCCGCCGATATCGGGCAGGTGGACGGCCAGCAGGGTGCCGATATTGGGCGCCGCGAAGGCGACTTGCGCCTTGCCGGTGCCGGTATGGGTATAGCTCGACATGAACAGGCCGACGCCGGAGATCAGCCGCTTGCCGGCTCCCGCCAGGGCGCCCATGAAGCCCTGTTTCTCCTGCGAGCCGTCGCCCATGATGGCGGCCATCTCGACGGCCGGCGACTTGTACATCATCGCCCCCGTGGTCGAGACCACGCTCTCGCCCGGATCCAGCTCGATCTCGACGAATTGCGCGTCATTGCCGACGATGCGGTAATCAATCTCGTGTGCCCGGGCCATGACGGCTCCCCCCTTGTGGCTGTTGGGCGACAGGACTAGCCGGGAATGCCCGCCGGCGCCATGCAAAACCGGCCGCACCTCCTCTGCCCGCCCGAAAGTCCACCACGCCGAACAGCGCCACGGCGCCTCCGCCTGGCGGTATGAGGATGCGGGACGGTGCAGGCGTCCTGCGAATTAAGAACTGGACGTCGACACCGTCCCGCATGCGGAGATTTGACCGAGCCTCGAAGGACCCGAGTTGGCAAGGCGGGCTGGTCTGGAACGGTCCTCCAATAGTGCCGCTCCTCGCCGCCCGCAGCCCCGCCGGGGTCGCCGGCCGACATGACCGCCCGACCCGGACGAGCTCCGCTCTCCCCGCCCCCCCCGGTTGTCTAGGCCGGGCCTCGAGCTGGTGCGAGGACGGGGCAAGTGTCTCACGGGTCAGAGGGGGTGGGGATAGAACGGGGCGAAAAAAGGGCCGCCCGCTGATTTCATTGAGAAAACCGCCACGGACGGTCGCTGAGAGTGCGGAGAAAAATTTTATGACCGCGTGAGCCTCCCTCTCCCTGGGGAGAGGGATCGAGGGAGAGGGGGGCAGCGAGGTCTGTCCGGAGAGTGTTTTCGTGTGGCGGGGACTCTCCGGAAGGGGCGGTGTCTCCCCCCTCATCCGCCCCTTCGGGGCACCTTCTCCCCGGGGAGAAGGGGTGATGGAACCTGCCGCACGCAGGTCCTCCCCCTCGATGGGGGAGGTGGATCGCCGCGTCAGCGGCGAGACGGAGGGGGTGGGAGCCGGGTGTCAGACACGGCCAGCACCGGGATTCACCCCCTTCCGCCGGCGCTGCGCGCGGCACCTCCCCCGCTTCGCAGGGGAGGGACGGGTCAGAGCCGGACGGAACGGATCTGGCGGGCGCGCAGGGCGACCTTGGCGGCGGTGCGCCAGATCGGCGTCAGGGTCCTGAGTTGCTCCATCATGGCGCGGCGGCGGCGCTCGCCGGTGAGGGCTTCGCGGTCGGCCAGCATGACGCGTTTCAGACTGTCTTCGGACATGATGCTTCCTTCATCTGGTCTATGGAGGAAACCATATCGACCGACCCGGCCAATGAAAAATTGATCCTCCGCATGCCTGCCATCGAGCCGGGCTATGGCTCGGCCTGCAGGCCCGCGAGGACCAGGGGAGGGCTCGCCGCCAGGTCCTCCCCCTCGATGGGGGAGGTGGATCGCCGCGTCAGCGGCGAGACGGAGCGGGTGGGAGCCGGGTGTCAGACACGGCCAGCACCGGGATTCACCCCTTCCGCCCCTTCGGGGCACCCTCCCCAGCAAGGGGAAGGACCTCGTCCGGTGCGTCCGCTCCCCCGCTCGCGCACGGGAGGGGTCGGCCTAGCGGAACAGCGAGAGCAGCGTGCTGGGCGCGGAATTGGCGATCGAGAGGGCCTGGAGGCCGAGCTGTTCGCGGGTCTGGACGGCGTTGAGGCGGGCGCTGTCGCGGGCCAGGTCGGCATCGACCAGGTTTCCGTGCATGGCCTCGATCTGGTCCGCCTTGTGGCCCAGGAAGGTCTGCTGCAGCGTCACCGATCTGAGCTGCGAGCCGAGCGCGGCGGAATAGCCGCCGAGGCCGCGGATCAGCGTGTCGATGCTGGCCAGCTTGCCCTTGTAGTCCAGCGCCGTGGCCGGGTCCCAGGGCTGCGAGTCCGGCGCGTCGACGCCGCTGAAGGCGAAGGCGACATGGTCCTCGAAGGCGGCGTGTTCCTCGGCGATGGTGAACGGGTTGGGCGGATCGACCGCGCCATTGTGCACCGAGCCGTTGATATTGCCGTTGATGGAGCCCGTATTGGAGCCGTAGATCGTGCCGGTATAGTCGCCGTTTATCGAGCCGCTGAAATCGCCGTAGATGTCGCCGTTGAACCAGCCGTTCACGACGCCCGACATGTTGCCGTAGATGTCGCCGGTGAAATTGCCGTTGGTGACGCCGGAATAATTGCCGGTCACCGTGGTCGACTGGCTGCTGTTGACGACGGAATTGTTGTCGACCGTCGGCGGATCGGTGGCGACGCCGGTGCGCAGGAGGCTGACCATATTGCCGCCGGCGATGGCATTGCCGCCCAGCGGATCGAGGCTCAGCGTATCGCCGTCCAGCAGATTGGTGCCGTTGAAGCTGGCCGCCTCGGCGATCATCACGGTCTGCTCGAACAGCGCCGCGTAATCCGCTTCCAGGGCCGCGAAGGAGGCCGCGTCGAGCGAGCTGTCGGTGAGGGCCAGCGCCGTCTCGCGCATCTCGATCAGGATGTCGCCGATGCCGTCGAGCGCCGCCAGGGTGACGTCAAGCGTCGAGGCGGCGCGGTTGAGGCTGTCGCCCTGGGCCAGCAGGGTGACGCGGTCCGATTGCAGCCCGCGCGCCATCCCCCAGAGCCCGCCATTGTCCCGCGGCGAGGCGATCTTCAGCCCGGTGGCGATGCGGCCTTCCAGCCGGCCCCGCTCGGCCTGGCTGGCGGCCAGCGACTGCAGCGCCTGGGCGGCGCCGGAATTGGTGTTGACACTCAGCATTCTGCCACTCTCGTCTCCGCCACATTCTGCAGCGCTTCCCCCCGTCCCCACGGACGCGCGGGGACAATCGGGCCGGCAGGGTAAACGGGACGTTAAGCCGTGTGGTCCCGGCGCAGCACACCTCATGCGAGTAGTGAAATCGGCGCGTGCTCCCCAGGTCCTCCCCCTCGATGGGGGAGGTGGATCGCCGCGAAGCGGCGAGACGGAGGGGGTGGGAGCCGGGTGTCAGACACGGCCAGCACCGGGATTCACCCCATCCGAGCCAAGGCTCCGCCTCGGCCCACCTTCCCCATCAAGGGGAAGGACCACCCTACGTCCGCTCCCCCGCCCGCGGGGGAGCTGGCGGGCGCCAGCCCGTCTGAGGGGGCCAAGGCCCGAAGGGCCGCGGGAGGGCCGGGTGCCAAGTCCTCCCCCTCGATGGGGGAGGTGGATCGCCGCGCCAGCGGCGAGACGGAGGGGGTGGGAGCCGGGTGTCCGACACGTCCAGCACCGGGATTCACCCCATCCGACCCGTCTTCTGCAAAGCTC
>NZ_JBTLRI010000001.1:439701-512904 GCF_054482675.1 Maricaulis sp. CAU 1757
AAGCCGGGCCGAAGGGGTCGCGGGCGAAGCCCGTGAGGGGGCGGAGCTCGCTGCCTTGCCGGGCTCTCGCCCGGCAACCCCTCCCGCCGCTCCGCAAGACGGGGGAGGATAAGCGCTATTTACCCGAAGCCGAGATTAAATAGTGTGTGCCATTCTACCGGCTAACATATCACGGGATGAACTAATCTAACTATGAAGGATATACAATCGCCACTTGCTACCTTTACTTCCTTCGTAATAGACCTACGAGCTGGCTATCGAGGTCTCTCAACCCTTTCGCAACTCGATCAATCTTGCCCGGCATCTGGCTAGGATGAACAATCCGAACTGCATGCAATCCCAAAGTATGCGCAGCTGCGCCCCTCATCCGAGCAATGTCAGATATCGCCGAAATCATGTCGGGGTCCAAATCATCCGATGAAAAGCCTAGTGGCACCAACATTTTACGTAAATATTTAATTGTAACACCGTGATTTTTTCGTATTATTTCTTGCTTATAAGCGTTACAAGCGCCCTCAATTTCGGCCCTTAGGTCAGCATCGTGGCCGACAAGTCTGGACCGCCTAATTCGCAAGCCTCCACCCCAGCCCACGCAGATTTTCTCCAATCTCTCAAGCTTTCGGTCGTCAGTTTTAGCAAATCGAACAACAAGCAAATTTCGTAAACAATACTTCAAGTGACGATTTCTATCGAAATATTCCTGAGCTTTTGCCACAACTCCTTCACAGCGCTCCTCGACGAAGAATTCCGCTGCAGCGTGGACAAACACAGCCACCGTCGCTAGCTGATCTTTTTCGCTATCGGTAAGATTCAATCGAGAAGACGGAACAGCTGGGATATCATCCTTCAAGCTCATTAAGCGCTTTTCGAGCCGGCGGTATTCCTGGGTCGCCATAACTTATCGCTTTTCAGGGATGGCAACCGCCGGAATGTCGCTTTCTACGATCTCTTGAAGGGCATGTCGCCAATGCTGAAATCGCCCGAATGTGGCTTCATTTGTTTTCGTAGATGATTGAAGGTACTTCCGAAAATCAGAGTTCCCTCCAGAAAGGTCTTCAAATGACCTGACGATGCGATCTCTATTTTTCATTGCTTCTTCGCGGACGTTAGGGTCCGCAAAAAAGTGCGTCATTATATCAATAACGGCTCTATTCGGGGCCTTTTTGTATTCTCCCGCCTCGTATACCTTAAACGCATTATCGCCGAAAATCTCATTAGTACATGTTAAAGCCAGCTCGAAATTCTGCACAACACGCTCGATAGTTTCCCGACTTTGCGACCAGCTTCTAGTTAGTTGATCAGAAGCATCATCTAAAAATTTCTTTATATTACCGGAATACTGCTCTGCAAATAATTGAAACGCGATATGCCGAAGGGTCACCTCTATATCACGCATTCGAAAGTCGGGAACTGTTGAGAAAATAAACCCAAGAGCTTTGGAGGAAGAGGTCCAATCGTCCAACCAGTCATAAAACTCTCCGGGGAATAGTGCCTTTCTAAGCTCTTGGGGGGACAACGTTACACTGTTTTGATTAAGCCGAAGAAACATTAGGTACAATATTTCCTTAGACGGATAGTTCTTAATAACCACTGTTCTAATAGTTGTGGACTCGAACGCGTCTAATAAAGAATCGAGCTGGGGATCAGATTTAATGTCCTGAAAAGATCTACCCTCTACCTCAGACACATACTCGCACCCCTTCAATTTCAAAGATGGCGAGTCCATATCTGAGAGACAAAATCGTGCTAACGCCGTTAATCGCTGCTTACCATCGATTACTGAGTATCTGCCGGGCCGCGTTTCAGCTAATACAATTTGGGGCACCGGAAGCTGCAGAAATATACTCTCTATAAACTTTGACATTTTTGCCGCATCCCAAGCGACACGTCTCTGAAAATGCGGAGAAAGATCTATCTTCTTCCGTTTCAGTAAATCCAACAGAACGCCCACGGTCCAGTCTGTTGGGTATAATACGGTTTTAGATATGGATTCACGGGTTACGCCAACCAAATCATCTTCGTTTATGTCAGATGCTGGAAGCTCACGTTCACCTTCAAATAGATCCGACTCGGCGCCTGTTTCCATCATGCAATCTACCTTTGAAACCCTTAGAGCTACTGACCTAAAGATGCCATCTAACAAACGTTTCTGAGAATACCTATTTAGTCAAATAGCTACCGCTATCCTAGACACTCTTGTTTCTGGTCCAGCGGAATTCCGATAGGCGCTTGCGGAGCCGAGGTGCGGGACTAACATCTGGAAACAATTAACCCTCTACGCAGAGCACGAAACAAGAGTCGGCGTCTTGTGGTGCCTCAATCAATCGGCACCCTCACCGTCCCGTCCTCCGACAGATAAATCTCCCCACCCTTCTCCCTAAACTCCGCCGCCTTCTCCGCCATCCCGGCTTCCGCCTCATTCGGCGCCCGCGCGCTCCCGAACGTGTCCCGGATCTCCCGCGTAATCTCCATCGAGCAGAATTTCGGCCCGCACATCGAACAGAAGTGCGCCACCTTGTGCGCCTCCTTGGGCAGCGTCTGGTCGTGGAAATCGCGTGCCGTCTCCGGGTCCAGCGCCAGGTTGAACTGGTCCTCCCAGCGGAACTCGAACCTGGCGCGTGAGAGCGCATCATCGCGGATCTGCGCTGCCGGGTGGCCCTTGGCGAGGTCGCCGGCGTGGGCGGCGATCTTGTAGGTCACCACGCCGACCTTGACGTCATCGCGGTCGGGCAGGCCGAGATGCTCCTTCGGCGTCACGTAGCACAGCATGGCGCAGCCGAACCAGCCGATCATGGCGGCGCCGATGCCGCTGGTGATGTGGTCATAGCCGGGGGCGATGTCGGTGGTCAGCGGGCCCAAGGTGTAGAACGGCGCCTCGTGGCAGCACTCCAGCTGCTTGTCCATGTTCTCCTTGATCTTGTGCATGGCGACATGGCCCGGCCCCTCGATCATCACCTGGCAGCCCTTGTCCCAGGCGATCTTGGTCAGCTCGCCCAGCGTCTCCAGCTCGGCGAATTGCGCGCGGTCATTGGCGTCGGCGATCGAGCCGGGGCGCAGGCCGTCGCCGAGGGAGAAGGAGACGTCGTAGGCGCGCATGATGTCGCAGATGTCCTCGAAATGGGTGTAGAGGAAGCTCTCCTTGTGGTGCGACAGGCACCATTTGGCCATGATCGAGCCGCCGCGGGAGACGATGCCGGTAACGCGGTCGGCGGTCAGCGGCACATAGGCCAGGCGCACGCCGGCATGGATGGTGAAATAGTCCACCCCCTGCTCGGCCTGCTCGATGAGGGTGTCGCGGAAGACTTCCCAAGTGAGGTCCTCCGCCACTCCACCAACTTTCTCCAGCGCCTGGTAGATCGGCACGGTGCCGATCGGCACCGGCGAATTGCGCAGGATCCATTCGCGGGTGTTGTGGATGTTCTTGCCGGTGGACAGGTCCATCACCGTGTCGGCGCCCCAGCGGATCGACCAGACCATCTTTTCCACCTCTTCCTCCACGGAAGACGCGACGGCGGAATTGCCGATATTGGCGTTGATCTTGGTCAGGAAATTGCGGCCGATGATCATCGGCTCGAGTTCCGGGTGGTTGATATTGGCCGGGATGATGGCGCGGCCCCGCGCAATCTCGTCGCGCACGAATTCCGGCGTCACATGCTCCGGGATGGCGGCGCCGAAGCTCTCCCCGTCGGCCATGCGCGCCTTGGCGCCCTCGACGGCGACCTTGCGGCCCAGGTTCTCGCGCTCGGCGACATAGACCATTTCCGGCGTGATGATGCCCGCCCTGGCAAACTCGTACTGGGTCAGCGGCGCGTCGCCGCGGCCCTTCAGCGGCTGGTGCCGGGTCGGGAATTCGCGGGCCAGGTATTTGCCGGTCGCCCCGCCATTGTCGAGCGGCGACAGGGGGCGGCCGTCATACGCCTCGACGTCGCGGTCCTTGTACCAGGCCTCGCGCAGGCGCGGCAGGCCGTGCTCGACATCGATCCTGGCCTGCGGGTCGCTGTACGGGCCGGACGTGTCATAGACGCGGACCGGCGGCTCGTTGGCGGTCGGGTGCAGGTCGATCTCGCGGTGCGGCACCTTGAGCGAGGGCGCTTGTGCCGGCGAGGAATAGACGCGGCGCGAGCCCGGCAGCGGCCCGGTGGTGACCTTCGGGGTGTCGAATTCGTTCTGGGCGGTGGGCTTGTTCATGGCTCGAAGGTCCGTTTCTGGAGGTGTCGGGAAAGCGCGCTCAGGCCGGCAGGAAGCCGAGCTCGCGTTGCAGTTTGCGGGTCAGGCCGGCGGCGACGATGCGGTGGCTCTCGGCCAGGTAGGCCGCCAGCGCGTCGTCATCGAGCGTGGCGTCGGAGAAGACCTGCAGCCAGGTCATGCCACGCGAGGCGAGATAGGGGGCGGGGCGCACGCCGGGCGCGTCCCTGTACATGTCGAAGGTGGTGGCGGAGCATTTGAACGAGACGGCGAAATCGTCCGGCGAGGCGGCCCAGCCGGCCACGGCAAACACCTTGCCGCCGACCTTCCACACGTCCGAGCCGCCCCATTGCACCACGTGCGTGGTGTGCGGCAGGCCGCCACAGACGGCATTATAGCGTTCCTGGTCCATCCGAAGCTCCATCCCGACGCCGGCATGACCCGGATCCGGTCCTAAGGGTGATGTCTCAGCCCCGTCGCGGCAGCGTCGCCGGTCGCGTCGGGGCACCCCTTGGTGCGTGTGCGCCGAAGATGGACGCCGGGCACCGATTTGGCAAGCGGCGGGCGCCTGTGCGGGGCTCACCACACGGTCGCCAAAAAAAACTCACCGCCGCAAGGAACCGATGCGGCAAGCGGGCGTTTTTCCGGTGTCACGTTGACGGCCCGGATCGCGGTACCCCCGGCTTCCCCTCCCCCCAAGCCCACACCGCACCGGGCCGTCCGTGGCAGCTTCCCCCCGAACAGCCGCCGGACCAGCGCCATCCGCGCCGCCCTGCGCACGCGCAAACGCCGACGCATCGCGCCCGCACCGGCCCTTCATCTGCTGCCGGGAGTCCGCCATCGAGGGTTTATCGGTCATCCCCGCGCCACGGCGCGGTGCTCAGGGAGAGCCGCCCGCGCTCACCCCAGCGCCAGCCACAGGGCTGCCACCGCCAGCACCACGGTCACCGCGCCCCAGATGCGCAGCGCCGCCGCGCCGCGCATCAACGGTCCGGCCAGCGCCATCAGCCAGTCTGGCCGCACCAGCAGCAGCACGCCCTCGGCCAGCGCACCCCAGCCGAGCACCTGCACCAGGATCGCCACCGGGCCCGGGCCCGGCGTCGCGACGCCGAGAATGGCCAGCCCGATGACCAGCACCAGGATGCCGGCGAGAAAGGCCGCGACAGCAAGCTGGCGCAGCTCCTCCATCATCCGCTCGACGCGGTGCGGATCGATCAGCATGCCCAGCCCGGCGCTTCCGGCGTACAGGCCGAACCCGGTCAGGATCAGGACGTTGGCAGTCATTTCGTCGAACATGGCAGCCTCCCCGCCGCGTCGTGTCGCCGGCCCGGCCCTAGAGCAGGGCGAGCACCAGGGCGAGCGCGCCCATCACCAGGGTCACGACCGACCATGCGCGCACCATCCGCTCGCTGGCCATGAAACGGTTAGAAAACCCGAGCAGCCAGCCGGGATGCACCAGCAGGACCAGCCCCTTGATCAGCGCCGCCCAGCCGAGCACCCGCACCACGATCGCGTCGAGGCCCGGCCCCGGCCCGGCCAGGCCCAGCATGGCGACGCCGATGCCGAGGGTGAGAATGCCGGCGATGAAACCGGCCACGGCGAGCTGGCGCAGCTCGGCCAGCAGCCGCTCCATGCGGTCCGGATCGACCAGCATGCCCAGCCCGACGGCCAGCGCGTACAGGCCGAAGCCGAGCAGGATGATGGCATTGGCTGACAGCGACTGGATCATGGACGCCTCCCCGCGACCGGATGACCATGAGGCTCAGCGTACGCGCCGCGCGCGGTGCAGGCAATCGGCGGATCCCCGCCATCCGGCGGCCGTGCCGGTGCGGCCTACCCCCGGAACGGGTCCTGCATCAGGATCACGTCCTCGCGTTCCGGCGAGGTCGAGACCAGGGCGATCGGGCATTCGATGAGTTCCTCGATGCGGCGCACATACTTGACCGCCTCGGCCGGCAGCTCGGCCCAGGACCGCGCGCCGGCAGTCGAACCCGACCAGCCTTCCAGCTCCTCATAGACCGGAGTGATACGGGCCTGCGCATCCTTGCCGGCGGGCAGGTAGTCGAGCGTCTCGCCGTCGAGCTCGTAGCCGACGCACACCTTGATGGTCTTGAAGCCGTCGAGCACGTCGAGCTTGGTCAGGGCGACACCGTGCACACCGGAAACCCGCAGCGTCTGCCGGGTGATCACCGCGTCGAACCAGCCGCAGCGACGCTGGCGCCCGGTCACGGTGCCGAATTCATGGCCGCGCTCGCCGAGGCGCTGGCCGTCCTCATCGTCGAGCTCGGTCGGGAAGGGCCCGGCCCCGACGCGCGTCATGTAGGCCTTGGCGATGCCCAGCACATAGCCGACCTCGCGCGGACCGACACCGGTGCCCGCCGCCGCCTGGCCCGACACCGTGTTGGACGAGGTGACGAAGGGATAGGTGCCGTGGTCGACATCAAGCAGGGCACCCTGGGCGCCCTCGAACAGGACTTTCTGGTCCGACCGGATGGCGTCCGACAGCACCCGCCAGACCGGGGCCGCATAGGGCAGGATCTTCGGCGCGATTTCCATCAGCTCGGCAACGAGCTGGTCGGCGGAGTACTCCGCCTGGCCCATGCCGCGGCGCAGGGCGTTGTGGTGGTGCAGGATCTCGCCGACGCGGAAGCGCAGCGATTTCTCGTCCGCCAGGTCGACGACCCGGATGGCGCGCCGCCCGACCTTGTCCTCATAGGCCGGCCCGATGCCGCGCCGGGTGGTGCCGATGGCCTCGCCGTCATCGCGGTTCTCGCGCATGGCGTCGAGCTCGCGGTGGATAGGCAGGATCAGCGCCGCCGTCTCCGACACCTTGACCACGTCCGGGGTGATCTCGACGCCCTGCTCGGCGATGCGCTCGATCTCGGCCATGAAGGCCCACGGGTCGACGACGACGCCATTGCCGATCACCGACAGCTTGCCACGCACCACGCCGGAGGGCAGCAGGGAGAGCTTGTAGACCTTGTCGCCGACAACCAGCGTGTGGCCGGCATTGTGGCCGCCCTGGAAGCGGGCCACCACATCGGCGCGGTGCGACAGCCAGTCGACCAGCTTGCCCTTGCCCTCATCGCCCCACTGGGCGCCCACCACGGTCACATTGGCCATGCCGCTTCTCCGTTCGCGTCGGTCCGGCCCCCGGCCGGATTCCGCGCGAGCCTTAAACCGGATCGGCGGGGCTCACAAGACCGCGCGAAGGCGCATCTGTCATGCAGCCCTGCATCACACTTTGGTGTAACGGCCTGATCCGCCCTTGCCCCGCCCGTCGCGGCCCGCACTATGGGCGCGCAGACAGACCCGGGAGCCCCTGCCATGAGCCTCACCCTCGCCCTGCCCGCCCTCGCCGCCAGCTTCGCCCTGCAGGCCGCCGCCGGCCCGCCGCCCGGCTGCTCCGCCGAGGCCCATGATGATTTCGACTTCTGGATCGGCGAGTGGAATGTCTACGCCCCCGGGGCCGGTCCCTATCAGGGCTTCAACCGCATCGAGAAGACCGCCAATGGCTGCCTGATCACCGAGCACTGGCAGGGCGCGTCCGGCAGCGCCGGCCAGTCGATGAACTATTACGACCCGTTCGCCGGCGCCTGGCGCCAGGTCTGGGTCAGCCCGGGCACATTCATCGACTATACCGGCGGCCTCACCGAGAGCGGCGCCATGCAGCTCGATGGCCAGATCCACTACACTGCCAATTCCGCCACCGCCGCCTTTCGCGGCACCTGGACGCTGCAGGAGGATGGCACTGTCCGCCAGCACTTCCAGCAACAGGGCGAGGACGGGACATGGTCAGACTGGTTCGTCGGGATTTACGTGCCGCTTGCCGACGATCCGCGGGCAGACGAAGCGGCGGAAGCGCGTGGGGAGTAGGGGCTCAAGGTCCTTCCCCTTGATGGGGAAGGTGGGCCGCGCATGCGGCTCGGATGGGGTGAATCCCGGTGCCAGCCTCGTCCAGCACCGGGGTTCACCCGCTCCGTCTCGCCGCTGACGCGGCGATCCACCTCCCCCATCAAGGGGGAGGACCTGTCTGCGACCCCCAACAAAAAACCCGCGCCGGAGCGCGGGTTTGATGCATGCGGCCTGGAGCGAGCCCTACCGACCCCAGCGATAACCCAGCCGCACCCCGGCATTGTCGAGCGCCTGGTTGCGGCCGTTGGCGAGGATCTGGCCGTGCGAGATGTGCTCGTAATAGGCACCGATCGACCAGTTCTCGTCGAGGTCGTAGTCGAGACCGAAGGAGTTGTAGAACAGCCAGTGGGCGCCCATCAGCGAACGGGTGGTGGCCAGCCGGATACGCGTCGGATCGCCCGGAGCGGAATTCTGGTCGATGTCGGTGACGCCGTCATTGTAGGAAATGCCGGTCTTGAACTCGAAGTTCAGGCGATCGGTCCAGTCGAAGTCCCAGGCCAGTCCGGCGGCGCCGAAATTGGTCAGCTCATTGGTGTTGATCGAAGCGTAGAGGAAGGGCCGCGGCTCGAACGCCCACTCCAGGAATTCCGGCGAGGCGAACAGCACTTCGGCGGTCACGTTGGGCCCGTCCTCGACATGGTCGGCGAGGTCGTGGGCGGTGACGCCGAGGCGCACTTCCAGGCCGCGATCATCATCGGCGGCGGCGAGGCCGGTCAGCAGGGCGGCAGCGGCCGCGGCGGTCAGCAAACGTGTCATGATGTCCCCTTGCGCAGTGGCGCCAGTCAACTGTGGTCGCGCTTTCGATAGCCTGCCTGTCACAGCCCGTCCAGCGCTTCGCCATAGGCCCAGTCAAGCCACGGCCCCAGCGCCGCCAGGTCGTCGGCCTCCACCGTCGGGCCGCACCAGATGCGCAGGCCCGGCACCGAAGCGCGGTGCATGGTGATGTCCAGCGCCGCATTCTCCCGCTCCAGCAGCCCGGATATGCGCTTGGTCAGGTCCCACTTCGCCGCCTCGTCGAGGGCGGCCACGCGCGGTTCGGTATATTGCAGCGTCACCGAGACCGGAGAGCGCGCCGCGGCGTTGGCACACAGATAGCCGGCCCAGTCGGAGGCTTGCACCCAGGCATCGAGGGCCCGAAAATTGGCCACGCGGCGACCGATCAGCGCCGGCAGCCCGCCAATCCGGGAGGCCCATTTGAGCGCCGCCAGATAATCCTCGACACACATCAGCGACGGCGTGTTGAGGGTCGAGCCCTCGTACAGCGCCAGGTTGGCCCTGCCCTCAGAGTGCAATTGCAGCAGTCCCGGGATCGGCCAGTCCGGGCGGTGGGCGTTGAGGCGCTCGATGGCGCGCGGCCCCATCACCAGCATGCCGTGCTGGGCCTCGCCGCCGAGGCATTTCTGCCAGGAATAGGTCAGGACGTCGATTTTCGACCAGTCGATGTCGACGGCGAACGCCGCCGACGTGGCGTCGCAGATGGTCAGGCCCTCGCGGTCGGCATCGATCCAGTCGAAATCCGGGATGATCACGCCTGCCGCCGTGCCGTTGAGCGTGAATACCGCATCGCGCGTGCCGTCATACGCCGACAGGTCCGGCAGCTCGCCGGCCGGCGTGGTGAAGACGCGCAGATCGTCGAGTTTGAGCTCGTCGCGCACATCCTTGGTCCAGCGATGACCAAACACGTCCCAGCTGAACACGTCGGTTCCGCGGGCGCCGAGCAGCGACCAGATGGCCGCTTCCATGGCGCCGGTATCCGAGCCCGGCATCAACGCCACCTTGTAGTCCGCCGGCAATTGCAGCAGCGCATGGGTGCGCTCGAGCGCTTCTTTGATGCGCGCCACGGGGGCGCCGGCCCGGTGCGTGCGCGACAGCGGCGCATCGGCCAGCGCCTCGAAGGACCAGCCGGGATACTTCTTCACCGGCCCGCAGGAAAAGCGCGGATCCGCCGGGCGCAGGACCGGTTTCGGACGGGCCGTGACGGCGCTCTCGGTGATGGTTTCGGACACGTGCTATTCCCCTCGACTGAAGCGGCCGGGGCGGACCCCGAAACAGATGCCCACGTTGACGCCCCCGGCCCGGGCGGGCAAGAGGCTTTGCATGATCCCGACACAACGCGACCTGTTCGACCTGCCCGCCGACCTGACCTATCTCAACGCCGCCTATATGGGGCCGATGCCACGCTCCGCCGTGACGGCAGGACAGGACAGCTACACGCTCAAGGGGCGGCCCTGGCAGCACGTCGTGCAGCGCGATTTCTTCGACGCGCCCGAACAGCTGCGCGGCGCCGCGGCGCGCCTGTTCCAGGCCACGGCCGACGACATCGCCCTGGTCCCCGCCGCCTCCTATGGCCTGGCCAGTGCGGCCCGCAACCTGGCCCCCGAGGCGGGCAGCGAGATCCTCGTCCTGGCCGAGCAATTCCCGTCCAATGTCTATGTCTGGCGGGACCTCGCCCGGAGCACGGGTGCCCGCCTGCGCAGCGTGACCCGCTCGGCCAATCAGAGCTGGAGCGAGGCCGTGCTCGGCGGCATCAGCCCGCGCACGGCGATTGTCGCCTGCCCGCAGGTGCACTGGGCCGATGGTGGCCGGCTCGACCTGCCGGCGATCAGCGAGGCGGCCCGCCGCCAGGGCGCGGCCCTGGTGCTCGACCTGACCCAGTCGCTCGGCGTGATGCCCTTCGACATGGACCTCATCCAGCCCGATTTCGCCGTCGCCGCCTCGTACAAATGGCTGCTCGGCCCGTATTCGATGGGATTTCTCTACGTCGCCCCGCAGCACCAGGACGGCGAACCGCTGGAGCAGAACTGGATCGTCCGCGACAAGGCGGAGGATTTCGCCCGCCTGGTCGACTATGCCGATGCCCACGCGCCCGGCGCGCGCCGCTTCGACATGGGCGAACGCTCCGCCTTCCAGCTGGTGCCCGCGGCCAAGACCTGTCTCGATCTGATGCTGGACTGGGGCGACACTGCCCTGGCCACGACGCTGGGCCGCTTCACCACCGACATCGCCGAGGCCTGCCAGCCCCTGGGTCTGAGCGATGCCACGCCGGACCGGGCCGACCATTATCTGTGCCTGACCCTGCCCGAGGGCGCGCCAAAAGACCTCGTCGCACGGCTGGCCAGCCGCCAGATCCATGTGTCCCAGCGCGGCGACCGGCTGCGCGTCACCCCGCACGTCTACAACGACGCCCGCGACATCGCGCGCCTCGTCGACGGCCTCAAGGCAGAGCTCTGATGGCGCATCCGCAACCGCACCCGCCGACGATCCGCGACTGGATCGCGCTGTTGATCCTGACCGTGCTCTGGGGCTCGGCCTTCGCGGTCGTCAAGCACGGCGTGGAGACCTTCCCGCCCGGCGCCCTGATCACCGTCCGCATCGCCGTCGCGGCGATGGCCATCACGCTCTACACCTATGCCCGCGGCCGCCGCCTGCCGCCGCTGCGCGACAAGCGCTGGCTGTGGTTCGCCGCCATCGGCTTCTTCGGCAACACGCTGCCCTTCTACCTGATCAGCTGGGGCCAGCAGCACATCGACAGTGCCCTGGCCGGCATCCTGGTCTCCACCATGCCGCTGGTCACCGTGGTCATGGCGCACGCCTTCGTGCCCGGCGAGCACCTGACCGCACGCCGCCTGATCGGCGTGCTGATCGGTTTTGCCGGCGTCGTGGTGCTGCTCGGGCCATCGGCGCTGACGCGGCTGGGCGGCACCGACACGCTGGCCCAGATCGGTGTCGTGCTGGCCGCCACCTGCTATGCCATCAACGCCATCCTGGCCCGCCTCCTGCCTGACACGCCGCCCTCCGTATCGGCCTCCGGCATGATGATCGCGGCGTCGATCTTCGCCATTCCGATCGGGCTCTCGGACATCGGCCAGGCCACCGGCATCGTGCCGACCGCCTGGGCCGCGGTGCTCTGGCTCGCCCTCGCACCGACGGCCTTCGCCGCGGTGCTGCTGATGCGCATCGCCGCCACCGCCGGGCCGAACTTCCTGGCCATCGTCAATTACCTGACGCCGGTCGCCGCGGTCATCACGGGCCTGCTGATCGGCGAGAGCATCGGGCTCAACGCCTGGCTGGCCCTGGGCATCATCCTGGCCGGTGTCTGGCTGTCGCAGACCCGGCCGAAACCCCTGGCCAACCCACACGCGGAATGATCACGGGTTGAGCACCCAGGCGTGGGCGATCGGACCGTGACCCTGGCCGAAGCCCGGCGCGCGCACGATCGCCTCGTGCACGTAATCGCCGCCGGTGCGCACCGCGTCGGACAGGTCGCGGCCCTGGGCCAGCAGTGCCGCGATGGCCGAAGCCAGGGTGCAGCCGGTGCCGTGCGTGCTGGTCGTCTTGATGCGCGGGCGCTCGATGATCTCCATGCCCCGGCTCGATACCAGTACATCGGTGACCACCGGGCCCTTGCGATGCCCGCCCTTGACCAGCACCGCGCGGGCACCCGCCTCGAGCAGGGCCTCGCCGGCCGCGATCTGGTCTTCCAGATTCTCCACCTTGCCGCCGGTCAGGGCCTCGACTTCCGGGATGTTCGGCGTCACCAGGGTGGCCAGCGGCAGCAGCCGGTCACGGATCGCCTCGACCGCAGCCTCGTCGACCAGCCGGTCGCCCGAGGTCGCCACCATGACCGGATCGAGCACCAGCGGTACCGCCGGGTCGCGGCTTTCCAGCAGCGCGGCCACGGCCTCGACCAGCTCGGCCGAGCCCAGCATGCCGGTCTTGATGAAATCGGCCCCGATATCGTCCAGCACCGCCTCGGCCTGGGCCTTCACGATGTCGACCGGCACCGGGTGCACGGCGCTGACACCCCGGGTGTCCTGCACTGTGATGGCGGTGATCGCTGTAGCCGCATATCCGCCCATCGCGGTGATCGCCTTGATATCGGCCTGGATGCCGGCGCCGCCGCCACTGTCCGATCCGGCAATTACCAGCACACGGCCGGCAAAACTGGGCGTGTCGGCGCTCTCGCCCTTGGAAGACAGGGCCTTGATATCGTCGGGCAGGTCCATCTCGGGCTCCGCTGCTGGGGGGTGGTGTCTACTGGTTGCGCAACTCGCGCAGGCGGGACCGGGCCCGCGCCGCTTCGGCGTCACTGATGGCATGGCGTGACGCCTCGTCATAGAGCGCTGCTGCATCCTCGCGCCGGCCCTGGGCCTCGCGAATGTCGGCCAGCGCCACGGTGGCGCGGAAATTCTCCGGCTCGAAGGCCAGCATCTGCTCGAAGATCGCCGCCGCCGCGGCCAGGTCTCCCTGCTCCACCAGGCAATTTGCCTGGGCGTGCAGGTAATCCTCGTTCCACGGCTCTGCCGCGACCGCCGCGGTCTCCGCCGCGCACGGCCCGTCTCCGGGCTCGGGGGCAGCGGCAGGAGCCGCCTCCGGCCCGGCTTCGTCGGTGACCGTTTCAGGCGGCGTCTCGACGATTTCCGCGGCAAGCTCGGCCCCGGTCTCGTCCGCCGCATCCGTCGCGGTGACGGCGGCGGTCTCGCCTGCCACATCCGCCGCGCCGGTGTCGACCGCCATGCCGTCGCTGTCACTGTCGGCGACCGCAGACGCGGTCAGGTCGGCCGGGGCCGGGACAGCGCTGTCCGTCTCGGCCACCGGCATGGGATCGGTTTGCGCAGGGGGCCGGGCCGGGTCCGGCGTCGCGGCCGGGTCCGGCGTCGCGGCCGGGGCCATGGCGATCGCTCCGCCGCGCCCGAGCAGCGGCCCTTCCAGACTCAGCAGGATGCCGCCGCGCCGGATTTCCGCCTCGGCCGCGGTCCACGGCGTCAGCCCGTGCAGCACCAGCCGCCCGTCGCCGTCCTCGCCGGTCCGCACCCGCACGCCGGTGAGCACGGAGGCATCGGCCGGCACGATCTCACGGTCCCGCAAGCCGCCGCCGGTCACCACAAGCTGCGCCCCGTCCGCCAGCAGGGTCACACTGACCGCCTGGGGCTGCTCGTCGAACGCCAGCCAGACCTGCGCAGCGCCGTCGCTTTCGAGCACGGTGACATTGCGGAGATCGGCGGCCGCTGCCGGCGTCAGCAGGGCGGCGAGACAGACTAGACTCAGGCATCGGCGCATGGGGTATTCCTGGCTCGCTTACGGGTCAGTCACCAAGGGGCCGGCCGCACGCCTAACCGGTCACCGGCTCGGCCGTCGCGACCGGCGCGACATTGCACGCATCATAGCCAAACGAACCGATCAGCACACCCTCGGCGTCGCGCACGGTCTCGTAGACATAGCAGCCCTCGCCGAATTGCGGATAACGCCCGCGCACGAAGATCGGATCGCCCTCGCCATAGGCCGCGTCGGCGGCATCAAGGGCGCGCAGCGAATTCATCGCCGCACCGTCCTCGCGCGTCGTGCATTCCCAGGTCAGAAGGTCGTGGTCGACCACCCTGACACCGGTCTCGCCGCCCGAGAGCGTATAGGCCGCGGTGACGTGGTCGGCCCGGCCGTTCATCTCGTTCAGGCAGGTGTCGATGGCAGGCAGATAGCTGACCAGATAGTTCGACCAGTGATCCACGCGCGCATTCACGCGGGCGCAGCCCTCCAGCCTGCGTCCGCCAATATCCAGGCTGACGAAGTACTGCATCGGGGCTCCGTCCGCGCCCGGGCAGGGCCCGGCCTGCATCTCGAGCTCCACCGCCTCGCCGGCCGCGGTGCTGCCGGAGAACCGCCGCAGCCCGTCCTCCAGGTAGGGCCGGCCAATAACCATGTCTGCCGTGCCGCTGACCCCGTCGCGGACGAAGTCCAGCCGGGCTTCCGGAATCCCCGGCGTGGTCTCGTAGACCAGGCGCGCCGACCACTCGCCGGCGCCGGTCATGGCGTAGCCATAGCCAGACCCCGGCGCCTGTTCGCTGCGCGCCCGCGGGTGATCGAACCCGGCCATGCGCATCGGGGCTACGCCCGGCCCGACAGTCGTGGTTGCGCACCCGGTGACCACGGTTCCGGCCAGGACAAGAACGGCCAGCGCCTTACCGCGACAGGCAAGCTGAAAACTGTGCATTCTGATACCCCCGCACTCCCACCGCCAGTCTAGCCCGTTACAGACCGGCCTCAAACCGCTGGGCCACATAGTCGACGAAAATCCGCACCCGGTGGGCCAGGAAGCGGCTCGACGGGAAGACCGCCCACAGGTGGCGAGGCTCGGCCTGCCAGTCCGGCAGCACTTCGACGACCCGCCCCTGCGCCAGCGCGGCCTCGGCCGCCCAGCGCGGCGAACAGGCGATGCCGATGCCGGCGCTGGCGGCCTGGATCGCTGCCTGGGCGCCGTTCAGGGACAGGCGCCCACTGACCCGCACATCGACCGTCTCCTCGCCCCTGAGAAAGCGCAGCGACTGGGGGCTCGGCTTGTTGCGGTCGATGATAACGTCGTGCCCGGACAGGTCATCGGGATGCGCCAGCGGGCCGGCCCGGCTCACATAGCCCGGTGCCGCCACCGTCGCCATGTGCGCCTCGGCCATGCGCCGGGCGATCAGGGCGCTGTCGGCCAGATTGCCGATCCGGATGCCGACATCGAAGCCTTCATTGACCAGGTCGACCATGCGGTCGGCCAGCGACAGGCGCACTTCCACGTCCGGCCATTCATTCATGAAATCAGCCACCACCGGCATCAACCGGCTGGCCCCGAAATCGACCGGCGCGGTCACCCGGAGCAGCCCGGCCGGGGCCGAGCGCGCATCCGCCACGCCGGCCTCGAGCGCGTCATACTCCTCCAGCCAGGGCCGCACCCGGTCGAGCAGGGCCTCGCCGGCCTCGGTGAGGCGCACCGAGCGCGTGGTTCGCTCGAACAGGCGCGCCTGCAGCCGCGCTTCCAGGGCGCTGATCTGCTTCGATGCCGCGCCCGGTGTCATCGCCTCGCGCTCGGCGGCCTGGGTAAAACTGCCCAGCTCGGCGACCGAGCAGAACAGTCGCAGGGCATCAATGCGGTCCATGCTCGCCTCCCGGCCTCAGCCCGCGGGCTTGCTGGCTATGGTCTCCAGCACCATCGGGGTGAACAGGACCGAATTCTCGTCCGCCTCCCGGCGCGCCAGGAAGTCGCGGAACTCGGCAACATCGGCGGCGTCGAGAAAGCCCAGCTCGACCATGCGGTCCGGCGCCTCGCGCAGCCAGGTGGTGGGCCAGGTCCACATCATGTCGCCGGGCTGTGCCGCATGGATCAGTGGACGCATAGCGCCGGTCACCCAACCCATCTCCGCAAACAGGGCCGGAAACCGCCGGGCCACGTTCGGATCGCCGCCGAAATGCACCCAGCTGGCGCTCACGGCCTCGAGGAAGCGGTCGAACACCGGCTCGTTCGGCTCGATGCGGAAACTGCGGTAATCGACATATTCCTGGGCTACGAAGACGCCGCCCGGGCGCAGGCTGCGGTCAATGCCGGCCAGCACCTGTTCCGGGTGCGGGACGAAGGACAGACACCAGCGCGACCACACGGCGTCGAACGCCCCTTCCGGCCAGTCATGTTCGGCCAGATCGGTGTGCACGCACTCGATATTGCGCAGGCCGCGCAGCTCGGCGCCGGTCTCGACCGCCTTGAGGAAAAGCTCCGACTGGTCCAGCGCCACCACGCGGCCCTCCGGTCCGACCAGGCGCGCCAGGTCGAAGGCGGCATAGCCCGGGCCGGCCCCGACATCGAGCACGGTCATCCCGGGCTTCAGCCCGGCCCGGCGCCAGGCCGCCAGCGCCGCCTCGCGCCAGATCGCGTGCTGCAAGCCGAGCCGGTCGATTTCCTGCTGATTGGCTCCGATGATGTAATCGTCGTCGTCGAGGATGGCGTCGGACACGATGTGAACTCCCTGTCGCTGGACGCCAGACTAACGCCGTCCGACAGTCAACATCCATCGCTAATTGAAGCCGCCACCGGGCTCTGCGAAGCCCGTATTTGCGCGACTTGGGGCCAGCGATCTGCTAACAATCCGAGGGGGATGGACCGTACGCACCCACCCGTTGCGTCTGCACGGTTCCGCCAGGGAGACCCGTGTGACAGCATCTGCCAACTTCACCGAAACCGCGCGAGCCCGGCTCGCCGAGGCCGCCGCCAACGGTCTGGACTATGCCCCGGCCCTCGCGGGCGCACTGCTCGTCGTCCTGGTCGGCTGGCTGCTGGCCGGCCCGGTGCGTGCCGCAGCGCGCCGCACCCTTTCCGGTCTCGGCCGCCTCGTCGAGCGCGGCGTCGGGTCGACGACCCTGAGCCGCGCCCGCCTGCCCGCCGCCACGGCGCCGGTGCTGGGCGAACTCGCTTACTGGGCCGTCATCGTCATCACCATCACCATTGCCGCCCGCATTGCCCGCCTGCCGGCTCTCGCTGGCTGGCTCGACCAGATCGTGCGCTACCTTCCCAACCTGCTGCTGGGCGGGCTCATCCTCGCGCTCGGCTACCTGCTCGGACTGGTGGTCGGCGAACAGGTCGAACGCGCGGCCCGCACCGCCCGCTCGGGTCAGGGCGCGCTGCTGGGTCGCCTCGCCCAGGGGGCCATCGTACTCAGCGCGGTGATCATGGCCCTCGACCAGGTCGGCATCGATGTCGGCTTTCTCGTGACCCTGTTCGCCATTCTGGCCGGTGCGCTCGCCCTGTCCCTGTCGCTCGCCTTTGCCCTCGGCGCTCGCGACCATGTGGCCAGCCTGGTCGCCGCCCGGAGTCTCCGGCGCAGCCTGGCGCCGGGCTGCCGCCTGCGCGTCGGTGACAGCGAGGGTGTGCTGCTGGAAGTCACTGCCACGCAGATCGCCCTCGAAACGGCCGAGGGGCGGGCCCTGATACCGGCCGCCCGGGCCGAGACCGACGGCCTGGTCGTGCTGGCCGATGACGGGTCCGGGGAGGACTAGGCGCATGGCCGCGATCTCGCCGCTCAGCATCGGCTTCATCGAGACCCGGCCGCGCCCCGCGGCGCGCGCCCTGGCGGCGCTCGAACCGGCGGATGCCGCCGCCTTCCTGGACACCCTGGAGACGCGCTATGCAGCCCTCGTTCTGGCGCGCATGGATGCCTGGCCCGCGGCCCGGATGCTGACCCTGATGACCCCTGTCAGCGCGGCCGCACTGGCCAATGCGCTGGATTACGAACAGGCCGCCTCGATCCTGCGCCTGCTGGCGCCGGAGGACCGTGAACCGGTTCTGGCCGCCCTGCCGCGCACCCTCGCGCGGGATCTGCGGGCCAGCCTCGCCTTCCCCGCCGACACGGTCGGCGCGCACATGTCCTTTGCCCTGATCACCCAGCCTCCCGATCACAGCGTGGCCGACGCCCTGGCCGAATTGCGCAGTCCGCGCACCGCCAGCGTCGACACCGTCTATATCGTCAGCGACAAGCGAAGCCTGCTCGGCCAGGTCAGCGCCGCGGACCTGCTGCAGCGCCCGGACAGCGCGCTCCTGGCCGACATCATGGACCGGGAGGTGAGCCCCGTGTCCGCCCGCGCCCGTCTCAGCGCCGTGGCCGATCTGCCCGCCTGGGACAGTCACGCCACGCTGCCCGTGCTCAACCGCAATGGCCGGCTGACCGGCGTCGTGTCACGCGCCCGCGTGCTGCAGGCCGGGCGCCCGGGCGAACCCGCTTCCGCCGGGCTCGGCGACAGCCTGCCGGGCGCGCTGGTCATGGCGTTCGCCGCCAGCACCTCGGGCCTGGTCCAGCTGCTTGCCGGGGGGGACCAGACATGACCGGCGATTCCTCCCGCGCCGAAGTCGAGCTCGACCGGCGCTTCCTGGTCGACCACCCGCTGGAGGCCGCGCGGCGCATCGAGCAATTGCCGGTCGCCAGCGTGGCTGCTGTCGCCGCCCGCCAGCCGGTCAAGATCCTGGCCCCGGTGTGGCGCAGCCTGCTGCCGGAGACCGCCGCCAGCCTGCTGCGCGCCCTGCCCGAGGAGGTGGCGGACCGGCTCCTGTCCGAAGTGCCGCCCTCCCAGGCAGTCCGCCTGCTCGGCTTCATGCCGCCCGGCGAGGTCGAGCCTCGCCTGGCCCGCCTCGACCCGGCCACCCGCCGCGAGCTGGAAACCCTGCTGGCCTATCCGCGCGACACGGCGGGTCGTCTGATGAATTCCCAGGTCTCCACCTTTCGCCGCGATGCCACCGCCGCCGCCACGCTCGAGCAATTGCGCGCCCGCGGCCTCAACACCGCCCGCAGCCTCTTCCTGGTCGATGATGCCCAGCGCCTCACCGGCAAGGCGGCCCTCACCGATGTCGCCCTGGCCGCGCCGGACACCACGCTGGGGGAATTGGAACACCCGGTCATCGCCACGGTGCGACCGATCGACAATCTCGACGAGATCACCACCATCCTCGAACAGGGCCAGGTCCTCGACCTTCCGGTGGTCGATCTCGACGGCATCCTGCTCGGCGCCATCACGCATGACGACATTGCCCGCACCATCCAGACCGATGCGGCGATCAACCTGCAGACCATGGTCGGCGCCAGCCCGGAGGAGCGTGCCCTGTCGAGCCCGCTCTTCACCGTGCGCAAGCGCATGCCCTGGCTGCAGGTCAACCTGCTCACCGCCTTCATGGCGGCGGCCGTGGTGGGCGTGTTCGAGGGTACCATCGCCCAGGTCACGGCGCTGGCCGTGCTGCTGCCCGTGGTGGCCGGCCAGTCGGGCAATACCGGCGCCCAGGCCCTGGCCGTGACCATGCGCGGCCTGGCCCTGCGCGAGATCACCACGCGGCAATGGGCGCGGGTCATGCGCAAGGAGGTGCTGGCCGGCCTGCTCAACGGCATCGCCATCGCCATCACCTGCGGCATCGGCGTCTATGTGTGGAGCCGTTCGCCCGGCCTGGTCGCGGTGATCATGTCATCCATGGTGCTGGCCATGGTCGCCGCCGGGTTCGCCGGGGCGGTCATACCGGTCATCCTGACACGGCTTGGTCAGGATCCCGCGACGTCGTCCTCGATCATCCTGACCACGGTCACCGACATATCCGGCTTCTTCGCCTTCCTCGGCATCGCCACCCTGTTGATGCAATTCCTCTGAGCATCCGGCAAGGCGAACGCCAGGCGGACGGACCAGGGCAGGATTCAGGAGCTTGTGGGGCTATTTTTCCGAAGCGGGCTCGAAGGCGAGCAGGGCCCCGGAGTCGCGTTCGGCCGGCTTGGCCTCGGCGAATTCCACGATCACGCCGGCAGGGCTGTTGGCCCGCTCAAGCGCATTGAGCGCCGACAGGCCAAGCACAAGGGTCAGCGCCAGGGCCGCGCCCCAGCACGTCCACGCAATGGACCGGGACGCTCCGCGTCCGAACTCGACTTCAGGCAGGCTCATGGAGGCCTCGGAATTCTTGACCGGAGAATTGCCCGGCAAGATTATTTTCTCTGGTTAACGCGGAATCCCGATGTCATTTTTCATTAATCTGGCATTCATGTTGGTTAACCGTCACTTGTCGCCATCTCCTAAAGCCCGGCCCCGCCATCAGTCCGCCAACCCGGGGTCGGCACACGCGTCACCGGACCGGTCCTCGCCAGCCAGGCAGGCCGCCACCGCGGACCAGCCCAGCATCTCGGCAATCTCCGCCATCGGGGGGACATCCGGGGCCGCGACCGCCGGGTCCGCGCCGCCCCGCAACAGGGCCAGCACCGAAGCCTCCTGGTTCTCATAGGCGGCCCACAGCATCGGCGTGCCGCCCATACTGCCCTGCGCGTCGGGCGGCGCACCGGCCGCCAGCAGCGTTTCGATGATGGCGACATGGCCGCCGATCGCCGCCATGTGCAGCGGGGTCAGCGACAGGGCGGAGGCCTCGGCCACGTGACCGGCATCGGCGCCCGCTGCCAGCAGGCGCTCCACCACCGCCTCCTGCCCGTCGCGGGCGGCCTCGAACAGGGCGGTGAAGCCGATGGTATCGACAGCGTCGACAGGCCAGCCGGCCGCCAGCAGCGCCTCGAGCGCCTCGACCCGCCCGCTGCGCGCGGCCGCCTGGATCACCGGCCGACCGGCGAAATCTCGGGCCTCGTGGCCGGGGAACTCCGCCGCCAGTCGCGCTACGGACGCGGCGTCGCCGCTGTCCAGGGCCGCTTCAAGGGCCAGCTCGGCCGGCCCGCGATCCGGCGCCAGGCCGGCCTGCCGGACCAGGTTGGCCAGCGCCGCCTGGTGCCCGCGCCGCATGAGGATTTCCGGAGCCGTACCGTGGCCGCTCAGCGTGATGTCGGCACCCGCCGCCAGCAGGACCGCGATGACCTCGCCATGCCCGTAATAGGCGGCCCAGTTGATCGCCGGATCACCCATCGCATCGGCCGTGTCGAGCGCCGCGCCGGCGGCCAGCAGGATTTCCACCAGGACCGGGTCGGGCTTGGCCGCCGCCAGCATCAGCGCCGTCGCCTGCAGCCCCTCTTCATGGCGGGCGTCAGGGTCGGCACCGGCTGCGAGGGCGGCCTGCAATGCCGGCGCATCGCCTTCGCTCAGGGCCGTGGCCATCGCCTCCGGCACCTGCGCCCCGGCAGTCGGCGCGGCAGCCAGCACGGCCAGCCCTGCCCACAAGCTTGCGATCACAACCATCAGCGTTTTCATGGCAATCCCCCATCCGTTAAGCGGCCAGACTAGCCGCCGCCCCGCTCCGGTCATCTCACAATCCCGCGACGTCCTCGCGAGCCGGTGTCGATCGCTTTCCGGCAACTCCGTCCTCCACGTCCGTCCGCATTTGGGTGGACGCATCTGCTCCATCCGGGCAACCAGTTTGAGGCCGGACAGACCCGGTCGGATTATTTGCACGGGAAAAATCGCAAGCCTCTGAAATCGCAACGGAGGGCTTCGTGGAAAACGGGGATGGAAAAAATATCATCCCCAGAAATGAAAAGCCGGCCTGGAAGACCAGGCCGGCTTTCCGGTCCATCTGTCGGATCTGACCTATTCCGCCGCGACCGGCGCCTTGGCCCCGAAGCGGCCGTAGAAGGTCTCGCCTTTCTCGGCCATTTCGCGCAGCAGGCCGGGCACCTTGAACTGCTCGCCATGGGCCGCCGCCAGCTCGTCGGCGCGCGCCACGAACGCCTTGGCGCCGATGGTGTCGATGAAGGACAGCGTGCCGCCCGACCAGGGCGCGAAGCCCCAGCCCAGGATCGAGCCGACATCGGCCTCGCGCGGATCCTCGACGATGCCCTCTTCCATGCAGCGCGCCGCCTCGATCGCCTGGGCGTAGAGGATGCGGTCCTTGAGCGTGTCGACGCTCGGCTGGTCCTCGGCATAGGAACCGTTCGGCGCGAACTGCTCGAGTTCCGGCCACAGCCGCTTGGGCTGACCCTTCTCGGCCGGGTAGTCGTAGAAGCCCTTGGAGTTCTTGCGGCCGAAGCGCTCATACTCCTCGACCATCTTGAACAGGATCGGCTCGGTCGGGCTCGGCTTGTAGGAGGCGCCGAGATCGGCCTTGGTCTGCTTGATCAGCTTCACGCCGAGATCCAGCGCCACCTCGTCCTGCAGCGACAGCGGACCGACCGGCATGCCGGCCATCTTGGCGGCGTTTTCGATCAGCGCCGGCTTGACGCCCTCGGAGAGCAGATTCATGCCCTCGCCGATATAGCGCATGACGCAGCGATTGGCGTAGAAGCCGCGCGTGTCGGACACCACGATCGGCGTCTTCTTGATCGCCGTGACAAAATCGATGGCCCGCGACAGGGCATAGTCCCCGGTCTTCTCGCCCATGATGATCTCGACCAGGTTCATCTTCTCGACCGGCGAGAAGAAGTGGATGCCGATGAAATTGTCGGGACGGTCGGACGCCGTGGCCAGCGAGGTGATCGGGATCGACGACGTGTTGGATCCGAACACGGCGTCCTTGCCGATCTGCTCCTCGGCCAGCTTGGTGATCTTGTGCTTGAGCTCGGAGTTCTCGAACACCGCCTCGACCACCAGGTCGACATCCTTGATCAGCGTGTAGTCCGTCGTCGGGGTGATCAGGCCGGCCAGCTTGTCCGCCTTCTCCGGTGCGACCTTGCCGCGCTGCACGCCTTTCTGGAAATGATCCACGGCGTGCTGCTTGCCCTTGTCGGCGCCCTCCTGGTTGGCGTCGATCAGCACCACCTCGATACCGGCCTGGGCCGACACCGTGGCGATGCCCGCACCCATGAAGCCGGCACCGATCACGGCAATCTTCTTGACCGGCCGCTTCTCCTGGCCTTCCGGCCGCCGACCGCCCTTGTCGAGGTCCTGCTTGGACAGGAAGATCGAGCGGATCATGTTGCGGCTTTCCGGGCGCAGCAGGAGCTTGGTGAAATACCGGCTCTCGATGCGGATCGCCTGGTCCATCGACACCTGGCTGCCCTCGTAGACGCAGGACAGGATGTAGCGCTGGGCCGGGTAATTGCCGTAGGTCGTCTTGCGCAGCATCGGGCTGGCGGCACCGAAGATCTGCGCCCCGGCGGGGTGGTAGGGACCGCCGCCCGGGAATTTGAACTTGTCACCGTCCCAGGGCTGCTTGGCGCCCTTGGGATCGTCCTTGACCAGCTGCTTGGCCGTGGCCACCAGCTCGTCGCCCGGCACCACCGCGTCGACAACGCCCTGGGCCTTGGCCGTTTCGGCGTCATACTGCTTGCCCTGCAACATGATCGGCGCGGCATTCATCAAGCCCACCAGGCGCGGCAGGCGCTGGGTGCCGCCACCGCCCGGCAGCACGCCGACCATGGCTTCCGGCAGGCCCAGCTTGGCGGATGGGTTGTCCGACGGCATAACCCGGTAATGGCAGGCCAGGGCGATCTCGAAACCGCCGCCCAGGGCGAGCCCGTTGACCGCCGCGGCGATCGGCTTGCCGCAGGTTTCCAGGGTCCGGAAAGTCTTGTTGAGACGGAAGCATTGCTCGAACAGCTTCGCCTTCATTTCCTCTTCCGGCAGCTTGGCCAGCTCGCCCATCGAGCCGCCCATCTCGCCGAGGTCGGCGCCGGCGCAGAACGCCTTCTTGCCCGAGGTGATGACCACGCCCTTGATGGCGTCGTCATTGAGGATCTTGTCGGTCAGCGCGTCGAAGTCGTCCATGACATCGGCGGAAATGACATTCATCGACTTGCCCGGACTGTCGAAGGTGACCAGGGCAATGCCGTCGCTATCGATCTCGAGGTTGAAATTTTTCATGGTCATGTCTCCTGATCGATCCCGTTAAACCCGCTCGATGATGGTCGCGGTGCCCATGCCGCCGCCGACGCACAGCGTCGTCAGCGCGGTCTCCTTGCCGGAGCGCTCCAGCTCGTCGAGCACCGTACCGAGGATCATCGCCCCGGTCGCTCCGAGCGGGTGGCCCATGGCGATGGCGCCGCCATTCACGTTCATCTTGTCATGGTCGATATCATAAGCCTGCATGAGGCGCAGAACGACCGCGGCGAAGGCCTCGTTGAGCTCCCAGACATCAATGTCCTTGGCGTCCATACCGGCCTTTTTCAGCGCCTTGGCGGTCACCGGCACCGGCCCCGTCAGCATGATGGTCGGCTCGGACCCGATCGAGGCCATCGAGCGGATGCGCGCCCGCGGCTTCAGCCCGGCCCGCTCGCCGGCTTCCTTGGAGCCGACCAGGACCATGGCGGAACCGTCGACAATGCCGGAGGAATTGCCGCCGGTATGGACCCAGTTGAGATACTCGATTTCCGGGTATTTCTGGATGGCCACCTGCTCGAAGCCGACAAAGTCGGAGAGGTCCTTGAAGGCCGATTTCAGGGCCCCGAGGCCCTGCATGTCGGTATCCGGACGCATGTGTTCGTCATGGTCGAGAATGGTCACGCCGAGCTGGTCCCGGACCGGCACCACCGATTTGGAGAATCGGCCTTCCTTCCAGGCCCGAGCCGCCCGCTTCTGGCTCTCAACGGCGTAAGCGTCGACATCATCACGGGAAAACCCGTACTTGGTGGCGATCAGGTCAGCCGAGACGCCCTGCGGCACGATGTAGTGGTCGAAGGAGATCTCCGGGTCCATGCCCATGGCTCCACCGTCCGACCCCATCGGCACCCGGCTCATCGCCTCGACACCGCCGCCAATGGCCATGTCGGCCTCGCCGGACATCACCTTGGCCGCCGCCACATTGACCGCTTCCAGGCCCGAGGCGCAGAACCGGTTGAGCTGGTAACCCCCCGTGGTCTCGGCATAATCCGCATTGATCACCGCCGAGCGCGCGATATTGGCGCCCTGCTCGCCGACCGGCGAAACGACCCCCATGATCACGTCATCGACCATCGAGGTGTCGAGATTGTTCCGGTCCCGGATCGCCTCGAGCTGCTGCGTCGCCAGCTGCAACGCCGTGATCTCGTTCAGCGCCCCGTTCTTCTTCTTCCCGCGCGGTGTGCGCGTGGCGTCGAAAATGTATGCGTCAGTCATGGAATTTATCCTTTCGGAACAAAGTCGGTTTCCTTCCCCCACGCGTGGGGGAAGTGGCCGCGCCGCAGGCGGGGCCGATGGGGGCGCCGCGAAGCGGCGTGTCGAAGCTGGGTTTGGTCAAGGCGTCGGTCTGGGCATTGCGCAGGCGGCGAGACCGGCGACGGGTCCGTCGCCGGCCCCCATCGGTTTCGCTGACGCTCAACCCCTTCCCCCGCGCGCGGGGGAAGTCATACCTGACGTCGAAGCTGGCGGAGAGCTCAGTCACCCTTCCTCCTCCACTTCCTCGTCCATGAAATAGGCGATGGCGTGCTCGCCGCGGGCCTGCAGGGCTTCGATCAGGCGGGCGCGTTCGGAGAGCGACTTGTTCTGCGACAGCTTGGCCTTGCCTTCCATGCGGGTGATTTCCAGCTCGAAGCACTGGATCGCCGCCTCGAGCCGGGTGCGGCGCGGCTCGGGAATATCGGTGATGCGCCATTCCTCTTCAAAATCGGCGATCTGTGCGGACAGCGAGCGCTCCGCCTCGGTTCCGGCCAAAGGCACCAGCTTGCCGTGGACATGCACGGTGACGTAATTCCAGGTCGGCACATTGACCGACGGATCGGCATACCAGGTCGGCGAGATATAGGCGTGGGGGCCGGGAAAGATGGCCATCGCCTCCTTGCCGGCAAGGATCGCCTCGGAGGCCGGGTTCATGCGCGCCACATGACCGATCAGGACTTCGCGCTCATCCGCCAGCCGCATCGGGATATGCGTCGCCGCCAGGTCCGGCTCGCCCGGGATCAGCAGGATGGCAAAATCATTGGCCCGGATGAAGGAGCGCATCTGGGCTTGGTCATCCATCTTGTTGTGCGGCGGTGTGTACATCAGGCGGATCTCCGGTGACCGATCAAAGCGTCCTCGCGATCAGCAGTTTCATGATCTCGTTGGTGCCGCCATAGATGCGCTGGACGCGGCTGTCGCGCCACATGCGGGCGATCGGGTATTCGTTCATGTAGCCATAGCCGCCGTGCAGCTGGACGCATTCGTCCATCACCTCGTTCTGGGCGTCGGACACCCAGTACTTGGCCATCGAGGCGGTGGCGGCGTCGAGCTCGCCCTTCATCAGGCGCTCCGAGCAGTGGTGCACGAAGACTTCCGCCATCGTCGCCTTGGTCTTGCACTCGGCCAGCTTGAACTGGGTGTTCTGGAATTTCAGGATCGGCCGGCCAAAGGCCTCGCGCTGCTTGGCATAGCTGATTGTCTCGTGCAGGGCGCGCTTCATGGCACCGACGCCCTGGACGGCGATCTGCAGGCGTTCCTGGGGCAATTGCTGCATCAGCTGGATGAAGCCCTGGCCCTCCTCCGGGCCGAGCAGCGCATCGGCCGGCACCCAGACATCCTCGAAGAACAGCTCGGCGGTGTCCTGGGCCTTCATGCCGACCTTGTCGAGCAGGCGGCCGCGCCGGAAGCCCTCGACCTTGTCGGTCTCGACCATCAGCAGCGACACGCCGTCATAGCCCTTGGACGGATCGGTCTTGGCCACGACGATGATGAAATTGGCCGAACCGCCATTGGTGATGAAGGTCTTCGAGCCGTTGATGCGATAGCCATTGCCGTCCTTCAGGGCCGTCGTCTTGACGTTCTGAAGGTCAGAGCCGGTGCCCGGCTCGCTCATCGCGATGGCACCGATCAGCTCGCCGGAAATCATCCGCGGCAGGATCGACTTGCGCTGCTCGTCCGAACCGTAATGGGTGACGTAAGGCGCGATGATCGAGTTGTGCAGGCCAACGCCCCAGCCGCCCGCGCCGACCTCGGCCCCGGCCGTGTGGAAGACGTATTCATGGCCCCAATCCCCGCCGGCGCCGCCGAACTCCTCGGGCACGGACGGGCACAGGATGCCCGCCTCGCCGGCCTTGGTCCACAGCTCGCGATCCACCATGCCCTGCTTTTCCCAACGCTCGGCATTGGGCACGCATTCCTTCTCTATGAAGCCGCGCACGGCATCCTCGAAGATCCGGACATCCTCGCGATCGAGAAAGGCCGGGCGTGGCACATTGAGTGGATCCTGAAACATGTAACGTCCTCCCCAGAACGTAGTCTTTGATTGGGCCGAAGCTCGGCTATCCCCGCTGGAAATGCGTCTGCATGCACGACTGGAAAGAGCGGGCCGCGCGTCTCACCGGCGCGGTCCCGCCTTGACAGTCTGCGCCTAGAAGGCCTCCGCTTCCAGCGCCATCATGGTGTCGGCACCGGCCTCGACCTTGGCCAGGTGCATGGCGGCTTCCGGGACCCAGCGGTCGAGGAAATACCGGCCCGTGACCAGCTTGTTGGCATAGACCGGATCCTTGTCACCGGCTGCGACCTTTGCCGCGGCGGCCTTGGCCATCTTGGCCCACATATAGGTCAGGCAGGTCAGGCCGAAGAGGTTGAGATAATCGTGGCTGGCCGCGCCGGCATGGTCGAAATTCTCCAGCGCGTTGTTCATCAGCCAGTCGGTAGCCTGCTTGAGCTTGCCCTTGGTGTCGGCCACCGCGTTGATGAAGGGCTGGGTTGCTTCATCCCCGCCCGCGGCGACAAACTCGTCCAGCTCGTTGAAGAAGCTGGTGATCGGGCGCATGCCATTCATCGCCAGCTTGCGACCGACCAGGTCGAGCGCCTGGATGCCGTTGGTGCCCTCGTAGATCAGGGTGATGCGGGTATCGCGCAGCAGCTGCGACGCGGCCCACTCCTCGGTAAAGCCCGAGCCGCCATGGACCTGCAGGCCGGCGGAGACCATGTCGAAGCCCTTGCCGGTCAGGTAACCCTTCACCACCGGGGTGAGCAGGGCCATGTAATCGCCGGCCTTCTCGCGCACCGCCGGATCGTCGGCCTTTTCCTCCAGATCGCCCTGCAGGGCCGTCCAAAGACCGAAGCAGCGGGCCGCCTCGACGAAGGATTTCTGGTCCATCAGCATGCGCCGCACGTCCGGGTGGACGATGATCGGGTCGGCCGGGCCGTTGGGGTTCTTCGGTCCGGTCAGTGAGCGCCCCTGCAGGCGGTCGCGGGCGAAGGCGACCGATTGCTGGTAGGCCGCCTCGGCCATGGCATAGCCCTGCAGGCCGACGCCCAGGCGCGCCTCGTTCATCATCACGAACATGACCTTGAGGCCCTTGTTCTCCTCGCCGACCAGCCAGCCGGTCGCCTCGTCATAGTCCATGACGCAGGTGGCGTTGCCGTGGATGCCCATCTTCTCTTCCAGGCCGCCACACTTCAGCGAGTTGCGCTCCCCCGGATTGCCGTCCGCGTCGGGAATGAATTTCGGCACCACGAACAGCGAGATCCCCTTCACGCCTTCCGGCGCGCCCTCGATACGGGCCAGCACCAGGTGGACAATGTTTTCCGCCATGTCGTGCTCGCCGGAGGAGATCCAGATCTTCTGGCCGGTGATCTTGTAGGAGCCGTCACCCTGCGGCACCGCCTTGGTGCGCAGCAGGCCGAGATCGGTGCCACAGTGCGGCTCGGTCAAATTCATCGTCCCGCCCCACTGGCAGGAGATCATCTTGGGCAGGTAGAGATCCTTCTGCTCGTCCGTGCCCGCCGTGTGCAGCGCCGCGGCGGCCCCCAGGGTCAGGCCCGGATACATGCCGAAGGCCATGTTGGACGAAGACACCATCTCGTTGATGGCCAGGTTGAGGACATGCGGCAGGCCCTGGCCACCATATTCCGGGTCGCCGGACAACGCCGTCCAGCCGGCTTCGCCCATCTGCTTGAACGCGTCCTTGAAGCCGGTCGGCGTCTTCACATTGCCGTCGGCATCGCGCACGCAGCCTTCCTTGTCGCCGACGCTGTTGAGCGGCGCCAGCACGCCCTCGCAGAACTTGGCGCCCTCCTCGAGGATGGCATCCAGCGTGTCGGCGTCCGCATCGGCGAAGCCCGGCAGATTGGAGTACTGGTCGAGCTCGAGCACGTCATGCATGACGAAACGGATGTCACGGACCGGGGCGCGATAAGGGGTCATGTGAGGGTCTCCGGGGAGTAAGGGGAAGGTCGTTGGGAGGTGAGGGACGGTCGGGAGGCGTACATGGCGTCAGCCCGGCGACAGGCCGGACCAGCCTTCCAGCCGCGCTTCGGCCAGGGCCTCGAAGGCGCGGGCCCGGCGGCGCACATCGTCCGGCGGCGTGCGGTCCTCCATGCGCTCCTTCATCCAGGCCAAGCCGGCTTTCAGTTCGGAAATGGCGCGCTCGACGTCTTCGCGCTGCTGCTGCAGCACCTCGATGCGCGCCTCGAAGCGCGTGATCGCCGGCCCGAGACGCTCGCGGCCACCGCGGTCGATCGCTTCCAGGTCGAGGATTTCCTTGATCTCGTCGAGGGCAAAGCCGACGCGCTTGCCGCGCAGGATCAGGTCGATACGGGCCCGGTCGGCGGCCGAATAGATGCGCGCGGCGCCGCGCCGGGTGGGATGGATCATGCCCTTCTGCTCGTAGAAACGGAGCGTCCGGGGCGTCACGCCGAATTCCTGCGACAGCTCGCGGATGGAAAATTCGGTATCGGGGGTCACCGGCTTGATCATGAATGCATCATGGGCACACGCTTACGCGAACGTCAACGTAAAAACCGCACGCCCATGACGAAAAATCAACGCACCCGCCCCCTTCCCAGCTGGCGCCGCGCGCGGCATGGTCGCGCCATGTTGTTGACCCGCCTTACCCCCGCCCTCGTTGCCGGCCTCGCCCTGGCTGCACCCGCCACCGCCCAGGACCGCGACGAGGCCCAGCCGGACCCCGGCTTCTCGATCATGGCGCCCGCCGCGGAGGCAAGTTCCGACGCCGAACCCGAAGCGGCCGCACAGGACACGGTGAGCTTGCCGACCGGGGTGCGTCCACTGCCCACCGGCCCCGCACCGGCAGACACGGCGCCCGATCCGTCGAACCAGGAACCGATCGAAGCCCCCGCCCTGGTCGGCTCGCCTCCTGTCGGCGGTGCCCACCTCGATCGTTCCAGCTATCTGGAAGCCCGCGGCATCCGCGACGCCTCGATCCTGACCACGCGCTGGCAAATCGAGCGCAGCGCCCTTGATGGCAGCCCGCTCGACAGCGAGACCCGGGAGATCGTGCTCGGCGACGGCTATGCCTTCGAGACTGGCGCCGACGGCACGGTGCACGACTTCGACCTTAACCGCATTCTCAGCCGCACCCAGACGCTCGACGGAACGGTGATGCGCAACCGCCCGGTGGTCACCCACGTGCACCGGCAGATGAACACCTTCGCCTATTTCACCCAGGGCGGAGAGCTGGACGAGGTCGCGGGCCCGGGCGGCGCCCTGTTCGAGCGCTTCTGGATCGAGGCCGCCATGGGCGTGCGCCTGTCGCCGGTCGACCTGGTTACCACCGTGACCGATGACGGAGCGACGGAAGTCCGGCGCGCCGAGCTGGGCAGTGTCGTATTCGGCTTCACCCCCGACCCTTCGACCAGCGGTGCGGCCGCAACCCTGTTCATCTCGTGGCTGCGCCACACTCTGCCGATCCACCCCGATGCCCTGCTGGCCCTCGACGAAACCGCGGGCCTGCCCAGCACCTTCGAATTCATCGTGTTCAGCCCCAGCAGCCCGGATGGCCGCCGCGAACGCTGGACCCGCATCGAGACCATATCCGGCCACGCCAGCTACCCCTGGCCGTCCGACATCACTGCCGCCAGCGGCTCGGCCTACGCGCAGAGCTCGACGGCCCTGGCCAGCCTCATTGATATCGGTCACGCCGCCCTCAAGACACCGCAGCCCGTCAATGATGCCGGGTTCATCGCGGCAGCCGACCGGCTGCAGGCGGCCGGCGACCTGGCCGGTGCCTACCTCGCCCTGTTCCAGTCCTCACACGTGTACGGGCCATGCCGGGCCCAGACCGACCGGCCGAGCTGCGCCCGTATCAGCCAGGTCGCGGCCGCCGGTCTCGGCAATGCCGAATTCCAGGGCCTGATGAACGCCCTGTCGAACATGACGAACGACCGGGCGGCGGCCATCGCCGGCCTGCGTCCCCATCTCGACCGCCCGGGGCCGGCCGGCGCCGCCGCCAACCTGCTGGCCGCGCAGGCCCTCGCCACCTTGCGGAGCACCGACCCCGGTGCCGATGTCGACCTGCAACCCATCGGCCTGTTCAGCGCCAGCGCCGCCGCCGATCCGCACGCCGCCATGACCTATTGGCATGCCGGCCGCTATGCCGCGGCCCGCGATGACCTCGATGCCGCCTGGCTCCTGTTCGAGATCGCCGCCGGCCTGCCCTCGCACCCCGACCTGCCGCCGAGCCGGGAGGCCGCGGCCATGCGCAGTCAGCTGCGCAGCCTGGCACCACAATTCTTCGTCGCCGAGGCGCCGCGTTAACACCACTTGTCCACAGATTTTACCGCCCATTAACCGAGTCGCGGCCTTGTACTGGAAGGTGAATTCGATCCCTTGGGACCGATTCCGGTGATTCGGTGTGGAAACACTACATCTTGTGTCCCCACCCTTGGTTTACACCAAATTAACCGGCCGATAGCGTGGTCCGGTTAGAATGAGCGAGCGATTCGAATGTCGGCTGGAGGTGGTCCCTGGAGCGTGAAAGGTATTGACCCACGCGCTCGGGCGCGGGCCAAGACAGCTGCGCGCAAGGAAGGGGTCACCCTCGGCGAATGGCTCAATCGCGTCATCCTCGACGACAATGACCCGGCCGGCCCGCAATGGGATGATGCCCTCGAGGCTTTCCCGGGCTTCAGCGGCGGCCAGGCCTTCGACGGCGACGAGGACCGTCTGCTGCGGGCCATGGTCAACCGGCTCACCGATCGCGTTGAATCCTCCGAGGCCATGTCGGCCAAGACGCTGGGCAATCTCGACCGCGCCATCAACCAGCTGGCCGAACGCATTGCCAAGGACGACACGACCCGCGCCCAGGAGATCAAGACCGCCCGCGACGCGCTCGACCAGATCCGCATCGGCCAGGACGAGTTGGGCGACCGCATTCGCGACCTGGAATCCCGTCCGGCCGGAACCGCGTCGACCGACCGCGCCGTCGAAACCTCGATCATGAAGCTGGCGCGGCGTCTCTACGAACACGAGAACGACACCGCCGCCCGCCTGCACGCGGTCGACGAGGACCAGCGCAGATCCTCGGAAACTCTGGAAAGCCGCCTCGCCCGCCTGGAAAGCCGGGCTGACGATTTCGCCGAACTCAGCAAGAAACGCGAGGACCGCACGGCCATTTCGCTGCAGGACATGCAGCGCAATACAGACAGCCTGCGCGCCCGCGTCGAGAGCACGGAACGTATTGCCGACAAGGCCGGCAGCGCTCTCGAGGGATCTCTGTCCAAGCTCGATGACCGGCTGCGCAGCCTCGAAACCCGCAATTCCAGCGAAACGCTCGAGCTGGAGCGACGCTTCGACCGCCTCTCCAACGAGGTCGCCACCATCATCGCCGACACGCGCGCCCAGATGACCAAGGCCGTGGACAAGGCGGCCGCCGAACCGCGCGTCGAGAAGCTGGAAGCGGCATTGACCCAGGCGCTCGAGCGCATCGGCGATGCCGAACGCCGCCAGACCGAAAGCATGTCCCGCCTGGGCGAGGAGATCACCAAGCTGGCCGGCGCCATCGACCGCCGCCTCACCGAGAGCGAGCAGCGCGCCACCGAACTGCGCCGCGACAGCGAGAAGGAAAACCAGCTCGAGCGCCGCTTCGACGAGGTTCGCGACGAGAACCGCCAGGCCATCCGCAAGATGGGCGACGAAGTGACCCGCCTCGGCCGCTCGCTGGCCGATCGCATCGTCAAGTCGGAAGAGCGCACCAATGAAATGGTCGACACGGCCACCGAGCGCATGGCCCAGATGCTCGACCGCTTCGATGAGAACCGCGGTGCCCGGGAGGAAGACCTTGAAGCCCGCCTGCGCCAGTCCGAGGAGCGGACCGCCCAGCGGATCGAAGATGCGCTGAGCGGGGTCCAGGAACGCATGGCGACCGTGCGGGCCGATACCGAGGATGCCCTGTCGCCTGTCCAGCGGGCCATGTCCGCGCTGGCCGACCGGCTGGAAGCCATCGAGGCGCGCACGCCGGCCAAGCCGTCTGGCAAGCCGGCGTCCGAGGCTACCGACGACGACGCTGGCACGGCCGATGAAGACACGGACTTCTCCAAGCCGCTGGGACCGCCGCCGCAGGCTGAGACACCGACCAGCCGGTTCGAGAGCGATGTCCATGACCCCTTCCTGGAGCCCGACCCGGCGCCGGTCGCGGCCCCGATTCTGCGCGAACGTCCCACACCCCAGCCAAAACCGCAGGCCAAGGCCAAGCCCGCCGCGGCGCCGCGCCCTGCCCCTCAGCCCCGCCGCATCGGCGCCACCGCCGACCCCGATTTCCTCGCCGCGGCCCGTGAACGCTCCCGCCTGACCGCCAACTCGATGGCCGCCGGCGCGCAGCGCCAGCACTCCAAGCTTGGCCGCAGCCTGCTCTACGCGCTGCCGGTCGTGGCCCTGATCATGCTCACCGGCGCCGGTGTCATCCTGGTCTGGGAAGCGACCCAGTCCGATAGCGCCGCAACCCGGGCCAGCCTCGACGACGGCGGCCGTGACTTCATCGCACAGGTCGAAGCCGGCCTCGCCGAGACCACCCCGGCGCTGAGTGCCCCGGCCCAGGCTGCACCGCGCCAGACCGTGGCCGAGCAACGCGCGGCGGAAGCGAGCGCGGCGACGGCATCGGGCGCACCGGACCGCCCAGGCGCATCGCAGTCCGCCCCGGCTCGCACCCAGGCGCCGTCCAATGTCATGGCCGATGCGTCCAACACGTCGGTGCCGGCCCCCTCCAACAGCCCGGCCCGCTCGGTCGCCCCGGTGAGCTCAGCGCCAACGTCTGCCGTGACGCTGGAGAGCGCCGCTGCCGAAGGCGACCCGGTCGCCCGCTACATGCTCGGCATGCGGGCCATCGAAGACAATGATCCGGCGACCGCCGCCATCCTGCTGCGCCGCGCCGCCGAACAGGGCGTCCCGGCGGCCCAGTATCGCTACGCCAAATTGCTGGAAAGCGGCGAAGGCGTGGAGATCGACCTGGAGGAAGCGCGCCGCTGGACCGAGCGCGCCGCCAATGCCGGGCATCGGCGCGCCATGCATAATCTTGGCGTCATGCACTATTACGGCACCGGCGTGTCCACCGACACGGCCCAGGCGGCACGCTGGTTCCAGGAAGCCGCCCTGCTCGGACTGCAGGATAGCCAGTTCAACCTGGCCCTGCTGTACGAAACCGGCGATGGCGTGCCGCTGAGCCTGCCCGACGCCTATGCGTGGTTCACCATCGCCTCGACGGATGGCGATCCGACCGCCAGTCAGCGTGCCGCCGCGATCGAGGAAATGATCGAGCCTGACGCCCTCGCCGCCGCGCAGGCGACGGCAGCCAGCTTCACGCCGCGCGCCATCGATGCCGAGGCCAACGGTCTCTATTCGAACATGCCCTGGCAGGATGGAACCCCCTCTGATCCGGCCATGGTTCGTCGCGCCCAGGGATTCCTCTCGGTGCTGGGCTATACGCCGGGCCCGATTGACGGCATGATTGGTACCCAGACACGCGATGCCATCATGCAGTTTGAAAATGATCAGGGACTGAGCCCCACCGGCCGCATCGACGCTGCTCTCCTCGAGCAGCTGGCGCAGGCCGCGGCCGGCTAGATCCAAGGTGCAAATCTACCTCCCGATCGCCGAAATCTCAGTCAACATCTTCCTCCTGCTCGGGCTTGGCGCGGGAGTCGGATTTCTCTCCGGCATGTTCGGCGTCGGCGGTGGCTTCCTGCTCACACCGCTGCTCTTTTTCATCGGCATCCCGCCGGCCGTTGCCGTGTCGACCCAGGCCAACCAGATCGTCGCCTCCTCGGCGTCCGGCGCGCTGGCACACTGGAAACGGCGAACCCTCGACGTCAAGATGGGGCTGCTCCTGCTGGCCGGCGGCGCGGTCGGCTCGGTGCTTGGCGTGCAGCTGCTCGGCATACTCCAGGCAATCGGACAGGAAGAGCTGATCATTTCCCTCGCCTATGTCGGCTTCCTCGGGATCATCGGCTCGCTGATGCTGGTCGAGAGCGGGCGCTCGCTCTGGTACAAGCGCTACCCGGAGCGTCGGCCCAAGGGCCTCAGCACACGCCGCAAGCGGACCTGGATCGACGCCCTGCCGGTCAAGATGCGCTTCCCGCGCTCCGGCCTCTACATCTCGGTCATCCCGCCTGTGGCCATCGGCTTCCTGGTCGGCACGCTGGCCGCCGTGATGGGTGTCGGCGGGGGCTTTGTCATGGTCCCGGCAATGATCTACCTGCTGCGCATGCCGACCAATGTCGTCATCGGAACCTCGCTGTTCCAGATCCTCTTCGTGACCGCCCTGACCACCTTCCTGCAGGCGACCCAGAACCAGACCGTCGACGTGATCCTGGCCGCCCTGCTGATCATCGGCGGCGTGGTCGGCGCCCAGTTCGGCGCCCGCGCCGGCCGGCACGTGCCGGCGGAAGAGCTGCGCGCCCTGCTGGCCCTGATGGTGGTCGCGGTCTGCCTGAAGATCGGTTGGGACCTGGTGGCCACCCCGTCCGACATGTTCGTGGTGCTGCCACAAGGCGGGGAGGGTCTCTGAATGCTGTCCCTCCTGGTCCTCCTCGCGGCGCTCCAGACCCAGCCCACGATCACCCGGGCCCCGCCCAGCATCGTCGCTGCCCTGACCCACGAGACCGTCGAGATCCGGGAGGACTTCGACGGCATGGAACTTGTACTTTACGGCGCCACACAGGGCCTCACCATTCGCGACGAGATCGTCGTCGTCCTGCGCGGCCCGGGACGCGACCTGCGGGTCATGCAGAAGCACCGCAATTTCGGCGTCTGGATGAATACCGCGCCGCTCGAATTCCACAATGTGCCCAGCTATTACGCCATCGCCACATCGCTGCCGCTCGAGGACATCGCCTCCGAGGACGAGCTGCTGACCAGCGGCATCGGCCTCCAGGCCACCCTGCTCAATCATGCCAAGGCCGTCGCCGACCGGCGTCCCGACGCCGACCTCGACGCCTATGTCGAGGCCATGGCCCGGACCGGTCGGGCCCAGGGCCTGTTCGCCGAAGCGCATCGCGGCGTGGAAGTGCTCGATGGCGGCCTGTTCCGGGCGACCATCGCCCTGCCCCCGCTCACTCCCGTCGGCAATTACGTGGCCGAGGTCTATCTGTTCCGAGATGGTCGCCCTGTGGCCAGCCGCTCCGCCAGCCTGCGCGTCGAGAAAGCCGGGCTGGAGCGCTTCGTGTACGAATTCGCGCACGGACTGCCGGCGCTCTACGGCCTCGCCTGTGTCCTCCTCGCCATGCTCGCCGGCTATCTCGCCAGCGTCGCCTTCAGCCGTCGCTGACCCTGCGTTGCGCCTCCGGGAGAGCGGGCACACGACGATGCCTGAGGATGCGCGCTGCCCCTGACTCGGGCCGCCTTGCGCCCTAGATCAATATCATGTCCCTGCTGTCCACTGTCCCCCCCACCGCCCGCTGGCTCGGCCTTCTCGGCCTGGTACCGTTCTGGATCGCCGCCCTGTCGCTGGCCTACGAGCCGACGCGCGGCATGGCGCTGCCGCTCTACACGGTCTACGGCGCACTCATCGTGTCATTTCTGGGGGGTGTGCGATGGGGCCGCGCCCTGGCTCCCGACGCTCGCCCGGATGCGACGCTGTGGGTGGGTGCCGTATTGCCCAGCCTGCTGGGTCTTGCCGCGTTGTCCCTGCGGGGCCACGGCCAGCCATTCATCGGGCTGGCGCTGGTCATTGCCGGGCTGCTCGCCCTGTTTGCCTGGGACATGAGAAGCGTAGCCGGCGGCTCGCTTCCGGACTGGTACGGAAAACTGCGCATCGTGCTGACCGGCGGGGCTGTGCTCGCCGGGCTGGTGATCGCTGTCAGCTATGCGCTGGCCGCGCGGACATAGCGGTCCGGCGAACACTTGCCGGCCCGGACCGCGTAGACCCTCGACCGCCCCATCACCCAGACATCCGGCACGCGACCGAAACAGCGGGCGAAGGCGTCATCACAGACATTCAGTCCGCCGGTATAGGCCCCGAAGGCCGGCATGACGAGCCGGTCACCGTCGCTGGCAAAACAGCGCCGGCGCAGCGCCCGGCCCTGCCCGCGCACCTTGGCGCAGGGGTGCAGGTGGCCAGCGATCTCGCCCGGTGCCCGCCCCTCGCTGGGCTCGTGCCGCAGAACCAGTGCCCCGACTTTCAGTGTCGCCATGACCGAGCCGCCGAACTGCGGCGGCGGTGCCGGATCGTGATTGCCTTCGATCCACACCCAGTCCGCCACCGAAGCGACCAGCGAGGTCAGCCCGTCCGCATCCGCGGCATCCATGCGCAGATGTGCCGCGCGGTCATGGAAACTGTCCCCCAGCGCGATCACCCGGCGCGGCTGGTGGCGCGCCACCACATCGGCCAGCCGGCGCAGGGTCGCGCGGGTGTCGTAGGGCGGCAGGAGCTGACCGCCCGGCGCATAGGACGAGCCTTTCTCGAAATGCAGGTCGGAGACGATCAGCGTGCCATGATCAACGAGGACCAGCGCCCCTTCGGCATCGGCGAGGACCGCCTCACCGCCAACCTGGCTTTCCAGCCAGGGGCTGTCTGTAGTCTCGTCAGTCGTCAAGCCGCATGGCCTCCGCGATCAGCTCGTCCTCGGCATCCGCGAGGATGCTCTCATGGCCCTCGCCATAAACCGGTTCCCGGCCGATCTCCAGCATCACCGGCACGGCCAGCGGCGAGATCCGGTCAAGTGCCTGATGCGTCACATGTCCGCGGACACGACCGAGGGCCTGCCCCAGGCGCTGAACATCGAGCAATCCCCGCGCCGCATCCGACCAGGCCGCCTGGAGCAGGATGTGATCCGGCTCGTGCTCGCGCAGCACGTCATAGATGAGATCGGTCGAGAAGGTGACCTGGCGGCCGCTTTTCTCCTGCCCGGGGAAGCGGCGCTCGATCAGCCCGGAAATCACTGCGCAATTGCGGAATGTCCGCTTCATCAACGGACTCTCGGCCAGCCAGGCATCCAGGTCGTCGCCCATCATGTCCTCATCGAACAGGGCGTCGAAATCGACGCCGGACAGATCGCGCAGGGCCCAGACCGAGACGGCGTACTCATTGGCCACGAACCCCATCGGGCGCAGCCGCAGCCGTTCCAGCCGCCGGGTCAGCAACATGCCCAGCGTCTGGTGCGCCAGCCGTCCCTCGAAAGGGTAGCAGACCAGATGGTAGCGCCCGTGCCGCGGGAAGGTTTCGACCAGCAGGCCGTCCGCCGCGGGCAGGCGCGAGCGTTTCTGCTGCAGCGCGAGCCACTCGCGCACCTGGTCGGGCAGGTCACGCCATTGCGCCGGGTCTTGCACCAGCTCGCGCACCCGGGCCGCCAGATAGGTCGAAAGCGGGAACTTGCCGCCATTATAGCTGGGGATCTTGGGGTCGGTATCGCTGGACCGCGTCACTTTCGCCGCCATCTCCTCCAGCCCCTCGAAACGAAGCACCTGGCCGGCAAACATGAAGGTATCGCCCGGCACCAATTGCTCGATGAACCACTCCTCGACCTCGCCGAGCTTGAAGCCGCGCCGTCCGCGCCCGCTCAGCACCACGTCGAGCATCGGCGCTTCGACGATGGTGCCGACATTCATCCGGTAGCGCTGGGCGATCTGTGGCGAGCGCGCCGTCCAGCGCCCGTCGCGCCCCCGGATCAGGCGCCGGAAACGCTCGTATGTATTGAGCGCATAGCCACCGGTGGCGGTGAAATCGAGTACCCGGTCGAAGGTTGCCCGGTCCAGTTCACTAAAGGGAGCCGCCTGTCGAACCTCGGCGAACAGGGCGTCGGCGTCGAACGGCTCACCACAGCCGCGACCCATCACGTGCTGGGCCAGCACGTCGAGCCCGCCCGCCTTGAGCGGTTCGCCGTCGAGGGCGTTTTCGGCCACCGCGTCGCGGGCCGCCTGGCATTCCAGGTGTTCGAACCGGTTGGTCGGCGCCAGCAGCGCCCGCGACGGCGCGTCGAGCCGGTGATTGGATCGCCCCAAGCGCTGGATCAGGCGCGAGGACCCCTTGGGCGCACCCATCTGGACCACCAGGTCGACATCGCCCCAGTCGATGCCGAGATCGAGGGTCGAGGTGCACACCACCGCCTTGAGCCGCCCCGCCGCCATTGCCGCCTCGACCTTGCGGCGCTGCTCCGGCGACAGCGAGCCATGGTGCAGGGCGATGGGCAGACTGTCGGCATTGAGCGCCCACAATTCCTGGAAGGTCAGCTCGGCCTGGGAGCGCGTATTGACAAAGACCAGCGCCATGCGCGCCGCTTTGATGCGTTCATAGACATCGGCCAGCGCGTGGCGTCCCGAGTGACCGGCCCACGGGATGCGGTCCTCGGGGTCGAGAAGGTCGACCTGCGGGCGCGCACCGCCCTGGCCGCGCACGATACGGGCGAAGCGCGACGCGTCAGGTGCCTGCGGCGTCAGCCAGCGCGCCAGCCCCTGTTCGTCCGCCACCGTCGCTGACAGCCCTGCCCGCCGTGCGTCGGGCGCCCAGCTCGAGATGGTGGCCAGGTCAAGGCTGAGAAGATCGCCGCGCTTTTGCGGTGCCACGGCATGGATTTCATCGATGACGATGCGTTGCAGGTCGGCAAAGAACACATTGGCATTCGCCGTGGCGCAGAACAGCGCCAGCTGTTCCGGCGTGGTCAGCAGGATGTCCGGCGGGTGCGCTCGCTGGCGCTGGCGCTTGGAGGTGGAGGTATCGCCGGTGCGCGTCTCGATGCGCAGATCCAGTGCCATTTCCTCGACCGGGATCATCAGATTGCGCGCGACATCGACCGAGAGGGCCTTGAGCGGCGAGATGTAGAGCGTGTGCAGGCGATGAGGTCGCCGGGCCCCGCCAGCCCCGTCAGCAATCTCGGCCAGGTCGATCAGGCTGGGCAGGAAGCCGCCCAGCGTCTTGCCGCCGCCGGTCGGGGCAATCAGCAGGGCATCCTCGCCGGCCTGATCGGCCTCGATCATGGCCAGCTGATGATCGCGGGCCTGCCAGCCGCGCCGGGCGAACCAGTCGGCGAAGCGTGCAGGCAGCACTCGAGACAGGGACGGCGTGTCGACCATGCTTCCTATCTAGCGCCGGACGGCGCCCGATGCGACGGCCAAGCGTAGTCACACCCGTGATCGCGGGGGAAGCGGCGGTGCACCGTCCCCCTGCCGCGGAACGGGGCCCGGTGAAATACTGTTCAAATCAAGCGTATCGGGTGTCAGGAGGGGGTTTCCCATGAGCGAAGTACATAACCGGTTCAGCCAGACGGTGGATGCCCTGCGGGAGTCCTTGCCGCGCCAGGATCGTTCCCACGCTCCGTTCGCAGCCCTGGCCGGCATCAATTCGGCCCTCGCGCCGCAAGCCTTTGCCAGGGAAACCCTCAAACGACTGGGTGGCCTCAATGACCGGCTGGGCCACTGGCGTGCCCCCGAGCGGGCCATGCGCCCGATCTACGCTGCCGTCCTGGCCGCAGCGGATTGCAGTGTCGCCGAATTCTTCCGGGTCCGCACGGCCCTGTCCGAACGGCGCAAGGCGCGCGGTGCACGCGGCCTCGCCCAGGGTGGAAGCCCGGCTGCGCTGGCGCTGGTCGCCGCCGGTGGCAAGCCCGACATGGCCGACGATTTTTTCGATATCCGCGAGACCATCTCCGCCCCCTGGTGGCGCCGCGACGCCAATAGCGAAGCTGTTCTGGCAGCCTGCCTGACAGCGCTTGGTGAAACTCCGGTTACGGCCCGCGAGAAGCTGGAGCGCACCGAGCGGGACCTCGTCAATGCCGGCATTCCGAAGGGTGTGGCTACCAAGGCGATGCACGAAGTCATGCTGCTGCCCTACCGGCCCGACCGGCTGAGCGGAAACTGGACGACGATCAATCTGGCCGTTCGCAAGCATGGCAGCCTGCGCAGCAATATCGGACGCGAAGGGCTCGCCGTGCTTGCCGCGAGCGGTCCGGGACACGCCATGGCCGAGGCACTGCTTTCCGGTCATGCCCATGTCAGATCGCTGAAGCCCAGATCCTGCGGCGGTGCTGCCGGGCGCATCGCCATGCGCCTGGCCCAGGCCGAAGCCGGCCAACTGCCGGTGACTTCTGCAGCCGGCGACCTCGCGGCCATTCTCGCGGCCCAGGCGGCCATGATGGCCGCAATGGTCGCATCGACCAGTACCGCCGTCGCCGTGACCTCGTCATAGACGCACTCGCCGCAACGGGTTTCACGTATCGTTACAGTCATGCTAGGCAGCCTGAAAGGCCAAAAGGAGATGCCCTTTGACTGTCTCGGATACCGACCTGATCAACCCGGAAACGCTCGCCGTCATCGCCAATTACGGTCTCAGCATGACCGTGAACGTGGTCCTTGCCGCGCTTATCCTGGTCGCCGGCTTCATGGTTGCCGGCTTCATCAAACGCAATGTCAGGCGAGCCATTTCGCGCAGCAAGCGGATCGATCCGACGCTTGGCAACTTCTTCGGTTCCGTCGCCTATTACGCCGTCATGGTGGTGGTGATCATCGCCGTACTGTCGCGCTTCGGAGTGGAGACGACCAGCCTGGTGGCGGCGCTCGGTGCGGCCACCCTGGCCATCGGTCTGGCGCTCCAGGGCACGCTCTCCAACCTCGCCGCCGGCGTCATGATCGTGATCTTCGGGCCCTACAAGCTGGGCGACTGGGTGGAAGTGGGCAGCGTGTCCGGCTCCGTTGTCGACATCAACCTGTTCACCACCGAACTGGCCACCGGCGATCTCAAGAAGGTCATCGTCCCCAATGGCGAGGTCTGGGGCAATGTGATCACGAACTACAGCGCCAACCCGACGCGCCGCGTCGATTTCGTGTTCTCGATCGATTACGATGACGACATCGACAAGGCCATGCAGGTCATCCGCGACACGCTGTCCGCCGATGAGCGCGTCCATACCGACCCGGCCGTGTTTACCGCGGTCAGCGCCCATGGCGCCTCCTCGGTCGACATCACGGCGCGCGCCTGGACCGCCACCGGTGATTACTGGGGCGTCAAGTTCGACGGCCTGAAGAATGTCAAACAGGCCTTTGATGCCAATGACATCTCCATCCCCTATCCGCACCGCGTCATCGTCAATCGCGACGATTGAGCCCGTGCACATGCGGCCCCGCAACGGCCTCATTTGCTGCTAGAGTGAACCGCATGAGCGAAAACACTTCTTCCGAACGCAAGAGCTTCGTCCAGCGCCTCGTGGCGGTGTCGGCCACCGACGTCGCACGGCTGGTTTTCCTGTGTGTGCTGGTCGGCTTCATCCTCGCCGCCTTCCACCTCAATCCGCGGCGCCTGTGGATCGACTTCTTCGGCACCGTGACCGAGGCGTGGAGCCGCTTCATCCACTTCCTGACCGAGAGTGCGGGGTGGGCCATCGAATATTTCCTGCTCGGCGCCATCATCGTCATTCCGATCTGGTTCGTCTTGCGATTGCTGCGCGCCATGGGCCGTCGCTAGACTGCTGTTTCTCTTGCGTTAACCACGCCTCTTTGCCGCATTTCAAGACTTTGCGCGTAAACGCGTGGGGATGCAGTCTGCCTTGCAACTCTTCCCCGGCGATCGCCGCGAGCCGACCGGGTCTCTGGGACGGGCGGGACAACCGCTCGTGCTCCAGCCCAATCGCTACATGCGCAACATCCTGACCACCCTGTTGCGCAGCGCCGGTGCCGGTGACGTGCTGCAAGTGCCACACGCCGACCTGGCGCTCAGCCTGCTGGGAGAACGCGCGCCGAGTCTTATCGTCATGGACTGGGATGCGCATGATGACCCGGAGGAGGACCGGCTGCGCCTGATCCGCCGGATACGCGAACACGCCAACCCGGCGACCCGCGAAACCCCGGTGATCGTTGTCACCTCACCCTGTCCGCGCCGCTCCATCGAGATGGCCCGCGACGCCGGTGTAACCGAGGTTCTGGTGACCCCGCTGGCCCCGATCACCATGCAGGAACGGCTGCGCAGCCTGGAGAGCCAGCCCCGCGGTTTCGTGGCATCACCGCGCTTTTCCGGCCCGGACCGCCGACGCCGCCCGCGCCGTGCGGAGGGTCCCAGCCTCAAGCGCACCGCCGATGTCGAAGCCGGTTTGACCACGGCCATGCAGGCCGCCCGGGCTGCCGCCGTGGCCCTCGCCCACGAAACCCGCCTGAGCGGGGACCCGCTCGCCATCCGGGTCGGTCGCTCGCTGCAGCGCTTCATGGCGCACCTCACGGAATACACGCCTATCGAGGCGGAAGTTGTCGACATGCATCGTGCTGCCCTGGCCCAGCTGGTGCGCATGGCCGAGGATGGCCACAAGCTGCGCGAGCCGGTGGTGACCGGTCTCGAGCAAGTGGTCGCCAAGCGGATGCGGCGGCGCTAATTCTGCTTTTCGGCCGCCCCTGTGTGACCTATCAGGGAGGAAGCCAGCCGGAGCCGCCATGACCGACGATCTCCAGACCCGACTTGAAACCCTCGCACCGCTGATTGTCGACGGATCGCCCCACGCCGTATCGCTCGGCCTGACCATTGATCGCCTGACCGCCGAGGAGACGATCATGCGCGCGCCCTATTCAAGCGAGCTGATCGGTGACCCGGAGACCGGCACCCTGCACGGCGGTGTGGTGACCGCCCTGCTCGACCATGCCTGCGGCATTGCCGCCTTCGCGGGCTTCGGCGCGACCGATACGCCGGCCACGCTTGATCTGCGGATCGACTACATGCGCCCGGCGCGGCCGGGAAAGGACGTGGTCGCGGTGGCGTCGAGTCTCAAATCACACGGCCTGGTGACCTTCGTGCGTGCAACCGCCCACGATGGCGACCCTGACGATCCGGTGGCGCTGGCCCAGGCCGCATTCATGATCTCAAAGGTCTCCAAGGCGGCGCAGGATCGTGTCGCACAGGAAGTTCGTGATGGAGGCGGGGCATGAGCCGGGCCCTGATCGAAACACTGCTGGCCGCCCCCTATGTCGCCAAGTTTGGAGTTCGCGTCGAGCAGAAGGGCACCGAGCTGACCGGCGTCCTTCCCTATGCCGAACACCTGGTCGGCAATCCGCTGATCCCGGCCCTGCACGGCGGGGCCGTGGGAGCTTTCCTGGAGATCGTCGCATCGGCATCCCTGCTGGTCAGCCAACCGCTCGAACGCTTGCCGAAACCCATCGACGTGGCCATCGACTACCTGCGCCCTGCCCGCGCCCACGACGTGTATGCCCGGGCCGTGGTGGCGCGCAGCGGCCGCCGCGTGGCCAATGTCAGGGTGGAAGCCTGGCAGGGCCGCATCGAAGCGCCGGTTGCCACCCTGCATGGCCACTTCCTGATCACGCCGACTAGTGGCGACAGCGGCTGAGGCGCCACCGCGGGTGCGGCAATCCGTCACTTCGCCCCGACTGTCCGGGTGACACACTTCACCGGCATGACCCAGACCCGACCCGGCCCCGTGATTGCCTATTACGACGCCCTTTGCCCGATCTGCGTGCGGGAGATGCGGCACTACAGCCGCTTTGGCGAACACATCATCAAGCTGCAGGACTGCAACGGGGATATCCCCGACGATGTCGACCGCGACGCCGCCCTGGAAGCAATGCACGTGCGGCTTCCGAGTGGCGAGCTGGTGACCGGCTGGAACGCTTTCATCGCCATCTGGGAACGGCTGCCGGGCTGGCATTGGCTGGCCATGCTCACCCGCCCGGCCCCGATCCGGATTCCGCTCGACTGGGTCTATCGCCGTCTCGCACCCTACCGGCCGCGCCGGACCTGCCGCGACGGCGCCTGCGAAACCTGAGCCCGAGCGCCTCGCTTGCCTGCCGGAGTGGCGCGGGCTAGGAGCGGCCATGGCCGACCTTCCCCTGACCCGCACCGACGTCCTCAAGCAGGCCTGGCCCCTGGTCTTCGCCAATGCCGCCCTGCCCCTGGCGGCCGTCGCCGACACCTTCGTGCTGTCATTGGCCGGGGATACCGCCGACCTGGGCGGCGTCGCGCTCGGCGGAGCCATCTTCAACGTCTTCTACTGGAGCTTCTACTTCCTGCGCATGGGCACGACCGGGCTGACCGCACAGGCGGATGGCGCGGCGCAGGCGGCGGAGACCCAGCGCATCCTGCTGCGCGCGCTGGGACTGGCCGCGTTGTTCGGAAGCGCCGCGTGGTTGCTGCGCGATCTCATCGCGCTGGCCGGGTTGGCGGTGCTGCAGGGCGAGGCTGACGTCGAGGCCAAGGGGCGCGACTATCTCGTGGCGCGGCTTTGGGGGGCCCCAGCGGCCCTCGGCACATTCGCGCTGGCCGGCTGGCTGATCGGCCTTGGCCGCAACGCTTCGAACCTGGCCATCTACTTCGTCATGTCATCGGTCAATATCGGGCTCGACCTGTGGTTTGTTCTCGGCCTGGGCTATGGCCCGGGCGGGGTCGGCGCGGCGACGGCGATAGCCGAATGGTGCGCCTTGCTGACCGCCGCCGGGTTTGCCCTGCAAGCGGTGCGCCGGCGCGGCGGCTGGGCACCCGGTGCATTCTCGCGACCGGCCCTGCTGGACCGCGCCGCCCTGAAATCGCTGTTCGCCATCAATGCCAACCTCATGATCCGGTCATGGACCCTGATCATCGGCGTGACCTGGTTTGCCAATGCCGGCGCGCGCCAGGGCACCAGTGCGCTCGCCGGCAATCACATCCTGATGCAGATCGTGGCGCTCTGGGCCTTTGTGCTGGATGCCTTTGCCTTCGTTGCCGAAACGGAAGCCGGGCGGGCCTTCGGCCGAAGATCGGTCAGGGCGATGCGGCACGTCGTGCGAGTGACAGGAGAGCCCCTGTTTATCACCGCGGCCGGCCTGTCCCTGATCACCCTGGCGTTCGGCGATGACGCGCTGCGGGCGGTGGTCGCCGATGATGCAGCGCGCGAGGCGGCGATCCGATACCTGCCATGGTGTGCTGCAGCCTCCCTGCTGGGCGCTCTGGCCTGGCTCATGGACGGCATCTTCATCGGCACGACCAGTGGCCGCATGCTGCGCAATGCGGCAATCGGGTCTGTGGCGGTCTATCTGGTTGCTGATGTCGTGCTGGCCGGCCTGTTCGCCAATCACGGGGTCTGGGCCGCCTACATGGTGTTCTACTTGGCCCGGGGCGGCTTCCTTGCCGCCGCCTATCCGGCACTGGAGCGCCGGATTCAGTCGGCGCCGACGGCCTCTGACAGCGATGCGAAGCCGTCCGCCTGAAGCCGGTCCACCAGCCCCGTCTTGATGCGCCGGATCAGCCCGGGTCCGTGGTAGACCATGCCGGTATAGAGCTGGACCGCATTGGCGCCGGCGCGGATCTTGGCATAGGCCGCATCGGCACTGTCGACGCCGCCCACACCGATCAGGGCCATGTCGGGGCCAGCCACCGAGCGGAAGCGCTTGAGCAATTCGGTCGACCGCGCAAACACCGGTGGCCCCGACAGGCCGCCTGCCTCGCGCATGCGCGGGCTTTTCAAATGGCTGGGTCGGGTGATTGTTGTGTTTGCAACGATTACCCCGTCGAGGCGGTGCCGGCTGACCGCCGCGACCATGGTGTCGACATCCTCGTCGGCAATATCCGGGGCCACTTTCAGGAAAACCGGCTCGACGCCGCGGACCTCGCAGACCCGGGCCAGCAAATCGTCCAGCGCCGCACTGTCCTGCAGGGCACGCAGGCCGGGCGTGTTCGGCGAGGAAATGTTGACGGTGAAGAATTGCGCCTTGCCCTTCAGCTCCGAAAGGCAGGTGACATAGTCCGCCGCGCGATCCTCGGAATCCAGGTTGGCGCCCAGATTGACGCCCACCACGCCCGCACGCGACTTGCGCTCTTCAAGGCGGCGGCGAAACACGTCGAGACCCTGGCTGGGGAAACCCATGCGGTTGATGATCGCCTGGTCCTCCTCGAGCCTGAAAATCCTCGGCCGCGGCTTGCCCGCCTGGGCTCGCGGGGTCACGGCGCCGCATTCGACAAAGCCGAAGCCGGCCGCCAGCAGGGCATCCGGGGCTTCGGCATGCTTGTCGAAGCCGGCCGCAAGTCCGACCGGATTGGGCAGGTCCATGCCCGCCAGCCGGGTCGCCAGGCGCGGATCGTCCGGCTGCGACTGCCGCGGACCGAGGCCCAGCTTGAGCCCGGCCATTCCCAGCTTGTGGGCCTGCTCCGGATCCATCCGGCGCAGCACGCCTGTGGCCAGATCGAACACCATCAATCGCGCTCCAAATCGGCAGGCAGCATCCAGTCACCGTCTTGCGTGCGCCCGACATGACGCATGCCGGTGACCGCGGCCATCGGGATTTCCCCATAGACATGCGGGAACAGCTCGCCGCCCCGGGATTTCTCCCATTTCACGCTGTCGCCCAGCGCCTCCAGGTCGATCTCGACCAGCAGCAGGCGGTCATGATCGCCGTAATGCTTTACCAGCGTGCCTTCGACCTGCGCCGCCGCCGACAGGTGAATGAAGCCGTCCTCAACATCATGCGGATCGCCCTTGAAGACGCCGTCGGCCATGGCCTGGGCCCAGCGTTCGGGCGCGGCCAGTCGGTATGCGATTCTTGGTGTCATGGGAGGGGCGTAACCCCGCCTGTTCGCGCTGGCAAGGCCGCGTTGAGAATGGGACAATTTTCCTATAGCGTGAAACAGGAACGGGATGCGCCATGCTCACTCATGACCAGATCTGGCGCGGCATTGACGAGCTCGCCGCTCACGCCGGCACCAGCCCGTCGGGGCTGGCCCGTCGCGCCGGCCTTGACGCCACCACCTTCAACCCGTCCAAGCGCACAACGCGCGACGGCACCAAACCGCGCTGGCCGTCGACGGAAAGCCTCTCGAAGGCCCTCCAGGCCGCCCATCTCGACCTGGCCGACTTTGCCCGCCTTGCCTGCGGTGGCAGCCGGCAATCCCTGCCCGGCCTCGAGCTCGCCGATGGTGCCGCGATCACGGCATTCGACCGCTTGGGGCGCCCGTCCGGCGACCATTGGGTCGATCTTCCCTTTCCCGATTTCGACCTGACCCGGGCCTATGCCCTGTCGGTCGACAATGACCACATGGCACCCGTCTTCCGCCCCGGCAGCACCTTGATCGTGTCGCGCGAAGCAGCCCCGCGGGCGGGCGACCGGATCATGGTTCATCACCGTGACGGCACACTCGACGGCTGGACCCTGGGACGGCTCACAGTGAGCGCGCTGGAGGTCAAATCGCTCAACCCGGCCCGGCCCGACCGCATCCTGCAGCTACGCGACCTGGACTGGGTCGCCCGCATCATCTGGGCCAGCCAGTAAGCGCGACCATTTGGCCCGAGACCGGGGATACGCACCGACCTAGACTGCAGCGTATGGATCAATCCGCCCCGCATCCCCCCTTCGTGCCGCCACGCCCGGCCTCCGCCGTCTACAAGGGGGTCGGCCGGCTCGCCCTGTCGGACTACTGGACCTATTTCCGGGCCATGCGGCGCAACCCGCTGGAAGTCTGGGGCGAGCAGCACTTTTCCATCCGCCTCGCCCCGTTCCAGTTTCTCGGGCGCTCCAGCCTCCTGGTGTCGGACCCCGACGCGATCCACCACTGCTTTGTCAGCCACGCCTCGAATTATCGCATGAACCGTCTGCGCCAGGCCGTGCTCAAGCCCTTCCTGCGCGATGGCCTGCTGACCGCCGAGGGCGAGACCTGGAAGACCGTCCGTCATGGCGTGGCGCCGGCTTTTACGCCACGGCGGGTGGACGGGTTCGCGCCGCAGATTCTGGCCATCTGCGAGCAACAGACCGAGCGTCTGACATCCGCCAGTGGGGACACCATCCAAGCCTCCGACCTGTTTGTCGACCTGACCCTCGATATCCTAATGGAGACCCTGTTCTCCGGTGACGAAGCCCTCGACAAGCGCCGGTTCACGGCCGGCATCCACCGATTGCTGGAGCTGAGCGGCCTGCCCCATCCTTTTGACCTGGCGAATTTCCCGGACTGGGTCCCACGGGTCGGTCAGGGCCAGTCGCGACCGATCATCGAAGACCTGCGCCAACAGGTCGGCAAAGTGGCTCGCCACCGCCGGGCCCATCCGCGCCCGAACGGCGAAGCAGGGCCGGCCGACTTTCTCGACCTGCTGCTCGCCACCGATCTCGACGAAACCGCCATCATCGACAATCTGCTCACCTTCCTGGCCGCCGGGCACGAGACCACCGCGCGCTCCCTGACCTGGACCACTTACCTGCTGTCCCAGGCCCCAGACGTCCGGGACCGGCTGGAAACGGAGATCGATGGCGCCGGTCTCGACAATCGACCCCCGGCGGAATGGGGCGACGCCCTGCCCTTCACCACCGCAGTGATCAAGGAGAGCCTGCGGCTATACCCGTCCGCGCCGATGCTGGCGCGCACCTCGGTTGAAGCGGACCTGGTGACCGGACTGCCTGTGCCGGCCGGCACGGATGTGCTGGTATCGCCCTGGTTGCTGCACCGCCAGCGCAGTCTCTGGCCGGACGCCGATGCTTTCAAACCGGAACGCTTTCTCGGCGACGCCGCGAGGGACATTCCTCGCGGCGCCTATCTGCCCTTCGGCATCGGGCCACGTGTTTGCATCGGCGCCCGCTTCGCAATGATGGAAATGGTTATCGTGGTGGCCACACTGTACCGCCGGGTCCGGCTCGACCTGACCTCCGACGACCACCCGCGACCGGTCATGCGCATCACGCTGCAACCGGACCGACCGGTCCCGATGCGCGTGACCCGCCGCGCCGCTCAGTCCTCGGGAAACTGAAACACCTCGTCGACGCCGGTCCGGAAGACGCGGGCGATCTTGAACGCCACCTCCAGCGAGGGCGAGTACTTGCCCTGCTCGATGGCGATCACGGTCTGCCGCGTTACCCCGACCCGCCGGGCCAGTTCGGCCTGGGTCATTTCTCCCGCGTGAAACCGCAGAGTGCGGATCTGGTTGGAAATGGCTGTGGAGCGGGCCATGGTTCAGACCACGCCACGCCGGTATTCAACCAGTTTAGAAATCCCCTTCACGACCTCTGCGATAACGAGGCCGAACAGGATGCTGTTGGCGATCCAGAACACCGATTGCTCGAAAATCGCCAGTGCCAGGGCGGTAAAGGCGAAGAAGCCGAGGACATAACCGGCCCGCCGATCGCCGCGCAGGTCGATCATCTCGTCCCGCTCGTCGCCGATGGGGGCGTTCTTGTCCGCGGACATCACTCCAATCACCACATGTCCGGCGATGGCGATCAGTACGAGCACGGTGCCGGTCTTGAGCAGAAGGACTGTGTCGAGGACGGCATCGCCCGCCAGGGCAGCCTGCAGGGTCAGCCAGAAATGGCCGCTGTAAACCGCAACCAGCGCCACCAGCATCAGCGCATTGCTTTTCTCGCGAAATGTCATGTCAAAACTCCCGAACCTCATGTCAAATATATTGTACATGACACGGTGTATGAGAAAGCAAACATGATGTCAAAATTATTTTACCTGAATCGGAGAAAGAATGGCGCCCCTTCCGGGGCGCCAGGAATTCGAGGCCGATCAGGTCGAGACCAGGTCGCCTGCGAGCGCGGTCTCGATCAGCTGCACCGTTTCGGGAATGCCGTAGATCGCCACGAAGCCGCCGAAGCGCGGCCCCTGGGACTGCCCCAGCAACACCTCATAGAGGCCCTTGAACCAGTCGCGCAGATTGTCAAAATCGTGTTCCTTGCCCGCCGCATAGACCTCGTTCTGGATGGTCTCGCCATCGCGGCAATCGGCCGGCAGCGCCTTCAGTCGGGCCAGCAGGTCCTGCATCGCCGCGCGCTCGAGCTCGGTCGGGGCGCGGAAGGATTTCGTCGGCTTCACCTGATCCTGATAGTACTGCACCGCAAATCCGGCCAGACGATCAAGGACCGGGTGGGTCTCGGCGCTGGCCCCATCCACATAGCGCCCGATGAAGCCCCACATCTGCTCGCTGGTCTCCGCGCTCGCGGCCGACGCCAGGTTCAGCAGCAAGGCGAAAGAGATCGGCGACACGTCGGTCGGCGGCTCGCCGTCATGAATGTGCCAGGCCGGGTTTTCCAGCTGCTTCGCCGGCTCCTGTCCCGGATAGGCCGCCAGGTGCTGCATATACTCGTCGACCGCCTTGGGGATGACGTCGAAGTGCAGCCGCTTGGCGGTCTTCGGCTTGACGAAATTGTAGTAGCTCAGGCTCTCCTGCGGCGCGTAGCGCAGCCATTCCTCGACCGCCAGCCCGTTACCCTTGGACTTGGAGATCTTCTCGCCCTTCTCGTCGAGGAAGAGTTCGTAGATGAACTGCACCGGCGGCTGTTCACCGAGAATTCGGCAGATCTTCGAATACACCGGGGCATTGGCGGCGTGGTCCTTGCCGAACATCTCGAAATCGACCCCGAGGGCGGCCCAGCGCATGCCGAAGTCGGGCTTCCACTGCAGCTTGGTCCGGCCGCCGGTGACCGGCATCGTCACATCGGTACCATCCTCGTCCTCGAAGGTGATCTCGCCGGTCTTGGCATTGACCGCCTTCATCGGCACGTAAAGCACGCGGCCGGTGGTCGGCGAGATCGGCAGGAAGGGCGAATAGGTCGCCTGGCGTTCCGCCCCGAGGGTGGGCAGCATCACCTTCATGATGTCGTCGAACTTCTCGAGCGCCCGCAGCAGGGCGTCGTCGAAGGCTCCCGAGCGGTACTGTTCGGTGGCCGAGTAGAAGTCGTAATCGAAGCCGAAACTGTCGAGGAAGCTGCGCAGGCGGGCATTGTTATGCTGGGCAAAGCCGTCATGCGTGCCGAACGGATCCGGCACGTCGGTCAGCGGCTTGCCCAGATGCTCGGTCAGCATGTCCTGGTTGGGCAGGTTGGTCGGCACCTTGCGCATGCCGTCCATATCGTCGGAGAAGGCGATCAGCTTGGTCGGGTAGCGACCCTCGGTCAGCGCGACAAAGGCGTGCCGCACCATGCTCGTGCGCGCCACTTCACCGAACGTGCCCAAATGCGGTAGGCCCGACGGGCCGTAGCCGGTCTGGAAGATGACCGCATCGCCCTTCAGCCCCTTCTCCTCGACGCGTTTCTTGACCAGGCGCGCCTGTTCAAAAGGCCAGGCCTTAGCGTTCTGAGCGAGTTCCGCGGACATGTCGGTCATCCTGTTGATCTGCCGGAACGGCCACGCCATTCCTTCGGGCTGCGAGGTAGAGGGGCGCGCCGGAACGGTCAAGCATGGCGGTCGCCCGGGATCAGGTCTGGCCGGTCTTGAGGCGGACATCGGCTGCCGGCGCCTCGTAACGGTGGAAGGCGTCCACCAGCTCGCCGATATCCTCCGACACGATCAGCGCCGAACGATGGTCCTCGGCGAGGAAGCCCTGGTCCGTCATCTTGTCCAGGAAGGCGACGAGCTCGTCGTAATACCCGCCGACATTGAGCAGTCCGACCGGGTGGCGATGCTGTCCGAGCTGGGCCCACGTCCACACCTCGAACATTTCCTCCATGGTACCGATGCCGCCCGGCAGCGCGATGAAGGCATCGGAATGCTCGACCATCATCGCCTTGCGGACGTGCATGGAGGGCACCACGTGCAGTGCAGTAAGCCCGGCATGCGCCACTTCCTTGAGCGCCAGGAATTCCGGGATGATGCCGGTCACCTTGCCACCGGCCGTCAGCGCGGCATCGGCCACTTCACCCATCAACCCGACCCGACCGCCGCCATAAACGGTCGTCAGGCCGTGTTCGGCGAGATAGATGCCGACCCGGCGAGCCGCCTCGACGAAGCGGGTGTCACGGCCCGGGTTCGAGCCGCAATAGACGCATATGGCCTTCATGTATCTGACCTGTTGTGAAGTGACTTCAGAAGCACCGGCACCCCGGTTTCGATCACAACGAAACGATGCGGTCCCGGATCTCGGAATTCCAGCCGATCTCCAAACCGCCAGGGGTCTCGATCACCGGCCGCTTGATCAGGGTCGGGTGAACGATGAGAAGGCCGGCCGGGTCATCATCGGCAAAACTGCGGTCCTCGGCCGAAAGATTGCGCCACGTGGCCGACCGCGTATTGACCAGCACGTCGCCACCGACCGCCTCGACCCAGACCGGCACCTTGGTGGCCCGGTCGGCTTCCTCGCGGATGTCGACAAACGTGTAGGTAACGTCAGCGGAAGCGAGGTCGCGCATCGCTCGGCGACACGTGTCACAGTTCTTCAAACCGTAGACAAACACTGACATCCCCGTTCCGCAGAATCATCCTTCCGAACCGGAAGTGTGACGCTTCCGTGAGAAAACTCAAGGGACCACAATCTGTGATTGGTCGTCCACTCAGGCGGCAGCCTCATCCTCGCGGCTGCGCCGCAATTCTTCTGCCCGCGCCTCCACCATCTCGACGATATGGTCGACCATCTGTTCATTGGACACGTTATGGTCGGGTCGGCCGGAGACATACATCTTGCCGCGGCCCGCGCCTCCGCCGGTAAAACCGAGATCGGTCATCAGGGCTTCACCCGGCCCGTTCACCACACAACCGATGATCGACAGTGATATCGGCTCGGAGATATGCGCCAGACGCGCCTCGAGGGTTTCCACCGTCCGGATGACGTCAAACCCCTGCCGCGCGCACGAGGGGCAGGCAATGATATTCACCCCGCGCGTGCGCAGGCCGAGCGATTTGAGAATGTCGAAGCCGACCCGGACTTCCTCTTCCGGCTCCGCCGACAGCGAAACCCGGATGGTATCGCCGATCCCGGCCCACAGCAGGGACCCGATGCCGATCGAGGACTTGACCGTGCCGATCCGCGTCCCGCCTGCCTCGGTCACGCCGAGATGCAGCGGCGCATCGGTCGCCTCGGACAGAGCCTGGTAGGCCGCCACGGTCAGAAAGGCGTCGGACGCCTTCACCGAAATCTTGTAATTGCGGAAATCCAGGTCTTCCAGGATGCGCGCATGGTCCAGGGCGCTCTCCACCATCGCTTCCGGGCACGGCTCGCCGTATTTCTCCAGAAGGTGGCGCTCGAGCGAGCCGGCATTGACGCCGATACGGATGGCGCAACCATTATTGCGGGCCGCCTGCACGACGTCGCGCACCCGGTCCATGGAGCCGATATTGCCCGGATTGATGCGCAGGCACGCGGCGCCGGCCTCCGCCGCCTCGATCCCGCGCTTGTAGTGGAAATGAATGTCGGCAATCAGCGGCACGCTGGCGGCCCGCGCGATGTCGCGAAACGCCGCGGTCGAATCCTCGTCCGGGCAAGACACACGGACCAGGTCCGCGCCGGCTTCCTCGCAGCGCCGGATTTGCGAGATCGTGGCGTTGGCGTCGGCGGTCGGCGTATTGGTCATGGTCTGGACGCTGATCGGCGCATCACCGCCAATTTCCAGATTGCCGACCATGATCTTGCGGCTCTTGCGCCGCTCGATCATGCGCCAGGGGCGCACGCTGCGCGGATCATTGGATTGTGTCATGACTGGTGTTCGCTCGTCCGTGTCCGGGGACCTGATATAGCGACAATGCGGCGAGGATACGACCCGCTTCAGCGGACCATTCGCCACACCTGACCGCCCCCTGGGGGCCCGCTATTGTGGCTGCACTTCGGGCGCATTGCCAAGCTGGGTTGCTTCCAGCTGGGCCAGAACTTCAAGATTCTCCACGGCCACCCCGATATTACCGAGCGGGCCGACCTCGGCCCCATCCTGCTCGATCAGGATGGCACCGGCATTGGCCGCGGACACGGTCAGCCCCGGCTCGCGCATGCGGTAGGTCTCGCCCCCTTCGAGACGGCGCGAGAACAGGATGCGCCCGGATGCATCACGCACTTCCAGCCAGGTCGGAGACAGGGCGCGCAACACGACGCTGGGATCCTCGGGATCTTCGCCGAGCGGGACATCCCGCCAGATCTGCTCGATCGCCGGTGCCGGACGCGAGGTGTCGAAATCGGCGCGCGCCCATTCCGGTGCCGCATCGGGCGGCGACGGGAGGTTGCCGATACTGGCACCTCCGGTCTGCTCGGAATACCACCAGGCAGCACCGGCCACGACTGCGAGGATGGCCACGGCACCAAACACGCCCTTGGGCAGTTTGATCGGCTCGCGGGTCTTGGCCGCAGCCGTCGGCTGGGCCCGTCCGGTCTCGGTATCGACCTCGCGCTTAAACTGTTCGACGACGCCACCCGGGTCGAGCGACAGGAAGTGGGCATAGGTCCGCAGATATCCAATCGCATAGGCCCGGGCCGGCAGGCCGCGCGGGTCCATGGTCTCCAGCGCTTCCAGGTAGTCGGCGCGGATACGGGTCTGTTTGGAGGCCTGTTCGAGGGTCAGGTTCAGGCGTTTGCGAGCGTCCAGCAGACGGTCCCCCGCCGACATCGGCGCATATCCGACACCGTCATCACGGTACACGGCGTCCACTGGCACGAAGCCCGCACGCATTTCTTCACCCGACATGATACTCGACGCTCTCACTGCTAGGAGCGATCAAACTCTAGACGCATCCTGGCGTTCATTGTCCCACCGCACGCCTATAAGATCAAATCCCTCTTTGCGATTCAACAGCCTCGCGGGGCAACCCGGCCTCCTCTCCCGCTTCCAGGAGGAGGGGGCGAAGACTGTCCACCCGGCTGCGGCGGTGACTCGCAAGCCAAGTGCCAAGACGCTCTGCATCGAGGCCGGAAATCAGTTTCTTGATCGGCCCGATATTGCCCGCCGCCATGGAAAGGCTTTGATAACCAAGCCCGATCAGCACCGCAGCCTCCAACGGCTTGGCCGCGATCTCGCCGCAAACCGAGACTGGGGTCTGGTACTTGTCGCAGACTTCCTGGATCGATTTCAGCAAGTCGAGTGCCTGTGGCGACAACACATCGTACCGATCCGAGACACGCGCATTCTGACGGTCTGCCGCGAAGAAGTACTGCATGAGGTCGTTGGCGCCGACCGAGACGAAATCCACTTCCTCGATGACGTGTTCGAGCGCCCAGGCCATGCCCGGGGTTTCCAGCATGATGCCGACCCGGACCTCGGACGGCACCACATGGCCGGCCCGGCGGGCATGCTCCAGCTCCCGGTCCAGCATGCCGCGCGCGGCCCGCATTTCCCACGGCGCCGCGATCATCGGGAACATGACATGCAATGCACGCCCCTCGGCCGCCAGGATCAGGGCGCGCAGCTGATAGCGCAGCAGACCCGGACGATCGAGCCCCATGCGAATAGCCCGCCACCCCAGCGCCGGATTGGGCTCCACGCTTGACGGTGCGAACGGCGCCACCTTGTCGCCGCCGAGATCCAGGGTCCGGAAGACCACCGGCTTGGGCCCGGCAGCATCGAGCACGGACTTGTACACCTTCGCCTGTTCCGACAACCGCGGCAGCGTGTCGGCGACCATGAACTGGAACTCGGTCCGGAACAGGCCCACGCCGTCGGCGCCCAGCTCGTCCAGGGCCATCAGTTCGATCAGCAATCCGGCATTCATGTGCACCCCGATGGTGCGCCCGTCCGCTGTCTTCGCCGGTCCGCGCAGCTCGGCATAGGCCAGGCGCTTCTCGGACAGGGCCTGCATGCGGCTTTCATAGGTATCGATAACGTCCTGCGGGGGACGGATGTGAAGCAGGCCGAACTCGCCGTCGACGATCACCGTGTCGCCGTTTTCTGCCCGGTCCAGCGCCCCCTCGAGCAGACCGACCAGCGGAATACCGAGTGCCTTGGCGACGATCACCGCATGCGACGAGGCCGAACCTTCCTCAAGGGCGATGCCGCGCAGCTTCTCGCGATCGAAATCGAGCAGTTCGGCCGGCCCGATATTGCGCGCGATGATGATGGCATCGTCCGGCAGGGTGTCATGCGACGTGCCGCCATTGAGGTGGCGCAGGAGCCGGTTGGCCAGGTCCTCGAGGTCATGCAGCCGGTCGCGGAAAGTCGGGTCCGCCGCCTTCATCAGCCGGGCCCGGTTCTCGTTACGCACCCGCTCGACCGCCGCTTCAGCGGTCAGGCCCTGGCGCACCGCGTCGCGCAGGCGCTCGAGCCAGCCACGGTCATGGGCGAACATGCGATAGGCCTGCAGCACGTCCCGGGTCGGCCCGCCGAACGGCACCCGGCCACTGTCGAGCATGGCGTCGATCGAGTCTCGCAGGGCGTCGATGGCGACATCAAGCCGGTCTTCCTCGGCCTGCGGATCGTCGGCGATCAGGCGCGTCGATTCGACATGCGGCTCGAACAGGACCGCGACCCCGCAGGCCAGCCCGCCCGAAAAGGCTCCGCCCTGGAAACGCTCCGGTTTTGACTGACGGACGTCGAGACCTGCCATTGCCTCGGAATCGGCAATGTCACCGGAGGCAATGATCTCGGCCAGGATCATCGCGACCGTCTGCAGGGTCTCGATCTCGTCGGCTGCGACATTGCGCTCGACCGCAGTCTGCGCCGTCAGCACGCCCACCATGCGGCCACCGCGCAGGATCGGCACGCCGACGAAGGTGTTGAACGGCTCCTCGCCGGTTTCCGGCTTGTAGATGAAGGCCGGGTGGGTATTGGCATTGGATGTGGCCAGCGGCCGGGCCCGGCGGGCGACCAGGCCGACCAGCCCCTCGCCCGGCTTCAGGCTGACCGAGTGGACCGCCTCCTTCTTCAAGCCGAAGGTGGCGCACAGCTCCAGTGCGCCGCTGCGCCGCGTCAGGTAGATCGAACAGACATCCCAGCCCGCCTCGTCGGCGATCATCGCCGTCAGGTGATCCAGACGCGCCTGTGCATTCTCCTGCACAGCCATCAGCTTGCGCATCCGCTTGAGCAGAAGGCGCGGGTCGCGAACTGGTCCGGTCTTCAAGTCATCCATGCCTATACCTGGTCCAATCCATAGGCCGCGTGCAGCGCCTGCACGGCACGCTCGACCGCATCATTCTCGATCAACGCCGAGATCTTGATTTCCGACGTTGCCAGCACCTTTACCGCAATCCCGTGCCTGCCGAGAACGGAAAACAGGGAGCGCGCCACGTCGGCCCGCTGACGCAGGCCGGCGCCGACCACGGAGACCTTGGCCAGGCCGGTTTCCGAGTTGATCTCGACATCCTCCATCGCGCCGCGCAAGACCTTGAGCGCCCGCTCCAGGTCGCGATGGGCAACGGAGAACTCGATATTGACCCGCGACGTCGCCGCCGCATGCGCCTGCACGATCATGTCGACGCCGATCTCGGCCTCGGCCAGCAGGGCGAAAGTGCGCGCGGCCATGTCGGACCGATTCGACGCCCCCAGCAGGGCGATGCGCGCCTGGTCACGGGCATAGGCCACACCGGACACGATCCGCCGCTCGGCGATATCACGCTCACCGACAATATCCGTGCCGCGGCTCGTCCCGGCCTGCTTGAACGATGACAGGACACGCATCGGCACACCGCGCGCCTTGGCAAATTCAACCGACCGCGTCTGCAGCACCTTGGCACCCTGAGCCGCCAGTTCGAGCATCTCGTCGTGACTGATGGCATCGAGACGATGCGCCTCCGGCACGATCCGAGGGTCGGTGGTGAACACGCCGTCCACGTCGGTATATATATCACACCGCGCCTTGAGAGCGGCCGCGAGCGCGGCCGCCGACAGGTCCGTGCCACCGCGCCCCAGCGTGCGCACATCTCCGCTCTCGGTAATGCCCTGAAACCCGGCCAGAACCGGGATTTCGCCGGCATCCATCACCGCTTCCAGGGCGGACACATCCATGCCGGCGATACGGGACCCGCCCGGCGGGCCGTCGGTGATCACGGGAAGCTGCCAGCCCAGGAAGGAACGGGCCTTGAGACCCCGTTCGCGCAGGGCCAGGGCCATCAGAGCCGAGGAGACCTGTTCGCCAGCGGCCAGGGCCACATCGGTTTCACGATCGCCAAGGCCGGTTCCGAAGGCATCGGTCAGCCCGAGCAGGCGATCGGTTTCACCTGCCATGGCCGAGACCACCACCGCCATTGTCTCACCCCTGGTGGCCGCGTCGGCGACGAGACCGGCCGCGTGGCGGATGCGTTCGATCGATCCGACCGACGTCCCCCCGAATTTCGCCACAACCCGCGTCATACACTCTCCCTCGGACCCGAACCTCAACGTTTCAGTGTTTGAAACGTTTCCCCGGGCTCGATATGAGGTGCAGCCCGCGCCATATTGATAGCAGGACGGTTCGCCGCGCCGCTGGATAAGTAATCGGGCGGCCCTAGAATCGCAATGTTCGTACGCAATCAGCGCGCCCTTCGCGCACCAGGAGAACCATCATGGCTGAGCCGTCAGGTCCGCAGACCCTGTCCCGCCCCTCCATCGATCCAGAAGAGGTCGAGAAGTTCTCCCGTATCGCCGCCGAATGGTGGGATCCGGATTCCAAGTTCAAGCCGCTGCACAAGTTCAACCCCGTCCGCCTCGGCTTCATCCGTGATACGCTTTGCAGTCATTTCGGCCGCAGCGGCGACCGTCCGCTGGAGGGCCTCCGCCTGCTCGATATCGGCTGCGGCGGTGGACTGGTGGCCGAGCCCATGGCCCGCCTGGGAGCGCAAGTGACCGGTGTCGACGCCGCCGAGGCCAACATCAAGACCGCCAGCGTGCATGCCCGCGAGAACGGGCTGGACATCGACTATCGCCACGGCGTTGCCGAACAGCTGCTGGAAGCCGACGAAGCGCGGTTCGACGTGGTCCTCAACCTGGAAGTCGTGGAACATGTCGCCAATCCGCATACTTTCCTGGTCGATTGCGCCCAACTGCTCCGGCCCGGCGGCATCATGATCTGCGCCACCATCAACCGCACGCCACAGGCTTTTGCCGTCGCCATCATCGGAGCCGAATGGGTGCTGGGCTGGCTGCCGCGCGGGACGCACCGCTTCCACAAGCTGGTCAAGCCGCAGCAGATCCGCCAGGGCCTGGTGGAAGGCGGGCTCGACGTCCAGGACCCGGTCGGCGTGTCCTACAACCCGCTCGACGACCAGTTCTCGCTCAGCTCGGACAGCTCGGTGAATTACATGATGGTGGCGACCAAGCCGGGCTAGGTTGGCATGACCCGCGCCGGCAGCCTCAGTTGAGCTTCTTGGCAACGCGCGGAACGAGCATGTCAGGCAGCGGCGCGACCGGCAGTTCGTCGCGGACCAGGGCCGCATGCTCTTCCGCCGTCGTTTCGCCATACACCGGCCGTGACGGCTTCTCGTCGGCGTGCATGGCCCTCACCTCATCGGCAAAGGCCGGGCCGACATAGTCGAAATTGTCGCGAATGTGATCCCGCAGCTGCCCGGCAAGCTCGGCCAGCCGCTGTTCGGGCCGGACATTCCCGGCCGGAGCGGCCCGACCGCGCCCCTTGGCGATGTTCGGCGCCATCAGGGCCTTGCGAATGTCCACGTCAGCGCAATGCGGGCATTCCACGAGCCCCCGGTCGACCTGATCGTCGAACGCGTCCGAGCTGGAGAACCACGCCTCGAAATCGTGGTCATGGGAACACAGCAGGGCATATTTGATCATGCCGGCTCTCCGACCCGGGGACCTTCCAGCTTGCGGTCATGCTGCAGCGCCGGGATGCGTCGACGCGCCTCCTCGACCTTGCGCACATCAATCTCGGCCATCAGCAGACCCGGCTCGTCATGGTCCAGCCGCGCCACGACCTCGCCCCAGGGGCCGACGACCATGGAATGGCCCCAGGTCCGCCGCCCGTCGGCGTGCAGGCCACCCTGGGCTGGCGCAATCACATAGCTGCCGGTTTCAATGGCGCGGGCCCGCAACAGAACCTCCCAGTGCGCGCGGCCGGTCGGCCGCGTAAAGGCGGCAGGCACGGCGAGCACATTCGCGCCAGCCTGCGCCAGACGCCTGTACAGGTAGGCAAAGCGGAGGTCGTAACAGATCGACAGACCGAGCCGCAGGCCCGCCGTGTCAGCCAGGCTGAGCTCATCGCCAGGCTGGTAGTTCGCGCTCTCGCAATAGGTCTCACCCTGCCCCAGCCCGACATCGAACATGTGGGCCTTGTCATAGGTCGCCAGGGTCTTGCCGGAAGCATCAAACAGGAAGCTCCGATTGACGCCCCGGCCGGATTTCAGGCGCTGAGCCAAGGAGCCGACCAGCAGGGTGATGCCCAGCTCCTTGGCCAGGGCAGCCAAGCGGTCCACCGCCGGATCGGCATCGGCCGACGGCATGGCTGCCAGGGCGGATTCCGCATCCTTCTGCACCAGATTGGTGGTTTCCGGTGTCGCGACCAGCTGGGCACCCTGCGCCGCCGCGTCGCGGATCATGCGCACGGCGTCATCGATATTGGACCGAGGGTCGACCCCGGACCGCATCTGGACGAGGGCGAGGCGCACACTCATCAGGCTGCCAGCATCTGGTCCAGCTTGCCGGAACGCTCCAGCGCCATCAGCTCGTCGCTGCCACCGACGTGTTCGTCACCGACAAACACTTGCGGGAAGGTCCGTCCGCCATTGGAGCGCTGCACCATCTCCTCCCGCTTGGCCTTGTCAAAGCCGGCATCGATCTCGGTGAAATCCACACCCTTGTTCTTGAGAAGGGAAATGGCACGGGCGCAGTAGCCGCACATCGGTCGGGTATAAATGGTAACGCTTTTCATCCGGAACTCCTTTGCCCTACTAGATAGTCAAATCGGTCTCGCGCACAACTCGGCACAGCGTGATCACGTGCACCTGCGCAGCGCCGGCCCGCTTCAGGGTTCGGGCGCAGGCATTGACCGTCGCGCCCGTTGTCAGCACATCGTCCACCAGCACGAGCGTACGCCCACGAACCGCATTCACCTGGGTAACGTGGAACGCCCCGGCGACGTTCCGCCGCCGCAAGCCCGCACTGCGCCCCGCTTGGCTCGGCGTCGACTTGCGCCTTGCCAGCCAGTGCGCCTGCATCGGACAGCCCGAACTTGCTGCCAGGGCCGAGGCAAGAAGAGCCGACTGGTTGTAGCGCCGCGACCACAGGCGACGCCAGTGCAGCGGTACGGGTACCAGGGCGTCCGCACCGTTCAGGACATCAGCCCCAGCCGACCGCATCCAGCCGGCAAACCGGGCAATCATCTCCCGCTGTCCGCCATGCTTGAAGGCCAGAACGAGATGTCGCGAGCCGTTATTGTAGACGAGGGCGGCCCGGGCCCGCTGGTAAACCGGAGGCTTGGCAATGCAGCCGGCGCACTCCGCGATCGGGTTGTCGGGCCGGCCTGCCTCGTACGGGAAGGGCCGCCCGCAGCGCTGGCACAATGGCGCGGCGATGAAGTCGAGCCGCTTCCAGGCCGCCGGTGATAGGTGACCGCAACGATCCACCGATTGCTGCGTCACCGGACATTGCGGCGGCCAGACGAGGTCGGCAGATCGACGGCCGGCACGTGCGAGCATCCGCCGCAGCGATGAGCTCGCCCCCTTTCCTTGGCGCCGGGTCAGGGGCATATCCACGACATGAGCCAAGACCAACCGCCTCTCCTGTTTGATCGCCAGCTGCTGCGTCAGCGCCGTCGCCGGGCGATGACGGGGATCGAAGACTACAACTTTCTCGCAGAGCGTGCATTCGATGACGTTTGCGACCGTGTGGACAGCATCACCCGCGATTTCCCGACAGCCCTGATTGTCGGCGGCGGTCCCGGCCGCCTGGAGCAGTGGGCCACACATCCGGCGGCACGGAAGACCGGCCAGGTCATGCAGGCAGACCTGGCCCGGCCGGGGGCCACATCACCGGGCCTTGTCGTTGCTGACGAGGAGTCCCTGCCGTTCGCGGACGAAAGCCTCGACCTGGTCATGGCTCCCTGGGGCCTGCACTGGACCAATGACCTTCCCGGCGTGCTGATCCAGATCAACCGCGCCCTCAAGCCTGACGGCTTTTTCGCCTGCGCCCTGCCCGGAGGGGCCACGCTGACCGAGTTGCGGCAGTCCCTGATGGCAGCGGAAACCGAGATCAAGGGCGGGGTCAGCCCGCGGGTCTCCCCCTTCGCCGGAACCTTCGACATGGCGGCCCTGCTGCAACGCGCCGGTTTCGCCATGCCGGTCGCCGACATCGACCGCGTCACGGTGCGCTACGACAACGCCTTCGCCCTGTTGAGGGATCTGCGGGGCATGGGCGAGACTTCAATACTCTCGAACCGGTCGCGAACGCCTGCAACGCGCAGTCTGTTCAACCGCATGGCAGAAATCTATGCCGACCGCTTCGCCGATCCCGACGGACGTGTCCGCGCGAGTTTCGAGATCGTGCATGCCGGTGGCTGGGCCCCCCACCCCGACCAGCCCAAGCCCAAACGACCGGGGTCGGCCACGCATAGGCTCGCCGATGCGCTGGGCGTGCAGGAAACATCGCTGGGCGAAAAGGCCGGGCGCTAGAACGCCTCGCCGGACTGGGACAGCATGTCGGCCACGAGCGGGCCGATGACCATGAGGGCGCCGATCGCGGCAATGGATACGACAACGGCGATGAATGAATACTCTATCGCCGTCGCGCCACCCTCATGACGCAGGAATTCCTGCAACTTGCTCATAGCCTGTCCCTCAATTCTGCGGCCAGGGGCAGGTCGGCAGCCGGCATCGCGTAATCGCGCAACCGCTCCTTGCGGACCCAGGCAATCTCCTGGCCTTCGGTGGGGTGCGGGAAACCGTCCCAGGTGCGGCACAGGAAGAGCGGCATGACGATGTGGAAGTCGTCATAAGGGTGCGACACGAAGGCAAAGGGATGCAGGCACCGTTCACACGGCTCCACACTCAGCTCTTCCCGCAATTCGCGCACCACAGCTTGCTCCGGCGTTTCACCCGGCTCGATCTTGCCACCGGGGAATTCCCACAGGCCCGCCATCGGTTTCCCTTCCGGCCGCCTGGCGATCAGGATGCGTCCATCGGCATCGAGCAGGGCGCAGGCGGCAACGTAAAGCACCGGTTTGGGGCCAATACCCGTCATGCTGGCACAACTCCTTTAAAATTTGGTTCAAACCCGCGGCGAGGCCTAGTCATCGCCCGGGTCCGTACCGGCCGGGTCGCCACCGGCATCGGCGGCGCCATCCTCCGGTCCTGCGTCGTCCGCCTGTGTCTGGACAAGGACGTCCATGTCCGCCCGCTCGATCTCGGCCGAGGCCCGCAACCCGTCGATCAAAGCCTCCAGCTGGTCGAAGGTGTAGAAGCGCACGATGTTGGCGCGCAGCGATTCCAGCGAAGGCGGTGGCTGCCGCCGCGTATCCTCGACCTTCAGAATGTGCCAGCCGAACTCGGTGCGGAACGGCTCCGAGATCGCCCCGACGGGTGTGTTGAAAGCCACTGCGCCGAATGCCGGCAGTACACCTCCGGACGTGAAGTAGCCCAGATCCCCGCCTTCCAGGCGTGTGGCCTGGTCCTGGCTCATGGCGACGGCCAGCTCATTGAAGTCGCGCCCCTCGGCGAGCAGCTCGGCGATCGCGTCCGCCTCCTCCCGGGTATCCACCAGAATGTGCCGGGCACGCACTTCCTCGCCCAGAGGGATCAGCCGGACCTGTTCCTGATAGATGCGTTGTACCGTCTCCTCGGTGACCGCATCGGCCAGCGCCGTTTCCACCAGCACATTGCCGAGAATGCGTTCCTGGGCGAGGGCCAGGCGTCGCTGGGCTTCCTCGGACTGGTGCAGGCCGCGACGGCGGGCTTCGAGCGCCAGGAGGCGCTGGTCGATCAGTTGCTCCAGCAGCTCGGCGAACCGGTCGCTGCCCGGCTCCGGCGGACTTTCACCTGTCTCCTCGGCCTGCGCCAGCGCCTCGCGCTCGACATCCGAGCGGCGGATCACGGTACCGTCGACACGGGCGAGGACGGGGTCGGCGTCGTCGGGAGACAGCACAGTCCCACGCGGTTGCTCGTGGTCGAGACTGCGCCGCGGCTCGGGGCCGCAGCTGGCTAGGGCGAGTACGGCCAGGCAGGCGAGGCCGGATTTGGCAATGGGTGACACGCGCGCCATCCTTTGAAAAACAGTAGTCCTGACGGCCTCAGCCGCGCGGCTTGATTGACACGTCCCAGCCCCATCCTTAAGTCAGCCAGACGTTTCAATGCAATGCTGGCGTCCTCGGCGAACGGACGAACATTCGAGCGCCGGTCGCCGGTACTCGCACAGTTCGCAAAGCCAGAACACATGCTGTCCATTGCCCGCAAGTTATTCGGTACCGAAAACGATCGCACGATCCGGCGTTTGCGCCCCCTGGTCGAAAAGATCAATGGCCTCGAACCGGAGTTCGAAAAACTCTCCGACGACGCCCTGAAAGCCAAGACCGGGGAATTCCGCGACCGGCTGGACAAGGGGGAGAAGCTCGACGCGCTGCTGCCCGAGGCCTTCGCCGCGGTCCGCGAGGCCGCCCGCCGGGCCCTTGGCCTGCGCCCTTACGATGTCCAGCTCATGGGCGGCATCGTCCTGCACCAGGGCTCGATCGCCGAGATGAAGACCGGCGAGGGCAAGACCCTGGTCGCCACCCTGCCCTGCTATCTCAACGCCCTGCCCCGCAAGGGCGTGCACGTGGTCACGGTCAATGACTACCTGGCCACGCGCGACGCCGAGTGGATGGGCAAGGTGTTCGCCCAGCTCGGCATGACCACCGGCGTCATCGCCCACGGCATGAATGACGGCGAACGCCGGGCCGCCTACGCCTGCGACGTCACCTACGCCACCAATAACGAGCTGGGCTTCGACTACCTCCGCGACAACATGAAATACACCGTCGACGAGATGGTGCAGCGCGGCCACGGCTTCGCCATCGTCGACGAGGTCGACTCGATCCTGATCGACGAGGCGCGTACGCCGCTGATCATTTCCGGCCGCACCGAGGACCGGACCGAATTCTACAAGACCATCGACAAGCTGATCCCCCTGCTCGGCGAGGAATGCTACGAGATCGACGAGAAGGCCCGCTCCATCCTGCTCACTGAAGAGGGCAATGAGGAAATCGAGCGCCTGCTGCGAGAGCACGACCTGCTGAAGGAAGAGGGTGACCTGTACGACGTCGAAAACGTCTCCGTGGTCCACCACGTCAACCAGGCGCTCAAGGCGCACAAGGTCTTCGTCAAGGACAAGGACTACATCATCAAGGACAATGCGGTTGTCCTGGTCGACGAGTTCACCGGCCGCATGATGCCGGGCCGCCGCCTGTCCGATGGCCTGCACCAGGCCATCGAGGCCAAGGAAGGCACCGATATCCAGCCGGAGAACCAGACCCTCGCCTCGGTCACCTTCCAGAATTATTTCCGCCTCTACGACAAGCTGGCCGGCATGACCGGCACGGCCCTCACCGAGGCCGACGAATTCCACTCGATCTACGGTCTCGGCGTGGTCGAGGTCCCGACCAACCGCCCGATCGCCCGCATCGACGACGAGGACGAGGTCTACCGGACCCTGGCGGAAAAATACGCCGCCATCATCGACGAAATCGTCGACTGCCAGAAGCGAGGCCAGCCGGTGCTCGTCGGCACCGCCTCGATCGAGAAGTCGGAAATCATCTCCCAGCTGATGACCGACAAGACCGTATTCAAGAAGACGCTCGGCCATCTCTATCCCAAGGACGAGGCGTCCAAGGCCGAGTTCGAGAAATCCGCACGGCCCGTTGAGCACACGCTCAAGGAAATGCTCAAGCTCCTGCCGATCGAGCACAAGGTGCTCAATGCGCGCTACCACGAGCAGGAAGCCGGCATCATCGCCCAGGCCGGCGTGCCGGGTGCCGTGACCATCGCCACCAACATGGCCGGCCGCGGTACCGACATCCAGCTCGGCGGCAATCTGGACATGCGCTTCGCGGAATGGCTCGAAGCCCAGAAGGCGGCCGGCAAGGAGCCGACGCAGACCGAGATCGACCGCGAGATGGACGCCATCAAGGCCGATATCGCCGAGAAGAAGCGCCAGGCGCTGGAGGCCGGCGGCCTCTACGTGCTGGCCACCGAGCGCCATGAAAGCCGCCGCATCGACAACCAGCTGCGCGGCCGGACCGGACGCCAGGGCGATCCGGGCCGCTCGAAATTCTACATCTCCGTGCAGGATGACCTGCTGCGCATCTTCGCGCCGGAACGCCTCGACTCCATCATGCGCACCCTGGGCATGAAGGAAGGCGAAGCCATCCAGCACCCGTGGATGTCCAAGGCACTCGAGACCTCGCAGAAGAAGGTCGAACAACGCAATTTCGACATCCGCAAGAACGTCCTCAAATACGACGACGTGATGAACGACCAGCGCAAGGCGATCTTCGAGCAGCGCATCGATTTCATGACCGCCGCCGACGTCTCCGACGTCATCAAGGACATGCGCTACCAGACCGCCGAGGATCTGGTCGAGACCCATATTCCGCCCAAGGCCTATGCCGACCAGTGGGACGTCGAGGGCCTCAAGGAAGAGATCAAGAAGACCTTCGCGCTCGACCTGCCGGTTGACGAGTGGGCCCGGGAAGAGGGCATTGCCGACGAGGAAATCCTCGAGCGTATCTCCGATGCCGCCGACCGTGCCTATGCCGAGAAAGCCGCCAATGCCGGGCCCGATCTGATGCGCCGCATCGAGAAGTCGATCCTGCTCCAGGCCATCGACATCAACTGGCGAGAGCACCTGCAGAACCTCGACGCCATGCGCTCGATGATCGGCCTGCGCTCCTACGCCCAGCGCAATCCGCTCAACGAGTTCAAGACCGAGGCCTTCAACCTGTTTGAACGGATGATGGACAATCTGCGCGGCGAGGTGACCCGCCAGCTGATGATGATCCGCTTCGAGCGTCCGCCGGCCCCGCCAGAGACACCGGAGATGACGGAAACCCACATCGACCCGCGCACCGGCCGCAACGAGATGGACGGGCCGACCGGTGAACCGGTGTCCGCCCGCATCGCCCCGACCCAGCGCCGCACTTCGACCCCGCGTGACCCCAACCGTCCGGAGACCTGGGGCCGGGTGGCACGTAACGAGGCCTGCCCGTGTGGGTCCGGCAAGAAGTTCAAGCATTGCCACGGCCTCGTCGGCGGCACCACCGACACCTTCACGGTCTGACATCGTGGCCCAGGTCCGTCTTCGTCCGGCCCGCGCCGGAGAGGAGGCGGACCTGTCCCGCCTGTGCCTCAAGTCCAAAGCCTATTGGGGCTATGACCCGGCTTTCATGGCCGCCGTCTCGCCCTATCTGAAAGTCAGCCCAGAGGCCATCCAGGCCGGCCACACCACCGTTGCCGAGGATGCCGACGGGCAATTGGTCGGTGTGGCCCAGATCGCCCCGGATGGTCCGGGCGGCACGCTCGACCTGCTCTTTGTCTCTCCCGAGGCAATCGGCACAGGTGCCGGTCGGGACCTGTTCGAGCACGCCAAGACACAATTGCGCGCCCTCGGCCATACGACCATGACCATCCTGTCCGACCCCTATGCCGAACCCGCCTATCTGCACATGGGCGCCCGCCGCGTCGAGATGCGCCCGTCCGACGTCTTCCCGGGCCGCGAACTGCCCTGGCTGGAAGTCGACCTCGGATTGTGAACTCAAGTTAAGGTCGCAAGCATTGCCCGCCCCCAGATCGCCCTATTTAATGCCGGGCAACTAAACGGGGAGGACCTCATGATCCGGACTTTCATGGCCGTTGCGGCCACTTTCGCGCTCGTCGCGACAACGGCACCGGCCCAGGTGCCCGACATCGACATTCCCTACGAGAGCTTCACGCTCGACAATGGCCTGACCGTCATTGTCCACGAGGACCGCAAGGCGCCGATCGTCGCCGTCAGCGTCTGGTATGGCGTCGGCTCGGCCGACGAACCGGCCGGACGCACCGGCTTCGCCCACCTGTTCGAGCACCTGATGTTCAATGGCTCGGAGAATTTTGACGAGGATTACTTCGGGCCGTTCGAGGATGTCGGTGCCACCGGCATGAACGGCACGACCTGGTTCGACCGCACCAACTACTTCCAGACCGTCCCCACCCCGGCGCTTGAAATGGCCCTGTGGATGGAATCCGATCGCATGACCCACCTCCTCGGGGCGATCACCCAGGACAAGCTCGACGAACAGCGCGGCGTGGTCCAGAACGAGAAGCGCCAGGGTGACAACCAGCCCTACGGACTGGTCAATTACGCCCAGCTGCGCGCCCTGTTCCCGGAAGGCCACCCCTACGCCCACTCCACCATAGGCTCGATGGAAGATCTCAACGCCGCCTCGCTTGAGGACGTACAGGAATGGTTCCGCCAGTATTACGGCGCCTCCAACGCCATCCTCGTCCTGGCCGGTGACATCGATGCCGAGACCGCCCGGCCGCTGGTCGAGCGCTATTTCAACGACGCCCCGGTGGGTCCGCCGATCAGCCGCATCCAGAACTGGGTCCCGGAACGGGAATACGACACCGCCGAGGTCATGTTCGACGAAGTGCCGCAGCCGCGCATCTACCGGACCTGGGTGGTGCCGGGCCGGACCACGCAGGAGCGGGCCGAGCTGGAACTCTTCGCTACCGCGCTGGGCGGCGGCCGGACCTCGCGCCTGTACCGCGAATTCGTCTATGACAGCCAGGTCGCGACCAGCGCCTACGCCTATGTCCAGGAACACCAGCTGGCCAGCTTCTTCGAAGTCGTGCTGACGCTGACCCCGGACGCCGATATCGACGCCGCCACCGCCCGTCTCGACGAGATCATCGCCGAGATGCTGGCCGAGGGTCCGACCGAGGACGAGCTGACCGCGGTGCAGACCCGCATCAATGCCGGCAGCATTCGCGGTCTGGAACAGATTGGTGGTTTCTCCGGCAAGGCCGTGACCCTGGCCCAGGGCCAGCTCTACGCCGACGATCCGGGCTTCTGGCGCACCTATCTGGAACGCGTCAATGCCGCCACGCCGGAAGCCGTCTTGGCCACCGCCCGGGAATGGCTGAACACCGGCTACCACCAGATCACCGTCCTGCCCTTCGGCGAGATGGCGAGCCAGGAGACCGACGCCGACCGCTCGGCCCTGCCGGTCGTCGCCTCGACGCCGGACCTCGACTGGCCGCAGGTCGAGACGACCACCCTGTCGAACGGCATGGACCTGGTCTTCGTGCGCCGTGACGCCGTCCCGGTGGTGCAGGTCCAGATGGTCTTCGATGCCGGCTATGCTGCGGATTCCGTCGACGGCGGGAAGCCCGGCCTGGCCAGCTTCACCATGGACATGCTGGACGAGGGCGCCGGCGACATGGACGCGCTGGAAATCGCCGCCGAGGCCGAGCGCTTGGGCGCCCAGCTGTCCACCGGCACCTCGCTCGACCAGTCCTTCGTCACACTGTCAGCCCTGCGCACCCAGCTGCGCGACTCGCTCGACCTGATGGCCGAAGTGATCACCGATCCGAGCTTCGACAGCGGCGACCTCGAGCGCCTGCGCCAGATGCGCCTCAACGCCATCGAGCAGGAAATGGCCCAGCCGGTCAGCCTCGGCCTGCGCCTGCTGCCGCCGGAAATGTACGGCGAAGGCCATGCCTACAGCGTGCCCTTCACCGGCTCCGGCCATCCCGACGCGGTGACTAGCTTCACCGTCGACGACCTGCAGGCCCACCGCGACGCCTGGCTGCGTCCGGACAATGCCACCCTGTTCGTGGTCGGAGACACCTCGCTGGACGAGATCGAGGGCATGCTCGAGCGGGCCTTCCGCGGCTGGCGGGCCCCGTCCAGCCCGGTGCCGCAGAAGAACCTCGCCCAGGCCAGCAATGCCGGCCAGCCGCGAGTCATCCTGGTCGACCGCCCCAACTCGCCGCAGAGCGTCATCCTGGCCGGCCGCATCGGCCCGGAAGGCCGCGTCGAGAACAATGAGGCGATCACCGCGATGAATGACGCGCTGGGCGGCCAGTTCTCGGCCCGCGTCAACATGAACCTGCGCGAAGACAAGGGCTGGGCCTATGGCGCCTATACCTTCCTCTCGGGCGCCCGTGGCCAGCGGCCGTGGATCGTCTATGCGCCGGTGCAGACCGACCGCACCGCCGACTCGGTGACCGAACTCCTCAACGAGTTCGCCGGCATCACCGGCGATGAACCGGTTACCGCCGAGGAGCTGCAGCGTGCCATCAACAACAATGTGCGCGCCCTGCCGGGCCAGTTCGAGACCGCCAGCGCGGTCCGCTCCAGCCTCGTCTCGAGCCACAATCTCGGCCGCGACTGGGACTATCCGGCGACCCTCAAGGACCGCTTCGAGGGCCTCACCCTCGACGAGGTCCGCGGCGTCACCGACACCCTGGTCCGCCCGAATGAGCTGGTCTGGGTCATCGTCGGCGACCTCGCCGAAATCGAGGCCCCCATCCGGGCCCTCAACATCGGCGAAGTGGAAGTCCGCACCCTCGATTAGGGCGCTTACTGACACAACGAGCCAGGAGAAGGGCGGGCACCCAGGTGTCCGCCCTTTTTGCTGCGTGCGGGCTGACGCCAACCCCGCTTCCGGGCGACTCCCGCCGACACAAAAAAGCGGACGCATCAGCGCCCGCACCTGCCCATTCATCTCTTTCTGAGGCCCGCTGGCCACCACGAGGTCAATGGTCATTTCCGCGCCCGGCGCAAGGAAAACATTCCTTCTCCTCGACCGGTGAGTCGGTCGCGGAGAGGGAAGAGAAGCGCCCGCTAGGCGGGCCATGTGGGCTCTAGTAGGAAACAACCGGCGTCGGAACTTCACGACCTTTCGTGGCGACCTAGATAGCGGGGCAATCGAGACAGTTTGGATGGCTGCGGGCGTTCAATCATGTCTCTCCCAATTATCTCAAGTTTCAAGGTGCTCCACATCACAATCCGAAATTTGAATACTCACCCCCTCACGCTCAACATGGCAGACGAAACCTCTACCGGAAACCAAGCGGTAAACATATAAAGCCTCACCAGAGTTCTTTAACAATGAAAATCCACCCAATCCGATTGTTTCATCGTATGAATATAAGAACAGATCATTCCGGCACTGTGAATATATGTAAATAACACCAACATCGAACTCATGACCTATGTCGCGAGAAAGCGAGAATGTACATCCATCAACCTGCCAACTTTCATCCGGGCTGAGAATTTCATGAGGCAGCGCAAAGGTGATCGGCCCTTGGAGGCACAAGGCTAACCCAGTCTCTTCAGAGCAGTCGCGCGCAACCATCGAAAGGTCGTCATATCGAGAGAACTTGCCGTTCAGTACGACGCTTCCGGCGTGACCAGGAAAAACCTCCCTGTATTCTGTCCACGCGCTTTTAGGTGAGCAGGCCGTGAAGACCAATCCAAGAACGGGAACCATCACGTTTAGCACTCTCATTGACCACCTCCGAAAGGCCGACGTTAAGCCGGGACAGCACAATTTCCCAACCAACCATAGCGCCCCGAGGCGGTGTGTCAGTGGTGTCCATTCCGATCGTATCCGCTCCCCCAAATCCCGTCATCCCACGGTCCCTGCGCCAGCCGGGATCCGGGGGACCTCACCCAACCGGCCCGCCGCAGACACCTCGCTCTACCCGCATCCTTGGTGGCTGGGGTCCCCCGGATGCCGCTGCGCGGCCCCGTGGGATGACGCGGGAGAGACGCGTTTCGTCTGCAATCCTCCCGGCGCTTCTCCAACACACAAAGCGCCAATCCGTGCCCCCGCCAAAACCCTCATTCGATCCTCCTACATCTGCCGACTCTGCCCGATACTCCCCCCGGACAGACCCCCGGCGGATTTTTTCCCGCGAAAAAATCACAAGCCCCTGAAATCCCGACACATCACGCACAAAAAAACGGGGATAAAAATTTTTTCATCCCCGTTTTCCGTGATCGTCGCTGGAAGGCCCCTGCCTATTTCAGCTCCGGCATCGTCCGCCCGATGGCCAGGAAGCGCTCGCGGCGTTGCTTCTTGAGCTCGGCCGGCGACATCTTCTCCAGCTGGCTGAGCTGTGTCTCGATGGCATTGCCGACCGCCTTCATGGTCACGGCGGGAGCACGGTGGGCACCGCCCAGCGGCTCCTTGATGATCTCGTCGACGATCTTCATGGCCAGGAGGTCCGGCGCCGTGATCTTCATGGCGATCGCGGCGTCGCGGGCCCTTGCGGAGTCCTTCCACAGGATCGAGGCACAGCCTTCCGGCGAGATCACCGAATAGATCGAATGCTCGAGGATCATCACCTTGTTGGGGGGGGGGGGGG
>NZ_JBTLRI010000001.1:512914-707591 GCF_054482675.1 Maricaulis sp. CAU 1757
CTCGCCCCCTCCCCCCCCCCCCCCCCCCCCCCCCCCCACCGCACCGCCGGATCCGCCCTCGCCGGTAATGGTCGAGATCAGAGGCGTTTTCAGGGTCAGGCAGCGCTCGGTAGAGCGCGCAATGGCTTCCGACTGGCCGCGCTCCTCGGCGCCGAGGCCGGGATAGGCGCCGGCCGTGTCGACAAAGGTCAGGACCGGCAGGTTGAACTTCTCGGCCAGGTCCATCAGGCGGATCGCCTTGCGATAGCCTTCCGGCCGCGCCATGCCGAAATTGTGCCGGATGCGGGTCTCGGTGTCGTGGCCCTTCTCATGGCCCATGACGACCACGGAGCGACCCCGGAACCGGCCCAGACCGCCGACGATCGCGGCATCCTCGGAAAACCGGCGGTCGCCGCACAGCTCTTCGAAATCCTCGATCAGCGCCTTGCGGTAATCGCGGAAATGCGGCCGCTCGGGATGGCGGGCCACCTGTGTCTTGCGCCACGGATCGAGCTTTGAATAGAGCGCGGCCAACTGCTCGCTGGCCTTCTGACGCAGGCGGGCGGTTTCCTCATTGGTATCGGGCGCATCGCCCCCGGACTTGCCGGAGAGTGTTTCCAATTCCTCGATCTTGGCTTCCAGCTCGGCGAGCGGACGTTCAAAATCGAGATAGGTCCGTGTGGGATCGGACATGGCCAGCCAACACCTCTGCACAAAAAAGTCCGGGCAACCTAACGGCCCGGAAAGCCGGTCACAAGTCCGGGCTACCGTGTTTACGCATAGGTCAACCGGACACCGTCACTCGCCCTTGCGCGCCAGCGGGTGTGCCGACTCGACCAGCGATTTCAGACGCTCGTCCAGGACATGGGTGTAGATCTGCGTCGTCGACACGTCGGCATGCCCCAGCAGGAGCTGGACACTGCGCAGATCGGCGCCGCGCGCCAGAAGATGGGTGGCGAAGGCGTGCCGCAGGACGTGCGGCGAGATGCGTGTCGGATCGAGCCCCGCGGCCACGGCGATATCGCCGAGAATCTGGGCAAACCGCTCCCGCGTCAGATGACCGGACCTGGCCCGCCGCGAGGGAAACAGGTATCTGGCCGCCCGCCCCGCCGCCGCCTTCTCAGCCGGCAAGTGTTCGGCGCGAACCGCCCGGTAATCCTCGACCGCCTCCAGCGCGGCCGCGGTCAGCGGAACCAGCCGCTCGCGCCCGCCCTTGCCCACCACATGGATACAGCGCTCGCTCTGGACGAAGGCGGCCAGCGGCAGGGAAACCAGCTCGGACACGCGCAGGCCCGCCGCGTAGAGCAGCTCCAGCAGGGCCCGGCTGCGCACACCCGCCGCGCCCTCGATGCGCGCCGCTGCGGCGAACAGCCGGTCGACATCATCCTCGGTCAGCACCTTGGGCAGGGGACGCGCCTTGCGGGGCGCCTTGAGCGGCAACGCCGGGTCGTCGCCGCGCAGCCCCTCGGAAACCAGGAAACGGTAGAAACGCTTCATCGCCGACAGCCGGCGGGCCGCCGTGGAAGCCGCCAACCCGTCCCTGGCAAAGCCGGTCAACACGCCCTCCAATTCCGCCGTGCCAGCCTCGGCAAGTGCGCTTCCGGAGGCCGCCAGACGAGCGGCGACGTCATCCAGGTCGCGCCGGTAGGCGTCCAGCGTGTTCAATGCCGCACCCCGCTCAGCCGCCATCATGTCGAGAAAAAGCGCGATATCCCGGCCGGCGCTCACCCCGCCCTCGCGACGATGCGCTCCAGCAGGATGGCCAGTGCGTGCTGCCGCAGCCCCACTGCATCCAGCGTCGCCACGGCCCGGGCCACGGAATCAGCATCGCCCGCGGTCGCCGGCGTGGCCAGCAGGTCGAGCGCGATCAGCGCCGCTTCGCCGCGGGCACCGGCACGCGCCGCCGCATCCATGGCAGCGGCTCCGGGAGCGGCAATCGCGGGCGCCGCGAACAAAGCCGCGCGCAGCCCCTCGACGTCCGGTGCTCCCAGTCGGGTCAGGGCGAGGGTCTCGGCGAGGCCGGCCTCACCGTGCATTTCGAGCCAGGCGGCGAGGAGAGCCTCGAACGATCCGCCTTCAAGGTCATCGGAGGCCACAGCGAGGGCGAGGTCGAGGATCACCATGCGCCGGGGCGAAGGCGGCTCCCACTCGACCGGGTCCGGCATGGGCTGCATTTGCAGCGCCGGCGAGAGGTCACCCGGCTTGTCGCCGGGCAAGGTCAGTGGAACTGGTGCCGGCCGTGGCGGACCGTCGACCAGGGCATCGCGCCAGGCGCGTGCTGTGCGCAGATCCCCGACCAGGATGGCCGCGAGAGCGATGGGATAGCCGTGCTCGATGGTGCGTTCGGTGACCGGCAGGCTGGCAATCTCGCGACCATAGCGTTGCGCGGCACGGATGAAGGGTTGCCCCCACCCCGCGTCGGCGAAGATTCGCCCGAGCGCTTCCGCCGACAATTCCCGGTCCAGCCCCTGAGCCAGGACGCTTTCATGATGGGCCAGCCGAGACGGGCCCACTTGCGTCTCCGCGGCCGCCAGATGCTGAACCGGATCGGCAGCCGGCTCCACCCGCGGCCTCGCCACCCGGTCCTTGAAATCCCGCAGCCATGCCGGCGCCGTATCTGCCAGATCAGGCCAGGCGCCCCCATTTCCGGTCACGGCCTGGATGCGGCGGGACATGGCCCATTCGAGGCCTGTCTCGACCCCGGGCGCATTCTCGGCCAGCCCGGCTTCCAGGCTCAATGCGTGCAGGCGCGCTTCAAAGCCTTCATTCGCGTCCTGCCCACGCGCCAGTTCGGCGGTCAGCTCGGCCGCCGGAATGTTGCCGTCGAGAAGCAGGCAATAAGCGCGCGTGCGCAGCCAGTAGGGCTGGTCGCGCCCACTGAGCAGCGCGTTGGCCGTCTGGCAGGCGCGGGCATCATCACCGCTGAGAAAAGCCAATTCCGCATGCCAGCGAGCCAGCGCCGGGGCCTGGCCCAGGCCCGGGGTTCGCTCCAGCAGATCATAGCCGCGCGGCACCCCGCCGACGGCCACCAGGCGATCGACCCGCTGAACGGCGAGGCTCGCATCTCCGCGCCCGCCCTGGGGCGGTTGCCCGCCGGTACTCAATATGGCGACGCCGAGGGCGGCCACGGCCGGGCTGTCATAGCTCTGCGACGACGCGTCCGGCAGGGCCTCGAGTACAAGGCCCAGCATGTCCGCCTCACTGGCCGACCAGACATTGCCGCGCAGTCCCGCGCTGGGCAGGCCGACCTGCCACGGATCCAGCGTATCGAGGCGCTCGACCTCGATGGATGTCTGGGCGTGGGCGACCCCGGCAAGTGCCAGTGCCAGCAGGCCGGCTTCAGGAATCGACTTCCAGTTCAACACGCACATTCTCCCGCTCGGGTTCGAGGCCGTTGGCAATCAGAACCAGAGTTCCGAAGCCGATGGCAACCAGCAGGGCCACGGCGGCCAGACCGATAACGAAACCACGCATCTGCAACTCCTTGACTGCCTGCCCCCAGTGCAAATCGCTGCAATGGGTTACTGGCCGGAGCCTAACCCCGATTGCGGCGATTTCCAGACCGTTTATACCGCTAACATGACCCGTGTGCTTTTTCCGGACCGTCCCCTCGTGCTGATTGGCCTGATGGGGGTCGGCAAAACCACTGTCGGCCGACGGCTGGCAACCGCCCTGGGTCGGAAATTCCGGGATGCTGACGAAGAGATTGAAAAGGCGGCCGGTCGCAGCGTGTCGGAGATTTTCGATGATTTCGGTGAGACCGCGTTCCGCGACGGAGAACGCAAGGTGATTGCCCGGCTGCTGGAGAACCGCGACGCCATTCTGGCCCTAGGCGGCGGCGCGTTTGTCGACCCTTCGACCCGCGCCTTGGTGCGCGAGCACGCACTGTCCATCTGGCTCCAGGCCGACATTCCCACCCTCGTGAAGCGGGTCCGCAAGCGCGACACCCGTCCCCTCCTGCGCGATGGCGACCCGACGAAGATACTGTCTGCCCTGCTGGAGAAACGACGGGCGGCCTACTCCGAGGCCGACCTTCATGTCGACGCTTCGACCGGTTCCCACCAGGAAACCGTAACGCGGATTCTCGACGCCCTGAAAGCGCATGCGGCCGGGGAGGCCGAGCCATGAGCGACACGGTGACTGTCTCGGTCGAATTGGAAGCAGCAGGTTACGACGTCCGGGTCGGCGCCGGCGCCCTGGCGGACAGCGCTCGCCTGATCGCACAGCTCAATCCGCGCGGCCGGACCGTTCTGGTCACGGATCACAACGTCGCCAGGCTGCACCTCGACGTGGTCATCACGACGCTGTCCGACGCCGGCCTGCACTGCGAACCGCTGGTCCTGGACGCCGGCGAGCAGAGCAAGAGCTGGGATGGGCTCGAAACCGTCGTTTCCGCCCTCCTCGATCAGAATATCGAACGCACGGGTGCCATTATCGCACTGGGTGGCGGGGTCATCGGTGACCTCGCCGGCTTTGCCGCCTCAATCACCAAGCGCGGGGTCGGCGTGGTGCAGATCCCGACCACGCTCTTGTCCCAGGTCGACAGCTCGGTCGGCGGCAAGACCGGCATCAACACGCGCCATGGCAAGAATTTTGTCGGCACATTTCACCAACCAAGACTCGTCGTGGCCGACACGCACTTTCTCGAGACGCTGCCGATGCGCGAGCGTCGCGCGGGGTATGCCGAGATCGTCAAAGCCGCCCTGATCGGTGACGCACGCCGCTTCGGCGCACTGGAAGCCAAAGGCGGCGGCATTCTGGCGGGGACAGATCTTCGCGACGCCATCGCCGAGGCGATCGCCTTCAAGGCCCGTATCGTGGCTGCGGATGAACGCGAGTCTGGCGCGCGCGCCCTGCTCAATCTCGGCCATACCTTTGCCCATGCTCTCGAGGCCGAAGCCCCGCCCGATACCATCCGGCACGGCGAAGCCGTGGCAGCCGGTCTTGGCCTGGCCTTCGATTATTCGGTGCGCCGCGGAGATTGCCCGGCCGGCGACGCAGCACGAGTGCGCCGTCATCTGCGCGATATCGGCCTGCCCGACCACCCTTGCGCCCTGCCGCACCAGAACTGGTCGGCAGCCGGATTGGTGAACCGAATGCGCGATGACAAGAAGAACAGGGGCGGTCAGATCACACTCGTACTCGCACATGGCATCGGAAACGCCTACATTGCGCACGACACCGATGCCGAAGACCTGTTTGATTTCCTGGAGACCCAGCTCTCATGAGCCTTGACTGGACCCTGATCGGCCCGGCCCTGATGATTGTCGGCCTGCTTATGCTTTCGGCGTTTTTCTCCGGTTCGGAAACTTCGCTTACCGCGACGTCGCGCGCCCGCATGCTGCAGATGGAGCGCGACAAAAACCCGGCGGCGGCCCGCGTCAATCACCTGATTTCCGACGGCGAAAGCCTGCTCGGCGCCATCCTTCTGGGCAACAACCTCGTCAACATCGCCGCCTCGATGATTGCCGGCCAGCTGTTTGAACGACTGCTCGGCGGCAACAGCATCATCTGGGCGACAGCGGTCATGACCATTCTGGTTCTGGTCTTTGCCGAGGTCATGCCCAAGACCTATGCCCTGTCCAATCCGGAACGCTTTGCCCTCGTGGTGTCGCGTCCGGTGCTTTGGGTGGTGCGCATTTTCGCCCCGGTTGTCGGCGCGGTGCAGTTTGTCGTGCGCAGTGTGCTCAAGCTGTTCGGGGCCAATGTCGAAGGCCCGGTCCTGTCCTCCCACGACGAGCTGCGCGGGACCATCGCGCTGCACCACGAGGAAGGCGGCGTGGTCAAGGATGACCGCGACATGCTCGGCGGCGTGCTCGATCTGCGCGAGCTGACCGTCGACGACATCATGGTGCACCGCAAGTCGATCCTGATGCTCGACTCCGACAACCCGCCGGAGGAAATCGTTACCCAGGCCCTGCACTCCCCGCACACTCGCCTGCCGCTCTACAAGGGCGACAGCGAGAACATCATCGGCGTGCTGCATGTGCGTGACATCGCGCGGGCGCTGCACGAAGCCGACGGCAATGCCTCGGTCATCGATATCGAAGCCCTGCGCCGCGAAGCCTGGTTCGTGCCTGAGACCACCGAAGTCCTCGACCAGCTCAACGCCTTTCGCGAGAAGCGCGAGCATTTCGCGCTGGTCGTTGACGAGTATGGAGCCCTGATGGGCCTGGTGACGCTGGAGGACATTCTGGAAGAGATTGTCGGCGCCATCGAGGACGAACACGACATTGCCGTGGAGGGCATCCAGTCACAGAGCGACGGAACCTATATCGTCGACGGCGCGGTGCCGATCCGCGACCTCAACCGGGCGCTCGACTGGGAGCTGCCGGACGACGAGGCGGTGACCATTGCCGGCCTGGTGATCCACGAGGCCCAGACCATCCCGGAACGCGGACAGGTCTTCCAGTTCCACGGCGCCCGCTTCGAGATCGTCGATCGTCGGCGCAATCAGATCCTGCGTCTCAAGGTTTCTGTCAGCCCCGACGATGTAATGATGAGCTAGTTCGCGGCGACGTCGTCACCGACGATCGCGTCGAACATGTCATTGCACACTCCGCCCGCCGTTTCACCGCGCGGCCCGTCGACACTGTCCCGGGCATCCACGATCAGGTCTCCGAAACTGTCGGCAAAGACCTGAGCCAGGTCATAGCCGTCACCAATCTCCGAAAAGCCACCGCCCGACAGGATATGATTGCGCGAAACCCATTGCATGGCAGCAACCTGGCGCTGGTCACGGGTCAGCACCTCGCCTTCCGCCGCCAAGGCACCGATACCGATAGGCAGACGGGGACTGAGGGGGCCGGGCACGGCGAAGCCCAAAACGCGTGACGCACCGGCAGCCGCCATGTCTGTCGGCTCGAACCCCGTGATGGTCATGACCACGGACAGCTCAGCACCATCGGGATCGGGGGTTACGGTGAAGCCCCCACGTGCCAGCCGACGACACATCGTCTGTGTCAGCTTGGCCTGGACACGCTCGATGCGTTCCGCCTCGACGCCGCTGGCCTCGACTACACCGGGCGCCAGCCCGGCATCGGCGACATGGATCGTGCTGACGTCGGCCAGGGCCTGGGCGTCCACCCATTCATTCACCGGCAACAGGCGACGGGTTGTCGTTTCCATCTGGTCGTATCGGCTGAGTGTGTGGGCACGCTGTACATCATTGGCCGCACAGCCCGTGACCAGCACAGCCAGAAGGGATGGAAGCAAGGCGGCGCGCAGTAGGGTCATGTCAGCTCCGATGGAAGATGGCGTTGCTTAGCATACGCCTGAACGGGTCATTTGGATCCACTGGTTTCCGAGGGCGCCTTGGCCCGGATGGCCAGGGCGTGCACCGGTCCGGCCAACTCTTCCTTCAAGGCCGCATTGACCAGCCGGTGCCGGTCAACGCGGGACCGCCCCTCGAACAATTGCGATACAATCTCGACCGTGAAATGGCTTTCGCCCCCCGGACGGGCGCCGGCATGGCCGGCATGCAAATGGCTGTCATCGCTCACCTGAACGGTCGCGGGCGCCAGCGCCGTCTCGAGGCGCTCACGGATGCGGTCGGCCATCTGGCTCATTTTCTCACCTCTTTTGGCATGCGTTTCATTGCCGCTTTACGACTGCGACACCATAATCTGAAGCCATGACCGGAGCCTACAAGTACCAACCGCGCTTCAAGGACATCCGTATCAAGCCGCCGAAGGACCAGCCCTCGCCGGAAGAACGCGTGTGCGAGTGGCCCGGCTGCCGCAAGCACGGTGATAGCCGGGCGCCGAAGGCCAATGACCGGCTCAATGATTTCTACTGGTTCTGCCAGTCACACGCGTCCGAGTACAACAAGTCGTGGAATTTCTTCGAGGGCATGAGCGAGCGTGCCGCGGAGAGCTTCCGCGAGAGCGCCGCCTATGGGCACCGCCCGACCTGGGGCTGGAAGAGCACGCATTCCGCCAGCGCCAGGGCCAGCCGCGCCAGCAAGGACTTTTCGGAGGGCTTTTCCGATCCCTACGGCATGTTCGGCGACCGCTCCGAACCGCATCGGGACGATCCAAAGCAGAAAAGCATGGGCCGCCTGCAGACCAAGGCCCTGGAGACGATGGGGCTCACGGAAGACGCCGAGTCATCCAAGGTGCGCCGCCGTTACGCCGAACTGGTCAAGCGCTTCCACCCTGATGCCAATGGGGGCGACCGCTCCAGCGAGGAACAGCTGGGCCGGGTGATCGCCGCCTACCAGATCCTCAAGAATTGCGGCATGGCCTGACGGCGTCCAGCCTGGGCCACATCCCGAAGTGGCAGTCCCTGCCTTGTCGCGGTCGCGGGGGTGCGTTACCTCCGACACAACACGTTTCAGCCGACCCGTCCGGGTCGGCATCGCAAGAAGACCGGTTCGATGAGCGATTCCTTCCCACTCTCCGCCCCCGACAAGACCGCCGACAGTAAAGCCCTGTTCGGCTTTGATTGCGGGTTCGACGTGCCGATGTTCTCGCAAGCGGACGAGCACACGCCCTTGATCGATCCGGATTACGTTTTCGACCCGGCGACCACGCGCGCCATTCTGGCCGGATTCTCCTACAATCGCCGCGTCATGGTTCAGGGCTATCACGGCACAGGCAAGTCGACCCATATCGAGCAGGTCGCCGCCCGACTCAACTGGCCGATGGTCCGGGTCAACCTGGACAGCCACGTCAGCCGTATCGACATGGTCGGCAAGGACGCCATTGTCCTGAAGGACGGCAAACAGGTTACCGAATTCCAGGAAGGCATTCTGCCCTGGGCGTTGCAGCGCCCGGTAGCGCTTCTGTTCGACGAGTATGATGCAGGTCGCCCGGACGTGATGTTCGTTATCCAGCGTGTCCTGGAAGCCCAAGGCTCACTGACCCTGCTGGATCAGACCAAGGTGATCCGACCGCACCCCTATTTCCGCCTCTTCGCGACCACCAATACGATCGGTCTCGGCGATACGACGGGCCTCTATCACGGCACCCAGCAGATCAACCAGGGCCAGATGGACCGCTGGTCGATTGTCGCCACGCTGAACTACCTGCCGCGCGAGACGGAGAATGCCATCGTCCTGTCGAAAATGAAGAAACTCGGCGCAAGCGATGAGGGCCGCAAGCAGGTCGCCGACATGGTGCGCGTCGCTGACCTGTCGCGCGAAGCCTTCATCAATGGCGACATCTCGACCGTCATGAGTCCGCGCACCGTGCTGACCTGGGCGGAAAATTACGAGATCTTCGGTGATCTCGGCGCCGCCTTCCGGCTCACCTTCCTGAACAAGTGTGACGAGCTGGAGCGCCCGGTGATCGCTGAAATGTACCAGCGCGTATTTGACGAAGACCTGCCTGAAGCCCCGATAAAGGCCGAAAGCAGCGCGGCCTGATCAGGCGTCCCAGGTCGGGCAGTCGATGATGCACTGAGCCAGGGCGCGCCCACTTGTCCACGCTGCCTCGACCCGCGCACCGAGGCACCAGTCCCCGGTCAGCCCCAGTCCGAGCTTGGGTTTCCAGATTGCGTCCTGTCCGAGAGCCCGGGTGACGCGGGCATACAGCCAGCGATGAGCGTCGGCATGGACAGCCTCGGGCAGGTCATGACCGACAATTTCCGCGAAAGCGCCAGTCAGCTCAGAGGTCACATCGTCCCGGTCAAGTTCCAGATTTTCCAGGCTCCAGTCAGCACTCGCGTGCAACGTCCACGCTTCCTGCTCGCGATTGCGCCCTGGCTTCGACGAGTTGCGAGCCACCCAGGACAGTGCACCGCGCGCAGGTTCAATCAGGTCGGGCACATCATTTCCAAGACCCGGGTCATAACCGAGGAGCACACTCCAGCACGGCGCGTACTCGACCGCGTCCAACCCGTCTCCGGATCCCAGGAACTGGCCGGCCAAGGCGGTGCATTGCGGCGCCGGAATGGCGAGGACCAGGCGCTGGAACGGACCGGCGGCCGAACGCACACCCTCGAAACGCAGGGACCAACCGTCGGGACCGTGCAGGATTTCAACGACCTTGCTGCCGGTCTGGATGGTGAGCCTGTCGGCCAGCGGCTTTGCAAGTGCACTCATGCCCGGCTGGCCGACCCACCAGCTCTCCGCCTCATCCGGTCGACCGCAAGGCTCCCACTGCTCGGCGAAGCCGCCCTTCTGAGCCTGCTGCAACCAGTCTTTGAAGCTGTCGGAGCGCGCGTGCACGAACTGGGCGCCATGATCGAATGTCGTGAATGTTGAGCGGCGGGTCGCCAGTCGACCGCCGAGACCGCGGCTCTTCTCAAACACGCACACACGCGCCCCCGCCTCGCTCAGCCGATTGGCGCAGGCCAGGCCGGCCATGCCGGCGCCAATGATCGCGATGTTCATTGCGGCTCCTGCCTCCTGCTTCGCCCCCAGACCTAAGGCGGAAGCGGGCAGAGAAAAGGAACGCCGCGCACGGCGCAGACACTACTGGAAGAAGTTGAGGATGATACGTGGGCGTTGATTGGCAATCGACAGCGCCTGTCGACCCAGCTCTTCCTGGACGCCGAGCGCTTCAAGCTTGGCCGCGGCCCGGCCCAGATCGGCGTCAATCAAGGTGCCAATACCGCGCTCGGTGACATTGATCTGGGTCACCACGAGTTCGCGCTGTACGTCCATCGCTTTGCGACCGACCGCCAATCGCGACAACGCCGCGTTGACGTCGCTGATCGATTGGTCGAACGCTGCGATCATCGTGGAATCCGGGCGGTCCGTCAGTGCGGAAGCATCCACACCGGGAAAGTCGGTCGGCAGAGTGCCGTTGAAGATGCCGCCGCCATCGGTGAGGTCTTCGGCACTTATGGTGATGACTTGCCCGGGGGTTTTGGACACCATGACGGACAAGTCGTCAGCCCCGGCTTCCAGCAGGTTCTGGTCGTTGAACCGGGCATTGGCGACCAGCGTCTGGGTCTGCTCGCCCAGGGCGACGAATTCCTCCATCAGCGCGCGCCAACTGCCCTCGTCGAGCGTGGTGTCACTGGCCGCCACCAGCTTTTCGCGCATGTCGATCATCAGATCGGAAATGCCTTCCGCGGCTGCAATCGCGATCTCCACGACACCGCTGGCCATGTCGATGGCCCCCAGGGCCGCTTCCCGACCGACATTGTCGACACGCAGACCCTGAGCCATGGCCCAGACGGCACCATCATCGCTGGCTGACGCGACCTTCAATCCGGTGGCGACGCGATTGTTCAGGTCGACGCGCTCGCGGAACACCCCGGAGAGGTGCCGCAAGGCGTCATTCACACTCGCCATGGAATGAACCGAAAAGCTCACCCGGACCGCCTCACCATCTGTGCCACGACCCTTCTGAAATGCGGGCCTTTTGCCACTTTCGGCGCGTCAGGGTTAGCGCTTGGTTATCAGAAATTAAATATCCTGCTTGCTCGCAGTTGCGGGCGGTTCGCCGGCATCCTCTTCCAGCTTCGACAAGGCAAGCGATACGCGGCGCGACATTGACGGCTCACCGCCGCCCATATTTTCCTCCGTCGCAACTTCCAGCTCGGACGCATCATACTTCCACTGCTTCAGAATCTGACGCTTCTGATCGTCCGAGAAAGAGGATCCGAGCACGTCGCCCGGCTTGTCGAACGCGGATGCCGGGTCTTTCAGGGCTGTTTCGAAATCGAGTGTGTCAGTCATGCAGGCCTCCCAAGAAAACTGCCAAAGCAGGTCAGTAGGAAGGAAACGCGTGAAAGCTGAGCTTGTTTCGTCGGCGGCCGGCCCGATTGAACCATTGCGCTGATCTGCGGGTCTGACCGACATCAGCGCCGCCATGATTGGCAATGAATAAGGGCTCGAAATCGGCGGGCAAGCCACTAGATTGATGAGCATGTCCAAGCCGCCCTCCGATCCAGACGCGTTCAAGCGCGCCCTCGCCATCACTACCCGCGCGATCTCGAAGGATCGCGACCTGGATGTGCGCTTCGGTGGTGAGATCGCCGGCTTGTCTGGAGGACGACTGGTCCTGCCCAATCCCGGTCCTGAACCGAGCAGCCGGGCGGCCGCCCCCGTGCGCGGTCGGGCCGATGCCCTCGCTCTGCGTCTCGCTTTGCACAATGAGAGCGCCCACAGCAAGGCCCTGCCACCCGGTGCGACGGCCCGGGCCATCTTCAACGCCGCCGAACAGGCCCGCGTCGAGGGCATTGGCGCCCGCGACTATCGCGGCATGGGAGCCAATCTGGATGCGGCGCTGGTCGCGCGCTGCCGCCAGAAAGGCTGGCAACGCGTCGAGGACCGCCAGGCCGCGCCGATGGAAGAAGCGCTTGCCTTGATGGTGCGCGAACGAATTTCTGGCCGCCCGGCCCCGGAAGAGGCCGCCGGCTTGATGAATTTGTGGCGCGACCAGCTGGAAAGCCTGGCCGGGCTCTCGCTCGACGCTTTGGCCGAGAACGCCGACAACCAGACGCAATTCGCCGAGCTTTTGCGCACTGTCATCCAGGACCTCGATCTCACCGATGAGCTCGGCGGCGATCCGGAACAGTCGGACAATCCCGACGACGAGGACGAAGGCATCGAGCGCGAGCAGCAGAGCGGCGATGACGATACCGACGACGCCCGGGATGGCGATCAGGCCGACACTCCTGATGCCGCCGGCACGGCAGGCGATGAAGAGGAAATCAATTCCGATACCGGTGATGCCGATGCCCGGGTCGACGCCATGGACGATGAGGGCTCCGCCCAGTCTGCCATGCGCCCCAACTGGCAGCGCTCCGGAGAGGGCGACGCCAAGAGCTACCGGGTCTACACCCGAGAGTTCGACGAAGTCATCCAGGCCTATGAATTGTGCGACAGCGACGAACTCGAGCGGCTGCGCAAGTATCTCGACGGCGCCCTGAAGGGCTTCGACCAGGTCGTGGGGCGCCTTGCCAACCGTCTCCAGCGTCGTCTCATGGCCCAGCAGGAGCGGGCCTGGCAGTTCGACCTAGAGGAAGGCGTTCTGGACGGGTCGCGGCTGGCCCGCGTGATTACCGATCCTACCCTCTCCCTGTCCTATAAGCAGGAAAGTGATACCGAGTTCCGCGACACCATCGTCACCCTGCTGCTCGACAATTCCGGCTCCATGCGCGGCCGCCCGATCATGGTAGCGGCCGCCTGTGCCGACATTCTCGCCCGCACGCTGGAACGCGTCGGGGTCAAGACCGAGATTCTCGGCTTCACCACACGTGCCTGGAAGGGCGGGCGCTCGAAGGAGCAATGGCTGGCCGACGGCAAGCCGCCTAATCCGGGCCGCCTGAACGACCTGCGTCACATCATCTACAAGGGCGCCGACACGCCCTGGCGCCGGGCCCGGGTCAATCTGGGCCTCATGATGCGCGAGGGCCTGCTCAAGGAAAACATTGACGGTGAGGCCCTGATGTGGGCGTGGCGCCGCCTTTCGACCCGCCCGGAACAGCGCCGTATCATGATGGTCATCTCCGACGGCGCCCCGGTCGATGACGGTACCCAGTCTGCCAATTCAGCCGGCTACCTGGAACGCCACCTGCGCGAAACCATCGCCATGATCGAGAACCGCTCGGAGATCGAGCTGCTGGCCATCGGCATCGGCCACGACGTCACCCGCTGGTACAGCCGCGCCGTCACCATCAATGATGTCGAACAGCTCGGGGGGGCCATGACCGATCAGCTCGCCTCGCTGTTCGACGAGAACGGACCGCCCAGCCGGACCAAGTTCGGCACCGCGCAGGGTGCGGCCACTTCCGGACTGAAGCGTGGTGACTGGGCCTCCCTGACAGGCGGCCGCTAGTCGGCCGACCAGACGATCTCGCCGTCGACCACCGTCATCACCGGCTCGACTTCGAGGATTTCCGGCGCCGGGATCACCATGATATCGGATGAAAAGACAGAGAAATCCGCTCGCTTGCCCTGCTCGATCGAGCCCAGCTCGTCCTCGCGGAACGAGGCGTAAGCCGGCCCCATCGTGAACAGGTGCAAGGCCTGCTCGCGCGACAGCGCCTCCTCAGGATGCCAGTTCTCGCCCTGATAGCCGCTCAGATCGGAGCGGGCCACGGCGGCATAGAACTCGATGCGCGGATCCCCCTGCTCGACCGGCGCGTCCGACCCGCCGGTCAGGCGCGCCCCGGCTTCGAGCAGCGACTGCCAGGCGTAGGCTCCGACCAAGCGCTCGTCCCCGAGACGGTCGGGCGCGAAATGCAGATCTCCAATCGCATGCGAAGGCTGCACCGAGGCGATCACACCGAGCTCCGAGAAGCGGGGAATATCCTCGATGTTGACGATCTGGCTGTGCTCGTCACGCCAGCGATGGTCGCTGCCCGAACGCTCGCCAGGAGGGACGCTGGCCATGGCTTCCTCCACCCAGTCCAGAAGCAGGCGGTTGCCCCGGTCGCCGATCGCATGGACATTCATCTGCACCCCGTCGCGCAGGGCTTCGGTGAACAGGCCAATGGTCTCGTCCGGTTCGGCGATGGTCAGTCCGGACGTGTCCGGGCGGTCGGCATAGGGTTCGAGCAAGGCCGCGCCTCGCGAACCCAAGGCGCCGTCCATGTAGAGTTTGACCGCACGCGTGATTACCCGACCATCATCGGCGATCCGCGGTGCCTCCTCGGCGAGGCGGGCATAGCCGTCCGGGTTGATCGAGACATAGCTGCGGATCGGCAGGCGACCGTTTTCCGCCAGCGCCTCGATCATGGCCACGTCGTCGTATGGGACCGACATGTCATGGCCTCCGGTCCAGCCGAGGCTCGCGAGGCGCTCGGCGCCCGCTACGTAAATATCCCCCCGTTCCTCACCCACAGGCGCTGCAACCAGCGCCGCCACGGGGCCCATCGCCGTATCGATCAGCATGCCGGTCGGCTCACCAGCCTCATCGAACAGGATCTCGCCGCCATCCGGCGCAACGCTGTCGGCGGTGATCCCGGCGGCATCCAGTGCGGCGGAGTTGGCCACCAGGGCATGTCCGTCTGCGCGACGCAGGATGACGGGATTGTCCGGTGCGACGGCGTCGAGGTCATCACGAGTGGGAAAACGGTCCTCCGGCCAATGGGTCTCGATCCAGCCACGGCCGGAGATCACCGCCTCCGGCCGGCTCTCCGCCACCGCCTCAGCCACCACTGCCTGCAATTCGGCGATGGAACCGACCTGATCGAGGTTGAGACGCACCTCCCGCAGCCCCACGCCCAGCACGTGCACATGGCTGTCGGTAAAGCCGGGATACATCGCCGCCCCGTCGAGATCGATGATCCGGGTATCCGGACCGACCCAGACCTGCGCACCGGCGGCTGGACCGACATAGCGGATGCGGCCGTCGGCAACGGCAACCGCCTCGGCCCTCGGGCGTTCCGGATCAAGCGTGTAGATCGGCCCACCCCAGAATACTGTATCGGCAGCGGCCACACCGCCCTGGGCATCGCCGGCGGAATCAGTGCCGGCCCCGGTCTCTGGTGCAGGAGTGGTCGGCGCTTCATCGGTCGCTGGCTCGCTGCAACCGGCCAGAGCCATCAGAGCCAGACCGGCTACCCCGTAAACCACATGACGCAACATCGCGAATCCCCCGTCAGAACGATGTCGGGAGCCTAGCTGCGCGACCCGCAAACAACAACGCCCGCTGCGGATGCAGCGGGCGTTGTGCAAATTCGGTATTGATCCGGCAGATCAGGCCGCGAGGGCCTTCTTGAGATCGCGCTTGATCTTGAGGGCCCGGTCGGAGAGCCCTTCATCGCGTGCCTTCAAAAGGAAGGCATCGAGGCCGCCCACATGATCCACGCTGCGCAGCGCCTTGGCGGCAATGCGGAGCTTGAAGCTGCGACCCAGCTTGTCGGAAGCCAGGGTCACATCGCAGAGGTTCGGCAGGAAACGGCGACGGGTCTTGTTCTGCGCGTGGGAAACATTGTTCCCCGTCATCACGCCCGTTCCGGTCAGTTCGCAGCGACGCGCCATAGTCGCACCTTTCGAGTCGAAAATAATCCGTGCGCACAGGCCTTGCGACCAGTGCGAGAGCGGGCGAGATAAAGGAGCACGGTCATCCCGTCAAGCGCGTGGCGTTCATCTTGCTGCGGGTTTGCATCGGTTATTGCAGTTGGCAGGATGGCATCGCGTCCCCATCTAAGCGGGACACAAGGAGTTTGTAACGTGAAAAAGTTGAGTGTTTTCGGTGCGGTGACCCTTTTGGCAGCCAGTTTGGCCTTGCCGGCCAAGGCCGATGATGCGGCAGTCTCCCCCGCCGCAGCCGACACCCGCACCCTTTCCGTCAGCTATTCCGGCTCGGTTCTGATCTTCCAGGTCGCCGACATCAATCTCACGAGCGAATTCTCATCAGACACCTACCAGGCATCGGCTCGCTTCACGACCGCCGGTCTCGCAGCCCTGTTCTCGGATGCCGACATCGAGGCCGGGGTCACCGGCTATCGGGACGGTCCGCAGCTCCGCCCTTTCCGGTACAGCCACCTCAATCACGCCAGTAACAAGAACCGCATCGTCGCCATCGACTTCCCCGATGGTGTTGCGACACCGAACATCAATCCGCCGTTCGGCAATATGGGCGAACCACCCGCCAGCGAAACAGAGCGCCGCGGCGCTGCCGACCCGCTGTCGACGCTTCTGGCCCTGAGCGTTGGCGCAGTTGCACAAGGCGAGTCCGTGTGCCGAGGCCAATTGCCGGTGTTCGATGGGCGCGCCCGCTACAACTTGCGTTTCGTCGATGGCGGCAGAGAAGCGGTCCGCACCCGGGCCTGGTCGGGCGATGCGCGGGTTTGCCACGCCTATTACGAGCCGGTTTCAGGTTATGAGGTGGACGAATTTCCGACGCCGGAAGACATTGCTCGTCCGATCACCTTCTGGCTCGCCCCGATGGACAACGGATCAATCCACGTGCCGGTGCGCATCCATACCAATGCCGGTTTCGGCGGCGCCACTGTCGTCGCGCGCTCGATCGAGCTGAACTGATCCGGTTAAGTCCGGTTCGCAGCTGACAGGGAATTGCCGCATGGTTGCGCGCAACATCGCACCGGGCGTCATCACGGCGGCGCTCGGGCCCACCAATACTGGCAAGACCCACCTCGCGGTTGAGCGCATGCTGTCGCGCTCGTCAGGCATGGTCGGTCTGCCACTGCGCCTTCTGGCACGCGAAGTTTATGATCGAGTGGTCAAGGCGCGTGGCCCCGGCGCGGCCGCCCTGATCACCGGGGAAGAAAAGATCGTGCCCTCCACTGCACGGTATTTCATCTGCACGGTCGAGGCGATGCCGGTCGAAAAGCGGGTAGCCTTCGTCGCCGTCGACGAGGTCCAGCTGGCGGCCGACCGGGAACGCGGACATGTCTTCACCGACCGCCTCCTGCGGGCGCGCGGTACGGAAGAGACCATGCTGCTCGGCGCCGCCAGCATGACGCAGATGATCCGCCACCTGGTGCCCGAAGCCGACCTCGTGCAGCGCGAACGGTTCTCCCGCCTGACCCACACCGGCCCCGCCAAGATCACCCGCCTGCCGCGCCGTTCGGCCGTGGTCGCCTTCTCCGCCGAGGCCGTTTACGCGATCGCCGAACTTTTGCGCAGGCGGCGGGGTGGAGCCGCAGTGGTGATGGGCGGGCTGTCCCCGCGCACCCGCAACGCCCAGGTCGAGCTTTATCAGTCCGGTGAGGTTGATTTCCTGGTCGCCACCGACGCCATCGGCATGGGTCTGAACATGGATATCGACCATGTCGCCTTCGCCGAAAGCCGAAAGTTCGATGGCCGCCGCCGGCGTCGCCTGACGAATGCCGAGCTGGCCCAGATTGCAGGCCGGGCCGGGCGCTTTCGCAGCGACGGAAGCTTTGGCGAGACGGCCGACTGCCACCCGTTTGGCGCGGATGTGGTCAGTGCCATCGAAGACCACCGTTTTGCCCCTGTGACGCGGCTGAAGTGGCGCAACCCGGCCCTCGACGAAACCAGCCTGCCCGCGCTGCTCGACTCGCTTGGCCGGCCATCGCCCGACCAGGCTCTCGAACGCTCTGAGGAGGCGATAGACGAGCGCACGCTGGGACTGCTGGCCAGCGATCCCGACATCCTGGACCGGACCCGTCATGCGGGCGGTGTCCGTCGCCTGTGGGACGCCTGTCGGCTGCCCGACTTCCGGCGCGCCACGCTGGATGCGCATGCCCGGCTGGTGAAGTCCTTCTTCATGCACCTTACCCAGGAGAATGGTCGTCTGCCTGACAGCTGGGTTGAGGGGCATCTGTCTCGTCTTGACCGCACCCAGGGCGAAGTCGATGCGCTCGCGACCCGGCTCGCTCATGTGCGGACGTGGGCCTATGCGGCGCACCGGGCCAACTGGATGGAAGATCCGGCCCTGTGGCGCGAACGGACACGCGCCGTTGAGGATCGCTTGTCCGACGCCTTGCACGAACGGCTCATGCAGCGCTTCGTCGACCGGCGCACCAGTGCGCTGATGAAAGGCCTGCGCGACGAACGTGATCTTCTGGCCGGAGTATCGCGGGACGGGGAAGTCACCATTGAGGGGCATTTCGTCGGACGGCTTGACGGATTGTCCTTCCGGCCCGATGCAGAAGGGCGCGAAATTGCCGCGCGTACACTCAAATCCGTGGCGCTCAAGGCGCTGCGACCGGAAATCAATCGCCGCTTGGGGGCCTTGGCCAGGACAAACATGGACGAACTCAGTTTTACAGATGATGGCCATATTCGCTGGAAAGACGATCTGGTTGCCCAACTCACCACTGGCCCGACGCCGTTCCAGCCCGGGGTCAGGCTGACCGGCGGCGATCTCGGCGCCGAGGCCGCCAAGGGCCAAGCGCGGGCCGCCCTGGAGGCCCGCGTGCGCGAGCACATCGCCAAGCAGCTCGCACCCATTTTTCGCCTGCGTGAAGCGGGCCAGTCTGACAGCATTCCCGGACCGGCGCGCGGCCTCGCCTGGCGCCTGCACGAAGCCGGCGGCGCGCTGCCCCGCTTCTCCATCTCCGACGAGGTTCGCACGCTTGGCCAGCCCGAGCGGCGCGCCCTGCGCCAGGTTGGCGTGCGCATCGGCGAACACATGGTCTATGTGCCCGAAATGGTGAAGCCCGCCCCGGCCCGCCTCAATGCTCTGCTGCAATCGATCCACCGCGGCGAACCGGACATTTCCTGGCTGCCGGCGCCCGGTCTGACGTCGATAGCCAATGACCGCTCGCACTCGCGCTCCGACTATGCCGCCATCGGCTTCCTGCCGTGCGGGCCGCGGGCGGTACGCTTCGATATGCTGGAGCGCCTCGCCGATACGGTTCGTGAAGCGCGCCAGGCCGACAAGGAGGCGGGCTTCCCGCTAACCGCCGACATGACCGCCTTGCTCGGCTGTTCGGTTGAGGACATCCGCGGCACACTGACTGCACTGGGCTATCGGCGCATCCAGAAGGGTCCGGATCCGGAGAAGGCCGAAGGTGAACGCTGGGATCGGCGCAAGGGCGGTGGTCAGAAGCGAGTCCGGCCGCAAGCGCGGCAGGGCAAGCCCGAACCTGCACCCGTGCCCTCCGACAGTCCGTTTGCCGCTCTGGCAACCCTTGAACTGTCTGCCCAGGCAGAGCCGAAACGGCGGCCGGCTCGCAAACGCAAGAAGTCGTAACACAATGGATACTGACGCCTTGCGGCTCGACATCTGGCTCTGGCGCTGTCGCTTCTACAAGACCCGGACACTGGCCAGCGCCGCTGTCAACCAGGGCCGCACGCGCCTGACCCGGGACGGAGCGACACGGCGTATCAGCAAAGCCTCCGCACTGGTGCGCCGTGGCGACGCGTTGACGCTAGTAGTCAACCGCACGATTGTGCGGCTGCAAGTCCTCGACCTGCCTGTGCGCCGGGGACCGGCAAGCGAGGCCCAGGTCTGCTATGATCGCATGATCGAAGTTTCTGCGCAGGACGCTGAATAAGAGCCGTAGCCACCATGTTCGAAAATTTGAAAAACCTGTTCGGTGCGACCGCGTCCGCGGAAGCCCGCCCGGAACTTAACCCGCGTGTCGCGGCGGCGGCCCTGCTGGTTGAAGCAGCCCTTGTCGACGGCATTTACGCCGACAGCGAACAGGCCCAGATCACCGCGATCCTGCAAGCGGCGTTCGAGCTGGATTCGGGTGAAGCCGCCAAATTGCTCGACCAGGCCGAGGAACTTGCGGAAGCCGCGATCGATCACCACCGCTTCACCAAGGTCATCAAGGCCTGCCTGTCGGGCCAGGAACGTGTCGCTCTGCTCGAGCAGTTATGGCTGGTCAGCCTCGCCGATGGCGAACGCTCCCCCTTTGAGGAAGCCTTCATCCGGCGGATCTCCCCCCTCCTGGCCCTGACGGATCGTGACCGGGTGTTTGCCCGCTCGCGTGCAGAGGCACGGTTGCGCAGCCGTTGACAAAGCGGGCCGTGCGGCCCATGTCCCGCCAAAATCCTGTCCCCGATCCCAAGTCCGGTAGCCATGACCTATATCGTCACCGACGCCTGTGTGCGCTGCAAATACACTGACTGCGTCGAAGTCTGCCCTGTCGACTGCTTCTATGAGGGCGAGAACTTCCTCGTCATCCACCCGGACGAGTGCATCGATTGCGGCGTTTGCGAGCCGGAATGTCCGGTCGAGGCGATCAAGCCGGACACCGAGGACGAAGCCAACGGCAAGTGGCTGGAGGTCAATTCCAAGTTCGCGGAGGTCTGGCCCAACATCACGGTCCGCAAGGACCCGCCGCCGGATGCCGACGCGATGGCGGAAGAGAGCGGCAAGTTCGAGAAATACTTCTCCGAGAAGCCGGGCAGCGGCGATTAGCGGCAAGCCGTTAACCAAACGCTACCGTTTGGAAATTCTCCGAAATTGTGGTATGGTCGTCACACAGATGGGCAGTGCGGCTTGCGCTGCCCGCTTTTCTGCACGGTGGATTGCACGCAGTCATTATCGATCTCAGAGCCGGGTGGGTGCCGGAATACTTTGAGAGCGAACTGCGGCTTATTGTGCCTCCGTGAAGGGAAAGCCAAGAGAGAGAGCCTCCATGACGAAAAAAACCGCCAACGACAACAAGTCTTTCACTGAAGGTGACTTCATCGTCTATCCCGCTCACGGCGTCGGGCAGGTCACCGGTGTCGAGAAGGACACCGTCGCGGGCTTCGACATCGAAGTATACGTGGTGACGTTCGAACAGGACAAAATGACGTTGCGTGTTCCAACCGCCAAGGCCGACGCCTCCGGCATGCGCCCTCTTTCCAGCGACCGTATCGTCAAGGATGCGATGAAAACGCTGAAAGGCAAGGCCAAGGTCAAGCGGACCATGTGGTCGCGCCGGGCCCAGGAATACGAAGCCAAGATCAATTCCGGTGACCTGATCCAGATCGCGGAAGTCGTCCGCGACCTGTATCGCGCCGACGACCAGCCGGAACAGTCCTATTCGGAGCGTCAGCTCTATGAATCGGCCCTGGACCGGATGGTCCGCGAACTCGCGGCCGTCGAGAACATCGAGCACGACGAAGCCCGCGAAATGCTGTCGGCCTCACTCACCAAGAAGGCGGCCTAGTTCAACCGGCCGATCAGGACTTTCAGGCGCCCGGCTTCAGCCGGGCGTTTTTTTGTTGTGCGTCAAAGCCAGCGAAGCCGCACGGCATGTACACTTTGCGCAGCACCGGGTGATCCGGCCCCTTTCAGCAGACGTAGACCGGGCGACAAGGAGGTTGCCCATGCGTTCTTCTGCCCCGGCCAAATCGAGCCAGACCACCCCCCCGGTTACATCCCAGGCTGCCGTCGACGGTGATCGGCGTTTCGTCCGAAACGCCATGTCCCGCGCCCTGCTGGACCGCGAAGAGGAGGCTGAACTCGCCCGCCTGTGGCGAGACGAGCGCGACGAACCGGCGCTGCATCGCCTGACCGAAGCCCACATGCGGCTGGTGGTTGCCACCGCGACCCGTTTCAAGCGCTACGGACTGCCGGTCGCCGACCTGATCCAGGAAGGACATATCGGCCTGATGAAGGCGGCCGAGAAGTTCGAACCCGAGCGCGGCTTCCGCTTCTCGACCTATGCGAGCTGGTGGATCCGCTCGTGCATTCAGGATTTCGTCCTGCGCAACTGGTCAATCGTGCGCACCGGTACCACTTCGGCCCAGAAGACACTGTTTTTCAATCTTCGCCGACTGCGGGCACAGATCGGTGATCTCGACAATTCTGGGCTGACGCCGGAGCGCCGCGATCACATCGCGGAAGAGTTGCGGGTCAAGCGCCAGGACGTCGACTTCATGGCTGACCGGTTGAGCCGGTCCGACCGTTCACTGAATGCTCCGGTCGGCGATGACGAGCAGTCCTCCATGCAGGACTTCCTGGTCGACGAGGCCCCCGCCCCGGAAGAGGAAGTCATGGCCCGCACCGACGGCGAGCGCCGTTCGCTCTGGCTCGGACAGGCCATCGCAACGCTCAGTGAGCGCGAGCAGCTGGTGATACGCGAGCGCCGCCTCGGCGAGGACACCGTCACACTGGAAACGCTGGGACGCACACTTGGTGTATCCAAGGAACGGGTCCGTCAGATCGAGGCGGCGGCCCTCGGCAAGCTGAAACGCCAGCTTACCGAGATCGTCGGGGACCCGGCAGAAGCCGGCCTGCTGCCCTCGGGCTGACACCGGCTCGCGGACCGTGTTTGACGCGATGTGGACTGGTCAGGCGGGGTCTTCGTCCAGCACTTCGATGCGCTCGGGGTGGTCGATGCGGATCATCGGTCCGTTTTGCATCTCCAACCAACCCCGCACCCGGACTCGACGGGTTTCCAGCGCCGCCGGCGTAAGACCGGCGGCGTCGAACGCGTCTTCGTGCTCGGGCGCCACGGAAATCGTGAAGTCGGTGCGGTAGTCGGTACCGAAGTTCAGGTACATCTGGCCGGAGCGCAGCCTGGTGGCGCTGATCACCCGGCCCTCTACCAATTGTACCGAGCCTACATCCTGCGCCAGTCCATCCGGATGAGTGTCCCGGACCCGGTAGCGCGCATCACCCCACAATCCGGCCAGCCTCTTCCGCGCCTCAGCCTCAAGGCCCAGCAGGTCGACCACTGCCAACCGGTTGTCGGCATGGCTGAGCACGCGCGCCGCACCGGAAGACACCAGCTCGGCCTGTAACCAGCGAGCCGTTGGCTCGTCCCCCAGGAACACCTGCGCCAGGGCCCGGTCATAGCGATCCCGGCGTGGACCGTCGTAGGCGAGCCGGAGCGTTGTGCTTTCCGACAGGTATTCACTCAAGGCGATTTGCGCTCGCTCCCGGTCAGGGGCGTCCAAGGCCGCAAGTCGCACTTCGAGACCGAGAGAGTTCGCATCCACGGGACTGCTTCCCGAACCCCCTCGGCTGGCGGCAGACAGGTCCGCCATATCATTTTCGCCGGATGGTTCGGTCTCGAGGAGCACAAAACTCAAGGGCCCTGTCACCTGCCCCGGCTGACCGGTTTCTCCGGCCTCGAATGGCTGCGCCGGGGCCGAACAAGCCATGCAGGCGCCACAAACGAGGGCGAACAGGACCTGAATGCGCATAGCGGTCTCCTTGCGCCCCATGATGAACACTGCAGCCCGCCCGGACGAGAAAATGACCTCGACGGTCTGTCGCCCCATACCGCTTCCAGTCGACCCATTGCCCCGACCCTGACCCCACACAGCGATCTAACCTTGAGGAGCCAAGGCAATCTATACCACTTCCACGTGAGTGATAAAATATGTGATCTCGCAAAAAATGCACCGTGTCCCGCCGTGTTTACCTTTCCGTTTACCATCTCCCCCTAAAGCTGGCTGAAACATGTAATCAGGGAAGCGCCCACCATGAACGCCCATGCCTTTTCCGACGACGCGATGGCTCCTTATTCCGAGGACGGCCACGAAACTGACTCCCACGCCATCGCCCAGGCGGTCGGGGAAACGGCCATGCGGGCCTCCCAAGGAGCCGAAGCTGCCCAGGTGGCGCGCGATGCCATGAACCAGGTCGAGGAATCGAGCCAGGTACTGGAGCGCCGGGTCGAGGCCCTCACTGACGCCTCCCAGCGCATCAATGCCATTCTCTCGACCATCGAGGCGATCGCATCCCAGACCAACCTTCTCGCCCTGAACGCCACCATCGAGGCGGCGCGCGCCGGCGATGCCGGCCGCGGCTTCGCCGTCGTTGCCGGCGAGGTCAAGGCGCTGGCCGGCCAGACCGCCAAGGCAACCGAAGACATTGCGGCGCGGATCTCCGCCCTCGATGCCGAAGTGAAGGAAATCCTCGACGGCGTACGCGGATCCGGCCAGTCGGTGGCCCGCGGCAAGGAAGCCGTCGACCAGATGACCCAGGCGACCCAGGAAGTGGCCCAGCACCTCAATACGCTGAGCGAACGCGTCCGCTGATCAAACGCCAGGCATTACAACGAAAAGGGCGCCCCAGTTCATCCGGCCGCCCTTTTCTTGTGCTCCCCTTCCCATCGCACTGCGAGAGTGGCTTACTGGCCGGATGACGAAACAGCTCGACCTGTTCTGGTCCTTTCGCAGCCCGTACAGCTATCTGGCCCTGCCGCGACTGATCGGCCTGGAAAGAGACTGGTGCCTCGACATCCGGGTCCGACCGGTGCGCCCGCTGGCCCTGCGCCAACCGGACTTCTTTGAGCGCGAACACCCCGGCTGGATGAATTATCTCCTGATCGACGTCATGCGGCTGGCGGACTATCTGGACATGAAGATCGCGCTGCCCAATCCGGATCCGGTGGTCATGGAAGAGGGCCGACCGCGCGCTGCCGCCGAGCAACCCCACATCCACCGCCTCACCCGCATTGGCGTCATCGCCGAGGAGACCGGACACGGCCTGGCTGCCCTGATGGCGCTCTCAAGCCACATCTGGTCTGGCCAGCGCTGGACCGATGAAGGCGTTCTGGACGCCGCTCTGACAGAAGCCGGTCTTGATGCCGACGCCGTCATCGACACAGCGGAAACGCAGACCGATCGTCTCGATGCCATCATCGCTGGCAATGAAGCCGCACTGGAAGCCGCCGGTCACTGGGGCGTTCCGACCCTCGTCCATGAAGGCGAGCCCTTCTTCGGTCAGGACCGCATCGACATCCTGCTGTGGCGCCTGCAACATAACGGCCTTCAGCCCCGCCCCGAAACCCGCTAAGACGCCCTCATGGCCCCGTAGCTCAGTCGGATAGAGCAACGGATTCCTAATCCGTAGGTCACAGGTTCGAATCCTGTCGGGGTCACCAGGTCTGCGGTCGGGTTTTCAATTATGACCCCGCACCCAGTCGGCGAACCGCTAGGATTGTCGCTGGAGGACCATTCATGCTGCACCGTCTCGCCATCCTTGGCCTTGCTCTGGGCCTTGCGGCCCCAGTCGCAGCCGATAGCCCGCTCGAATGGCACAGCGAAAACGTCCAGGTGCTTCGCGGCTCGGGCTATCGGCTGGGCCCGACGGACCGCTCGATAATCACGCTGGAGCATGCCAGCCGCTGGTCCGTTGGCGACCTCTTCATCTTCACAGACATCGCATTCGACAATAACGGCGACGCGGCACTCTACGGCGAGATCACACCCCGGCTCAGCCTCGGCCGCCTGACCGGCCGCGACTGGAGCACCGGACCGGTGCGCGATGTCCTGCTGGCCGCCAATTACGAGCGCGGCGAGGCAGGTCTGCAGCGCTATCTAGCCGGTCTCGCCGTCGATCTGGACATTCCCGGATTCCGGTTCGTCCGCCTTCATGGTTTCTACCGTGACGACCCGCGCCGTTCCGGCAGCACGGTACAGGCCACCCTGGTCTGGAACGCGCCGTTCGAGATCGGTGGCCAGCGCTTTCTCGCCGAAGGCTTCAGCGACCTTGCTGGCGCCGAGGGACATGGCGTCGCCAACCAGCTCGTCGTGCCGCGCCTGCTGTGGGACATTGGCGCCCTCGCCGATCGCCCCGGCCGCCTCTATGCGGGTCTCGAACACCAGTACTGGCACAACAAGTTCGGGGTCGACGGCGTCACGGAGAACGTGACCCAGCTGCAGCTCAAATGGGTGCTGAACTGAATGTTCTGACCGAGGTCAGGACAAAGAGCTCATATCGATCACGAAGCGGTATTTCACATCACCCTTGAGCATACGCTCATAGGCTTCGTTGATCTCATCCATGGCGATCATTTCAATGTCGCAGGCGATGTCATGCTCGGCGCAGAAATCGAGCATCTCCTGCGTCTCGGCGATCCCGCCGATCAGCGAACCGGCGAGCGCCCGGCGGCGCCCGATCAGGCGCCCGATCGAGGGCGAGGGGTGCGGCTCGTCGGGTGCACCAACAAGACACATCGTTCCGTCCAGCTTGAGGCAGTCGAGATACGGGTCGAGCTTGTGCGAGGCGGCCACCGTGTTGAGGATGAAGTCCAGAGTACCGGCGATCGCTTTCATGGCCTCGCGGTCCTTGGAGATCACGACGTTCGACGCGCCCAGCCGCTTGGCATCCTCGGCCTTGCCCGGCGATGTCGTGAACAGGGTCACCTCCGCGCCCATCGCTGCCGCCAGCTTGACCGCCATGTGTCCCAGCCCGCCCAGTCCGACGACGCCGACCCTGTCACCCTTGCCGACATTCCAGTTGCGCAGCGGCGAGTAGGTCGTAATGCCGGCGCACAGCAGTGGCGCGGCAGCGGCCGGGTCGAGCTTCTCCGGTACACGAAGTACAAAGGCCTCGCGCACCGTGATGCGCTGTGAGTAGCCGCCGAATGTGTGCCCATCGGCGAGCGTGCCGTTATAAGTGCCCGTGAAGCCGGGCAAGCAGTACTGCTCCAGCCCGTCCTCGCAATTGCGACAGGACCCGCAGCTGTCGACCATACAGCCGACTCCAACGGTATCACCTTTGGAAAACCGGCTTACATCAGCGCCTGTAGCCGTCACGCGGCCAATGATCTCGTGGCCGGGAACGCACGGATAGAGCGTGTTCTTCCAGTCATTCCTGGCCTGGTGGAGGTCGGAATGACAGACCCCGCAATGGCTGATCTCGATCTGCACCTCGTCGGCGGCCGGCGCCCGACGCTCAATGGTCAGTGGGCCGAGGTCGGCATCGGCGGACGGGGCTGCATAGGCGAGGGTTTCGGTCATGACTGGAATCTCCGGGAACGGCGATGGGGTGTGGCCAGCAGATCAAGCCTGCCTACCCGCGTCAATCACGAACCAAGCCGATAATCCCCGCCTGCCCACCAAATACGCCGGTCTCACCGTCATGGTGCGATCGGCGGGCCGAGAAGAAGCGCGTCCGGTCGGCATAGGTGCACAGGGGTGACTGCTGAACGTGAGTTTCCGGCAATCCCGCGATGATGAGCTGGCGCCGGCACGCCTCGCCAACATCAAGATGCGCGCCGCCTTCCGGGTCACGCGGCGACAGGATGCCCCCCGACTGTTGGAACACGGCCTCGAACTCGGCGACGACTTCCGGTCCGACACGATAGTTCTGCGGCGAGATCGACGGACCGATCGCCGCCAGCAAGTCCGTAGGACGCGAGCCATAGGCCTCGCCCAGAGCCGCCACCGTCGCCTCGACGATGTTCTGAACCGTGCCGCGCCACCCGGAGTGGATGGCCGCCACAGCCCGCTGGACCGGGTCGAAGATCAGGATCGGCGTGCAATCTGCGGTCTGGCAGACGAGGCCCAGTCCGGGCTGGTTGGTGATCAACGCATCGGCCTCTCCGGCGGGTTGCTCACCCTTGGGCGGTCCGTCGACACGCAGCACGCTGCGCCCGTGAACCTGTGTGGCAAACACCAGCTGCTCCAGTCCCAGCGCCTGGCGCACCCGCTCGCGATTGTCCGCCACCCGGCCCGCCTCGTCACCGCGAGACCGTGTCAGGTTGAGGGAAGCATACGGCCCTTCGCTGGTGCCGCCCTGGCGGGTCGTGAAACCGTGCACCAGACCCGTTTCCCCGCCCAGATGGGCTGCCTGTTCCATCTCAATCATGTTGCAGAAACCCCGCTCGCCCTTCGCCCAACCTGTAAGCCGCAGCCGCCTCCCGGATCTCGCCGAGGAGACCATTGAAGGCAGACCAGTCATCCCTGTCGGCAATCGCGTCCCAGGTCGACTCGACCACTTCAATGGTCATTGCAACCGGATTCCGACGCTCAAAGTACACATTATCGAGCCGCTCCGCCCTGGCCGGTTGGTGCCGCGACAACAGGCCGTGCCAGGCATCGAAGGCCTCGCCCCGATAAATCACCGCGCGGTCCCCGCTCATGGCTCGCGACTCTGATGCCGCCCCTCCGAACCAGTCGAAGAACACCGCTTCCCATGGCATCTGGCTTGCCTGCATGAAGGCCAGGAAGGCGCGCAGCAGGGCCTCATCTTCCGCCATTCCTCGCGAGGCCACACCAAATCTGTCCAGAAATGCGGCCAGCACCGCTTCTCGATAGACCGCCGGAAAGCGCCCCAGCGCTGCTTCGAGCGCCAAGCGGTCGCCGATCAGCGCCAGCGCTCCGGCGAGCTGTTGCAGGGCCCAGTAAACCGCTTCGGGCTGGCGACCATAGGCGTACAGGCCCGTCTGGTCGAAATAGGCTGCCGTGAAGCCCGGTTCGTAGTGTGGCAGGAAGCGCCACGGCCCGTAATCAAAGCTTTCGCCCGTCACATTGAGATTGTCGGTATTGAGCACACCGTGCACGAAGCCCGCCGCCATCCAGCGGGCCACCAGGCGGGCACTGACCTCAACGACACGGTCCAGCAAGGCCGCAGCGCGATCCTCCGAATCGGCCAAGTCGGGGTGATAGACAGAAACCACATGGTCGGTGAGCGTGCGCACCCCCTCCTCGGAGCCCAGCGCTGCCTGGCGCTGGAAGGTGCCGAAGCGCACGTGTGAATGTCCCAACCGGGTCAGTACAGCCGAGCGGGTTGGGGATGGCTCGTCATTGCGAGCCAATTGCTCGCCGGTCTCGAAAACACAGAAAGCCTTGGAGGTGTAGACCCCGAGGGCTTCCAGCATTTCCGCCGCCAGCACTTCCCGCACCGCGCCCTTCAGCGTCAGCCGGCCATCGCCGCCACGCGACCAAGGCGTCTGGCCCGATCCCTTGGTGGCCAGATCAAGCAGTCGATCCTGGTCATCGCGAAGCTGGGCAAACAGGAAGCCGCGGCCATCCCCGAGTTCGGGATTGTAGGACCGGAACTGGTGCCCGTGATAGCGCATGGCCCGTGGCCCGGCTTGATTGTCCGCCAAAGGCTCAAAGCGGTGGAAATGCGCTTGCCGCGCCCCCGCATCCAGATTGTCCAGACCAACACGAGCAGCCCAGGCCACATTCCAGTAGCGCTTCTTGCGCTTTGGGGAAGGCCGCCGGCTCCACGGCATCGGAAAACACGTCCCCAAGCGCCGCGAAGCGCGGGTCGGGCCGGTAGCGAAACTCGGTACGGGAGGGATCGGTCATCCGATCAAGCTGGTCATTCGGGCGTGCAAAAGCAAACCCGATCAGCGGCGCAGCCCGTCAGCCAGCACGGCTGCCGCCTCGTGCACCAGCGCACGCGCCCCCGGAACCACCTGGGTCAGGTTGAAATATCCGTGCGGCATGCCTTTACCGAGCGTGTAGCCGCAGTCCAGCCCGCCGGCTCGCAGTCGATCGCGATACGCCGCCCCCTCATCGAACAGCGGGTCCAGCTCGGCCGCGAATATGTGCGCGGGCGGCAAGCCCGCGAGATCGTCCTGGAACAGTGGAGACACACGGGGATCACGCACATCCCCGCCGGGCATATAGGCCCGCACGATCTGGTCCAACGCCAGCGTCGACAGCAGATGTCCTTCAACCGCCTTGGGTTTGGACTTGCGCCGTTCCGCCAATTGCAGGAGGGGGTAAATCAGCAGCTGGAAGCGTATCCGGGCGCGGCGCTCCTGAGCCACCACTGCGGCCAATCCGCCCCCGGCGGAATCCCCGGCGACGGCCAGCATGTCCGGGTTCGCACCAGCAACCCCGGCGCCATCTCCGGCGATCCAGTCGAGAGCGGTCAGGGCATCCTCGACCGCGGCCGGGAACACATGTTCGGGTGCCAGGCGATAGTCCAGCGCGACGATGCGCACATTGGACATCGCCGCCAGACGGCGGCACAACGGGTCGTGCGTGTCGAGATCGCCGATCACATAACCGCCACCGTGCAGGTATAACGCGCAGGGTGACGGCCCCTCATTCCCCGCAGGCACGTACAGCCGCGCAGGTCGTTCGCCATCGGGCCCTGGAACAGTCAATTCGCGCACCGCTCCGACTGGTTCAGGCTTGCCGTCGATCAGCGGTGTCGCCTTGCGCAGGGCCTGACGCAGACGCGCCGCCGCACGCTCCGGTTCGAACGCATCGTCAAGCTTGAGTTTGGACAGGGCGCTGGGCCAGGCAGCATAGGACATGCCATCGACCTAGCACGGTCGTGGCAACCGCGGAATGCCGCGCTCTATGCGCCCGTTCAGTGAAGGGTGATCGCGCCCTCGCGCGCCAGCCGCCCGGCCAGAGCATCTTCCATCACCGAGCGCAGCGCGCGCCAGGCTTCGGCGCCTTCCGGCTGGCCGTTGGTGTTGCAGTCCGTCATCGCCTCGTCGGCATATCCGATGGCCTCGGCCCCATGCAGATCGACCATGGTCCAGGCGATCTGGCGGATATCTTCAACGGTGATGTGTACGTGGACCGACATGCGGACACTCCTGGATTAGAACTAGCCATCACAGGAGCAAGCGCGGGGCCATCATGCCGGCCCAAATAAGATTAATGAAATCAGCAAATTAAAACACAGGCTCGGCGCAGGCCACGGGACAGGCCTTCCGCACGGCGGAAATTGCCGAGTCAAACTGTCCGGGGCGCGCTATCCGGGCCGGTAGCCTTTGCCGGCCAGCCACGCTTCTTCATCCGCCGTATTGCTCCGCCCCAGCGCCTCGTTTCGGTATGGAAAACGGCCAAAACGTTCGATGAGCTCGCGGTGGGCGATGGCATGCGGGTTGACCGGGTCATCCACATTCTCCCGCCGTGTCCGATACAGCTCGACGCTCAGCTCCTGGTCGGCGAGGTCTTCGGAGTGCATGAAAGGTAGGTAGATGAAGCTGCGCCGCCCGGGCTCGATGGCCCAGTCCCAGCCGCGGCTCACCATGTGGCGCGCAATCTCACGTGCCAGCCCGTCAAAGGCGAAGGCCTTGTTCGACCCGCGCCAGACATGACGGGGGAACTGGTCGAACAGGATGATCAGCGCCAACGCGCTGTCGGCGGCTTCCATCCAGGGATGCCGGCCATCCCAGTAGCGCCGCGCCTCCTCGCGGATTGGCCGGGCGAACTTGCGCCGCACCCGCGCATCAAGTGCCGCCGTCGCCTTCGGCCAATCCTGTCCACGCACATCCTCAAACCAGAAATGCAGGATTTGCTCGGGCGTGGGGTGGCTGGCCGTCATACCCTCAGTTTTCCCGAGACGATATCCTGATACAAGTCCGAGGTCATGGGCACATATCGCCCCTCGCCGGGGTGATCGAACAGGATAGGGTCGTCCACCGCCGCCGGATCAAAGCCCTGCTTGACCAGATCCACCTTGCGGAACTTGAACGTTCCCGTCGTATCGGTCTGCTCCTGGAGGCGCAGGAAAAGCGGACGGGCGTAGGCTGGCAGGGCTTCATGCACATGACTGTGCAATGCTTGCAGATCCAGCGTGGCGGGATCGGTCACAAGCGCGGCCATACCCGCCCGCCCGGAATGGCCCTTGACCTCGACGCCATAGACATTGGCCTGTTCGATACCGTCCAGATTGAACGCCGCCGCCACCTCGCCGGTAGCCACATTTTCCGATTTCCAGCGGAACGTGTCGCCGACCCGGTCGACGAAATAATAGTAGCCATCCCTGTCACGCGTCATCAGGTCACCAGTGCGAAACCAGGCGTCTCCCTCCTCATAGACGTCACGCAGGATCTTCTTCTCGGTATCTGCCTTGCTCCCATATCCGTCGAACCGGAACCGGGCATCCTCAGGGTCGATACGGCCGATCGCCTCGCCGACTTCCCCCGGCCCGCACGGGATGCAATGTCCGTCCGGGCCGCGCACCGGCTTCTCGGTCGCCAGGTCGAACTTCACCAGGTCAATATTGAAACGGCTTTTCAGGTAGAACGGCACGCGGCCGATGGCTCCAGGTTGGTTGGTCGTATTGACCAGGCCAACATTGCCTTCAGTGGACCCGTAGAATTCGATGATGTCAGGGATCTCGAACCGCTCATTGAACTCGAGCCACACATCCTTGCGCATGCCATTGCCGATGGCACAGCGGATGGAGTGCTGTTTCTCCTCCGACACCGGCGGCGAATTGATCAGAAAACGGCACAGCTCGCCGACATACATGAATTGCGTCGCGGCAAAGCGCACGGCATCGGGCCAGAAGGACGAGGCGGAAAACCTGGGGCGAATGACCAGCGCCCCGCCGAATGACAGCGCGCAGCCGACACCGCACAACCCGCCGGTGGCGTGATAAAGCGGCAGAACCATCATCATGCGATCCGTCTCGCGGCTTTTCGACACGGTGGCGAAGACATTGAGATAGTAGAGCGCGCGAATGTGGGTCATCAGCGCCGCCTTGGGCAGGCCGGTCGTGCCGGAGGTGAACATCTTCAGCACCGGATCTTCCGGCTTCACGTCCGCCCGGGCGGCGGGATCCACGCGCTCGCCGCTCTGCCCGGCCAATGCCGAGGTCAGGTCAGCTGCGCCTGGCGTCTCGCCATCGACCACCCAGGCTGTCACTTCGCCGATACCGCACGCGCGGGCAGATTGGAAAGCCTCGCCCAGATCTCCCTCGACAATGGCGTGCCGGGTTTCGCCGATGGTCAGGCAGTGGGCCAGGGATGCCCCGGTGAGCTGGGTGTTGATCAGGGACGTCACCACGCCGACCTTGGACAGGCCAAACCAGATGGCGATGTATTCCCAGCGATTGCTCATGAACAGAGCAACCGTGTCACCCGCACCGAGGTTTTGAGCCATTGCCCAGCGCGCCACGCGATTGGCGTAGGCATCGAAGCGCGCATAGGTAATCACGTCATCATCAAGAATGGCCATGGGCCGGTCCGGCCAAGCATCAACGGTTTTCTCGATGTGGTCGGGCACCCTCACGCCGGACCCCGGCCCCGTCTTGCGAAGTTGGCCAAGGACCCGGAGCATACCGGACAGATAGCTGAACTCTCGTCCGATCGTACCGAACACTCCCATGCGGTCATTCTCCCAAGCCAGGCAGGCACGATAGGTAGCCAACCGGTACGGTCAAGCTGCAGACACCTTCGGCACAACAAGTGTGAACCGCATTTCAGAACGTTACGGTGAAATTCCGCGTCAACCCGCTAACGCGACTTAGCGCATGCGGTGTACGCCCTCACGCCCGGTCTCCGCCATTAATGCCAGCGCGACAGCGAACAAGATGAGGTCCTTGAGCAGGAAATGCCCGGTCGGAGACAGCGCCGGAAAACCTCCCAGCCCGGCCTCCCAAGCGCCCGGGAAGCTGAGCAGGAAGCTCAACGTCACCAGGAATGTGACCAGACAGAGCCATAGTCCGATCCGGTAGAGCCGCCGATTGAACCAGAAGCCAGCCAGCGCTGCCACGGTGAGCAATTCCACGACGCCAATGGCATTGGAAATCTGTTGCACCGGCAGCAGGCCGACAATCCAGGAGAATAACAGGCTGGTGCGCAGCAGGGGCTCGATTCCCGCCGCCTCGACAGCGGTGAATTTCATCGCGCCGATCCAGCCGAGCACGAGCACAAGGCCGAACCACATGATGGGCTGGCTCCACAGGCGCATCTCCGAATGCCGGTGCGTGAACATGCGTCCGGTCCCGAAACTGCCGCCCCACAGGGCCAGACCGAGTATCGAGACGTATTTCAGGATTCCCTGACCAGAACCGATGGCCGGGAACCCGCCGGCGGCTTCCGACCAAACCGGGTTGGTGAACAGCACGGTGAGCGCTAGCGCCGCGTACAACCCGATCATCGCATAGCCGATACGGTGAAAGCTCGAACCCGCAATCGGCACGGCCAGAACCGCAGCGGCCACAAGCTGGTAGATACCGATAGCGGTGGCAGCCGAACTGGCCTGGTTGGCGAGTTGCGACAAGAGGGCGTGACCGGCCAGCCAGCCCTCGACTGTGGCTACCCCGACTGCGGTGAAATTCATGGCGCCGAACCAGGCGAACAGGATGATCAGCGCCAGACGGGCCGCTAGCAACGCAAAACTCGGTGACCACACAGTCTGATCCTCTCGGCATCCTGTCTCGGGCGAGGCTAACACCCTGATGCGGCAGTGACGAGACCCGAAACCAATCGCACACGGGCCAACGACAGCCGACCTGTCAAGGCCGGGATCCTCGCCCGGGCCTGAGTGCATCGAAGTCTGGAAATGGTGCCCCTGGCCAGACTCGAACTGGCACTTCCGAAGAAAACGGATTTTGAATCCGTCGCGTCTACCAATTCCGCCACAGGGGCCAGCCGGGCAAATTCGGAGGCGCAAGCTGCCGATCCGGCCCTGTCCTGTCAACAACCCATTCCGCTCGACGCCCAAGCATGCCATCGCTAGGGTCGCGACGATTGTCGGATAGGAGCAGGCATGTCGGAAACAGCCGGGTCACGTGGTCTTGTCAGCGCCCTGGAAGCGATTGCTGATGCAGCGCCGCAGGGTGGCATTTCGCTGGGCAGCTTCGTCGATCAGCTAGGGGAGCGGGCTTTCGGCGTGGTCCTTTTTGCACTTGCTTTGCCGGTGACCATTCCGTTTCTGTATGGCATTCCCCAGCTCATCGCCCTGCCCATGCTCGCTCTCTCGGCCCAGATGGCGCTTGGTCACGATGAGCCCTGGCTGCCGGGCAAGTTCAAGTCGCGTCAACTCGGGAAGCCCGGGCTTGAGCGCATGGCAAGATTTGGCCGGCGCTGGTTTGGCTGGCTGGAGAACCTGGCCCGCCCACGCCTGCTGTTCCTGTCCGGCCCGACCGCGGAACGGCTGGTGGGCTTTGTTTTCCTGCTGTTCTGCGCTTCCATTCTGGTTCCCCTGCCACTGACCAACTCGGCTCCCGGCGTAGCGCTCGCGGTCGCCTCGCTGGGCCTGCTGACCCGTGACGGCATTCTGGTTCTTCTGGGGCTGGCCTGGGGATTGGCATGGATCTGCCTGCTCATCACCCTGTTCGTCCTGTTCGGCAGTGCCGGCGTCGACATCCTCAAGGACTTCATCCGCTCCCTCGTGGGTGCCTGAGCGCATCCGTCGCAGGACACAGCCGCTTCCATGGATCAGAATACACGCATGACCCGTCTCGACACCTTCCTGAACCCGACCCGCTGGCCCTTCGTGACCGCCGCTGTCTCCTTCGCCCTGTTGCTCGGCGCCTGGGGGTTCCAGTACATCGGCCACTTCGACCCCTGCCCGCTGTGCTATGACCAGCGCGATATCCACAAGCTGATCATCCTCGTCAGCCTGGTAAGCGGGACCCTGCTGATCCTGCGTCCGTCCTGGACGCGACTGGCTCCGGTCCTGGTGCTGCTGATCGCCGCAGGGTTTGCCTGGTCGGCAGGGTTTTCCGCCTGGCATGCCGGCATCGAGTATGACTGGTGGGCCGGTCCTGAGACCTGCACAGCCAGCACCGGCGGCAGCATTTCCACGGCGGACGTGCTGGCGGCCCTGAGCGGTGAGCGTCCGGTCGTCATGTGTGACGAAGCGGCCTGGACATTGTTCGGCATTTCCATGGCCGGCTACAATGCAATCATATCCGCAGTCCTGGCCCTGGCATCCGTCTGGGTCGCAGTCCGTGGAGCTCGCGCATGACCGCTGCACCCGCCGATGTCGACACACGCCGTCACAAGCCGCGCCCGCCTCTGCCCGGCACACGCCGCGACGGGCCGCGCTTGGCGGAAATGATCCGCGTCGACCATGCCGGCGAATACGGCGCCGTCACCATCTATCGCGGCCAACGCGCCATCTTTTCCACCCTGCCGCACAAAGCCCGCATCGCCCGGCAATTGCGCGACATGGAAGCGGAGGAACAGCATCATCTCGATGCATTCGACGGGCTGATCCTGAATGGCGACACCCGCCCCACCCTGCTGGCTCCGCTCTGGAAAGCCGCCGGCACTGCGCTGGGCATGGGCACGGCCCTGCTCGGCGATAAGGCGGCCCACGCCTGCACAGAGGCCGTCGAGACCGTGATCGAGCAGCACTACGCCGCTCAGATCGAGGAATTGCGCCGTATCGGCGAAGACGAGCTGGCCGACCTGTTCACGCTCTTTCGTGAAGAAGAAATCGCGCACCGTGATACCGCGATCGAGGAAGGCAGCACCGAAACCCCCGGCCACCGCCTCCTGACCGGCCTCATTGAAGCCGGGTGCCGGGTCGCCATTGGCGTCAGCGAGCGGGTCTGATCACGCCGGTCAGGCCACGGCCTGACGCAACGGCAATTTGACCTCGAACACGGTCCCGTCCGGTCCGGACTTCACGAGGCAAACGTCCCCGCCATGGCTACGCGCGATCTCGCGGGCAATGGACAGGCCAAGGCCCGCGCCGCCCCGCCGGGTCGATGCGGCAAACGCCTTGAACAGATTGTCCCGCGCCTTGGCAGGCAAACCCGGGCCGGTATCGCACACCTCCAGCACGGCAAAGCCGTCCTCGCTGCGCGCGTGCACCAGCAGGGTGCGGGGTCCGTCAGATCCCTGCATCGCCTGCACGGCATTGCGGCACAGATTGAGGAAGAGCCGGTGCGTATGATCGGGGTCGACGTCCAACTCAAGGGCGGTGTCGACCTGGTTGTCCCAGGCGATCCCGGCCTCGGCCACTGCCGCGTCGCCCGCCACATCCTCGAGCAGGTCCGCGATGATGACAGCCTGGCGCACCGGTCGACTGTCCTCGGCCCGACCGAATTCGAGCGTTGCCTGGCATAACCGAATGCCGCGACTGACCGCCCTCACCAGACGCTGCCCCATGGTGCGGACGCGCTCGTCCTCGTCTTCGGCCAGACGGTCGGAAACCAGCTGCGCGCTTGCGAGCACATTGCGAAGGTCATGATTGATCTTGGCCACCGCCGACCCCAAGGCGGCCAGGCGCTCCCGCTGGTGCAGCGCCTGGCGCAAGCCAGCCTGCATCAACGCCAGCTCCTCTTCGGCCTGGCCGATTTCGTTTCTCAAACCGCACGGACGGATGATGTTGGCCTCGTCCTCCGGCGCCTCGCGAAACCGCGTCATCGCCGCCGCCAGTCGTCGCATCGGCCGCACGAAGAGGTAGAACAGCGCGCAGTAAACCGCTGCCCCTACCAGCAGGGCGGCCAGTCCGGCATAGGCCAGCAGACGACCGGAAAAGTCCTGCAACGCCACCTTCAGCGGCGCTTCTCGCACGATCACGTCGATCAGCTCGTCCGGGTAGCCGGCCGGCACGGCTCGGATTCGCAGGAGGCGGCCGCGTGGCGCGGTCAAGGTGTCGATCGTGTCCCGCACGTGGCCGGCCCAGCTGGTCGAGCGCAGGTCACTCTCCACCAAACCATCGCCGATCGGACCACTGTACAGGATGAGCTCGTTCATGCCGTCTCGCACACGCGACACAGCGACCGCGTCAGCGCCCATCAGAAGCGCTCGAACCTCGGCCTCGCCCAGGGCCCCGCCCGGCGCCACATCGGCCGCCAGCGCCGCCAGGTGCGCCGCCTCGGTCCGTTCTGTCATCCACTGCACGCGAAAACTGGCGGTGGCGGGGAAATAGACCAGGACCAGACCCAGCGCGATCAGCCCGACCGTGACCATCAGCAATTGACCCGGCAGGCTGTCAAGAATCTGGCCGATCAGACCCGGGCGACGGCGCTGGCGGCGTGGCGTCGGCTCGCCGGGAACGGAATCAGACTCTGGGGTCATGGCCTCACGGCCAATACCCTAGTGCGGATTCTCCGACAAGGCGACGACCTCCGCCTGCCCCCGTCGACGGCGCAGCCAGACCGGTGCCAGCGCTATAAACAGCACCATCAGGGCCGTGACCAAGAAGACCGGGTGGGTAAAGTCCCGCCAGCCGGGTCCTCGCCCCTCCTCGAGCAGGACGGCCAGACCACTGCCCAGCCCGGAATAGACGATGGTGGAAGGGATCGACCCGATCATGGTCGCCACCACGAAGCGGACGAGGCTGGCGCCGAGCAGTGCCGCCGCCAAGTTGACCAGGAAGAAGGGCAGCGGCACCAGCCGCAACACTATCAGATAGCTCAGATCGTTCTTGCGAAAGCCAGCCGCGAAGCGCTCGACGCGCTGGCGCAGCCGCGCCTGGCGGGTTTCACCCACCAGAAAACGCAACATCAGCAGGCTGAGCACGGCACCACCGGTCAGCCCGATCAGCGACACCGGCACGGCCCAGTAGAAGCCAAGCAGAAACCCGCCGCCGAGTGTGAACCAGAAGGCTCCCGGCAATGTCACTGACACGAGAACCATGTAGACCAGCGCATATCCGAGCGCTGCCAGGACCGGGTGAGCCGCCACCCAGGTCGCGGCCGCCTCACCGGCCGCCTCCACGCCTCCGGCCAGCGCGCTGCCCTGCCCACCGAGATAGACGGCTACAATACCGGTAAGGATAAAAGCGGCGAGCACTGCCAGACGGAGCAGCGGGCGGGATCGTTCTTCAGGTCCATCCATTATTTTAGCATCACCTCCTGGTGCTCTCGCCACGCCTGTCCCGACCGGCCTGCCCGACTGACATCACGTCTCGCGTGGGTGTGCAATTGGTGGCAGCTGCCCTTGACGGGCCGCCATCCCTTGCGTATTAGCCGCCGCTCTCGAATTGAACGCCGATGGAGCGCGACCGTGAAACGCACATTCCAACCATCAAAGCTCGTCCGCAAGCGTCGGCACGGCTTCCGTGCGCGCATGGCGACCAAAGCCGGCCGTCAGGTTCTGGCACGTCGCCGGGCCAAGGGTCGCAAGCGTCTGTCCGCTTAAGGACCATGCCTGCGCCGCCGCCAGCCCTCAAGCGGCTGAAAAACCGGCGCGAGTTTCTAAACGCCGCAAAAGGCCGAAAAGCCGTCCGATCGGGTGTTGTCGTCCAGGCACGCCCGCGAGACGGCTCTTCGCATATTGGGGCGGGCTTTACCGCCACGCGCAAAATCGGGGGCGCGGTTGTCCGCAATCGCAGCAAACGCCGTTTGCGCGAGGCCGCCCGGCTGCTACTCCCCCTCCACGGCCAGCCCGGCTTTGACTATGTATTCATCGCACGCGCCGTCACGCCCGCACGGGATTGGCAGCGTCTGCTGGGGGATGTCGAGGGCGCATTGAAAGATTTGGCCGCATCAAGGTCGGCCGATCGGCGCGACACTAAAGCCTGAGAGGCCGAGTTTTCATGGGTGAGCAACGCAACCTCTTCATCGCGCTGGGACTGATCCTGGCGATCATGCTGGGCTACCAGTACCTGGTGCTCGAACCCGCCCAACAGCGCCGCGAACAGGCCGAAGACGCCGCCATTGAGGCGGCTCGCGAATTGGCCGACCCAGGCCTTCCGCCGTCCACTATCGAAACCGCCCAGCCGACCGCGCGGACCCGCGGCGAAGCCTTGGCCGACGTCGAGCGTGTAGCCATCGAGGGCCCCGCCGTCATCGGTTCGCTGTCGCTTACCGGCGCCCGCTTCGACGACATCCGCCTGCGCCGGCACACCGCAAGCGTCGACACCGACCTTCCGGTCGCCGTGCTGAATCCGCTCGGTGGCGAACATGTTTTCTATGCCCGTGACAGCTGGCAGTCGGCGACGCCCGGGTTTACCGACCTGCCCAACGGCATGTCCGAGTGGGAACTCGTGTCCGGCGACCGGCTGACCCCGGACAGCCCTGTCGTGCTGGCTTATGAGACCGGGTCCGGCCTGCGCTTCGAACGCACCATCACAGTCGATGACGACTACATGTTCACGCTCACCGACACGGTGACCAATAATTCTGGCCAGTCAGTCGATCTGCAGCGCTATGGCCTGGTCCGCCGCGAAGGCATGCCGGCCAATCTGATCAAGAACATGGCGGTATTCGAGGGGGCCATCGCGGTCGTCGACGGCGCCATGACCCGCTCCAGCTTCAACAAGCTGGAAGACGGTGACGGCCAAACCGAAGTATCCGGTACCGGCGGCTGGGTCGGCATCACTCAGCGCTACTGGATGGCGGCCGCGATCCCCGACCAGTCAACGCCCTACACCGCCCGCTTCCGCACCATCGAGCGCGGTGCTGTCGACGCCTATGAGGCCAGCTATGCCGGTCTCGCTCGCGCGCTACCGGCCGGCCAGAGCATGACCTCGACCTCACACGTCTTCGCCGGCGCCAAGGAACTCGACGTGCTCGACGCAGTCGAGGACACCTATGGCGTCGAGCGCTTCGACATGGCGATCAACTGGGGCTGGCTGTGGTTCCTGACCCGCCCCTTCGTGTGGCTGCTGCACGTGCTGGAAGGCTTCACCGGTCATTTCGGTGCCGCCATCCTGCTGCTCACCCTGATCATCAAGCTGGTCATGTTCCCGCTCGCCAACCGTGCGTACGCCTCGATGGCGAAAATGAAGGCGGTGCAGCCGAAAATGGCCGAGATCAAGGAACGTTACGGCGCCGACCAGCAGAAACAGCAACAGGCGATGATGGAGCTGTACAAGAAGGAAAAGATCAATCCGCTGGCCGGCTGCCTGCCGATCCTGCCGCAGATCCCGATCTTCTTCGCGCTCTACCAGACCCTGTTCAACGCCATCGAGATGCGCCACGCGTCCTTCCCGGGCTGGATCAACGACCTGTCCGCACCGGATCCGACCAACATGTGGAACCTGTTCGGCCTGCTACCCTACGACCCCTCGAGCTGGCCGATTCTTGGCGGCGTGCTCGCCATCGGTCTGTGGCCGATCTTCATGGGCATCACCATGTCGGCCCAGCAGGCTCTGAATCCGCCGCCCGGTGACCCGATGCAGGCACGCATCATGTCGATGCTGCCGATCATCTTCACCGTCTTCCTGGCCCAGTTCGCGGTCGGTCTGGTGATCTACTGGGCGTGGAACAACTTCCTCTCGGTCGTGCAGCAATACATCATCATGCGTCGGCATGGGAACGAGACCCAGCTTGACAAGCTGATTGCCCGGTTGCGCGGCAAACCGGCAGGAGACGAAAGCTGAGCGCGAGCGACGATCTGGACGAAGGTGCCGGGCGGAGGCTGTTCTCACGTCCCTGCACCTTCCTCATGGGCGCAGTGGATCTTGACCATCTGCCGCCGCCGGACCGGCTGGAAGTGGCCTTTGCGGGCCGCTCCAATGTCGGCAAGTCCTCGCTGATAAACGCGCTGACCGGCCATAATGGCTTGGCCCGCGCCTCGGGCGAACCCGGGCGTACCCGCGAGCTTAACTTCTTCAATGTCGAGGGTACCGACCTGCGCATTGTCGACCTGCCTGGTTACGGCTTTGCCAAAGCCCCCAAGCCGGTGGTCGAGAAATGGACACGATTGACCCGCAGCTTCCTGCAGGGGCGCGCCAACCTCAAACGCGTCTACCTCCTGATCGACAGTCGGCACGGCCTCAAGCCGGTCGACGAGAAGATCATGGACGTGTTCGATGAAGCCGCCGTGAGCTACCAGATCGTGCTGACTAAGTCCGACAAGATCAAGCCGCCCGCCGTGAAGCGCGTAACAGATGAAACGCTCGCCGCCATCATCCGCCGGCCGGCCGCCTTCCCGCGCGTGGTCGCCACGTCTTCGTCCAAGACCGATGGCATCTCCGACCTGCGGGCGGAGATCGCGGCCCTGGTGGAGCAGGGAGGACTGAACGCTTGATCCATCGCCTGATGAGCCTGCTCGCCGGCCTGGTCGCTGTTTTAACTCTTGGCAGTGGCCAAGCACACGCGGCCGACATCTGCAACGAGACCAGCTATGTCGTCGAGGTCGCCGCCGGCTGGCCGGTCGAGGGCGGCGTCGCCATTGAAGGCTGGACGCGTGTGCGTCCCGGCGAGTGCGCCGCGATCGCGGAAGAGGCCGACCTCGCGGGCAATGCGCCCCTCTACTTCTATGCCCAGTCCTCCGAGGCCTATCCCGGCGGCGTGCGCGAGTGGCGCGGCACGGTCCCGCTCTGTGTCGACAACGCCGATTTCGAGGTCGTTGCCAATACGCGATGCGCACAGCTAGGCATGGCCTCACGCGAATTCTTCACCCGCGAAGGCGACGAGCGCGATCGCACCGTGCTGGTCGAGCCGGCCGATTACGGCGACAGGGCGGGATCGGCCGCAATTCAGCGCCTGCTCCAGGCGACCGGCTACGGCATCGTCAATATTGACGGCATTGAAGGCCGAGGCACCCGCCGCGCCATTTCGACCTTCCTGTCGGACATCGGCCGCTCATCCCGACCGGCTACGCCGGAATTGATCGACGCGATCGAGTCCCGCGCTCTGGCCCGCAACGCCCAGAGCGGGCTAACGCTGTGCAATGAGGCTGATGGCGACATCGCCACGACGGTTGGGCACAATATCGGCGGGGTCTGGCAGTCGCGCGGCTGGTGGCGCCTGCATGCCGGCGAATGCGCCCGGCTGCTTGCGACCCGGCTGGAGAGCGACAATGTCTTCTTCTACGCCGAACGCATAACGCGATCCGGCCGCGGTATTCTGCTCGGGGGTGACGAGAGCTTCTGCGTCGGCCCGGCCCGCTTTGTGGCCGAGGAACGCACGGATTGCGTCGCTCGTGGCTATGTCGAAGCCCCCTTCCGACGCATCCCCGAACCGCAGGATGGCGGCGTGCGGCTGGCCCTGCAGGAATCAGATTTCCGGAGCCCCTAGAATGGCCACTGCCCGCCCTGATCTCAGCCATGTCTCGCACTGGGTGTTCGATCTCGACAACACGCTCTACCCGTCAGATGCGCCGGTAATGAGCCAGGTCGAAGCAAAGATGACCGAGTATGTGGCGCGACTGACCGGCCTGGAGCTGGGCGAAGCACGCACGCTACAGAAGTCCTATTGGCGTCAGTACGGCACCACCCTCAACGGGCTGATGGCCAATCACGAGATCAATCACCGCGAATTCCTCGATTTCGTGCACGACATCGATACCGGCGTCATTGTCCCCGATCCGCAATTGGTAAAGCAGATTTCAGCCCTGCCGGGCACTCGACTCGTCTACACCAACGGCTCGCTGCGGCACGCTGAACGGATTCTCGACCGGCTGGGCATGACGCATTTGTTCAGCGACGTTTTCGACGTCGAGGCTGCCGGCTTCGTGCCCAAGCCCAACCGGGCCGGCTTCGACCGTTTCAATGCCCGCTTCGCCATTCCTGCTGCACAGACCAGCTTCTTCGAGGATTCCGAGCGAAACCTGAAAACCGCGCACGAGCTGGGCTATACCACTGTGCTCGTCCGGGCCAAGGAAGGCCCGCGCAACGAGGAAAGCGCCGCGCCCGGCAGCCATCCCGACCACGTCCACTACGCGGTGGACTGCCTGCCTACCTTCCTCGGTTCGATCCGGACCTCCAGCCACAAGGACGACACGCCATGATCGAGCGCCTGCAATCCATCATCGACACGGCTTGGGACAACCGCGGCGACATCAATGCCGAAACAGGAGGCGATATTCGCGAGGCGGTTGATACCGCAATCGCCATGCTCGACAGCGGCGAAGGCCGTGTCGCGGAGCCGACCGACAGCGGTGAATGGCAGGTCAATCAGTGGCTCAAGAAAGCCGTCCTGCTCGGCTTCCGCCTCAATCCCATGACCACAATTGATGGCGGTGTGGCCGGAGCACAGTGGTGGGACAAGGTGCCTTCCAAGTTCGAAGGCTGGGGCGAGACCGAGTTCAAGACGGCCGGATTCCGTGCCGTGCCGCCCTGCGCCGTACGTCGCGGCGCCTACATCGCCCCCGGCACCGTACTCATGCCCAGCTATGTCAACATCGGGGCCTATGTCGACGAAGGGGCCATGATCGATACTTGGGCTACCGTCGGTTCGTGCGCCCAGATCGGCAAGAACGTCCACATCTCCGGTGGTGTCGGCATTGGCGGCGTACTCGAGCCGCTGCAGGCCAATCCGGTGATCATCGAGGACGATGTCTTCATCGGTGCCCGTTCGGAAGTTGCCGAAGGCGTCATCGTGCGCCAAGGGGCGGTTCTTTCGATGGGGGTTTTTCTCGGCCAATCGACCAAGATCGTCGATCGGGCCACCGGCGAGATCACTCGTGGCGAAGTGCCAGCCTATTCGGTCGTCGTTCCGGGCAGCCTGCCCGACCCGAAGGGCGGACCATCGCTGGCCTGTGCCGTCATCGTGAAGCGCGTCGACGCCCAGACTCGGGCCAAGACCGCGATCAACGAATTGCTGCGCTAGTTTTCCCCCTTGGCCAGCCAGGCTTGCAAGCCGTGAGCGGCCCACATGCCTGAGGCGAAGCTCGCCTGGAGCAGATAGCCTCCCGTCGGCGCATCCCAGTCCAGCATCTCGCCGGCCACGAACACCCCTGGCAATGCCTTGAGCATCAGCCCGTCATCGACGGCGTCGCGGGCGACGCCGCCGGCTGACGATATGGCACGATCAAGGCCACGCTGGCCCGTCACTTCCAATGGAACGGACTTGATCAAGCTGGCCAGCACTTCGGGGCCCCGCGGCACCGCCGGGACACAATCCCGCAGCACGTTGACCGCAGCGGGCCCCAGCCCCGCCTTGCGCAGCAGGTTGGCCGTCGACGCCCCTTCGCCCGCTTTCTCCAGTGTATACGTTACGCCCTCCGTCGACACGTGCGGCTTCAGGTCAAGCTGGAGCGGGACCGGGCCGGTGGCCAGCGCCTCGCGCACGGGCGCCGAAAGCGCATAGACCGGACCGCCCTCCATGCCGTATTCGGTCAGCATCAGATCCCCCATAACCACTTCCTCGCGGAAGCGCAGGGCGACAGTCTTTAGCGGCGTCCCGGCCAAGCTCTTCACATGCTTCGTCCAGGCAATCTCGATGCCGGTATTGGACGCCTCGAACGGACGCACGGCGACATCGCGCTCGCGCAGGCGCGTGGCCCAGCCGCCATCAGACCCCAGTCTCGGCCAGCTGGCCCCGCCCAGCGCCAGCAGGACCGCCTCAAACTCCTGCTCGATCAAACCGTCCAGCGTATCGAAGCGCAGAACACCCGGCCGGGGCCAGCCGGCCCAGTGGTGGCGCAGGTGCAGGCGCACGCCGCGCGCTTCCAGCCTGGACCGCCAGGCACGCAGCAGAGGCGATGCCTTCATGGCGCGCGGAAAAACCCGGCCGCTCGACCCGACAAATGTGTCCTGACCGAGCTCGTCGGCCCAGGCGCGCAGGGCGTCCGGCGGGAAGGCTTCGATCATGGGTGTCAGCCAGTCGGCCGCCTCGCGATAGCGCGTGATGAAGTCCTCGCGCGCTTCGGCGTGCGTCAGATTGAGCCCGCCGCGCCCGGCCATCAGGAACTTGCGACCGGGGGTCGGCATGCGCTCGAACACCTCGACCCCATGGCCCTGACCGGACAGGTATTCCGCGGCAATCAGGCCGGCTGGGCCGGCCCCGATAATGGCTATGTTCTTGGTCGCGCTGTCGGTCATACCGCGTTCTAGCCGCTCCTTCGCGCTGGCACCATCTCGCCTTGCCGGCCTTTGACTGTGGAGCGAACGGGCGTGTGGCTACCGTCGTTCCACCGAATCTGATGGGATGCGTCCCTTGATGGCACAGGGGCACACCATGACCGATGACAATAGCAAGACCGATACAGCCGACATTGATCCGGCAGCCCCCTATGGCTCGGCCCGCAACCCGTCGGAATTCGATGTCCTCAAGCGTCTCGACGCTGAAGAGCCCTATTTCATCATCCGCGGCTCGGACCCGCTGTCCGACGCACTGGTCGAACTGCACGCCTACATAGGCGCGGGTCAGTCCGGTGCCGCCCACGACACGCTGGAGCGCATCCTGGCCCTGACCGCCCAGCACCCGCCGCGCCCGGTCGGCTCGCCCAAATACCGCGAGACCTTCAAGATTTCCGTCTCGATGGAACGCTATCGCGAGACCCACGGCCGCAAGAGCTGATTGCCGACCGCTACGGCAGCGGCAATAGTTCGGTCTTCCCCGGCAGGGGGCTAAGGTTTGCCAATCGCGTATTGGCCCGCCACTCTGCCAGGATCCAGGTTTCGCCCGTCTTCAGGAAAACGAAGCTGAAGTACAACGGGACGCCGCTGGACCAGTAGCTGGCCGCGAGAAAATGCCGGACGCCTTCGCCGTGCGCCTCATAAGATATGGGGTGATAGTCCTGCATCTGGCCATCGGTGAGGAAGCTCTCGAAACCAGCAATAGCGGAGCGCGCCTGGTACTCCGTTGTGCCTAGGCCGATATTAATTTCTACCATAGTTTCCATTGGGTTGTCGGCAATCCTATCGAATAGGGCATCGACCCATACAGCCGGACTGGAAATCTCTCTGACCCGAACCTCGGCCAGGGCTGCTGCCGGCAAGCAAATGGCAGCCACCACGGCCAAAACCAAACGTCCCATATCCGTACCCCCCATTTGATCTTACAGAGCCGAGCATAGGCCGACGCAGAGGATGTTGTCACCCGCCCTGCGCGTCCCGACCGCCTGATGCAACCAAACCCGACCCATCCTTGCGCCGGAAGCAGTCCGATCCGGTGTAACGGCCCGGGTGTGCGTGCATGTCGATATCCGGATAGCTGCACGCATCGGCATCATCGCGTGTACCGATCGCCAATAGCACGCAGTCCCGCTCCGACCGGTTGATGAAATGGTGGGCGTCCGGCTCGCCAGCGCGAAATCCAACCGCCTCGCCGGTCCTCACCATTTCCTCACCGGCGTCGGTGACCAGCACCGCCTCGCCTTCCAACACCAAGACCAGCTCGTCCTCGTGACTGTGCCAGTGGCGCTGCCCCGTCCACACGCCCGGTGGCAGGCGCACCAGGTTCGCCCCGAACTGGCTAAGCCCCGCCGCATCCGCCAACTTGCGCGCGCCCCGCTTCCTACACGGCGCATCATAGGGTGGCGGATAGGCCGTGCCCCGGACTTCCTCGACTTCACTGACGACGAATTTTCGCATGACTGCATCCTTGTTCTGGCGTGCTTGCGCGAAGCCATTATGTTGCGCATATGGCGACATTTACAGACCTCTCCGACCCGCTTCCCCTAGCCCGCGACCTGATCCGCAAGCCATCGATAACGCCGGCCGAAGCCGGGGCCCTTGACCGTCTGCAGTCGGCGCTAGAAGGGCTGGGGTTCGAGTGCCGGCGAATGCCTTTCGAAGAAGTCGACAATCTTTACGCCCGCCGGGGCACGGGATCGCCCTGCTTCATGTTTGCCGGTCACACCGATGTCGTCCCGCCCGGTCCCGAGGCAGACTGGCAGCACGCGCCTTTCGATGCCACCGAGGCGGACGGGATGCTGTGGGGCCGCGGTGCGTCCGACATGAAAGGCGCCATCGCCGCCATGGTGGCCGCGGTCAGTCGCCATCTGGACCAAGATGGCGACAATAACGGCTCAATCGCCTTCCTGATTACCGGCGACGAGGAAGGCCCGGGCATCAACGGGACCAAGCGTGTACTTGCCGCCCTGGCCGAGGAAGGTGAAAGGTTCGACCATTGCCTGGTCGGTGAGCCGACCAACCCCAACCAGCTCGGCGACACCATCAAGTCCGGGCGCCGCGGTAGTCTCAATTGCGAAATACGCGTGGTTGGCCGCCAAGGACATGTCGCCTACCCCGAACGGGCTGAAAACCCGATCCCGCCTCTGCTCGATCTGCTATCCCGGCTGCTGGCCCGCAAGCTGGACGACGGCGCCCCGCATTTCCAACCGTCCAACCTGGAGGTTGTCACCGTCGACGTCGGCAATCCGACCACCAATGTAATTCCCGCGGAGGCCCGTGCCCGCTTCAATATCCGCTTCAATATCAATCATACCGGTGCCGACCTGACGCGCTGGATCGAGGATCTGAGCGCCGCCGTCGGCCTGCACTTTGACGGCCGGGTCGAGACCGACATCAAGGTGTCCGGCGAGGCCTTCCTCACACCGGCCGGTGAATTTACCTCGCTGCTCCAGGATTGTGTCGAGGCAGAGACCGGCCGCCGCCCGGCTCTGACCACCGGTGGCGGTACGTCCGATGCACGCTTTATTCAGGCCTATGGGCCGGTTGCCGAATTCGGGCTTGTCGGAGCCACCATGCACCAGATTGATGAAAGAGTTGCAATCAGCGATATCGAGACGTTGACCCGGATCTATACTCGTATTCTTGACCAGTACTTCAGCGACCCACCCGCATGACCAAGCTGGCCAACGAAGCCGCCCGGGGGCTGATCGGTAGCTGGCGCCTGCTGACCTTCCGGTCCGGCTGGGAAAACTGCTTCAACATCTCTGTCGGCGGCTTCTGGCGATCATTTGCTGCCGCCGGGCTTGCGGTTCCGCTACTTGCTCTGGCCCAGGCCGGTGCAACGCGGGCCGGATACCCGGTGCCAATGTCGTTCCTGGCAACGCAGTACGTTCTGTCTTGGCTGGCTTTCCCTATTGCCGCCGCCGTGGCCGCCAGGATGGCCGGCGCCAAGCACCGCATCGTGCCTTGGATCATCATCCACAACTGGAGCGTATTGTGGCTCTACGGCTTGCAGGCCTGCATGGCCGCACTGTTCGTGGCCGGCCTGCTCAGTATAGAGCTGCTGGCGCTCTTCTCATGGCTCTACATCTACGTCCGCATTCTTGTGCACTGGCGGATCGCCTATGGCGCACTCGGCTTGCCGACAATCACTTCAGCCCTGGTTGCAGCCGTGCCGATCCTGGTCGGCCATATCGTCTCGACCGCCGTTTTCCTCGCCATGACCAGCGCGCAGTCACCGGGAGCAATTCCGACCTAGACCGCGTCCACGGGATAATCGACAGCGGTCAGGTAGAGCCCGTCCGGCGGCGCCACAGGGCCGCAGCGACTGCGGTCTGCGGCCTTCAGGGCAGCGCCGAAATCCCGGACCGACCATTTGCCAACACCGACTTCCACCAGGGAACCAACCATGGATCGCACCTGTCTGTGCAGGAATGAGCGCGCCGAGCAGGTCAGCTGGACCTCCTCGCCATAGCGCGCCACGGCAATCGCATCGAGCGTCTTGACCGGACTTTCCGCCTGGCACTGGGCATCGCGGAAGGTCGTGAAATCATGGCTGCCAACCAAGTGCTGCGCGGCATGGTGCATGGCCTCGGCATCGAGGCGCCGCGTCACGCGCCAGACCTGCCCGCGATCCAGCGTCAGCGGTGCCCGTCGATCGATCATACGGTACAGGTAATGGCGCTGTGTGGCGGAGAAGCGGGCATGAAACGCGTCGCTGACGCGGCTTGCCTCAAGAACCGCCACCGGATCCGGCTTGAGGTGATAATTGAGCGCGTCGCGCACCTTGTCGTCGGCGAGGTCCTTGACCAGGTCGATATGGGCGACCTGCCCCAGCGCGTGCACGCCACTATCCGTGCGGCCGGCGCCATAAACCAGGACCGGAGCCTGGTCGAGACGCTCAGCGGCGCGCTCCAGAGCCGCCTGCACGGAGGGCGCATTGTCCTGCCTCTGCCAACCGGCATAAGGCGTACCGTCGTATTCCAGGGTGAGCTTGTACCGCGGCATCAGTCCAGCTCCGCACCTGCGGGAATGGAGGTGCCGCGCAGGAAATCGGTTGCCTCCATGGCTCCTTTTCCTTCGCGTTGCAGACGTTTCAGGCGCAAGGCGCCCTCGCCTGTCGCGACGAGCAGCGCGTCATCCAGCACGACTCCGGGCTCGCCTGCCCCAGCCTCGGCTTCGGCCATCAATACTTTCACGCGGACCCTGCCCTTGTCGCCGACCCACTCGAACCACGCACCGGGAAAAGGCGACAGGCCCCGCACGTGAGCGGCCAGTTCCGATGCAGGTCGGGCCCAGTCAATTCGCGCCTCTTCCGAGCTGATCTTGCGGGCATAGGTAACCCCGTCTTGCGACTGCGGCACAGCTTCCAGAGAACCGCGCTCCAGTGCTGCCAGGGCCCGCGGCCACATCAGGGCACCGGCATCCATCAGCCGGTCGTGCAGGCTGGCTGCCGTATCGGTTTCTCGGATGGCGACATTCTCTGACAGCAGGATCGGCCCGGTATCCAGCCCGGCCTCCATCTGCTGTATCTGCACCCCGGTCTCGCTGTCGCCCGCCATGATCGCACGCTGAATAGGGGCCGCCCCGCGCCATCGCGGCAATAGGGAAGCGTGCAGGTTGAGACAGCCCATGCGTGGTGCGTCCAGTGCCGCTTGGGGCAGGATCTGGCCATACGCGACCACCGCGGCCAGGTCGAGATCCAGGCCGGCGAACTCCTCAATCACCTCCGGGTCGCGGAAACTCACCGGTGTCGAGACCGGAATGCCGAGCACCTCCGCCAGTTGGTGCACCGGGGTCTTGCGCTCTGCCTGGCCCCGACCGCGGCGACGCGGCGGCTGGGTGTACACACGGACAATGTCATGGCCGGCCGCTGCGATCTCGGCCAGAGACCGGGCGGCAAAGTCGGGCGTACCCATGAAGGCGAGACGAAGCGTCATGATCGGTCCAATTCCAGCTGGCGGCGGCGTAGGAGTGTGATAGCGTCCCGGCAGTCTGCCAGCCAAGCAGGAGCCACACCATGCCGATACGTGTCTTGCCTAGCCTTGTCCTTGTAGCCTTCCTGTCAGCCTGCGCGGCTCACACACCGCCACCGACCTATCCGCCCGACCAACCTCCGGGCGGCGGTGAAGGCGCCATGTGTGGCGGCCTGATGGGGGCGATCTGTACCGATCCGGCAACCTACTGCGCCTATCCGGCGTATGCTCAGTGTGGTGCTGCCGACCAGACCGGCACCTGCGAACGTCCACCGGAAGCCTGCGTTCAGGTATATGACCCAGTGTGCGGCTGCGACGGCCGCACATATGGCAATGCCTGCGAGGCTGCAGCACAACGAGCCAGCGTCGCCTATGCGGGAGAGTGCCGAGGGTAGGCGCCGCTCGTTTCAAGCGGCCGAGCGATTGGCGGGGCCGCCGCGGAAGTGTCAGAATCCAGCCTTAGGTTTCGAGCGGCGGCCCACCTTGGATCAGCTCAGGAAAAGACTTAGACTGCCGAATGATGTCTCGGGAGTCGGAATTGACGACACCGCCTGAATGGTGCCGAAGGAATGCCATCTGATGATGGACACGCAGAGCACTGAAGCGAGTCAGGGACAGCCACCACAGCAGCTTTCCCGTCATCGCGCCGACCTGCTGATCCAGAGCGTGACGGACTACGCCATCTATATGCTCGACCCCGAGGGTTTCATCACCAGCTGGAATGCCGGGGCGGAGCGTCTGAAAGGCTACACGCCAGATGAAATCATCGGCGAGCACTTCTCGCGTTTCTACACTGTCGAGGACCGTGAGGGCGGGGTCCCCGCACAGGTGCTCCATACGGCATTTCAGACCGGCCTCTTCGAAGCCGAAGGCTGGCGTATACGCAAGGACGGCTCAAGATTCTGGGCCAGTGTCGTCGTCGAACCGATCCTTGATGAAACCGGGGAGCATATCGGGTTCGCCAAGATCACTCGTGACATGTCTGTCCAACGCCAGACCGAAGAAGCCCTGCGCAAGAGCGAAGAGCGCTTCCGGCTCCTGGTTCAAGGAGTAACGGACTACGCAATCTACATGCTGGACCCGGACGGCCGGGTCTCGAGCTGGAACGCGGGCGCGGAACGATTCAAGGGCTATTCCGAAAACGAGATACTCGGCCAGCACTTCTCCCGCTTCTACCCACCTGCCGACCGGGCCGCCGGGGTGCCGCAGAAAGCTCTGGCCACGGCGGCATCTGAGGGCCGTTTCGAAGCAGAGGGTTGGAGGCTGCGAAAGGACGGAGAACGCTTCTGGGCACACGTCGTCATCGACCCGATACACAACGACGACGGCCAACTGCTTGGTTATACCAAGATCACCCGCGACCTCACTGAGCGCAGAAGGGCACAAGAGGCTCTGGAACAGTCACAGGAGCAGTTTTTTCAGGCTCAGAAGATGGAAGCCATCGGCAAGCTGACCGGCGGCGTCGCTCACGATTTCAATAACATCCTTTCAGCCATTCTCGGCAGTCTGGGTATCGCTCAGCGCCGGCTGAGGGCTGGACAGGACGCGGAACGCTTCATCAGCAATGCGGTGAAGGCTGCGGAACGGGGCGCAACGCTTACCCAGCGCATGCTGGCCTTCGCCCGCAAACAGGAACTGAACCTTGAGCCGATGGACATCATCGGCTCTCTCAAGGATACAGCCGAGCTGCTGCAACGCACGATCGGCCCCGGCATCACGATCAACACCAATCTTCCAGACAGCCTCAGCCCTGTCCTCGGCGATCGGTCTCAGCTCGAGCTGGCCATCATGAATCTCGTGGTCAACGCCCGAGACGCCATGCCGGACGGGGGCGACATTACGCTCCATGCCAATGCCGTCGATGATGCGCCGGACTGCGATACCCGGTTTGTCCGGGTGACTATCGAAGACCAGGGCGAAGGGATGGATGCCGAGACTCTCGCGCGAGCAACCGAACCGTTCTTCACGACGAAAGGCATAGGCAAGGGAACCGGGCTGGGCTTGTCCATGGTGCGCGGCATGGTCGAGCAGTGTGGCGGCCGATTGATACTCGACAGCGAGATCGGAAGAGGAACCACCGCAGAAATCTGGCTACCCATCGCGAATAGCGCGGTTTCGGAAACTGAAACCAAACCCGGCGCCTCGACAGCAGCCAACCGTCCGTGCCGAATCCTGGTGGTGGACGATGATGCCATCATCCTCCTCAACACGACGACCATGTTGGCCGAGATGGGACACGAGGTGCTGGAGGCCTACAGCGGCAAGGAAGCCCTCGATATCTTATCCCGGCACTCCGTCGACCTGATGATCACGGACTTCGCGATGCCTCAGATGAATGGCGCAGAGCTGATCGAGGAAGCGCTTAGTCGAAGCGCTGATCTCAAGGTCATCTTGGCATCCGGCTACGCCGATCTGCCAGATGGCTACAAGCTCGACGCCCCCCGCCTCCCCAAACCCTTCACCGAACGTGAGCTAACGGAAGCCATTCGCGCGGTCGCCGATTGAGCCGGGCCCTGCGGCCGGCGCTACAGCAGCGTCTCCTGGGGGCTAGTCGGACGCGCCCCACGGCGGTGGCGGGGCATCAACCGGGTTTTCAAGGTCGAATTGGGCTCTGAAATCGCGTCCCGGGCGCTCCAGCCCATAGGTAAATGTGCCCTCGTCCAAGGTCAGCGACCACACATTGTCGACCGACACGTCGAGCCCCTCGCGTACGAACAGGTCACGGGAGAATTGGTCGGCGGGAAATTCAGCGCGGATCTCACTGGGCGCCTCCACCGTATCGCCGCCATACTGGGTGACCGCATCCTCACTACCGTCTTCATGGCGATGGTCATGCTTGAGGCGCAGACCTGCCCCGACACGCTCGATCACCCAGGTTCGGGAACGGTCGTCACCAACATGCAAGGGGATCCGGATCACCTCGTCGGTACAGCTGCGCACATGCATGACCAGGGTTTCGCTGCGCCAGTCCGCATCTTGGGGATCGTCAGACACGACCCGGCCTTGGTAGGCCCGGCCGCAATGCTCGGACAGTCGGTCGAACAAGTCGGCTTCAGGCGTCTGCGGACTGCACGCCGACAAGGCAACAAGGCCGGCGCCAGCCAGGACAGAGCGGCCAACGCGGCGGTGTGGTGGCAAATGCATCAAAGTCTCCATGAACCTGGTCGCGCAACGACCTCAAGCTGGGACGGTCGACCTTGGGCTTGATTCTGTCCAGAGCGGAAACACCGACTTTCCAGAGGCGAACGCTGCCCTTCCGCCGGCGCGCCCCTATCTTGTAGGGCAAGCAGAACCAGAGGATATCATGTCCCAGGCGACCGAAACCCGGCCCCGCGTCCGCCCGATCACCCGCATTTCGCGCGGCCTGCCGACTTCGGACGGTGCCGGCGTCAAGCTCACACGCATGCTCGGTCATTCCGGCCTGATGGAGCTCGACCCTTTCCTGATGCTCGATCAGTTCCGGTCGGATGAAGCTTCCGACTACATGGCCGGCTTTCCAGAACATCCACACCGCGGCTTCGAGACAGTTACAGTCATGCTGGACGGCCGCATGAGACATGGGGACAACAAGGGCCACTCCGGTGTCATCGAGGGCGGCGGCCTGCAATGGATGACGGCGGGCCGCGGCATCGTGCATTCCGAGTTTCCCGAACAGGAAGAGGGGCGCCTGTGGGGTTTCCAGCTGTGGATCAACCTGCCATCCAGCCACAAGATGACCGAGCCGGGCTATCAGGAGTTCGACGCCGACGCGATACCCGTCGAGAACCGGGACGGCGCCCGCCTCCGCGTCCTCGCCGGTCGTCTCTCATCCGGACTGACCGGGCCCGCACGCAGTGCCGCCACCAATCCACTCCTGGTCGACATCACACTACAGCCCGGCGCCCAACTTGAGGAAGCCCTGCCCGCTGGTCACACCGCCTTCATCGCCGTCTACAAAGGCGCGGTAACCGATGGCGACACAGAGGTTGCCGATCCCAATCTGGGTATTCTCGGTGAGGGTGAAGTGCTGTCGCTGGAAGCCGGTCCCCACGGTGCCAGCCTGCTGCTTGTCGCAGGTAAACCGATCGGTGAGCCCGTGGCCCGGCATGGTCCGTTCGTGATGAATACCCAAGCCGAACTGGTGCAGGCGGTGCGAGACTTTCAAAACGGCCGCTTCTAGACGCGCGCCGAAAGCAGGCTGGAACCGGAGCGGGCCGTTACAACTGGCCTCAACTTTGGCCGCAGCTGGCGGTTGCGACACAGGATGGCCCTGCGCTTGCGCCAACACGCCAGAGCGGCCCGGAATGTGGCCGCGTACTCACCTGGCTCACGCGGCTTGGTCAGGCAGGCATCAGCCCAGATCACGCTGTGATCCACTGGCTGTCCTTCAAGGACGCTGGAGGAAAAGGCAATAACCGTCGGGGCCCGATTGCCGAGATGGCGATGAATCTCATCTGCCAGGGCAAAACCGTCCGGGCACGGCATGAACAGATCGAGGAAAACGAGGTCGGGCTGGACTTCGCGGATCCGGTCAAGCGCCTTCGCGCTGTCCTGTTCGTAGTGAAACTGGGCGGCTGGTGCGACGTGCGATAACCCATACTCGACAAGAGCCGCCTCGGTCGGGTCGTCGTCGATCAATAACACGGTCTGCAGTGGTCGCATGCCCAAGCGCCTCCTGATGGTTCCAAAACGAAACCAGTTCAGGAAACAACGACCCAGACGCCGAACGGTTCCCTCAAGCCGCGTCGCGGTCCTTCGACTTGTCGAGTTTCTTGACCTTCTGCACAGCCCGCTGCCGCTTCAGACGCGACAGGTAATCGATGAACAACACCCCTTCCAGATGGTCCATCTCGTGCTGGATGCAGACGGCGAACATTCCTTCGGCCACTTCGTCGCGCGGCTCTCCGTCATAATCGAGATAGCGCAGGCGCACGCGGTCCGGGCGTTCCACCTGATCATAGACCGACGGCACAGACAGGCATCCCTCTTCATAGGGCTGCAACACGTCTGACGGATCGGAAAGCTCCGGATTGACGAAGTAACGCGGCTGCGGCTCCTCGTCCGGGCGCGCCAAGTCCATGACGATCACGCGCTTGGGCACGCCAATCTGGATGGCGGCCAGACCGATCCCGTCGGCAGCATACATCGTCTGCAGCATATCATCCATCAGCTCGCGAAGTTCGTCGTCAACCTTATCAACGGGTTGCGAAACCTCCTTGAGGCGCGGATTAGGTACGGTGAGGATTTCTCGAATAGCCATGAGGTCTAGATAATACCCCAACGTGAACGGTTCAAGAATCAGCCTCTGCCGGAGCCGCCAGTGCAGCCGGTTCGACTCCGGCATCGTCGAGGTAGTTGTCCGGCAGCGACTTCTTGGTGCTGGCCCCCAGCGATTTCAGCATTTCAGCCTGGCGGATCACGTTGCCGCGCCCCTCAACCAGCTTGCCACGGGCATCGTGCCAAGCGTTCTTGGCCTGGTCCAGGCGGTTTCCGATCTTGTCGAGATCCCCGACAAAACCCTCGAACTTGTCGTAAAGCGCCCCAGCTCGGCTGGCGATGTCGAGCGCATTCCGGTTCTGGCGATCGATGGTCCAGAGGTTCTCCACTGTCCGCATCGCCATCATCAAGGTCGTAGGCGTGGCAATCATCACGTCGCGCTCCCAAGCGTATACCGTGATGTCCGGGTCATTCTGCAAAGCCAGGGAAGCGGCGCCTTCCAGCGGCACAAACATCAGGGTGAAGCTCACGCCGTCGTAAAGACTGGCATAATCCTTTTCGCCAAGCGCCTTGATGTGATTGCGCAAGGACTGGCAGTGCTGCTTCAGGGCGACACCGCGCTCTTCGTCCTCTTCAGAATTCACGCACCGTTCGAAGGCGGTCAGCGAGACCTTGCTGTCGATGACCAGACGCTGCTTGCCGGGCAAATCGACAACTACGTCGGGGCGGCGTCGTGCGCCATCCTCGGTGGTCTCGCTCTGCTGGGTAAAGAACTCTTGCCCCTCGCGAAGCCCGGCCCGCTCGAGGATCGAGGCCAGCACCAGTTCACCCCAATCGCCTTGTACCTTGGACGAGGACTTGAGCGCGTTGGCCAGGCGCTTGGCGTCATCTGACATTTGCCGGGCGTCCGAGTGCAGGGTCTTCATCAGGGTCTCGATCTGGGTCGTTTGACCCATGCGCTTCTCGGCGTCCTTGATCACTCTTTCCTGGAACTCGCCCAGTTGTTCGCGCAGCGGCGCCAGAAGCTTGCCGAGACTTTCGGTGCCCTGCTTGTTGAGCTCCGCACCGCTGGATTTGAGGATCTCGTTGGCGGTGAGCTTGAATGTTTCGGTCAGCCGCTCGCGTGCCTTCTCCAGCTCAGCCAGCTTCTCCGAGTGATGGTCCATCGCCGCCTTGTGACTGGCTTGAAGGCTCTCCATCCGGCGCCCCAGTTCATGGTGCTCGGAGACCAACTGCTTGTGCTCTTCCCGCAAGCGGTCGCGCTCGGCCTTGACTTCCGCCAGCCGGGCCAGCTCCTCGCGATCGGCCGCATGCTCCGTCGCTCGGGTCTCGGCCCGTGCCCGCCATTCGTCACGCTCGGCCCGCAACTCATCCAGACGTGCCGGGTCGACTGCTGTCCCCGCCTCGGTGGTCTGTGGCCGGCGCAGCAGAACCATCACCAGCAAAGCGCCGATGACTCCGAGAGCGGCCAGGAGCAGCCAGGTTTCCGCTGCGATGGTAGGGGTTTCGAGCATTTCGGTTCGCCTTCTGTTCACTCGGTATAGTGCGCGAGTCGCTGCCGCGCGGCCAGCCTCGCCTGTGCACGGGGCAGTCTGATGGCTGCACCCGACAAAATCCGTCACCCGATCCGGCCCGAAGCTTGCTTTTCCCCTCACAGGCTAAACCGGACGACGCCATGCACGTGTCAAATGTTTCAATTGAGGACATCGATGCCCGCCAGGCGGCACTGTGGAACCTGTGGGCGTCCCCGAACGGGCAATTGATCAGTCCATACCTGCGCCATGGTTTCACGGCCTGCGTGGCCCGGGCCCGCTCGGATGTGCGCATTGTCGTCATGCGGGACGATCAGGGTGAAGCAGCCTTCTTCCCGTACCATGCTCCGGTGGGCGGTGTCGTCCGTCCCATCGCTGCGCCAATGAGCGATTATCAGGGCCTTGTCGCCCGCCCCGGATTCAGGCCCGACCTTACTGCCCTGCTCAAGGCGACCGGCGGATCGGCTCTTGTCTACGACAACTGGCACGGTCTGGAGACGTCTGAGGCGACCGGCATCCGCGCCTCCGATGGCAGTATCATTATCGACCTTGCAGACGGCGCCGAGGCCTATTTCGCCGAGCGCCGGGGCGCCTACAAGGATCATTTCAAAAAGTCCGCTCGGCGGGCGCGGGCTGCCGCACGCGACGTCGGCGAGCTCCGTGTCGACATGACAGACCCGGATGGCAGCACCTTCGCGCAGCTACTCGCATGGAAACAGACCCAGTATCGCGAGACCGGCAAGCTCGACGTGTTGTCGATCAACTGGGTGCGAGATGTGCTCGACCGACTGCGTCGTGGTGAGCAGGGTGACTGCCGCGGGCGCACCGCCGCGCTCTGGTTTGGCGACCGACTGGCCGCTGTCGAGTTCGGGATCGAGGCGGATGGCGTCTACCATTCCTGGTTCCCGGCATATGATCCTGAACTGGCCCGCTATTCGCCCGGCCTCTTGCTCCTGCACGGAATCATCGAATCCGCACAAGATCATGGGATTTCCCGGATCGATCTGGGCCGCGGCGAGATGCACTACAAGAAATACTATGCCAGTCGTGAGGTTGAGCTGCACACGGGTCGCACCCTTGTGCCGGGCCTGGCGGCCTGCCGGATACGCGGGTGGGAATATGCCGAAGCTGCGGCGAGTGTTCTGCCAGGCAAACTGGCCGCTCTGCCGGTGCGGCTGCGGCGGCGCTGGGCCCAGGTCAGCGCATTCGAGCCGCGCCTCGGCCCGCGCCTGGCCAGCTTTGCCGGGTCGTTGCCGTCCTGAGCTACCGGATATTCGGTCTTTTTTCCCGGCGCGGCTGGACTACACTGTCGGCGAACCCGGTACGGAGACCTCCCATGCGCACCCTGCTCGCCAGCCTGGCCTTGGCCCTGACCACCTCGACCGCCCTTGCCCAGTCAGACATTTACGAGACCGAACAAGCCGATTTCAGGATCACCACCCTTGCCGAAGGGCTAGAACACCCCTGGGGCATGGCTTTCCTGCCCGGCGGCGACATGCTGGTGAGCGAACGCGAAGGTGCATTGCGCTATATCGAGGACGGGGAATTGCGCGACGCTCCCATCGCTGGCCTCCCCGATCTCTATGTCGAAGGACAGGGTGGCCTGTTGGGCCTCGCTGTTCATCCAGATTTCGCCAACAATCGCTGGGTCTACTTCGCCTTCTCCGCCGGTGAGACCGAGGCCAATGGTACGGCCCTTGGTCGTGGACGACTGAGTGAGGATGGCAGCCAGCTGACCGAGGTCGAAACCCTGTTCCGGGTCAGTTTCGAGAAGCAGCGCGGGTACCATTTCGGCGGCCGCATCCTGTTCAATGAGGACGGCACCCTGTTGCTCACGCTCGGCGAAGGCTCGCGCTATGAGGAAGAGGCGCAGAACCTTGCCAACCACCTCGGCACCATCGTGCGCCTCAACGACGACGGCTCCGTGCCATTCGACAATCCTTATGTCAGCTCCAATGGTGCTCTTCCGGAGATTTACTCCTACGGTCATCGCAACGTGCAGGGCATAGCCCGTCACCCGGATACAGGCACGGTCTGGGCGCACGAGCACGGTCCGCGCGGCGGCGATGAGATCAACCTGCTTTCAGCCGGTACCAATTACGGTTGGCCGACCATCACTTACGGTATCAATTACGACGGCACCCCGATCACCGACCAGCGCGAGGCCGAGGGCATGGCCCAGCCGATCTGGTTCTGGGATCCGTCCATCGCGCCCTCCGGCATGAGCTTCTACCAAGGTGATGCCTTCCCGAACTGGCAAGGTGACGTGCTGATCGGCGCACTCGCCGGCACCCATCTGGCGCGCCTGGAAGTCGATGGCGACCGGGTCATTTCCGAAGAAGCCATGCTGACGGAATGGGGCGAGCGGATCCGCGACGTCGCTACCGGACCGGACGGTCACGTCTACCTGCTCACTGATGATTTCGAAGGCCGTCTCGTCCGCCTCGACCCCGTCACTCCCTGAGTGTTCAGCCGCGCACATCAAACAGTGATCGGCCCTGCGCTATGTTGCGCAGCAGATAGACGAGCGGCGTATCGATCGCGGCGATCATCAGCTTGATCACGACCTGACCCGCAATCAGCAGGGCGATCTGGTCCCAGGGCACGATGCCGGCGAATGCGACGGTGATAAAGATCGTCGAATTGAGTGCCTGCGACACCATGGTCGACACGTTGTTGCGCAGCCAGAGCAGGTTCTTGCCTTGGTGACGCTGGCGCAGCCATTGGAAGATCAGCACGTCCGAGACGGCGGTCAGGCCGAAAGCCACCATGCCGGCAAAATTGGTCCGGTTTGACGAACCGAACACCGAGACGAACTCGGCCTGGCGTTCGGGCGGCCAGCTCGAACTCACCGTGATGAAGTCCGCCGCGTCTTCCAGGTGCATGGCGTAGAAAATAAGAAACATCATCACCAGGCGCATGATCAGGCCCGAATAAACAACGCACAGCGCCCAGCCCCGCCCCCAGACCTCGGTAATCACGTCTGTCGCGATATAGGTCAGACCGAAAGCCATTGTTCCGGCCGGAACCAGAACCGTGAACAGACCAAGATCGAACTCATGAATCTTGATTGCAGTCAGCGCGGCGAAGACCAGCGACACCATGAACAGGCCGACCAGAAAAAACAGAACCATTGCCGAGCGGGTCACACGGGTCGGGTCCATCGGGTCGATCACTGGCTGCTGCACGGTCTGTCCCATCTGGTTCTCCACGCGAACCGGATCAAATTGGACAGGCGGTGTTAACGAAGCCTTGTCAGACCGACGATCGGCTGCGGAACGCGGCCGCCAAGGTCCCGTCGTCGAGATAATCGAGCTCCCCGCCCACGGGCACGCCGCGGGCCAGAGAGGTAATGGTTACTCCCGTCCCGTCCAGTCTGTCGCCCAGATAGTGGGCCGTAGTCTGGCCGTCGACGGTGGCGTTGAGGGCTATGACGATCTCGCTCACCGCCTCGCGGCTCGCGCGCTCGACCAGCTTGCCGATCGACAGGTCTTCCGGCCGCACGCCATCAAGTGCCGATAGCACTCCGCCCAACACGTGATAGCGGCCCTTGAAAGCTCCGGCGCGCTCCAGCGCCCACAAGTCCCCGACCGTTTCAACCACGCAGATCGCGTTGTCGAGGCGATCCGGCGCGGCGCAGATGGCACAAGGGTCGGTGACGTCAAGATTGCCGCATTCGCTGCAGGCACGGATCTTGTCGGCCGCGTCGCCGAGCGCTTCCCCGAGCGGCCGCATCAAGCCATCACGCCGGGCCAGCAGGTGCAGCGCCGCACGCCGGGCCGAGCGCGGGCCCAAGCCGGGCAACTTGGCAAGCAGCGCGATGAGGCGCTCGATTTCCGGTCCGGCGGAGGCGGTTTTCATCAACTGGCGTGGTCCCGTCTCAGAAGGGCAGGTTCATGCCGGGGGGCAGGCTGAGTCCGCCAGCAGCTTCTTTCATGACGTCCTGCTGGGCTTGCTCGGCCTTGCGCCGAGCATCGGCGTGGGCCGCCAGAATCAGATCCTCGGCAATCTCCGGCTCCTCAGGGTCCATCAGGCTCTTGTCGATCTTGACCTGCTTCAACTCTCCCTTGGCCGTCATGACCACAGTGACCAGACCGGCACCGGCCTCGCCACTGACCTCGGTTTCCTCGAGCTTGGCCTGTGCCTCGGTCATCTTCTGCTGCATGGCCTGTGCCTGTTTCATCAGGCCCATCAGATCCTTCATGCGCGCTTCTCCGATTCTTGTTGGGCGTCCCCCGGGGGGGCGGCCGGAGTATGCACGGCGCGGATTTCCGCGCCGGGAAACAGCCGCAGCGCCTCGGCCACGGCAGGGTCGTTGAGCGCCCGTCCGCGCCGGTCAGCCTCCGCCTTGCGGCGGCGCTCGAACCAAGTCGCGCCCCCCTCGAGCCCGGCGTCTGCCAGGATCATCCAGCGAGCGCCCGTCCATTCCTGCAGCCGCCGTGACAGGCGCTGGGCCAGGTCGGGCGGACAGTCCTGCTCGGGCTGGAAGGAGAACGAGCAGGGCTTGAACGAGACCGGGCGGACAAATCGCTCGACATCAGTCTGCAGGCCGATATCGCGTTTGCCACGAAGCATGTCGATCAGCGCCTCGAAGCTGTCCGGCCCTTCGATCATGGCCTCCGCCTCGCCGACCTCGCCGAAGCCCTCAGGGGCGGGCTCAGTCACGGCGTCCGGCGTGCGGGCCTCGGCCCCGGCCGGTTCAGGCTTTCCCGGCGCCTCCGCCGGGGCCTCCTTGGTCGCTGGCGGGTGCCCGGCGAGAATGCGGGCAGCCTCTTCAGGCGGCGGCAGCATGGCGGCCGTGGCCAGGCGCAACACCGTCATTTCGGCTGCAGCCAGCGGATCGGGGGCCAGACGCACATCATCCAGACCGGTCAGCAGTATCTTCCACAGACGGGTCAGCTGACCCAGGCTTTGGGTCTCGGCCAAGGATGCAAGCCGCGCCACCGTGTCAGCGGCCTCGCCCAGGTCGGCGCCACTTCCGACCGCCTTCACACGCGATACAGCGTGCACATAGTCGAGCAGATCGCGCGTGATCACGACGGGGTCGCCGCCGGCATCGTGCAGCTCGGCCAGTTCGCCAACCGCCTCCCCCGTCCTGCCGGTCAGCGCATGTTCCAACAGGTCGAGGACGCGCGCCCGGTCGGCGAGGCCGAGCATGTCACGAATCTGCAGCGCCGAGACCGGACCGTCGGCCTCATTGCCCTGAACGATCGCCTGGTCCAACAGCGACAAGGCATCGCGCACCGAACCTTCGGCGGCGCGCGCGATCAGGGACAGCCCATCGCGCTCGACCGCGGCGCCTTCCAGGCCGCAGATGCGCTCAAGGTGGTCGGTCAGCATGTCCCGGTCGATGCGCTTCAGGTCGAAACGCTGGCAACGGGACAGGACCGTTACGGGCACCTTGCGGATCTCGGTCGTGGCAAAAATGAACTTCGCGTGCTCCGGCGGCTCCTCGAGCGTCTTGAGCAGAGCATTGAAGGCCGAGGTCGACAACATGTGGACCTCGTCAATGATGTAGACCTTGTATCGCGCCGACACCGGGGCGTAACGCACACCGTCGAGAATCTCGCGGATATCGCCGACACCGGTGCGCGAAGCGGCGTCCATCTCCATCACGTCGACATGCGCCGAGCGGGCGATGGCATCGCAATGGCGACCGCGCTCGGCCAGCTTCATGTGCGGACCGTCGATCTCGTCGGTTTCGTAATTGAGGGCCCGCGCGATTAGCCGCGCCGTGGTCGTCTTGCCGATGCCCCGAACGCCGGTCAGCATGTAGGCATGAGCAATACGGCCGGCCGCGAAGGCATTGGTCAGGGTGCGCACCATGGCATCCTGGCCGATCAGGTCTTCAAACGTGTCTGGGCGGTATTTGCGGGCCAGAACCTGGTAGCCGGGGTCCGATGCCGTGGCGGGCAAATCCAGTCCCGGCATCAGCTCGGCCGACGCTCCGGTGTCCTGCGATGGGAGCGGCGTGTCGTCCATGTCGGCCCTTGGGTTCGGCGCTCGCGCGGGCAGCCCGACCGGGTGCCCTCGATTGGAGTGGAAGACCGGACAGCGACCCGAGCGAAACTCGTTACGGCTGCTTCCTTCCGGACCTGACCGGGTTGGCGAGGCACTCGTCCACCGCCGGCCTTCCACCTGCCTATATCGCGCGCCGGTCGCCCCGGTGCAAGGCCAGCTGTCACTGTCTCTGTTGAAACTCGCCCTTGGCGCCGTGCGCCGCCGAACGGAGGAAGACGGCATGATTGTCGAGCGCCTCGATCAGCGCCGCGTCACCGCCGGCCGAGACCAGCACATCGCGCCAATAACCGGTCACCCGCGCCTGGGTCTCCAGCCAGTCGCGCACCGCTGCCTGGGCAAACCGCGCCTTCGGTTGAGAGCTGCACATCACTACGTTCTCCTTGTTGCATCCGGGACATCGGACATTATTGAGAACGCCTCTCATTATCAATATCGGTGCGACACCTTGCCCGATACCCCGCACGAGAGATGGCGATATTGGCATTGACCGGCAGACTAGCCCCGGGTTTCGGCCATCAGTGGCCCACACGGCGCATCCTGGCCAAACCCCAGCTCAGTGAAGGGGACGGCCGCGAGGGGGCCGGCGATCGAGCCCAAGAGCACGGCGAGCCCACCTTGCAAAAGGCTTTCCGTGGCATCGACCGAAAGCTCCGGGTCACGAAGTGTGCCGACGATTGAGACATCGCCGAGCAGGTTGCCCCAGGACACATCCTTGGCATCCGCCTCAATTCGCAGGTCCAGAGTCTCGTTGCGCAAGGACACCTGCCCGGTCATGCGCAGCAGGCTGTCCCGGGTATCGAGCAGGGCTGGATGGGGCCGCGCGATGCCATCGGCGACATTGAACTGTGCACCGGCGCAGGTGACAGGCAGATACTCCTCCTCGCCGGCATCCTCCTCCAGCATCAATAGAAAGACCTCGCCGATATCGAGATCAGAGCCTTCCACCGCCATGTGCCGGATCCGCGCGCCCGGCGCGGCCCACAGATTGATCTGCCCGTCCGCGGAGGCAAACGCGGCGCGCAGGCCGGACCCGGTCATGGCAAGGCTGAAGCGCGACAGCGCCTCGCCGCGCAGCAGGCGTCCGCCGGCCACAATGTCGAGGTTGAAGCTGTCCAGCCGCCCCTCGATATCGGTCTGCGCCGGATCCACGGTCGCATCCAAGGTGGCAAATATGGTCAGGCGGCCGCCGCGCGTGGCGTCGAAGGCCATCGGCTCGAAGGTCAGAACACCCTGCTCCAACACGATCTCCGCCTCCATGGCGCTAAGCGGGATGCGCCCGGTCAGCACCGTGTCGGCCGTGAAGTGGACCTGGGCATCGGCACCGCGCATGCGGGTAAAGTCGAGATAGGCGTCAGGGATGTAGCGCGCATCGCCCTGATACGCCGTATTGGCTGCCCGCTGGGCCGGGTTCTCCTCGCCCCCGTCGACCGAGGACGGTGCCCCGATGGCCACGCCGAGATCGTCGAGGTCGAGACGCTCGGAGTGCAAATCGGCGACAAGGCGCGGACGCCGGCCGCTGAAATCGGCCACCATGGAGCCGGCAAGATCGGAGTCACCGACCGCACCGGTGAACGGCTCGAAACGCCAGGCGCGACCATCACGCACCAGGTCCCCGCTCATCCGGAAAGGCGGCGTGTCCGGGGCGGTCAGGGAAAGCAGGGCCGCGAACTCGGCAAAATTTCTACCGCTCAGGTCCAGCTGGCCGCGGAAGTCTCGAAGCGACAGGCCGGCGGCCCGTCCGGTCATGACCAAGTCGGCCTCGCCGCCGCTGCCATTGAGCGAGAAATCGCCGGTGACCAGGTCACCGCTGGCGTCGTGGATGACCAGGGCTGCCGGATCGCGATTGGGTCGCCGCACAACCAGGTTGATGGCGCGACCATCGACGGCCCGGACGTGATCGAGGAAGGCGGGCAGGCCACGCCCCTCCTCGCCCGTCAGCTGCACCGTGTAGGCAGCGTCTTCGACGGCAACATGGCGCGCCAGACGGCCACCGAACAGAAGGCTGAAAACATTGAAGCGCGTATCCAGCACGCCGGCCGACCCCACCGTGTCCACATGCAGGTCGCGCAGGCGCAGAACGGGTGACCAGCCGAGATCAATCCAGCCCGATTGGAGGCGGGTCTGGTGCCCACCATACTGCTCGATCTGGTGGCGCAGGACAGGCGTGGCGCGATCCGGGTCGGACAGGAACAGGACGATCAGCACCAGCGCCAGGACCGCAAGCCCCACGACACTGGCCAGGATCGCCATTATCCAGCCGAGGAACCGCAAATTCCGCCTCGTTCTCAACGGTCGGGACGCACTCATCCCCCTCGCCCGCTCAACGTTTCACCCTCGCCGAGGTTCCCTTGCCGGGTCCGCCAAACATCTCTACCTGTGCGCCGGATTGGCCCTCAGGGGCACGGGCCGGAGGCTGAATGACATGGCGGACCGCCACTTTCTCGAAGACCGGGACCCGCTGGTTTTCGCCGGCTCCCCGCTCGACCGCGGCGACCAGTTGCGGCGCGACGAAACCGCCATCGCCGGACTGGCGGACGCGCCGGGAAGCTGGTGGATGGCGCTGGATGACCGGGGCCCGCTGCTCAACCCTGACGGCGCCCTGCACTGGCTGAGCCCGCAGGAGGCCCGAGCGGCCGGTCTTCGCGCCCCCTTCTTCCTGGGCCATTACCGGGGCAGTGCCTGCATGGCCGCGCGCTGGCCGGAAGCGGCAGACCTGCCGCACGGCGCCAGCTTCGTGGATGCACGCCCGGCCGCCATGGGCCTGCCGCACGACGAAGCGGCGATGTTCGCGCTCGCCCGCGCCCTGTTTGCGTGGCACGACAGGCACGGCCATTGCGCCAATTGCGGTGCCTGCACGGCCATCAGGGCCGGCGGTTTCCGGCGTCGGTGTCCCGAATGCGCGGCCGAACACTTCCCGCGCGTCGACCCCGTGGTGATCATGCTGGCCACCGATGGCGAGCATTGCCTGCTGGGGCGCCAGTCGAGCTGGCCGGAACGGTCCTGGTCGGCCTTGGCCGGTTTTGTCGAACCGGCGGAAACGCTCGAGGAGGCCTGCGCCCGTGAACTGGCCGAGGAATCCGGGGTGCGCGCCGACCCGGCCGGTATCCGCTATGTGATGAGCCAGCCCTGGCCCTTCCCGTCCTCCCTGATGGTCGGACTGGTGGCGCCGGCGCAGTACACCACGATCGAGGTCGATCCGCACGAGCTGGAGGCGGCCCGCTGGTTCAGCCGCGACGAGGTCCGAGCCATGCTCGCGGGCCATCACCCCGACTTCGACCTGCCGCCCTCCATCGCCATCGCCCGGCGACTTGCCGAGCTGTGGGCGGACGAAAAAATATAACTCTTCCAGCCATTTCCGCAAAGTAGAACGAAAAAAGGGCCGCGCCGGAGCGCAGCCCTTTTCCGGTGTCGATCACGAGGACCGATCAGCCGCCGATGCGACGCACATAGGCGATGCCGAAGGCGTCGCCGCTGCCGCCATCATCGCTGTATTCCAGGTGGGTGTAGTCGGCGCGCACACCATTCACACCGTCAAAGAAATACTCGCCGCCGACGCCGACAGCCCAGGCATTCTCGCTGGCCGTGTCGGACAGGCCGCCGACGCTGGCATCGAGCTGGGTGTTGGTGTAGCCGCCGCGCAGGAAGACGCTGCCCTGCTCGTTCTGGACCGGACGGAAGACACCGTACAGACCGAAGGAGTAGTCCATAGCCACTTCGCCAGCACCGCCGGTGCCGGCAATATCTTCTTCACCAAGGCCGACATTGGCCTGGCCTTCAATGCCGAAGAAACGGGTGAAGTCGTAGCCCGCACGGACCACGAACGTGTCGAACTCGAACTCTTCGATATCCACGCGCTCGTAACCGGCGCCGAGCGTTATGGTGTTTTCCTGTGCCTGCGCACCGGCCGTCAGGGCCAGGGCAGAAAGGGAAGCTGCAAGTGCGTAACGGAACATCGTATCAACCTTACCTAGTTTTTATGGTTCGCACGCTTGTTGCGCGGCGAATAATCGACACATGGGCGGCGATTTGGGCCCAATCAAGGCAGTATCGTGGGCCGGTACACCGCGCTCTTCACAAGCAAACGGAGTGTGTTTTTTATACATCACCCCTCCCGGTCCCGGCGGATCCGCCGATTTTCCCTTGAACGGAACCGGCCCCGAAGCCTGCGTGCGGCGGCTTACCGCATGCACAAGAGCGCGCAACGCGGTTGCCTGACGCCCGTCCGCGTGCCAAACACGGGCAAATTTTTGGCAGGCATCAATCGGGGGCGTCGAATGGGCGATCTCTTCTGGAACAAGGTGGCGGGCGTGGTGATCGGTGCGGTCCTCGCGGTGATGGCCATCATGGAATTCGGCCACTTGGTGGTACCGAGCCACGGCGCGTACGAACTGACCGCCGAGAACACCTCCTATCCGGTTGACTGGGACCTCATTGCGTCCGGTCCGGCCGCCGAGGTCGAGGTTGACACCGGCCCGGTCGATTACGGTCTTCTGCTGGCCAGCGCCGATCTGGGCAATGGCGAGCGCGCCGCACGCCGCTGCGCCGCCTGCCACAGCTTCGATGAAGGCGGCCCCAATGGCGTCGGCCCCAATCTCTGGAACGTTGTCGGCAGCGACATCGCCAGCGGCGCGGGCTTCGCCTATTCCGCCGCGCTGCAGGGCATCGAAGGCAATTGGACATTTGAAGCCCTCGACGGCTTCATCGAGAATCCGTCGGGCTGGGCACCGGGCACCAACATGTCGTTCCGCGGCCTCGGCGACCAGGCCATGCGGATCGACCTGATCGCTTACCTGCGCAGCCTGTCCGACAACCCGGTCGATCTGCCCGAGCCGCTGCCGGCCGCACCGGAAGGCGAGCTGGGCGAAGACGGCCCGGAACTGGACGAAGCCGATCCGGCCGAAGTCGAGGACATGGCCCCGATGCCCGCCAGCGATGATGCCCAGCCGGAAGACGGCACGGTCGTTGACGCCAGCACCGGCGAACCGGTCAGCACCGAGACGGCCAGTGACACCATCGAGAATCCGGAAGCCGAAGAGCTGGCGGAAGAGGTTGTCGAAGACACCGACGAGGACGCGGATCGGTAGATCGGCCACTCCTTGCTCCCTTATCAAGCCCCGCAGCCCCGGCTGCGGGGCTTTTTCATGCCTCGACCCCGCGCCCGGCCACGACCAATAGCGCCACGACGCTTCCGCCTGGCGGTATGAGGATGCGGGACGGTGCAGGCGTCCTGCGAATTAAAAACTGGACGTCGACACCGTCCCGCATACGGAGATTTGACCGAGCCTCGAAGGACCCGAGTTGGCAAGGCGGGCTGGTCTGGAACGGTCCTCCAATAGTGCCGCTCCTCGCCGCCCGCAGCCCCGCCGGGGTCGCCGGCCGACAGGACCGACCGACCCGGACGAGCTCCGCTCTCCCCGCCCCCCCCGGTTGTCTAGGCCGGGGCTCGAGCTGGTGCGAGGACGGGGGAAGTGTTTCACGGCTGAGAGGGGGTGGGGATGAAACGGGGCGAAAAACTTTTATGGTGTTGTTTTTACAACGGAAAGTTTTTCAGAAACTGGGGAAAATAAATTTTATTACCGGTTCAAATGCCTCCCTTGCCCCCCCTAGACATCAATAGCTCTTTATTGATTGCATGCGCCTCGCCGGCGTCGTAGACGAGCCCCGTTAACTTCGTTCTCAAATTGGGGTGTGTTCCGGGGGGGAATATGACGAGTTTCACGTTTGGTCGGCTGGTGGCTGTGGCCGCCAGCTTTGCCTGTCTGCCTGGAATTGCCGAGGCGTTCCAGACGCCCGTGCCGGATGGCCCCGAATTCCTGGTCAACACGACAACTGCCGATAACCAACGCCTTCCTTCCGTCGCGGCGTTGTCTGGCGGCGGCTACGTCATCACCTGGTACGATTCCAGCGCGACCGGAGGCGACACCTCCAGCAATGCCATCCGCGCCCAGCGCTATGATGCCGCGGGCGCCACTGACGGCGCAGAATTCCTGATCAACACGACTACTACCAATAGCCAGTCCTATCCTTCTGTCGCGGCGTTGTCCGGTGGCGGGTTCGTCATCACCTGGCAGGATGAAAGCGCGACCGGGGGTGACACCTCCGGCTATGCTATCCGCGCCCAGCGCTATGATGCCGCAGGGGCCACTGACGGCGCAGAATTTCTGGTCAACACAACAACTGCTGGTTTCCAAGCCTATCCTTCAGTCGCGGCGTTGTCCGGTGGCGGCTTCGTCATCACCTGGCAGGATCCCAGCGCGACCGGGGGCGACACGTCCGGCACTGCCATCCGTGCCCAGCTCTATGATGCCGCGGGAGCCACTGACGGAGCAGAATTCCTGGTCAACACGACAATCACCGGCAACCAGGAATTACCTTCAGTCGCGGCGTTGTCAGGCGGTGGGTTCGTCATCACCTGGAAAGATGCCAGCATGACCGGGGGCGACACCTCCGGCTATGCCGTCCGCGCCCAGCGCTATGATGCCGCGGGGGCCACTGACGGCACAGAATTCCTGGTCAACACCACAACGGCCAGTAGCCAGGGAGATCCTACTGTCGCGGCGCTGTCCGGCGGTGGGTTCGTCATCACCTGGCAGGATGCCAGCTTGACCGGGGGAGATACCTCCAGCTGGGCCATTCGCGCCCAGCTCTATGATGCCGCGGGGGCTGCTGACGGCACAGAATTTCTGGTCAACACCACAACTGCGGGTGCCCAGTTCCTTCCTTCAGTTGACGCGTTGTCCGGCGGCGGTTTCATCATCACATGGCAAGATGACAGCGCGACCGGGGGTGACACCTCCGGCCTTGCCATCCGAGCTCAACGCTATGATGCGGCAGGGGCCATTGACGGCGTAGAATTCCTGGTCAACACGACAACTGCCGGTAACCAGTCCTATCCTTCAATTGCGGCATTGTCCGGCAACGGTTTCGTCATCACCTGGCAAGATGACAGCCAGACCGGGGGCGACACTACCTCCGATGCAATCCGCGCCCAGCGCTTTGCTTTCAGCACCCTTGCCGCCAATAGCCGCGTTATCGACGGCTTCGTGACCGCAGCATCGGATTTCGGCGACTCTGGCACGACCGAGATCGCCGACGGGATCGATTTTTCCGCCCTCGACGTGACCGGCGACCTGCAGTTCGCCGTGGTGGTGCAGAACACCGACCAGTTCGACGGCATCCGCGACGCGGTCGTCTCCATCGAGCTGGACGGGGCCGTGTTCGACGGCCACATCAACAGTTCGGTGTTTGCCAGCGGCGGGTCCTGCTCGCTCACCATCAGCACCGGCGGCCTGGACGGCGGCACCAGTGCGGGCTTTGCCACCTCGGACCTGGCCGCCTGCGACGACCGGGTGGCGGACCGCGTCTACTCCGCCGGTGCGGATGACGACGACATGGTGTTCACCCTTCCGGTCCGGCTGACCGGCAGCGAGGTCAACTTCTCCGTCGATGTCAGCACCGATTACGGCACCCAGATCGGCAGCGACACCCACGATCTCGACGACAGCAACAGCACCGCCGACCCGGTGGCCACCGGCGTCACCGCCTTCGCCGCCAGCAGCTATGGCACGGCGGCGCGCACCGCCGGCAATCTGCTGGGGGTCGGCGAGGTCACCGCGACCCTGGCCTCCGACTATAACAGCCTCGACAGCACCGCCCTGGGCACGCTGGAAGCCAGCGTGCAGGGACAGGTCTATGCCGGTGGCAGCCTGGTGGCGGCCGACCTGGCCACGCATGCCGACACGGTGACGCTGACCCTCGGCCTGGACGACACGACCGGGCTGGACGGCCTGGCCCTGGCCGGCCAGACCGCCAGCTTCAACATGGCCGGCGAGGCGGTGTTCGTGATCGACGCTGCCAGCACGCCGAGCCTGGCCGACCTGGCCGCGGGGGCGCTCGCCGTCACCGCGGTACCCGACAGCGATGCCGCGACCGCCATCGCGGCCAACACGCTGGAGGCCCGGGTGGACCTGGCGCTCGACCCGGCCCTGACCATCGCCGACAGCACCGCCACCGGCGGCGCCAATGCCATTGTCCGCGAAGCCAGCACGGCGCATTTCGAATGGGTCGGCGACAGCACCATGGCGACCCGCCACGTCTTCCGCCTGACCGGGCTGGGCACCACCCTGCCGACGATCCGGGCCCGCCTGGACAATGCCAGCAGCGGGCTGTCGGGCAGCTATGAGCTGACCCCGGTCAGGCCTCTCATCAATGGTGAGCTGGTCCTGACCAATGGCGACATCCAGACCGCCGTCGGCCAGCCCTTCGGGCGCGCCGACATCACCCTGGAAGTCGAGGCCCTCGGGGTCACCATGCGTCGCTTCGCGGTCACCAATGGCGTGATCAGCGAAATGGCCACCGACAACGCCGTGGGCGGCGCAGAAATCGGCGGCTAGCAAAAAAGGGGCGGCCTCCGGGCCGCCCCTCCTCATAACCTGGCCGATTGTCGCTGACGTAAGGCAAGGCAACCAGGCAAGGTGCCCGACAAGCGGCGCCTCGGGCACAGGCTTTCTACGGGCGGTAGATGGCGCGGACCGGCGATTCGGCGGCGGCGATGCGAGCTACGGCCTCGTCCCAAAATTCCAGCGTGGTGTCCATGCTGCCGGCATTGGCGTGGAGCAGGTGTTCGCTGTCGGTGAGAATGCCGACATGGCCGGGCCAGAAAGCGACATCGCCACGTTGGCGCGCATGGTCCCCGGTGACATCCCGCCAACGCTTGGCCAGGAAGGCTTCCTGCATGTCGGCGTCGCGCGGGGCATTAATGCCGGCGGCGCGCAGCGCCATCTGAACCAGGCCCGAGCAATCAAGCCCCAGACTTTCCTTGCCGCCCCACAGATAGGGCGCGCCCAGAAAGGCCTCGGCAACGGCGACGTAATCGGAGGCGGTTTCGGACAGCGGCGCCGTGTGCGCCTCGATCACCCAGCCCTGCCCCTGCGCCTCGACGAAGCGTTCCTCGCGCTTCCCCACGGTTATCCCGGCATTGAGGCTCAAAAGGGCGTTGGGGGCCGACTTGATATCGGGAGCGCTGAACGCGTAGGTGCGCAGCACACTGATGCGGCGGTCAACCGGGCGGACCTGGGGCGTCAGATGATTGCGGTCGACCCAGCCGACATAGCCGTCGGCGCGCGACTGTCCCCAAGCCCAACCATCACGCTCCTCCAGAACGGCAAACACCTCGCCGGCCAGCAACTGGTCGTCCATGGCGCCGCGGGGATGGGGCTGGCGGCGGATCGGGGCCGCCGCGACATGACACTGGTGGTCGACCGGATCGACGAAGCGCTCGGCCTCGACGCGCCCTTTCAGTTCAGCGGCGGCGAGGTCGGGCCGGGCCGGTGTAAGGCGGGGATCCAGTTCGGGCATTGGCGGGTTTCCTCGGCACGCAGCGCAACATTCTCGCCGTAATCGTACAGAAACACGGCGCCTTTGACAGTCCGGTGCACGGACACATCGCGCTTGTCGGCGCGGTCCCGCTTGCGCCTGACTAGGCCCTGGCGCTCGAGCGCGTCGAGGGCCCGGGTCACCGCCGGCTTGGGAAGGCCGAGATCCAGCGCCAGATCGCGAACAGCGTGCGGACCCGGACGCATGAAGATGGCCAATAGCAAGGCGAACTGGCGGGCGGTCAGGTCAGCGACGCTGCCCTGAACGGCATCGGCGCTGACGCGGCGCATCATCTCCAGCGAGGCCATGGCTGGCTGTGTCATGCGGACGGCTCCCGGGGAACAGGCGGTGATTCTCCTGTGTCATTTTGGGAACCGCTCCTTGAGTAAATGGTAAACGGCACGCGCCGCATGCATGTCGCCGCCCTTGGGGCGCCCCGGACGAAGCTTGGGATTCCACGCGAAAACGTCGAAGTGCATCCATTTCGCCTCGCCGACAAAACGGCGCAGGAACAGGGCCGCAGTGATCGACCCGGCCATCGGCGTCGGAGCGGAATTCACCAGGTCGGCAATCTCGCTGTCGAGTTCGCCGTCATAACCGTCCCACAGCGGCATGCGCCAGACCGGGTCGGAGACCGAGCGCGCGGCCCCGGCGAGCCCGTCGGCCAGGTCATCTTCCGCGGTGTAGAACGGCGCCACTTCCGGGCCCAGCGCGATGCGGGCAGCTCCGGTCAGGGTGGCAAAATCGATCAGCAGGTCGGGATCATCTTCGCAGGCCCGGGTCAGCGCATCCCCGAGCACGAGACGGCCCTCCGCGTCGGTATTGTCGATCTCCACGGTCAGGCCCTGGCGGGTGTCGAGGACGTCGCCCGGCCGGAAGGCCCCGGCACCGACCGCGTTCTCGACCGCCGGCACCAGCACATGCAGACGCACGGGCAGACCGGCCGACATGATCATCGAGGCCAGCCCCATGACGTGGGCGGCTCCGCCCATGTCCTTCTTCATCAGGCGCATCGAGGCCCCGGGCTTGAGGTTGAGCCCGCCGGTGTCGAAACACACGCCCTTGCCGACCAGGGCGAGCCGCGGATGGCCCGCTTCGCCCCACTCCAGTTCGAGCAGGCGCGGCGCTTCACCGGCCGCCCGGCCGACGGCGTGGATCATCGGGTAATTGTCGGCCAGCAGGTCTTCGCCGCGGGTCACACGGACCTCGGCGCCGTGGTTCTGGGCCAGGGCGCGAAAGGCTTCCTCCAGTCCTTCCGGTCCCATCCGGTCGGCCGGGGTGTTGACCAGGTCCCGGGTCAGGCTGACGCCGGCCGCGATGCGCGTCGCCTCGGCCCGGTCGGCCCCGTCCGGCACAACCAGTCGCGCCGGTTTGCGCGGCGCAGCCTTGAAGCGGGTGAAGGCATAGCCTCCCAGCGCCCAGGCCGTCGCCAGCAGGGTCGGGTCGAGCGCGTCGGGGATGTCAGCAAGCCGCCACTTGCCTTCCGGCAGGGCGAGCGGGGCGGCACCGAGCGCGAACGCATCATCGCCCTTGCCCATCCCGAACAGCGCATCGGCGTCCCCACCACCGGGCAGGCGCACGACCTCGCCGGGCTTGCCGGCGAAACCCTCAGCCAGTCCCTGCTGGGCTGGCGGCAGGTCGGCGACCACCGCGTCTCGAGCGTCGCGTTTCACCAGGCGGACAATGCGCACGTCCTCGGCGCTGGCGGCTTCGGTATCGGACAGGAAAATCTGGGACATGACAGGGCCTTCCGGTGGCTGGCGACAGGAAACGTCTCGATTAACGTATTCTTGACCGGCGCGGCGCAGATTCAAGCCACCCTCACAGTGGACCCGAAGACCCATGCGCCCCAGCCTCGCCCTTTTGCCTGCCTGCGCCCTGGTGCTGACCGCCTGCGCGACGACCGAGCCGACGCCGGACGAGCAGGCCGCGCTGGCCTCCATCGACAGCCGCCAGATCACCGGCCCGACCGCCGAACAGCGCGCCGCCGTGGCCAGCCAGGACCTGCTGACCCAGGCCGCCTTCTGGGCCGAGGCCTATGAAATGAACCCGGCCGACCTCGAGGCGGCGATCAATCTGTCGAACACGCTGCGCCGGGTCGGCAATCACCAGCGCGCTGCCGAAGTGGCGCGCCAGGTCATGGCCCTGCACCCCAATGACCCGGACATCCTGTTCGCCTATGGCAGCGCCCTGGCAGCCTCGGGCCGCGGCCCGCAGGCGCTGGAAGCCCTGCACCGTGCCCGCGCTGCAGCGCCGGACGACTGGCGCATCGCGAACGCCCTTGGCGTCGCCATGGACCAGGCCGGCCAGTCGGACGAGGCCCGCGCCACCTTCCAGGCCGCCCTCGCCCTGGCACCGGATCAGCCCGCCATCCTGTCCAATCTCGCCCTGTCGCATGTCGCGGCCGGCCAGGCGGAAACCGCCGAGCGCCTGCTGCGCGAAGCCATGGTACGTCCGGGGGCCGACCCGACTGTGCGCCAGAACCTGGCCCTGGTCATCGCGCTGCAGGGACGCTTTGCCGAGGCGGAGGAATTCGCCCGCATCGACGTCTCGCCGCAGATGGCGGAAGCCAACATGGCGTATATCCGCGCCATGCTGACCAGCCAGCGCCGCTATGACGCTGTGCGGGCCCAGTGAAATCCTGATTGTTGGGAAGTGCCGGATCGCCGCGGTCTAGAAGGCGGGCGGCGGCGGAGGTGGTGCGACGTCCGCCCCCTCCAGCTTCTTGAGCGGAAAATCCTTGCGCAGAAGCGGCGTAACCATCGTGTGGTCAAAGCGGAAATCCTCGACCAGCTCACGCAGCTCGTTCGGCGCCCGACCGGTCTTGGACGCCTCGCTGGCGCGGTACAGGGCGTAGAGGCGCAGGTAATTCTTGTCGTCCCGCGTCAGCGAGGTGTCATCGAGCCGGCTGCACACTTGGACGAGTTTCTGAAGCGCCTGCTTCGGCTTGCCGTATTTGAGCTCGATCATGGCGGCGGCCAGGTCGACCTTCCATCCCATGTCGGCGAAATGCGTGCGGGGGGCGGCGGACAGCGCCTTGCGCGCCTCGCGCACATCGTCCTCGGCCAGGGCGCCCATGGCCTCACCGACCGCGAGATCGGCGGCGCGGATGTCCTCGCGCAGCTTTTCAGGGCTCTTGCGGCCGGAAAACATCGGATGGGTCCACCTGTTCAACATGTGACACGCCATTCAAATAACGCGCCATGCGGGAATCGTCACATGCTATTGAAGCGGATAATCGCCGGTCCGAGAATGACCACGAACAGCACCGGCAGGAAAAACACGATCATCGGCACGGTCAGCTTGGCGGGCAGCGAGGCCGCCTTCTTCTCCGCCGCGGCCAGTCGCATGTCGCGGTTTTCCTTGGCCATCACCCGCAGGGCCTGCCCCAGCGGGGTGCCGTAGCGTTCGGCCTGGATCAGCGAGGTACACACCGCCTTAACGCCGGGATGGTTGGTCCGCTTGGCCAGGTTCTCGTAGGCCGTGCGGCGATCCTGCAGGTAGGACAGCTCGGCCGTGGTCAGCGACAATTCCTCGGCCAGTTCGATCGACTGCGAGCCGATCTCCGCCGACACCTTGTGGAAAGCCGCCTCGATCGACATGCCCGATTCCACACATATCAGCAGCAGGTCGAGGGCGTCGGGAAATGCGCCCATGATCGATTGCTGGCGTTTGGTGGCCTTGTTCGAGAGGTACAGGTTCGGGGCGTAATAGCCGAGCAGGCCGAAGCCGAGCGAGAAACAGATGCGGGTGATCTGCGGCAGGCCGAAATCATTGACCACGAAAACATAGAACAGCGCCATCAGGAACAGGATGATCGGCGTCAGCAGGCGGAAGAAGTAGAAGGTCACGGCCGGCCGGTTGCCGCGCATGCCGGCCTGGGCCAGCTTGTCCTGCAGGGCCGGATCCTCGAAGGCTTTCTGCAGGTTGAGCGCGTCGACGATCTTCCGCGTCAGCCCCTTGGCCTCGGCGCCGCGGATCGAGCCCTTGTTTCCGGCCCGGCCCTTCTGGCGCGCCTCTTCCTCCATCGCGGCGCGGCTCTTGCGGCGCAATTCCTCACGCCGGTTGCGCACCGACTTGATGCGCTTGTCCAGCGTGTCGGTGCTCATCGCCGGGCCCGACAGGGTCACGATGGTGGCGAACACCAGTGCCGCCGCGACCAGCGCGATCAGCGATTCCGGGTCGGTGAGGAAGTCGCGTATCTCGGTGAATCCGATGCCGAACATGCCGCCGCCTCAGATCTTGAAATTGATCATGCCGCGCATGACCATGATGCCGATGAACATCCAGGTCAGGCCGCCAAGCAGCATCAGCTGCCCGGTCGGGTGCACGAACATGGCGCTCATGTAGGACGGCGTGGTGGCATAGACGATGCCGAGCACGCCCGGCGGCAGCGAGCCGATGATGGCGGCAGACGACTTGGCTTCCGATGACAGGGCACCGATCTTCTCGCGCATCATCTTGCGCGAGCGCAGCACCACGGACAGGTTGGACAGCGTCTCGGCGAGATTGCCGCCGGTCTTCTGCTGGATCACGAGCACGGTGCGAAAGAAGTTCACTTCCGGCAGCGGCATGCGCTCGCACATCTTGTTGAGCCCGTCCTCGAGCGTCACCCCGACGCTGATCCCCTCGACCAGCTTGGCGAACTCGGTCTTGACCGGTTCCGGCGCTTCATGGGCGAGGATCTTGAGGCATTCATTGAGCGGCAGGCCGGACTTCACGCCACGCGTGATCACGTCGAGCGCGTTGGCGAACTCGCCAGAGAATTTCTTCTGGCGGCGCCCCTTGAGGAAACCCAGCCACCAGCGCGGCAGGCCGAGACCGAAGACCACCGTGATGCCGAAGGTGACATAGATGCTCTGGCCGGTAACGAAGGCGATGGCCAGACCGAGCGCGGCCAGGCCGGCCGAAATCAACCAGAATGTGGTCGGCGTGAAGCTCATCCCGGCCTGGCGGATGCGCGCCTTGAGGGTCAGTGTCTTCTTGCGTTGGTCGCGCTGGCGCGCTTCCAGGTCCTTGAGCGATTCCTGCACCTGGCGCTTGCGCTGGGCAGCCTGGTCGAGCGCCGCGTGCTGGCGCTTGCCGCGCTTCAGCTGGCCGGCATTGACGGCCCGGTTAACGCGTTTCTTCGACTGGGCATCGCCGAGCGCCCCAACAGCCACCCAGCCGACACCGCCGACCGCCAGGAAGGCCGCCGCAGCGGCCAGGATGAACGCCATGTCGCCGTTCATGGTCAGGCCTCCGATGCGTCGAGAGCCGCCGCCAGTTCGCGTTCAAGACCGAAATAGCGGGCCCGGTCCCAGAATTTGGGACGGGCAATGCCGGTCGAGGCGTGCTGGCCGATGATGTTGCCATCGGCGTCCTCGCCCTTGATCTCGTACAGGAAGAGGTCCTGGGTGACGATGACCTCGCCTTCCATGCCGACCACTTCGGTGATGTGGGTGATCTTGCGCGAACCATCGCGCAGGCGGGCCGCCTGGACGATCACGTCGATCGAGCCGACAATCATCTCGCGAATGGTCTGGGCCGGCAGGTTGTAGCCGCCCATGGTGATCATGGATTCGATCCGCGACATGGCCTCGCGCGGCGAGTTGGCGTGCAGCGTGCCCATCGAGCCGTCATGGCCGGTATTCATCGCCTGCAGCAGGTCGAAGGCTTCCGGGCCACGCACCTCGCCGACGATGATCCGTTCCGGGCGCATGCGCAGGCAGTTCTTGACCAGGTCACGCATGGTCACCTGACCCGAGCCCTCGAGGTTCGGCGGCCGGGTCTCCAGGCGCACGACGTGCGGCTGCTGCAGCTGGAGTTCGGCGGCGTCCTCGCAGGTGACGACGCGCTCGTCTTCCTCGATGAAGCCGGTCATGCAGTTGAGCAGCGTCGTCTTGCCCGAGCCGGTGCCGCCGGAAATCAGCACGTTGCAACGGCTGGCACCGATGATGGACAGAACCTTGGCGCCTTCCGGCGTGATCGACCCGAAGTCGACCAGGTTCTGCATCTGCAGCTTGTCCTTCTTGAACTTACGGATTGTCAGGGTCGGCCCGTCCAGCGCCAGCGGCGGCGCAATGACGTTGACCCGCGAACCGTCCATCAGGCGGGCGTCACAGATCGGTGAGCTCTCGTCGACGCGGCGGCCGACCTGGCTGACGATTCGCTGACAGATATTCATCAGCTGGCCGTTGTCGCGGAAACGGATATTGGTCCGCTCCACCTTGCCGTTGACCTCGATGAAGACGTCGTCTGCGCCATTGACCATGATGTCGGCGATATCGTCGCGCGCCAGCAGGGGTTCCAGCGGACCGAAGCCGAGCACGTCATTGCAGATGTCCTGCAGCAACTGCTCCTGTTCGGCGATCGACATGGCGACATTCTTGATCGAGATGATCTCGGTCACGATGTCGCGGATCTCCTCCGCCGCCGTGTCATTGTCCAGACGCGACAGCTGGCCCAGGTCGATGGTGTCGATCAGGGCGTTAAAGATCGTCGTCTTGATGGCGTAGTATTCTTCCGAGCGGCCGCTCTCAACCGGCGCGCGCGCCGTGCGGGCACCGAGCTTGGATGCGCCCTTGCCAGGGGCCGGCGCCGCAGCGGCAACCTTCGGCTTGGCCTCGGGGGCGGACGGCTTGGCCGGCTTGGCCGGTTCCGGCATGCGCTCGGCTGGAACCGGCGCACGCGCCTCCGCAGCCGCCGGCTTGGGCGGGACTGCAGTTGGTACGGGGCGAGTGGTCGGCCCTCCAGCGCGTTTGCCGAACATCGTGCATCAGCCTCCGAACAGCTTGGAGATGAAGGACTGCTTGCGCAGCATGACCGGGACGCGACCGGACACCATGCCGGCCAGGTGCGAGAAGCCCTCGGCGGCTTTCGACCTTGGGTCGACCTCGGTGATCATCTGGCCGTTATTGGATGCCTTCCCGAACAATTGCGGCTCGAACGGCAGCACCAGGGACGGTGCCGTGCCGAGGGCATCGGCGAAGTCCTTGACCGGGATCTCGGGACGCTTGGGCATGCCCGCCATGTTGATCACCACTTTCGGCGGCTCGTCATTGGGACGGGCCCCGGTCACCAGGTCGAACAGGTTCTTGGCATTGCGCAGTGAGGCCAAGTCCGGGGCCACGGTGACCACGACCTGGTCGGCGGTGAGCAGCGTGTCGCGCACCCAGGGCGACCAGACATGCGGCAGGTCGAGGGCGATATAGGGCGCCTGGCGACGCACCTTTTCCAGAACGGTCTCGTAGGCCGCCGGAGAGAATTCCCAGTCGCGCTCCAGCGTCGCCGGGGCGGAAAACAGGCTCAGCCGGTCGGTGCAGCGCACCAGAAGCCGGTCGAGCAGGGCATCGTCGAGCCGGTCCGGCTCGCTCAGCGCATCGCCCAGCGTCTGGGCCGGATCCTGGTTGAAATCGAGGCCGGCGGTGCCGAAGGACAGGTCGAGATCGACCAGCACGGCATCGGACTGGATGCCTTCTGTCAGGGCCCAGGTGCAATTGTGAGCCACGGTCGAGGAGCCGACACCACCCTTGGCGCCGATAAAGGCGATCGACTTGCCGGCGAACGGCTGGTCGGGGTCGAGGAAGAGCTCCGAAATGGTCCGTATCAGGTGCAGCGGCGTCATCGGCGGCACCAGATATTCCGACACGCCGCGCTTCATCAGCTCGCGATACAGCGCAATGTCGTTGGAAGCACCGATGATGACGACCTTGGTATCGGCGTCGCACACTCCGGCCAGCTCCTCGAGCTGGTCGAACAGGCCGCGTCCGCGCATGCCGCTCTCGACGATCAGGAGGTTCGGCGTCGACTCGTCGTGGAAGCGCTCGATCGCCCCCGGGAGCCCACCCATCTCGATCGACACATGGGCCTTGGACAGCCGCCGGTCACCAGCCGCATTCTGGATCAGAGACCCGGTCTCCGGGCGTTCACAGAAGGCCGCAACGGTGATGCGCGGCACCGGCTGGTCCGGCACATCGCTGTCGACTTCGCCGTACAGCGCATCGCTGGTTCCGAGGCTGGAGAATTCTTCCTCGAGATTCTCGAACATGGTGTGCGGCACGGGAGCCGACGGGGAGCGCGCCCCGGTCTCCGGGCATTCCGGCTCGGCTTCCGCCTCGGCGACCTCAAACGGGTCGGCCTCGTCGCCGAGATCGATGTCCTCCGCCATGGGCGGAATCTCGTCGCCGGAGAACTCGTCGGTAACAAACTCGTCTTCCGCCTCGAAGGCCGCCTCGCCGAGCATCATGCGCTCGACTTCGGCGGCATCCATGAACGGATCGTCCTCGTGCATGCCGTCCGTATTGAGGGCGCGATTAGCCTTTGCCATGATCGTTCCCCTTAATCCCGTGACACATCAGAAACAGCACCGCTCTCGTAATCGGAGCGTTGGCTGGCGGTGGATTCCCCGGCCCGATAGCGATCGAGCACGGTCTGGCGACGCGAGGCGTCAACCGGGTCCATGTCGCGCGGCGCGAGCAAGTCGCGCGGGTCGGCAATCATGGCCGCCAGATTGGCGGCTGTCGCGCAACCGAACCGGCTGTGCGCCTGGTTGTCCCATTCAATGGCGAGGTTTTCCCAGCCCTGGTCACAATCCGGCGCGACCGCCCGATAGTGGATGAAGGAGAAAATCACCGCCGCATTGCTCTGCCCGCGCGCATCATAGGGACCGCCGGCAATGGCGCGCCAGTCGATGCCGCGCTCGTAAAAATAGCTCCGCGCCTCGGCAATGGCGTCAATGGCGGCGGCCTCGTTCTGGCCACCCTGCGGATAGCTGATGACCAACTGGCCGTGGCCACGGGCCTTGTATTCGTCGGCGACTGCGGCAAGCACGTCGCGCTGGGCCCAGGTCAGGCCATTGTCGCGTGGATCGACCGCAAACTCGGCCCGGTACCGCTCAGCCACGGCGTCGGCCTGGGGCAGACCCAGATTGTCCCGGGGCACGTAGGCAGTGTGCGGTGTTGACGCACAAGCACCCAGCACCAGCAAAGCGCCGGCGAGAAGGCCGATATGTCTTGTTCTACGCACCATCACACACTCCACTACTCGAACAGATAGCCGACCGGGCCGGACCAGCCGCGCTCGCCGGTGTCCGCGCCGGGCACGGAATAGGCCCGGTTGATGCGGCCGAAGAGCAGGGTCGAGGCTTCGCTGGCGTTGCGGAACCCGTCCGCCGGCGTCTGCATCTGGTTGGGGTTGGCCGGGTCGACGAGGTATGGCGTCACCAGCACAACAAGTTCGGTTTCCTGGTTCTCGAAATCGCGCGACCGGAACAGGGCGCCGAGCACGGGCAGGTTCTGCACGCCCGGCATGCCGTCGAGATTCTGTCGCGTCTCTTCCTGGATCAGCCCTGCCAGGACCAGGCTGCCGCCAGAGGGCAGCTCCACCGTCGTCTCGGCCCGGTTCACGTTCAGCGCCGGGATCGTCAGGCCTTCTACGGTGCCGACGACATTGCCGTTGTCATCAACGACCTGGCTGGCGCCGAAATTCAGCGCGCCCTGGGTCGTCAGTTCGGACACTTCCGTCGACACGCGCAACGAGATGCGGCCTTCCGACAGGACCACCGGGGTGAAGCCGAGGCCGACACCGAAGGGCTTGAACTCGATGATGATATTGCCGTCGCGGTCACGACCGACCGGAACCGGGAATTCACCGCCTGCGAGGAAGTTTGCGCTTTCGCCGGAAATCGCTGTCAGGTTCGGCTCGGCCAGGGTGCGGACGAGCCCGACCCGCTCCATCGCCTGGAGCACGCTGGAGACGCCGCCGATGCCGCCGGCATTGCCGCTGGTCCAGTCGACCGCCGTGTTGAGGCCGCGCAGGAACCGTCCGGCCAGAGAGAATTGCTGGTCGGTGGCGACGGCGAAATCGAACTCGCCGGATGTGCCGGCCGTCGACAGATTGATGCCGAGCTGGCGAACGATGGTGCGTTCCATCTCGACGATGCGCACTTTCAGCATGACCTGGTCGCGGGCTTCGATGTTGAGCATGGACAGGATGCGCTCCGGATCGTCGACCCAGCGCTGGGCGATCCGCAGGGCCGCGTCCGCATCAGAGGCCGACGGCACCGAGCCGGACAGCACGATATTGTCGTTCATTGCCTCGGCCTGGACGCGGGCGCCCGGCAAGAAGCGCGTCAGGGCGTCCTGCAGCGGAGCCAGGTCCCGCTCGACGCGCAGGTCGAGGTCGAGAATGAGCTGGCCGTCGGCATCGAAGAAGAAGGCATTCGTCTGGCCGGTGGACAGGCCCATGACATATGCCCGGCGCGGCGTGCGCACGATGGCGTCGGCGACGGCGGGGTTGGTCACCAGGACATCGGCCACATCGACCGGCAGGTGCACGATGGCCGCCTTGTCGAGCGGCAGGTTCAAACTCTCCGAAACCGGCCCATTGCCCGGCTCGCGGATATAGACCTGCATGGTATTTCCGCGCTCGCTGCCCGGCGCCTGGGCCAGGGCGGGCGCGGCAGCGGCCACGAAGGCGGCAAGGATGATGAGGGCGCGGATCATGCTCGGTCTCACTCGTCTCGGGCCAGGGCCACGCGCTGCGAGCGGCCATAGCGGATCAAGGTGACGCTGTTGGAGCTGTCGTCATAGACAGGTGCATCGGGTTCGTAGGTTTCCTCGCCGGTCAGCAATTGCGGCGCGCTGTCATTGTCGGACAGGCTGCGCAGGGCGAGGCTGACGTCGCCGCGGGCGACGGCCAGCGAGGTGGCCCGGGCCTGGGCCGGTGTCAGTTCCAGTGTGGCGGTTTCGCCCAGCACGACATCTTCGCCCTCGCCGTCACCAAAGGTCTGGTCGATGGCCAGGACACGCGCGTTCTCGACAACCGTACGCGCCACCAGGGCGCTGCGGCCCCGGCTGCCTTCGCGCTCTTCCTCGAAGGACACGATCACGTCGACCCGGTCATTGGGCAGGATGAAACCGCCGGCACCGGTCTCGGCCGAGATCGGCACAGCCACGGCGCGCATGCCCGGAGACAGTACGGCGGCCATGAAGCCCGCCTCGCCCGGCTGCACCAGACGGCGACCGGTCACCGGCTCGCCCTGACCGATCGGGGCGCGCACCACGGAGCCGGCAAAGTCCTCGATACCCTGGCCGCGGTTCTCCACCACATAGCCGGGGCTCACGGCCTCGTCCGGCCAGGCCTGCCAGTAGAAGTCTGCGGCGCTGGTGCGCTCGCCGATGGTCAGGTCGCGACGGGCCGCCAGGATACGCACCGAAGGACGCTCCTCGACGACCACGGTTTGCGGCGCGTCGCCATCCTGCATCGCCTGGCGCACGAAGAAGGCGACGGCGATCGCGGCAATGGCAGCGGCGGCAAGGATGATAATGCGAAGGGCATTCATGGCGACTTCGGACCTCTCGGACGCACGGATTCATGTGCTAGGAGACGTGGAATTCCTCAAAGTCGCGTTAATTCTGCCGAGTCAATCCGGACCAAGTCCGGATTTTTCAGGACGGCGCTAAATTGACGCAAATACGAGCGATCCGGGAATACTCCACAGGGCCCCGGCGGCAATGGCGATGCCGTAGGGAACAGGGGCATCCTTAGCAAGCGCACTGCCGTCCAGCCGGCCCGCCACCTGTGGCACCCAGGCCAGCCCTCGGCGCAGCACGATCAAGGCGAGGACGAGCACGCCGCCGGCCAGCACGGTGGCCATCAGGAACTGGTACATGTCAGGCCAGCCCATCCACAGCGCCGCCGCCGCGAACAGCTTGGCATCGCCGCCGCCGATCCAGCCCGGGGCGAACAGGGCAAAGCCGATGAGCAGAGCAACGCCACCGCCGAGCAGGTGATTGCCCGCCTCACCCCAGCCCAGACCAGCCACGAGGGCCGCCGGCAGGAAGGCCAGTGCGACGGCACCGGACAGCCAGTTCGGAATGGTGAAGCTGACGGCGTCGCACCACGCGGCAAACAACACCAGGCCGGCGAACACCAGGATCAGCAACTGCACCCACATCGCGTACACTCCCGCAGAATACGGGGGCACACTAGCGGTGAGGGCTTAATGTCAGGTTGTCAGGGCTGGACGTCCTGGCTGACCTGCTCGGCCACCACCGGCGGCTCGGCAAAGGGGCGGATGCCGAACTCCGGGTAGATCTGCGCCGGGTAGTAGACCACCCCGTCAGCCATCACCATCGAGATCGTCTTGATCGCCGCGAGGTCTTCGGTCGGGTTGCCGGGGACGAGAAAGAAATCAGCCAGCTTGCCGGTCTCTATCGAACCCAGGTCCTCGGACACGCCCAGATAATCGGCCATGCCGTGGGTCGCCCAGCCGAGGACTTCGGAGGCACTCATTCCGGTCTGCTGGTACAGTTCCAGCTCGCGGTGATGGGCAAAGGCCCCGCCCAGGTCGGTCCCGGGGACCAGCATGATGCCGCGCTCGCGCATCATCGTCACGGTGGCCAGGATCTGCTCCCAGGCGCCCCGATAGGCCGCGTCGTCTTCCGGCGTGGCAATGTCGGCCCACGCCGAACGGGCACTGCGCTGGTCGTCGATCGGCATGTGGTCGATGTAATCGACCACGCCGGGGGACAGCGTGCCGTTGCGCGACAGGAGCAGGGCTTCGTGGATGGCCAGGGTCGGGTCTATGGCGACGCCGTTGCGGGCCATGGCATCGAGTGTGGACTGTACCGGAGCGCTCGACAGGTCGAGCCCGGGCAGACGGCGCAGCGCGGTCAGGCGCAACAGGGTCCGCGTGTCCTCGCCTTCCTCCAGGACCCAGCCCAGCATGACCTGGTTGATGTGCGTCAATTCGTCGTAACCGGCCTCGATCATGGCGTCGGCATTGGTGAAAGCGGGCACGTGGCCGGCGACGCGCAGGCCGCGCGCATGGGCCGCTTCGATGACCGCCGGAATCCAGGCCGGGTCCATCGAATTGTAGATCTTGACCTGATGAAATCCGCCGTGCTCGGCATAGGTCTCAACCGCCGCAACGGCTTCCGCCTCGCTGGACACCAGGATGCCGTTATTGGAGTTGAACGGGCTCTCGCCCTCGATGAAGCCGCTGCGGTAGACCCGCGGACCGGCGATCTCGCCAGTCTGGATGCGCTCGACGAGAGCCTCCAGGACATCATTGTTATTGCCCATGTCGCGCACGCTGGTGACGCCGGAAATGACATTGAGCACGGCCGCCGTCTCGCCGAGATGGGCGTGCATGTCGAACAGGCCGGGCACCAGCGTCCCGCCGCCGCCCTCGATCACCGTCTCGCCATCGGCCGGCGCCGCGTCGAGCGCCTCGATGGCGGCAATGCGATTGCCCTCGACGACAACCGATACAGGCTCGCCCAGGGTCTCCTCGACGGCGTCGAAGATGCGCACATTGCGCACCCGAACCGGGCCGTTATAGCGCCGCCCGTAACGCGACTGGATGTCATCGAAGCGGCGCGCCGCGTACTCGGCCGCCAACCCGCGCAGGCGCTCGTCCTCGGCCTCGAAACCGGATTCCAGGATGGCGAATCCGGGCGTGATCAGGCCGAAGAACGCATCGCCATGCATGAGGAAATAGGTGGGATTGCGGCTGGTGCCGGCAATCGAATAGGCCGTCACCTCGCGGCGGCCCGGCGCGCCCTCCACCTCGAAGCTCTCGATCTCGCCAAGCCGCAGCTCGCCGCCAGGCAGGGCCGGCATTTCACCGTCCTCGTCCTGCATCAGGGCGCGCGCAGCGATGGCGATGGCATAGGGGCTTGACGATTCCGGAAGATAGAACGCCGGTTCGGACGGGGTGACGCTGTCGCTGCCGGTATTGTCGCGCCAGCGGGCTTCGCCGTCGCGCAGCTCGAATGTCTCGTCGACCGGGTTGCCAAAGGTCGATGCGCCTTCGATGCGCCACTGCTGCGGCAGGCCGTCAGCGCCGAGCTCGACGCGCTCATTGATCGTCGGGCCCCGTCCGTTATTGCGGTATTCATAGGCGATATCGAAAGCATCGCCATCGCGGGCCACGACCAGTTCACCGATCTCGGCGCCCCCGACGAGAACGGTAAAGCGCCCGGCCTCTTGCGCCGGAGCCGGCTCCACGGTGGCGGCTTCGCCGCCGGCGTCCGGTGCCGGGGTTTCGCCGCAGGCCAGCAGCAGGCTCGCCAGGCCGGCGACAGCCAGCGGTGTCCAGATTGATGTCATGGTCATGTCCCCACCCTTTTGTCTCCCCCCTGTCTACCAGACTAATGCGGCGACAACAGGCAGACAACGCCACTGGACTGCGCACATGCGAAAAGGGCCGCCCCGGAGGACGACCCTTTTACAGTCTGGTCTTGGCACGGGCCCCGGAGGGCCCGAACGGGCTTAGCCCATCGCGCCGGCAACCGTGTCGAAGTTCGCGCTGACGCCAGTGCCGAGTGCGGTGACCGCACCGATAATGACAACGGCGATAAGGGCGGCAATCAGGCCGTACTCAATCGCGGTGGCGCCAGATTCGTCTTTGAAAAAGCGAGAAACGAGTTTCATTTTTTTATACTCCCGTGAAGTTCCCATCCATCAGGAGCCGATCCGTCCCGACCTCTCCTGAACGATTACGAGTAAACACGGGAAGCATTTCGGTTGAGTAAAAATTCGTCCTTAACAAAATCTATAAATGCACGAATATCGCACATGGTTAACATCCGGCAAACAATACTGGTAAACTGCAAAGTCAAATAAAATCAGCCCCGTTTAGAAAAGATTTAGGCGCGCGCGCGAGGATGGCCCCAGTTTCAGCTAACGGGACGGGAGCGCCCCATGTTCAATCGCATCGCCGCCGCGAGCCTGGTCGCCCTGGTCGCCCTCGCACCCGCAGCCGCAGCCGCCGACCTCTCTGTCACAGTCGAGCACGCCGAAGTGGTGCGCCTGCCCGCCACCGCGTCAGCCGTCGTCGTCGGCAATCCGTCGATCGCCGACGCGCTGGTCCATGACGGACGCACCCTGGTGGTGACCGGCCGGTTGCCGGGTCGCACCAATGTCATCGCCCTCGACAGGGTCGGGCGCATCATTTTTTCCCGCGACATCGTGGTGAGCAATGAAGCGCGCGGGGATATCGCCGTTTATCGCGGAACCGAGCGCACCACACTGTCCTGCGGCACCACCTGCACCAGCGTGCCGCGTGTCGGCGACGAACCGACCCGCACCGAAGCACTGACCAGCCAGCAGGGCGCGCGTCTCGACACCGCCAATGCCGGCGTCGGCGAAGCCGGCGGTTCGGGCGAATAATCCCAGGCCGAACCGATGCGACAGGCAAACTCACCCCGACCCCGATTGATGCGGCGCTTCCTGCGCAACCGCTCGGGAGCGACTGCGGTCGAGTTCTCCCTGATCGCGGCGCCTTTCTTCTTCCTGCTGTTTGCCATGATGGAAATCGCCGCCGTGTTCTTTGTCGGAACGGTGATGGAAAACGCGGTGCTGGAGATGGCCCGCCAGATCCGCACCGGACAGGCCCAGGCCGGCGGCATGTCGGCCGGCACTTTCCGCGACGAGATCTGCAGCCGCATCGAGGTCGTTGGCAATTGCGACCGGCTCGATGTCGACGTCAAGATCTTCGAGGATTTCGACAATGTCGACCAGTCCACCCCGGTCAACGAGGACGGCTCGGTCAACAGTGACAATTTCGGCTGGGAGCCCGGCGACGCCGGCGACATCGTCCTGGTCCGGGTATTCTATCGCTGGTCCCTGATGACGCCGAGCTTCGGAGGCGGCCTTGCCAACATGGAAGGCAATCAGCGCCTGATGACGGCCGCGACCGTGTTCCGAAACGAGCCCTTCGATGACTAGTGCGCTGACTCGCCTCCTGCGCCGCCTGCGCCGTGACCGCTCCGGAGTGTCTGCGGTGGAGTTCGCGCTCATCGCGCCATTCATGATCCTGCTTTACCTCGGCGCGGTCGACCTCAACCTGGCCCTGTCGATTGACCGCAAGATCACGAGCGTGGCCAGCGCCCTGGCCGATCTCGTCGCCCAGGACGACGTGATCACCGATGACGAAATGACCGACATCATGAATGCCGCCGAAGTGATCGTCGCTCCATTCGACGGCGATCCCCTGCGCCTTCGGGTGACCAGCGTGATGATGGACGAGGATCGCGACCTGGAAGTGCAGTGGAGCGATGCGCGCGGTATGTCGCCCTATTCGCCCGGCGGCAGCGCCCCCGTGCCGAACGGGGTCCTGGAACCCAACCGCTCGATCATCATGGTCGAGGTGGAATACGACTACGAGACCGTGTTCAGCGAAATCGGCCTGTCTGAGCTGGACATCAAGGAAGTCTTCTTCCTGCGCCCGCGCCGCTCGATCGTGGTGTCGCGCAACTAGTCCGCCGCAGCCAGCAGGTCGCGCGCCCGGTCGAACAGCGGATCGCCGTCACCGATCCGGATATCGTCCAGACGCCCCACCATCACTGCCCCCATCAGCGCATTGGTCACGAAGACACAGGGCGAGCGCCGCAGTGCATCCGGCTGAAACCTTCCTTCGGTGACCGGCATCTCGTCAATCAGGCGGGCCCGCGCGGTTCCGGGCAGCACCGCACAATCAAGCGACGGCGTGTACAGCCGGTCATGGTCGACCCAGAACAGGTTGGCGCTGTCGCCGCCGGACAGATTGCCCCGGGTATCCAGCAACAAGGCCATGTCGGCACCTTGCGCCTTGGCATCCCGGCGCGCCACGACATTGTCGATATAGCTCAGCGTCTTCAGCCGCGCCGTCAGACTGTCAGGCGAGCGCCGGCGCGGCGTCACCGTGAGGGTCACCGTTTCCGGCGGTGCAATGCGTTCGGAAAGGTTCATGACCACGCGCACATTGGGCTCGGGCAGGCGCGCAAGGCCCCGCGGCCCCGGTCCGGCAGAGACGGTCAGGCGCAGCGCCGCCTCGGTCATTTCGTTGCGCTTGATCAACTGTCGCGCCGCCACGAACAGTTCGCCTTCGCTGTAGGGCAGGTCGAGACCGAGTTCGTTGCAACCGCGCTGCAGCCGGGCCATGTGGAGCTGGAAAGCGACCGGTGCCCCGGCGGCCATGCGAATGGTCTCGAACAGGCCGTCACCAAGAAGCGCGGCCCGGTCATCGGCATCCCAGACCGCTGATCCGGTCGGCAGCCAGTTGCCGTTCTGCCAGACAATGCCCGTCATTCCCGTTCCCCCAAAACCGCTGCCTTCAGCGCCGACGCCTTGGTCAGTGTTTCGTCGTATTCTGCCACGGGATCGGAATCAGCGACAATCCCGCCACCCGATCGCACGGTCACATCCCAACGGCCGTCCGTGCGGCGCAAGGCAGCCGTGCGGATCATCACGTTGAGATCGAGGTCGCCGGCAGCATCCAACCACCCCAGCGCCCCGCAATAGGGTCCGCGCGGCTCACCTTCCAGCTCGGCGATGATTTCCATCGCCCGCACTTTCGGCGCTCCGGTAATCGAGCCGGGCGGAAAGCTCGACGACAACAGGTGGAACATGTCCCGATCGGCCGCCATTTCCCCGCGCACCACCGAAACCAGGTGATGGACATTGGCATAGCTCTCGACCGCGCACAGGGTTGGAACATCGACGCTACCGGGCCGGCATACGCGCGCCAGGTCATTGCGCATGAGATCGACGATCATCAGGTTTTCCGCGCGGTCCTTGGCGCTTTCGGCCAACTCCTCTGCGAGAACGGCGTCCTCGGCCGCAGTCCGTGCGCGTGGCCGCGTGCCCTTGATCGGTCGCGCCTCAACCCGGCCGCCGCGCAGCTTGACGAAGCGCTCGGGCGAATTGGTCAAGACGACCCGGTCGGCATCGAGGCAGAAATAGGCCGCATGCGGCGCCGGGCTGTCGGCACACAGTCGGCGAAACAGGTCAAACGGCGTGTCCCGCTCATCCAGCCGCGCGTCGAAGGCGTGCGAGAGATTGACCTGGAAGACATCTCCGGCATGCACGTATTCGCGCGCCCGGCGCGCCGCCTCCAGGTAGCGGGCGCGGTCCCACCGCGGAGCCCAGTCTGCAGCCTCGGGCTCGACCGGGTCGGCCTGCTGCCGGACCGTCTCGAGCTGGTCAGCCAGTCGGCGCACGGCCCCGGTCTCTCCGCGCACGGTCACGCTTTGCCGGCCCGGGTCAAACTCCATCCAGGCCGGGTATCGGGCCACGGCCAGGGCCGGCCAGCGGTGCGGAAATTCCGGCAAGCGCTCGAAGGCCCCGGACAGGTCATAGCCAAACAGTCCGGCCAGCATGCCGGGCCGGTCCCGCCAACTGGCAGCCAGGGCATCAAAGGCGGACCGGTCATCGCCTTCGAAAACCTCGTCGGGAAAGGCGAACAACCAGGCCCTGCCGTCCCGACCGCCATGCAGGAGAAGCGAGCGGGGCTGGTCGGCCAGCGGTGCGAACACGGCCAGCGGGTCTTGCCAGGGAAACCGGATCTCGATCATGCCCGCCGCCGCGCCGTCACCAGCCATCCAACCAGCGAGCCCGGAGCGCAGCCCGCTCGTCAGGCCGAATGCCCAGCGTATCCACGACATAGCGATTCAAATCGCCCATGGCCTCGAAAGCGGCGTCGAGGTAGCGCGCATCGACACCCAAGAAGACGCGCATCAGCTCATCCGGCATGGTGACCCCGTAGCGCGCTTCGCTGCGTTCCTGGATCCGCGGCACGATGGCATCGAAATCGACGGCGTGATTGGTCAGCAGATAGTCCTCCACCACATCGCCCCTCGCCACACCAAGCTCGGACAGGACGAGGGCGCAGAATATGCCCGTACGATCCTTGCCGGCAGCGCAGTGGACGAGGAAGCCGCCATCCGCCTCGCCGGAGGCCAGCGCCCGGTAGGCGCCGCGGAAGACTTCCTGGTTGCAGGCTTCCATGGGGATGCGCTGATAGGCTGAAAGCATGTAGGCCTCGACCTCCTCGGCCCGGCTCACCCCCTTGCGCAGGAATTGCAGGTGCGGCGGCTCGCCTTCATCGCCCAGGTCCGATGCGATGACCTTGAGCTTCAGGGCGTCGGACCAGGCTGAAGGCTCATTGTCGCGCTCGCGCCGCTTGCGCAGATCGGCCACCACGCGCAGGCCGAGCCCGGCCAGGTGCTCACGGTCGGCCTCGCTGGCGCGACTGAACTGGCCGGACCGGTACAGGCCGGCACGCACCCGCCGACCGTCGGCGGCGGGGTAATCGTGGAAATGGCGAAAATTATGGACCCCTTCGAGGGGCGTGACGCGCTTCATGCCAGTGAGGTACGCATTTGCACCGACCGCGACAAGGGCACATCGGGAGTTTCGCCGGTCAGCGTGTGGAGAGTTGCTCCGGTTCGCCAAACCCGGCCGCCTGCAGATCCTCGAGCAGCCGCTCGTACTGGCTGATCAAGTATCGCTCCTGTGACGAAAGCTCCTGGAATCCGATCTGGGTAAAACGCAGGCTCGGCCGCAAGTCCTGCTCGCGCATGACCTCCGGGCCGGCGAACAGCAAGTCGATGATCTGGCGCCAGGTCGCTTCGACCCCATCGGCCTGCCATTCATAGACGCGTGCGGTGTTCGCCACTGTCTCATAGGGCAGCGCGTCCAGGCGTCCATGTTGCTGAGCGTGCTCCCACGCAAAACTGGACAGACCAGCCGGATTGACGCCGCGCGGCATGAATTGCTGCAGCTCATCGAGGACAATTCCCCGGTCCGCCGCCTCATCCGCTGCAATCGCCTCAAGACGCGCGCCGATCCGATCCACCACCTGTTCATGATAGCCCACCACGGCCTCCAAGCCCGTAATGTTGGCCTTGATCTCCACCACAACCCGGCTCATTGCGGCTTCGGCAGCGCGCCGGTCCGACACGCTTTCGCGCCATTCATTCACGATAAAGCCCAGCACCACCGCGAACACGATGAGCAAGGCTTCCACGATGGCACGTCCGAGCCAGACAGGACGAGTAATGGTGGTCAGGGACATGAGCGGTTCCCGTTTGCGCTTGGCCACTTAAGCAGATCGACCACGCTCTGGCACTCGGTATTCGCCGCCCCCGTATCCCGGTACTAGCGGAAGGGCGGTTCGTCGAAGCTGCGCAGCTTGCGCGAATGCAGGGCGGCGCCTTCGTCGCGCTTGAGGATCTCGATGGTCTCGATGCCGGCGGCCAGGTGTTCGGAGACCGAGCGCTGGTAGAACAGGTTGGCCGCTCCCGGCAGTTTGAGCTCACCGTGCAGCGGCTTGTCCGAGACGCACAGCAAGGTGCCGTAGGGCACGCGCAGGCGCAGGCCGTTGGCCGCGATGGTGGCCGATTCCATGTCCACCGCGATAGCGCGTGACTGGTTGATCCGGCGGGCCTGGGCGGCGTAGCGCAATTCCCAGTTCCGGTCGGCATAAGTCGCCACCGTGCCGGTGCGCAGGCGCGACTTGAGGGCCTCGCCGGTATCACCGGACACGTTTGAGACGGCATCTTCAAGGGCGATCTGGATTTCCGCGATCGGCGGCACCGGCACTTCAATCGGCAGGTCCTCGTCGAGCACGTTGTCGTAGCGCAGGTAGGCGTGTGCCAGCACGTAGTCGCCGAGACGCTGGGAATGGCGCAGCCCGCCGCAATGGCCGATCATCAGCCAGCATTGCGGGCGCAGCACGGCGAGGTGGTCGGTGATGGTCTTGGCGTTGGACGGGCCGACACCGATATTGACCAGGGTGATACCGCGCTTGCCCGGCGCCTTGAGGTGATAGGCCGGCATCTGGAAACGGCGCCAAGGAGCGCCCTCGACCACGGCGTGGGCATTCTCCGTCGCCGCGTCGACATCGACGAAGCCGGCGGCGGAAAAGCTCTCATAGTGATTGTCTTCCTTGAGCTGGCGGATGGCCCAGCTGGTGAAGGCATCGACATAGCGGTGATAGTTGGTGAACAGGATGAAGTGCTGGGTGTCCTCATAGGGCGTACCCATGTAGTGGCGCAGGCGCTGCAGCGAATAATCGACGCGTGGCGCCTCGAACAGCGAGAGCGGCTTCACTTCCCCGGGGATGTTCGGACGCAGGCCGTTGGGCAGGTCGTCATCCACCTTGCTCAGGTCGGCATAGGGGAAGTGGCGCACCAGTTCGGCCGGGGAGGCCGCGTCCATGTCCAGGTCGTTAGCCCCGTCCAGCACATAGGAGAACGGGATCTCGGTCTCGGACGGCCCGGTCTCGATGGTGATCTCGTATTGGCTCTGCAGCAGGGTGAGCTGCTCGATCAGATACTCCCGGAACAGTTCGGGATGGGTGATCGTCGAGGCATAGATGCCGGTATCGGTGAATTTCCCGAAGGCCTTGCTGACCGGCGGCGGCGGACCGTCGGGCATGTAGGTGACGCGCAGTTCGGGATAGCTGAAATGGCCGCCCCGGCGATCAGCCTCGGACGGCGGCGCGCCGCCGTCGAGATAGCTTTTCAGCGAGGTCTGGAGGCGGGAGACAGAAGCCTGGTAGAGCGCATCGAGCTGATCCACCGCTTCAGCGGGCGTGTTCGCAACCTTGAAGTCTTTCATCGCCGCTCTCATGCCCGAATTCGCGGCGCGGATAAAGCGACAAGTGCCTAAGCCGGCGCAGCCAGCCGCCTGCAGCCAGTCAAAAGCCGTGATTGGCGAGCCCGTCCGCAGCCTGTAAGAGGCCTGTCTGGGCGCCGGACGCGCGGCATCCGGCAAACGAGAGGCAAGGTCATGGACGCTACGGCGCGCGACTGGGTGGTATTGAAGTTCGGCGGCACCAGCGTGTCATCGGTCGAGCGCTGGCACAATATCGCCGAGCGCGTCCGCGCCGTGCAGGCGGACGGTCACCACGTGCTCGTCGTGCACTCGGCGCTGGCCACCATATCCAACACGCTGGAAGCCCTGGTCGGGGCCGCCATGGCCGGCGGTGGCGAGGCCGAGCTGGACCAGATCCGCACGCGCCACCGCGACCTGGCGGCGGCGCTGGGTGTGGATGCCGACACGCTGCTCGGGGAGCATCTCGACGAGCTGGAGCGCTTGCGCACCGGGCTCGCCCTGACCGGCGATGCCAGCCCGCGCCTGCGCGCCCGGATCATGGCCCAGGGCGAGCTGATGGCGACGCGACTGGGCGCCGCGTGGCTGGAAGACCAGGGCCTGGCGACCCGCTGGGTCGATGCGCGCGAGCACCTTGCCGCCCTGCCCGCACCCGGCGCGCGCGGCCATCTCGCCGTGGATTGCCGGCACGAGCGCGATACCGACCTGGCGGCCCGGCTTGGCGCTGCTGCCGTCGGGGACAGTCCCGTCCTGGCCCTGACACAGGGCTTCATCGCCCGGCGGGCCGACGGCGACACGGCGCTGCTGGGCCGCGGCGGATCGGACACGTCGGCATCCTATTTCGCCGCCAAGCTGGCCGCCCGGCGGCTGGAAATCTGGACCGATGTTCCCGGCTTCTTCTCCGCCGACCCGCGCCTCACCGGCAATGCCCGGCAGATCCTGTCGCTGAGCTACGCGGAAGCCCAGGAACTGGCCTCGATGGGGGCCGGCGTGCTGCATCCCCGCGCCATTCCGCCGGTGCGCGATGCGGGTATCGAGATGCACATCCGCTGTACCCAGCGCCCGGACATTGCCGGCACCGTCATCGGCCCCAACCCGGCCGAGGACACGCCTCGGCTGAAGGCGGTCTCGGTAAAGCAGGGCGTGCGCCTGGTGACGCTGGAGACCGAGGGCATGTGGCAGGCCTCCGGCTTCCTGGCCCGCGCCTTCGAGCCGTTTGCCCGGCACAACATCTCCATCGACCTGGTGTCGACCTCGCAGACCAGCGTCACCGTGTCGCTCGACCCGGATCCCGGCCTGACCGACGACGTTCTGGCCGCGCTGATCGAGGACCTGCACGCCATTGCGCGGGTTGAAATGATCGAGAACTGCGCCGCGGTCAGCCTCGTCGGGCGCGGCGTGCGCGCCTTGCTGGCCCAGTTCGGACCGGCCATGGAAGCCTTTGCCCACCACCCGGTTCGCCTGGTCTCGCAGGCGGCAAACGATCTCAATCTCACCGTCGTCGTCGATGGCGACCAGGGCAAGACACTGTGCCGGCGCCTGCACGACCAGCTCATCCAGCCCGGCCCGCTGGACCGCACGTTCGGGCCGAGCTGGCGCGAGATCAGCGATGGCGGCGGTGCCGCCGTGCCGCTGGGCAGCGGGCGCTGGTGGCGTGACAAGCGCCAGGCCCTGCTCGAGATGTGCCCGGCCGACCGGCCGCTCTACGTCTACCATCTCGACACGGTGCGCGAGCGCGCCAGCGCGATCGCCGGACTGAAGCATGTCGACCGCGCCTGGTTTGCCATGAAGGCCAATGCGCACCGTGATGTCATCGCCGCGGCAGCACAGTCCGGGCTCGGTATCGAATGCGTGTCGATGGGCGAGGTCGAGGCGGCGCGCCGGGCGGTACCGGACCTTGCCGCTGACCGGCTGCTCTTCACCCCCAATTTCGCGCCCCGCGCCGAATACGCCGCCGCCCTCGAGCTCGGCATCCACCTGACCCTGGACGGGCTCTACCCTCTGCAGGCCTGGCCGGAGCTGTTCGCCGGCAAGGACATCACCCTGCGGCTCAACCCGCAGCAGCCGGAAGGTCATCACAAGCATGTCCGCACGGCCGGGCCCGAGGCCAAGTTCGGCCTGCACACCGACGAACTGCCGACAGCGCGCGAGCTGGCCGAAAAGGCCGGTGCGAAGATCACCGGCCTGCACGTGCATTCCGGCTCCGGCATCGCTGACCCGGCCCACTGGCGGCGGGTCGGCGTCTTCCTTGCCGAACAGGCGCGCAGCCTGCCGGATGTGCGTGTACTGGATCTGGGCGGTGGACTGTCGGTCGACGAGGCCTCGGGCGTGCGCCGGCTGGACCTTGCGGCACTCGACGCCATGCTGGGCGAACTCAAGACGGCGCATCCGCAATATGATTTCTGGCTCGAGCCGGGCCGCTTCATCTGCGCCGAGGCGGGGGTGCTGCTGGCCCGGGTGACCCAGCTCAAGCAGACCCCTGACAAGCGCTTCATCGGCCTCAATGCCGGCATGAACTCGCTGATCCGCCCGGCCCTGTACGGCGCCCGTCACGACATCATAAACCTGACCCGGCTTGACGCGGACCGGGCCTGGGTCGCCGACATTGTCGGTCCGATCTGCGAGAGCGCCGACCTCCTGGGCAGCCAGCGCCTGATGCCGGAAAGCGAGGAAAGCGACGTCATCCTGATCGACAATGGCGGCGCCTACGGCCACGTCATGGCGAGCCGCTACAATCAGCGGGAGCCGGCGGGGGAGGCGGTGATTTAGCCTCATCTCCAGCCGAGCTCCGTTTCCCCCGCCTTCATGGCGGGGACTCCGATCGGCCAACCCGCGCGAAGCGGCGGCCATCTGGCGCGCTGACAGGATTGGAGGCCCCGCCATGAAGGCGGGGAAAACTCTAATTGGGTGTATCGGGGAATACCCGCCGCCTCCTCGCCTACGGGGAGGAAAGTCCGTGCTTATCCGTCTGTGTCTTGTTAGATTCCACACAGTAAGGAGTGCCCGCCATGTACGGACTGATCGGCAAGTTCACCGCCAGCGAAGGCCAGCGCGAGGCGCTGGTCGACATCCTTCTGGAGGGCATGCAAGACCTGCCCGGCTGTCACTCCTACATCGTCGCCCGCGACCCGGGCGACGATGTGACCCTCTGGATCACCGAAGTCTGGGAAAGCGCCGAGCACCACAAGGCCGCGCTCGAACTCGACAGTGTGCGCGAGGCCATCGGCAAGGGACGGCCGATGATCGCCGGCATGCAGCGGGTGGCCGAGACGGCACCGGCCGGCGGGCACGGGCTGGTGATGGAGCCGCTCTGATTTAGCCAGGTCTCCGGTCGCTCCCCCGCATGCGGGGGAGCTGGCGGCGCCAGCCCGCCTGAGGGGGGAGTATGAGGCTGGGACCCACCCCCTCCCCCATCCCCCGGCTCCAGGCCGGGGTCGAGACCTCCCCCGCTTCGCAGGGGAGGAATCGTGCCGGGCGCGGAGAGAGCCATTGATCTCTTGTCAGCCAGCGGGCCTCAGGGGTTCAGCCGCGTCAAGGGTGGAACCGCGCAGCGGCGCCTGCGGCACCCTTGACGCGGCTGAACCCCTGAGGCGAAGTCCCGGCGAGAGATGAATGGGCTGGTGGGCGCGCGATGGCGCCCGTTCTTCACTCAAAATTGTCATCCCGGACGCATGCGCGGCGCAGGCCGGGCGGAGGTCCGGGGCCTATCATCCCGGTGTCCGGCCATCGCGCGTGATCTGTCGACAACGAGGGTATTGGTCCCGGCCCTGCGGCCCGCTTTCGCGGGCCATCCGGCCGGGATGACAGCGAGTAGAATTGGAAAGTCCCCTACTCCGCCGGTTCCGCGTCGGCCTTCTTCATCTTGTCGAACATGCCCCAGACGCCGTCATCACCGTGCCAGTCGCCCTGGGTCGCGCCCTTGGAGTATTCGGTGGCGCGGGCCTCGAAGAAGTTGGCGTGCTCGACGCCATTGAGGATTTCCGACAACCAGGGCAGCGGGTGTTCCTTGATGCCGTAGATCTTGGGCAGGCCGAGCTGGCCGAGGCGCCAGTCGGCGATGTAGCGGATGTAGTTCTTGATGTCGTCCGGCGTCATGCCCTCGACCTCGCCGGCCTCGAAGGCCAGGTCAATGAACTTGTCCTCCAGCCCGACCACGGTGCGGCAGCACTCGACGATGTCGTCCTTGACCTCCTGGGTCAGGGCGCCGGTCTCCTCGGCAAAGGCGTGGAACAGCTTGATCATGCCCTCGCAGTGCAGGCTCTCGTCGCGGATCGACCAGGTGACGATCTGACCCATGCCCTTCATCTTGTTGAAACGCGGGAAGTTCATCAGCATGGCGAAGGAGGCGAACAGCTGCAGGCCTTCGGTGAAGCCGCCGAACATGGCCACGGTACGCAGGATGTCGGCATCGCTCTCGACGCCGAAACGCTGCATGTAGTCATGCTTGTCGGCCATGGCCTGGTATTCCATGAAGGCCGAGAACTCACTGTCCGGCATGCCGATGGTTTCCAGCAACAGCGCGTAGGCGGCGATGTGGATGGTCTCCATGTTGGAGAAGGCCGACAGCATCATCTTCACTTCGGTCGGTTTGAAGACGCGGCTGTAGCGCTCCATGTAATTGTCGTTCACCTCGACGTCCGACTGGGTGAAGAAGCGGAAGATCTGGGTCAGCAGGTTGCGCTCGCCGTCATTGAGCTTGGTCGCCCAGTCCTTGCAGTCCTCGCCGAGCGGGACCTCTTCGGGCATCCAGTGCACCTGCTGCTGCTTCTTCCAGAAGTCATAGGCCCACGGATAGCGGAAGGGCTTGTAGGAATGGCTCGAGGTCAGGAGGCCGGGAAGTGTGGCGGTCTCGGTCGTCATGTCTGCGCTCTCCTGCTTGCGGCGACGGTCGGCATGGCGCCGCCCGAATCATGGGGTCGAACACAACATATTGTGTTCACAGTTTCGAAATCGTCTACAGATAGATGAGGCCCCAGCTGAGCCTGTCTGTGGACACTGCCCGATTCGCAAGCCGGGCGGCACACTTGGCCGCATCACGATTTGTGTCCCGCGCGGGCGCCTCTGGTCGGTCAGTCGCAGGCAAAGTCCGTCTCGCCGACAGCCCGGCACCCCGGCGGGAAGCCGCGCGCATGCCACAGCTCAGGCAGCCCAAGTCGCGAAACGAAATCGCGCCAGCGCGGGTCCTGCCGGTAGGGCATGTCGGTCCAGAGGAAGGGATCCAGGCCGAACGGGAGGGGCTCATCCGGCGCGACGTCGAACGCCGCCAGCACAATGTCGAGATCCTGCCGCGCCAGACCGGCGTAGAGCTGGATGGCGCCCGGGATGTCTCCGGCATTGGCCCACAGCCCATGGTCGGGGTCGCGGACTGCTGCCACCAGCGTGTCGAATTGATCCAGCAGGTCCGCCGGCAAGGCGGCATGCTGGCGAGCCGCCTGGAGCAGGACCTCGGCCTCGTCGAAGCGCTGCTGCTCGAACAGGGTCACCAGCGCATTTCCGTAGCCATACGACAATGTTGGATCCAACTCGCGAGCGCGGGCGAACGCCGCCTCGGCCTCGCGCCCATCTTCCGGCCGCCTGGCCTGAGCCAGGGCCCAGCCCCGCGTATTGTGGTTCATGGCGACGCGCGGCGCCAACGCCACAGATCGCCGGGTGAGTTCGCGTGCGTCATAGCCCGCGAACAGGTAGGACTGGGCCGCCTGGTCGAGAATGTCGGCATTGTCGGGGGCCAGTTCCAGGGCCCGGTCAATCGCCTCGTATCCCGCGACAATGTCTCCTGTCTCCGCCGACAGGAAACCGATCCACAGGAGCGCTTCGGCCGAGTCCGGCTCCAGCTCTTCCGCCCGGCGGGCGGCTGCCATAGCGAAATTCAGATAGTCCGACGCCCGCTCCGCAGCAATGTCGGGAATATAGAAGCGCCGCACCGCATAAACGCCCGCCAGCGCTGTCCAGGCCGGCGCGTAGTCGGGATCGCGCGCGGTCACCGTGTGCAGCAACAAGGCCGCCGTCTCGAGATTGTCCTGCCCGCGCCGGAAATAGAGGTCCTTGGCGCGCAGATAGGTGTCGTAAGTCTCCAGGTCACGCGGCCGCTCGACATGGGCAGTGGCGGCCAGGCCGAGCGAATGGGTCAGGGCCCGGGTCACCGAGCCGGCGATCTCGTCCTGGATGTCGAAGATGTCATCGGCAAACCGGTCATAGGTCTCCGACCAGACATGAAACCCGTCATTGCTGCGGATCAGCTGGGCGGTGATGCGAAGGCGCTCGCCGAACCGGCGTACGCTGCCTTCCAGGATATGCGACACGCCGAGTTCGGCACCGATCTGGCGCAAATCCTCATTGCGGCCCTTGTAGGCGAAAGAGGAGGTCCGGCCTGCGACGCTGAGACCGTCGACCCGCACCAGCACGTTGAGGATTTCCTCGGATATGCCGTCGGCGAAATACTCCTGGTCCCCGTCCGGGCTCATGTCGGCAAAGGGCAGGACGGCGACCGAGACCGTGTCCGGCGCTGCACCCGCGCTGACAGAGCCGGCCTCCGGCCCGGCTGGTCGCAGCAGGGTGACGACCATCAGGACGGCGATGCCAGCGAGGCTGGAGACGATGACCGCGTCCGCCACGCGACGCCCCAGGCTGGCTGGCTGACCGGAGGGCGGCGCGTCGGAGGTGCGCTGCAAGCCCTCCGGTGTCAGCTCGAAGGCCCAGGCCACGAGCAGGGCGATCACGAAACCGACGGCGAGCAGCAGGACAAAGAAGCCGTCGACCCAGTCGGGCAGGTTCAGCGCGCCCTGCAGCACGCTCACCACCTGCAGGACCAGCCAGCCGGCCACCAGGTAGGCGGCCCCCACGCGAAGCACGTTTCGACGGCGCAGTTCAGACAGAATTCTGGTCATGGTTCCCCCGGGAAGCCGCAACCTAGATCATCGCGGCTGATACGGGAACCGGCTACCAGGTCCAGTTCACGGACACGGCGCCGAACTGCTCGGTCTCGTCGAAACTGGTGACGCCGGCGACGTGCTTGTACTCGCGCCGGACATAGGCCAGCGACAGGTCGACCTCGCCGAGACGCACGGCGACGCCGGCCTGGGCATCACCGACCACGAGCCGGTCGGACAGCACCATGGCGTGACGCAGATTGGCCCCTTCGCGGGGGTCGTACATCAGGGCCCGCCGGTCGGCACCGGCGAAGACATACCAGCGCGGACGGACCGGTGAGGCGCGGCCGCGATAGCGTCCGACGCGAACTTCCGCCCCGGCCCGGGCCGTCGAGCCTTCCGGTCCGTGGGCGAAAGCGGCACGGGGGGTGATCGAGACATCCAGGTCCTCGGTGCTCGAGCGGGTCTCGAAGCGGCGTTCGTACGCCACAGCCACGGCCGTATCATTGCGCGCCGGATCGAGGACGAGGGGCGAGCGCTCATCGCCATAAGGGGAAAACAGCCGGTTTGAGGCCGTGTCGTCGACATTGACCACCGCGACCTTGACCGTACCCGCATCGCCGAGATCGAAATTGCTGGCAGCACCGCTGGTCAGGCTGGCGAGAACCGCCGCGTTGAGATCATCGGCACTCATCGCCCGGGCGCCCTCGGCCACATCGACCGTCGCGGGCTGCAACCGCCGGACCGGTTGCCGGACATCGAACTGCCCGCGGATCATGTCGGCGCTGCTGGCCCACTCGGCCACGCCGGGCGGCGTCATGACATACGCCATACCGCCCAGGGCGATGACACCCGCCAGACCTATCTCGACTACGCGTTTCATTCTGGCCAACGCCTCCCCGCGCCTGCCGATTCCCCCAGCGGTCCAGCCTAGCGAACTCCACGGGCAATACACGGGGATTCACCCCTTGCGGGAAATCCTAACAGAGTGTGAAGGGTGAGGTCTATCTGCAGGAGAGAAACGGCATCGAACGACCCTGAACCGCAAGCGGCCCGGATCGAGTGAGCCGGGCCGCCAGGTCCCCACCCTTCACCTGCCCACTGGCAGGCCAGGCATTCCTCGTAATCGGTCGGTCCGGCCGCCGCCATGGCACCCTCCGCCTCGGCCTTGCGTTCCGAACCGGCATAGGCGGCGCGCTGGACCGACTTGGAACGGCAGTAGTAGAGCGACTTCACGCCCTTCTCCCAGGCCGTCCAGTGCAGCATGTGCAGGTCCCACTTGTTGATGTCGCCGGGCAGGAAAATGTTCAGCGACTGGGACTGGCAGATATAGGGCGTACGGTCGGCCGCGTGCTCGATGACCCAGCGCTGGTCGATCTCGAACGCGGTGCGGAACAGCGCCTTCTCGTGCTCGTCGAGCCCGTCGAGATGCTGCACCGAACCTTCGTGCTCGAGGATGGTGGCCCAGACGCCCGGCGTATTGAGCCTCTTTTCCTCCAGCAGCATTTCCAGCTGCGGGTTCTTCACCGTGGTCGAACCGGACAGGGTCTTGTGGGTGTAGACATTGGCCGGGATCGGCTCGATGCCGGCGGACACACCGCCGCAGATGATCGAGATCGACGCCGTCGGGGCGATCGCCAGCTTGTGCGAGAAGCGCGCCTTGACGCCCGATGCCTCGGCATCCGGACAGGCTCCGCGCTCGTCTGCCAGCTTCACCGAGGCGGCGTCGGCGGCCGTGCGGATATGCTTGAACAGCTTCAAATTCCACGACTTGGCCATGGCCGATTCAAACGGCGCGTTCATCTGCTGCAGGAAGGTGTGCATGCCCATCAGGCCGAGGCCGACCGAGCGCTCCTGCATGGCCGCATACACCGCCCGGTCCATTTCCGGCGGGGCGCGGTCGATGAAGTCCTGCAGCACGTTGTCGAGGAATCGGTAAACGTCCTCGATGAAGTCCGGCTCGTCCTTCCATTCGAGGAATTTGGCAGCGTTGAGCGAGGACAGGCAGCACACCGCGGTGCGCTCCTTGCCTTTGTGGTCGAACCCGGTCGGCAGCATGATCTCGGCGCACAGATTAGACTGGCGCACCTTGAGGCCCAGCTTGCGCTGGTGCGCCGGCAGGGCGTTGTTCACGGTGTCGGAGAAGATGATGTAGGGCTCACCGGTCTGCAGGCGCAGCTCGATGATCTTCTGCCACAGCTTGCGGGCATTGACGGTTTTCACCACGTCACCGGTTTTCGGCGATTTCAGCTCGAACTCGCGGTCCTCGGCCACGGCGTGCATGAACTCGTCGGAGATGTTCAGCCCGTGGTGCAGGTTCAGGGACTTGCGGTTGAAGTCACCGGACGGCTTGCGGATCTCGAGGAATTCCTCGATTTCCGGGTGGTGCACGTCGAGATAGACGGCGGCAGAACCGCGGCGCAGCGAACCCTGGGAGATGGCCAGGGTCAGCGAGTCCATGACCCGGATGAAGGGAATGATTCCCGAGGTCTGGCCGACATCCCCGATCTTTTCGCCGATCGAGCGCACGTCGCCCCAATAGGTGCCGATGCCGCCCCCATTGGACGCAAGCCAGACATTCTCGGTCCAGGTGCCGACGATGTCGTCGAGCGAATCACCGACCGAGTTGAGGAAGCAGGAGATCGGCAGGCCGCGATCGGCGCCGCCATTCGACAGCACCGGCGTCGCCGGCATGAACCACAGGCGCGAGATGTAATCGTAAAGGCGCTGGGCGTGCGCGTCGTCGTCGGCATAGGCCGTGGCAACGCGGGCAAACATGTCCTGATAGCTCTCGCCCGGCAGCAGGTACCGGTCTTCCAGGGTCTTCTTGCCGAAATCGGTCAGCAGCGCGTCACGCGAACGGTCGATCTTGACGCCCCGCACCACGCGCAGATGGCTCGCCGATTTCGGTTTGCCACGCGGCGACGAAGGCTTGGCTGCCGGGGCAGCCTTGGCGGTGTCAATCTGGCTTTTCGCGGCCGAATCCAAAGGCGTCATGGCAAGTCTACTCCCAGCCCGAGGCGTAATTTTCCTGTTTGCGCCGGGTCGGTCCCGACACAATCTGCGTTGCGTCAAGTTCGTAAGAAACTCTGTATAGTGTGCCGCTGTCGCCAGCGGACCCAACATATAGTGGATCAACTGGGGGGCGCGGGTCAACGGGCTGAATGGGTTCGGCGGCAAGTTTTTGGTTAACAAACCGCCAATCCGGCCCACGCCCCGTCACACCTTGTTAATCCTTTCCAGCGCCGGAAAAATCAAGGTGAAGACGGGGTTGTGACGGCCCTAGTCGAGGTTTAGGAGCTCCGGATCGCCCCCCTGGGCGGCGATGTTGATGGTCACCGTGCGCTCGCCCGCGAAGCGGTGCAGATAGTGCGGGCCGCCAGCCTTGGGACCCGTGCCTGACAAGCCCTCCCCGCCGAACGGCTGGACCCCGACGACGGCGCCAACCATGTTGCGATTCACGTAGACATTGCCGGCCGGCACGATCGACTGAACTTGCCTGTGGAAAGATTCCAGACGCGAGTGGATGCCGAGCGTCAGGCCGTAACCCTTGGCTGCGAGCTCCCTTGCCATCGCGCCCAGGTCCTTGCGGCGATAGCGGATGACGTGAAGAATCGGTCCGAACACCTCTCGGTCGATCATGTCGAGCGAGGGCAGTTCGACCAGGGCCGGGCCGAAATAGAAGCCGCGCTCGACCCACTCGCCCGGATCAAGCTGCTTGATGACCTTGGCCGAGCCTTCCATGCGCTCCATGTGGCGCAGCAGGATCTCGCGCGCCTCATTGTCGATCACCGGACCGACATCGGTCGCCGGATCGGCCGGGTCACCGACCTTCAGCTCGTCCATCGCGCCGGCCAGGCTCTCGATCAGCTCGTCGGCCGTGTCTTCCGGCAGGAAGAGCAGACGCAGCGCCGAACAGCGCTGGCCAGCCGAACCGAAGGCCGAGGACACGGCATCGTCGACGACCTGCTCGCGCAGCGCCGTAGTATCGACGAACATGCCGTTGAGGCCGCCGGTCTCGGCGATCAACGGGGCAATGGCGGTCTCGCGCGCGGCCAGCGAGCGGTTGATCGCCCGTGCCACTTCGGTGGAGCCGGTAAAAGCCACGCCGGCTGTACGCGGATCATTGGTCAGGGCCGCACCGACGATCTCCCCGGTACCGGGAAGGAAGTGCAGTACGCTGGCCGGCAGGCCGGCTTTCTGGAACATGCGCACCGCCTCGAACGCCACCAGCGGCGTCTGCTCGGCCGGCTTGGCGATGACCGTGTTGCCCGCGGCCAGTGCCGCAGCCACCTGGCCTGTGAAGATGGCCAGCGGGAAATTCCACGGGCTGATGCAGACAAAGACGCCGCGCCCCTTCATGCCGAGATGGTTGGTCTCGCCAGCCGGCCCCGGCAGGCGAACAGCGCTGTCGAACTCGCGCTCGGCCTGGGCCGCGTAATAACGGCAGAAATCAACCGCTTCGCGCACTTCGGCGATACCGTCGGCCAGCGTCTTGCCGGCCTCGCGCGACATCAGCGCCAGCAGGCGCGGCATGTCGTTCTCCAGGGCATCCCCCATGGCCCGCAGGATGGCCCCGCGCGCCTTGCCGCCGCGCGCATCCCATCCCGGCTGGGCGGCCACGGCGATCTCGAATGCCGCGTTGACGTCATCGACCGAGGCATCGACAGCCGTGCCGACATATTCGGTGGCGTCGACTGGTGACATGATCTGGTGCGCCGCGCCGTCGAGAAGCTGGCCATTGACCAGCGGTGCAGCGGTGATCGGCTCGGACGTCTCGAAATCGGCAAAGGCCTGTTCGATGCGCTTGCGCTCGGCCTTCTGGGCCAGGTCGAGGCCGATCGAGTTGTCGCGCTCCTCGCCATACAGGTCGATCGGCAGCGGGATGGAGGCGTGACGGTCGATCGTCTCGGCCACCTCGAACGGCCCGCGCGCCACATCCTCCGGCGGCACATCAGCGTCGAGGAAGGAGTGCACGAAGGACGTGTTGGCTCCGTTCTCCAGCAGGCGCCGGACAAGGTACGGCAGCAGGTCCTCATGGCTGCCCACCGGGGCGTAGACGCGCACCGGCCGGTCACCGAACATCTTCTCAGCCGCCGCGTAGAGCGGCTCGCCCATCCCGTGCAGGCGCTGGTACTCATAGCTGTCGACACCCGCCTGCTCGGCCATCAGCCGCACCGCGGCGAGAGAGTGCGCATTATGGGTGGCGAACTGGCTGTAAATGGCGTCCGGGGCGCCCAGCATGACGCGGGCGCAGACCAGGTAGTTGAGATCGGTGGCCGGCTTGGTGGTCCAAACCGGGAAATCGGGCCAGCCCATCTGGTGGGAAAACTTGATCTCGGTGTCCCAGTAAGCGCCCTTGACCAAGCGGACCAGGAAGCGGCGGCCGGTTTCGTGGCCGAGATCGATCAGGCGCTCGATGACGTGCTTGGCGCGCTTCTGGTAGGCCTGCACTGCCAGGCCCAGCCCTTGCCAGCCCTCCAGCTCCGGCGCGCGGGCCAGCCGCTCCAGAAGTTTCAGGGAGATTACCAGCCGGTCGGCTTCCTCGGCATCGAGGCAGAACCCGATATTGTAAGACTTGGCGGCCCGGGCCTGCTCGAGCAGCAGCGGGTAGAGCTCGTTCATCACGCGCTCTTCCTTGACCGCCAGGTATTTCGGATGCAGCGCCGAGAGCTTTACCGAGACCCCATGCTCCAGCTCGACCGGCCCGTCACCGCGCTGCTTGCCGACCGCCTCGATGGCTTCAAGGTATCGCCGGTGATAGCGCTTAGCATCCTTGGCGGTCCGGGCCGCCTCACCGAGCATGTCGAAAGAGCAAAGCTCGCCTTCACCCTTGGCGGCGCGCTTGATGGCCTCTCCGATCGTCCGGCCCAGAACGAATTGCTCGCCCATGATGCGCATGGCCCGAAACACCGCCGCGCGGATGACCGGCTCGCCCATTTTCTGGGTCATCTTGCGCCAGTAATCACCCGGGCTGCGCCGCGCCTCGGCCTCGACATCGATGATGCTGCCAGTGAGCATGAGACCCAGGGTCGACGCATTGACCAGCCAGTTTTCCGACCGGCCCATGTGCTCGGTCCAGGCACCGCCCGAGATTTTCTCCGCAATCAGCCGGTCCGCCGTCGGTGCGTCGGGGACACGCAAGAGGGCTTCGGCAAGGCACATGAGGGCCAGGCCTTCGCGGTTGGACAGGCCGAATTCCTGGAGGAAGGAATCCATGATGCCGCGCGCCTTGGTGGTGCGGCGAGCCGTGCGAACCAGCTCGACAGCATCGTCCTGGATCTGCTTACGCGCCGCTGCGTCCAGGCCAATATCGTCGGCCAGACGCTTTACGGCATCGGATTCAAAGGCAAATTTGTGCGTATCCAGATCATCCCAACGCATGCCGTCACGTGTCAGCACATTCATGGCTGAAACTCCCTACTCCAGCAGTGAATTGGCCCGGACAATGGTAGCAAGTTTCTCGCTCGGCAAGCGAAGTGCGCTGTCGCCGCGGCATTATTTCAATACCGCTCCGGGCATGTCCCAAAGGGTTCAACGCGGCACAACCGCTTTCTTTCCTTCAAGCGCGCAAAATCGCCGGTATGCTGTGCGCCGACTGATCAAGCCCGCACCGCGCCAGCTCGCCTGACGCCGTGCCAGCCCGACGGATGCCATGACCGACACGACGCCGATCATAGACGATGATGACGAAGCCGCTGACGCAGCCCTCGACGAGGACAATGGTGATGATCGCCCGCAGCGCATCATGCTGGTTACGGATGCCTGGGAACCGCAGATGAACGGTGTCGTGCGCACCTTGTCGCGCACCGTCGCAGAGTGCCGCGCCATGGGCCACCAGGTCGAAGTGATCCATCCGGGCCTCGGTTACAAGACCATGCCGCTGCCGACCTATCCGGAAATCCAGCTGGCCATCGGCGCCCGCAAGGACATCGCAGAGCGCTTCAAGGCCTTTGAACCGGAGGCCATCCATATCGCCACCGAGGGTCCGCTCGGCATGGCGGCGCGCCGCATCTGCGTCAAATGGAAGCTGCCCTTCACCACCAGCTACCACACCAAATTCCCGGAATACGTCAATGCGCGCTTTCCGATGATCCCCCTGTCGGCGGGTTATTCCTTCATGCGCTGGTTCCACAACGCTTCCGGCCGGATGATGGTCACCACACCGTCCATGCGCGACGATTTGTCCAAGCGCGGCTTCAAGAACCTGACGCCATGGGCGCGCGGCGTCGACATCGAGCTGTTCAATCCGGACAAGCGATTCGTCGATGGCCAGGATGTCTATGCCGACCTCGAACGGCCCATCTGGGTCAATGTCGGGCGGATCGCCGTCGAAAAGAATATCGAGACCTTCCTCAAGCTCGACCTGCCCGGCACCAAGGTCGTGGTCGGGGACGGTCCGCAGCGCGAGGACCTGGCCGAAAAATATCCCGACGCGGTGTTCCCGGGACCGAAGTTCGGCGACGAGCTGGCGCGTTATTTTGCCGATGCCGACGTCTTCGTCTTCCCGAGCTGGACTGACACGTTCGGCCTGGTGAATCTGGAAGCGATGGCCTGCGGCACTCCGGTCGCGGCCTTCCCGGCCCACGGACCCAAGGACATCATCCCGGGTTCCGGCGGCGGCTTCATCAATGACGATTTGCGCCAGGCCTGCCTGGACTGCCTCGAGATCGACCGGGCCGCACCGCGCGCCCACGCCGAGAAGCATTCCTGGCACCAATGCGCGCTCGATTTCGTCAAGAACCTCAAGCCGCACCCGAAGCCGGAAAGGCGACGCTTCTGGCGCCGCCTGCGCAAGCGCAAGGCCCTCTACTAGGCACACAAAAAACGCCGCCCCGAAAGGAGCGGCGTTTTCATGTGCGCCCGGGAGGCCGACGCTAGTTCGGCGCTTCCGTCATCGCGGTCAGCGACCGCGCCGCTTCGCCAATCTCGGCGCGCTCGGCGTCCGGCAAGGCGATCAGCCCACGGCTGGTGAGGTAGCCGAACTCGCCCCAGGCATCATCGGAGGTGAATTCCGCGACGTATTCCACCAGACCCGGGACGACATTGGCGTGCTGGTTCTTGACGTAGAAGAACAGCGAGCGCGAGACCGGATAGGAGCCGTCGGCGATGTTGTCATAATCCGGCTCGACACCGTCGATGAGAACGCCGGTGATGCGGTCGGAGTTCTGATCGAGGAAGGAGTAGCCGAACACGCCAAACGCGGTGGGGGTGTTGCTCAGCGTCTGGACGATGGCGTTGTCATTCTCGCCGGCATCGATCCACTTGCCGTCCTCGCGGATCCGGCTGGCGATCGAGCCGAAACGGTCGGCATCCTCGTCATGCAGCTCGTCGAGGCAATCGATGCCGCGAGCGCCACCTTCCATGCCCAGCTCGACGAAGGCATCGCGCGTGCCGGACGTCGGCGGCGGGCCGAACACTTCGATCCGGGTGTTCGGCAGGGTCGGGTCAATGTCCGACCAGCGCTCATTCGGGTTGGCCACGAAGGAGGAGCAGGTCTCATCGGCAGGCACTTCGGCGGCCAGGGCGAGCCAGAGCTGGGTCAGGCTGATGTCGAACCCGTCATACATGTCGCCGGCAGTTCCCATGACGATGCCGTCATAGCCGATGCGCACCTCGGTGATCTGGCGCACGCCATTGGACTGGCACAGCTCGTATTCGGACGATTTCATGCGACGCGAGGCATTGGTGATGTCCGGATGCTCCGAACCGACGCCGGCGCAGAACAGGCGGAAGCCGCCACCCGATCCGGTCGATTCGACAACCGGCGTGGAGAACTGCGTCTTGGCGCCGAAGGATTCGGCGGCGGCGGTCGAGAACGGGAACACCGTCGATGAGCCGACGATGCGGATCTGGTCGCGCTGCTGCGCTTCGGCGCCGGCGGTCAGTGCGAGCACGGCGGTAGCCGCCGCGAGATAAGCCTTGATCTTCATGTATCCAAAGTCCTTGTCACGAGAAGAAGAATACGGGGCCGGCCCGGCCGCCCCCGGTGGCTGATGGTTCTAGAAGTCCCACTGCACGCGCACTTGCGCGCCGGAGACGTCGGTATTCGGTGCGCCGACAATGCTGCGCTCGCCGTCGACATAATTGGCCATGATGCGCAGCTTGTCCTCGAGGTACCAGTTCACGCCGAGGGTCAGCGTGGTCAGCACCCCTTCGCGAGCCTGTTCCAGGTCTGAACGATCATAGCGAACCGCCAGCTCGACCGCGCCCAGGCCGCCTTCAGAGACCGGGCTTGCCGGGCGGGTGCGTCCAAACTTGCCGGACGACGCGGAATAGGACCGGGTCTCGCCGGTGATGAAGTAGCCGAGGCTGACATAGCCACTATTGATCAGGGGTTCGCCGAGCGGGCCGTCCAGCTCCATGGTCATGATTTCCGACTGGGCGTGGAAGGGACCGGCGACAACCGCGGCTTCAACACCGAGGAGCAGCGAGCTTTCCGCTTCGCCGAGCGGACGGCCGGGGCGGAAGTCGGCGGTGACGATGCGCGGCGTGATGTGGGTATTGGGACGAACACGGACGCGGGTTCCGGCATCGCCGTAATCCATGTAGCGAGCGGAACCGCCGAGGTGAACGGAGAGCTCGTCGCCATGGATCGGCGCCCAGGTGGCGCGAGCCGCTACGGCAGAGCTGTCGTCGATCTCGAAGCTTTCGCTCAAATCATCCAGCGTGCCGCCGAACACGCCCGCACTCAGCGTGTAATTCTCACCGCCGCCGGACACCATGGCGCCGACGCGGCGATCCAGTCCGAACAGGTCCGTGGCCTGGCCACGCTCCATGAAGGTGATGTAGCGCGAGGACGTTTCCTCCTCGAGCGAGTTGGGGGTCTTGAAGTGGCCGACCCGGATGTCGAAGGCGCCGGCATCGAAGGTCAGGTGCACGTCCTTGGCTGTGATCTCCTCATCGATGAGATCAAATTCCGCCGTGTAGTCGACATCGGAGAGACTGCCGGTCACGCCAAGGCGGGCGGTGCGGATCTCAGTGTCGGAAAACGTCGTCGTGACGCCGGCTTCCTCGAAGTCGATCTCGGCGGCGTCAAGAAAGATGCGGCCGCGGAAGGTGAAGCTGTCACCATCGGAATTGCTCCACGAGGGGACACCGTCAAATTCCCAGCCTTCGGCATGGGCGGGGGCCAGCGACGTGGCGCTGACGAGGGTCGCGATCGCGGTGGTGGTGAGCAGTCGGGTCACGGCATCAATCCTGTGATCAGCCTCTGCCAGTCACCGGCCCGGAGGGGAACGCGGCGACTTGCGGTCGGCAAGTGAAACAAGTGACAAACTGGTCTTGTCGTCGACCGTGTTAATCGAGCTTGATGACGCTTTTGCTACAGGCCGGTGACAGGTTTGTTTTATTTTATCGGCGACGGCAAGGCGACTCCGGGCAAGAAAAAAGGCCCGCAGCAATACTGCGGGCCTTGATCCATTCGCCATGGGCCGGTTCGCTAGACCAGACGCTTGCGCAGCAATTGCGACATCAGGTCGATGGCGCTGACCGCCACGACGATGACGATGACGATTGCCGCCGTGCGCTGGTAGTCGAAGGCGCGAACCGCCTCGAACAGGATCTGGCCGATGCCGCCGGCGCCGATCAGGCCGAGCACGGTCGCCGACCGGGCGTTCGATTCGAAGCGGTACAGGCCGAAGGAGGTCCACAGCGGGGCCACTTGGGGAATGACCGCCCAGATGACTTCGTGCAGCGGGGCCGCGCCGGTCGCCCGCACGCCTTCCACCGGACCATGATCAATCGCCTCGACCGCTTCTGAGAACAGCTTGGCCAGCACGCCGGTGGTGTGTACCGCCAGCGCCATCACACCGGCCAGCGGACCGAGGCCCACCGCGGCGATGAAGACCAGGGCGATGATCAGCTCGTTGATCGAGCGGAACACGTCCATCAGGCGACGCACCGGCTGCACCACCCAGTTGGGCGCCACATTGCGGGCACTCAGCAGGCCGAACGGAATGGCCGCCAGCACCGCCAGGAAGGTACCCCAGATGGCGATCTGGACGGTGACGATCATCTGCGGGATGGCTTCCTCGAAACCGTCCATGAGATTGTCCCAATAGGAGGCCAGGGCCTCACTGTCGGTATCGTTGGGGAAGAAGCCCGCAACAAACTCACCCATGTCGTCGGCGTTCTCGACCAGCAGGTAGGAGCGGTCCATGTCGGCGCTGTCGAAGCTCCACACCAGGATCACGATGACCCCCGCGGCGATCACCGCATTGGCCACGCGCTCACCGATCGGCACCCGCGGACCCGGGCCGCGTGGCGAGGACGCCCACAGCAGGCCGGTCAGCAGTCCGGCTACCAGGACGAGGGCGATGGCACCGGCCAGCCAGTCCATTCCGCCCGGCTCGCCGCCGGGAGCTTCGCCAGCCAGCTCGCTGGCCGCGTCGAAGGTATTGGCCTGGGAAACGAGGCTGGTATTGCCCGCCTCGACATCGGCGAGTTGCTGCTCGAGAGCGGCAATACGGGCTGCCCGCGTCGCCTCGTCGAGGTCCGGATCATTGCGGACCTCGGTCAGGTCGCGGACGATTTCCAGCTGGATGATCGGATCGAGATGGGCGTTGGAAGACGGCTGGAACAGGCCGAAATACAATGGATCGAGCACTTCGCGCGCCGCGGCAATGTCTTCCGGCGAGCCCATGCGACCGTAATTCATGAAGAAGTACTGGATGCGCCGCTTGGCTTCCTCGTCGAGGTCGGACCGCCAGATGATCGGGTCGGTCTGGATCGCCGGCGAGCGCCAGATCTCGCGCAGGCGCGCCGCGATCTCAGGACGCGTGCGCTGCAGCAGGGTCATGTTGGTGGTGTTGTTGGTGCCGACATCGATCAGCTCGTTGGCCACCGCGACCGCATTGGCTTCGTGATTGGCATTGCGCACCGAGTTGAAGCACTCGGCCGGATCAATGCCGCGCGGCGCAAAAATGAAGGCGGACGGCACCAGGAAGCCGGAGGTCGAATTGGGGTCACCCATGCCGAAGTCGAGCGTGCCATCACACTCCAGCACGTCCTCGATCGAGCGGATCGGGCTGTTCTGGGGCACCAGGAGCACCGAGTGGTAGCCTTCCGAACCGTCCGGATAGGTCGCCTTGGCGAAGACTTCACCGCCACCGAGACGCACCGCCTGCAGGCCGGAGAAGTTGGAGAACCAGGCCACTTCGATGCTGCCATAGCGCATCGCCTGGATCATGCCGGCATAGTCGGAAGCATAGAACGGCTCGATGTCGTAACCGGTCCACTCTTCCATGGCGGCAATGAAGGGCCGCCAGTTGGTTTCCAGGTTGGACGAGGATTCCGTGGCGATGATGCCGAAGTGCAAGGTGCGCTGCTCGCCAGCGATCGGCGCCGGCGGCGCTCCGGTTTCCACCTCGGGGGCATCGCTGGCCGAGCAGGCCGCAAGCGCGGCACTGGCCGCCGTGAGCAGGGCGAGGCGAGTCAGAAGGGAAGTGAGAAAGCGCATCAGTCGTCGCCCCCGTAGAAGGCGGTTTCAAATTCGGGACCGTAGATCTCGACCAGCTTGGCGCGGTCGAGCCCGTCACTTGGCCCGTCATAGACGATCCGCCCCTTGTTGAGCGCCACAATGCGGTCGCAGAACTGGTTGGCGTAATCGACCTGGTGCAGGGTCACGATCACGGTGAGATTGTCGGTACGGTTGAGCTCGCGCAGCAACTCCATGACCTTGCGGGCCGAGACCGGGTCGAGCGAGGCGATCGGCTCGTCGGCGAACAGCACTTCGGCACCCTGGACCAGGGCGCGGGCGATGGCGCCGCGCTGCTGCTGTCCACCGGACAGGTTGGAGGCGCGACGAGCCGCAAAGCTGTCCATGCCGACGCGCTCCAGCGCGTCCATGGCCTTCTGCTTGTCGGCGTTGGGATAGATACCGAGGGCGCCGCGCCAGACCGGCAGCCGGCCAAGGGCGCCGAGCAGGACATTGGCAAACAGGCTCAGCCGCCCAACCAGGTTGAACTGCTGGAAGATGAAGCCGAGGCGCGCCCGGTTGGAGCGGATTCGCTTGGTCACCTTGCCGCCGGACTGCATGGTCCGGCCTAGCACGCTGACCGGACCCGACGCGGCATCCGCCTGCTGCAGGGCCGCGGCGACGCGCAGCAGGGTCGACTTGCCCGATCCGGACGGCCCGATCAGGGCGACCATTTCGCCGGGGCTGACCTGCAGGCTCACATTGTCGAGCGCTTTGGTTTCCCCGAAAGTCATACGGACATTTTCGGCGTGAAGCGCCAGGGTGGCGTCTGTCATGGTTTGCATTCCCATTCGCGGCGGGCCCCTTGTCGCCCACACGCATAACACTTTTGTGACAGGAGCATCATGTTTCTCACATTGATGGCGAGCATTGCCCTGTTCACGGCCTTGGCGGCGCTGGCCTGGATCGATGCCCGGACCTATCGCCTGCCCGACTGGCTGACCCTGCCCCTGATCGTGCTGGGGCTGGTCGTCAATGCCGGGCTGTGGGGGAGCGTATGGGCACCCATCGCCGGCGCCGCAATAGGCTATGTCAGCCTCGTGGTTATCGAACATGGTTACCGGGCGCTGCGGGGACGGGACGGGCTGGGCCGCGGCGATGCCAAGCTGATGGCCGCCGGCGGGGCCTGGTGCGGGGCGTGGATGCTGCCGCTTATCGTGCTGATCGCCAGCCTCTCGGCAATTGTCTTCATCCTCGCCATTTCAGCGGTTCGCCGGCGGTTGCCAGACAGCGCCCAGCCCTGGCCCTTTGGCCCCTGGATCGCCCTGGCCATCGGCGTGGCCTGGAGCATACGCGTTTACGATACGCCACTGCCACTCGTTTTCTAAGCTATACAAGGCCATTCCGGACAATTCAGCGACCTGTAGACAAGCGCTTGCACCGGCAACGGAAATTTCCCACTTTACACCCTCGGAGTTTGACTTTAATCGCCCAATTCCCGGCGGAGGCGACAAAGCCGGATTGGGTTTCACTGCCAACAGGGGGTCACGTGAATTGCACACGTTCCATACGCCCCTGGACCTGGTCCGTACCCGGCACGTAGAAAGCCCGGTCGTCTGCGCACGTCCGGATCGCGTTGCCGAAGCGAGCCATTGGTTCCAGGACAATTTCCCGGGCGAGGTTCTTTACGCCGTCAAAGCCAATCCGAGCCCTTGGGTGGTGGATGCGCTGTATGCGTCCGGCTTGCGGTTTTTTGATACTGCGTCCATCCCGGAAATCCGTCTCGTCGCCGAGCGCTGTCCGGAGGCCACCATGGCCTTCCTGCACCCGGTCAAGAGCCGCGAGTCCATCCGTCGCGCCTATTACGAATTTGGCGTCCGCATCTTTGCGCTCGACTGCGAGGCCGAGCTGCAGAAAATCATCCAGGAGACCAACTACGCCCAGGACCTGATCCTGATCGTTCGCCTGGCCGTGTCCAATGACGGCGCCATGTTCTCGCTGGCCGGCAAGTTCGGTGTCCCGGCCTATGAGGCCGCCGAACTGATCCGCTCAGCCCGGGCCCATGCCGACGAACTGGGCGTCAGCTTCCATGTCGGCAGCCAGTGCATGCAACCGTCGGCCTACCGGTCGGCCATGATGGAAGCCTCCCGGATGATCGCCCAGGCGGGTGTCACCGTGGACATCGTCGATGTCGGTGGCGGTTTTCCCTCGATCTATCCGGGCATGGCCCCGCCACCGATGTCGGAATACATCTCGGCAATCGAGGAAGCCTTCGAGGACATGATGGTCCTCGAGAACGCCGATCTGTGGTGCGAGCCCGGCCGGGCCCTGGTGGCCGAGGGCGAAAGCGTCCTGACCCGCGTCGAGCTGGTCAAGGGTGACGCTCTTTACCTCAATGACGGAGCCTATGGCCGCCTGTTCGACGCCGCGCACTCGAAATGGCCCTTTCCGGTCCGGGTGCACCGCGCCAATGGCAAGATCGACGAGGAGACCGCCTCGTTCCGCTTCTTCGGCCCGACCTGCGACTCGATGGATGCCATCCCCGGCCCCTTCGAACTGCCGGCCGACATCGCCGAGGGTGACATCATCGAGATCGGCATGCTCGGCGCCTACGGCACCGCACTGGCCACTGATTTCAACGGCTTCGGAGCCATTGAACGGGTCATGGTTGAGGATATGCCATGGCCGTCTATGTTCGAGGCTCAAGCCCAACCCGTTCAGGCCGACGATGAAGGCGCGGAAGTGATCAACTTCGCCCGTGCCCGTCGGCGCCGCCCCAAACTCAGGAGACGCGCATGAGCGACACCTCCAATCGCAAGGCCGAGCTGCTTTCCAGCCCGGTGGAGCATATTGACATCACCGCCTTTGACGGCCGCCAACTCATCGACAGCTGGGAGAAGATGTCCTTCACCTCGCGCGATGCAGCCCGGGCCGCGCGCATCCTGCAGCAGGCCGTGGCGGATCCCGACTGCTCGGTCATCCTGACCCTGGCCGGCTCCACCTCGGCCGGCGGCTGCATGCATGTGTGGCGCGACATGGTGCGTCACAACATGGTCGACGCCATCGTCTCGACCGGCGCCTCGATCGTCGACATGGACTTCTTCGAGGCGCTCGGCTTCAAGCACTACCAGGCCAAGGAAATCCCCGACGACCGGGTGCTGCGCGACCTCTATATCGACCGCATCTACGACACCTATATCGACGAGAAAGAGCTGCAGGCGACCGACCATGCCACGCTCGAGATCGCCGACATGCTCGAGCCGGGGCCGCGCTCGTCACGCTCCTATATCAAGGCGATGGGCAAGTGGCTCGCCGACGGCAATGCCAAGAAGCAAGGCTCGCTGGTGCAGGAATGCTACGAGCAGGGCGTGCCGATCTTCTGCCCGGCCTTCTCCGACTGCTCTGCCGGCTTCGGCCTGGTGAAGCACCAGGTCCAGCGCATGAAGGCGAACAAGCCCTACCTGTCGATCGACAGCGTGGCCGACTTCCGCGAGCTGACCGACATCAAGATCAAGGCCGGCAAGACGGGCCTGTTCATGGTCGGCGGCGGGGTGCCGAAGAATTTCGCCCAGGACACCGTGGTGTGCGCGGAAATCCTCGGCGAGGAAGTGCCGATGCACGCCTATGCGGTGCAGATCACCGTGGCCGACGTGCGCGACGGCGCGTGCTCGTCCTCGACGCTGAAGGAAGCCTGTTCCTGGGGCAAGGTCGACGTGGCGCTGGAACAGATGGTGTTCGCCGAAGCGTCCACCGTGGCCCCGGTCATTGCCTCCGATGTCTACCACCGCGGCAGCTGGAAACAGCGCCCGCGCCACCGCTATGGCGACATGTTCGGCGATTGATCCGGACACCCATGCCAGACACGAAGAAGCCCCGGCACTGGTGCCGGGGCTTTTTTTTGTCCAGCGCCAACCAAGCGGTCGGTCTAGACGATTGGTAGCCTGATCTCGCAATGGTAGGCGGTGTCCTGGCTCACCTTGATGGTCCCGCGATGTTTGACCTTGACCAGCTGGGCCATGAACTTGCTGCCAAAGCCTCCACCATTGTCAGGACTTTGCGCGGCCGGCTGCGATGAGTCGCGCCAGTGCAGCCGCAACATCCTGCACTCGCCCTCGCCCTCCACGTCCCAGCTCAGATCAACCTGTCCGTCCAGGGTCTTCAAGGCGCCATACTTGGCGGAGTTCGTGGCCAGCTCGTGCCAAATCAGTCCCAGATCAAAGGCCAGTTCTCCCTTGATGCTGATATCGGGGCCGGAAACCCTGATCAGCTCACCAAACGGATTGAGCGCGTTGGCCGCGAGCTCGGCCAGGCTGACCGTGTCCAGCCCGCCGCGGGTGATGGCCGCACTCGACCGGCCCATGGCGGCGAGGCGCGCCGAATAGGTACGCTTGGCCGCCGCAATATCGGTTGAGAACTCGAACGTCTGCCTGAACAGCGAATCGGCGACCTGGAGCAAATTGGTGACCCGGTGGGCCATTTCCTGCAGCAATGCCTGGTGATCGCGGCTGGCGCATTCCTGGCGCCAGCGCGCCGAGATGATGTTGGCCACCGCCTGCAGGAAATTCCGGTCGGCGTCCTCGAACTCGCGCAACACCGGCGCGTGCACACCGAATACGCCGTAGGGCCGTCGCCCGACTCCGGCGATCACCACGCTCATGCCGCTGCGCACCTTGTGCTGGCGCAGCAGGAGCGGCCCGGAAAACCGGGTCTCGGTTTCGAGGTCGCGCACGACAACCGGATCATTGACGAGCAGGGTGTAGCCTGCCTGGGAATCACGCTCGGTCCCGACCATGGCCTTGCCGACCAGACCGTCATTCCATCCCACCCCGGCTTTCAGCTGGAGCACGTCGGCATCATCGGCAAACTGCAGAACCTTGACCATGGGGCAGTCGAGCACCCGCGAAACCGTGTCGGTGAGCGCTTGCAGGAAGTCGTCGAAGCTTTCCTCGCCCAAGGCTGCAGAGCCCAGCTCGGCCAGGGCATGCTGCTGGGACAGGCGACGGGTTACCTCGGTGACATCCCGCGAGATGATCAGGTAGCCGGCATCGGCGGCGTCCGGGTCGCGGATGGCAGTGATCATCTCGTCCCAATGGGTGATCCGCCCTGACGGGCTGGAATAGGTGCCGGTGAATCGCCCTGACCCGGCCTCGGTCGCCTCGCGCGCGGCGGCAAGGGCGTTAGCCGCGTCGGTGCCCGACCAGAATTCGAAATAGTTCTGCCCGACCGCCTCGCTGGGGTCGCAGATTTCCAGGCTGTCACAGCCGCAACGATTTATCCGCAGCAGCCTGCCGTCGGCGGCCACCAGCTTGACGCAGTCCAGGCTGTGCTCGAACAGGCTGTCATACGCCCCCTCCGGCCCGCGCACACCGACCCCGCCAGCCTTGCGGCCGGTAGTCAATTGGCGTTTGGTACTGGGCGTCCGCATCGGCTGGTCTCCACACCATGGGGAGCGACGATGACGAGAATACGGGCAATATTGGAGCCCGGCGACAAATATTTTGTCCAGTCACGATCAAAAAGGGCTTAAGGGCTTCCGCCCATTGTTCAAAAACCTGTCCGGCGGAAGGCAGGACGAGGTCGCCGGAATCGCCTAGGGCCTTTTGAGAAAGACTTTGGAAACGGCATGATAGCCGTGGCGCTCGAAGAATGCATGGGCCGGGCCATTCGCCAGCCCGCTTTCCAGCAGGATGTGCTCGGCACCGATCCCGTGGCTTCGTTCCTCGGCCACAGCCAACAGCCGCCCCCCGATGCCCGCGCCCCGCTGACCCGCCTCGACAATCAGATCCTCGATGGTGGCCACCAGGGGACCGTCCTCATCGCTGCAGTAAACCGCACACAGCCCGACACGATCCCCCGCCCGGCGCGCCTCCAGTACCCATCCACCGCTCGCCATGCAGGCGGCGAAATCACGCTCGAGCAGGCGGTCCAGGTCCTTGGCCCAGGCAACACCATCGGGACTGCGGCCGGAGGCGATCTCGCCATGCGAAATATACTCCGGCAAGGATTGCAGCTGCCCGGCAGCCCAGCCCGCCGCGTCGGCAACACCGCCGCTGTCCAGCGGACAGATATCCAAGTCATGCATCGTCTAGCCACCTTTTAACGGTACGGCAGTTCATTTGCTTTCCGGCCGCCTCGAAGAAGAGTTTCTGGCGCTCTTCAAACGGGATGCTGAGATCCGGCACAGCACGGAAATAGGCGTCGAAAATACCGCGCATGTCCGGCGAGTAATGCAAGCGATATTCCGGCCAGTTGCGGCGGAACCAGCCCATTTCCGAGACTTCCAGGAACCATGACACCCAGGTCCCGAAGACCATAGAGTCCAGATTCCGGCGTTGCCTCAACCGCACAGCGATCTCGAACAGGTTGAGGATCTGGAGGAAGTAATTGTTCGCCACCACGGCGGCCTCGTCATCGAGTTCGGCCGGCTCGTCGTCGCTTTCGTTGAATACCGGCGCCAGAATGGCCCGGTACTCCGCTTCGAAGCGGAAGATGTTCAACGCTTCGGTTTCCAGGTTGATATAGGTAGAGCGCCGTGTTTCACGGGCATTCCACATCACACCAATGAAAAGTGCCGCGAAGGCAGCGATATCCAGCGTGCCCAGAGCAGGCGTCAACCAATCCGGCATTCCTCGTCCCCAAATGGCCCAACCGGATCACGATACCCCGCACGCTTCCGGGGCACAGCCCGACAGGGCAGTCCTGTCACCGCCATTCTGCATAGCCATCCTGCAGCCGTGCCGACAAGAAAACCCGTGACCTTCGGCACTTGCGGCGTTATGCGGGCGTCAGATACAGGATCGCACCATGCTTGAGCTATTCACTTCCGCCCTCGTCACCTTCTTCGTCGCCATTGACCCGCCCGGCGTGGCACCGATCTTTGCGGCGCTGACCGATGGCGCCCCGAAGAGCCATCGCCGCCGCATGGCCATCAAGTCCGTGGTGATCTCTGCCGGGGTGCTGCTGGGCTTCGCCGTGCTCGGCGACTGGCTGCTCACGGCCATGCATATCAGCCTGGACGCCTTCCGCGCCGCCGGCGGTGTCCTGCTTTTCCTGATGGCGCTCGACATGATTTTCGAGAAGCGCACCGAGCGCCGCGAGGAGCGGGCCGAGAAGCTGACCGAGGAACACGAGACCCATCCGGAAGTCTGGGACGACATCTCGGTCTTCCCGATGGCCATTCCGATGCTCGCCGGCCCCGGCGCCATCGCCACGATGATGCTGTTCATGGCTGATGCGGAGAACTTCGCCCAGCAGGGTATCGTGATCGCCAGCGCGGGCGTGATCCTGGTGTTCTGCCTGGTCGTGTTCCTGCTGATCGGCCCGGTCATGAAGCTGATCGGCGAGTCGATGGCAGCGATGATTACCCGCATCCTGGGCGTCATCCTGGCCGCCCTCGCCGCCCAGTTCATCTTCGACGGGATCCGGGGCGCGCTGTTCTGATCCGACAATTTGGATGGAACCGGAAACCGTCCATTAGCGTCTCTCTGATACCAAGGGAGTTCCGGCAGCCGCCGAGATCGCGGCTCCGGATCCCGGTATCGGAGGAGGCCATGAGCTTTCGACTTGCCATGATGCTGATTGCCGGCGCCGCCAGTGCGGCGGGCTTTTCAGCGGTCGCCTGGAGCCTGGTCAACGGGCAGACCGACCAAGCCATCGCCTATGCCTGGCCAATCATCGGACTGACCATCCTGTTCGCCCTGATCGTACCGACACCGCGCCGTCAGACGGCGGAGCGCGGCGAGAAATAGGGCGCGTACAGGTCCGGTCGGCGATCCCGGAAAAAGCCCCAGGCGGCGCGGTGGCGCTGCAGGAAATCCAGATCAAACTCGGCATGTATGATGCCGCGCTCGGTCTTGCCCAGCTCGGCGACCTTCTCGCCGCTATGGTCGGCGATGAAGGAGGAGCCGTAGAAGACCTGGCCGTCCTCGTCGCCGATGCGGTTGGCGGCCATCACCGGGATCACGTTCGACACCGCGTGGCCCTGCATGGCCCGCTGCCAGCGCGCCGAGGTGTCCAGGCTGTCATCATGCGGCTCCGAGCCGATCGCGGTCGGATAGAGCAGGACCTCCGCTCCCATCATCGCCATCGACCGGGCCGCCTCGGGGAACCACTGGTCCCAGCAGATGCCGACGCCGATGCGCCCCGCCGCCGTGTCCCAGACCTTGAAGCCGGTATCACCGGGCCGGAAGTAGAACTTCTCCATATAGCCCGGCCCGTCCGGGATATGGCTCTTGCGATAGGTGCCGAGGATTTCACCCCCCGCATCGATCATCACCATCGAGTTGTAATAGTGCGGCCCATCGCGCTCATAGATCGACACTGGCAGGACAACGTCCAGATCGGCCGCCAGTTTCTGCAGCGCGATGACACAGGGATGGCTATCGGCCGGATAGGCGGTGGCGAACCACTTCTCGTCCTGCGACTTGCAGAAATAATGGTTCTGGAACAGCTCCGGAGCCAGAACGACTTGTGCTCCATCCCTCGCCGCCTCGCGGATCATGCCGGACACCCGGTCGATGTTCTCCTGCAAATCGGTCGTGAAGGCGCTTTGCAGCGCGGCGATGCGAATGTGACGAGCCAAGCGCTAGTCCTCCAGTCGGTCCAGCCAGTTACCGGGGCCGGTTCCGGCGTGCAGGTCCATGGCAGTCGGCCACAGCCACCAGGCCGGCCGATTGTCCGAATTCCACAGCGCCACGAAGGCCCAGCCGGTTTCCGGCTCGAGAATGATCTGCGCGCCGTAGCCCGAGAGATAGCCCTGATGCAAGACCAAAGTGCGCCCCTCCCAGTCATAGATGCGCCAGCCGAGCCCGTACCAGGTCTGGGAGACGCGTTCGCGAAGCATGCCGCGCCGGCGGGTCTCGGTCAGACTATCGGTGATGGGCTCGTGGATGCGCTCGCGGACATCCTGCGACAGGCCGGGCGCCAGACCGAGCTGGACCTGGGCCCAGCGGATCATGTCCTCGAGTGAGACATTGACCCCGCCGGCGGCCGCCACATTGTCGTAGGCCGACGCAGGGTCGCCCGCCACATTGCGGCTGCGTCGCCAGCCGCGGTGCGGACGGGCATAGCTGTCGGACAATTCCATCATCTCCACCCCGACCGAGGCGCTGGGCAGGCCGAAGGGGCGAAACACGAAGGTTTCCAGGGCCTGGGCGTAGGTCATGCCGGTGGCCGCCTCGATCGGGGCCTCGACGGCGGCGAAGGCGACATTCTGGTAGGTGTAGCACTCGCCCACCGAGCACACCCGATTGACATTGAGGAGCTGGTCGCGGATGCGCTGGATGTTCTGGCCTTCCTCGAGCTTCAGGTCATAGGCGTTGGGCGGCAGGCCCGAGCGGTGGCTGACCAGTTCCAACAGGCTGGGTTGGCGGACACCCTGGACCCGCATGACCTCGCCGGGGATCGGGGCATTGAGGTTGAGCAGCCCCTGCTCTTCGAGGATGCCGAGCAGGGTGCCGGTGAAGGTCTTGGACACGGAAGCCGCGCGAAACACGGTCTGCGGCGTTACGGGGTCACCCGTGCCGGCCGCCGTTTCGCCGCGCGTATAGACCAGCACCGGACGGCCGGCTTCCAGCACCGCCACGGCCAGGCCGACCACCTTGTCGTCCTGCATTGCCTGGTCGAGTCGCTGTTGCAGTGTGGCGATGTAGTCGGGCACCTGCACCGGAGGCGACAGGTCAGGCAGGTCCTCGATATCGGCCCGGTCCGCCAGCACCGCGTCACCCGGCAGGCCGACCTGGGGAGGACTGGCATCTTCGTCTTCCGCACGGGCGTCGATCAGGGTCGGCGCGCGCAGCTCCGCGTCTTCGTCAAACCCTTCATACGAGAGCGGCGCGGCGGCGTTTCCCGAGAAGGACACAAGGACGAGGCAGAACGTGGTGATCCAGGCGAAAGTCCGACTCAATCGCGTACTCCGGGTTGGTGACACGTCACACAGTGAAATGCCCCCCCACCCGACAATATGGCACTTGCCGGGGCTCCGACAACCTCGTGTCGGGGAAACAAGGGGCGCAAGGCATCCAGAGCCGCCCCTGCACTCGTCGTGCCATAGGTCGGCACCACAACCTTTGCGGCGCCGATCACCCAGTTCATATGACTGGCCGGTACCATCTCGCCATCCCCCAGATCGACACGCCCGGGAGACGGAATGGTGTGGACCTCGAGGCGCCGGCCCCGGGCGTCGGTCATGGCGCGCAATTGTGCCTCGATCGCCTCCAGAACACCGGCCTGCGGATCATCATCGCCGGCCGGCGCCTGGCACACCACCACGCCCGGCGCGGCGAAGCGGGCGATATTGTCGACGTGGCCATCGGTATGATCGGCCCGCAGCCCCTCATCGATCCACAGGATACGCTCGACGCCGAGCGCCGCTTTCAGCCGCGCTTCGATCTCGTCCTCGGTGGTCCCGGGATTGCGGTTGGGGTTGAGCAGACATTGTCGCGTCGTCAGCACGGTGCCCTCGCCATCGAACTCCAGCGCGCCACCTTCGGCTACCAAGTCGACATGCACTTCGCGTGCTCCCGCCAGACGCGCGATTGCGCCGCCCACCGTGTCATCGCCGGGCAGATCGTACTTGCCGCCCCAGCCATTGAACCTGAAGCGCACCGCCACGCTTTCCCCGTCCTGGCGACGGAAAACGGGGCCGGTATCGCGGGCCCAGACATCCCCGAAGGCTTCGCGTACAACCCGGGCCCGCGGCCCCATGCCGGCGCGGGCCGAGGCCTCGGCCTGGTCACTGGCGGCGAGAATGACAAGCTCCGGCGCGTCGCCGTCACCAACGGGTTCGGCGAGGGCCGCCAGAAAGGCCGCGAACTCGGCCTGGGCGGGCTCGAGATTGTCTTCCCACAGCGTGGCGTCGGATGGCCAGCAGGTGAAGATACGTTCGGGCGTGCGGGTTTCGTGGGGGATGGAAAAATCGCTCATGCGGCGCCTCTAGCATGTCCGCCGGAGCCATGCGAGCGACAAAAAAAGGGCGACCCGAGGGTCGCCCTTTTCCTGTTTCGATAGTGCGTTCGCTTAGAACTGGTAGCGAACACCCAGCTGGATCTGCCACAGCGACGAACGAGAAACGCGGCTCTCGTTGGAGTGCGGCACACCGCGGCTGTCGTCGTAGACATAGGCACCCGTCGGGGTGATGTCGTGCAGTTCGACGACCGGCTGGAAGTACTCGTAGCGCACCTGCTCGAAACGACCCCAGTCGCTATCGATCAGATTACCGACGTTCTCGATGTCGAGATAGAAGATGGCGCGAGCGGCCTGCGGGAAGAAGGCCGGAACCTCCTGCTGGAAGCGCAGGTCGAAGATCGTCGACCACGGGCTCTCGAAACCATTGCGCGGAGCGATCTCGCCAGCGTACTGGCCCAGACCGGTTTCACGCAGATAGTCGTTGAAGGCCGTGAAATCGAAGCCCGGCGTGTAGGTCACGTTCGGGTCCGACGTCGCCGTCACGATACCGCGGCTGTCCACCTGCGGCACGTAGAACAGATCGCCCTCGTCATCCGCAGCGCTCTCATTGTAGCCGAACGGCGACTGGCGGCGGTACTCGCCGTTGGGACCATTCGAGTAGCCGTAGGTGTAGCTGAAGTGACGGCCGGAACGGCGGGTCATGAACAGCTCGACGCGGGTCTCGTAGTCCTCGAAGAAAGCGTGACGCCAGGAGGCGCGAGCTTTCCAGTCATGCTCGATCTCGTAGTTCGACGTGGCCGAATACGGGTTCTGGCGATCGAAGCTGGCATAGTCCGAGTAGTTGGACGTGGCCGTCGACGAAGTGCCCGAGTGAGCATCGGTGACGTCCTGGTGGGTGTAGGCGGCCCAGAAGGAGAAACCGTTGTCGAAATCCTTCTGAATTTCAGCCGTCAGGATCAGCGAGCGACCCTTGTCGGTGTTGTTCAGCAGGATGTCCTGGCGGCTGGTTTCGCAATCATAGATCGGACGACCGTCGAAGGACTGGCGAACCGCCGGGCAGTTGGCGTCATACCAGAACGGAGCACCGTCCTGGATGTCCCACAGGGCTTCCATGGTGAAGCGCCAGTCGTTCATGTCGGCGATGTCGAAATAGACGTCGGCACCGAGCGAGGAGCGCCACACGGACGGAATCTCGAAGTCGGGGTGCAGAGCGTTCACTGAACCGTCGCCGGCGACCAGGGCAGCCTGGGCCGAAGCAGGGATGGTGGTGGCGTCGACATTGGTGATCGGGCCCGGCACGAAGACCGAGTCGATGGTCACACCGTCATTGGAGTAGCTGTTGGACACCCAGACCGACGGGTTACCGCCGGCGAAGCGACCGAAGCCACCGCGAACGACCACGTCGGCAACACGGAACGAGCCGAATTCCGGAGCGAAACGGTCGCCCACGGCGTAGTTGAACGCGAACCGCGGCATCAGGATGTCGAGACCGTCAATCGTCGTGGTGTTGGAGAAACCGTAACGGCCCTGGAAGTTAGGGTTGTCGGTGACGTTGTTCGACGCCGTGTAGGTGTCGTAACGCAGGCCGAAGATCAGGGTCAGGTCGTCCGACACCGTCCACTCGTCCTGGGCGTACAGCGTGTTGACCGCATATTCCCAGTTCGCCGCACCGTCGTTCTCGTCGTTGGTGATGGCGTTGTTGTAGAACAGGCTGGAGGCCACGCGGTTGCGCAGGTCGGTGATCGAATCGAACTCGTAGGAGCCTTCCGAACCCGGGACGAACAGGTTGAAGATCTGCTGGTCCTGACGCTCGAAGCCGGCCGAGAAGACGTGGTCGCCGTAGATGTACTCGCCGCGCAGCTTGAACTGCCACAGCTCGTTCGACAGGGCGTTGGCGTGACGGAAGAAGTCCGGACCCACCGAGACCGTGCCGCCGGTGGGCGTACGGATCTGGAAGTTCGCGAAATCGGACCCGTCATAGGAATCCTGGCCGGTTTCCTGCGTCGAGTAGGAGATCTTCACCTCGGTGGAGAAGTTGTCGGTCCAATCGGAGAAGCCCTGGACCACGAAGGATTCCAGCGACTCAGAGCGATTGTACCAGGTCGACGGCGTGCCGATGGAGGCACCGTCATTGCGCTCCTGGATCGAGGAGCCTTCCGAGGTGTTGTAGGTGAACTTGACGCGGTGATCTTCGTTCACGTTGAAGTCGAGCGAGAACAGGAATTTCTCGTCCGTGGAACCCAGATCGGCTTCGTCGAAATTGGTCAGGTCAAGACCGTAGACCGAGTCCATGATCGACAGGATGTCGTTGACTTCCGACTGCGTGACACGGCTCTCGGTGAACAGGGCCGAGGGGCCACCGAGCGGGGCTTCGCCGAGCGGCTCCATGCGGTCAAACTCTTCGTACGAGACGAAGAAGAACAGACGGTCCTGGATGATCGGTCCGGACAGCCAGCCACCGAGGGTCTCTTCGGAGAATTCCGAAGAGCTCAGGGTCAGGTCTTCGGTCTTGTCGCCGACGAGGCTGTCATCGGTGCGGAAGAAGTAGAGCGAACCGTGGAAATCGTTCTCGCCGGAACGGGTCACGGCGTTGATCGTACCACCGGAGAAGCCACCGTACTGGACGTCGTACGGAGCGACTTCAACCGAAAGGGCGGCCAGCGCATCGATCGAGACCGGGCCGCGGTTCTCGGCCGGGAAGCCGGACGAGTTGAGGCCGAACAGGTCGTTCTGGGCGACACCGTCAACGGTGAACGAGTTGTAGCGGTTGTTGGAACCGGCCAGGGAGATGGCGTCGCCGTTTTCCGGGTCGAGATTGGCGAACGGGCTCAGGCGGGCGATGTCGCGCGGATCACGCGAGATCGACGGCAGGCCGTTGATGTCGTCAGCGTTGAAGCGCGCGGACGGGCCGGTGTTCAGGTCGGTGAAGGTCGAGGCGCTCGCCGTGATGACGATGGTTTCGACCGAGGAACCGTCTTCCAGGGAGACCGGCAGGTTCAGCGGCGCGCCGAGCGACAGGACCAGGCCCTCGATCTGCTGCGGCTGGTAGCCGTCGGCCTGGATGATGACCGTGTAAGGACCGCCGACGCGCAGGTCGCGGCCGTTGAAGGCGCCACCTGCACCAGTGGTCGTCCGCGTGATCGAGCCGGTCGGCTCGTGGCGGATGGTGATCGTGGCGCCCGCGACGGCCGCGCCGTTCGCGGTCACTTCACCGCGAATATCCGACGTGGTGTCCTGCGCGTAGACCGCGGCAGGCGCCGCGGCCAGCAGGGCGATGGACGCCGCGCTGAGAGAAAGCTTTTTGGAAAACGACATGGGTCTTGTCCCCGGTAGGTCGATAGGAAGAGAGCAGAGCTCCCGGTACGAAGCACGCGCCTCCTACGCTGGACGGGCGAATTTTCCAAGACACGGAACACGACCGTTTTGTGACAAAGGATGGTGAATCGTCCGCTTGCGAACTCACTTGTGACCGGTTGGAATCGCAAAACTAGTATGTAGAGCCCTGCAAAACCTCAATATCCGGGATTTGAGGATCAGCTGGCGCGCGGATTTTTCTCCGTCGCGCCCTTTACCCGTCACCGCTAAAAGCGCATAGGCTGCGGCGAAAATGTTACACTTCTGACAGCTTGGTACCCGTCCCGCATGCTCGACACCGACTTTGCCCGTGCCCCTGATTCCCGGACCTGGTATCATGCCACGCTCGCCCTGATCGGAGGGCTTCTGGCGCTGCGCCTGCTGGCGCTCGTGCTCAGCCCGGTCGCGCTCTACGCCGACGAGTCGCAATACTGGGTCTGGTCACGCGAATTCGACTGGGGCTATTTCTCCAAGCCGCCGATGATCGCCTGGCTGATCGGCCTGTCGACCGCCCTGCTCGGCGACAGCGACTTTGCCGTGCGCCTGCCGGCAGCCCTGCTCCATTCTGCCACCGCGCTGTTTCTCTATGCCGCAGCCCGGCTGATATGGGACCGGCGCACCGGCTTCGCCGCCGCCCTGATCTACATCACCATGCCGGGCGTCTGGCTGTCCGCCGTGGTGATGTCGACCGATGCCCTTTTGCTGACCTGTTTCTCCGGCGCCCTGCTAGCCCTGCTGCACCTGCGCCGCGGCGCCGGCGCCCGCACGGCCGCCGCGCTGGGCCTCGCAATCGGGCTCGGCTTCCTGTCGAAATACGCCATGATCTATTTCGTGGTCGGCACGGCGATCGGACTCGTGGTCGACGCGACTCTGCGCCGGACCCTGGTCGGCCGCAACGGCCTGATCGCCGGCCTCGTCGTCGTGGCCTGCCTGACTCCCAACCTGCTGTGGAACGCTGCCAACGACTTCGCCACCGTGTCGCATACCGCGGCCAACGCGAATTGGGGCGGCGACCTGTTCCACCCCGCCGAGCTGGCCGATTTCGTCGGCGAGCAGTTCGGCGTTTTCGGGCCGATTCTGTTCCCGGTCCTGCTCGTCATCTGCGTCCAGGCGCTCCGCCGGGTGCGCGGTGGCGACCGCACCGCCCTGCTCCTCGTATTCTACGTGCTGCCGCCCCTGCTTGTGGTCTCCCTGCAATCCTTCATCAGCCGCGCCCACGCCAACTGGGCCGCCTCGGCCTATGTCGCCGGCACGCTGCTGGTCGCCGCCTTCCTGATGCGCGGCCCGGTCTGGCGTCGCTGGGTCCTGGCAGGATCTGTCGCCATTCATACCCTTATCGGCGTCGGGGTCATGACGCTCGCGGCAAGCCCGGCGCTGGTCGAGGCCATCGGGGCCGACAATGCCACCAAGCGCATCCGGGCCTGGCCGGAAACCGCCGCCGCCATCGAGGCGGCTGCCGGTGAGGAATACCGCTACATCGTGTTCGATGACCGCAATATCTTCCACCAGACCCAGCGCTATGCCCCCGAGCTGGACGGCCGCATGCGCATGTGGTGGCGCTATGCCGGCCCCATCAACCACGCCGAACAGGTCTGGCCGCTCGCCCCGGACGAGGACGGCCCCCTGCTCATCGTCTCGCACCGGCCCCTGGAGGTGGCCCGGATGCGCGACGATTTCGAGGTATTCGAGAGCCGTGGCACGCTGGCCATCCCGCTCGACGGCGACCGCACCCGCGACTTCACCCTGTGGCACGCCGAAGGCCAGCAGCGTGTGCCACGCGATGCCGCCTACGAAACCCGCTGGCGTGCTCGCGACGCCGCGCTGGACGACTAGCCGCGCGCTTCCGGCAGGCCTAGGGCCAGGGTCAGGTTCTGCATCGCCTGCACCGCGGCGCCTTTGAGCAGGTTGTCCAGCGTCGCGACGATGACCGCCCGCCAGCCGCCATCAGCCACTGCCAGGCCGCCGATCACGGCACCGGGACACCCGGCCCCGTCGCGCACTTCCGGGATCGTGTCACGGACCTCGACCAGCGCTTCGCCGGCATAATACTCGCGATAGAGAGCCAGCAGTTCTGCCGCTTCGACCGGCTGGGACAGGTCGGCGTGGACCGTCGCCACGATGCCGCGGAAGAAAGCCGCAACGTGGGGCGTGAAGCGCACATCCGAGCCCAGGTGATGGCTCATTTCGCGTTCGTGGATATGGCCGGCCAGGGCGTAGGGCATGAGATTGTCGGCCAGCGCCGCTGGATCGTTCTTGCGCGAGGGCGTGGTGCCGGCCCCGGAATAACCCGACACGCCGAACACGGTCGACGGACCGGCCAGGCGTCCGCGCAGTGGCGCCAGGGCCAGTTGGCCGGCGGTGGCATAACAGCCCGGATTGGCAATGCGCCGGGCCCGAGACAGGCACTCGCGGCCGTGTATCTCCGGCAGCCCGTAGACCCAGCCTGTATCAAAGCGAAAATCCGCCGACAGGTCGACGATCAGTGTTGTCTCCGGCAGGGCGTCCACGAAGGGCGCCGCGGCCCCGTTGGGCATGGCGAGGATCACGGCGTCGGCCCCGCGCGCTGCGACATCGGCGGGCCCCAATGCTTCGAAGTTGAGGTCACCGCTCACTTCCGGCGCCATCTCTGCCACCGCCTGTCCCGCCAGCTCGCGCGAACTGGCATAGGCGAGCTCGAGATCATCGCGCCCGGCGATCAGGCGCAGCAATTCGCGCCCGGTATGACCGCGCGCGCCGACCAGTCCGACCCGCAAGCTCATGCCCCGTCCTCCCTTGGCCCCAGCGTCGGTGGCAGGGCGAAGGCGGCCTCGATCACCGTGTCGAGCTCGGCCGGCTTCTGCGGCCCGCGCCAGAACACCGTCCACTCATCGCGCCGCACCGCCCCGTCACAGGCCTCGAAATAGAAGCCGTTAACCGGGTTTTCGGTACGCGAGCGCCAGATCATCTCCGGCGCGTATTCGGCGAGCTGCTGCCACACCGTGCGCCCCAGTCCTTCGCCGCGCGCCGCATCGAGCACGGCAAACTTGTCGAGATAGACATGTCCGGCCAGCTTCGTGGTCAGCGCCGCCGCTCGGTAGCTGTCAGAGACGAAGGCCCGGTCCAGCTCGAGCCCGTCCCAATACCCCGCCACCGGACGGCGCCCGAAGGCTTTGCCGACCAAGGCGTCCAGGCGGTCGATGTCCAGCTTGGCCTTGTCGTCTGTCGTCATGATGTGCTCACCGCGGCGGATCAGTGTGCCGGCCCCTGCGTGAGTGAACAATTCGCGCGCCAGTTCTGTCGGTCGCGTAATTGAGACCGAGGAGGACAGCGGCAAGTCGTCGAGCAGGCGCCGGATCTCCTGCATCTTGAGCAGCATGCCGCCATGCACCCAGTCGGCGGCGACCAGCGCCTCGTAATCGGTGGCCAGATTGATCGAGGAGATGATCTCGCCGTCTTCATCGAGCAGGCCACCCGTGCCAGTCAGGAAGATCACCTTGTAGGGCTGCAGGGCGTGCACCAGGGCGCGCACCGCGACATCGGCGTTGATATTGACCAGCTGACCGTCCTTGGTTTCGCCGAGGCAGGCCAGTATCGCCGCCTGGCCGGCCCGTGCTGCCGCAGCCACCTGCTCCAGGTGCACCCGGGTCGGCTGACCGACACGGCCCAGCTTTTCGGCATCGACCAGCTCCGCCTCAAACACGCCGCGCGGCACCGCCGCGGCCCGGCCGCCAGCTTCGCGCACGGCCTCGACCACGGCGAGGTTGGCGCGCATTAGCGTGTCGCGGATATGCGGCACGGCCTCGGCACGCGTCACCCGCAGCCCGTCCACGCGTTCGGTGGCGATACCGGCCTCGCTCAGGGCCCGGTCCAGCTGCGGCCCGCCGCCATGCACCACGACCGGCGTCAGACCGACGGTCTGCAGGAAGGCGAGAGCCGAGGCGAGACCGTCGAGATCCTCCTCGATCACCGCACCTCCCACCTTGATCACCGCAAACCGCTCCTGGTCGACGCCGGAAAAACGCTGCAGGTATTCGCGGATCTCCTTGCCGTCGCGCATCTGCGACAGCAATTGCACAATCGTCTGGCGCACGCCCGGTCCGGTCGAAGCGCTCATGATCCACTCCCGGAAGTCAGCAAGCGCTCCATCACTGCCATCTGCACAGGCAGCCGGTTTGCCGCCTCCTCGATGCCGAGAAAGGCGTCGCTATCCACCACGGCGTCCGCAATCTTCACATTGCGCCGCATCGGCAGGCAGTGGCTGACCACGGCGTTGTTGGTGCGCGCCATCTTGTCCGGGGTGACCATGAAGTCAGCTCCCTTGGCGCGATACGGCGCCTCGTCTTCCCACTTGCCGTAGAATGGCAGCGCGCCCCAGCTCTTGGCATAGACCGCGTCGGCACCGTCATAGGCGGCGTCGACATCACTGGTCATCGACACCGAGCCGCCGCCCTCGGCGACGAAGCGGGCAGCGGCGTCCATGTAGCGGTCATCGAGGCGGTAGACCTCGTCGGGCACCAGGACGCGCACATTCATGCCGAACTTGGAGGCGATCAGCAGGGCCGAATTGGCCACTGCCGTGTTCAGCGGCTTGGGGTGCGGGACCCAGGTGAGCAGGAAGGTCTTGTCCTCGACCGCTCCGATGCGGTCCTGCAAGGCCCGCATCAGGGCCAGCTCCTGACACGGGTGGACGATGGTCTCCATGTTGATCACCGGCACCGTGGCGTGCTTCGCGAACGCCGTGATCATCGGGTCCGCGCGCTCTGCCGGCCAGTCCTTGAACTCGGGAAAGCAGCGGATGGCGATCAGGTCGACATAGCTCGACAACACCCGCGCCGCCTCGCGCACGTGCTCTTCCGCACTGCCGTCCATGGTCACGCCGTCACCGAATTCCAGCGGCCAGGTCGCCCCCTTGGCGTCAAGGACGATGGCCTTGCCGCCCAGCTTCCAGGCACCGATGTCAAACGAGGTCCGGGTGCGCAGGGACGGATTGAAGAAGACGAGGGCGATCGACTTGCCCTGCATGCATCGGCTCTCCACCCCCGCCTTGAACGCGCTGGCGCGGTGAAGCAGGTCCTGCAGCTCATTGCGGGACCAGTCGGCGGTAGAGAGAAAATGGCGCATGAGGCAATCCTGCTGCCGGATAGGACATGCCTGCGCCTTAAGGCCCGCCGGAGGGCTTGTCCATAGACAGCTTGGGCGACCCCGACTGCGGGCGCGATATTGATGCCGGGCCGGGTTTGACGGCACAGTGCGCCCGATCTCAACCGGAGCCCGCCCATGTCCGTCATCGCCGTCATACCGTCGCGCTACGGCTCGACCCGCTTTCCCGGCAAGCCGCTGGCGCCGATCGCCGGGCGCATGATGATCGAGCGCGTCTGGCGTTCGGCAAGCGCTGCGGAAGGCGTCGACCGCGTCGTTGTGGCCACTGATGATGCGCGCATCGTCGAGGCCGTCGCAGGCTTCGGCGGCGAGGCGGTGATGACCGATAGTACCTGCCGCAACGGTACAGAGCGTGCCCTCGACGCCGTGCGGCGCCTCGACAGCGACGCCGAGATTGTCATCAACGTGCAGGGCGACGCGGCCCTCATACCGCCCTGGGTCATCGGCGATGTCGCCTCGGCCATGCGCGCCAATCCCGGCCTGCCCATGGCCACGCCGGCAGTGCAGATGCCCGAGGAAACCGCGGCACGCATGCGCGACATGAAGGCCAAGGGCATAGTCGGCGGGACCACGGTTGTGTTCCGCAAGGACATGGACGCGCTCTACTTCTCCAAGGGCGTCATTCCCTTCCAGCGCCACCCCGAAGCCGGCACCCCGACCTGGCAGCATATCGGCCTGTACGGCTATCGCCGCGAAACTCTCGAAACCCTGGTCGCACTCGACCCCTCGCCGCTGGAACAGGCGGAAAGCCTCGAGCAGCTCAGGGCGCTCGAGAACGGCATCCCGATCCGCGTTGTGCCGACCGATTACCGCGGCCGCTCGGCCTGGTCGGTGGACGCGCCGGAAGACGTGCCGGTGGTCGAGGGCATCATCGAGCGCGAAGGCGAGCTGGTGCCATGAGCCGCGTCCTACTCGCCCGCCACGGCAACACCTTCGGTCCCGGCGACACGCCGGTGTGGGTCGGCGCACGTGAAGACCTGCCGCTGGTCAAGACCGGCGAAGCCCAGGCCCGCGCCCTTGGCGAAGCCCTGCGCGAGGCCGGCCTCAGGCCAGCCCGCATCATCGCCGGTCCGCTCGCGCGCACCCGCCGGGCCGCCGAGATCGTCGCCGAGCTGACCGGCTTCGAGGCCGACATCGAGATCGATGAGCGCCTCAAGGAAATCGACTACGGGTCCTGGGGCGGCAAATCCAACGCCCAAATCGAGGCCGAGTTCGGTGCGGACACTCTGGCCCTGTGGGACCAGCACCACACCCGACCGCCCGGCGTCGACTGGTGTCCCGACGAGGCCACCCTGAAAGACAACGCCCTGGCCGCCATGGCCGAAGCCGCCGAGACTGACGGGCTCGCCCTGGTGATCACCTCCAACGGCATCCTGCGCTACATGCACGCCGCCCTGATGGGCGAGGACGCCAATGCCAAGGTGAAGACGGGGCATGTGTGCGGGGCGGAGATCAAGGGACGGGCCGGAATCCGGCTGTTCTGGAACGAAAAGCCGGAGGCAGAGCTGCTGGCGGAGGCGTTCGGGTAGCGGATAGAGTGGCACGAGCCTGATGCCGCGCCTGGCGCCCTAAGCTGTCGGATAGAGATTACCGTTCATGCGACCGCAGTTGCAGGACGCAACGCCGCGACCTCCTGTCGGGCCACCTACTCTACCCGTCCCAGGAAAGCCCTGATCGCAGCCCAGGCCTCCGGCTCCGTCATGAAGGGGCAGTGACCGACATTTGGCACTTCGACCACGTCTAGGTCCGGCTTCTCGGCCAGCATCTGCTCCACTGTCGCCTCGGCCAGCAGATCGGTGATGCCGCCGCGCACCAAGAGAGTGGGAATATCGGCGAAGGGTTTCCAGAACTCCCAGATCGTCGGCGGGGCGGTACCTCCACCCAGCCCGGCGAGGATATTGCCGTCATACTCCAGCTCGATCGTGCCGTCGGCGCGCTCGATCCAGGTCTTGCGCGCGAAATCGTCCCAGAAGGCGTCGTCGTCGGCGCGGTCCGGGAAGGCCGCGACATTGTTTTCGCGAGTCCGCCTGGCGGCCTCGGCCCAGCTCGTCACCGGGTCTCGACTCGACGTGTTGGCCTTGATGCGCTCGAGCCCCGGCAGGGAGATTTCCGGTCCGATATCGTTGATCACCGCGGCTGCAATGCGCTGTGGCTGGGTGCCGGCGATGATCATGGTCATCAGCCCGCCCATCGAAGTCCCGACAAAGACCACGCGCGGCAGGTCCAGCGCATCGAGCAGCGCCAGCATGTCGCCAGCATAGGTAACCGGCTCATAGCGCTCGATCACCGGGTCGGGATCCGATTGCCCGCGCCCGCGCTGGGACACCACGATGACACGCCGGCCCAGAGCAGCGATGTCCGGGGCGAGGTCTTCGAAATCACGCACGTTCCGGGTCAGTCCGTGCAGGCACAGCACCGGCAGTCCGGTTTCCGCCCCGACAGCAGGATAGTCGCGGTAATGCACGCGCGGGCCGTCGGCGGTGGTGAAGAAGTGTTCGGTAAAACGCGGCTCGGTCATGCGATCGGTTCGGCCTCCGTCGGTGGTTCGGCAAGGGGGGCGGGTTTGCTCGAGCCTTCGCCCTGCCAGTCACGCGGCAGGTAGCGGGCGGCCCAGAACATGAAGAAGGCAGCGACCAGGTAAAGACACGCGCCGATCAGGATCGACACTTTCAGCGAGCCTTCTCCATAGGTCGGCTCGAGCACAGTCGACAGTCGCCCCAGCACGTAGACGCCGCCGCCAATGCCCAGCAGGTTGTTGATCAGCAGGAAGACCGAGGAGGCACTGGTGCGCATGTGCGGCGGCACCAGGTGCTGGAACGCCGAAAGGACCGGCCCCAGCCAGGCCAGGCCAAGCGCGGTCGGGATGAAGAGCAAGGCGGCGGCCAGCGCTGCCGAGGGCGACAGGATGCCGGCCCAGTAGAGTGGCGCGCAGGCCAGGAAGGCAAAGCCCGGCACGGTGGCGAAGGCGGCGCGCGATCGCTTGCCCATCCAGTCGCCCATCACTCCGCCCAGGAAGATGCCGAGACTGCCGGCCACGAACAGCACGCCGCCGAAGACCCAGCCGGTCTCGGTCAGCGACAGCTCGAAGGAGCGGGCGAAGAAGGAGGGCAGCCAGAAGAACACGCCATATCCCATCATCGACGAGGCCGAGGCGCCGAGAATCAAGAGCCAGAAGCTCGGCTTGCCGAGTGCGAGCTCCATGAAATCGCGGAAGGCGGCAAAGAAGAAGCCCACGAGCAGGCCCGCGATGGCCCGCCCGGCAAGCCAGCCAATCGCTGACGTGCCGAAGCCGGCGCCGTCGAGCATGACCGGCAGGCCCCATGCGATCAGGCCCGGCAGGGTGAACAGGACGGACAGGCCGAAGCCGAGCGCCAGCCAGTTCGAGTGCTGCGCAATCCAGCGTCCGGCCAGCCAGCCGCAGATCGCGGAGACGACAGCGGTGGCGATGAGCACGCCAACCGACTGCACCGGTGTGGCGTTGAAGACGAGCATGTTGAACAGGGACAGCAGACTCGGCAGGGCGAGGATCACTGCCGCCGCTTTCGACAGCAGACGACCGCGCTCCGGTGTATAGGCCTTGGTGACCTGCCGCGCACGCATGTCGTGGGCGGGCACGTCGTCGAACTGGCCGCGTTTGGGTTCGCGCACGATGAGCTTGAAGATCGGTGCCAGGACAACGCCGGCAATGCCAACAATGATGAAGGCGGAGCGCCAGTCGAGATCATCGGAAATGCCGCCGCCTGCGATCTGCGAGCCGGCAATCACGCCGAAGGCGCTGCCGACCGGGATGCCGAGCGAGTAGATGGCCAAGGCCCTCGCCCGGCTCTGGGGCGGAAAATAATCGGCGATGATGGTGTAGGCCGGGGCCACGCCGCCGGCTTCGCCGATGCCGACACCGACGCGGGCCAGAAAGAGCTGGGTAAAGTTCTGGGCCAGCCCGCTGACGGCCGTGAAGCCCGACCACACGGTCAGTGCGACTGTCATGATCCAGGTTCGGTTGAACCGGTCGGCGAACCAGGCGATCGGCACACCCAGGGTCGAGTAGAGCAGCGCAAAAGCGATGCCGCCGAGCAGGCCCAGCTGTTCGTCGCTCAGTGCCAGCTCTTCCTTGATCGGGATGGCGAGGATGGAAATGATCTGCCGGTCGAGGAAGTTGAAGGCATAGACCAGGAAGAGCAGCAGCATGACGACGCCGCGATAGCTGCCGCTCGGCAGGCGGTCCGCCCCGGTTTTGGATTCCACGTGTGTCTCGGCCATGTCACTCCCCCGACAGGCGACGCCTCCCAGCGCCTTCTTTACCCTCGTCAAACCGAACATGAATGGTCATTCAGGTTTGGTCAAACCCCATTTGCGGCCCGCGACCCTGTGCTATCATCTTGTCTCGCAGTCCTGCCAATGCAGGATGTGCCACAGATTTCAGACCAAGCCCAACGCATTGACGGGGATCATCATGAAACACCTTGCCTTCAGCGCTGCCCTCGGCAGTCTTCTACTGGCCGCCTGCAGCCCGGGCGCCGACGATACCGAAATGACCACCGACGCCGAACCGGCAGTCGAGACGGATGTCGCCACCGCGACCGATGACGCCGGGACGGAAGTCAACGCGACCACCGTGGCCGAGATTTCCGAGGCCGATATGCGCTATCGCATCTCGACCCTCGCCGACGATTCCTTTGCCGGCCGTGCCCCGGCGACCCAGGGCGGTATCGATGCCTCCAACTGGATCGCCGAAGAGATGCGCAATGCCGGTCTCGAACCGGGCTATGACGGCAGCTATTTCCAGCCCGTCCCGCTTCTCGAAGTGACGCTGGACGAGACCCGCTCCTCATTTGACATCCACGATGATGGCGAGGGCCTCGGCCTGACCATGCGCGACGATGTCGTGTTCTGGACCAAGCGCGCGGACGCCGAAGTCGCGGTCGAGGACAGCGAGCTGGTCTTTGTCGGCTACGGCGTGGTGGCTCCGGAGTATGACTGGAACGACTATGAAGGGCTCGATGTCGAGGGCAAGACCGTGGTCATGCTGATCAATGACCCCGGCTTCGCCAATCCGGAGATGGGGCTCTTCAACGGCAATGCCATGACCTATTACGGGCGCTGGACCTACAAGTTCGAGGAAGCCGCCCGCCAGGGCGCCGACGGCGTCATCATCATCCACCAGACCGAGCCGGCCTCCTATGGCTGGAACGTGGTTTCAGGGTCCTGGTCCGGCGCCCAGCTCGACCTGGCCCGCGAGCCTGGCGAGGGCACGTTTGCCGGCTTCGAGAGCTGGGTCACCGAGGATACGGGCCGCCGCCTGTTCGACCTCGCCGGCCTCGATTTCGACGCGCTGACCGCCGCTGCCGCCCAGCCCGGATTTGAACCGGTGCCGATGGAAGGGCTGACCGCCTCGGCGACGCTGTACAACTCGACCCGCACCATGGACAGCCGCAATGTCGTCGGTGTCGTTCCGGGCACCACGCGTCCGGACGAGTACGTCCTATACACCGCGCACTGGGACCATCTCGGCACCAATGCCAATGCCGGCCCGGGCGAGGACGCCATCAATAACGGCGCCGTCGACAACGCCACCGGCACGGCCGCCATCATCGAGACCGGCGAGGCCTTTGCCGCCAACCCGCCGGAGCGCTCGGTGATGATCCTCGCGGTCACGGCCGAGGAATCCGGCCTGCTGGGCTCGGCCTATTACGGCGAGAATCCGATCGTTCCGTTCAGCCAAACGGTGGGCGGCATCAATATCGACGCCATCCTGCCGACCGGTCGCTCGCGCGATGTCGTGGTCGTGGGTCACGGCGCTTCCCAACTGGAAGACGTGCTGACCGAACAGGCGGAAGCACAGGACCGCTACATCGTCGCCGACCCCAATCCGCAGGCCGGCTATTTCTACCGTTCCGACCACATCTCGCTGGCCAAGAAGGGCGTGCCCATGCTGTACGCCGATGGCGGCGTTGATCTGGTGGAAGGCGGCCGCGAAGCCGGTGAAGCCGCTGGCCAGGACTATACCCAGAACCGCTATCACGGTCCGGCAGACGAATACTCGGCCGACTGGGACATGTCCGGCATCATGGAAAGCACCGAGCTGTTCTACAATGTCGGCCGCGCTCTGGCCGACAGCGATGCCTGGCCGAATTGGTACGAAGGCAATGAGTTCCGCGGTCTTCGCGACGCCCAGCGGGCTGGATCCGAAGACTGATCCTGCCGCACCGGAAGAGAGAGAAAGGGCGACCCGGCCGGGTCGCCCTTTTTTCTGACCGATGGCCTACTCCGCACGGGACTGCCGGAGAAGGTCCAGCACGTGCTCCAGCGCATCCCCCTCGACGGGGATGTGAGGCTGCACTCCGACGCGTTCCCAATTGCTCCCGGTGCGCGGATCGATCGGCTGTCGTGTCGGCATCCAGGCCTTGACGCCGCACGGCAGGTCGAAGGTCTCAGGCGGATTGGCCCCGCCTCCGCTTGCCGTCCCGACCAGCACCGCCCGGCCGTCATTCCTCAGCCCGTAGGCCAGATCTTCCGCGGCCGAGAAACTGTTTTCGTCGATAAGAACATAGACCGGCTTGTCGGCGGCCCAGCGGGCCCCTAGGGCCGCCGGCTCGAATTCGCCGTACCAGGCGTCGGCATGATCAATGCCGGCCCGGTCAACAAACTGCAGGCGCACGTAATCATCACGGCCGGTGACGTAGCGCCGGACGGTGTCGACGGAGGAGCCCTCCCCGCCGCTATTCCCCCTCAGGTCGATGATCAGGGCGCGGCTGTGCTGGATTGTCTCGAATGCGTCCAGATATGCCTGCGCGGCGATATCGACATGATAGAAGGTGCTGAGCCGGAGATAACCGATATCGCCCTCCAGCACTTCAGCGGCCGCCACGCCATAGTTCACCGACGGCGCTTCGGCGAGCCATTCCGCCTCCCAGTCGGGTTCCCCCTCGGCATTCGGATCAACGCGGTCGAAGGCAAAGTGCATGTCACCGGTCACATCACGCATGTGCAGGGTGAGCGTGCGCCCGAAGCTGTCGCTGGCCAAGGCGCTTTCCAGCAGCCCGCGATCGATCGCCTCGGCGGCGGCTTGGCCGACCTCCGGAAGGATATACTGCTCGGCGAGCAGGCTTTGGAGCTCGTTTTCCAGCTCGCCCAGGGCCGGACAGGTGGCCAACGACAGGGCGGCGATCAGGGAGGTAATCATGAAGGGGTGTCCTCGGATTGGGTCAGCCGCCGGATGCGGTCAGCAAAAGGGTCGGCTTCGAGAGCCGCAATGGCTTCGGCCAGCACGGCCGAAAGCGGTGTTGAGAGTTGATCGTCGAGGGCGGCGGCGGCTCTCGCAGTCGCCTGCCACTGCTTATTGAGGGGCCCCCGCAGGGCCTCGCCCGCATCGGTCAGTGCGATCAGTCGCACGCGGCCATCGCGATCGGCGTGGTCCTCGACAAGACCTGCACTCTGCATTTGGCGCAGGGTCTGGCTGACCGCCGGCTGGGTCAGCCCGGAGCGGCGGGCCAGGTCGCCCACCGAAAGCGGCGCCTCCCTGAACAATTGCCGCATCACGGGCGTGTAGCGCGGCCGGTAGTCGAGACCGAGGTCGCGGTAGACCCCGGCGAGATCCCCATCGAGCAGTTCGATCAACCGGCGGACCTGGGTTCCCAAGGTTTGCCTGACTTGCGTCATGTCAACTCCATAAGCAGTTATATGATTGCTTATGGAGTTTGCTCCAGGATGTCAACCGAGGCATGCGAAGCGCTCTATATTTTTGAAATCGCTAGAAAGTTCGGCGCAGAACGAGTTTCTCGCTGCGCTCTTCCAGCCGGGCCGTGTACTGCTTCTCGTTCAGGACCGCTCCGGTGTGCACGCAATACGTGGTCCGGGCCTCGGAAATGCGTGGCCAGTGAATGAAGTCACACAGAAGAGCCTTGAAACCTGATGACACATTGGCTTCAAGCGAGCCGAGGCTCTGGGCGTAGGCGAGATTGTTCTGGAACATGCCCTCGCGGCGCAGGCTGGCCAGGGCTTCCTTGAAGTCGCCCCCCAGAAAGTCGTTTATGTTACGCCCTTCCATCTCATTGCGGCGGACGCCGAACAACTCCAGGGCGCCACGCGATATCGCCTTGATCATGCCCATGGAGTCGGTCACCAGTTCGATGCCCGGATTGAGGGTGACCAGATCGGCCCAGGTTGGCGCCGGGGCGATCACGAAAGCGTCCTGGACCAGTTCCGCCATGCGGCGCTTGATCCGTTCCGGCGGCTCGGAATCGCCGTTCTCCCAGCGCGATATCATGGCCTGGGTGACGCCGAGATCAGCCGCAAGGGCAGCCTGCTTCAACCGTTTCGACATCCGGAAATTCCGGATAACCGAAGGCCAGTTCACTTTGTTTGATGACACCGACAAGTTCACGTCTTGCACTAATCTCACCCCCTCTGGACAGCACACCCGACGGCCTTCACATGTCAGCCGGTACCGGCACGCGGGATACGCCCGACGCCTGGACCGACCGCACTTCGGCGCCCGAGTGCAAAGCCTGCGCACTCACTTTCGGCGCATTTGACCTTAACGTCAAAGATTTCCGAACATTGACGCGATATCCGTCAGCAGGTGTGCGGGCGCCCCGACCGGAATCCGGTCACAGAAAAGGCCCGCTAACAGGAACGGGCCTCTTCGCGTTCAGTTCCGCAGCACCCTAGCGGTAGCGCTTCTGCACGGCCTTGAGAGCCGCGCTGCCCGGGCACAGCTTGTCGTGCGGCAGCGCATTGAGCGGTGTCTCGGGCAGCCGGTTGGCGGCATGCATGTCGGGCATGTCCTCATTAAGGTAGAGCAGGCCGGTGCGGATCTCGCCGTCCGAGCCGCCCAGCAGAAGTGTCTCGATGGCCTGGGCCCGGTCGCGCGGATCATAGGCGCTCTCCGTCTTGCGCAGGCGCAGCGTGCCGCCATCGTGCAAGGGCACGGTCATCGCACCGTCTGCGCCGTACTCCCCGGTGATTTCCTCGGCATGGGCCACGAAGTCGGTGTGCACCAGCGGATGGTAGTACTTGTAGGTATGGGCATAGCTCTTGGTCGAGCCGGGATGGTCGTTGAAGGTCACGCAGGGCGAAATGATGTCGATCAGCGCGAAGCCCTTGTGCATCAGCCCGGCCTTGATCAGCGGGATCAGCTGCGACTTGTCGCCGGAGAAGGCACGGGCCACGAAGCCGGCCCCCAGCGTCAGCGCCTGGACGCACGGGTCGATCGGCGTCTGCTCGTTGGCCACGCCCTTCTTGGTTTTCGAGCCATAGTCCGCCGAGGCCGAGAACTGCCCCTTGGTCAGACCATACACGCCATTATTCTCGAGCACGTAGAGCATGTTGAGATTGCGCCGGATGGCGTGCGCGAACTGGCCGAAGCCGATCGACAGCGAGTCCCCGTCGCCGGAAATGCCGATATAGTGAAGCTTGCCATTGACCGCATTGGCCCCGGTGGCGACCGATGGCATGCGACCGTGCACACAATTGATGCCATGCGACTGGCCCATGAAATAGGCCGTGGTCTTGGACGAACAGCCGATGCCGGACACCTTGGCCGCGCTTTCCGGCGCCAGGTCGAGCTCCCAGAAAGCCTGGACCAGGGCCGCCGTGACCGAGTCATGCCCGCAGCCGGCGCACAGGGTCGACATCACGCCTTCGTAATTGCGTACCGTCAGACCCAGCTTGTTTTTCGGCAAATGCTTGTCGATGAAGGGTTTCGGCATCGAGGTCATGTCAGGCCTCCTCAGTGGCAAGATGGGCGGTTATGCCCTCGATGATGAACTTGGGATTGGCCGCCATGCCGGCATAATCGAGCACCGGCACCAGCTTGGCCTTGTCCGCCGCGGTTTCGTTGATCAGCAGAGAGCGCAGCTGGGCGTCACGGTTCTGCTCGACCACGAAGACCTCGTCATGCTCGGCGATGAAGTCCTCGATCTCCGTGGCAAAGGGGAAGCCCCGAACGCGCAGATAATTGAGGTGGATGCCCTGCTCGGCGAGCCGGTCCATGGCCTCGATGACGGCACCGTCGCAGCCGCCAAGAGACACGATGGCGCGTCGGGTCGGATTCTCACAGCGGCGGATCACCGGGCCCGGCACGGCCCGGGCCGAATCCTTCCACTTGCGGGTCAGACGATCGAGCACTTCCTTGTACTCGTCGGCATCCTCGGTATAGCCGCCCTTCCAGTTGTGCCCCGACCCGCGGGTGAAATAGGCGCCCTTGGGGTGAACGCCCGGCAGCGTCCGGTAAGGGATGTTGTCGCCGTCGCGGTCCTCGTAACGGTAGAATTTCTCCAGCCCCTCAATCTCGTCCTTCGACAACACCTTGCCGCGATCGGGTCGGTAGCTCTCATCCCACTCGAGCTCCGGCACCATCCAGTCATTCATGCCGATATCGAGATCGGTCATGAAGAAGACCGGGGTCTGGAAGCGTTCGGCCAGGTCGAAGGACTGCACCGCCATCTCGAAGCATTCCTTCGGATCCGCCGGAAACAGCAGGATGTGCTTGGTGTCGCCATGGCTGGCATAGGCGGCCAGCGTGAGGTCGCATTGCTGGGTGCGGGTCGGCAGGCCGGTCGACGGTCCGGCGCGCTGCACGTCGAACAGCACCACCGGCACTTCGGCATAGTAGGCAAAGCCGATGAACTCGCTCATCAGCGAGATGCCCGGCCCGGAGGTCGGCGTGAAGGCGCGCGCCCCGTTCCAGCCAGCACCGATGGCCATGCCGACCGAGGCCAGTTCGTCCTCGCCCTGGATGATGCAGAAATCCCTGGTGCCGGTCTCCTTGTCGACCCGGAATTTCTCGCAGAACGCCTTGAAGCCGTCCATCAGCGAAGTCGACGGAGTGATCGGATACCAGGCGCCGAACGTGGCTCCGGCATAGACACAGCCCAGCGCCGCTGCGGTATTGCCGTCAATCATGATGTGGCCGTCGGTGGCGTCCATCGCCTCGACGCGCAGAGGCAGCGGCTCGGCGTAATGTTCGCGGACATAGTCCAGGCCTATCTGGATCGCCTTCATGTTGGCGTCGATCAGGTGCGCCTTGGTACCGAACATCTCGGTCACCAGGCCGCGGATCACTTCCACGTCGATGCCGGTGAGACCGGCGACTGCCCCGACATAGGCCATGTTCTTCATCAGCACGCGGGTGCGCGCATTCTCGAACTTCTCATTGCACATCCGGGCCAGGGGCACGCCGATGGCAGTGATGTCGGTGCGCATGTGCAGGTCGGGGCGTGGCCAGGTGGAATCGTACAGCAGGAAACCGCCGGGCGTGACCTCGGCGAGGTCGCGCTTGTAGGTCTCCGCATTCATCGCCACCATGAATTCCGCGGTGCCGGAACGCGCCGTGTAGCCATCCTTGGTCAGGCGGATCTCGTACCAGGTCGGCAGGCCCTGGATGTTGGAGGGAAACAGGTTCTTGCCGACCACGGGCACGCCCATGCGGAAGATCGCCTTCATCAGCAGCCCGTTGGCGCTGGCCGAGCCTGTACCGTTCACATTGGCGATCTTGATGACGAAGTCATTGACCCGCACGCCGCCCTTGGCCTCTGCCGTCATGTCCAGAACGTCCTTCATTCCGCCGCGACCTTGCGGATTTCGTCTTCGACATGCGGGATCAGGATGTCCCCGTCCTGCATGTCCCAGGCTGCCGTCGGGCAGCGTTCGGCGCACAGGCCGCAGTGCAGGCACAAATTCTCGTCCTTGATCATCACCCGTCCGGTGTCCTTGAGCGGTTCGGACACGAAAAGGGCCTGTTCGGTATTGGTGGCGGGCACCCTGAGGCGGGCGCGCAGCTCCGCCTCCTCCGCATTGGGCACGATCGACAGGCAGTCGACCGGGCAGATGTCCATGCAGGCGTCGCATTCCTTGCACAGCGGCGCCTCGAACACGGTCTGCACGTCGCAGTTCAGGCAGCGCTGCACTTCGGTGACGATGCGCTCGGCGTCAAAGCCCAGCTCGACTTCCTGCTTGCGGTCGGCCAGTCGCTTCTTGAGCTCGACCATCGGCATGTCGCGGCGGTGGGCGCCCTCATAGGCGTTGGAATACATCCACTCATTGACGCCCATCTTGGCCGACTGGAGATTGAGCCCGCGGCCCAGCCGGTCTTCGAGGCTCTCTCCCAAGCAGTGCTTGTGGATGGAGATCGCCGCCTGGTGGCCGTGTTCGACGGCCCAGATGATGTTCTTGGGACCAAAGGCGCTGTCACCGCCAAAGAAGACACCGGCACGGGTCGACTGGAAAGTCGTCTCGTCGACCACCGGAACACCCCATTTGTCGAACTCGATGCCGATATCGCGCTCGATCCAGGGAAAGGCATTTTCCTGTCCAATGGCGAGGATGACATCGGTGCACGGAATGACCTTGCTGCCGGCAACGCGGGTCTCGGTGATCCGGCCGGTCTCGTCGAGCTCGTATTCCATGAGCTCGAACTCCATGCCGACGAGCTTGCCGTTCTCCGTGACGAAACGCTTGGGCGAATGATTGACCAGGATCTCGACATTCTCGTCCTCGGCGTCCTCCAGCTCCCAGGGCGAGGCCTTAAAAAACTGCCGCGGCTTGCGCGCCATGACCTTGACGTCGCTGGCGCCGAGACGCAGCGATGAGCGACAGCAATCCATCGCCGTGTTGCCGACCCCGATGATCAGCACCTGCTCGCCGATCTTGTCGATATGCTCGAAGGCGACGCTTTCCAGCCAGTCGATGCCGATATGGATATTGTCGGCCGCCTCGTCACGGCCGGGAATGTTCAGATCCTTGCCCTTGGGCGCCCCGGAGCCGACGAAGACCGCGTCATATCCTTCGTCGAGCAGCGCCGCGAGGCTCTCGATGCGGTGGTTGGTCTTGAGCTCGACGCCCATGTCGAGGATGTAGTCGATCTCCTCGTCGAGCACTTCCTCCGGCAGGCGGAAGGCGGGGATGTTGGAGATCATCAGCCCGCCGGGACGGTGGTGGGCCTCGAAGATTGTGCATTCATACCCCAGCGGGGCCAGGTCATTGGCGACCGTCAGCGAGGCCGGGCCGGCGCCGATCAGGGCGATCCTCTTGCCATTGCTGTTCCCCGGCTTTTGCGGAATCAGGTGTTTGACTTCGTCGCGATGGTCGGCAGCGACGCGCTTGAGGCGGCAGATCGCCACCGGCTCCTCCTCGACCCGCCCGCGTCGGCAGGCCGGCTCGCACGGCCGGTCGCAGACCCGGCCGAGAATGCCGGGAAACACGTTCGAGCGCCGGTTGACCAGATAGGCTTCGGTGAACTTTCCCTGCGCGATGAGACGGATGTATTCGGGCACCGGCGTATGCGCCGGACAGGCCCACTGGCAATCCACGACCTTGTGATAATAGTCCGGATCGCGCGTATCGGTTGGCTTCATGTCCTCACCCCGGGCCGGCGGGCCCGCTATCGCTGGTTCGAATTAACAACCGGCGCCATTGTCTGATCGGCATTTTCGCACCGGTTCACCGGGCAGGGTCAAGCGATTTCGCCGCATCACCGCAGTTGGCTGGTCACCGTGCTGGCTCGCAATCCCCAAGCCCGGCAAGCCCCCCGGCAGCCCGCGAGCGCCTGACCAGGCGCCCCGTCAATCCGTTCACGCTTTGCTAACGCCAAGTTCGATTAAGGCTTTGTTTACCCAGATTACCAACGGGTTTTTATAAAATTCGCGCGAAAGTGAGGGTCATACCTAGCGGACTTGGAAGGGCCGGGGACATGACCAAAGCAACTCTGACACGATCCACAGCCATGGTTCTGGCGCTCGCGATTTCCGTGACCGCCGCGAGCCCGGCCTTTGCTGGCAAAAAGAAGGACGAGGACCCCAATCCGGGGAGCGGCGGAGGTGGCAACAGCACCACCTTGATCCACCCTCATTACGGCCACATCGACCCCTTCTACGGCGACATCAATCCGTTCTACGGCGACATCAACCCGTTCTACGGCGACATCTCGCCGTTCTGGGGCGACATCCAGCCCTTCTGGGGTGACATCAACCCGTTCTACGGCGACATCCAGCCGTTCTGGGGCGACATCAACCCGTTCTACGGCCATATCGACCCCTTCTACGGCGACATCAATCCGTTCTGGGGCGACATCGGGCCGTTCTGGGGCGACATCGGCCCGTTCTGGGGCGATATCGATGCGTTCTGGTCGGAGATCAATGCCGAAGGCGGCGACCGCGCCGGCTACCAACGTGTGGCCGAGGGCATCGAACGCATGTTCCGCGAGGCCGAGGCCCTGTTCGGGGCGAGCTTTGAGGGCCGGACGGGCGAAAGCTTCCGCGACGCCTTCATGGAACGCCTGTTGGACGAACACGGAATCGAACTCGATAGCCCGCGCAGCCTGGCGCAAATGTCGGGCGGCGAACGCGCCCGCTTCTTCCTGGATTTCTATGACGGGCTGATGGCCTATTCCGGCGTCGACCATGTCGACCACTGGATGCCGACCATCAACTGGTCGCCCGCCCTCTCCCAGGCCGCCGGTCAGGGTGAAGGCGTCAAGATCGCCCTGATCGACTTCGCCCTGTCGGAGGACGACGTGGTTTACACGCGGACCCGCAGTGGTGAACGGGTGACGGATTTCGGGCACGGCTCAGCCGTCGCCGGCCTGATCGGTGCGCCGCATGACGGCACCGGCACGATGGGCCTGGCCCCGCTGGCCAAGTTCATGGTCTTCGATCCGTTCGATGGCAGCAACACGGCTAGCTGGCGTGATGTCGAGGAAGGCATCAACCGCCTCGTCGGCTCCAAGCCCGACATCGTCAACCTGTCACTGGGCGTGGCCGGCTGGACACTGCACCCGCGCTGGGCCGACATAATCGGCAGCGGCACCTTGGCCAAGAAGGCCCCCGACGTGCTGTTCGTCTTTGCTGCCGGCAATGACGGCTCGAGCCAGAGCGTCGATATCAACGTCAACCGCCGCAACATCATCGACAACATCCTGCTGGTGGGCTCGGTTGGCCCGACGGGCGAGATCTCGCGCTTCTCCAACCGCCCGGGCACCGCCTGCATGACGGTGCGCGATCGCTGCCAGGCCGGCAACCGCCTGATGGACCGTTTCTTGGTCGCACCGGGCGAGTTGCTGCTGGTCAATGACGGCAATGGCGGCCTCGTGCGCCAGTCTGGCACCTCCTTCGCCGCCCCGCTGGTCAGCGGTGCCGCGGCCCTGGTCTACTCGGAATGGAAGTGGTTGACCGGCCCGGATGTCGCCGACGTACTGCTGCAGTCGGCCCAGGACCTGGGCGCCCCGGGCGTCGACGAAGTCTACGGTCACGGCCTGCTGGACGTCACGGCCGCCATGTCGCCGCTCGACCGCTCGGCCCTGTATCACATCGATGCCGAGGGTGATCGCGTCTACATGGCCGACATGGGCATTGTCCCGGGCCGCCTGTCCTTCGAGACGCCCTCGGAGAACCGGGTCACGGTGTTCGAGGATCTCAACGACACCTACCGCGACTTCGAGGTGTCGCTGGACGAGGTGACCCATGGCGGCGCCTCGGCCCGCAGTCAGCAGTCGGAGGCGATGATCTATCTCATCGACCGCACGATCGACACGGGTACCAGCTTCACCGACACCGGCGAGTATGCCGTCCTGATGGACCGCAGCGGTGCCCTGGAAGTTCACATGGTCGCTTCACAGCGTGATCCGCGGGATCACGTGGTCGACGGGGCCCTGCCCTTCCAGACCGGCATCCGCATGATCGACCGCGACAATGGCCGCGAGTTCCGCTTCGGTGCCGGTGAAGGCGCCATCGCCCTCAACGGCCAGGCCGGCTTCGGCCAGTTCTCGGACCACCGTCCGGAAACCGGCGGCGTCAATCCGGTGCTCGGCTTTGCCTCCGGCGGGGCCTATGCCCTGGGCGGCCTGCCGGTTGCCGAGAATACCCGCGTGTCCTTCGGCGTCTCGGCCAACCATTCCGAACGCACCTGGTCGAACCCGATCACCGGCGAGCAGCGCGACGCCATCGAAGGCCTGGGCGCCTACGAGGCGATCGCCTTCCTGACCGATGTGCACCACTCCTTCTCGGACCGTATCGAGGCGCATGTCAGCTATACCTACCTGCGAGAGGACTCCGCCTTCCTCGGTGCCCAGGGCACCGGCCAGCTGGGCTTCGGCGGCGGCTCGTCGACCGACGCGGTGACCGTGGGCGCCGATGCGCTCCTGCCGCTCGGCATCGATGTGAGCTCCTCGGCCACGCTGGCCCGGACCCGCACCGCAGCCTTTGATGGCGGGCTTCTGGCCAGCCGCGACGGCACCATCTCCTCGGCCCTGCAGATCTCGGCCCGCCGCACCGGCGTGATCGGTGAAGGGGACGCCATCCGCGTCAGCCTGATCCAGCCGCTGCACGTGGAAAGCGGCGCCCTGGAGTACACCTCCGGCCGCGTCGTCGACCGGGAGACCGGTGCCATGGCGATCCAGACCGATCGCTGGGAACTGGGTGGCGAACGTCCGCTCCACTTCGAGGTCCAGTACGCGACCGGGTTGTGGAACGACCGCGCCAGCCTGGCCCTGTTCTCGCGCACCGAGCTGTCGGGTGATGCCCGCCAGGCCGACGCGGCATCGCTGGCCACCGGCGCCCGCTTCCAGCTCGACTTCTAGAACGCGATACCATCCCTCGACTGGACCGCCGCCCTGACCGGGCGGCGGTCTTTTTTCGTTCAGGCCCAGCCAGGCAGGGACGCTTCGGATTAACGAAAAATTTTACATAGATCCGATTCAGGATTTGTAAACCTTGTTTGTTTCCAGCGCATTAGGATCGATCAGCGAGGATGATGGCATACGGCAAATAACCTATGGGGGATGCCATGAAAAACCGGTTGCAACAGACTACCGCCATGATCGCGATCGCCGCGGCGACAGCGACGCTGGCGACGAGCGCCGGCTCGGCGCAGCTCTCGGGGATCGAGCGCGACAACATCCGTTTCAACTACATGGATCGCTACGAGACCGGCGAGCGCGGCTATGAAGCCGGGCGCCACGGTCATCTGGTCTTCCTGCCGGAAATCCTCGACGAGATGCGACCTGGCGGCTCTGCCCCGGCGGGCGGTTCGATCGGCGCGATGGGCAGCGGCATGGGGGACATCGGCGGCGGCGTTGACCGGCGCGGTGGCGTCCTGGACCCGTTCTACGGCGACATCAATCCGTTCTACGGGGACATCAATCCGTTTTACGGAGACATCAGCCCATTCTGGGGCGACATCTCACCGTTCTGGGGCGATATCAATCCGTTCTACGGCACCATCGACCCGTTCTACGGCAACATCGACCCGTTCTGGGGTGATATCGAGCCTTTCTACGGCGACATCGGTCCCTTCTGGGGAGATATCGGTCCGTTCTGGGGCGATATCGCCGCCTTCTGGGGCGACATCGATCCGTTCAGCGACGCGTCGGCCGGTGACTATGCGCGCCTGGTCGACGACTTGAACACCCTCCTGGACCGTACCGAAGCCGTTTTCGGCGAGCTCGTCCAGGATGGCTGGAAGGATCGCGACGATGATGACGATGATGATGAAGGTGGAAGCACGTCCGACAACGCCTTCCGCAATGGCTTCATCGCCAATTTGTTTGAGCGTTACAGCATCGACTTGAACGATCCGGCCAGCCTGGAACGTCTGGATGCCCGTGATCGCTCGGCCTTCTTCCTGGAGTTCTATGACGGATTGATGTCCTTCTCGGGCAATGACCGGGTCGATCATTGGATGCCGACCATCAACTGGTCGCCGCGCCTTTCCCAAGGCGCCAATGAAGGCAAGGATGTCAGGGTCGGCGTCATCGATTTCTCACTGCCGGAGGATCACGTCGCGTTTCAGCTCGACGAAACACTGGGCGATGACGATTATCTTGGCATCAATCACGGCATCGCCGTCGCCGGGCTCATTGGCGATGAACATGACGGGGAAGGCGGCATGGGCGTCGCCCCTGAAGCCAAGATTCTGATCTACAACCCGTTCGACGAAAGCTTCACAGCCGGCTGGCGGGATGTACGCCAAGGTCTCAACGAGCTCTATGACGAGGAAGACGAAATTCACGTCATCAATTTGTCGCTCGGCGTGACCGGCTGGACCCTGCACTACGAATGGGCTGACATGTTCCGCCAGAATGTTGTCCGCGAAAATGGTGACAACACGCTGTTCGTACTGGCTGCCGGCAATTCCGGTGCACCCCAATACACCAATGTCGATTGGGACGGCGTCAGCGTACTGGATAACATGCTGATCGTCGGCTCGGTCAATCCGAATGGTGAAATATCAACGTTCTCCAACCGTCCGGGCGAAGCCTGCCTGCTGATCCAGGGCCAGTGCGGCGAGGGACACCGGCTGATGGACCGCTTCTTGGTCGCCCCCGGTGAGTTGATCCTGGTCAATGACGGCGAAGGCGGCATGGTGCGCATGTCGGGAACCTCGTTCGCGGCCCCGATGGTGTCCGGTGCAGCGGCGCTGGTGCGCAGCCGCTGGGAGTGGCTGGGCGCCGCTGACACGGCCGACGTCCTGTTGCGCTCGGCCCGTGATCTCGGCGATCCCGGTGTCGACGCGGTGTATGGCCACGGCCTGCTGGACGTGGAGGCGTCGCTGTCGCCGTTCGTCGGTGAAAGCCTGTACTATTTCAACGACAAGGATATCGCGGAACAAGTCAACGGCATGGCGCTCGTCCTCGACCACGTCGACATCAAAGCCGATGACGACTATTCCGTCGCGGTTTTCCAGTCGCTGAACGACACCTTCCGCGACTTCGAGATCCGCCTCAGCGAGCTGACCGAACAGACCGGTCCGGTCGACGAGGGTGATGCCGCCGGCAACCTGGCTGAACGCATCTACACCTGGGACGGCCGCACCTCCTTCACGGACACGGCGAGCCTGGATCTGATGGTCAGCCGCCGCGGCAATCTGGAAATGCGAGCCTCCGTGTCGCGCACCGATCCTCTGGCATCCGTGCATGATGGCGAGCTGTCCTTCCAGGCCGGCATGCGGATCACCGATACCGAAAGCGGCCGCGAGCTGCGCTTCGGTGCCGGCGAAGGAGCCCTGGCCCTGAACCAACAGACCGGGTTCGGCCTGTTCTCCGACCACCGCCCGGAAACCGGCGGCGTCAACCCGATCCTCGGCTTCGCCTCCGGCGGTGCCTATGCCATGGCCGGCATGGATGTGGGCGAGCACACGCAACTTTCCTTCGGCCTGTCGTCCAACCATGACGAACGTCTGTGGACCAATCCGTTCACCGGCGAGGAAAACTCGGTCATCAACGGTCTGAGTGCCTACGAGGCCATCGCCTTCATCACCGACCTGCGCCACCAGGTCAGTGACAGCGTCAGCCTGCACGCCACCTATACCCGACTGGACGAAGCCACCGGCTTCCTCGGCGGTCAGGGTGCCGGCATGCTGGCGCTGGAAGGCGGGGTTACCACCAATGCGGTGACCCTTGGGGCCGAAGCCGTCCTGCCGATGGCCGTGACGCTGAGCTCCTCGGCCACGGTGTCGCATACCGGGGAGACGCGTTTCGACAGCGGCCTTCTGGCGGTCTCGGAGGCTCCGGTCTCCACCGCCTTCCAGATCACGGCCCGGCGTGACGGCGTGCTGGGCGAGCATGACGCGGTCCGCGTCAGCCTGATCCAGCCGCTCCATGTCGAGACCGGCAGCCTGGAGTACACCGCGACCCGCGTCATCGACCGCGAGACCGGCGAACTGGGCACGACCAGCGAAATCTGGCAGCTGGGCGGGACCCGCCCGCTGCAGGCCGAGCTGCTCTATGCCACGCCGGTGTTCGAAGGCCGGGCAGACCTGTCACTCTTCGGCCGCATCGACCTCTCGGAAGGTCAGATCCAGGTCAACGAGACCGCCCTGGTCTCCGGCGCCCGGTTCAAGATCGACTTCTGATCCCGATTGCCCATCGTGATCCCTGCGAGGCCACCGCTCCCCCTGTCCGGGGGCGGTGGTTTCGCTCTGTCTGGGCATGTGGGTAGGGGAACGTGCAGCCCGAGCTCCGCGTTGCCTCGGATGCAAGCAGAACCGGAGCCCCCATGACCTATTACTTCGCCAAGACGCTCGACACCGACTTCCAGGCCGCCATCGACCGGGTCACGGCGGCGCTCAAGGAGGAAGGCTTCGGCGTGCTCACCGAGATCGACGTCAAGGCGACGATGAAGAAGAAACTCGACGTCGAGTTCCGTGATTACCGCATCCTCGGTGCCTGCAATCCGCAGATGGCCCACAAGGCGCTCCAGGCCGAGGACAAGATTGGCACCATGCTGCCCTGCAATGTCATCGTTCAGGACACCGGCAGCGGCATAGAGGTCGCCGCCGTCGACCCGGCCGCTTCGATGCAGGCCGTCGACAATGACGCGCTGGCCGGCATAGCCGGTGATGTGCGCGACCGGCTGCGCCGCGTCATCGACAGCCTCTAGAGTTCGTCGACGGCATGCTCGTGCACGCGCGCCTCGCTGCGCAGCCAGGCGATGAAGGCCTCGGCGTCCGGCGACAGCGGCCGGTTGCGAGCCGTGACGACATGATAGGCCGAGCGCACCGGGGCCGCGCCGTCGGCAAACAGCGCTACCAGGCGGCCCGAAGCGAGATCATTCTGGACCAGGGTGCGCTTGGCCAGCGCAATGCCGCGCCCGGCAACCGCGGCGTCGATGACCAGGGCCGACTGGTTGAATTTCAACCCGCCACTGACATCCACCCCGCGCACGCGCCGCGCTGCCAGCCAGGCCGACCAGTCCGCGCCGTCGACCGCGCTCTCCGGTGAGGCATCGTGCAGCAGGGTATGGCCCGCCAGGTCCGCCGCGGAGCGCAAGCGGCCCGCCTCGCCCAGGAGGTCCGGCGAGCACACCGGCAACACTTCCTCGTCGAGCAGCTTTTCCACGCGCAGGCTCGTATCGCCGCCTGGTCCGTAGCGGATCGCCAGGTCCGCCGCCCCGGCCGCGAGATCAACGCGATCCGAGGTGGCCGCGATCCACACCTCGATACCGGGATGATCGTCCTGGAAGCGGTGCAGGCGCGGAGCCAGCCACTTGCCGGCAAATGACGGGGCCACCGAGACCGTCAGCGACCGCCGCTGTGCCGGCGCCTGCATCAGGGCAACGCCGCGCTCCAACGTGGCAAAGGCTTCCCGGCATACACCCGCGGCCGCAGCGCCAGCCTCGCTAAGCACCAGGCCGCGCCCCTGGCGGACGAACAGGGACGTGCCGACATGCGCCTCCAGGGCGCGGATCTGCTGGGATATCGCCCCCGGCGTCACCGACAGCTCATCGGCCGCCTTGGCAAAACTGCCAAGGCGCGCTGCGACCTCGAACGCCCGCAGGGCGTTGAGCGGCGGAAGGCGATGTGGTCTGCCCATGTAGTGACTTTAGATTTTCTAACTTCAAAAGCCAATAATGGTCGTTTGAATGGGAGGATAGCAATAGAAATATTGAAGTCGTCGCGCCTCTCGGGCGCCAGATCGGACGACGGACATGCGCACTTTCCCAGCTTCCATTCCGCTTGCAGGCCGGACCATCATCGTGGTCGGTCACGGCCCGATGGCCGAGCCGAAAGCGCGCCTGTTCGCCGACTCACCGGCCCGGTTGAAGTGGTTCACCGGCGCCAGCTCCGACCCGGTTCCTCCCCGGCTTGCCCCGCATGCGGAGGTCCACCATCGCCTGCCCACGCGGTGGGACCTGAGGGGCGCGACCCTGCTTTTCATCGCCGGCGGCGACCCAGGACAGGTCAGCCAGCTCGCCCGCATGGCGCGCCGCCTGGGCATCTGGGTCAATATTGTCGACAGCCCGGCCGCCTCCGATTTCCAGACCCCGGCCATCGTCGATCGCGACAGCATCGTCGTCTCGATCGCCTCCGGCGGCGCCGCCCCGGTGCTTTCCGTCGATCTGCGCGCCGCCATTGAACAGGTCCTGCCGGCCCGTATCGGCCAGCTCGCCGAGCTGGCCGCCGAGTTGCGCAGCTCCGTGCGCGCCGTGATGTCCAGCTTTGAGGACCGCCGGGCATTCTGGCAGCGCGCCCTGCGCGGTGCGGCCCGCGATCGCGTGCTGAACGGCGACCGTGCCGGGGCCCGCGCCGCCCTGCTGCGCGACCTCAACTCGCCGCGACCGGACCCCAGCGGCATTGTCCACCTGGTCGGCGCCGGTTCCGGCGATCCCGACCTGCTGACCCTGCGCGCGGCCCGACTGCTGCGAGAGGCCGACGTCATCGTCCATGACCGGCTGGTCTCCGATGAGGTGCTCAGCCTGGCCCGCCGCGATGCGGCCCGCATCGACGTGGGCAAGACAAAGGGGCGGCACCCAGTACCGCAGGACGAGATCAACGCCATCCTCGTGCGCGAAGCCCGCAAGGGTCAGCGCGTTGTCCGCCTGAAGGGCGGTGACCCCTTCATTTTCGGACGCGGTGGCGAAGAACGCGACGCGGTGCTCGACGCTGGACTTGAGTGTCAGGTCACGCCCGGCATCACGGCTGCCATCGCCGGCGCCGCGTCGGCAGGCCTCTCGCTGACCCATCGAGACCACGCCCAATCGGTCACTTTCGCGTCCGGCGTCGTCAAGCCCGGTGGCCCCGATGCCGACGATCATGCCCTCGCTGCCGCCAACTCGACCGCCGTCTTTTACATGGGCGTCGGCGCAGCCGCGCGGATCCGCCAACGCCTGCTCGATGCCGGTCGCGCGGCGGATACCCCGGTTGCCATCGTCGAGAACGCCAGCCTGCCCGGCGAACGGCATGTCCATGGCCGCCTGGAAGACCTCGCTGACCTGGTTTGCGACGCCGGAATCACCGGTCCCGCCATCATCTATGTCGGCGCCATCGCAGCCGCCCCTGCCAACGCTGCTCTTCGTCCCTCCCTGCCAACCGCCCTGGAGCACTCGGCATGAAGACCATCACTGCAAACCGCCTCACCGATGGCCGCGTCGTGTACCGCACACGTGACGAGAACTGGGCCACCCAGATCGATGCCGCCATCCGCCTCGCCGACGCCGACATCGACGCCGCACTCGCCCGCGCCGCCGGTGACGAGCTCAGCGTCGTCGGGCCCTATCTGATCGAGATCGAAGACAACACGCCCGCCGGCCTGAAGTGGCGGCGTGAAACCCTTCGCCTGAACGGTCCGTCCGCCGGCTCCACCCGCGCGTTCGCAAAGGCTTCCTGATGTATCGCTATGACACCCATGATCAGGCCTTCGTCGAGGCCCGCGTCGCCGAGTTCCGCGACCAGGTCGCGCGGCGCCTCGACGGACGGCTCAGCGAGGACGAGTTCAAGCCGCTGCGGCTGATAAATGGCGTCTATCTGCAACTGCACGCCTACATGCTGCGCGTCGCAATTCCCTACGGCACGCTGAACGCCGCCCAGATGCGCGTCCTCGCCCGGCTTGCCCGTCAGTGGGACCGCGGCTACGGCCACTTCACCACGCGCCAGAACATCCAGTTCAACTGGCCGGCCTTGGTCGACATCCCTGACATGCTGGCCGCGCTCGCCGAGGTCGGCATGCACGCCGTGCAGACCTCGGGTAATTGCATCCGAAACACCACGGCCGACCCGTTCGCCGGCGCCGCCGCCGACGAGATCGAGGACCCGCGTCCATGGGCCGAGATCATCCGGCAATGGTCCACCGACCATCCGGAATTCACCTGGCTGCCGCGCAAGTTCAAGATCGCCGTCACCGGGTCCAGCAATGACCGGGCCGGCGTGCAACTGCACGATATCGGGCTCCAGCTGGCGCGCGGCGACGGTGGCAACACCGTGTTCGAAGTATGGGTCGGCGGCGGCCAGGGCCGCACACCGCGCCTGGCTCATTGTATCCGGAACGATCTCGCACCGGCCGACCTGCTCAGCTACCTCACCGCGATCCTGCGCGTCTACAACCTGCACGGCCGCCGGGACAATCTCTACAAGGCGCGCATCAAGATCCTGGTCGAGGCGCTGGGCGCCGAGGAATTCGCCCGCCAGGTCGAAACCGAATGGTCTGCCATACGATCAGGCGAGCTCGAGCTGCCGCACCCGGAGATCCAGCGCATCAGGGGCTTTTTCAGCCGCCCGGCCGTCGACCACCCGGCCCCCATCCCCCGCACAGGCCCGGCCGCCTTCCGTGCGTGGCTCGACCGCAACCGTCGGCACCACGCGGCAGATGGGCTGTCCAGCATCGTTATTTCGTTGAAACCCGTCGGCGGCACGCCGGGCGACGCCACCGCCGAACAGATGGAGCTAGTCGCCGACCTCGCCGAGGCGCACGCCTTCTCCGAGATCCGCGTCGCGCCAGACCAGAACCTGATCCTGCCACATGTTCGCAATGACCGCCTCGAAACCGTCTGGCGTGCCTTGCAAAGCGCTGGCCTCGCCACCGCCAATGCGGGTCTGGCCACCGACATCACCGCGTGCCCCGGGCTGGACTACTGCAATCTTGCCAATGCCCGATCAATCCCGCTCGCCCAGGCCATTTCCACGCGTCTCGCCAGTGAAGGTCTGGATGCTGCGGCGGGCGAGGTCTCGATCAAGATTTCCGGCTGCATCAATGCCTGTGGCCACCACCACGTCGCCCATATCGGTATTCTCGGCGTCGATAAGCGCGGCGAGGAATTCTACCAGGTCACCCTCGGCGGCGCCTTTGATCAGGCCGCGGCCATCGGCACCATTGTCGGCAAGGGATTGTCCGCAGACGCTGTACCAGACGCTGTAGCCCGCCTGTTGCACGCCTATCTCGACCTGCGCGGCGCGAGCGAGCGCTTCATCGACACGCTGCGCCGCCTTGGTACCCACCCGTTCAAGGAGGCCATCTATGCCAATGCTTGACCTGGCACCCCAGCGCGCCACTTGCCGGCTGCACCAGGCCAGGCTGGACGCGGGCGGTGGTCACACGGTTGAACTTGCCGCCGACACGGCCTGGACTGAGGCTGCCGCTGCGATTGCCGGGGCTGACGAAATCGCCATTCGCTTCGCCAGCTTCAAGGACGGTCGCGGTTTCAGCCTTGCAACCCAGCTGCGCCAGCGAGCGGGTTTTGCCGGCCGCCTGCGGGCCGTTGGCGACCTCATTCCCGACCAGGCCTCGGCTCTCTACCGCTCCGGCTTTGACGGCGTTTCCCCCGACCGCACCGATCGAGATTCCGACTGGCATCGCGCCCGCTCACGTCTGACACCGGTCTACCAGCCAGCGGTGAATGGTCCCCGCCCCACCCGGCAGATGGGACATGGGCAAGCGGCTGACATCGCCACTCTCAACCGTCGCTACCGCGACTGGGACGCCGTCGCCATTCTCGAAGACGCCATCTCGGCGCAGTGGGCCGGCCGCATCGCCATGCTCTCCTCCTTCGGGGCCGAGGCCGCCATTGGCCTGCACCTGATTTCAAGAGTGGCGCCCGACACACCGGTCATATTCCTGGAAACCGGCCGACTGTTCGCCCAGACCGAACAGTACAGGTACGAGCTGGTCCAGCGCCTCGGCCTCACCCGGGTGCGTGTCCTGACCCCCGATGCAGACGAGGCGGCCAAGGAAGATGGCGATGAGCGACTGTGGCGGCGCGACCCCGACGCCTGTTGCGCGCTCCGCAAGGTGCGGCCGCTGAACCGCGTGCTCGCTGATTACGATGCCCTGGTCACCGGGCGGAAGCGCTTCCATGGCGGCGAACGCCTGGCCCTGCCGGTAGTGGAAAGCGTGCGCGGGCGGGTCCGGGTCAATCCTCTTGCCAGCTGGTCAGCCGGCGATGTCGAAGCCTACTTCCGACGCCACGGTTTGCCGCAACATCCACTCGCGGATATGGGATATGCCTCTATTGGCTGCTGGCCGTGCACCGCCCCGGCTCACACCGGAGAATCGGTGCGGGATGGCCGCTGGCGAGGCCGCAGCAAGACCGAGTGCGGCATCCACACTGCCGCGCCGCTGGCGGCAGAATGACGACAGGACCGGGCCTCGCCCCGGCGTGAGAGAGGACTCTGGTTTCCGTGACAAATCCGCCCATTCTCGACCTGATCGGTCACACGCCGCTGATCCGGCTGCACGGCCTGTCGGAGGCAACCGGCTGCGAGATCCTCGGCAAGGCCGAGTTCCTCAATCCCGGCGGCTCGGTCAAGGACCGGGCGGCGCTCGCCATCGTCGAGGCCGCGCGCCGGGACGGCAGCCTGCGGCCGGGCGGGATGATTGTCGAAGGCACGGCCGGGAATACCGGTATCGGCCTCGCACTGGTCGGCGGCGCTCTTGGCCATGACGTGGTGATTGTCATGCCGCGCACCCAGTCGGAGGAGAAAAAACAGGCGATCCGCAGCCTGGGCGCCCGCCTGGTCGAGGTGGATGCGGCCCCCTTCTCCAGCCCCAATCATTTCGTGCACCATTCGCGCGCCCTTGCCGAGGAGCTCAATGCCAGCCACCCGCACGGCGCAGTATGGGCCAACCAGTTCGACAACACGGCCAATCGCGAAGCCCATGAGGCCACTACCGGCCCGGAAATCTGGGAACAGACGGACGGGCGGGTGGATGGCTTCATCTGCGCCGTCGGTTCCGGCGGCACCCTGGCCGGAGTTGCCCGCGCCCTGCGGGCCCGCAAGCCCGATGTGGCAATTGGTCTGGCCGACCCGGCGGGCGGTGCGCTCTACAACCACTTCACCCGCGGGGAGCTCAAGGGCGAAGGCTCATCGATCACTGAGGGCATCGGCGTCAACCGCATTACCGGCAATCTGGTCGGGCTGGAGGTCGATTACGCCTATCGTATCGAGGACGCGGAAATGCTGCCGATCCTGTTCGACCTGGTGAAGGCCGAGGGGCTGTCTTTGGGGGGATCCGCCGGCATCAACCTGGCGGGCGCAGTGCGCCTGGCCCGCGACCTTGGCCCAGGCCACACCATCGTCACGATGCTGTGCGACAGCGGCGCCCGCTATGCTGGCAAGCTGTTCAATCCGGAATTCCTGGCCAGCAGGGGCTTGCCTGTGCCGCGCTGGGCCGATACCGAAACGCCGCGTCTGCCCACCTGAGCGCCGACGCCCCGATCCGAGTAGAAAAGATCATGAATGTGATGTCCCCGAACCCGCGTCCCGCCAACACGATCTCCGCCAAGCCCGGCCCCTGGTCCGTCGAGACCGTGCTGTCGGTGAAGCATTACACCGACCGGCTGTTCCAGTTCCGCATCACCCGGCCTTCGACCTTCCGCTTCCGCTCTGGCGAATTCGTCATGATCGGCCTGCCGAAGGAGGATGGGAAACCCCTGTTGCGCGCCTACTCGGTGGCCAGCCCGTTCTGGGACGAAGCGCTCGACTTCTACTCCATCAAGGTCGCCGATGGCCCGCTGACCTCGCGCCTGCAACACATCCAGCCCGGCGACGAGCTGCTGCTCGGCAAGAAGCCGACCGGCACACTGGTGCTGGACGCGCTGAAACCCGGCAAACGCCTCTACATGGTCTCCACCGGTACCGGCATTGCGCCCTTCGCCAGCCTGATCCGCGATCCGGAAACCTATGACAAATTTGACGAGGTGATCCTCACCCATACCTGCCGACAGGTGGCCGAACTGGCCTATGGCAATGACCTCGTGGACGCTGTGAAGGACGATGAACTGATCGGCGAGATGGCGCGCGAGAAGCTGGTTCACTTCACCTCGGTGACCCGCGATGACGGGCCGGTGAAGGGTCGTGTCACCGACATGATCCGGTCCGGCGAATTGTCGACGCGGCTCGGCGTTCCGGCCCTCGATCCCGCCGTCGACCGGGTCATGATCTGCGGCTCCGACGGCCTCCTCAAGGACGTCAAGACGATCTGCCTCGAGCACGGCTTCGTGGAAGGGTCGAATGCCGCACCGGCCGATTTTGTCATCGAGAAAGCCTTCGTCTCGACGTGATTCAGAACCTGGCTTGACTCATATAAAGATATCTTTATACGGGAATGCGCGCCGATTTGATATCTAGCTTGCGGGCGCGGAACAAGTGCGGCTAAAGCGGATTGAAGACGGCCCGTAACTCCCGTGGAGTATCCCATCAGGACCGTTGACCATCCACCCGGCGCCCGCACCCGACCGCGCCGGGATGTTGATCATGAGCCTTGCCCTCGCCACACCGCCGCGTCTTGACGGTCTCGACCTGAACGCCCAGCTCGACCTGCCCAACGACACTGCCGTGATCGTGCACGGCCACGTCACGGACCCGGCCAACGCCCCGGCTCTGGTCGTGCTCGGCGGCATTTCCGCGCACCGTCACGTCGCATCCAGCCCGGCCCAAATCGGCTGGTGGGCCCAGCAGGCCGGGCCGGATCGCGCCATCGACACGACACGTCACCGCATCCTGTCGCTGAATTATCTCGGCAGCGAACTGTCGCCCTGTCCGTCGACGGAAGACCAGGCGCTCGCTGTGCTGGCGCTGATGGATGCGGCCGGGATTGCCCGGGCCCGGATCGTCGGGGCCTCGTATGGCGGCATGACCGCCCTTGCGCTCGCCGCCCGGGCGCCCGATCGCGTCGATGGCGTCATTGCCATTTCGGCTGCCGACCGGGCCGGCGCCAGCGCCCGTGCCTGGCGTTCGATCCAGCGCGCCATTGTCGAGCAGGCGCTCGAATACGGTGATGGAGAGGCCGGGCTGGACCTGGCCCGTCGCCTTGCCATGACCACCTACCGGACCCCGGCCGAACTGGAAGCCCGCTTCGATGCCCCCGAACCCGGCTCGCGCGATGCCGCCGGAGTCACGGCCTGGCTGGAGGCACGCGGGAAGGCCTATGCCGACAGCGTCTGTCCACATGATTTCCTAGCCCTGTCCCGCTCGCTCGATACCCACCGCGTGGATGTCAGCCGCATCGCCTGTCCGGTCACCTATGTCGCCATTCACGAGGATCGGCTGGTCCCCGCCAACCAGATCGCGGAGACCGCCGGCCGAACGCCCGATGGCCGCCTGGTCAGTCTGTCCTCGCTTTACGGACACGACGCCTTCCTCAAGGAAACCGGCCGCATCGGCGCCATCCTGGCCGACTGGCTGCAGCGCTGAGATGGCTCAGGACACACGCACCCGGGCTGTCCGGGCGGGGCTCAATCGCGACCCCGCCCACCAGGCCGTCATCGCCCCGATCTCGCTGTCGACCGCCTATCGTCGCACGACCCCGTCGGTCTCCGGGCAGTTCGATTATGTCCGCACCGACCATCCCGGTCGCGCCCTGCTGGCGGAAAGCATTGCCGACCTGGACGGTGGCATTGGCGCCATCATCACCGCCTCCGGCATGGCCGCCATCGACCTCATCCTCAACGACCTGCCCGCCGGCGCCCGCATCCTGTGCTCGCACGATGCCTATGGCGGCACCCGGCGCCTGCTCGACGCCCGGGCCGCAGGTGCCCGGTACGAGATCGGCTATGTCGACACCGCAGACCCCGGCGCTGTTGCCGCGGCACTGACGCGACCAGCCGCGCTGGTCCTCGCCGAGACCCCCTCCAACCCGCGCTTGCGCGTCACCGACATCGCCGTATTGGCCGAACAATGCCGCAGCGCCGGTGCCGTGCTCGCGGTCGACAACACAGCCCTATCGCCGGCCCTGCAGCGCCCTCTGGAGCTCGGCGCCGACATCGTCGTGCAATCGGTGACCAAGCTGATCAACGGGCATTCCGACATGCTCGGTGGGGCGGTCAGCGTGCGCGACCCGGCTCGCCTTGAACGTCTGCAATGGTGGGCCAATTGTACCGGCGTGGGCGCCGCGCCGTTCGACTGCTTCCTGGCCCTGCGCGGTCTGCGCACCCTGCCCCTGCGCGCCCGCACCCAGAGCGCGTCAGCCCAGATCATCGCCGAATGGCTCGCTGCCCACCCCATGGTCGCGACGGTCGATTATCCGGGCTTGGTCGACCACCCGGGCCATCTCGTTGCCGCGCGGCAACAGGACGGCTTTGGTCCTCTGGTCAGCTTCGAGCTCAAGTCCAGGAGTGTCGAGGCCGTTCTCGCGAGGCTCGAGCTCTTCACCCTGGCCCAGTCACTCGGAGGCGTGGAAAGTCTGGTTTCCATACCGGCCCTGATGACCCACGCAGCCATGACACCGCTGGCACGCCGGGAAGCGGGCATCAGCGACGCGCTGGTGCGTCTCTCCGTCGGTCTGGAAGCCCCGGAAGACCTGATCGCCGACCTCGACCGGGCGCTACAGGCCGCGCTCGGGCCCGAAGACGCCCCCTCTCAGTCAGGCGCCGAGCGCACCCGCGCCACCGCTTCGGCCCAACCGGCCCGGCGCCGTGCCCGGTCCGCAGCCGGATAATCCGGCGTAAAGCTTCGGTCCTCGCGCCACAGGCCCCGCCCGGCCTCCAGACTGTCGAACAGGCCGACGCCCAGGCCGGCCAGGAAGGCCGCCCCCCAGGCCGTGGCCTCCGCCTGCACCGGCCGCACCACTTCGATGCCGGTCATGTCGGCCAGACATTGCAGCAGGGCATCATTGGCGGCCATGCCGCCATCCACCCGCAGGCGACGGGCCGAGACACCGTCCGCCGCCATCGCATCAAGCAGGTCGCAGGTCTGGTGCACAGTCGATTCCAGCGCCGCCCGGGCGATCTCGGCCCGGCCGCTACCCCGCGTCAGGCCGATGATGGCTGCCCTGGCGCCGGCGTCCCAGTAGGGCGCGCCCAGCCCGGTAAAGGCCGGCACCAGGTAAACCCCGCTATCCGGCTCCGCCGCCGCGGCCAAGGCTTCTGTTTCCGAAGCCTTGGCGATCAGGCCAAGCCCATCACGCAGCCATTGTATCGTCGCCCCGGCCGAAAGGATCGAGCCTTCCAGCGCATAACTGACCTTGCCGCCAAGCCGCCAGGCGACCGTGGTCAGCAGCTTGTTGCTGGAATTGACGGCCTCGGCCCCGGTATTCATCAGCAGGAAGGCGCCCGTGCCGTAGGTCGACTTCATCTCGCCCGGCGTCAGACACGCCTGGCCAATAGCCGCCGACTGCTGGTCCCCCGCCACTCCGTGGATCGGCACGGCCCGGCCCAGCACATCCGCCCGCGCGGTGCCGAAATGGCTGCAGCTGTCACGCACATCGGGCAAAATACTCATCGGCACTCCGAACAGGCTTGCCAGCTCCTCGTCCCAGGTCTGGGTATGAATATCCAGCAGCGACGTACGGCTGGCATTGGTGGCGTCGGTGGCGTGCACCTCGCCGCCTGTCAGTTTCCAGATGAGCCAGGTATCGACGGTCCCGAAAGCCAGCTCGCCACGTTCCGCCCGCGCTCGCGCACCATCCACATGATCAAGTATCCAGGCGATCTTGGTCGCGGAGAAGTACGGGTCGAGCACCAGGCCGGTGCGGGCCTGAACGCTGCCGGCATGTCCGGCCCGGCGCAGTTCGGCGCAGGTTTCGGCCGTACGCCGGTCCTGCCAGACAATGGCATTGTGCACCGGCTCACCCGTCCTGCGGTCCCAGACCAGGGTGGTCTCACGCTGATTGGTAATGCCGATTGAGATCACGTCATGGCCGAGCCTGTCAGCCTCGGCCAGGGCGTCACGCGCGGTGGCTCGCACCGTAGCCCACAGCACATCGGGATCGTGCTCGACCCAGCCCGGGTGCGGATAGATCTGCGGAAACTCGCGCTGGGCCGAGGCCAGCACCTCATAGTCCGGTGTAAAGACCACGGCCCGCGAACTCGTCGTGCCCTGGTCGATCGCCAGCAGGGCTTTTTGCTGTTGGCTCATCGCCACCTCCCCATCGCCGCGCCGCTGTCTGACCATGGCGCTGACACTGCACAGGAAAACAGGCTAGGCTCGGCGTCAAGGACAGGAGCGAGCATGAGCGACCCCGAATTTCCGCAACACCGCATGGTCAGCCCGACCGGCGCCGACCTCGCTGTCTACACCCGCGACGCCGAAGGCACGCCGCGCGGCATCGTGCATCTCAATCACGGCCTGGCCGAACATGCCGGGCGCTATGCCCGCTTCGCCGCCGACCTAAGCCGGCGCGGCTATCATGTCATCGCCCACGACCATCGCGGCCATGGTGCGACCACGGCCCGCGACGGGGCGCCGCGTCGCTTCGCCAATGAAGACGGCTGGTCGAAGGTCCTGCAGGACGTCGCCGCCGTGCATGTCGCGGCGCGCGAGCGCTGGGGTGGCCTGCCGATCGTCATCTTCGGCCACTCCATGGGCTCGGTGATCGCCTTCAACTATGTCCTGCGCAACGCGCAAACCGTGGCTGGCGGCGCCTTCTGGAACGGCAATATGTCGCTCGGCCCGCTCAAGGGAGTCATGCGTTTCGTATTGGCCGTCGAGGCCCTACTCGGCGGCGGCAAGTTCGCCACCAGCCGAACCATAGACGCCCTGACCTTCAAGGCGTGGAACAAGCGGTTCCCGGAAGGCCGCAGCGATGCCGACTGGCTGTCACGTGATACTGACGAGGTCGACGCCTATGTCGCCGACCCGATGTGCGGCTGGGCCGCAAGCGTGTCGCTGTGGCGAAATTTCCTCGACGGCGTCGCCTATGCGGAGGAAGACGAGCACCTCAAGGCCCTGCCCAACCGCCTTCCCATACACCTGGTCGGCGGCGGCGATGACCCGGCCAGCGATAACGGCAAGGCCGTGCGCGACCTTGCCAAGCGGCTGGATCAGGCTGGCCAGCGGGATGTGACGTGTCACATCTGGGACTGGTTCCGGCACGAGACGATCAACGAGATTGATCGCGACAAGCCGATCGCCGAATTCTGCGACTGGCTCGACCGGGTCTGCGACACAGCCCGTCCAGGCGCAATGCCTACCCCATGATCACGCGTGACGTTGTCATTATCGGGGCCGGCGCAGCCGGTATGATGTGTGCCATCGAGGCGGGACGTCGCGGTCGCTCGGTGACGGTGATCGAGCACGCCAAGTCGCCGGGCGAGAAAATCCGCATCTCGGGCGGCGGGCGCTGCAATTTCACCAATCTCCACGCCGGGCCCGGCAACTTCCTGTCCGGCAACCCTCATTTCATGAAATCCGCCCTGAAGCGCTACACCCAGTGGGACTTCATCGCCTGGGTCGACAGCCATGCCATCGCCTGGCACGAGAAAACCCTCGGCCAGCTGTTCTGCGACGGGTCCGCCAAGCAGATCATCCAGGCGCTCGTGTCCGACATGAAGGAGGCGGGCGTCGAATTGCATCTGCAGACGTCCGTCACCGAGCACGAGAGAACCGCCGACGGGTTTCGGGTAACCCTGGACGATGGCACCCGGCTGGCCTGCTCGTCCCTGGTCATCGCCAGCGGCGGCAAGTCGATCCCCAAAATGGGCGCCACCGGATTCGGACTCGACGTAGCACGCCAGTACGGCGTGCCGCTGACCGAGACCCGACCGGCACTGGTCCCGCTTACCCTCGACCCCGAGCAGCTGGATCACTTCAAAACGCTGGCCGGTGTCGCCGTCGATGCCCGCGTTTCGCTTGATGGCACGGCCTTCTCGGAAGCCATGCTGTTCACCCATCGCGGACTGAGCGGTCCGGCGATCCTGCAGATATCGTCATTCTGGCGGGAGGGCGACACAGTGCACATCCACTTCCGTCCCGATGCCAACATCTTTGCCAGCCTGCGCGCGGCGCGACAGGCCCATGGGCGGCAGTCGGTCCACACTGCACTGGCAGAAGTCCTGCCGCGCCGCCTGGCCCAGCTCCTGGTCGAAGAGGCAGGTCTGGCCGGCAACCTTGCCGATCAGTCCGACCGTAAATTGCAGGAATTCTGCGACCGTCTTTCCGCCTGGCCGATTCGCCCGACGGGGTCGGAAGGCTACCGCACCGCCGAAGTCATGCTTGGGGGCGTCGACTGCGACGCCCTCGACAGCCGCACCCAGCAATGCCGGGACGTGCCAGGGCTGTACTTCATCGGCGAATGTGTCGATGTTACCGGTTGGTTAGGGGGATTTAATTTTCAATGGGCATGGTCATCAGGGTGGAGCGCCGGACAGGCGGCTTGATGCACTGCAACAACCAGGGCGGGAGAACTGGAAACCGCTCGCTATTCGACAGAGCGAGCGATATTGATAAGCCACTGAACAGCGGTCGATATTTGGCCAGAGATCAACTGGGTCGCGACGCGACGCACAAAGCGTAACACGATGAAAATCACCAGTTCCTACAGCGCCGCACTAATATTACTCGCCGCCGTGATTGTCCTCTTCACGATCGGCACGTTGTTTCGCGGTCATGCCAATGGTGCGTCCTCCGATCTCGCCGAGAGCGACCAGCCCTTCGAGGTCGTCACCCGGACCGTCGAAAGCGAAATGCGGCCGGCCCGGTTGACTCTGCGCGGGCGTACCGCGGCAGCTCGCGAAGTTGTGGTCCGGGCCGAGACTGGCGGCCGGGTTACCGAGGCCCCCGCCCGAGAAGGCGGGCCCGTGGCCCAGGGGGACATCCTCTGCCGCCTCGATATCGACGCCCGTGGCGCAGCGCTGAGCCAAGCCGAAGCCGAGCTACGCGCCCGCCAACTCGAACACGAAGCAGCCACGGAACTGGCGAATCGCGGACACCGGTCGATCAACCAGGTCGCTGCCACCGAAGCCGCCCGCGACGCTGCCCGGGCCCGCCTCTCTGCGGCCCGCGAGGAACTCGACAACCTCAATATCCGGGCGCCCTTCGACGGCTATTTCGACATGCGCGAGGCCGAAATCGGCGATTATCTGCGCCAGGGCGATGCGTGCGGCACTGTTGTCGAACTGGATCCTATCCTGATCATCGCCGAAGTCGCCGAGCGCAACGTCGGCTCGATACGGATGGGCATGGCCGGCACGGCGCGTCTGGTCACCGGGGAGACGGTGAGCGGGACGATCCGTTTTGTCGAACGCCGCGCCGACCCGGCCACGCGGACCTTCCGCGTTGAGCTGGAAGCGGATAATCCGGATGGTGCCATCCGGTCCGGCGTTACCGCCGAGATCCGGCTCGATCTGACCCCCGAGCCGGCACACCAATTGCCCGCTTCTGTACTGGCCCTGAATTCCGATGGTGAGCTGGGCGTGCGCATTATAATCGGCGACGACATGGTTCGCTTTGTTCCCGTCAGCCTGTTATCCGACGATGGTGACCACGTCTGGGTCGCCGGCCTGCCAGACCCGGCTCAGGTCATCGTGCTGGGCCAGGACTTCGTCTCTGACGGAACCCGTGTGCGAGTCGCAGACGCCGCGTCGACGCCATGACCGGCATAGTCGATTTCGCCATCAGCCGGGCCCGCATGGTGCTCGCCATTTTCGTCTGCGCCCTGCTTGCCGGACTGGTCGCCTTCGTGACCTTGCCGCGCGAAGCCGATCCGGACATCCCCTTCCCCTTTGTCATTGTCGTGGTGCCGCTGGACGGCATTTCCCCGGAAGACGCGGAGCGCCTGATCGTCCGCCCGGTGGAAACCGAGATGCGCACCATTGACAGCCTCGACGAGCTCAACGGCACGGCCTCGCTAGGCTCCGGCACGCTGGTCGCGGAATTCGACGTGCCCTTCGACGCAGACCAGTCCGTGCTCGATGTTCGCGAAGCCGTCGACATGGCACGCCGTGAATTTCCGGAGGATGTTCGCGAGCCGGTGATCCAGGAGTTCAACTCGGCAGAGGCCCCGACCATCGCGGTACAGATCTATGGCGAGGCACCGGAACGCACCCTCTACCGTCTGGCGCGCGAGCTGGAGGACGAGTTGGAGGCCCTGCCACAAATCCTCCAGGTCGACATTCAGGGGCTGCGCGAGGAACTGCTGGAAATCACCATCGACCCGGCCCTGCTGGAAACCTACGGTGTCACCTACAACCAGCTGTTCGCTGCGGTGCAATCGAATAACCGGCTGATCGCCGCCGGCGCGCTTGACAGTTCCGAAGCCCGTTTCCAGGTCAAGGTGCCCGGCCTGTTCGAAAGCGCCGAGGACGCGCTGGAGCTTCCCATCGCCACCTCCGGCGACACTGTCGTCACCCTGCAGGACGTCGCTCGCGTACGCCGTACCTTCAAGGATGCCGACAGCTTTGCGCGCTACAATGGTGACCCTGCCTATACGCTCCAGGTGGTACGCCGCTCCGGCGAAAACATCATGGAAACGAGCGCGGAAGTGCGTCGCCTGACCGCCGAGGTCACGGCCGACTGGCCGGAAACCGTCCGTCATGACTTCAGCCTCGACCTGTCAACCTATGTGCGCGACAGCCTGCAGAGCCTGACCTCGTCGATCATGCTGGCCATCATCCTCGTCCTGATCCTGGTCATCGCGGCCCTCGGTCTGCGCTCGGCGCTGCTGGTCGGCCTCGCTATCCCCTCCAGCTTCCTGTTCTCCTTCCTGCTTCTCGACATCTACGGACTGACCATCAATTTCATGGTCATGTTCGCCATGGTCCTGGCCGTCGGCTTGCTCGTCGACGGGGCCATCGTCGTGGTCGAGTATGCCGACCGAAAGCTGGCCGAAGGCGAGACCCGGCGCGATGCCTTCGCGCATGCCGGCAAGCGCATGTTCTGGCCGATCATATCCTCGACCGCGACGACGCTAGCCGCCTTCGTGCCCTTCCTGTTCTGGCGCTCGATTCCCGGTCAGTACATGGCTTTCCTGCCGCTAACGCTGATCTTCGTTCTGTCCTCGGCGCTTGTCATGGCACTGATTTTCCTGCCGACACTCGGTTCCGTCCTGGGCCGCAAAGGTGGCGCCGCCGAGACGGAGAGTGCCATTGCCCACCTCAACGCCACCGAGGCCGGTGACCCGACCAACCTGCCCGGCTTCACCGGCCGCTATGCCAAGCTCATCGCCGCCCTGGTGAAACGTCCCGTCGCCGTCTCGGGCATCGCCATCCTCATCATCGTCGCCATCGTCGGCAATTTCGCCCTCGCCCTGCCGGGCATGCGCACCGAGTTCTTCCTCGATGCCGAGCCCGAGCGGCTCTACGTCTTTGTGCGCGCACGCGGCAATCTGGATCCCTCCGAACAATACCGCCTGGCCCTCGAAGCCGAGCAGCGACTGGACGGGATCGACGGCATCAAGGGCTATTACACGGTTGCCGGAAACCCGCCCGGCCGTACGCCCTTCGACGGCGTTGGCGCGGCTCCGGCCGACAGCGTGGCCCGCATCTTCGTCGAGTTCGAACCATTCGGACAGCGCCCCAATGGCCGCCAAATCGAACGCCAGATCCGCGACGTCATGACCGGCATACCCGGCGTCATCATCGAAATCCGACCCTTCGAACAGGGCCCGCCAACCGGCAAGGACATCCAGGTCCAGCTGCGCTCCAATGACCAACCCTCTCTGACCCTGGCGGCCCGCCAGGTCAGGGCCTTCATCGACTCCATGGAGGGGCTGACCGATATCGAGGACACCCTGCCCCTGCCGGGAGTGGAATGGCGCCTCAATGTCGATCGAGAGGAGGCCGGGCGCTTCGGGGCCGACGTGACCCAGATCGGGGCTGCCGTCCAGATGGTCACAACCGGCGCCCTGGTCGGCCGCTACCGGCCAGACGATGTCGACGAGGAAGTCGACATCCGCGTCCGCTTCCCCGACAGCGAACGGGACATCTCCCGGCTCGACGACTTGCGGGTGAACACGCTCAACGGTGCGGTGCCGATCTCCAATTTCGTCAGCCGGGAGGCTCGCCCGCGTCTCGACTCGATCAGCCGGCGGGACGGCCAGCGCGTGCTCATGGTGCGAGCCAATGCCGCACCCGGCTATGCCGGCAACATCCTGCTCGGCGAGGTGCGTGACTGGGTGGATGAACAGGTCGAGGCCGGGACTTTCCCGGCCAGCGTGGAAGTCGCCTATCTCGGCGCCGACGAGGAGAATGCCGAGGCTGGGGCCTTTTTCGCCAATGCCATGCTCGCCTCGCTCTTCATGATGGCCGTCATACTGCTCTGGCAGTTCAACAACTTCTGGCACGTCGTGCTCACCCTGCAGGCCGTTGTGCTGTCTGTGGTCGGCGTGCTGCTCGGTGTCCTGGTGAGCTTCCCCTACATCTCGATCCTCTTCCTCGGCACCGGCGTGGTCACGCTGGCGGGCATCGTGGTCAACAACAACATCGTACTGATCGACACCTTCCAGCGCCTGCGCGGGCTCGGCATGAGCGTCGACGAGGCCATCATCCGCACGGCCGCCCAGCGCTTGCGCCCGGTCATGCTGACCACAGTGACGACGATCTGCGGCCTCCTGCCAATGGTGTTCCAGCTCAATGCCGACTTCGGACGCGGCGTGCTGTCGGTCGGCGGGCCGGCTTCGGAATGGTGGGTCCAGCTGTCATCTGCCGTGGTCTGGGGCTTGGGCTTCTCGACCCTGCTCACCCTTGTCCTGACCCCGGTCCTGCTCGGTGCGCCGGCCCGCCTCGGTGCCTGGCGCCGTCGCTATCTGGGTCTCGGGAGGACGCCCTCGGACATGCCGACGGACGGGCGAGCTGACAACCTGGCCTAGGGCTCGCGGCTGATCCGCACCAGCTGACCTTCCGGCTCATCGGTAAGCAGCCAGATCGATCCGTCCGGCGCCGTGCGCACGTCGCGGATGCGCGTTGCGAGATCACCGAACAGCACCTCTTCGCCCGCCACCTCACCGTCTTCCAGGTCGAGCCTCCGGACATGTCCGGCCGGGACATCGGCATCGCCCCGGATCAGTGCCGCGACCAGAAGGTCACCATCCCATTCGGGGAACATGTCCCCGCGGTACAGCGTCATTCCGGCCGGTGCGATCGACGGCACCCAGACATGCAGCGGGTCGCGCATGCCGGGATAGGTTTCGTACGGGGTCACCAGGGCGCCGGTGTAATCCACCCCGTGACTGGCAATCGGCCAGCCGTAATTCTCCCCGCGCTCCAGCACATTGACCTCATCGCCCCCGCGCGGACCGTGCTCGTGGGTGTAGACCACCCCGTCGACAGCATCGAAAACAATGGCCTGCGGGTTACGATGTCCGATGGAGAACACGCCCGGCGCCCCGTCTCCGAACGGTCCGGGCCGCGGCGTCCCGTCCGCGTTCAGGTGCACAAATGCACCGTAATGGTTGCTCGCCCGCTGCGCCTGCTCGCGATAATCAAACCCGTCACCAATCCCCAGCAGCATGGACCCGTCGGCGAGGAAGACCAGCCGGCCACCATAATGCACATCGGTATCGCGCCGGGGCGTGGCACTGAACAGGGTCTCGAAACCATCCAGCCGGTCGCCGCGCAACCGACCCCGCCCCAGATGCAGCGTGTTGTCGTCCGGCGTCCCCTCGCTCCACGTCAGATAGACCCAGCGACTGGTCTGGAAGTCCGGCGCCAGCACAACGTCGAGCAGTCCACCCTGGCCCGAATACAAGACCTGCGGCACACCTTCGAGAGGCCTTGCAACCAGATGGTCGCCGCGGATCCGACGCAGCCGGCCCGGCTTCTCGGTCACAAGCATGTCTCCGTTGGGAAGGAAGGCCAGGCTCCACGGGTGCTCGAGGCCCTCGACCACCGTTTCCATGCGCGTTTGCGCGGCCGCCGGCGCATCAGCGACGACAAGGGACAGGCCGAGGCCGATGGCCAGCCCGGTCAGATAAGCACGCTGCATGTCCCGCTCCCGAAATCCCGTTTCGCTTTTCAGACTCCAGGGCAGACTATAGTCTTGCATCGCTCGTGTAGAGCCCTGCCAAGAGGGAGACGAATCCCACCATGCGAATGCTGCTCGCCTTCCTGCTTGCCGTCCTTGTCGGCGCAGTCCTGGTGTCGATCGCCAACACCCATGTGGTACTGGGAGCGCTGGCCGCAGTCGGCGCCGAGATCCCGGCCGGTGTGCGGTTCGACGCCATCCAGCGGGACCTGGTCGGGTTCGGCCCCACGCTGGCCGTTCTGGTCTTCATCGCCTTCCTGGTCGCCTTTCCGACCGCCGGTTTCGTCGCGCGCATTCTCGGCCCCGGCTGGCGTCGGCTCGGCTACACGCTCGCCGGCGGCACGGCGATCGCCGTGATGATGCTGGGCATCACCGCAGTGTACGGCCAGATACTCGGTGCCACGGTGACACCTGTCGCCTCCAGCCGCGAACTGCAGGGGCTGCTGACGCTGGCCCTGGGAGGTGCCGCGGCCGGCTTCCTCTTTGCCAGCCTCACCCCGTCAGCTGCCGACCGTCGATGACACCCAAGATTTGAATCAATTCAAGCTCGAATGCCGCCCTGCCGGCTGAGGGAAACTTAAAACCGGCCAAGCAGGTTGGGCGCCCAACGGGAGTCCGCCTATGCCGCGCATCCGAGAAACCGTACGCGCCGACCTGCGCAACCTCCTCAAGGGGGGAGCCACGTCTCGCATTCTCGACCTCTATTCGATCGCCCGCGAGCATGGTCATCGCGAGGAGCACTCCGAACAACCCTTCTTCCAGCATCCCCAACTCAACCGCTGCTTCATCGTCAAGCACACCGTGCGCGCACACGAGCGCAGCTATGTCATGTCAAGCCAGCCGGTGGTCACCAAGGTGGTGGTGCCGCTGGCCCAGGAGGACCTGTCGCTCGGCGGCCATGCCATCTTTGTCGAGGAAGGCGGCTTTGCCACCAAGATGCGCTCGCTCTTTTCCCGCAGCGACGAGCCGCACATGATGGATCTCGACCTCATGCGCCTGCGCGAACTTGCCGCCCTGCCGAGCTTCGATCCGTTCCTCCTCGCCGAGCGCTACCGCAAGCATGAGCGGCCGATCCACGACCTCTACTTCTCGATCTCGGATGCCGAGATCGAGCGCATGGAAGACAGCGTCGCCCGCCAGGTCGTCCAGGTCGTCTCGCTAGCATTCGACGAAGACACAGGCGACGCCAATGATGACCGCGCCCTGCGCTTTACCCGCCAGCTCCTGTCCTGCGAACTCGACGGACGCCTCGACATGCTGCGCCGTTCGCTCGACATGACGGTGATCGAGTTCCAGGCCGGAATTTTCGGCTGGCGCGGCATTCTCTACTATCGCTGGTGCATGCACGAGGCCCTCGAGTCCCTGAAGCATTTCATCACCGACATGCAGGACATCACCATCGTCGGCGCCAGCAGTGCGGAGTACGACGAGCTGCAACACATGCGGCGCAACATCATCGATGAGACCCGGCACCGCTGGGCCAGCCTGTCGCACGTCATGGACGAGTACGAACGCGCCTTCGAACGCTTCTGCCGCGGCGAGGATGTCCGCGGGTTCCGCAACTTCCTGCTCAAGGCCCCGACCCTGTTCTACGACGTGGGCAGCGACATCTCCGTGGTCAGTCACGTGCCGGGCTACTGGTCCTTCTGGGACCGGCAGAACGACAAGGGGTATCTGCACGCCCGTGAAGCCATGACCCTGTTCAGCGAGTTCACCGCGAGCGTCACCCGCAATGCCCCTGGATACAACGATGATTCCAGGGGATCGGACCCGCGTCGCGGCTCCCTGATACCCGCCCCGGCTGTGGTCAGCTGCCCGGCCGCTTGATCAGATCAGACGCAACAGCGGCAGCCCACAGCCTCATTAACAAGATGGTCAAGGCTTGCCCGTTAGAAGTGGTGAACGGGCCAAACACAACGAAGCTGAGATGAGCGGTAGCGATCGTACACAACTGAAATGGATTGCCCAGGGCGGCGCGACGCCCCGGATCCTCGACCTGTGGTCGATCCGCAAGCGCTATGGGCACACCGTGGCGCACGAGTCCAAACCGTTCTTCCGCAATCCGCGCCTCAATTCCTGTTTCATTATCAAGCACACGGTGCGCCCGCACGAGCGCGCCCTGCTGCTCACCGAGAGCCCGGTCGTCACCAAGCTGATCATCCCGGTCAGCGTGCATGACCTGGCCATGGGTGGACATTCCTTCTTCGTGGAAGAGAAATCTCTCGACCGTCGGCTGCGCGAATTCCTCGGCATCGGTCCGGGCAACAAGGATTTCGAGCTCGATTTCGAGCGCTTGCGGGAAGTCTCGACCTTGCCCTCGCTCGACCCTTTCCTGACCGCCGACCATTTCACCCGCGTCGAGAACCCGGTGGCCCGGCTCTACTTCAACATCACGCCAGCCGACCAAGCGGCGATGAAAACCTACGTCGCCCGGCAGATCTCCGGCATCGTTTGCCTCGCCTTTGGCGTCGAAGAACTCAAGGCAGACGACGAGCGGGCCATCCGCTTCGCCGAGCAGCTGCTTGATGCCGATGAAGCCGACAAGATGGTGCATCTGCGCAAGACGCTGGGCATGACGGAAGAGGAATACACGCACGGAGTATTCGGCTGGAAGGGCATCCTCTATTATCGCTGGTGCCTCAGCAACGAGATGGAATCACTGAGAAAGTTCGCCATGGAGTTGAATGACTGCCATGTGCGTGGCGCCTCGCCGGCGGAAAACATCGAGCTCAACGAGATCCGACGCTGCATTTTGCGGGAAACCCGCGAACGCTGGAGCGCGCTGACCTCGGTCATGGACGATTACGACATCGAGTTCGGCCGCTTCTGCAAGGGCGGAGACGCCACGGCGATCCGCTCCTTCCTGCTCAAGGCCCCGAGTTATTTCTTCCAGCTCGGCAGCGATTTGTCTGCCGTCTCGCACGTCACCTCGTTCTGGAACTACTGGTGGCGCGACCGCGAAAAGGGCTCCCTGCCTGCGCGCGATGCCATGGAAATATTCCCCGCCTTCCTCAACAGCCTGAGCCGCGACGCAGGCCACGGCGTCCCCAAGGCGGTCATCTGAGACGGGCCCGGCCGCTGGCCGGGGCCCGCTTCATGTCGGCTATTGCAGCTCGACCGCGGCGAGATTGTCGTCGGAATTGCGGTCGACCAGCATGTTGTAGGGGTCGATCCCGGCATATTCCGGCACCTCGTCGACCACCAGCTCGATGCGCATCGTGGTGTCATCGATGCGGTGCTTTTCCATGTAGAGCACATGGTCCGACCCGGTGACGACGCCGTCGAGATCGCGGTTGAACACACCGATATCGATCATGAAGTCGATCGGCTCCTCGGTCTGCTCGCCAGCCCCGTCGGCGACGTATTTGTGCGCCTCGATCTCCAGCACCAGGTCATAGCGTCCATCCTCGCGCTCGCTGGCCGTTGCCGATGTCACGTCCAGGTCGAACAGCACGATGCGCTCGAAAAAGTCGTGGATCATCTGCTCGTGCTCCGGCCCCGCCTCCTCGCGCAGGATGCGCAGGAAGTCGAGCGTGGTGGCGTAGGGATCGGTGCTGTAGGCCCGGTCCTCGAGCAGGCGCGCCAGTACCCGGTTGACCACCGCCTCGCCGAGATAATCCTGCAGCGCATACATGATCACCGAGCCCTTGCGGTAGTGGATGTATTGCTGGTTCTCGACCCGGTAGAGCGGCTGCTCCTCAATCGCTTCCGAACCCCGCGCCGAGAGGTATTGATCCAGCTCGTACTTGAGGAAACGGCGCATGGCATCCTCGCCATAGGCCTGCTTCATAACCATCAGGGCGGAGTACTGGGCAAAGGTCTCCACAAGCATGGTGGCACCCTGAACATTGGCCGGCGCCAGCTGGTGGGCCCACCACTGGTGCGCCGCTTCATGCGCGGTGACGTAGTAGACGTAGTCGATGTCATCCGGATCCCGCAGGTCGGCGATGAAGCCGATGCCCTCGGAGAACGGGATGGTGTTGGGAAAGGCCTGCGCGAACGTGGCATAGGCCGGGAACTCCAGCACCCGGTACTGGCGGTACTGGTAGGGGCTGAAATGCTCCGAGAAGTAGCTGATGGAGTCTTCCGACGCCTCCAGCATGCGCTCCACATTCCAGTCGTGTTCGGGGTGATGGAAGACCTGGTGACGAATGCCATCGACCTGCCTTTCGGCCACCTCGTAACGCGCCGACAGCCAGGCGTAGAAGTTCAGAATCGGGCGATCCATCACGTACTCGAAATAACGCCTGTCACCCTCTACCCACTCACGCTCGAGGTAGCCCGGAGCCACCGCGATCTGGTCGGCCGAGGTCGAGACGATGGTGCGGAACGTCACATAGTGCGAATTGCCGCCGAAATAGGCCGCCTCGCCCCAGCGGCTCTCGTCCTCGAGGTCGTAGGCCCGAGGCAGGGGATCCAGCCCCTCCCGGCGACGGTCCTGGCGATCCTGCAGGAAACCGCTCCGCTCGATGCCGATAATGGGCATCGACTCGCCATTGTTGAAGAAGGTGCCGTTGTAATTGACCGTCGTCACATTACCGCCATTGCGGAAGCCCGGATTGTTCCGGTGCACCTCGAAGTCCAGCCTGCGCTGCTCTCCGGGCTGCATCGGGGTGGCGAGCTCGAAGCTGTAGACCCGCATGTCATCATCGACATGGGCGATTTCGCCCCCCTCGATCGCCTGGCTGACGATTGTCGTGCCACTGCCATAGGTCACCCAGACCGTGTCCAGCGGGCCATCCGTCTGGTTTTCCAGCCGGTAGCGACCGCGCGCCTCGTAGCGGCGGTCCTCCGGATAGATATCGACCTCGTACTCGGTATCGACGAGTGTCGGCTGTGGCAGGTCGACGAGGTGCTGGTAGGTGCGCTCATACTCGGCCCGCAGCCCGCGGGCATCGGGACCGGAGACGTACTCGTTGCGCACATTGGTGTTGTAGAAGATCCAGCCTCCCGTCACCGAGGCGCCCACTATCGCAGCGGCCAGCAGGCCGGTCGTTGCCGGGGTCAGCCCGCGGGTCAGGCCGCGCAGGCGGGACCAGATCGGGGTCAGCGCACCGCGGCTCCACAACTGGTAGGAAATGACCAGCAGGAAGAGCGCGACGAAGCTCCAATATGCCACGTACCACAGCGAGATACCGATGAAGTGGCCGCCGCCATTCATGTCAGACCACTGCCCGGTCGGGTAAATGCCATAGCGATAGAGCGTGTGGTCGAAGCCGATATTGGCCATCACCAGTGTGGCGATGAAATAGACCATCAGCGCCGCCATGCCGAGCCAGCGATTGTTGAAGATGACTTGCAGGAAGATCGCCAAGGCCGACAGCAAGACCGCCGGAATGGTCAGCTCAAGCAGGCCGCGAATGGCGTACTGGCTCCATTCGAAATTGGTGTAGCCAAGGATTAGCTGCGACAGCACCGACGAGGCGATGATGACCAGGGCCAGGGACGCCAGGACCACGCACATGGCGAGGAACTTGGTCGCGATGAAGACCCAGCTCGGGGTCGGCGTGGCGTCGGTGATTTCCGAGAAACCAACCCGCCGCTCGCGCCACATCAGCTCGGCGGCATAGAAGATCACGATGATGATCGGGAAGATCGCATAGCCGCCATTGATCAGGTCCATGAATTGGCGCGTCACCGGATAGGTGTCGGTGCCGAAGAAGGATCCGCTCAGGAAGAAGGCCGGCACGGTGTTGATCAGGCCGATGGCCAGGATGATCCAGAAGGCGATGTTGAGGACCACGCCCTTCACCTCGAAATCGAGCCGGGCAAGAAATTGCGCCCGCGCTGCGGCCGCACCTGTGCGCGGCGTCATGCGGGGCAGCTCGATGTCCATGATCGCGCTCTGTCCGGGCAGGGCTCGGGCCGCGGCATTGCCGCCCTTGCCTTCGCGGCCCTTGCGGAAGCGGAAGGTCAGCACGTTGAGCACCAGAAGACCGGCTCCGATGGCCATCCACAACACCCGGTTGGTCAGGAACACCCCCTCGAACGGGACGACCTGGCTGTTCTGCTCGAAAGCGGTCCAGTAGCGAGTCATCTCGCTGACCGTGTTCAGGGCAAACGGATCGATCAGCGCGATCTCGTCGCGCAGGTCGGGATTCTGCCCCGCCGTCAGCGAACCGACCAGGTAAAGAACGAACAGGAAGAGGAAAGCGACCCAGACCATTAGGTTGGAGCGGGTAAAGTTCGCCACAGTGAACAGGATCGTGCCAATGACCCACATGTTGACCAGGCCGATCACGGCGTAGGTGTAGACATACCAGCCCAGATTGGTCGGCCCGATCAGCTCCTGGTCGAGCCAGGGCATCAGCGAGCCGATCAGGAAGGCCAGCGGCACACTGGCAAAGCACAGGGCGGTGACAGCAAAGCCGCCGAGGAAGCGGCCGAGGACAAAGGCCTTCTCGCCGACCGGTCGGGAGAAGAATATCTCCTCGGTCTTGAAGGCCTTGTCCCTGAGCACGCCGGACGACAGGAAGGCGGCCGGGATCAGCCCGCCGAACAGCGAGAAAATCATGACATTGATCATGAGCGCGGAAGGCGAGTTGATATTGGTCTGGCCACCCCCGCCGACCTGGACCTGGTCGATGGTTACACCCCCGAAGGTAAGCAGGAAGAAGATGGCAAAAACGGCAATGAATACGGGCGAGAAGAGCTGGTAGCGCGCTTCGAACCCGGCGATCTTGGTGAGCATGGTGTGCTCCTCCTGTGCAGGTTCGATCAGGCCGCCAGACTGGCGTCGCGACCGTCGCGGATGGTGGCGAAATAAACGTCTTCCAGGTCCGGGTCGACCGGCTCGAAGCCATCACCCGGGTCACCGTCGGACACGACGTGGATAGCCACCTGGCCCATGGTCAGGCGTTCGGAAATGATGGCGTAGCGCTCTCGCAGCCCGGCCAAATCCGACTTGGCGATGGTGCGGCTCCACACCTTGCCCTTCATTTCGGCAATCAGTTCGCCCGGCGCGCCCTGCTTGGCGATCCGGCCCTGGTTGAGAATGGCCATGCGCGGGCACAGGTCTGCGACGTCCTCGACGATATGGGTCGACAGGATGACCACGACATTCTCGCCGATTTCCGACAGGAGATTGTGGAAACGGTTGCGCTCCTCAGGGTCGAGGCCGGCGGTCGGTTCGTCGACGATGATCAGCTGCGGATCGCCCAGCAGGGCCTGGGCGATACCGAAGCGCTGGCGCATGCCGCCCGAATAGGAGGCGACGGACTTCTTGGCGTGCTGGGCCAAATTGGTCTGTTCCAGCAGTGCCTCGACGACGCGCTTGCGCTCCTTGCCGTCCGACAGGCCCTTGAGGACGGCCAGATGGTCTAGCATGGCGCGCGCCGACATGCGCGGATATACACCGAAATCCTGCGGCAGATAGCCCAGCGTGGCGCGCAGTTTCTGCGGCTCGCGCAGGATGTCGATATCGCCGAACTGCAAACTGCCCTCGTCCGGGGCCTGCAGCGTCGCCAGGGTGCGCATCAGGGTCGACTTGCCGGCACCGTTCGGACCCAGCAGGCCGAACATGCCCTTGGAAATGGACAGGCTGACGCCATCGAGGGCGCGCACCTTGTTGCCATAGGTTTTCGTCAATTCGTTGATTTCAAGCATGAAGTCCCAGCGGCGCGCAGCGCGCCGTCTCCCCTGTATCAGCTAGGGCCCGAAGACCGGGCCAGTTGGCGCCCCCAAGCGCGGACCCGCACTCAACCCCATACCGACCTTTCCCGCTAGGGGGACGGGCAGGCGATGCCATCCCTCCCCCCGGGGCCGGTGTCCGCCTCCGGGCCCTGCCGCTGCCCCGTGACGACAGGCGCGCGGGCGGCTATGCGTGAGCCCATGTCGCCACCCCTCCTCACGCTCCAGAACATCCACCTCACCTTCGGCGTCACCCCGCTGCTCGATGGCGCGGACCTGCAGGTCGGCGAGGGCGAGCGCCTGTGCCTCGTGGGGCGCAACGGGTCGGGCAAGTCGACACTGATGAAGGTCGCCGCCGGCCTCGTCGACGCCGACGAGGGCGAGCGCTTCATCCACCCTTCCGCCACCGTGCGCTATCTCGAGCAGGACCCGGACCTGTCCGGCCACGCCACGCTGCGCGATTACGTCATGGCCGGCCTGGCCCCCGGGGATGCCGATTACCGGGCCGACTATCTGCTGGAGAAGCTCGGCCTCACCGGCCGCGAGAAGCCGGACCAGGTGTCCGGCGGAGAAGCACGCCGGGCCGCCCTGGCGCGCGCCCTGGCGCCCGATCCTGACGTCCTGCTGATGGACGAGCCGACCAACCATCTCGACCTGCCGGCCATCGAGTGGCTGGAAGACGAACTGCGCCATATCCGCTCGGCTCTCGTCCTGATCAGCCACGACCGCCGTTTCCTGGCCAATCTGACGCGCCGCACCCTGTGGCTCGACCGCGGCCGCACGCGCCTCCTCGACAAGGGTTTTGCCGAGTTCGAGACCTGGCGCGACACATTGCTCGAGGCTGAGGCGGAGGAGATGCACAAGCTCGGCCGCAAGATCGCCCGCGAGGAGGACTGGGTGCGCTATGGCGTCACCGCCCGGCGCAAGCGAAATGTCCGCCGCATGGGCGAGTTGCAGGAGCTCAAGCGCCAGCACCGCGAGCACCGCGGGCCGCAAGGCCAGGTCAAGCTGGAAGCCAGCCAGGCCCAGGAGTCGGGCAAGCTGATCGCAGAGGCCAAGCATGTCAGCCTGGCCTATGACGGCCGTCCCATCGTCGAGGACTTCTCGACCAAGATCGCCCGCAATGCCCGCATCGGCCTGGTTGGTCCCAACGGTGCCGGCAAGACCACCCTGCTCAACATCCTCACCGGCCAGCTTGAGCCCGACAGTGGCTCCATCCGTCTCGGCACCAAGCTCGAGATCGCCAGCCTCGACCAGAAGCGCCTCGCCCTGCGCGATGACTGGACGGTCTCGGAAGCCCTGACCCAGGGCGGTGGCCACCTCGTCGAAGTCGCCGGTCGGACCAAGCACGTCATGGCCTACATGAAGGATTTTCTGTTCGCGCCGGAACAGGCGAACACGCCGGTCCATGTCCTGTCCGGCGGCGAGAGGGCACGTCTCATGCTCGCCCGCGCCCTCGCCCTGCCGTCCAATTTGCTGGTCCTCGACGAACCGACCAATGACCTCGACCTGGAAACCCTCGACCTGCTGCAGCAGCTGATCGACGATTATGCCGGCACGGTCTTCCTGGTCTCGCACGACCGCGACTTCCTCGACCGCGTGTGCTCCAGCGTCATCGTGGCCGAGGGCAATGGCCAATGGCGGGAATATCCCGGCGGCTATTCCGACATGGTTGCCCAGCGCGGCTCGGGCGTCACCGCCCTTGCCGAAAAGCGCGGCCCGGACGCGCCTTCACAGCCCAAGGCGGCTGAACCGGCCCCGGTCGCGGCGCCGCCGGAACGCCGCCGCATGGCCAACAAGGACAAATACGCGCTCAAGCTACTGCCCGGCGAAATCGAGGCCCTGGAAGCGCGCATCGCCAAGCTCGAAACCGAGATGGCCGATCCCGACCTGTTCAAGGACAGCGTCCGTTTCGCCACCGTATCCAAGCAGCTCGCAGATGCCCTGACCGAGAAATCCGACAAGGAAGACCGCTGGCTCGAACTGGAAGCGCTGCGCGAAGAGATCGAGGGCGACTGACCTGCACGGACTGACCGTTTCTGTCGCCCGTGACCAGCACCCTCGCTCCCGATCGCTGCCGCCATCGGGGGATATCCGTGTTTCGCCATTTCTGCCGATTCCTCACCCAGCTGCTGAATCTCGCCTTCATCCTGCTGGTTCTGGCCATCCTCGGTGCCTTCTGAGAGCGGCAAGGAACCGGGCCAGCATCTCTCCCGTTGGATTGCCAGGGGGGACTTCGAGACACAAAGAGGATCCCAATGACCGAACAACTTTCCGGCAAGCGCATCGCCATTCTCGCCGCTACCGGCTTCGAGGAGATCGAGCTGTTCGAGCCCAAGTCGGCGATCGAGAAGGCGGGCGGCACGGTGGAAATCGTGTCCCTCAAGTCCGGCGAGATCGAAGGCAACAAGCACCGCGAGCACGGCCGCTCGATCAAGGTCGACGCCACGCTCGATGACGCCCGCGCCGATCAGTATGACGGCCTCGTGATTCCCGGCGGGCTGTTTTCCCCGGATGCCTTGCGAGTCAACGACCAGGCGCTCGACTTCGTGCGCGACTTCTTCACCCAGAAAAAGCCTGTCGCCTCGATTTGCCATGGTCCGCAGGTGCTGATCGACGCCGACGTGGTCAATGGCCGCAAGATGACGGCGATCAAGAATATCCGTACCGATCTGGGCAATGCCGGCGCCCGCGTCGTCGACGAGGAAGTCGTGGTCGACCAGGGCCTGGTCACCAGCCGCGGCCCGGACGACATCGAGGCCTTCTGTTCAAAGCTGGTCGAGGAAATGTGCGAGGGCAAACACGCCAAGCAGGCCGAATCCGTCTGAATCGGCAGCGGCGCGCAAGGAAAAAGGGACGGCATTTGCCGTCCCTTTTCTCATTTCCGTTGATACCGGCCTGCGGTCAGAACTCGCCGAACGCGCCGCGCAGCTTGGCCAGCTGGTCAGCCACCGGATTGGCATCGGCCTCGACCAGCCCGTCGACATAGAGATTGTCGTCGATCCGCTTGAGCCGGGCGTACAGCGAACGTGAGCGCGCCACCAGATCGGCCAGCACCACGGGCGGCGCCTCGCCGTCCGGCCACAAGTGCTCGCTGGCGCGGTCATTGGAGAGCCGGTACTTGCCGTCGGTCGCATCGTCGGCACTCATCTCGCCTTCCGACACCGCGCGCTGAGCCAGCAGCCAGGAGGCCGCCTGCATCAGCCGCGTCGTCAGCTTCATGCTTTCCGTGGCGTAGGACAGCGCCCCGGCCCGGTCGAGCGCCTTGGCATCGTCGCGGCCCGGCCCGTCCAGGTAAGCTGCCGTCTCCTCGACCAGGTCCATGCCCTCGCGGAACAGCTTCTGGAACATTTCCGAAGCGGCGAAGTCCTGGGACCGGGCAGCGGGGGCGCCTCCGGCAGGAAACAGGGTCGGTGTGCGGGTATCGGTCATTACGCGTCCAATTTTGTCGGCGGATAGGCGGTTCGCTGATCCATCTAGCAAGCCCGGGGCCAGCCTCTCCGATTCTGCTTGATCAAAGCTTAAACACCGCATCCGCGGCGCTGCGGCCGGCCTGCTTGCTCTCGGTGATCTGGTCGACCCGGCGAATCTCCGCTTCCAGCAAGGCGCGCCGCTCGGCCAGATCGTCCAGCGACAGGGCCGACAGGTCTTCACCCGGCGTGATGGTCACACGCTTGTCGCGGCTTGCCGCCGTGTCATCATCATGGAACATGGAAAGCCTCCATCGTCTGATTTTGCAACATAGCGCGCCACGGACGCGAAACCCATGACCCAGGCCGAGGAAAAACGTCCGGACCCCGGGAACCGCAACCGGGTCGTCATTGCTGAAACGCCCGGCGGGCCGGAAGTGTTGCGCCTGGTCACGCGTGACATGCCCGAACCGGGCCCCGGCGAAGTGCTGATCCGCAATGCCGCCTGCGGGGTCAACCGACCCGACCAGATCGAACGCCTCGGTTTCTACCCGGCCCCGCCCGGTGCCCCGGAAGGGCTCGGCTTGGAAGTGTCCGGCTGTATCGAGGCCATCGGTCCGGGGGTCGACGGCTTCAGGGTCGGCGACGCGGTATGCGCCCTCGTCGCGGGCGGTGGCTATGCCGAGCATTCCGTTGCCCCGGCCGGCTCGGTCCTGCCGGCGCCCTCGACGCTCGCCCTGGCCGACGCCGCCGGCCTGCCGGAGACCGTGTTCACCGTCTGGGCCAATGTGTTTGACCGCGCCGCACTGAAGCCGGGCGAGGCCCTGCTCGTGCATGGCGGCTCCAGCGGCATCGGCACCACCGCCATCCAGATGGCCAAGGCGCACGGCGCCCGCGTGTTCACGACCGCCGGCAGCCCGGACAAGGTTGCGCTGTGCCGCGACCTCGGTGCCGACCTGGCGATCAATTACCGCGACCAGGACTTCGTCGAACAGGTGCGCGAGGCCGGCGGTGCTGACGTCATCCTCGACATGGTCGGCGGCGACTATGTCCAGCGCAATCTGGACTGTGCCAATTTCGGCGCCCGCATCGTCTCCATCGCCTTCCTCAAGGGCAGCCGCGTCGAGCTCGACCTGATGCGACTGATGCTCAAGCAGATCACCCTGACCGGCTCGACCCTGCGCGCCCGCCCGGTGGACGAGAAAGCCCGCCTCGCTGCCGACATCCGGGACACCGTGTGGCCGTGGATCGAGGCCGGCTGGCTCAAACCGGTGATTGACAGCCGCCACGCCCTGGCCGATGTCCGCGCGGCACACGAACGTCTCGACAGCGGCGCCCATTCCGGCAAGATCATCCTGACCTGCTGACAATCAGCCGTGCACCCGGCTTTGCAGACGCGGCCTGCTGCGATATAAAACCCGCAAATCGTGGGCTGCATCGACCATCCGCAGCCCGCGTCGGAAGCCCAGGCCCGGCAACCGTGCTGGGCTTTTTTTGTTTTTATACCCCCCAATTCCCCAAGGGAGCCGATGACATGACCGAGATCCTGATGCCGAAAGCCACGGCCGTCTGGCTGGTCGACAACACCTCGCTGACCTTCGACCAGATTGCCGATTTCTGCGGCCTGCATCCGCTCGAGGTCAAAGGTATTGCCGACGGCGACGTGGCGGTCGGGGTGCGTGGCGCCGATCCGATCTCCAACGGCCAGCTGACCCGCGAGGAAATCGAGAAGGCCGAGGCCAAGTCCGATTACCGGATGACGGTGGTGAAGCCGAAATATTCCGACCTGCACCAGCCGGCCAAGCGCCGCGGTCCGCGCTACACGCCGCTGTCGCGCCGCCAGAACCGCCCGGACGCCATCGCCTGGCTCGTGCGCAACCACCCGGAACTGGCCGACGCCCAGATCTCCAAGCTGATCGGCACCACCAAGACGACTATCCAGGCCGTGCGCGAGCGCACCCACTGGAATGCCGCCAACATCAAGCCGACCGACCCGGTCTCGCTCGGCCTGTGCACCCAGATCGACCTCGACGAACAGGTCAAGAAGGCCTCGGCCCGCCGGCGCAAGCTGGAAGAGGAAAACCCGGAAATGCTCACCGACACCCTGAAGGCGCAGGAAGACCTGCACCAGGAGAAGGAAGAGAAGCCGGCCGAGATCAATCTGGAGACCCTGTTCGGCGGCGGCCAGAACAAGAGCTGATCGCAGCCTCCAAACTGAACCGGACAAAGCCGCGGCAGGCCTCTGCCGCGGCTTTTTCTTTGGGCGCGGAGGCCCATCGTCATGCATCCGCAAGATCAGTCTCATATCGCGCTGCATTCCTTCTTCCAGCAGCAAATCCGCCATGGCGGCCATCGCCTGGCGATACGGGAGGGAACGGGGCGGCGGGACGAACCTGCCGAAATTTCTAAACATAGGGTTCATCACGCCACCCCGTTCGCGGAGATTTGGGCCAGGCCTCGCGGCACCGGATTCCAGACCGGTCGGTAGCGGCGATCCATGATTAGTGTCGCCGCGACCTCCCGATAGCCCCGCCAGCGTTACGGCCGGTCACAGCCGGCACCCGGACGGGCTCCGCCCGCTCCACGACCACAGATGACCAGGCCTGCGCCTCCCGTGCCGTGAAGCCGGGGGAAGTGTCCCATGGGCCAGAGGGGGTGGGGATGAAATCGGGCGATAAAAAGTGACGCCCTCTGATTTCATTGCGGAAACCGCCACGGACGGTCGCGAAAAGTGCGGAGAAAAAAATTTTATGACCCGCCGCCGCCCGGCTGTCGCCGCGCTATGGCGGGGCAGGCCCGCCTCCCTCTCCCGGGGGAGAGGGATCAAGGGAGAGGGGGAAATGGCGGGGTCTGTCCGGAGAGGGTTTTCCTGCTGCAGGCACTCTCCGGAGAGGGCAACGGAATCCCCCTCATCCGACCCTTCGGGCCACCTTCTCCCAGGGGAGAAGGGGTGACGGAGCCTGTCCCGCGCAGGTCCTCCCCCTTGATGGGGGAGGTGGATCGCCGCGTCAGCGGCAAGACGGAGGGGGTGGGGGCCAGGTGCCCGAACTGTCTGGCACCGGGATTCACCCCTTCCGCCCCTTCGGGGCACCTTCCCCATCAAGGGGAAGGACCTCGTCTGGTGTGCCCGCTCCCCCGCTGCGCAGGGGAGGGGTGGCAGAGCCCGATCCGGATCCGTCTGGAATGCGGGCCCCTGTTTCAGCCCAGCATCGGCCTGTTCAGCATCAACCACAGGATCGCCAAAATCGCGGCGAAGGCGGGGATGCCGCAAGCGACCCAGAGACGAAAAAGACGGTCATGGGCGCGCGGCAGGTTCGAGCCTGTCGCAGCCGCGGTCTGCGCCAAGGCCCGCATCCGCATCTGGAGCACCACGACCGGCAGCCACAGGGCGCCAATCAGCAGATACAGGGCAGTCGAGGCCATCAGCCACGGCTCGGTCAGGGACCAGCCCGACGCCCGCGCCAGCAGGACACCGGTGACAGGCTGGGCGATGGCCGCTGTAGCGGTGAACAACCAGTCCGCCAGCACGACAATGCCCGCGACGTGGGCGATCAGAGCCGGGTCACGGCTGCGGACCGAGATCAGCATGAAGAATGCGATCCCGGCCCCGGTCCCGAGCAGGACACAGGCGCCAAGCACATGGGCAAAGCGCAGCAGCTCCACCATCAGCGCTCCTCTACCAGCACGGCCACCACAAGGCAGAGGCCGAGGACCGGCAGGATCTTCAGCAGCGGCCCCAGCGGATCCAGCCAGAGGTCCAGCGCCAGCAGACTGCCGCCCACAAGATAGGCGATGGAAAGCGCAGCCATGCCAAGACAGGCCGGACGGGACCAGCGCCGAACCAGAATGGCCAGACCGAGCGCCAGATCGGCCAGCGCACCGGCGATCACGATGCCGCTTGCGATCCCGCCGGAAACACCGTGGTCGACCAATAGCCGGGTTGCAGCCTCTCGTTCGAAAAGGGCGATGATCCCCGTTGCACACCAGAACACCGACAATATCCCCAGCAGGACCGGCATCAGCAGGGTCAGGCGGGCAAACCAGCGCTCCTGGACCGTTGCCGGCATCGCGGCCAGTGTCTGGTCGAGGGACCGGCACGGAGTTCCGCCCGCCGCGGCCCATGCCGACGGGTCACCCGTGACGCCGTCTTCCAGCGTCCGAAGCGCCGTCCTGCGATAGGGTGACCGCCAGCCGAGCCGGCCTGCCCCGTCGGCCAGGCGACTTGACAGCGACACCAGGACATCCGGCACGTCCACCCCGAACCGCCAGCCCGGGAAGCCCAGCCATTGCCGGATGCGCACTTGCAGCGCGGCAAAGCTGTGCGCCTCCGCCTCGGTCAGGTCGGCAATGGTCCCCGGTCTGATACGGCCGCGGACCGCGTCCACAACGGCCTGGGCAACATCGTCGAGGCAGACGGTCTGGACCGGCCGGTCGGCCAACAGGCGGAACTGGACCAAAGGGACCGCCGCACTGGCACGCAGCAGCGCGGTGCCGCCATAAGCATCCGGGCCCAAGACGAGGGTCGGGCGCAGGATCACCGTGTCGATGGCGTTGTCTGTCAGCCGCTGGTCACCACGCGCCTTGCTGCGGAAAAACGCGGTCGGTGCATCGGCCCGCACCCCGGCAGCGGAAATCTGCACGAAACGCGTGGGCGTGCCGCGCAGCGCGGCAACCAGTTCGCCGATCATCGTGTCATGGATGCGATTCAGGTCATCCCTGGGCCCGTCCTGCAGCGCCCCGGCGGCGTTGACGACGACCTCGACACCAGACAGCAGCTCCCGCCACTCGTCCGCATCCAGCCCACCGATATCCTGGATGACCCATTCGATGTCCGGGGCACTGCGTCGCGCCGATGCGGCATTGCGGCCGAAACCGACGACCTCGCAGCCGGCCTTGCGAAGCGCCCGGACGCAGGCGGACCCGATCAGGCCGTAGCCGCCGAGGACCGCGACCCGCACGAGGCTAGTCTCGCGCCACCGTGTAGTTCAGCGCCATCCGCCCGCCGTCCGCGTACAGCACCGTGCCGGTGATGTAGCTGGCATCCTTCGAGGCCAGGAAGGACGCCACCGAGGCGACCTCGTCCGGATCGCCGATGCGCTGCAGCGGGGTGCGCGACATGATCTTGTCCATGGCGGCGGGGTTGTCGTTCACCGATTTGAGGACGTCGGTATTGATGCTGCCCGGGCCGATGGCGTTGACGCGCAGGCCGTACTTGGCCAGCGACAGGGCCATCGCCTTGGTCATCTGGTTGAGGGCCCCCTTGGTGGCGCAATAGGCCAGCTGGTCGGGGATGGCGAGCACGGAATTGACCGAGGACATGTTGATGATGGCATAGCGCCGGCGTACGTCTTCCAGGCGTTCGCCGTCGGCTTCGATCTGCTCGACCATCTGGCGCGCCGCCTCGCGGGCGACCAGGAATGAACCCTTCAGATTGACCGCGATGACCCGGTCGAAATCGGCTTCGGAGAGGTCGAGAATGTCGCCGGTGGCGACGATTCCGGCATTGTTGACCAGGATGTCCAGGCGCTCGAAGGCCGAGCGCGTCTCGGCCAGGAGATTGCTCACCGAGAGCCGGTCGGAGACATCGCACGACACGAACAGCGCCTTGCCCTTCTCCGCGCCCAGTTCCTGGGCCAGCGCCTGTCCGGACTCCTGGTCGGTATCGGCGATGACGACGAGGCAGCCATCCTCGCTCAGGCGGCGGGCACAGGCCTTGCCGATCCCGTTGGCCCCGCCGGTAATGATTGCGACCCGGTCACCCATGCGCATGTCCCCTTGGCTAAATGGCGTGTCTGTCGTTCGAGCGCCGACCTTGCACGACGGATCGGGCTTGGCAATGGCTGGCCGATAACCGGCAGGTTACGGATTGTGGGTGCGCTCGTAATCCGCCGCGATCTCCGGATCATCCGGCGACAGCTCGAAGGCGCGCTCGTAAAGCGCCAGCGCCTCCTCGACCCGGCCGAGGGCTTCCAGCGCCGCGGCCTGGGAATGCACGATGGCGCCGATCTCCGGTTCCGCCGCCACGGCCTGTTCGCACAATGGCAGCGCGGTTTCCGGACGATTGTCCTTGATCAGCGTCCAGCACAGCATGTTGAGCGAGGAGCCACTGGTCGGGTCGAGCTCGACCGCACGTCGCGCATCGGCGACGGCCGCGCCGGTCATGCCGGCATCGAGCAGGGCGCTCGACCGGTTGATCCACGCCCCGTCCCAGTCCGGCGCCAGCTGCACCACTCGGTCAAAGGCGACCACGGCCTCGCTCGAACGGTCCAGGTCCTGGTAGGCAATCCCCAGCGACAGGAAGGTGACGACGTCGTTCGGCATTTCAGCGGCGGCCCGTTCCAGATCACGCAGACCGAGCTCGGTCTGGCCGGTCTCCAGACGGGCAATGCCGCGATTGCGGTAGAGCGCCGGCTGGACCACTTCGGCCTGCTGTGTCTCGACGATGGCAAAGGCGAAGTTATAGGCGCTGAGAGCCTCCTCGAAACGTTCCTCGGCGAGGAAGGCGGCACCCAGCGCGGCGTACACTCCAACCTCTTCCTCGGCGGTCAGGTCGGCCGAGCCAAGACAGGTTTCAAAAGCCAGGATCGCCGCACCTGTCTCGCCACCATCCATGGCCTCGCGCCCGGCCAGGCAGGCGCCGCTGTCGATCTGGGCCAGGGCGGCCGGGGCCGCACCCGCGCTGACGAGAAAGAGGCTGGCCAGGCTCGCGGCCAGACGGGAAAAACGCATGCAACTCTCCTTCATTCCCCCTCACCTTAACCCGCAAAAAGGGCGGCCTGATAGCCGCCCCCCTGTAGTTTGCCTGATTATGAATTTCGCCGGTTTCAGAACCGGGTCACTGCAATTGCTCGGAATGCGCCGACATTCGCAGCGCCTCGATCTGTTCCTTCAGTCGAAGTTTCTCCTTTTTCAGCCGGGCAAGCTCGAGCGAATCCACCGACGGGTGCCGGGTGACTTCGTCGATCTGGGTGTCCAGGCGCGTGTGACGCGCGTCGAGCTCACGAATGCGGGCTGCGATGGGCATGGATACTTCTCCCTGTAGCTGAAGTGGAATGCTCGATTGAAGCAAATTCCCGCGCTATGTCTACTCACGAAACGTTTCTCGGTGGATTTTGCATGAAAAAAGACCGTCTGATCGTCGGCGTCTCGGGCGCCTCGGGCATTGTCTACGGCCTGCGCGCGCTGGACGCCCTGCGCGAACTGGGCCTGGAAAGCCATATGGTGGCCTCCAAGGCGGCCGAAATGACGCTGGGTTACGAGACCGACGTTTCGATCAAGGATTTTCGCGCCCGCGCCGACCATTTCTACAAGATGCCCGATGTCGGCGCGCCGATCGCCTCCGGCTCCTTTGCCACGCGCGGCATGCTGATCGCGCCGTGCTCGGTGCGCACCATGGCTGAAATCGCCACCGGCGTGACCTCCAGCCTGCTCACCCGCGCCGCCGACGTGGTCCTCAAGGAGCGCCGGCGTCTCGTGCTGATGGTGCGAGAAACGCCATTCCATCTCGGCCATATCCGCACCATGGAAACCCTGACCGAGATGGGTGCCATCATCTGCCCGCCCCTGCCCGCCTTCTATGCCAAGCCGAAGACCATCGACGACCTGGTCGACCAGTCGGTCGGGCGCGCCCTCGACCTGTTCGGCCTCGACTGGGAACCGACCCGGCGTTGGGGCGAGGATCTCGAGGGCGGCCGTCGCCCCTGATCTGAACCGGGTCCCGGTTCACGATTTATTTGCCGTCGTATTGGCGATATAATACCGGTCGCAACACCGTGCTGGTCCGCCCTGCGTCAGGGAAGGCCGGTGACTCCCACGACAATTGACTGATTGCGACTGACTGATTGCGACCCGGAAAGAGACGGCTGAGGCATGGACGGACTACCTCTCGAGCAGCAGGCGCTGGTCACCCGCATCCGCGAATTGCGGAGACAGCATGACACGCTCAATGGCGAAGTGGACGCCCTGACCGAGACCGGAGTCGTCGATCAGCTCAAATATGCCCGCCTGAAAAAGGAAAAGCTGCGGATCAAGGACGAGATCGCCCGTCTGGAAGACCAGCTGACCCCCGACATCATCGCCTGAGCCCAGGCGCGGCCACGGGACTCAGGCGCGTCGCGCCTTGGAGCTGACCGGATCGGCCGCTTTCTGGGCCCGCTTGCGCTCGTACATGGCCGCGTCCGCCATGGCCATCGCCTCTTCCGCCTGGCCACCCGGCTTGAGCGCCTGCAGGCCCCAGGCCGCGCCGATTTCCAGAACTTCGCCATTGTGACGGAACGGAGTCGTCTCGACCAGCCGGACCAGTTCGCGGGCCTTGGCCTCGGCGCCCGGCATCTCGGTCAGGGTCAGCAGGACGCCGAACTCGTCGCCGCCGAGCCGGCCGATGCTGTCGGTCTCGCGCACATTGGCGCCGAGGATCGACACCACATGATGCAGCGCCGCATCACCGGCCGCATGGCCGTGCGTGTCATTGATCGCCTTGAACCCGTTGAGATCCAGGTAGAGCAGGGCCGACGGCGTCTGGTGCCGTTCCGCCAGGGCCAGCGACTTACTGACCTCGCGCACGAAGGCGCGGCGGTTGAGGACGGGCAGCAGGACGTCGTGATCGGCCAGGCTTTCCAGTTCGCGGATCCGGCCACGCAGGCGCTCGGTTTCCTGGCGCAGCTGGTCGACCTCGCCCATCAGCGACAGCAGGGCCTGTTGCACATTGGGGGTCAGCTCGGCTTCCGGGATGCCCATGATCGAGGCTGCGTCGCGCGGTGCGGACGCATGCGAGGCGCCGGTCGGCGACCCGGTGGTGCGGCCCGACCGGGCGGTTGCGGTCTTGCCGGTCCGTCCGGCGGCGTTGAAGGGTCCGATGCGCATGGCTTCGATCCGTCTTGATGCTTCCAGCCTGCACAGTGCTCGAACGTGGTTAAGAAACATTCAAGCGAGGCACGCAAACCCGCACCATTGCAGGGCGCCTTGACCTTCCCCCTACTCCGGTTAATGTCCCGCGCTTCCTTTTCCCGAACAGGAAGCGCCATGAGTGAGTACTCGCCGAAGGATTCCGGCTCCGCCCACAACGCGGGCTGCGACGTCGCCATCATCATGGGCTCGCGCTCGGACTGGCCGACCATGCAGAAGGCCGCCGACATCCTCGACAGGCTCGGCGTGTCGCATGACTGCCGCGTGGTGTCCGCTCACCGCACCCCGGACCGCCTGATCGACTTCGCCAAGTCGGCCCGCGGCCAGGGCTTCAAGGTAATCATCGCCGGGGCCGGCGGCGCCGCCCACCTGCCCGGCATGGTGGCCTCGATGACGCCCCTGCCTGTGCTCGGTGTTCCGGTGCGCTCCAAGGCGCTGAGCGGCCAGGACAGCCTGCTCTCCATCGTCCAGATGCCCGGCGGCATCCCGGTCGGCACGCTGGCCATCGGCGAGGCCGGCGCGCTCAATGCCGGCCTGATGGCGGCCTCCATCCTGGCGCTGTCCGACACCGCCCTGGCCGACCGGCTCGAAGCCTGGCGCGAGGCCCAGACCGACAGCGTGCCCGACAGCGTCGAGGACTGAACATGAGCCAGACCGCCCTGCCACCCGGATCGGTGATCGGCATTCTCGGCGGCGGCCAGCTCGGACGCATGCTGGCGCTCGCCGGGTCGGCCCTCGGCTTCGACATCCACGTCTATGATCCCCAGCCCGACGGGCCGGCCGCCCGCGTCGCCGCGCGCAGCTTCTGCGCCCCGTGGGACGATCATGGTGCCCTGGCCGACTTCGCCGCCCGCTGCGATGCCGTCACTTTCGAGTTCGAGAACATCCCGACCGACGCCCTCGCCGCGGTGGCCCGGGCCGCCGCGCTGCGCCCCGGCGTGCGCTCGCTGGAGCTGACCCAGGACCGGGTCATCGAGAAGCGCTTCATCAATGATGCCGGCGTCGCCACCGTGCCCTTCGCGCCGGTCGACGACCTGGCCGGCCTTAAGGCCGCCCTCACCGAGATCGGTCGCCCGGCCGTGCTCAAGACCCGCCGCTTCGGCTATGACGGCAAGGGCCAGGCCTGGATCCGCGACGGCGACGACCCGGCCGACGCCTGGCAGGCCATCGGCCAGCAGCCGGCCATCCTGGAAGCCGCGGCACCCTTCGTGCGCGAGCTCTCCGTCGTCGCGGCCCGCAGCCTCGATGGCGAAGTGCGCGCCTGGCCGCTGTCGGAAAACGTGCACGGCGACGGTATCCTCAAGACCACCACCGCTCCGGCCGCCGACCTCGATGACAAGATCGTGGCCGAGGCCCTGCGCATTGCCCGCGCCATCGGCGACGGGCTCGACCATGTCGGCGTGTTCGCCGTCGAGCTGTTCGATCTCGGCGCCGGCCGCCTGGTGGTCAACGAGATCGCCCCGCGCGTGCACAATACCGGCCACTGGACCCAGGATGCCTGCGCCTGCGACCAGTTCGCCCAGCACATGCGCGCCGTGGCCGGCTGGCCGCTCGGCGACCCGGCGCCGCATTCCTCTGCCGTGATGACCAACCTGATCGGCGCCGACGCGCATGACTGGGCCGCCCTGGCCGCCGAGCCGGGCGCCTGCCTGCACCTCTACGGCAAGCGCGAGGCCCGCGCCGGCCGCAAGATGGGCCATGTCACCCGGCTGGGAACGTTGGCCCGCTAGGCGACGTTAGATGGGCATGGCCCATCCCGTGCTCAAAGACCCGCAACACGCCCCCGACATGTATATCGACGACACCGGTCCCTTCGACATGATCGGTGATGTGCACGGCTGTGCCGGCGAGCTGGAGGACCTGCTGGAAAAGCTCGGCTACGAGGTCGGGCACCGCGGCCCGACCGGCCACCGCCATTACGAGATCACCCCGCCGGACGGCCGCAAGGCAGTCTTCCTGGGCGATCTGGTCGACCGCGGCCCGCGCTCGCCCGACGTGCTGCGCCTGGTCATGGAGATGGTCGGGGACGGCGAGGCCTACTGCGTTGCCGGCAATCATGACGACAAGTACCGGCGCTGGCTCAACGGCAATCCGGTGGAGATCTCGCACGGGCTCGAGGACACGCTGGAACAGGCCGCCGTGCAGCCGGAAGGCCTGCGCCACCATGTGCGCGACTTCCTCAACGACCTGCCGACCCATCTGATCCTCGACAAGGGCCGCCTCGTCGTCGCCCATGCCGGCTTGCGCGAGGACCTGCAGGGCCGCGAGACCCGCCAGGCCCGCACCTTCGCCCTGTACGGCGAGCGCACCGGCGAACGCGACCAGTACGGCTACCCGGTGCGCGGCAACTGGGCGAAGGACTATGCCGGCCAGGCCACCGTCGTGCACGGCCACGTCGCCGCCCCCGAGGTGCGCGAGGAAAACAACGTCATCTGCATCGACACCGGCTGCGTCTATGGCGGCCACCTGACCGCCTACCGCTGGCCGGAACGCGAACTGGTCCAGGTCGAGGCGCACAGGCGGCATTACCGGTCGAAGAAATGGGGCAAGCGGTAGGGGCGTCAGTTTTTTTTGCCCTCTACGCGGTGTCATCCCGGCCGAATGGCCCGCGAAGGCGGGCCGAAGGGCCGGGACCCATACCCTCGCTTTCAACGATTGGAGCCCGCTGGTCCCGCACCGGGATGATAGGTCCCGGACTTCCGCCCCGCCTGCGCGGGGCCTCCATCCGGGATGACACGCGATTGTTTTCTCGATGAAAAGAAAGGGGCGCCCGCAGCGCCCCACCACCCCATTCATCTCTTGCCGGGAGTCCGCCTCAGACGCTTCGTCGCGTCAAGGGGAATGCCC
>NZ_JBTLRI010000001.1:707601-791178 GCF_054482675.1 Maricaulis sp. CAU 1757
AGCGGCGCCTCCGGCGCCCTTGACGCGACGAAGCGTCTGAGGCCCGCTGGCTGGCAAGAGATGTATGGTGGGGTGTGCGCCGGGGGCGGCGCAGAAAAATGACGGACCGAAATGGCCAGTAAATCAGGCTTGCTCAAACGTGTTCTTAAATGTCGCTTTATGGATGTGAGTGCCCCCGAGTTGTTCGAATGCTCTTTGCCTACATGAGAACGCGATAATCTGAATCTCCTTCGCAACCACGTTGATTACGTCGAACATCTTTTCGATACGGTCGTCGTCACAAAAGACCAGGGCGTCATCTAGGATCACCGGAACATGTACGCCTTGCGCTGCCATGACCTTCGCGAACCCAAGTCTAGTAAGAATGGCGATCTGCTCTCGGGTGCCACCAGACAGGCGGTCCAAGCTCTCCCTTATCCCCTTGCGTTCGATTTCTGCTGGGCCAAAATCATCATTGAAAGACACAGAAGCGCCACCCAAAACCTGAGCAATGAGGGGGTCTACCACCGCTTTGACCGGCTCAAAATACTGTTGCCGACGCTTCGATATTCCATCATCTAAGGCATCAACCAGTAGCCGCAGAGCGTTGCCCTCCCTCAATAAAGCCGCCTCTTCCGACTCTGCTTTCGCCAGCTCCGCTTGGGCATTAGCGAGCTCTTCCTCGGCACCAGCCTGACCTGCCTGTTTAAGCTGGCCTTTGAGCTTTCCCAGCTCCTCTGAAAGGCGAGCGATCTCTTGGGATCGGTTTTGCGCGATTTGCTCCAGTCGCTTTACGCGCTCTTGGGCTACTTCTACTGAAGGCTGCCTGTCTGCTTCCACCTCGTACGTCTCTTTTGCGGCAGCCATCTCCGTGAGCCTACGGTCATGCGCTAGGGTCAAGGAATTTTCTTTTTCAGCACGCTCTTTTTCTGAACCAAGCGCTTGTTCGATCGGCCCGAGTTGCTCGGTCAACTGTCTGACCTGATCTTCGACGCGACGAGCCTCCGCCCGCTTATCTCTCAGGTTACGTTCGGCCGCGTCTAGTTCACTATTGGCTTGGACAAAGTCGGCCTCAGCGCGGTTGCGAGCATCGGATAAGTCCGTGACATTCGGCGGCTCGAGATTGCCATCATCTTCCGCAGGATTTGACGGCAGGGAATCAAGCGCGGCTTCCAGTGCGTCCACACCATCTGGAGCGACCTCAGCTAGCTCGTTTTCTAAGCGCTCGGCTGCGTTGGCCGCGGATTTGCGAGCTTCGTGAAGCTTGCGCGCGGCGGCCACGTCTTCGACACCGCATGCCTTGAGCAGTGCATCGAGCCTTTCCTGCGAAACTGCGAGTGCGCTTTCGGTACCTTCGCGGTCTGGTGTCTCGATGGTTAGTTGGAGATCTTGATATGTCAGCTTGCTGAGACCAGAAAGGAGAACTGGATCGCCTTTGCGGATCTGTGACTCGTTTAGTAGGACCTCCGCGGAAGCAGCTTTGACGTGCAAACTGGGGCGTGTAGCAGCCGCTTCTGAACGACATTTAATCAGATCCTCGTGCGCGTCGTTTATTTCATCCAGTTCCGGCAGCGGTACCGCGGCGCTTTTCCGTGCGGCTACCAAACTTCTTGTAATCTCACGTGCCTTATTCAGTGCTTTGATTATCGAACGGCGCTGCGAAATCGCTTTTATTTTCTTCGTTGTTTCCTCCGCATCTGCCAAGGCCGATTTGGCGTTCTCATAGGATTGCTTCAAGGCTGCGACTTTTTCTCGGTCCGGCGCTAGCTCTTGATCCAACGCGTCGATTTGCTTGCGAACGGATGCCGCTTCCGCTCTTTTAGCTTCTCGCTTCTCGTTGAGACCTGCGAGGTCTTGCAATCGGTCTTGAAATCTCTCAAGTTCAGCTTTTGCGTTCGCGGCGTTTGCAACCGCGGCCTCCCTAGCCACACGAAGTGATTTTACTTTTTCCTCGGCCTGAATGGCCTCATTGAGCGCGTTCCGAGCGTCCGCAAGCTTTTTATTGTGCTCAAGTTCGCTTACCTTGCTCAAGCCGTCCAACTTGCTCTCAACGTCTATAAGTTCGGCCCGCGCGGCCTCGGATTGGCAAACTTGTTCATCCAACTCCTGCACCTTGACGCGAAGCTTCTGGACCTCATCCATTGCGTCCTTCAATTTAAGGCGCGGCTTACCTCTGTCGGTTTGGTATTCAGAGAGCTTGTCTCTAGCGAGGTGAAGCACGGCGTTTGCTTTATCGCCCCCCACCACGGTTTCGATTTCGCCCTCCAGCGAGCCAAACAGTTCGTGGCCAGCTCCACCTTGCGATGACGGTTGTAGGAGTGACGCACCTTGGCGGACCCACAGCAAACCTGGTGAGCTGGTTTCGAGGTTGTCGGTTCCTAACTTGTCGGTGATCCAGGCCTCAGCGTCCTTGCTCTCGGCAATAACGCGATTGGTGGTCAGCTCGCTGACAGCGGCCATTTCGCCTTTTAAATATTGCTTCGCTAACCGGAAGCCTTGACCATCGATCTCGAGATCCAACTCGACATAGAGACCTTCGGTGCTACGGTCGCAACGAAGATCCTTGATATGCTTCTTCTTACTGCTGTAGGCATCGAACAGAATGAGCTCCAACGCCCGGTAAAGCGTAGTCTTTCCGGCCTCATTGCCTTCCCGCACCACATTCAAGCCATCCGTAAATCCGTCGAGGACGCACCCTTCTTGACCGAAAGGGCCGATATTACGCACTCTAAGCGAGCGCAACTTCATCGGATTTCCTCCTTCTGGGAGAACGTTGCAAGCAGATCTAATGCCCGTTTTGCTACTGCCTTTTCGTCGCCAGTGGCGTCCGTTGCATTGATCCGGGCAGCGATTTCATTTCCTGCATCACGCAATGCGCCATCAGGGAGAATGTCACTAAGGCTTTCGTGGTCAACCACCGTGGATAGGCCCTCATACCTCGCTCGCAGATGGGCTAGGCTGGCTGTCTCCTTTTCCACGAACGCCAACAATTCCATCCGATCCTGCAACCTCAACTCGCCACAAAGCTCCAGCCTAGACAGTCGCAAGTGCCGCGAGCCATGCGCATCCAGAACTGCGGATATTCTCTCTTTTAAATCAATGCCTTCTATGCAATCAACCCGATCTCTAGTCCACGTGAACTTTCCGGTGCGGACTGGCTTAACCGAGGGCGTTTCGCCGCGTTCCACCTCAGCGACCAGTACCCAGCCTGGATCATTGTTTGGAAAGCGGTCGGGTTCTGGGGTGCCGGCATACCAAGTTCTCTCATTTACTTGTGCCCTGCCGTGCCAATCACCCAACGCCAAGTAGTCGAGACCTGCGCTGTCGGCCCTGTTCCTGTCGATCACCGCGGACTGATGAGACTGGTCGAAAAACCCTTCGACACCACCATGGGCCACCCCAATACGGACGCAGCCCTCCTCCACTTCCATGGCGTCAAAATCTGAAGTGAGGTCTCGCCCTGGGTTCTTGGAATGATAAGGCGCGGGTAATACAGCGACCCCGGGCTCCGGATAGACCGCTTTCTGCGTTGTAAGTGTTTTTACATTCTCAGGTAGCCCAATTGATTTCAGCCGGTCCCAGAGCCCGTGCTTCTGAGCAGGGTCATGGTTTCCCGGCAAGAGCCACCAAATGACGCTGTTAAAGGCTGCCATGCGGTCTAGTGGTTGGCGCAAAAGCTTGTCGGATGGCGCGGCCATGTCCCAGACATCACCAGCGACGAAAATATGCTTGGCGTCTTCCTTCTCAGCGACTGCACCAATGGTCTCGATAACGTCGAGCCTTGCAGCCGCAAGTTGCGCCGCCAATTCCGGCTCAAAATTTTTGAATGATCGACCGAGCTGCCAATCTGCGGTGTGAACGAATCGGAATGCCATTCCAATAGGTTTGCATAATTCCCGCTTTACGGGAAGGTGCGGTTAATGCACCCCCCTTTGCAGAAGGCTGTGAGGTACCATGGCACCTCTACTCCGGTGAAACGCCAATGGATAAAGGAAATAGGGTAGCAATTCTTTGAAGCGCAATGAGAGTGCGGCACCCGCAGCCTCCTAAACCCGCGGCCCCGGCCCATACCTAAACTTTCCCAGCAGCCCCGCCACATCCGGCAACTTCCCCGTCACGCCGCGCAGCTGCGCCTTCACCTTCTCGAACTGCATCACATCGCTGATGCGGCGGTCGAGGAAGGCGCGGGCGTCGGGTTTGGCGGGGTCGGTTTCGCCGAGCCAGATGGCCAGGGTGGAGGCGTAGACGCCGGACAGGATGGTGCGCTTGGAGTAGAAATTGCCGTCGGTCGAGGTGTCGCCGATGGCGCGCCACATCATGTCGGCGGAGGCCCACAGCAGGCGAGCGCCCTCGGGCACGGCGTCGGGCAGCAGCAGGCGGGCGCGGGCGCGCCTTGCGGCTTCCTCGTGCGGTTCCAGGACGGCGAGGCGGGCCAGCACGGCCTCGCGCACCTTGTCGCGGATCTTGGTGGGGGCCGGGTCGGCGCCGCGGATCACCGTGTCGGCCTCGGCGTCGAGCTGGCGCGACCAGTGCGCGATCAGGTCCAGCTCCTTGCGCGGGCAGGCGATCAGTGCGGTGCCCGGCGCGATGCCCGTGTCTTCGCAGGCGAGCGCGAAACTGGCGGCGTTCCAGCCGTCGAACACCGCGTGGCCGAGCATGGCCTGTAAAAGCGGATCACGTGTGCTATCATAGCCGGACGGGGCTGCAGGATCGGTATCGGTCATGCATCCTATCTAGAGCAGACCATGCCATCCGTCATCCCGCGTCCGCGCCAATGCTGCCCGCGGCTGTGCGGACAGTGTGGACACACCCCCCCGGCTCTGGTAGTAGCCCCGCCTCTGGCGAACCCGCGGCGTGAGGATGCTCCCTCGCGTCCAACCTATGGAGAGAGAGCCATCGTACAGATCGTCGTGCGCGATAATAATGTGGAGCAAGCGCTCCGCGCGCTGAAAAAGAAGATGCAGCGGGAAGGTACTTTCCGCGAGATGAAGCGCCGCAACCATTATGAGAAGCCTTCGGAGAAGAAGGCGCGCCAGAAGGCCGAAGCCATTCGCCGGGCGCGCAAGCTGGCCCGCAAGCGGGCGCAGCGTGAAGGCCTCGTCGCCAAGCGTGGTGGTGGACGCCGCTAGGGTCGCCAGGACCTGACCGACAGACGTCGCGAAAACCGCCGTGCTCCCTGACCGGGGAGCGCGGCGTTTTCGTGTGTGCGGATGGGATTGGCACAGGGCGGGCATGACGAAGCGCCGGGCGGACCAGAGTCCGCCCCTTCATTTCGCCTGAATACGCGCGCCCGGCGCGCAATGATCCATTGATCTCTTGTCAGCCAGCGGGCCTCAGAGGATGAAAGCTGTCAAGGGCCCGAAGGGCCGCTATGCGGTTGAAACCATTGACAGCTTTCATCCTCTGAGGCGGACTCTCGGCAAGAGATGAATGGTGAGGTGGGGCGCTGCGGGCGCCCATTTTTTTGCCCACAATCCAGCTGCTTGTTTCCCCCGCCTTCATGGCGGGGCCTCGAATCCTGTCGGCTGTTAAATCGGCTGCAGGTTTTCGTTCGATGACCGACTGGAGGCCCCGCCATGAAGGCAGGGAAAACGGAGTAGGGGGGCGGCCGGGAGGGCCCTAGCCCTATCCCTTCGCCCTGCCCTTGCCGCCGAGGCTGAACCAGCCCTTCACCGTGTCCTGGTTGGCCTGGTTGAGGGCGCCCATGCGGAACACCCGGCCTGCGCCCCAGATGACGAAGGCGGCGGTCGCCAGCATGCCCAGATTGGTGGCCAGGATTTCCACCATGCCGACATCCTGCGGCAGGCGCACCATCATCAGGAAGGGCGTCCACAGCGGCACCCAGCTGGCCATGGCGATGAAGGGCGAGTCCGGCGCGTCGATGGCGATGACCACGAGGATCATCGGCAGCATCATCACCATCATCATCGGGCTCATCAGCGACTGGGCGTCCTGGATGGTGTCGCACAGCGAGCCGATGGCCAGGAAGATGGCGCCGTACATCAGATAGCCGACGATGAAGTAGAACAGCGCCGCGCCGATCAGGCCCGGATCGAGCACCGTGGCCAGGATCTCGCCGATCGGCAGGCCGGCCGCCGAGGCCAGCTGCTGCGCCGCCAGGCCGCCCAGGGCCGCCAGCGTGCCCCAGAACACCAGCAGGGTCGCCGACACGGCGGCCACGCCCAAGAGCTTGCCGGTGAGGATCTCATGATGCCGGGCCGAGGCCAGCATCATTTCCAGCACCTTGTTGCCCTTCTCCTCGATCATCGCCGTCAACAGCATGTTGACGACCGAGAAGATGACGATCCACAGGCCGAAGGCCATGGCGATGCCGATGACCAGGGGCAGGCGCTCGCCGGTGGTGACTTCCGCCGCGTCGCCGCCGCGCTCCGGATTGAGCTCGCGCACCACGGCGTCGAGCTCGCGCGCCTCCTCGACCAGCACCGGGTCAACGCCATTGTCCATGAAATAGCCCAGGCGCAACTGCTCGCGCATGGCATTGCGGATCTCCGACTTGAGCCCGCCATCGGTGAGGTTGGTGCTCCAGTACTCGATCTCGATCTCGCCGTCCGGCGTGCGGTCGAGATAGACCGCCGCAAACAGGTCGCGCGGACCGTCCGGCGTGTCCACCTGGGCCTCGCCCAGCAGGTAGGGCCGCAGCCGGTCCAGCTCGGTCTCCGGCGCCTCGATGCGGACATAGCGGTCACTCGGCAGGTCGACCTGCTCGACCAGGGCATCGCTGAGCGGTCCCTCGCCGCCGGCCATCTCTGTGATGGCCTCGGTCATCTCGGCGCGCATCTCGGCGCGCTGCTGTTCCAGCCGCGCCTCATAGGCCGCCGCCAGCTCGCCGCCGGTCTCGTCGACCAGCACGTAATAGCGGTCCGGCTGCGAGTTCTCGATCAGCACCGGCAGGCCGCCGAACACGGTCATGATGACCGGCACGGAGAGCAGCGAGATCCAGAACCCCCAGGTGCCCACATAGGACAGGAATTCGCGGCGGGCGATCAGGTAAATGGCGCGCATCAGGCCAGTCCTTCCTCGGTTTCGGTGGCCGGCGCGATGTGGCGCTCCTCGACCAGGTGCACGAAGGCATCATGCAGGTGCGCCCGCACCGGCTCGAACCGGCTCAGGCGGACCCCCTTGTCGACACAGGCCTTGAGCACGGTCTGGGCATCCACGCCCGGAGCCAGCTCGACCGTCCAGACCACGCCGTCCGGCCCGGTTGCCTGCGTGACCGTGCCCATGCCGGCGAGCACGGCGGCGAGATCCTCGCCGGCCGCGGTTTCCAGCAGCACCCGCCGGGGCACTTCCCCGAGCGCCGCCGGGACCGTGCCGTCAAACACCTTGCGACCGCGTGCCAGCAGCACGATCTGGTCGCACAGGCGTTCGGCGTGCTCCATGACATGGGTCGAGAACAGGATGGTGCGCCCGGCATCGGCCTGGGCGCGAACGACCAGTTCGAGGGCCTTCTGGTTGACCGGGTCGAGCCCCGAGAACGGCTCGTCGAGAATGATGAATTCCGGCTCGTGCACCAGGGTGGAGATGATCTGGACCTTCTGGGCCATCCCCTTGGACAGGGATTTCACCTTGCTGTCAGCGACGTCCGAAAGACCGAAGGTCTCCAGCATGTCGAGGCCGCGCTGGCGCGCCGTCGCCGCCTCGACGCCTTTGAGCCGGGCGAAGAAGACAATGACGTCCAGCACTTTCATCTTGCGATAGATGCCGCGCTCTTCCGGCAGGAAGCCGACCCGTTCCAGGGCGCTCGCCCGCGGCGGTCCACCGAACAGGCTGACCTGGCCCCGGTCTGGGGCCAGGATGCCCAGCGACATGCGCAGGCTGGTTGTCTTGCCGGCGCCGTTGGGACCGAGGAAGCCGGTGATCTGGCCGCGCTTGACGGCGAAATCGAGCCCCTGGACCGCCGGCTTGCCCTTGAACGCCTTGCTGACGCCTTCAAGCGCCAGGATTGTCTCGCTCATGCCATGCCCCATGCTGATTTGCCGCCAGCTTATGCAGGCCCGGCGCGCCGGGCCACCGGTATTGCAGCGCCGCCGCGTCCCTCCCTGCATCACAGGCTGCGACGCGACCTTGGACAGGCGTGTCGCGATGGCGATAGTGGGACCATGACCGAAACCGCCGTCATCCGCGAGCGCCTGACCGCCCTGAAGCAGGACTTGCTGGCCCTCAGCCAGGCGGCCGCTTCCGATCGCCGCCCGGTCGAGCTCGACCAGCAGTCCGTCGGACGGCTGTCGCGCCAGGACTCGCTGCAGGTCCAGGCCATGGCCAAGGCGGCCGACGCCCGGCGGGCCGGCGAAGTGCGCCGCATCGAGGCTGCCCTGCAGCGCCTGGACGCGGGCGAGTACGGCTGGTGTGCCCAGTGCGGCGAGACCATCGAGGCGCGACGCATCGAACTCGACCCGGCCATTGCCCTGTGTACGGAGTGCGCCCGATGAGTCTGGAGCTGGCCAGCCACGCCCCCTTCAAAGCCGCACGCGCCCGCTTTGCCGAGCAGGGCCGGACCCAGCTGGCGCCGGTGCTGGGCGAGGACGCTCTCGGCCGGGTGCGCCGCGCCATCGAGGATCTGCCGCGCTGGACCCTCGTGACCCGCCTCGCCGGCAAGCATCTCGATCTCGATGCCGCCGCCATGGAGGCGCTTCCCGCCGCACAGAAGGCCGAGTTCACCCGCCAGGTCGCGGCTGCCGCCGAGGCCGGCTTCACCTATCTCTACGAGACCTATCCGATCTACGACAAGGCCCATGCCGGCGTGCTGCGCGCGGAGAGCCCGGCCCTGGCCGACCTCTTCGATCTACTCAATTCCGACACATTCCTCGACCCCATGCGCGAACTGACAGGCGCGCACGACATCGCCTTCGCCGACGCCCAGCTGACCCGCTACCGGGCCGGCCATTTCCTGTCGACCCATGATGACGGCGTGGCCGGCAAGAACCGCGTCGCCGCCTATGTCCTGAGCCTGTCGGAGCGCTGGCAGCAAAGCTGGGGCGGCACGCTCGACTTCCTCGATGCCTCCGGCACGTGCACCGCGCGGTTCACGCCGCGGCCCAACACCCTGTCGCTGTTCTCGGTGCCGCAGCCGCACGAGGTCACCCCGGTCCGGCCCCGCATCCGGGCCGCCCGCTACTCGGTCACCGGCTGGCTACGCCGCGGCGAGGACCCGGGCCCGGCATAACCCGCCCGCGCCAGCAGTCCGCGCAGCGCCTCGTCGCCGGCCGCCGCCAGTTTCAGGAGCTCGACATACGGGTCGCCGCCCAGGCCCAGGCATTGCGCGAAAGCCGGCTCGGTCTTCAGCCCGGAGCGCTTGGCTGCGCGCACATCTGCCCTGAGCGCTTCGCCGGCCAGCGACAGCAGGCGGTCCTCCGCCTTCCAGTGCACCCAGGCCTCGTGGGTTTCCACCGGGCGGGCCCGACCGAACACCTCGAACGCCACGCCGCCGATCTCGAAGCGCGAGATGATCGAGGCCTCACCGGCATGGAGATTGTGCACAGCCCGCGCTCCGAACCGCCCCAGCGCTTTGTCGAGCGTCGCGGCAAAGCGCGCCAGATCGGACCCGCCGGTGCAGCAGATGTCAATATCGGCGCCGGGCCCGTGCACGTCGAGCGGGATCGAGCCCACCCAGCGCGGATCGTGCCCCGCCAGGCTGTGGTGGATTCCGCTCTCGACGAACAGCTCGCGGGCTCTCGGCAATGTGATCCTGTCCATCCCTCCGCATGGCCGTACGGCAGTGGGCAAGTCAAGCCTGCTTCGCTAGCGTGCCGGTGGGAGGAGATTTCATGCTGACACTCATCGCCCTGACCCTGGCCATGCAAACCGCCGAGCCCGCACCAGCCAGGACGCCGGACCTGTCGGCTGCCGCCTGGCTCGCCGGATGCTGGCACAGCGAGGGCTTTGGCGGCACCATCTCGGAATGCTGGACGCCGACCGCCGACGGCCAGCTGGTCGGTGCCTTCCAGCTCAGCCGCGGCGGCGCACTGGACATGTCGGAATTGATGCTGATCGGCACGGCCGGCGGCCAGGCGGGCTATCACGTGAAACATTTCAGCGCCGACATGGTGCCGTGGGAAGCCCCCGAGGAGCGCGTCACCTTCGCCTTCGTCTCGGCCAGCCCCGAGCAGATCGTGTTCGACGGCCTGGTCCTCGAACCCCGGGGCCCCGACGCCTACCGCATCACCCTGCGGGTGCGCACACCGGAGGGCGGGACCCGCGACACCCTTCTCCACTTCGAACGCACGCACTGAGGAACTGCGCATGGGGTTCTACGCCGACCGCATCCTGCCCTGCCTGATCGGCTCGAGCTGCTCGATCTCACCGATCATGCGCCAGCGCCAGCGCATCGTGCCGCAGGCGCGCGGTCGGGTGCTGGAGATCGGCCTTGGAACCGGCCCGAACCTGGAGGTCTACGACAGGTCGCGGATCGAGCGCGTCATCGCTCTGGAACCGTCCGCCGGGATGCGGCGCAAGGCAGGTCGGCTGATCGCCGCGTCAGGCCTGGAGGTCGACCTGGTCGACGCGCCGGCCGAACACATCCCGCTCGAGGATGACAGCGTCGACACCGTGGTGCTCACCTTCACCCTGTGCTCCATCCCCGACAGCCAGGCTGCCCTGGCGGAGATGCGGCGGGTTCTCAAACCGGACGGGGAATTGCTGTTCTGCGAGCACGGACTGGCGCCGGACGCCGGTGTGGCGCGCTGGCAGCGCCGGCTGGAACCGGTGTGGAAACGCGTCGCCGGCGGCTGTCACCTGACCCGGCCCATGGACCGGCTGATCCGCGAGGCCGGATTCGACATCACCCGCCTGGACGCGGAATACGTTCCTGGCACGCCGAAGATCGTCGCCTACGACTATCTCGGCAGCGCCCGGATCGGCTAGCTCGCGGCCTTCTTCAGGCGGGCCTCGAGCTCACCGAGCATGAGCTCGTTGCCAGCCATGATGTTGCCGGTCTCCAGCACACCGTCCTGGCCGTCGATCTCGCCGATGAAACCGCCCGCCTCGCGCACGAGGACGATGCCGGCGGCGATGTCCCAGGGTTTGAGATTGCGTTCCCAGAACCCGTCATAGCGGCCGGCCGCGACCCATGCGAGGTCGAGCGCGGCGGAACCCATGCGCCGGATGCCGGCGCAATGCGGCATGATGCCGTGCATCTCCTTCAGGAAACGCGCATGCCCGGTGCGGCCGACATAGGGCATTCCGGTGGCGATCACCGCCTCGTCGAAATGCTTGCGTTCGGCCACGCGAAGGCGCCGGTCGGCCAGCCAGGCCCCACGACCCTTCTCGGCGTGGAACATCTCGTCGGTGGCCGGGTTGTAGATCACCCCGGCGACCAGCTCGCCCTCGCGCTCGAGCGCGATCGAGACGGCGAAATGCGGCATGCCGTGCAGGTAGTTGAGCGTGCCGTCGAGCGGGTCGACGATCCAGCGGTGCGAGCGGTCCGTACCCTCGACGACGCCGCGCTCTTCCATCAGGAAACCATAGCCCGGACGGGCCTGGCTCAGGCGGTCATAGATGATTTCCTCGGCCTTGTGGTCGGCCTCCGAGACAAAGTCCGCCGGACCCTTGCGGGACACCTGCAGGTGCTCGATATCGCGGAAATCGCGGTTCAGCTTGCGACCGGCGCGCGCGGCGACGTCGGTCATCACGGTCAGGAGGGGAGACAGCGTACCCAAGGGATCAGTCCGCCCGCTTGACGTAGGAACCGTCTTCGGTCGCCACGATGATGTTCTCGCCGACGCCGACGAAGGGCGGCACGGAGGAGCGCACGCCGTTGGAGAGGATGGCCGGCTTGTAGGAATTGGCCGCGGTCTGGCCCTTCACCACCGGCTCGGTCTCGGCGACTTCCAGGGTCACGTGCTGGGGCAGGGAAATGCCGATCGGACGATCCTCGTGGAACTCGACGACGACAGTCATGCCGTCGGTCAGGTAGGCGGCCCGGTCCTCGCCGACGAAATCCTTCTGCAGCTCGATCTGCTCGTAGGTTTCCGCATCCATGAAGGTCAGCGTCTCGCCGCTGTCGAACAGGAAGGTGTGGTCCTTCTGCTCGAGGCGCACGCGCTCGACCTTGTCGGCGGCACGGAACCGCTCGTTGAGCTTGCGACCGTCGAGCAGGTTCTTCAGCTCGACCTGGGCAAAGGCACCGCCTTTGCCCGGCTTGACGTGGTCGGTCTTGACCGCGACCCAGAGCGTGTCCTGGTGCATCAGCACATTGCCCGGACGGATTTCGTTACCGTTGATTTTCATCATTCACCTGTTTGGCCCGGTCGGGGCCCTGCAATGGGGGAGGCGGAGCCGCGCTGCCGCAAGTCGCGCTCTCCTATCAGCGGCGGGGAAGGACCGCAAGCGCAGGCGCCTGCCCGACCGCTCAGCGCGCCGCTGCCAGGCGTTCGCGCACCGCGGCGCGCTGCTCCGGGGTCAGGGCACGCTCGAGGGCGGCCTGGAGCTGATCGCGATCAGGGTCGAGGCGCGGTTCGCCGTCAATGTCCTGCGCCGCCGCCAGGGTCCAGAAATAGGCCGTTTCGAGATCCTGCTCGACGCCTTCGCCGCGCGCCAGCACGAAGGCCCGCAGGAACTGGCTCTCCGGATCGCCGCCGCGGGCCCCCTGGCCAAACCAGTGCGCCGCCTCGACCGGATCGGCGGCACCGCCGCGCCCCTGGTAGATCATCAGTCCCAACTGGCCCTGGGCCGGCCCATAACCACTCTCGGCGGCCTGGCGAAGCCAGGTCCGGGCGACGTCGTCATCGGCTTCGCCGCCCTCGCCCCCGGCCCACATCATTCCGGCCTGGAAGGCGGCTTCCGCCAGATTGGCCCGGCCGGCCCGCTCATACCACAGCCGCGCCCCGGCCGCGTCGCGTTCACCGCCCTGGCCCGCATCAAGCATCTGGGCGGTCAGGAACATGCCTTCCGCCGAACCGCGCTGGGCAGCGCGCTCGGCCCAGCTGCGCGCCGCGATATGGTCCTGCGGCACCGGCGAGGCCTTGAGCTCGCCGGCAAAGGCCAGCATGCCGCCGACATGGCCGGCCCGCGCGGCGCGCTCGAACCAGCGCCGCGGCAGGCCAAGCTCGAGATTGTCATCATCGAGCCGGGCCAGCAGGCCGAGCTGATAGAGCGCCACCGGCTGATCCTGCTCCGCCGCGCGCCGGAACCAGCGCACCGCTGCCGCGAGGTCATATCGACCCCGCCGCGCGTCGCTGGCCAGCAGTCCGGCCAGCAGCGCCGCGTCAATCTCGCCAGCCGCAGCCGCCGTCTCGGCATAACCCAGCGCCACATCCCAGTTCTCGCCCAGATAGGCGATCTGGGCCCGATACCAGGCCTCTTCACTGGCTGACATCCCGGTGGGAACCGCCGCCTCGGCAGGATCGAGCCCGTCGCCCGCGGCCTGCTGGACACTGTCCGGCAGGCGTACGAGCTCGGTCGGAAAAGCCAGGCTGTCCGGTTCCGATACCGCGTCCTCGGGGAGCACTTGGGACAGGCCTGGGGCCGTTGCGACAAGGCCGAAAAGGGCGACAAGGCTGTGGCGAACAATCATCATGCCCTCCTAGAGCAACGTGATTGCGGCAAGGTCAAGGCTGGCGGGCCCTGTCTGAAAGCATTGTCATCCGGCTCAGGCCTCGCCGCACAGCCGGTTGAAGGCCTGTACCGCCGCGGCCGGACCGTCAGCGTGCTGCCACACGCCGCCGCAGACAGCGATGAAATCGGCACCGGCTTCGATCAGGGGCGCCGCATTGTCCGGCGTGATGCCGCCAATGGCCACGCAAGGCAGTTCGAACAGCTCGACCCACCAGGCGATCAGGTCCGGCTCGGCAACATGGCTCGTCGCCTTGGTCCCGGTCGGGTAGAAGGCACCGAAGGCGACATAGTCCGCGCCCGCCTCGCCGGCCGTCATCGCCAGATGGCGCGAGTTGTGGCAGGTCACACCCACGCTGCGCTCCTTGCCGACGACCGCCCGCGCCGCCTTCACCGGCCCGTCGTCCTGGCCGACATGCACACCGTCACAGCCCAGCTCGACCGCCAGTTCGGCATCGTCATTCATCAGCACCGCCACGCCGCGCGTCTGGGCGCAGGCGATCAGGGGCGGCGCCAGGCGACGAATCTCGTCGCGGTCGTGGTCCTTGAGGCGGATCTGCAGCGCTGCCACCGCGCCGGCGTCCAGGGTCTCGGCCAGACGCTCGGCGAAGCCGTCATCAATGCGGGGCGGAGTGATCAGGTAAAGCTGGGTCATGCCTCCTTCTGGCAGCGCCACCCCCAAACGACAAGCCTCTACCCTGCGCTCGAATTCAGGTTGCAAATCGACGCGACGGGCCCGATACAGCTCGCCTCGGCGATCAGCATGTTCATGCCTGCTTCATGTGACACCGAGTATCCATGGCACCAGGCGCCGCAAAACTGGTTTCCGGCGACCACAGGGCATTCAAGGGGACTGACTCAAATGATGAAATTCACGCTTGCGGCATCGGCCGCGCTGGTCGCGATCGCCGGCACGGCGCTGGCCCAGGACTACACCCAGGCGCCAACCTTCGGCAGCGCCAACTTGTCGGCCGGCTTCACGCCCGACCCGTACGCCGTCAACATCACCGCCGGCGGCAATATCGACGCCAGCCAGTGGGGCAATGGCTGCGCCGGCATGGTCGCCAACGCGCCGGATTTCCGCCTTCAGTATTCGGCCGGCAGCTATCCGCTGTCGATCGGCGCCATTTCCGATGCCGACACGACCCTGATCATCAACGGCCCGGACGGCCAGTGGTATTGCGATGATGACAGCGGTGGCGATCTCGACCCGCTGCTGACCTGGGGCAACCCGCCGAGCGGCCAGTACGACATCTGGATCGGCACCTATGGAAGCGGCAGCGACCTGGCGCCCGCGACCATCATCATCTCCGAACTGGGCGGCTAGAGGCCAGCTTCGGCAAGGACGCCAAAGAGAAAGGCCCCGCAGCTTGCTGCGGGGCCTTTTTCATGGTCGCCGTGACGGGAAATCCCGGCTTATGCCGTCTGCTTCTCGAGGCTCTCATCCCACTCGCCGGTGGCCGCGAGGCCGTTCATGCGCGCCCGGTGGTTGAACGCGGCCTGGGCGGCATCGACATTGTCCGACTTGCCGGCCCAGCTCTTGAGCGGAGCGGCCTGCAGGGCACGGCCGTAGGAGAAGGTCAGAGGCCAGGGCAGGTCGTAACCGGCATTCATGGCGTTGAGATGGGCGGTGGCCTCCTCGTCGGACTGGCCGCCGGACAGGAAGGCGATGCCCGGCACAGCGGCGGGAACGCAATTGGCCAGGCACTGCACCGTCATGTCGGCGACTTCCTCGACCCCGGCGCGGTCGGACGCCTCGGTGCCGGAGATCACCATGTTCGGCTTGAGGATGGTGCCTTCCAGCATCACGCCCTGGTCGAACAGCTCGCGGTACAGGGTCTTGAGGGCGAACTCGGTGACCTCGTAGCAGCGCTCGATCGAGTGATCGCCATCCATGATGACTTCCGGCTCGACAATCGGCACGATCGAGGCTTCCTGGCACAGCGCGGCATAGCGGGCCAGCGCGTGCATGTTGGTGTTGATGCAATACTGGCTCGGCATGGCATCGTCATTGCCGCGACCGATATTGATGACCGCACGCCATTTGGCGAAGCGGGCGCCCAGTTCGAAATAGTCGGCCAGGCGATCACGCAGGCCGTCGAGGCCCTCGGTGATCATCTCGCCCTCGGCGCCGGCCAGCGGCTTGGCCCCGGCGTCGACCTTGATGCCAGGAATGGCGCCGGCCTTCTGGATCAGCTTGACCAGCGGCGTGCCGTCCTTGGCGCTCTGGCGGATGGTCTCGTCATACAGGATGACGCCGGAGATCCGCTCGCTCATGGCCGGCTCGGTGCGGAACAGCATCTCGCGCCAGTCGCGCCGGTTGTCCGGCGTGTTGTCGAGGCTGATCGAGGCAAAGCGCTTGCCGATCGTGCCCGTCGACTCGTCGGCCGCCAGGATACCCTTGCCCGGGGCCACCATGGCGCAGGCGGTTTCGTTCAGAAGATCCAGATCCATCTCAATTCCCCAGCTGTCTTAGCGTGTCTGTGTCTGTGTCCGGCCCGGCCGCGGACCAATCGGTTTCAAGGTCAGGCTACTGCTTCCGGCTCGTTGCGCAAGACGGCAACGCCGGGCAAGGGCTTGCCTTCCATCCATTCCAGGAAGGCCCCGCCAGCAGTCGAGACGAAGCTGAAACGCTCGCTCACTTCAGCCTGGTTGAGCGCTGCCACGGTATCGCCGCCACCGGCCACCGCGACCAGCTCGCCGGCATCGACCAGATCGGCGGCCTGGCGCGCCGCCGCGACCGTCGCCGTGTCGAAGGGCGGGGTTTCGAAAGCGCCCAGCGGGCCGTTCCAGATCAGCGTCTTGGCACTGTCCATGGCCGCCGCCAGCGCGACCACTGTGGCCGGCCCGCAATCGAGGATCATTTCGTCGTCCCTGACGTCGGTCACGGCCGCAAGGCGTGTGACCGGATGCGCCTTGAACTCGGTCGCCAGCACCACGTCGCTCGGCAGCATCAGCTTGCAGCCGGCCTCTTCGGCGGCCACGAGGATCATCCGCGCCGTATCGACGAGATCCTTCTCGCACAGGCTGGCACCGACCTTGACGCCCTTGGCGTGGAGCAGCGTGTTGGCCATGCCGCCGCCGACGAACAGCACGTCGACCTTCTTCACCAGATTGCGCAACAGATCGATCTTGGTGGACACCTTGGCCCCGCCCACCAGGGCGATGACCGGGCGTTCCGGCGCTTCCAGGGCCGCGACCAGATGGTCGATCTCGCTCTGCATGGCGAGACCGGCGAAGGACGGCAAATGGTGCGTCACGCCCTCGGTCGAGGCGTGCGCCCGGTGTGCCGCGGAAAACGCGTCGTTGACATAAAGGTCGCCGAGCTCGGCCAGGGCCTCGGAGAAGTCGGCATCATTGGCCTCTTCGCCCTCGTCAAAGCGCGTATTCTCCATCAGCAGGACATCGCCTTCGGCGAGGTCCGACACCGCCTCGGCCGCATGCGCGCCGACCGTCTCGGTGCAGAAATACAGCGGGCTGCCGAGCAGGTCGCTGAGCGGCTGGCACACCGGTTCGAGCGACAGCTCGGGCACGACCTGGCCCTTGGGACGGCCGAAATGCGACAGCAGCACCACCTTGGCGCCGGCCTCCACGAGATGCTCGATGGTCGGCAGCGCCGCGCGCAGGCGCGTGTCGTCGCTGACCTCGCCATCCTTCATCGGCACGTTGAAATCAACGCGGACGAGGACACGCTGGCCCTTCACGTCGACGTCCTGGATGCGGCGGATATCGGTCATCTGCGGGCCTCGTCTTTCTGGAGCGGGCTAGAGGAACTTGCCCATGGCGACCGTGGTGTCGATCATCCGGCAGGCGAAGCCCCACTCATTGTCATACCAGGTCATCACCCGCACCAGGCGCTCGTCGACGACATTGATCTTGTCGAGGGCGACCACCGAGGACCGGCTGTCATGGTTGTAGTCGATGGAGACCAGCGGCAGGTCATCATAGCCCAGAACGCCCTTCATGGGACCATCGGCCGCGGCCTTCACGGCGGCGGCGATCTCTTCCTTCGTGGTTGCCTTGCCCGGCGTGAACACCAGGTCGATCAGCGACACGTTCGGGGTCGGTACGCGCACTGCGGAGCCGTCCAGCTTGCCGACCAGTTCCGGCAGCACCAGGCCGACCGCCTTGGCGGCACCGGTCGAGGTCGGGACCATCGACATGGCGGCGGCGCGGCCGCGGTGCAGGTCCTTGTGATTGCGGTCCAGTGTCGGCTGGTCGCCGGTATAGGCGTGGATCGTGGTCATGTGGCCGCGCTCGATGCCGACCGCGTCGTTCAGCACCTTGGCCACCGGGGCCAGGCCATTGGTCGTGCACGAGGCATTGGAGACGATGATGTCGTCGGCCGTCAGGTCGCCGTGATTGACGCCGTAGACAATGGTCTTGTCGGCATTCTTGGCCGGAGCCGAACACAGCACCCGCTTGGCGCCGGACTCGATGTGCGCCATCGAGCCTTCCTTGGAATTGAAGGCGCCGGTGCATTCCAGCACGATGTCGATGCCCATGTCCTTCCAGGGCAGCTGGCGCGGATCGCGGTTGGAAACCTTCCGGATCTTGCCAAAGCCGGCATCGATCCAGTCATCGCCGACCTTGATCTCGCCGGGATAGCGGCCATGCACGCTGTCATACTTGAGCAGGTGGGCATTGGTTTCCGGCGTCGAGCTGTCGTTGATGGCGACGACTTCAACGTCATTCCAGCGCTGGTTTTCCAGCACCGCACGCAGGGCCAGGCGGCCGATGCGGCCAAAACCGGTGATCGCAACCCGAAGGGCCATACTCGTGTCTCCTTGCAGTCCGGCCGGGATCGCAGGCATCCGGCTCGTCGGGCGCGGATTTACCGGCCTTTCCGGCTGGCGTCCACCAATCGGCAGACATTTTTCATTCGGCGGCTCCGGGCACGGCCCCACGCTCTTCTGCCCGTGCGCAGGCGAAGGTCTTGCAATGGCCCCGCCCCCCTGCCAGAACCAAGCGCTAGGTATTTAACGTCAAGGGCAGGCGTCACGATCATGAAAGTCATCGTACTCGGCGGAGACGGCTTCTGCGGCTGGCCGACCGCGCTTCATCTCTCCAATCTCGGACACGACGTCGTCATCGTCGACAATCTGTCGCGTCGCAAGATCGACATCGAGCTCGAGGTCGACAGCCTGACGCCGATCCGGCCGATGAGCGAACGCCTCGCGGCGTGGAAAGAGGTGTCGGGTCGCGACATCGGGTTCGTCAACATGAATATCGGCAAGGACTACCAGGAGCTGGTGGACCTGATCGAGGCGCACGAGCCGGATGCCATCGTGCATTTCGCCGAGCAGCGCGCCGCGCCCTACTCGATGAAATCGGCTCGCCACAAGCGCTACACCGTCGACAACAATCTCAACGCCACCAATGACGTGCTCGCCGCCATCGTCGAGACCGGCCGCGACATCCACCTCGTCCACCTCGGCACGATGGGCGTCTATGGCTACGGCACCGCCGGCATGAAGATTCCCGAGGGCTATCTCAAGGTGAAGATCGAGACCGAGGAAGGCCTGAAGGACCAGGAAATCCTCTATCCGGCCAATCCGGGTTCGATCTACCACATGACCAAGACCCAGGATCAGCTGTTCTTCCATTTCTACAACAAGAACGACAAGGTGAAGATCACCGATCTCCACCAGGGTATCGTCTGGGGCACGCAGACCGAAGAGACCAAGCGCGACGAGCGCCTGATCAACCGCTTCGACTATGACGGCGATTACGGCACCGTGCTCAACCGCTTCCTGATGCAGGCCGCGGTCAATTACCCGATGACGGTGCACGGCACCGGCGGCCAGACCCGCGCCTTCATCCACATCCAGGACACGGTGCGCTGCATCCAGCTGGCCATCGAGAACCCGCCGGCGGCCGGCGACAAGGTCCAGATCCTCAACCAGATGACCGAGACCCACCGGGTCCGCGACCTGGCCAAGATGATCGGCGACCTCACCGGCACCGAGGTCCAGCTGGTGCCCAACCCGCGCAACGAGGCGGACGAGAACGACCTGCATGTCGAGAACGACACCTTCCTCAGGATGGGCCTCAAGCCGACCACCCTGGCCGACGGCCTGATGGAGGAAGTCACCGAGATCGCGCGCAAGTATGCCGACCGCTGCGACAAGACCAAGATTCCCTGCGTGTCCTACTGGGGCAAGCAGCGCGAGGACGCGGCAACGACGGCCGCGCCGGCGAGTGATCTGAAGGTGGCGGGCTAAGCCTCTGCCTCACATCCCAACGAAAAGGGCGCCTCACGGGGCGCCCTTTTTTTTGTTCAGGTTCAGAACCCGGCTCACCCCTTCTCCCTGGGGAGAACGGGCCCCCAAGGTGCGGATGAGGGGAGGCCCCCGGCCCCGCGGGACAATCAATCGCGGGACAGTCTCTCCACCAGCCGCCCCAGGAAGCCACAGCACGCGTCCAGCTGATCCACCGCCAGGAATTCGTCGGGCTGATGCGCCTGGCTGATCGAGCCCGGCCCGCACACCACGACACTCAGGCCCGCCGCCTGGAACTGTCCGGCCTCGGTGCCATAGCTGACTACGCGGCTGGCATTGTCACCGGTCAGCTGGCGCGCCAGGCGCTCGGCGGCGCCGTCGGCTTCCGGCGCCAGCGGCGGGACGCTTGAGCGCACGCGAACGGTCACCGAAGCTTCCGGCGCAAACCGCCGCATCTCCGCCTCGACTGCCGCCGCACGCTCGCCCAGGCCGGCTTCCAGCGCCGCCATGTCGTCCCACGGAGCCGGCCGGACCAGCGCCCCGAACTCGGCATCGAGCGCCAGAATGTTGAGGGCCGTGCCGCCGGACATCTGGCCCACCGTGAGCGTCCCGAAGGGCGGATCGAACGGGCTGTCATCGGGCGCCGCCGCGCGCATCCGGGCCGCCGCGTCGACCAGGTATTGCATCAGCGGCACCGCGTGGGTCACCGCGCAGGCCCCGTCATGGACGAGGCTGGAATGCGCCTCGCGGCCGCGCAGTGTCACCACGACCGAGAACAGGCCCTTGTGCGCCGTCACCACCTTCATGTCCGTCGGCTCGCCGACGATCACCAGGGCCGGCTTCACCGGTCCGTCCATGATGCGCTCGATCAGCGCCGGCGCGCCGAGACAGCCAACCTCCTCGTCATGCGACAGGGCGATGTGGATCGGCCGCTCGAGGTCGGCCTGCGCCATCCGAGGGGCCAGCGCCAGGATGGCGGCGGCAAAGCCCTTCATGTCGCACGTGCCGCGCCCGTACAGGCGGCCATCGCCCTTGTCGGTCAGCACCCACGGGTCAGACGTCCAGGGCTGGCCATCGACCGGCACCACATCGGTATGCCCCGACAGGATCACCCCGCCATCGACAGCCGGTCCGAACACGGCGTGCAGATTGGCCTTGGTGCCATCGGCACTGGGAATGCGCTCGCATCGCGCGCCGAGGGAGGAGAGCTGCGTCTCGACATGTTCGATCAGGGCGAGATTGGAGTGCCGTGACGTGGTGTCGAAAGCGACCAGGTCGCGCAGGTGAGCGATGGCGGAAGCAAGCTGGGTCATGGCGTCGGTCTGGCGCCACGCAGGCTCGGCGTCAACGGAAATCTCGGCCTAACTGCCACGCGGCATCGGAACACTGGAATCCACACTGAAGCGGGCCTGGATCGGCTCCATCAAGGGGAGGTGAACGGCATGGGTATAGCCCACCTGGACCCGCCCGACCGGTACGGCTCCGGAGTGGTCGACCGCGAAGTCCAGATCAATCACCAGATCCTGTCCCAGCGCCGCTAGCTCGGCCTCGATGTCCTGACGCAGCCGCTCGGCATCGACACTGGCATCCAGCATGGCGACGCGCAGGCTGCGCTCGGTCACCCATTGCACGGTTGCCCCCTTGTACAGCGCCAGCGAGATCTGCAGAACGCCGACAATAATGAATATCAGGGCCGGAGCCACGAGGGCGAATTCCAGCGCGCTGGCCCCGCCGCGATCGCGCCGGAATCGGCGCGGCAGCTGTCTCACATCACCGCGCACGGACCATCTCCGTCACGCTGACCTCGTACTCGCCGAACAGGCCGGCATAATAGGCCGAGGCCTCGATCTGCTGGACGATGTCCGGCACCGATCCGTCCGCGCACAATTGCCCGCACGGCGCGTCGACCTCGGCACACTTGCAGCACCGCACGACGCGAACCATGGAGTTCTCCGGCCGGCTGGTCCAGGACTGTTCGACTATCGCCACCGCGTCGTCGGGATCATCACCGCCCGCCATGAAGTATTGGGCGCCATTTCGCACCGCGCCGTGCAGGTCGGTGCGATCATGGGCCAGCCGGCCAAGATCGAACACGCCCAGCAGGAGGGCGGCGAGAACCGGAACGATGACGGCAAATTCGACCGCCGCCGCGCCGCGTCGACAGGTGACAAAGGCAAGAAGCGTTCTGACCGGGTCCATGTCCTACTCCACCAGTCTCACATCACTCGGCACTTGCGGGAATTCCATCCCGTAGCCGGTGCAGTCGGTGCTGATATGGGCGTTGCCGCCGATCTCGATGGTGTAGCCGACCAGCTGCATGCAGCCGCTCTGGCCGGAAAAATTGCCGAGGAAGCTGATGTCGCTGGATGGCGTGTAGATCGCGCCGGTGATCAGCGAGTCCGCGCTGCCGTTGAAGGTGTGCTCGACCCCGAAATCGTCCCGGTCACCGAATAGCGCGAGGCCTGCGTACTCCCCGGTGGTGGGGGCCGAAATCCGGATGTCGGCTGAGCCATTGAACCGCGCCCGCGCGCCATCGGTGAGGTAGAAGGTCACTCCCTCCGCCACCACGCTGGTATTGGCATTGATGCGGAAATCCCCACCATCGATGATGTAGACACCCGGCTCGAACACCACCTCCCCCGACAGCGACAGGCCGTTGCAGAACCGCTTCACGCCACCCGGCCCGGCAGCGATCGTGGTGGGCCCGGATTTCCGCCCGCCGCCATTCAGATTGCTGCAGGACGACGGCATCACCGGCGCGTCCAGCTCGGCATAAGGGTCCAGCGCCCGGGGCAGGTTGGTGCGCGGCGCCGGGCAGCCGGTCAGCGTGTAATCGGCGCTGCCTCCGCCAACCTGGAAGCCGCCGACCGCATTGATGCACGGTGCCTCGACCTCGGTACTGCCGCGCAGCAGCACGGCGTCCTCGGCGATCGAGTTGGACATGATCTCGCACTTCAGGAGCGACACGCTCGAGGAGCCAAAGAAATCGATGGCCGCATTGCCCTCCGGACTCAACGCGAGAAGGCAGGCATCTGACTCCTGCTCGTACGTGGCCACGGCACGGACCGAAATCTCCAGCGGGGCATCGGCCATGACGGCGGAGAAGAAGCGCGGCACCTGTTGGCGGATCACCACCTCCATGGAGCGTGCATTCCTGTAGGCGCCGCTCTCTGGCGGGTGAAAGGTGGCGAGCGTTCCGGTGACGGCGTCATAGCCATGCAGGCTGGCCTCGGCCTCGGCTTCCTCGCGGGCTTGGCTGGAAGGCTCGTTATTGCGCAGTGACACCGCGCCGGCATACGCGGCGAGGTCGGCCGCGGTCTGGGCCTGGCGCTGGCGAAACTGCCAGAATCCGACATCCACACCCAGACCCGTGAACCCGATCAGGACCGGCAGGCACAGGGCAAATATCACTGTGGTGTTGGCGGAGCGATCGCGAAGCCAGCGGGCGAGCATGCAGTCCCCTTGGTGACGTGTCTGGCCCGCATTAGAGCGTCGACATATTCGCCAGGCGTGAAGGCGCGCGGCACAGTTTTCGCCAAGTTTTCAGAGCATTTTCACGAGTTGGCCGGAGGCGCCGATTGACCGGGCGACCGGTTGCCTGACACGGCTTGCTGACCAAGGGAAATCAGCCATCCCACCGCAAGCGTTCAGCTTTCGATAACCATGCTTTTCAACAGCACCTTAAGGGACCGGCTCTAGACTGCTTCGATCAGATTGGATCCGAGCCATGTTGCTGCATGCCAGAATCATCGACCTGACCCGGCGCTTTGCCCGCCAGACGCGCGGCAACGTGGCGATGATCTTTGCCCTGGCCGTGCTGCCGGTCACCTTGCTGTCGGGCGGGGCCATCGATTTCAACCAGGCCATGAATGCCCGCTCCCGCCTGTCCCAGGCGCTGGATGCGGCCGCCCTGGCCGTCGGGTCCAACACCAATTTGTCGGACGCGGATGCTGCGGACGTGGCGGCGCGCTTCATAGCCGCCAACTATCCCGGTCGTGAGCTGGGGACGGTACAGAATGTCCGGGTCTCGATCGACGATGTCACCGACACGGTGATCGTTACCGGTGAGGCGGAAGTGCGGACCACCCTGCTCGGCCTCGCCGGCATCAATACCATCACCGTCGGCTGGGAGAGCGAGGTCCAGCGGGCCCGCCAGCGCCTCGAGCTGGCCATGGTCCTGGACAATACCGGATCGATGAGCGGCTCCAAGATCCGCAATCTGCGCGACAGCGCTGCCCTGCTCAACGAGATCCTGTTCGACGCTGCGGACGAGCGCGGCGACGTCAAGATCGGCCTCGTCCCCTTTGCCTCCACCGTCAATGTGGGCACCGCCAACGAAGCGGTCTGGTGGATGGATCCGGATGGTCGCAATCCGCTGCATTCGGAGTGGTTCGATCAACCGGCCAATCGCTGGGACCTGTTCGACGACCTTCGACGCACAAGCTGGGAAGGCTGCGTGGAGGCGCGCGCCATTCCGTTCGACATCGAGGACATCGAGCCTAATCCGGGTCGCCCGGAAACCCTGTTCATGCCCTATTTCGCGCCGGACGAACCGGATCGCGGCGGCCGGTACAACAATAACTATCTCAATGACGGCCTTCGCGGCAGCGTCTGGGAACGGTTGATGAATATCGGCAAGTACCGCAACGGACGCCCGCGCAACGGCAATGGCCCGAACGAAGGCTGCACCGCCCGCCCGATCACCCCTTTGACCGACAATGAACGCACGGTCGACCGCGCCATTTCGCAGATGGAAGCCAGCGGGACCACAAATATACCGCTCGGCGTCAGTTGGGGGGTCCGCGTCCTGTCGCCCCAGGCACCTTACACCGAGGGCGTGCCCTATGATGACGACGAGGTGGTCAAGGCCATGGTCGTCCTGACCGATGGCGAGAACTACATCTCCACCCGGGGTAGCCATTTCGCCCATAGCGACTATTCCGGCTACGGTTACATTCGAACCGGTCGCCTCGGCGTCACCTCGTCGAGCCGCTCCCAGGTCATCAATGCCATGAATGCGCGCACCGCAGCTGCCTGCGAATACGCCAAGCGCCAGGGGATCCGCGTCTACACCATCACCTTCCAGGTCAGCTCCAGCTCGACCCGCCAGCTGATGCGCGAGTGCGCGTCGAATCCGAGCCTCTACTTCGACTCTCCGTCGAGCTCGGCGCTGCGCGATGCCTTCGAGATGATCGCCGGCGACCTGACCAATCTGCGCATTTCGCGCTAGACCGGCCAGGCCGCCGGATCAGGCTATTGCCGGTCGGCCGCACTCGGCACGTCAAGCAATTCCATCTCGAAGATCAGCGCCTGGTTCGGGCCGATCGGACCGTCCGGCGTACCGCGCTCGCCATAGCCGAGCCGCGGGCGCAGGTAGAGCTCCCAGCTTTCGCCGACATGCATCAGCGGCAGTGCCTCGACCCAGCCGCGGATCAGGCGATCCGACGGAAAGGTTTCCGGCTGGCCGCGATCATAGGATGAATCGAACACCTCGCCGTGCGGCAGCTGACCGCGATAATGCACGGTAACCAGGTCGCCCGGCATCGGGGACAGGCCCTCTTGCTCGGCATCGACGATGCGGAAGACCAGCCCGCTGGGCAGTTCGAACACGCACTCCTGCTCCAGCACAGAGGCAATGTAGGCCTCCGAGGCCTCGGCATTCGCGTCGGCCTGGATCGGTCCTTCCGGCGGTCCAACCAGAACGATCTCGGTGTCAGCCGGCAGGTCGCACGCACGGGCTTCGGCGACGATGGCCGCTACGGCCTCGGCCTGTTGGCGCTCGGCCTGGACCCTGGGATCGATCCTGGCCGCCTCGTCCTCGGTCATCTCCGCGGACGGACGATCGGTGGGCTGCTCAACGACATCGTCCTCGTCGGTGGCGGTATCCGGACCGGAACAGGCCGCCAGGGCCAGGCCACAGACAGCGGTGAGCAATGCAATGCGGGTCATGTGTCTTCCTCAAAGTAAGAACGCGATTTCACGTGACGGTGAAACGCACCAGCTCATTCGGCGTTCCGGGACAGGATGGTGACACGCCAGCTGCGCTCCGGACGCAGGTATTCCGCCGCGAGTTCAACCAGCTCCTCGCGCGTGATGTCGCGGAAATCGCTGTCCAGGCTGCGAATCCGGTCCAGCTCGTCCGGATTTTCCCAGCTCAGCGGCAACCAGCTCATCCAGGCGCCATTATTCTCGAACGCATTCTCGATCTGCTCGAGAATCGGCCGCCGCGCGCGCAGCACCTCGTCCTCGCTGATCTCGCCCGCCGCCAGGTCGGCAGCGAGCTCGATAATCGCCGCATAGGCCGCATCGACCGTCTCGGCGCGCACGTCCGCCCCGGCATAGAGATAGCCATAGTCCGGATAGGTGTCCGAGGTGGTGTCGGAATTGTAGGCCGAATAGGTCAGCCCTTCCGCCTCGCGCAGGCGTTCGGTGAGCTTCAGGTCGAACACCGCCCGCAGCAGCGACAGGGTGCGTGCCCGGCGCGCGTCGCTGTCGTCGAAGGTCGGCCAGTAGACATTGACCATGGCCTGGTCCGCCGGTCCGTTGTGATAGAGCACTAGCGGTTCGTCATTCGGCTCCGGGAAGCGCACAGTGCGGGCTTCCTGGTAGTCCGGCCAGCTCTCCGCCCGGGCCGGCAGCGCGCCCAAGGTCGCCGACACGGCGTCCAGCACCTCGGCCTCGCTGACATCGCCGACGATCGTCACTTCGACCGGTCCGGCCTCCAGTGCCGGGGTCATGAAGGCCTGGATATCGGCCATCTCGATGGCGGCGATCTCCGCCTCGCTCGGCAGGCCGTAGCGCGTATCGCCACCATGGATCATCCGCGCCACTTCCGCCTGCAGCACGCCATTCGGGGTCGACAGCAGATTGCGTCGCACTTCCGGGATGATGGCAAGGAACTGGTCGAGCCCTTCCTGGCGCCAGCCCGGATCGGTCATGTAGGCTGTCAGCAGGTCCATCTGGACACGCAGATCGCCCGGCGTGGTGGCGGCGGAGAAGGTGAAGCTCTGATCCCCGACGCCAAATCCGGCGCCGACATTGCGGCCCGCCAACAGGCGCGACAGATCGTCCTGGCTGTGCTCGCCCAGGCCGGCGCTGGTGAATACCGAACCGGTGATCACGTCGACCGCCGGCTTGGCCCGCGGTTCCAGTTCGCCCCGCCCGAAATCGATGCGCACGCGCACGCGCCCGTCCTCGAAGTCGGTCGGCTTGAAGGTCACCGCGACGCCGTTTTCATAACGCCAGCGAACCAGCCCGAGGTCCTCGACCTCGCTGCGCTCGGCGACCGTGCCGGCGGGCCCGAAGTCGTGATAGGCAAATTCGCTGTCGACATCGGCGGACGGCGCCTCGACGGCCACCGACACGCTGTCATCCCAAGTGTTGCGCAAACGGCTCTCGGCATCCTCGATCGGCTGCGGCGAGGCCAGGAAGAGCAGCGGCTCGACGTCGGCCCACTGGGCCCGGAAGGCGGCATTCACGGCCTCCACGGTGACATCCCCGAGCGATGCTTCGAACCGCTCCAGCATGGTCTGCGGCGTCGTGAAGACCTGCTCGGCGCGCCAGTTCGACCAGATCTGGTCGGCCAGATTGGTGCTGGTGCGGGTGCCGGCCTGATCGGCCTGGTCGCGCAGCGCCGTGCGCAGGTTGGAAATCTGTTCGGCCAGCTCGGCCTCGGTGAAACCGTGCTCGCGCGCCCTGCGCAATTCCTGCTCGACCTGGGCTACGCCCTCGGCCCACTGGTCGGGCCGAAGGATGGCCAGCACGGTGGTCCGGTCGGCCACATCGAAATCGGTCGACGACGACGCCGAGGCCTGGATGATGGGCGAGGTGCCCGAACTGGTCAGCGTGGCAAAGCGGCGCGACAGGATGGCATTGCCGAGCCGGGCCAGATTGTCCTCGAAGCGAGTACGGGCCGTGTCCGGCCGCTCGACATGCGGGCGCACCGCGTCGACGGTGAAGATGGTGTAGATTTCGGGATCATGGAAATAGCCGGTCGACAGCGGCCGGTCCTCCGCCACCGCACCGACGTCCGGATCGCCGCGCCCCTCATCACGCGTCCAGTCGGCGAACACCGTCTCGATGCGCGCCTCGATGTCCGCCGGGTCGATGTCCCCGACCACGACCAGCAAGGCCCGCTCGGGCACGTAATAATTCTCGTAATAGTCGACGAAGCGCTCGCGCTGGGCCGTTTCGATCACCTCGGACGTGCCGATGGCATCGCGTTCCGGCACCAGGGTATCGGGCAGGCGGAAGCGCCACAGCGCATTGTTCCAGCGCCGGATCGGCGTGTTGCGCACGCGCTCCTCCGACAGGATCACGCCGCGCTCGCGATCAATGGCCTCGGCGTCGAGCAGCAACTCGCTGGCCGTCTGGCGCATCAGGAACAGGCCGGTATCAATGGTCTCGTCATCGGTTTCCGGCAGGTCGAGCTGATAGCCCACCGTGTCGTATCCGGTGAAGGCATTGGTATCCGGGCCGAATTGCAGTCCGAAACGCTCCAGCAGCGGCACCATCTCGCCTTCCGGCACGTCGGTCGAACCGTTGAATGCCATGTGCTCGATGAAATGCGCCAGACCGCGCTGATCGTCGGCCTCGGCCAGCGAGCCGGTATTGAAGACCAGCCGCACGGCGGCCGTGTTTGGCGGCGTGTCATTGGCCATGACGGCATAGCGCATGCCGTTATCCAGAACCCCGTAGGTGACGTCCGGGTCGGCCGGCAGGTCGCTGACTTCGTGCACGAAGGCGGGTTCGGCCGCGCCATTCCGGACGCCGACATCGCCCGTGTCCTGGCAGCCGGCGAGGATCAGGGCTGCAAGGGAAGTCAGCAAGGCGACGGCGTGGACCGGGCGGGACAAGAACATCTGGGGCGTCTCCAATAGCGTCAGGCGCCCGAACCTAATTGCGCGCGCCGGCAAGTCGAGTGAAACCTCGGCAAGGCACGGAAAAATCAGGCGACGGCGCTGTCCACCGGGTCATGTTCCGCAACCCAGTGGCCCGGCGACACCTCGATCAGCTGGGGCCGGTACTGTTGGGCATCGGGGTCGTCGACCAGCTTGGACTGCATGAAGCGCAGCTGGGCCCGGGTATCCATCGGCGACGGCAATTCCCCGTCCAGCTTGACCCGCTTGCGCTTCTTCTCGACATCCGGGTCCGGTACCGGCACAGCGGAAATCAGCGCCTGGGTATAGGGATGCCGCGCATCCTCGTAGATCTGGTCGCGATCGGCCATTTCCACGATGCGCCCGAGATACAGCACCATGACCCGGTGCGAGACCTCGCGCACCACGGACAGGTCGTGCGAGATGAACAGCATGGACAGGTCGAGGTCCTGCTGCAGCTTGATCAGGAGCTCGACGATCTGGGCCTGGATCGACACGTCGAGCGCCGACACCGCCTCGTCGCAGATGACCAGGCGCGGATTGAGGATCATGGCGCGGGCAATGCCGACACGCTGGTTCTGGCCGCCGGACAATTCGTGCGGGTAGCGGTTGATCATGTCCGGGTCGAGGCCGACCCGCTTCATCATCCCGCGCACCTCGTCCTGGCGCTCGGCCGCTTTCATCTTGGGCCGGAACGTCTTGAGCGGCTCGGCAATCGAGGCACCGATCGTCATGCGCGGGTCCAGCGAGGCCAGCGGGTCCTGGAAGACGATCTGCAAATCCTCGCGCGCCTTGCGCATCGCGTCCTTCTTGAGGCCGAGCAGGTCCTTGCCGAGCCAGGTCACCGCTCCGCCCTCGGCTTCGACCAGGCGCAGCACGGCGCGTGCCAGGGTGGACTTGCCACAGCCGGACTCGCCGACAATGCCCAGCGTTTCGCCGGGCTTGAGGTTGAAGCTGATGCCGTCGACGGCACGCAGCGGCCGGTAGGTCGGGCGCAGCCCGCCGGTCACCCGGATCGGGAACTCGACGCGCACGTCATCGACTTCCAGCAGCGGGTCGGCCTCGGGGTCGGCGACCGGCTTGAGCGGCGTGTGACCGGGCCGGTCGGGCTGGTCGAGGCGCGGCATGGCGTCGAGCAGCATGCGCGTATAGGGGTCCTGCGGGTCGTGGAAGATCTTGTCGATGTCGCCGCCTTCCACATAGACGCCGTTCTTCATCACCTGGGCCCGGTCGGCCATGCGCGCGACGACACCCATGTCGTGCGTGATCAGGGCCAGCGCGGCACCGGTCTCGCGCTTCAGCTCGTCCATGATGTCGAGCACTTCGGCCTGCACTGTCACATCGAGCGCCGTGGTCGGTTCGTCGCAGATCAGGAGGTCGGGCTCGCACAGCATCGACATGGCGATCATGACGCGCTGGCGCATGCCGCCGGACAGCTCGTGCGGATACTGCTTGAGACGACGCCGCGCTTCCGGGATGCGGACGTGTTCGAGCCATTGCAGGGCCCGGGCCTCGGCGGCCTTGCCCTTCATCTTCATGTGAATGCCCAGGACTTCCTGCATCTGGTCGCCGATCCGCATGTGCGGTGTCAGCGAGGTCAGCGGGTCCTGGAAGATCATCGTCATCTTGCGGCCGCGCACGCGGTTGAGCTTGGACGCCGGCAGGCCGAGGATTTCCTGGCCGCGATACTTGATGGACCCGGTGGCCTGGCCGTTCGAGGCCAGCAGGCCCATGGCCGCGAGGAAGGTCTGGCTCTTGCCCGATCCGGATTCACCGACCACCGCCAGGCATTCCCCGGCCGCGATCTCCAGCGACACGCCCTTGACCGCGTTCACCGTCCCGTCCGGCGTGTCGAAACTCACATTCAGATCACTGACCTGCAGAATCGGCGCGCTGGCGTCCTGCGTGCTCCCCGGTTTCGACACAAGCAAACTCCTCCAAAAACTCGGCCCGGCGGAGCATATCGACGGATTCGCATATGACCAGTACCGACCTCATCGCCGGGTGCTACGGCACGGCCCGAAGCCCCGGAGATCACTTGTCCATGCATGGAATATGAAGGCCCGCAGCATTGACCTGACCCGGCAAGAAGCCCACTAAAAAAGGGGAGGGCAATGGATCGAAAAGGCGAATGCGGGCTGGGAGGCGGACCCTCTTGTCTAGCGTCATACAAATGCATGCCGGAACGCCGCATTACACAGCTGGAAGAGCTTTTCAGGCACTTGCCCCTGGCCGCGGTGATCCTGGAAGAATCCGGTCGGGTCCTGGAAACCAATCCTGCCGCCCGCTTCCTGTTCCACGAATCCGCCAAGGCGTTTGACGAAAGCACCCTCGCCGACATCTGCCAGTCTGCCGGAGAAGCGGCTGAATTGCTGGCCAAGGCGCGCGACCTGAGCGGTCCCCGCCAGCATCACCAGCGCGTCCGCTTCCGCTCTTCGACAGGCCGCACCTTCATCGGCGAAGCCGCCCTTGCCCGCCTGTCTCCCGGCGATGGCGGCGGGCCCATCCTCCTGACCGTTCGCGATGTCTCCCGCGAAATGGAGCTGCAGGCCCAATTGGAAGCGCGCGAAATGCAGCTGAGCGCGACCCTGGCGTCGGCCAATGAGGGCACTTTCTCGATCAACCTCGAGACCGGGCTCGGCGCGGCGCGCGGTTTCATCAATTCTTTCATGGGCCTGCCCCAGACCGAAGCGACCTTCACGCTGGATCGCCTGGTCGAGGTCCTGCACGCCGACATGCGTTCGGAATTCCGTCACGCCATCGACCATTTGCGGCGCAAGCCAACCGATGCCCTGGACCTGATCGTCAAGGCCCGCCGCAAGGACGAGGAATGGCGCTGGCTGCAATTGCGCGGCAAGGTCAGCCAGTTCGACAGCGACGGCCACCCCCTGCGGCTCAACGGCAAGGTTGTGGACATTACCGAGCTGCGCCAGCTCGAAGCGCGTATCGTGGAGAGCGACATGCGCCTGCGCGAAGCCCTGGAAAGCGCCAATGACGGCGCCTGGTCACTGGACCTGGAACGCGACTGGCTGACCCTGTCCGGTTTCCCCGCCCAGCGCCTCGGGTTCGGCAGCAATGAAATCGATATCAGCTTTGATGAATGGCTCGACCACGCTCCGCCGGACGACCGGGCGCGGGCGCGGGCCGTCGCCGACCGGCTCAAGGCCGCCCAGCGCGGCTCCGACCCGGACCTCCTGAATGCCCTGTTCGGCGACTTCCCGATGCGCCAGCCGGACGGAACGGATGTCTGGGTGCGCACGCGCGGGCGGATCGTTGAGTGGACCGAGGATGGCCGGCCCAGACGCCTCGCCGGCACGATGAGCAACATTACCGAGGAGCATCGGCTCAAAAGCGCTCTTGAAGACAGCGAGCGCTTGCTGCGCGAGACCCTTCTTGCCGTCGGCGAAGGCACGTGGCGCGTGGAGATCGGCTCCGGCATTGTCGAGGCATCCGAAGTCATCGCGCGCATGATGGGCCTGCCGGCGAGTAACATCCGCATCGCCGTTGCGGACTGGCTCGACCGGGTTGATCCCGCCGAACGCGACGAAGTTCAGGCAGCCTTCGACGCGGTGCGCAACCAGGAACGCGACTCCATCGACATGACGGTCAGGTTTGATCACGCCTTCGAAGGCTGGCGTCGCTACCACGTTCGTGGCGGCATTAGTGACCGGGACCCGGCCGGGCGGCCGCGCACCATTTCCGGCTTCGTCACCGACATTACCGAACGACTGGAGACCCAGGAGCGCCTTGCCGCCCGAGAACGCCAGCTGGCCGAAGCAGTGGACGCCGCTGCCATGGGAACCTGGCGCATCGATATCCCCTCGGACCGGCTATTCCTTCGCGGCACGGTCGTGGCGGAATTGTTTTCCGACCTGACGGAGATCGAGCTGTCCGCCCGGGACTGGTTCAAGAAGGTCCACCCGGACGACATGGCCGAACTGACCGCGACCAATTTGTCGATCCTGCGCGGAGACCGCGAAGGCTCCGACATCAGCTGCCGACTGCGTGCCCGTGACGGTTCATGGCGCTGGTACCGGGTCACCGGTCGCGTCGTGCGACGCGACGAGGCGGGCCGCGCCCTGCGTTCAAGCGGCGTGATGTGGGATATCGACCCTGCCAAGCGCTTCGAGGACGCCATGCAGGTCCAGCGTCAGCGCTTCGAGCACATCTACCGGGCGACACCGGCCATGATGCATTCCATCGACGCCGAAGGCCGGATCATCGAGGTCAGTGACTACTGGCTGAATTATCTCGGCTATGACCGCTCCGAAGTCATCGGCCGCCGGTCGGTCGAATTCCTTGACGATGAATCCCGCGAACGCGCCGTCAAGGTCCAGTTGCCGCATCTGTTCGAAAAGGGGTTCAACAACAATGTCCCCTACCGGTTCCGGCACAAGGACGGGCACCTCATCGACGTCCTCCTGTCCTCCTTCCTGGAACGCGACAGCGACGGCAATCCGCTGTTCAGCTACGCCGTGATGACCGACGTGACAGCCCTGCACCGGGTCAATCGACAGCTCGAGCGCTCCAACCGCGAACTCGACCGCTTCGCCACCGTCGCCTCGCACGACCTGCAGGAACCCTTGCGCAAGATTTCCGCCTTCTCCGGACTGATCCGGCGGCGCTATGCCGACCAGCTCGACGCTGACGGCGTGCGCAGTCTCGACTTCCTGGTCGATGCCGCCGCCCGCATGCAGCGCCTGGTCGAGGACCTTCTGGTCTATTCCCGCCAGGCCAATCAGGAGCTCAAGCTGGAAACGCTCGACCTCAACGCAGTCATCGACGATGTGCGCGAGAGCCTGGAATCCGCGATCAATGAGAGCGGGGCCCGGATTGACAGCGCCGGCCTGCCCCAGGTCGAGGCCGACCGCACCCTGCTCACCCAGGCCTTCCAGAACCTGGTCAGCAATGCCGTCAAATATCGCGGGCCGGCGACGCCGCACATCCGCATCGAGGCTGTCGATACCGGCGATAGCTGGCAGTTCAGCGTCGCCGATAACGGTATCGGCTTCGACATGCGCTTCAAGGACAAGATCTTCGCCCCCTTCCAGCGCCTTCACACGCGCGAGGAGTATCGCGGCACCGGCATCGGCCTCGCCATCATGCACCAGGCCGCCGAACGCATGGGCGGCAGGGTCTGGGTCGAATCCGAGCCCGGCCGGGGCAGCACGTTCTACTTCTCGATCTCCAAGGCGCTGTCACACGGCACCGCCTGAGCTATTCGAAGCGCAGCGCCTCGATCGGGTCGAGCCGCGAGGCCCGGTGCGCCGGGTAGAGGCCGAACGACACGCCGACCAACGCCGACGCCCCGATCGCCAGGGCCACGATCAACGGATTGACCGCGATCTCCAGCTCGCCGACCTCGGCATAGACCAGCGTCCCGCCAATCCCCACCACCAGGCCGGCCAGGCCGCCGATGACGCACAGCACGATGCTCTCGATGAGGAACTGGTTGCGGATGTCGCGCCGGCGCGCCCCGACGGCCAGCCGCAGGCCGATCTCGCGCGTGCGCTCGGTTACCGAGACCAGCATGATGTTCATGATGCCGATGCCGCCGACCAGCAGCACGATGCCGGCGCCAACCGCCAGCAGCAGGCCGAGCTGGCTCTCCGTCTCGTTGCGGGCCCGGATGAACTCGGCCAGGTTGCCAACCGAGAAATCGTCCTCGGCACCCGGCGCCACATCCCGCCGGACCCGCAACAGGTCCTCGATGTCGGCAATGACCCGGTCCGTCGATTCCCCCGGTCCGACCGCCGCATAGACCGTCTGCACGGGGTCGCGCACCGTTGCCGTCGTGCCGGCCCCGAAGCGCTGGCGCACGGTGCCCAGCGGCGCGAATATGATGTCGTCCTGGTCCTGCCCCCATGAGGTTTCGCCCTTGGCGGCCACGGTCCCGATGACCTCGAAGGGCTGGCCGCTGACCCGGATCGTCTGCCCCACCGGATCGGCCCCGTCGAACAGCTCGCGGATCAGGGTCTGGCCGATGATGGCATAGCGCCGGGAGGACTGCTCCTCGGCCGCGGAAAAACTGCGTCCGCTGTCGATGACCCAGCCGCGCACCTCGAAATAGTCCGGGTTGACGCCGCTGATGCGCGACGACCAGTTGACCCCGCCGAACACGCTGACCGCGCTCGCACTGACCTCACCGGACACCCCGGAAAGGCCGGGCACGGTGTCCCGGATCGCCGTCACGTCAGCATCGGTCAGCGGCGTCGCACTCCCGGCTCCGCCGCGACGTCCGCCGAACATGCTCGAGCCCGGCCGGATGATCAGCAGGTCGGCGCCGAAACTGGCAATCTGCGCCTCGACCGCCTGCTTGGTGCCCTCGCTGATCGACACCAGCACGATCACCGAAGCCACGCCGATGATCACGCCCAGCATGGCCAGCGCGCTGCGCAGCGCATTGATGCGCAGGGCCGTCAGCGCAACCCGTATGGAAGCCAGCAGGGTCATCGGCGGTCCTCCAGTATGCGGCCGTCGCGGAATACGATCTGGCGCCGTGCATGGTCGGCGACGTCCTGTTCGTGGGTCACCAGGATGATGGTGATGCCGTCTTTGTTGAGCTGGTCGAAAATGCCCATGATGTCCGCCGAGGTGCGGCTGTCGAGCGCCCCCGTCGGCTCGTCCGCAAGCAGGATCTTCGGGTCGTTGACCAGCGCCCGGGCGATCGCCACGCGCTGCTGCTGGCCGCCGGAGAGCTGGGAGGGATGATGGTCCATGCGCTCGCCCAGCCCGACCTGCTCGAGCCGAGCCCGGGCCCGGCGCACCCGTTCGTCGTGCGGCAGTCCGGAATAGACCAGCGGCAGGGCGGCATTCTCGACCGCCGTGGTGCGCGCCAGCAGGTTGAACTGCTGGAACACGAAGCCGATCGTACTGTTGCGAAACCGGGCCACCGCATCGCCGCTCAGTGCACCGATATCCTGCCCGGCAATACGGATCTCGCCGGCACTGGGCCGGTCCAGCGCGCCCATCAGGTTCATCAGCGTCGACTTGCCCGAGCCGGACGCGCCCATGATGGCCACGTAGTCACCCGCCTCGATGGTCAGCGACACGCCGTCCAGGGCGCGGATCGTCTGACCGCCCATGGTATAGGTCTTGACCAGGTCGCGGCATTCGATCAGCCCGCTCACTCGCGCACCTCGCGGGCCCGCGTCACGACCGCGTCGCCGGCCTCCAGGTCACCGCCGACGACTTCGGTCGTCTGGGTGTCGCCGATACCGACCCGGACGCGCCGCTCGGCCAGCACGCCATCCGCTTCCTCGACCCAGACCGTGACCAGCCGCGTCTCGCGCGCCTCACGCTGCATCTCGCGATAGCGCTGCATCTGCTGGTCACTGAGCACGGCCTGCAGGCCGCGCTGGATGTCCGCCTGCAGGGCGTCGCGGTCAAACTCGCCGCCGGCCTGGGCACGGGCCCGGGCCTGGCCGAACACCGTGCGGAGGACCTGCTGGGCCTGTTCGGCCTGACTGTCGCTCAGTTCGAGCTCCTCGATGAGGCGCCCCATCATGCCACCGCCACCCGGGCCCCCGCCCTGGCCGCCGCGCGCGCCACCCGCCTCGTCCTCGATCGGCCGGCTGCGCGCCGCAAGCGCCGGCGAGGGCCGGAAACGCAGCGCCCCGTTCGGCACCACGAGGACATCGCTGCGCTCGCCGGTGATGATGTCCATGTTGGCCGTCATGCCGGGCAGCAGGCGCTGGCCCGGATTGGCCGCCGACACCACCACCGTATAGGTCACCACATTGTTCAGCGTCATCGGCGCCAGGCGGATCTGCTCGACCTGCCCGGTCAGTTCGACCCCGGGGAAGGCATCGACGGTGAAGCGCACATTCTGGCCCTCGTGGATCTGGCCGATATCGGCCTCGTCGACCTGGGCATCGATCTGCACCTGGCCGAGATCCTGGGCGATGGTGAACAGGGTCGGGGCCGACATCGAGGCGGCCACGGTCTGGCCGGCATCGACCGCCCGGTCGACGACAATGCCGCTGATCGGCGCCCGGATCGTCGTGCGTTCGAGGTCGACGCGGGCATTCTCCAGCGTCGCCTCGCGCTGCTGCAGCACCGCCTGGGCGTTCTGGATCTGGGCCCGGGCGACGCCGAGATCGGCCTGCGCGGCGTCATAGCCGGCCTGTGCCGTGTCGAGCGCTGACTGGGCCGCAATGCCCCGCTCCTGCAAGGTCCTGACCCGGTCGAGCTCGGCCTGCGCCTCGCGGGCATTGGCCTGGGCCCGGGCCAGGCTGGCGCGCTGCAGGGCCAGGGTCGCCGCCGCCGTGGCCCGCGACGCCTCCGCCTCGCGCACCCGGATCTGGAAACTCTGCGGGTCGAGCTGGGCGATCACCTGGCCCGCCTCAACCGGGTCATTGTAATCGACCAGCAGCTCGGAGATCTGTCCCGACAATTGCGAGCCGACCTCGACCGTGACCAGCGCCCGCACCGCGCCCGACGCCGCCACCGTGCGCCGCACCTCGCCGCGCGCCACGGTCTCGGTCTCGACCACCACCTCGCCGCCATCGCCGGCCCCGCGGCCAAACATCCACCATGCGGCGACAACCAGGACCACCAGCCCCGCCAGGGCCAGGCCCGGTTTGAGAAATCTCGACATGCACTATCCTCGCGCGGCGCGGCTGACGGTCTGAAAGCACGTTGGTTGAACGCTGCTGCGCGACTTTTCCGTCGCCGGCGATTCAGCCCGTCCACGCACCTCCCTGCGGTTCATTGGACGACAATAGGGCGCGACGGGGCAAGCTCAAATCCAACCCGTTCAGCAGGTATCCCCGCCATGGCACGCCATCTGCACGGCACACGCACTGCCGGCGCGGGGCCGGCACGAAACGGGACCCTTGCCGCGTGGAAGACATCTCTGCCCTGCTGGCCGTTCCGGGCATGTCCTGGAGCCTGCGCGCCGCCCCGGTGGTGGCCGCCGCCCTGTGGCTGCTGATCAGCGTCTCGTTGTGGCGCGGCGGCTTTACCGACCTGGTCGAACAGCTGACCCGCCCGCGCTGGACCCGCGCCGACCGCCTGCGCGCCCTCGCCATGCTGCCGATCCGCGCCGTCCTGCTCACCCTCGTCGCCGCCTTCGCCGCCGCCATGACCACAGCGGGTTTGCTGTTCAACGCGGCGGTGGTGCTGAATGTGGCGCAGGTGGTGCGCGCGGCGCTGTGAGGGGCGCGGCCTGACGCGCGCCTGATTTCACCCTGAAACCTGACGTCGCATGCGGCTTGGCAAGTGTGGCCAAGCAGGCTTCAGTGCGGGCCATCAGCGGCGCAGGCAGGCAAATAGGCCGCCCGCAATTGCCCACCGCTCCAATCCGTTTTACCCGCCTTCATGGCGGGGCCTCTGATCTGGTTTCGCATTCGAGGCGGCAGCCATCTTTGGAGCTGACAGGTTTCGAGGCCCCGCCATGAAGGCGGGGAAAACATGGATAGAGCCTGTGAGAAAACGGGGTGCCGCGCCCGCACCACCCCAATCATCTCTTGCCGGGATGCCGCCTCAGTCAGCTTTCCAGGTCAAGGGTCCTGACCGCGAAGCGGCGGTGCGCGCCCTTGACCTGGAAAGCTGACTGAGGCCCGCTGGCTGACAAGAGATCAATGGCTCTCTCCGCGCCGGTTGCGCTTGTTCTCGAAAGGCTTCTCTGCCTGTCATCCCGCATGCATGCCCCGCGCAGGCGGGGCGAAAGTGCGGGACCCATCTTCCCGGAGTGCGCCGCATCGAGCTCCAATCGGCCGGCGTCGGCGCGTATAGGTCCCGGCCCTCCGCCCCGCATCCGCAGGGCATCCGGCCGGGATGACAGCGGGTTCATTGCAGCCAGCTCCACGCAAAAAATGGCCCGGACGAACCGGGCCATTCGATACTCGCACAAGCCGTCGGCAGCCCTAGCCGCGCGACGCTTTCTTGCGCTCGTGCTCCTTCAGGAACACCTTGCGGATGCGGATCGACTGCGGGGTCACCTCGACGAGTTCGTCGTCATTGATGAATTCCAGCGCGTATTCCAGGGTCAGCTTGACCGGCGGGGTCAGGACGATGTTCTCGTCGGTGCCCGAGGCGCGCATATTGGTCAGCTTCTTGCCCTTGGTCGGGTTGACGATCATGTCCTCTTCGCGGGCATTCACGCCGATGATCATGCCTTCATAGACATCCACCGCGTGACCGACGAAGAGCTTGCCGCGTTCCTGCAGGTTGAACAGGGCGAAGCCCAGCACCTTGCCGTCGATCATCGACACCATGGCACCGTTGTGGCGCTGGCCGATCTCGCCGCCGGTCTTGGGGGCGTAGTGGTCGAAGGTGTGGAACATCAGGCCGGAGCCCGAGGTCAGGGTGAGGAATTCGGAGCGGAAGCCGATCAGGCCGCGGGTCGGGATGACATAGTCCAGGCGCACCCGGCCATGCCCGTCCGGCACCATGTTCTTGAGTTCGGCCTTGCGCTGGCCGAGCTTTTCCATGACCCCGCCCTGGTGTTCTTCCTCCAGATCGACGGTCAGGCTCTCATACGGCTCGCTGGGCACGCCATCGATGTCCTTGATGACCACGCGCGGCCGGCCCACGGCCAGTTCGAAGCCCTCGCGGCGCATCGTCTCGATGAGGATGGACAGGTGCAGCTCGCCACGTCCGGACACGGTGAACTTGTCCGGATTGTCCTGCTGTTCGACCTTCAGCGCCACATTGTGGATGAGCTCGCGGTCGAGGCGTTCCTTGAGATTGCGCGAAGTCACGAACTTGCCCTCGCGGCCGGCGAACGGGCTGTCATTGACCTGGAAGGTCATCGACAGGGTCGGTTCGTCGACCGACAGCAGCGGCAGCGCCTCGACATGATCGGGATCGCACAGCGTGTCGGAGATCTTGAGCTCGTCAATGCCGGTGAAGGTGATGATGTCGCCGGCCTGGGCGTCCTCGCGCTCGACCCGCTCGAGGCCGTGGAAACCGAAGATCTGCTGGACCTTGCCCTTGACCTGGCGGCCGTCGGCCTTGGCCACGGTGACCGGCTGGTTGCGCTTGACCCGGCCGCGGGCGACGCGGCCGATGCCGATGACGCCGGTGAAGCTGGAATAGTCCAGCGCCGAAACCTGCAGCTGCAGCGGGCCGTCCGGATCGACGTCCGGCTTCGGCGTGTGCGCCGTGATCATCTCGAACAGCGGTGTCATGTCGGTGCCGATCTCGCCGGCCTCGCTGGCGGCCCAGCCCTGCAGCGCCGAGGCGTAGACGACCGGGAAGTCGAGCTGTTCCTCTGTGGCGCCGAGACGGTCAAACAGGTCGAAGGTCTGGTCAACCACCCAGTCGGGACGGGCCGAGGGGCGGTCCGCCTTGTTGATCACCACGATCGGCTTGAGGCCGCGGGCCAGCGCCTTCTTGGTGACAAAAGAGGTCTGCGGCATGGGGCCGTCGACCGCGTCGACCAGAAGCAGTACGCCGTCCACCATCGACAGCACGCGCTCCACCTCGCCGCCGAAATCGGCGTGGCCCGGCGTGTCGACGATGTTGATGTTCCAGTCGCCCCAGGTCACGGCCGTGTTCTTGGCCAGGATGGTGATCCCGCGCTCTTTCTCGAGGTCGTTGGAGTCCATCAGGCGCTCGGACGCGTCGGCGCGGTCACCGAGCGTTCCGGACTGGCGAAGCAGCTGGTCGACCAGCGTGGTCTTTCCGTGGTCAACGTGGGCCACGATGGCGATATTGCGCAGCTTGTCGAGGGACGCGCTCATGGGATCATTCCTGTAGTGAAAGGCGCGCCCTCTTACGCCGGGACGCGCGTTGTGGCCACCCCTTATTCCGCGAGCGGCGGGCGGCTGGTGGGATCAGGTCTCGCTGGGTCGGGCCCGGCCGTTGAAGCCATTCGCGGCGATCGGCAGCCAATTGCTCAGCACACCGCGCACCGAGGCGAATACCAGGGAGGCGAAGAAGACGGTGAAGAAAAGCGCCCAGGCCCAGCGCCCGGCTGTCCCCCGCAGCGCTTCCAGACTGACCACCGACACGAAGTACCAGTCCGGGCCGGCCACCCTGCTGAACGCCAGCACATGGCCGGAGTCCAGCCCCATGACGACGCCGTTCGGGCGCGGGTCATCGGCCAGCAGGGCCATCACCTCGCGCGGGTCGACCGGTACCAGCTCGCGCCCGGCCGGCTCGCCGCGACCGATGACCTGGCCCTCCCGGTCGAACAGCAGGTTGACGCCGTCGCGCGGCGGCGCGCTCAAGGCATGGGTGATGTGGTCATTCATCTGGATCGAGGTGCCGAAGGCCCCGATCAGGCGATCGCCCTCATAGATCGGCAGCCGGCACGCCGTGGCCGCCCGCTCGCCATTGTCGGCATAGACATAGCGCGACAGGCGCGTGCACTGCATGGCGCGCTGCGGATTGGTGGCCGCGCCGAACAGGCGCGGATCCTCGTCCGCCACGAGGCGGAAATCGGACGGCGCTTCGAGGCGGTAATACTCCAGCCGGTCCTCGCGCAGCGGCGCGAACAGCACCGCCCGGCTGTCCGGGGTGAAGTAGTAGAGGCTGGTGAAGCGGGCCAGATGGGCTTCGCCGACCGTGCGCACGGTGTGGAAGGCCGCGAGGAAGTGCCGCTTGTCCTCGAGTGTCATCATCCCCGCGTCGGCCAGGAAGGCCCCGACGCCATAGACATGATCGCCACCGGGCAGGGTCATGCCGTCGTACAGGCCCGGCGCGCTGCGCCGCGTGCCGTCCCCGAAATGCGGATACAGGGCGTCGAACTGCGAGGCGACCAGGGCGTCGTCATCGAGCGCTGCTACCCGCCGCTGAAAGGCCAGTGTCGCGGCTTCGTTGAACGCCAGCGCCTCGTCAAACAGGATCTGCTCGCGCTCGGCGCGCACGCGGATATAGGATTGCAGGACACCGACCCGTTCCGACTTGAGCGCCTCGAACAGGATCACATAGCCCGCCAGGGCCGATACGGTGGCCAGCGCCGCGGTAACGGCGACATGCAAGCCGATGACGAAAATTTGCCTGGATGTCACGTACGCGGATCCTGAAACCTGAACCCGCTCGTATAGCCGCTTTGCCCGCCGGATGTAGTGATAAATCATGCGGGCTTCGGGGCCAGCCGCTAGTCGTTGCGCGGCATCGCCTCGGCCAGCTTCTTGAGCAGGGCGCAGAACTGCGCCTGCTCGGCCGGGCTCAGCAGCGCATCGGCCGGCATCGGCACGGCCTCGACTGCCGGGCGCAGGGTCTGGTAGAGACGCGCCCCCTTTTCGGTCAGGAAGAGATGGCTGACCCGGCCGTCCGACTGCGATGCGCGGCGCACCACCAGCCCCGCTTCCAGCAGGCCCTTGGTGGCCCGGCTGACGATGCCCTTGTCCATCGGCGTCATCGCCACGACCTCGTTGGCGGTGCGCCCCGGGCGCTCGGCCACCGCCGCCAGCACCCGCCATTGTGACAGGTTGAGATCACCCTGCTCGCGCACGATCGCCGCCGTGCGTCGGGCCACCAGCTCGGCCAGGACCGTGACCTGATAGGGCCAGTACGCGTCCAGACGGATCACCGCGCGCGGCGTCGCGACGTCGGTCTGGCTGGCGGTATCGGGCTCGGGCGGGGTCATGGCGGTCTCGGCTCTTCGGGTTCGGCGGTGCTGGCGTTCGTGGCCGTTTCGTCTATATCAGGGCGGTCTTCGTCAGTCGCCGCGCTGGAGTCCGGCCCCGGGCCCGACACGGCACTGACTTCGGCATTTTAGTTGCAATCACAACTTGACGCAATAGCAACCATAATGTTACCGAGACGCTGAATTCGGCCGCTACCCCCGGGCCCGCCGGCCGCCACCCCCGATCCAGGAGACTTTCCATGGCAGACCTTTTCGAGAATCCGATGGGCCTTTGCGGCTTTGAGTTCGTCGAATTCACCGCCCCGGAGCGCGGCATCATCGAGCCGGTGTTCAAGACCATGGGCTTCACCCACGTGGCCAATCACCGCTCCAAGGACATCGAGCTGTGGCGCCAGGGCGACATCAATTTCCTGATCAATTACGAGCCCAACACCCCGGCCGCCTTCTTCGCCGCCGAGCACGGCCCGTCGGCTTCCGGCATGGGTTTCCGCGTCCAGGACGCCCAGGACGCCTACGAGCTGGCCCTGTCCAAGGGCGCCCAGCCGGTCGTGACCGAGACCCGCGTCTCCGAGCTGCGCCTGCCGGCCATCCGCGGCATTGGCGGCGCCACCGTCTACCTGATCGACCGCTTCCAGGACGGCCAGTCGATCTATGACATCGATTTCGAATACCTCGACGGCGTCGAGCGCCATCCCAAGGGCGCCGGCTTCAATGTCATCGATCACCTGACCCACAACGTCTACAAGGGCCGCATGGACTACTGGGCCAAGTATTACGAGGACCTCTTCAACTTCCGCGAGATCCGCTATTTCGACATCAAGGGCGAGTATACCGGCCTCTTGTCGCGCGCCATGACCGCCCCGGACGGCCTGATCCGCATCCCGCTCAACGAGGAAAAATCCGATGGCGTCGGCCAGATCGAGGAATACCTGCGCGAGTACAAGGGCGAAGGCATCCAGCACATCGCCTTCTCCTGCGACAATCTCCTGGAATGCTGGGACCGCCTCAACGAGTTCGGCGTCGAGTTCATGACTGCTCCGCCGGAGACCTATTACGAGATGCTCGACGAGCGCCTGCCGGGCCATGGCGAGCCGGCGGACGAGCTGAAGAAGCGCGGCATCCTGCTGGACGGCACCACCGAGGGCGGCCAGCCGCGTCTCCTGCTGCAGATCTTCTCGGCCAAGGCGATCGGCCCGATCTTCTTCGAATTCATCCAGCGCAAGGAAGACGAGGGCTTCGGCGAGGGCAATTTCAAGGCCCTGTTCGAGTCCATCGAGCGTGACCAGATCAAGCGCGGCGTCCTGAAGACCAAGGAAGACGCGTAACCCGACCTGCGCCGGGCTTCGGCCCGGCGCCCTGCCCCTCCACCTGCCTCACCGGAGTCCCGTCATGACCGTCAAGCTGTCCCGCATCCACCACGTGGCCTATCGCTGCAAGGACGCCAAGGAGACCGTCGAGTTCTACCAGCGCGTCATGAACATGGACTTCAAGCTGGCCATCGCCGAGAACGAGGTCCCCTCCACCAAGGCGCCCGACCCCTACATGCACGTTTTCCTCGACGCCGGATCGGGCAATGTCCTGGCCTTCTTCGAACTGCCCAACTCGCCGGAAATGGGCCGCGACGGCAACACGCCGGAATGGGTCCAGCACATCGCCTTCGAGGTCGAGGACATGGACGCCCTGATGGCCGCCAAGGAGCACATCGAGGGTGAGGGCATCGAGGTCTTGGGCCCGGTCAATCACGGCATCTTCAAGTCGATCTACTTCTTCGACCCGAACGGTCACCGCCTCGAACTGGCCGCCAACACCGCCACCGACGAGCAGATGGCCCAGCTCAAGGAGGTCGCCCCGGCCATGATCGAGGAATGGAGCGTCACCAAGCGCGCCCCCAAGCACGCCGCCTGGCTGCACGAACAGGACTGAGGCCCCTCCCTCTTCCCACCCACCCGTTTCCCCCGCCTTCATGGCGGGGCCTGTGATCGCTTGTTCCGCGGGAAATGGCAGCCGGAGTATGGCTCGGTTGGAGCCCGAAACGCTGCGGGCGACTGGCTTGCGGGCCGGATTGAAGGCCCCGGCATGCGCCGGGGGAAACGGTGCTTATACGGGGATACTGCCTCTGCCTTGGCGGTGGCTATTGCAATGAAGCGGACGCACCGCGCCCGCACCTATCCATTCATCTCTTGCCGAGATGCCGCCTCAGGGGGAAGTCCAAGTCAAGGCGCATGCCCGCTACGCGGCGCCGAAGGCGGCCTTGACTTGGACTTCCCCCTGAGGCCCGCTGGTTGACAAGAGATCAATGACTCTCTCCGCGCCGCGCGCGATCACTTTACACCGTCGCCATCCCCCGGTCCCGGCGACAGCCGGGATGACAGGGCAGGTACCACTAGCCCCGCCTCGACCAAGCGCCACCCCAGGCCCTTCCCCTTGATGGGAAAGTGGGCCGAGGCAAGGCCCCGGGCCGGAAGGGGTGAAGCCCGGCGCCCACGCCACCGTCCGGTCGCCCTGAACGCGCCTTTAACCCTGTCACTGCCATGCTTTCCCCCGAACCAGACCGAGGGGCCCTCGCCGCATGTCAGACACCTCCCCCTTCAGCGCGCCGGACAGCTTTCGCTCCGCCCTCGACCTGTCACCGGAATTCGCCGCTCACCTCGCGGCCGAGCACAGCCGCCTCTCCGCCTTCCTGATGCCCCGTGTGGCGCCCTATCATGCCGCCCTGCGCCTGGCCGGCACGCGCCTCGAACTGGCCGGTGACGAAGCCGCGGTCCGCGTCCTGCAGAATGTCATCCTGGCCGCCGGTGCGGCCTGGACGGAGAGCGCAGATGCCGAGGCGGCCTGGGCGCCCGGCCGCGTGGCGGAGGCCATTGCCGACACGCTGCAGCGCGACCTCGCCTTCCGGGTGGCCGGCCTGCGCCAGGCCGTGCGGCCGCGCTCCATGATGCAGCACGCCTTCATGGCGGCCCTGCTGGACCGCGAGCCCCCGGTGCTCATCGCCGCCGGCCCGACGGGCACCGGCAAGTCGCACCTCGCCCTTGCCGCCGGCATCGATATGCTCAATGAGGGCCGCTACAAGCATCTCGTGATCGCCCGGCCGGGCGGCGCCCATGCCCCCGGCGACACACCCGACACCTCTTTCGACCCGCATTACGCGGCCATCCGCGACGAGCTCCACGACCTGGTCGGCGCCGACGAGGTGCGCAGCCTGAAAACCGCGCACCGCCTCGAGATCATGCCGGTCAGCCACATGCGCGGCCGCACCTTCCAGAACACCTTCGTGATCATCGACGAGGCCCAGGACATGAGCGTGCCGACGACCCGCATGGCGGTGACCCGGCTTGGCCAGAATGCCCGCATCGTGCTGACCGGCGACCCCAGCTATGTCGAGCTCGGCCCCGGCGAGACCTCCGGCATGGCCCACCTGATGGAGCTGGTCGAAGACGCGCCGATCGCCCGCGTCTTCCGCTTCACCGCGGCCCAGATCATCCGGGCCCCGGTCGTCGCCGCCCTGGAAGCCCTCTACGAAAAGCCCTGAGGGGCCAATCCCGCCACCATGCGGGAAAACGGACACCCGGTTTCCTCTTGGGACTGGCCGGGTTTCAAGTCATGCTGTGACAACTGGGCCGGATGAGGGCCCGGGCGGAGGGCCGAAAGGGGGGCCGCCTGCCATGATCCTGTCACGCCTGACCCGCGCCGTGCGCCAGCAGAACTGGTTCGCCGTCGCCCTCGAATTCGTCATCGTCGTGGCCGGCGTGCTGCTCGCCTTCCAGGTCACCGCCTGGAAGGCCGACCACGAGACCGAGGCGCGCGAGCACACCTATCTGGCCCGCCTCGCGGGCGATTTGCGGCACGACATCGCGCAGATCGACGCCTACATGGCCCGCATCCGCAACAAGGCCGCCGCCGCGGAGCGCATGATTGCCTATCACGAGGCCGAGGCGCTGCCCGACCTCGCGGCCTATTACAGCGACCTGCTGGAAGTCCTCTACTTCGCCCCGCACCGGCCGAACTACAGCTCGGTCGAGGCGCTCAAGAGCTCGGGTGATTTCGGCCTCCTGTCGAACGACCGGCTGGTCACCCAGATTCTCGACATCGAGGTGCTTTATGCCGACCTCCAGTTCACCCAGGACCATCTCTACCAGGACCTGTGGGCCTATCTCTACGAGACCTATGCCGACATCGGCGACTTCCAGCTCGCCATCGACGCCTGGACCGGCAATCCCGACCGCCCGGCCCTGACACCCGACATCGTCACCCGCGCCCGCTCCAGCCAGCGCATCCGCAACGGCCTGACCCTGGTGCGCTTCAACAGCCTGGAACTGCTCGTCACGCTGCAGGACATCCGCGACCACGCCGAAACCGCCCTCGCGGAAACCGGGAGCGCACCATGATCCTCGCCCGCATCACCCATGCCATCCGGACCCAGAACTGGTTCGCGGTCGTCCTCGAATTCGTGATCGTCATCGCTGGCGTGGTGATCGGTTTCCAGATCGCGCAGTGGGCGGACGACCGGGCCGCCGCCGAGCGCCGGGAGGCGGCGCTGGAACGGCTGCATGGCGAGGCCGAACAGGTCGTCGCCTATCACCAGCGGCATGTCCGCCTGCACGAAGACATGAATGCACTGCGGACAGAAGCCATCGAGCGCCTGATCGCCAATGACTGGGCCGATGCGGACCGGGGCGACATGGCGCAGGGGCTCAATTCGGTCGGCATCCTGCCCGCCGCCTATCCGCCGCGCTCGGTCTATGACGAGCTGATCAGCAATGGCGAGTTCGCGCAGCTCGGTTCACCGGAATTGCGTGGCGCGATTGGCCATTACCAGTCCCAGCTGACCTTCCTGCAGGCGCAGATCGACTATATCCGGATGCGCATCGAGGACCCGCTTGTGGTCGGACAACCCGGCGCCCGCGTGGTCTATCGACCCGGCACCGTGCGGGAACGCCGCTGGGAGTTCGATTACGAAACCCTGAGCCGCGACGAGGCCTTCATCCAGCGCCTGCTGCTCGGCAATAACGCCCAGCGCGCCGTCACCGACTGGACCCGGGAAACGCTGGAGGCGGCACAGGCCATGTGCGACGCCCTGGCCGACACCACGCGCCGACCCTGCCAGCCGCCGGAGACCGCGCCGCCAGCAGAGTGAGGGGACGCGCCGGGCCGGCCCTTCTCTGGCCCGTCACCGGACCGTCTGCCGCTCCGAACAAGCGGACGCGCCAGCGCCCGCTCCTGCCCATTCATCTCTTGCCGAGAGTCCGCCTCAGAGGGTCCATTGTGTCAAGGGTTTCAACCGCGTAGCGGCGCTGCGCGCCCTTGACACAATGAACCCTCTGAGGCCCGCTAGCCGACAAGAGATCAATGGTCCTCTCCGCGCCCGGCGCGAGACGTCTCAAGTATTGCCAATCCGGCCGCATGACTTGCACAGGCCGACCGGAGCGTGGGGACCAAAACCCCTGCCCGCGCTCGCGCCAAATAATTCCCGTTCGCCCACGAAACCATGTAGCTTCGCCCGAGGCGGGAGGCCACATGAACAAACTGATCGGGGAATTGCGGCGTCGGAGCATCTTCCGCGTCGCCGCCGCCTACCTGGTGGCCGGCTGGCTGATCATGCAGGTCGTCGCCACCATCGGCACCGCCGCCGGCCTGCCCGACTGGACCGACAGCTTCGCCCTGATCCTGCTCCTCACCGGCTTTCCCATCGTGCTCTTCATCGCCTGGGCCTTCGAGCTGAGCCCCGACGGGTTGAAGCAGACCGAGGCGTCCGGCGCGGCCGCCGGCTTCAAGCCGCTGGGCCCCAGCGACTGGGTGCTCATGGCCGGCGTGGCGGTCGTGCTCGCCGTGGCGGCGGTCCAGGCCCTGACCGGCAGCCCTGCGGCCCCCGGCCCGCAGATCGCCGACCGCCCGGGCGGCACCACCGAAACCCGCTCGCGCATCGCCGGTGCCCTCGACACGTCGATCGCCGTCCTGCCCTTCGCCGACCTGTCGGCCGACGGCGACAAGCAGTATTTCGGCGACGGCATTGCCGAGGAAATCCTCAACGTTCTGGCCCGCATCGAGGTGCTCGACGTGACCTCGCGCACCTCCGCCTTCGCCTTCCGCAGCGACAGCGCGCTGTCGATCCCGGACATCGCCGAAATTCTCGGCGTGCGGCATGTGCTGGAAGGCTCGATCCGCACCGCCGGCGGCAATATCCGCGTCACCGCCCAGCTGATCGATGCGGCGTCCGACACCCATGTCTGGTCGGAGACCTATGACCGGGCCCTGACGGCCGAGAACGTGTTCGCCATCCAGGACGAGATCGCCAGCGCGATCACCGCCCAGCTGACCCAGCGCCTCGGCATCACCGTCACGGCGACGGCCGGCCCCGCTGCCGGTGGCACCAGCGAGGTCAGCGCCTATGAGGCCTATCTGCAAGGACGCACGCTCTTCATCAACCGCAATTACGACAACCTGCGCCTGTCGATCACGGCACTGGAGCAGGCGGTCGAGCTCGATCCGGACTTCGGCCGCGCCTGGGGCGTGCTGGCGATGGCCTATGTGGTCGCACCGCAATGGGGTCTCGTCGACCGTCCCTATTACACGCTGGCCGAGGACGCCGCGAACCGGGCCTTCGCCATCGACCCGGACAATGCCGACGCCTTCACGGCCATGGGTGTGCTCCACGAATTCGCCGATGTCGCCGATTACAACGCGGCGATCGAAGCCTTCCAGAACGCCATCGCCTCCGATCCGCAAGCCACCACGGCCCATCTCTGGCTCGGCCAGGCCTGGCGCAATCTCGGTTTCTTCGACCGGGCGCAGGCCTCGGTGGAAGCCTGCCTGGCCATCGATCCGGATTACCCGGTCTGCCTGTTCACCCGCGCCGAGGCCGACCTGTTCCAGGGCGATTACCCGACCGCGACAGCCCATCTGCTGGCGGTCTACGCGACCAGCCACACCGAGGCCTATCCGACCATGCTTGGCGGCGCGGCCGCGCAGGGCGATGAAGTCCTGCTGACCCTGATGCTGCGCGAGATGGCCGATCTCATCAGTCCGAATGCACGCTGGATGGTCCATGATCTGCGACGTGCGCTCAGCGACGAGGTTTATGACCGGGCGGCAGCGCTTGACCGTTTCGAGGCCCGCTTAGCGGGCTTTGAGGGCCAGGGAGCCTATGGCGATCCCTATCTGATCTCCGCCTATCTGCTGGCTTTCCGGGCCTATCACCGTCTGCCGGAGCTCGGCAGCGGCCAGGCGCCCTGGTGGTGGGCACCGGGCTATCCGGGCCTGGCCTCCAGTGCCGCCCGCCACCGCATGCTCGAGGTCGCCAATGTTCACCCCTATTGGCGACAGCACGGCTTTCCGCCGCAATGCCGGCCGCTCGGGGCCGACGATTTCGAGTGCGATTGAGCCCGGGTCCGCACTCTCGACCGCCCCCTCCCGGCCCGACGCGTGTCCTGGCTTCCATAGTGCCCCCGCCGCTGCAGACTTCTCGACCTTGCCCGAGTCTAACCCCGGACAGACCCCGTCGGATTGTTCGCACCAGAAGAATCACAAGCCATTGAATTAGCGATAAATAATTTCTGAACTCCCGGGGATACAGCGAAAGTTTTCCCCGTTTTCGCCAATGCGCCCTGGAAGCGCCCCTAGACCAGCGCCCGCTGCGGCCCGTCACCGGGCTCGGTCAGCCACTCGCCCTCGGCCCGCACATTTCCGACCGCCTTGTTGGCTTCGCGGATGCGCATCGCCTCGGCCGGCGGGCCCTGCAGGAGGAGCTCGCTCTGCGGGCTTTGCGGGTCGAGCCAGGCCTCGAAATCCTCCGGTCCCAGCATGACCGGCATGCGGGTGTGGATCTCGGCCATGGCGGCATTCGGCGCCGTGGTCAGGATGGTGAAGCTGTCGATGGTCTCGCCCTCGACCTCCGCCGTGTCCCAGAGCCCGGCAAAGCCGAACCAGTCCTGTCCTTCCAGCGAGATGAACCAGGGCTGTTTCTCGCCCTTCGGCCCGGTCCATTCGTAAAAGCCGATGGCCGGCACGATGCAGTGCCGGCGCTGGAAGGGTCCGCGGAAGAACGGCTTTTCGGCCGCCGTCTCGGCCTTCGCGTTGAAGGTTGAGAATTTCATCTCTTTCAGCGGCTTGGACCAGAAGGCCGGGACCAGTCCCCAGCGCGCCATGACCGCTTCCGACTGGCCGTCCTCGCGCCGGATGATCGGCGCCATCTGGGTCGGCGCGATATTCCAGCGCGGCTCGAGATTGAGCGCGCCCTGCTGCAGCTTGAAGCTCTGCTGCAGGATCCACCATTCCAGCTTGCCGAGGGCGTAGCGTCCACACATGCCGGCCAGCCTAACGCCCCGGCACGCGACGTCCAGCTTGACTCTCTGGTCCGCCAGGCAGATATTCACCCTCAAAGGTGAATATGAATGCAGCCACAGCCCGCCCCCGATCTCGACCACGCCTTCCTGGCGCTCGCCGACCCGACCCGGCGGGCCATCCTGGCCCGCCTGGCGCGCGATCCGGGGGCTGAGGCGCGGGTCACCGAGCTGGCGGCGCCCTTCGAGATCTCGCTCAATTCGGTGTCCAAGCATATCCGCATCCTCGAGCGCGCCCGCCTGGTCAGGCGGCGGCGCGCCGGACGCGAGCATTTTCTCTCTGCCGACCCGGCCGGCCTGGAGCAGGCCGGGCAGTGGATCGACCGCCAGCGCGCCTTCTGGAGCGACGCGCTGGACCGGCTGGAAACCGTGCTCCTGGAAGAGGATCAGCATCATGGAGACGACCCAGACAAGACCGGCTGAGCCGGTCCACGAAACCGGCCCGGACAGTGTCCGCGTGGAGCGCCTGCTGCCCGGCCCGATCGACCGCGTCTGGCAATACCTGGTCGACGGCGAAAAGCGCCGCACCTGGCTGGCCGGCGGTGATATCGAGGAGACCGAGGGCAGCCATTTCAAGTTTTATTTCAAGCACTCCGAGCTCTCGGCCGAACCGCCCAGGCCCGAGCACCAGAACTATGAGGGCGCCCATCCCTGCACCGTGCTCGAGGTCGACAGGCCGCACCGCCTGGTGATTTCCTGGAGCGAGCCGGAGGACGGCGATGCCAGCGACACCTCGCAGGTCACCTTCCAGCTGGAGGCGGTCGACAGCCGCGTCCGCCTCACCCTGACCCACGAGCGCCTGTCCGGCCCGGAAGGCAAGAAGGACGTCTCGATCGGCTGGCACGCCCATCTCGACGTGCTGCTGGCCCGCCTCAATGACGAGGAGCCGCCTTTCTTCTGGCGTCACATGGCGGCGATCAAGCCGATCTATGACGACAAGTATCCGGGCGTGAAGGACTTCTTCGAACGCCAGGCGGAGACGGCGGGCTAGCACACCGTGCCCCCCGGATTCGCCGCTTGACTCTTGCCCGCCCAGACCGGAACATTAGGAGAACATCCTGATGAGGTCTGAGCATGCGTGCTGTACCGGCACCCACCACGGGGCGGTCGCAGTTGGACGAACTGCGCCGCCAGATCAAGGCCCTCGAGGGCCGTGACGCCAGCGTCGCCCCCGCATCCGGCGGGGCGGCGGATGGCGGCGCTGCGCAGGCTCACAGCCCCTTTGAAACCTCCGGCCGGGGCGCTGCAGCGCGCCTGCCCCAGATCGCCAGCGGCCTGCACGAAACCTGCCCGGCCAGCTATCTCGACACCCCCGCCGCGCTGCTCTTCCAGACCGCCCTGATGGCGGTTCACGCCCGGCGGTGCGAGACCCCGCGGCCGCTGGTCTGGGTGGTGCCGCCGGCCGGCGCGCCGGAACAGGATTTCGGCCGCCCCTACCCGCCGGCCCTCCGGGCTTTCGGGCTCGACCCGGACAGCGTCCTCCTGGTCGAGGCCGGCGATCCGGGCCAGGCCCTGTGGGCCATGGAAGAGGGGCTCAGGGCCGGGGCCTGGGTGGTCGGCGAGACCGGTCGCTCGGCGCGCTATGACCTGACCGCCTCGAAACGCCTCGACCGCGCCGCCCGGGCGCGCGACAGCCTGGTCCTCGTGCTGCGCAGCCATGACGGCGTCGTGCCGTCCGCCGCCCGCACCCGCTGGCGCATCGCCGCCCGCCCCTCGGCGGCGCAGGCCTGGATGGGCGCCAGCGGCCTGCCCGGGCTCGGACCGCCGCGCTTTCATGCCGCCCTGGAACGCATGCGCGGCGACCGCCCGCGGGACTTCGAAATCGAGTGGAAGAATGAAACGCTTCATGTCCTTGAGCCTGCCCCTGTGGCCGACCGAGCGGCGGCATCGACGTCCCGCCCCGGCCAGGGCACCGGCGGCGCCACGCTGCACCGGCTCGGCCGCACCGGATGATCCGGCCCGCCCCTTCGCCCTGGTGCACAGCACGGCCGGCGGCGAGCGCCTGTACGCGCTCGACGCCGAGGCGGCGCGGCGCGGCCTCGCACTCGGCCAGGCCCTGGCCTCGGCCAAAGCGATCGAACCGACCCTCGTCATCGACAGCGCCACCCCCGAGACCGACCGCCGCCTGCTCGCCGCCTTCGCCCGCGGCTGTGGCCGCTGGTCGCCCTGGACCGCACCCGATCCCGGCGCGCCGGGCGAGGACGGCGTGCTGCTCGAAGTGACCGGCTGCGCCCATCTGTTCGGCGGCGAGCCGGCCCTGCTGGCCGAAGTGATCGCGCGCTGCCGGGCCCAGGGCCTGAGCGCCCACGCCGCCATCGCTCCGACCCTCGGCCTGGCCTGGGCCCTGGCCCGCCACGCGGCGCCGCGCCGGGCCGAGGGATGGGTCCTCACCGACACCGTCCAGCCGGTGCTCGACACGCTTCCGGTGGAAGGCCTGCGCATCGGCGACACCGCGGCCCGGCTGCACCGTTTCGGCCTGCGCCGGGTCGGCGATATCGCCCGCATTCCGCGCGCCCAGCTGGCCCGCCGCTTCGGCCGCGAACTGGTGCGCCGGCTCGACCAGGCCCGCGGCTCGGAAGCGGAGAGCCTGGCCCCGCTGCAGCCGAAAACCGCCCTGCGCGCCCGCCTCCACTTCGCCGAACCCCTGCTCCTGCTCGACGGTCTCAAACAGGCCGTGGCCAACACTGCCGGGGACCTCGCCCGCCTGCTCGAAACCCACGGGCTCGGCCTGCTGCGCGTCGAGCTCCACCTCTACCGCGTCGACGGCAAGACCCATCTCCTGAGCCTCGGCCTGGCCGCCCCGGCGCGCGATGCGAAACACGTCTCGCGCCTGTTCGAGGAAAAGCTCGACCGGGCCGAGATCGATATCGGTTTCGGCATAGAGACGGTCGAACTGGTCGCCCGCGAGGCGCGCCGCCTCGACGGTCGCCAGTCGGCCCTGACCGGCGGCGACGCGGTCGAGGCGGAGGACCTGGCCGTGCTCACCGACCGGCTCAGCGTCCGTCTCGGCGACCGCCAGGTCCAGCGCGTCGCCAGACGCCAGAGCCACCAGCCGGAGCGTGCCGCGCGATGGCATCCCGGTGGCCCGCCGCTCGCCGTCGCCGAGACCGGCCCGCCGGCCCTGCGCCCGATCACGGCGGAGCGTCCCCTGCTCGTCCTCACCCGGCCGGAACCCGCCGAAGCCGTGGCCGAGATCCCCGACGGTCCGCCGCGCAGCTTCGTGTGGCGCCGCGTCCGCCATCTCGTGCACCGCGCCGAGGGCCCGGAACGCCTCGCCCCCGACTGGTGGCGCGCCAGTCCCGAGAGCCCCGCCCGCACCCGCGACTATTTCCGCGTCGAGACCGTCGAGGGCCGCCGCTTCTGGCTCTTCCGCGACGGCCTCTACGCCCTCGAAACCCGCACCCCCCGCTGGTTCGTGCACGGGGCGAGTTAGCCCCTCCCCCGCCAAGCGGGGGAGGTGTCGAGCGGAGCGACGACGGAGGGGGAAGTCAAAGGATGAAAACCATGCGTGACACTGTCAAAACCTCAACTCTCAAAGCCCGCCGCCTGCGCCATGACATGCCCTATGCCGAGCGCGTCCTGTGGCAAAGCCTGCGCGCCCGCCGCCTCGACGGTTTCCGCTTCCGCCGACAGCACCCGGTGGGGGCGTTCATCCTCGACTTCGCCTGCCTGTCCGCCCGCCTCGCCGTCGAGATCGACGGCCCCTCCCATGACACGCCGAAGGCGCGCCAGCACGACATCGTCCGCGACCGGATTCTGCGCCAGGCCGGCTGGCGGGTGATCCGGTTTCGCAATGTTGAAGTGCTGGATGATCTGGATCGGGTGGTGCGTGAAATCCACCGCCACTTGCCCCCTCAGTCGGGCTGTCGCCCGCCAGCTCCCCCGCAGAGCAGGGGAGCGTCATGACCAGCTATGTCGAACTCCTCGCGGCCAGCAATTTCTCCTTCCTGCGCGGGGCCTCGCACCCGGACGAGATGGTCGCCCAGGCGACCGGTCTGGGCCTGGCCGGTCTGGGCCTGGCCGACCGCAATTCGGCGGCCGGGCTGGTGCGCGGTCACCTGGCCGCGAAGGAGACCGGCCTGCCCTTCTTCCCCGGCGTGCGCCTGGTCACGAAGTGCGGCCTGGAGATCGCCGCCTACCCGAAAAACCGCACCGCCTGGGGCCGCCTCACGCGCACCCTGACCGACGCCAATTTCCGCGCCGAGAAAGGCCGCTGCGACCTCGCGATCGACGAGGTCGTCGCCCTGTCGGACGACCACGTCTTCATCCTCGTCCCGCCCGCCGGGCTCGGCCTCGATCTCGACGCGGACTATCCGGAGGCCATTCGCGGCACCGGCTGGATGGCCGCCATCAGCGACCTGCTGGCCGCCAGCAAGGCCGACACCTGGCTCGCCCTGATCCGCCATTTCGACGGCCGCGACGGCGAACGCCTGCACCGTCACGCCGCCTGCGCCGCCCAGCTCGGCCTCGACCCGGTGGCTGCCGGCGAGGCGCGCTACCACGCCCCCGGACGCAAGGCGCTGGCCGATGTCGTGACCTGCATCCGCGAGCATGTCCGCATCGACGAAGCCGGCTGGCACGTCGCCGCCAATGCCGAGCGCCACCTCAAGGCACCCGACGAGATGGTCCGCCTGTTCCGCGGTTACGAGGATGCCGTGGCCCGCACCGCCGAGATCGCGGCGCGCCTGAAATTCAGCCTCGACGAGCTGGTCTACGACTATCCCGACGAGGTGATCGGGGAGAACGAGACGCCGATGCAGACCCTGCGCCGGCTGGCCCGCGAAGGCCTCAAGACGCGCTATCCGGACGGCGCCCCGGAGCGCATCCGCGGCGCCGTGGCGACCGAGCTCGACCTGATCGAGGGGCTCGACTACGCGTCCTATTTCCTCACCGTCTACGACATCGTCCGCTTCGCCCGCTCGCAGGGCATCCTGTGCCAGGGGCGCGGCTCGGCGGCCAATTCCGCTGTCTGCTACATGATCGGCATCACCGAGGTCGACCCGGCCCGCATCGACCTCCTGTTCGAGCGCTTCGTCTCGGCCGAGCGCGGCGAGCCGCCGGACATCGACGTCGATTTCGAGCACCAGCGGCGCGAGGAGGTGATCCAGTACGTCTACGAGAAGTATGGCCGCCGCCGCGCCGCCATGACCGCCACCGTCAACTGCTACCGCCCGCGCGGCGCCATCCGCGAGGTCGGCAAGGTGTTCGGCCTCACCGGCGACGTCATCTCGGCCCTGTCGAAAAGCCTGTGGGGCTGGTCCTCCAGCGAGCTCGACAAGGAGCTGCACGCCAAGCGCATGCGCGACGAGCTCGGCCTCGACCCCGACAGCCCGGCGCTGTCGATGACGCTGCGCTATGCCCGCGAGCTGATGGGTTTCCCGCGCCATCTGTCGCAGCACCCGGGCGGTTTCGTGATGACCCGCGCGCGGCTCGACGAGATGGTGCCGCTGCACAATGCCGCCATGCCCGACCGGACGATGCTGGAATGGGACAAGGAGGATATCGACGCGCTCGGCCTGATGAAGGTCGACGTGCTGGGTCTCGGCATGCTGAGCTGTGTCGCCAGGGCGCTGGACCTCTTGGCCGAACACTATGACCGGCCGATGGGCGTCGACGACATCCCGGCCGAGGACCCGGCCGTCTACGACATGATCTGCAAGGCCGACACGATCGGCGTGTTCCAGATCGAGAGCCGGGCCCAGATGACCATGCTGCCGCGCCTCAAGCCGCGCAATTTCTACGATCTGGTGATCGAGGTGGCGATCGTCCGCCCCGGCCCGATCCAGGGCGACATGGTGCATCCCTATCTGCGCCGCCGCGACGGCCGAGAGGCGGTGGAATACCCGTCGCAGGACTTGAAGGACGTACTCGGCAAGACGCTCGGCATTCCGCTGTTCCAGGAACAGGCCATGCGCATCGCCATCGTCGCCGCCGGCTTCTCGCCGGCCGAGGCCGACAAGCTGCGCCGCTCCATGGCCGCCTTTAGGCGCTCCGGCACGATCTACGAGATGGGCCAGAAGCTGATGAGCGGGATGATCGCCAACGGCTATCAGCCGGACTTCGCCGAGCGCTGCTTCAAGCAGCTGGAAGGCTTCGGCGAGTACGGCTTCCCGGAAAGCCATGCGGCGAGCTTCGCGCTGATCGTCTACGTCTCCTGCTGGCTCAAGCACTACTATCCCGATGTCTTCCTGGCCGCCCTGCTGAACAGCCAGCCCATGGGCTTCTACGCCCCGGCCCAGCTGGTCCGCGACGCCCGCGAGCACGACGTCGAAGTGGTGCCGCCGGACATCAATTTCTCCGACTGGGATTCGACTCTGGAGGGACGCGGCCGGGTCCGTCTCGGCCTGCGCCAGATCAAGGGCATGAAGGAGGCCGCGGCGGCCCGCATCGTCGCCGCGCGCCAGGCCCATGGCCGCTTTTACAGCGTCTCCGACCTGGCCCGCCGGGCCCGTCTCGACCGTGGCACCACTGACCGGCTGGCCAATGCCGATGCCTTCGCCTCGCTGGCCCTCGACCGGCGCCAGGCCGGCTGGTCGGCCCTGGCCGAGGCCGGCGCGCCCCTGCCCCTGTTCGAACATGCCGATGATTACGGCCGCGAGAGCGAGATCACCCTGCCGGCCCTCACCGCCGGCGAGGACGTGGCCCGCGACTACTCCACCCTGCGCCTGTCACTGAAGGCGCACCCGCTGTCCTTTTTCCGGCCCGAGCTCGACGAGACCGGCCATGTCCGCTGCGCCGACCTCGCGGACAGCCGCGACGGGCGCTGGGTCACCCTGGCCGGCCTGGTCCTGGTGCGCCAGCGCCCCGGCTCGGCCTCCGGCGTCATCTTCGCCACGCTGGAGGACGAGACCGGCGTCGCCAATGTGATCATCTGGCCGAAATGCTTCGAGGCCCACCGGCGCATCGTCATGGCGTCAAAGCTGATGGGGGTGACCGGCCGGGTGCAGAAGGAGGGCCAGGTCATCCACGTCGTGGCCAGCCGCCTGACCGACCAGTCCTGGCGCCTCGCCGCCCTCGCCGACGGGGAAGAGTTCGCCGAAAGCCTGGCCCGCGCCGACGAGATCGCCCGCCCCAATGCCGACCCCCGCACCGTCGCCCTCTACCGCCGCGCCATGAAGGGACAGCGACTGGACGAGCTGTTGCCGAAAAGCCGGGACTTTCACTGAAGCCCGGTCAATCCTTCTTTGGCGGCCACGGCACGAACATCGAGGTGCGGCGCTTGTACTCCGCATAGCCCGGCCGGCTCTTCTCGAGATGCGCCTCGACCATCGGCACGCCGGACCAGCGGATCAGGGTGAAGGTCAGGAAGGCCGGGCCGATGATGGTCCACCAGCCGGTGCCATTGGCCACCGCGATCAGCCAGAAACCCCAGTGCACGCAGGCCTCGCCGAAATAGTTCGGATGCCGCGACCAGCGCCACAGCCCGCTGTCGAGCACCTGGCCCTGGCGCGCCTCGTCATGGCGGAAGGCGACCAGCTGGCGGTCGGCAATCACCTCGATGGCAAAGCCCGCGGCGAACAGGACATAGCCGGCGATGCCGATCAGGTTGAACCGCGGATAGGCGTCGAGGAAGACTGCCTGTATGGGCAGCGCGACCACCCACAGCGCCACGGCCTGGAACCAGAAAACGGCGACCAGGGTGAACAGCGGCTCCGGTCCGACGCGGCGCTTGAGCAGGGCCTCGTAGCGCCGGTCCGGCCCCTCATTGCGCCAACGCGCATACAGGTGGAAAGCCAGCCTGAAGGACCAGGCCAGGACCATGACAATAACCGCATAGTGAGGCGCCACGATATTCCAGTCGGCGCGATGGGCCGTCGCCAGCACGACGACGGCAAAGCCCAGCGGCCAGGCCACATCGACGATCGACACGTCCCGCGTGCGCAGCGCCATCAGCCAGACAAAGCTCATCAGAGCCAGCAACAGGACGAGATTGGCACCATAGGCCTGCCAGTAAACCGCCATCTCGGCTTCCTTTTTTTTCTGCCATCCGGCGCCAGCTTGCCTCGGCGCGCGGCTCGACGCCATACTGGTCGCGACGGCGCGGAGTTTGCAAACAAAACCTTAACGGCCCGGACCTGTCACAATATGGGCCGCCGTGACCGCAGAAGGGGACAAGCCGATGGCCGAAGCCGACCGACTGTCAGAGGAAGAAAACCGCACCCTGCGCCTGCTCTGGGATCGCGGCGGGGCTTCCGTGAGCGAGCTGTCGGTCGCCCTCAATACCCGCCCCGGCGACACGCTGGACCTGCTGCGCCGTCTGCGCCGCAAGGGGGCCGTGGACCGTCATCACACCGGCCGCACCGTGCTCTATCGCCCGCGCCTCAACCGCGCCACGGCGCGGACCCACGCCCTCGGCCGCCTGCTCACCGGGGAGGTCCCCGGCGATGGCAATACCGGTATCGTCGTGCTGCGCGAGAGCGATGTCGACCCGAAGGACTGGGCCGACCTGCAGGCCGAAATGGCGGCCCGTCCTCGCCGCGCCCGCGGCTGAACCGTCCTCAGTCCTGCTCGGCCAGGAAGGCCCGCACCGGCTCCAGGCTGAGCACCGGGGCTTCCTCGTGCGGCACGTGGCCAAGGCCTTCCAGACGCACCACGCGGGCATCCGGCATGGCGTCCTCGAAGCGCGCCGCGTGCTCGAACGGGATCATCCGGTCCTCGCTGCCCCACAGGATCAGCGTCGGCGCCCGCACCTGGCGCAGATCGGCCTCCGGGGCCGGCAGGGTGAACATTTCCAGCCGCTCCACCAGCGCCTCTCCGACACCCGGCTCGCGCATCAGCTGGTAGACCCGTGCGTCCATGCCTTCCGGCATGCGTTCCGCATCGCCGAACAGGATCTGCGTCGCCCCGGCGACCAGCGGCTGCGGCGCCTGGGTCATGAAGAAGCGCACCCCCATCGGGACATCGACCGGCTCCTCGGTCACGCCGTTGATGGAAAACCCGCCCGGCGCCACCAGCACCAGGCTGGACACCCGCTGCGGCCAGTCCTGGGCCAGCTTCCAGGCCACCAGCCCGCCCAGCGAATTACCGACCAGGTGGGCCTGCTCGATCTCCAGCCTGTCCATCAATGCCGCGGTGAATTCAACCGTGTCCTCGACGGAATAGCGCCGGAGCGGATCCGGACCGGTCAGGGCATGACCCGGCAGGTCCATGCGGACGACCCGATAGTCGGCACTCAGCGCCGCCGCCCACCCATCCCAGCTTTCCAGGGAATGGGAAAAGCCGTGGATCATCAGCACGGTATCGGCGTCCGCCGGCCCCTCGACGCGAACCCGCGCAGTGACCCCGTCAAGCTCGACCAGGCGGTCAGCCTCGCCCCACCAGGGCGACTGCATTGCCGCTTCACCACCGATCTCCGCCGGGCGTTGCGGCCCCATCCAGAGCCAGACGACAATGCCGAGCGCGGCCATTACCGCCACCAGGATCAATAGCAACCGGATCATCTCGATTCCCCGTCTCAAACATCCAGGCCGGCGGCACCCTGCTGGGATACCGCCGGCCTGATCGTCGTGTGAAAGGGCTGCCGGAGGAAGGGCAGCCCGTTCGCCCTGCGGCCTAGTAGCGGTAGGCCGCCGTCGCCGTCACGGTCCGCGGATTGCCGTAATAGCCGGTCAGCGTCCCTTCCAGTCCCAGCTCGGGAGCCAGGGTGGCGTTGTTGACGAAGTCGTAGCCGGCAACCCGGTACTCCTCGTCGGTCAGGTTGCGGCCATGCACGCCGAACTGCCAGCGGCCATCGGCACTGTCCCAGACCACCGACGCATTCCACAGCGTGTAGGCTTCCTGGTCGAGCGCAGCGAAGGGCACTTCGAACTGGCTCGAGTCGCCGCGATGGCTGACCGTGTTGAGGATCGCCAGGTCGCCGCCGAAGGCGGGGGTGACATAGCTCACCGTCGCGCTCGCCGTGACGTCCGGCGTGTTCTGGATCACCACCTGGTCGGAGATGTCCACGCCGAAGGCGTTGATGAACTCGTCATACTCGCCGTCGAGCAGGCCGAGCGACCAGCTCAGGGACAGGTTGTCGCCCGGTCCGAACAGGTCGTCGGCGACGCTCAGATTGCCCTCGTATTCCAGGCCCATGATGGTCGCGGCACCGGCATTGGTTGTGACCCCGGTGAAGGTGTCGTTGACGCCGTCACCATCGGTATCCACGCCGACCGAGCCGGGCACCTGGATGTCGGAATAGTCCATGTAGAACAGGGCCACCGAGTGACGGTAGCGGCCACCCTGGTATTTCCAGCCCAGCTCGAAGCTGTCGACCGTTTCCGGATCGAAGGACATGAACTGGAAGACTTCCTGCTCGGAAACCGTACCGTCCTGGTTGAAGTCCGGGGCCGCCGTGGTCTGGGCCCGCGGGTCGAAGCTGCCGCCCTTGAAGCCCTGCGAGTAGGTGAAATAGACGTTGTTGGAGTCATCCAGCTCATAGGCGAGCGACAGGGTCGGCGACACGTCGGTCCAGTCGTTGGAGCCCTGGAAGTCGGAGGTCGTGGCGATCGGAATGCCGCTGCCGCCGAAGAATTCCGAGAAGCCGCCGATATAGGTCCGGCGCAAGACGCGGGAGCTCCGCTCGTCCTTGGTCACCCGGGCGCCGACCGTCAGGTCGAGGCGGTCGGTCAGCTCATAGGTGAAGTTACCGAACACGGACAGCGTCTCGGTGTCGACATCACCGAAGGTCTGGGCGTTGAGGCCCGGCAGGCCGATCAGGTTTCCGAGCGGTCCGAGCAGCACGTCGAACACCGTGTAGGCATTGGCATTGAGGTAATAGACGCCAAACACGCCGGCGCTGCGGTCACCTTCGAACAGGAATTGGGTTTCAGCCGAGAACTGCTCGTTCTCGTAAATCGCCGGCACGTCCAGATCGTCGACCGGCAGCACATCGAAATCGATCGGCGTCGTCGTCGCATCACTGCGGGAGGCAATGATGTTGCGCATCGTCCACTGGTCATTGATGTCCCAGTCGACGCTGAGCGAGAACCCTTCCGCCTCGACGCTCTGCTCGACCACGTCCAGACCGGCGCGGTTGTCATAGACATTGTCCAGCACCGGGTAGTCGAAGGGCGGGAACTGGTCCGGGATCAGGCGGTGGCCCTGGCGGGCATTGCTGTCGTCCTGGACGCTGTCATAGCTGAAGCGGATGAAGACGTCGTCCGACGGCTCCCATTCCACCGATACCCGGCCAGCCAGCACGTCCTTGTTGTAGTTGTCTTCACCGGTAATCAGGTTTTCCCCGAACCCGCTGCGCTGCAGGTTGGCCATGGCCGCGCCGACCCGCAGCGTGTCGGTGACTGGCGCGCTGCCCGAGATGATCTGGTCGAACTGGTCATAGCTGCCGACATTGACACGGGCGTTGAAGGTCGGGGCATCCGGGTCCAGACGCCGGGTCACATACTTGACCGCGCCACCGATGGTGTTGCGACCGTACAGTGTGCCCTGCGGACCGCGCAGGACTTCGATGCGCTCAACGTCGAAAATGTCCAGCACCGACGCCTGCGGTCGGTTCAGGTAGACATCATCCAGATACAGGCCGACACCGGCTTCGAAGCCGGCCACCGGGTCCTGCTGGCCGACGCCTCGGATGAAGGCGGACAGCGTGGAATTGGTGCCGCGCGAGACTTCCAGCGTCACGTTCGGTGTGGTTTCGGCGATCGACACGATGTCGGGCGCACCCATGCGGGCGAGCTCCTCGCCGGTCATCGCCGTGACCGAGAGCGGCACGTCCTGCAGGGTTTCCTCGCGCCGGCGGGCGGTCACGGTGATGACATCGCCATCACTCGCCGAATTGTCCTGCGCCAGCGCCGGTGCGGCGACCAGGGCAGTGGCGGCAACGGTGCTCAGCAAGAGCGCCGTCCCGGTCAGGGTCTTGGTGGTGTTCATGAGATACTCCCCTCAATGATACGCGGTGGTTCGATTGTCGTTAATGCGTTGATTGTGGATGCGAAAGCGCGCAGGCGTGCGGCAAATGCGTCCAATTCCTCCAGGTGCGGCGCGTGGCCGGACCGGTCGAAAATCTCCAGCTGCCCGTGCGGCAGCGTGTCGGCCAAATAGCGGGCGGTGAGCAGGCTGTAGGCCTGGCTGTGCTGCCCCGCCATGACGCTGACGGGCAGGTCCAGGCTTGGCAGCAGCGGGCGAAAGTCCTGCTCGCACATGGACTTCCAGAGCGACGCCATGGCCACCGGGTCACGCTCCAGCATGCCTTGGGCAATCCGGTCCAGTCGCTTCACCGCGCCGTCGCTGGCGCCACGCGCAAACATGCGTGGTGCGAACTCGGCGACATAGGCCGGCCAGTCACGCTGCATGGCGGCGCAGGCACGCAGGCTGGCCCGGATGTCGAAATCCCCGACCATGCCGAGCGACCAGTTGCGGTCATTGACCAGGCGCGGGCTCATGTCCTCGATCACCAGCGCAGACAGGCGGTCGCGACCATGCCGTTCGATCATCGACCAGGTAACCATGGCGCCCATCGACCAGGCCACGACCAGCGCGTCCTCGATCTGCTGCGCTGCCATCCAGTCTGCAAGGTCGTCGGCGAGCAGGTCGATGCTGGGCGCCTGCGGCCCGACCGGGGTTGCGCCATGTCCGCGCAGGTCGGCGCGCCAGACCCGGAAGTGCGGTGCCAGGCACTCGGCCAGCTCGTCGAAGAAGCTCAGATCGGCAGCCCAGCCATGCACCAGCACGAGATCGGGCCCCTGCCCCTGCACGCACCAGCTCATGGCGGTCCCGTCCCCCAGGACGTGCTCGCTCGGCCCCTCGAGACCGCGACGCTGCCAGCTTTCGGTCAGCACGATGGAATTTCTCCCCGACACGACGCACTATCGGCTCAACTGTGCCATCTTGCGTCGGCCGCCATTTTGTGAAAACTGAATCAGATGTCAACTTTAGAAAAATCCGGGGTCGAGAAACGACCCAAGACCGCCCGCGGCGAACGGACCCGGCGCAAGCTTCTGGATGCCGCCGAAGACGCGTTCGGCGAGAACGGATTCCACACCACCTCGATTGGCGACATTACCCGCCGCGCCGCCGTGGCGCTCGGCACCTTCTACGTCTATTTCGACTCCAAGGACGAAATTTTCCGCGCCCTGGTGGCCCATATGGGCGAAATGACGCGCAGCTGGATCGCCGAACATGTGCGCGATGCCGGCGACCGGCTGGAAACCGAGCGCGAGGGCCTGGTGGCCTACATCCGCTTCGCCCGCGCCCACCCCAATCTCTACCGCATCATCGAGGAAGCGCAGTTCGTCGCGCCGGATGCCTACAAGGCCCACTACGAGCGCTTTGCCGAGCGGTATGCGCGCAACCTCGCCGAGGCCGCCGAACGCGGCGAGATCCGCGCCGGCGATCCGATGGCGCGTGCCTGGGCTCTGATCGGCATGAGCGTCTTTCTCGGTCTCAAATTCGGCATCTGGGACACCTCACGCTCGCCGGAAGAGGTGGCCGGCGAGGCCGCCGAACTGATCACCAGCGGGCTCAGGGCCTGAGGCGCGGACGGGGAGGCCGAGATGGACATCCTGACCGATATCACCGCCCGCAACGCCGCCCTACGCCCGGACCGGCTGGCCCTCGATGATCTCGGCCATGGCCGGCGGCTGACCCATCGCGGCCTCAACGAGGCTGCCGCCCGGGCGGCGCGGGTCCTGGAAAGCCAGGGCGTCGGCCCCGGGGACCGTGTCGCCATCCTGTGTCGCAACCGGGCGGAATTCTTCGAACTGATGTTCGCCTGTGCCAAGCTCGGCGCCATATTCGTGCCCCTCAACTGGCGCCTCACGGCCGGCGAACTCGCGGCCCTGGTCGCCGATTGCACGCCCGGCCTGCTGCTGTTCGGCCGCGAGGACGGCGAGGTCGCCGCCCGGCTGGCCGATACCTGCGAGCTGCCGACCATCGGCCTCGACGAGGACTATGCCCTGCTCCGCCAGGCCGCTTCGCCGCACCCCGGACGCCTGGCCTGGCCCGGCGACGAGACCTGGTATCTGATCTACACCTCCGGCACGACCGGCCGCCCCAAGGCGGTCATCCAGACCTACCGCATGGCCCTGGTCAACTTCATCAATCTCAGCCAGGCCATCGGTCTTGGCCAGCACGACACAACCCTCAACTTCCTGCCGCTCTTCCACACCGCCGGCATCAATCTGCACACCCTGCCGACGCTGATGGCCGGCGGCTGCGCCCGTATCCTGCCGGGCTTCGACGCCGGCCGCACACTGGACCTGGTCAATGCCGGATCGATTGACGTGTTTCTCGGTGTGCCAACGGTTTACCGAGAGCTCAGCCAGCATCCCGGCTTCGCCACCTGTGTGCTGGGCCGGGTGCGCCACTGGGCCTCGGGAGGCGCCCCGCTGCCGCCGGACCTGGCCGCCGTTTTCGCCGAGCGCGGCGCGCCACTTTGCAACGGTTTCGGCATGACCGAGACCGGGCCGACCGCCTTCCTCGCCGACGCCGAGACCGCCCTCGCCAAGCCCGGCAGTGTCGGCACCACGCAATGGCTGGTGGAAGCCCGCATTGCCGGCCCGGACGACCAGCCGCTCAAGCCCGGCGAAACCGGTGAGTTCCAGTTCTTCGGCCCCGGCCTGACCCCCGGCTACTGGCGGCGACCGGATGAAACCGCGGCCCTGTACACGGCCGACGGCTGGCTGCGCAGCGGCGATCTCGGCTGGATCGACGAGGATGGCTGCGGCCATGTCACGGGCCGCCTCAAGGACATGTACATTTCCGGCGGAGAGAACGTTTTCCCGGTCGAGATCGAGACCGCCCTGCTGGCCCATCCGGATGTCGAGGACGTGGCCGTGCGCGGCGAGCCGGACGCCACCTGGGGCGAAGCGGGCGTTGCTTATTTGATCCCTCGTCCCGGCACCGCCCCGGCCCGCGAGGATCTCGCCAGCTGGTGCCGCGATCGCCTCGCCGGCTACAAGATCCCGCGCGACTTCCACTTGTGCGACGATTTCCCGCGCACCGCCTCGGGAAAGGTACAGAAACACCGTCTCGGCGGCGTCGGGGCCGGTCTCGAGGCGACCCCGCCGGTCTCCGTCGGCTGAGCCGACGGCAGCACTCGGGCATTTACCTCGGCCTGCGAACATGGCCTGTTTCCGCCATGACAGCTCCGCTTCGCCCCAGCGCCCGCCATACGCCCGAGACCGATATCGCCATCATCGGAGGCGGCCATAACGGCCTTGTCTGTGCCGCCTACCTGGCCGAGGCCGGCCTCTCCGTCACCGTGCTCGAGCGCCGCTCCGTCGTCGGCGGCGCCGCGGTGACCGAGGAATTCCATCCCGGTTTCCGCAACTCCGCAGCCTCCTACACCGTCTCCCTGCTCAACCCCCAGATCATCCGCGACCTCGACCTGCCGCGTCACGGCCTCAGGGTCGTCGAGCGCAAGGTCGGCAATTTCCTGCCGTTCGAGGATGGACATTTCTGCGCCGGTCCGGGACTGACGCAGGGGGAACTGGCGCGCTTCTCGAAGCGCGATGCCGAGCGCCTGCCGGAGTTCGAAGCTCGCCTCGAGACCATCGCCGACGCCCTGCGCGCCCTGACCCTGCGCACCCCGCCCAACCTGACCGAAGGCGGATGGCTCCAGGCGCTGCCGGAAATGCTGCGCTCCGCCAGTGTTGCCCGCCAGCTCGGCGACCTGTCGCTGGAGGCCAAGCGCGACCTCCTGGACCTGTTCACCAAGTCAGCCGGCGACTGGCTGGACGACTGGTTCGAGAGCGACGCCGCCAAGGCCCTGTTCGGCTTTGACAGCGTCGTCGGCCACTATGCCAGCCCGTACTCGCCTGGCAGCGCCTACGTCCTGCTCCACCACGCCTTCGGCGAGGTCAACGGCAAGAAGGGGACATGGGGTCACGCCATCGGCGGCATGGGCGCCATCACCCAGGCCATGGCAGCCTGCTGCCGCGAGCGCGGCGTCGACATCCGCACCGACAGCCCGGTCGAGCGCCTGCACGTCGAGGACGGCCGCGCCCGCGAGATCGAACTCGCCGACGGCAGCCGGGTCCGGGCCAGGCGGATCGTCTCGAACCTCAATCCGAAGCTGCTGTTCGGGCACGTGGTCGACGCGGCAGACCTGCCGGCGGATTTCCGAGATCGCATGCGCCGCTACAAGTGCGCCTCGGGTACCTTCCGGATGAATGTCGCCCTGTCCGAATTGCCACGCTTCTCAGCCAAGCCCGAGCCGGGCGACCACATGACTGCGGGCATCATCATCGCTCCGGACCTCGGTTACATGGAGCGCGCCTACCACGATGCCCGCGCCCTCGGCTGGTCGCGCGAACCGGTCATCGAGATGCTCATCCCCTCGACCCTGGACGACAGCCTCGCCCCCGAAGGCCAGCACGTCGCCAGCCTGTTCTGCCAGCACGTGGCGCCGGAGCTGCCGGATGGACGGGACTGGGATGATTGCCGGGAGGAGGTGGCCGATCACATGATTGCCACGGTCGACAAATGGGCCCCCGGCTTTGCCGCCTCGGTGCTGGGCCGCCAGATCCACTCGCCCAAGGACCTGGAACGCAAGTTCGGCCTGGTCGGCGGCGACATCTTCCACGGCGCCCTTACCCTCGACCAGCTGTTCTCGGCCCGCCCGGTGCTCGGGCATGGCGATCACCGCACGCCGGTGCGCGGGCTCTACCAGTGCGGTTCGGGAACGCATCCGGGCGGCGGGGTCACCGGCCTGCCCGGACACAATGCGGCGCGCGAGATCCTGCGCGACGTCAGGCGCGGGGCCTAGGCCTTCACGCGCTCCAGCGATTCGATGATCAGCTGGCGGGCCTTGGCGGCGTCGCCCCAGCCCTGGACCTTGACCCACTTGTTGGGCTCGAGATCCTTGTAGTGCTCGAAGAAGTGCTTGATGCGCATCAGCTGCGGCTGGGCCACGTGCTCATACTCGGTGATCGAGTCGTACAGCGGCGACAGCTTGTGGTGCGGCACGCACAGGATCTTCTCGTCCAGGCCGCTCTCGTCTTCCATCATCAGCACGCCGATCGGGCGGGCGCGCACGACACAGCCCGGCACCAGCGTGGTGTGGCCGATGATCATGACATCGATCGGGTCGCCGTCCTCCGACAGGGTGTGCGGCATGAAGCCGTAATTGCACGGATAGCTCATCGGCGTGTGCAGGTAGCGGTCGACGAACAGCGTCCCGGCATCCTTGTCCATCTCGTACTTGACCGGCTGGCCGCCGACCGGGACTTCGATAATGACGTTGATGTCTTCCGGCGGGTTCTCGCCGGCGGCGATTTTGTCGATCCGCATGTCAGGCTCCGTTAGGCTGGGCGGGCTCGGTCATGGGCCCACTGTTTGGCGCGACCAATGCCTGCGTTAGGCGACAATATCAATTCTCGAGGTCACAAGGCCCGCCCGATCAGGCGATTTGACTGTCATTGGCCGCGGCCAGAGCGGCGCGTTCGCGCTTGACCACCTCCGCGCCGCGCAGGTGCACGAAATGCGACCGCTCCGTCGGCCAGGCGCCCAGCAGGCGGGCGGCGATGCTCGACCCGGTCTCGGCGGCATGCGCCTCGATCAGGGCCCGACAGCCTTGCTCGGCCTCGCCGCCAAGATCGAATGCCAGGACGGTCTCGCGGTTGAGCCGGGCATCGAGGCGGCGCTCGGGATCGTACACGAAGACGTCGCCACCGGTCATGCCCGCCGCGAAATTGTCGCCAACCGGGCCGAGGATCACCGCGGTGCCGCCGGTCATGTATTCGCAGCCATTGGCACCACAGCCCTCGATCACCGTGTCGGCCCCCGAATTGCGCACGCCGAAGCGCTGGCCGGCGCGGCCCGCCGCCAGCAGGCGGCCCGACGTGGCACCGTAAAGGCAGGTATTGCCGATAATGGCATGCGTCTCGTTGGCTTGGCTGGCGCCGCCATAGGGCCTCACGATGATGCTGGCACCGGATAGCCCCTTGCCGACATAGTCATTGGCATCGCCATCGATCTCGATGCGCAGCCCCCGGGCAGCAAACGCCCCGAGCGACTGGCCGGCCGATCCGCGCAGGCGCAGGGTCAGATGATCGGGGCCAAGCCCGTCCGGTCCGAAGCGGGTGATGATTTCCGACGATGTTCGCGTGCCCACCGCCCGGTCGGTGTTGCTGACCCCGTAATCGAGCAGCATCTTTTCGCCGCGATCAAAGGCCGGCGCGGCATCGTGAATGATCTGCGCGTCCAGCGGCGGAGCCACGTCATTGCGCAGGGTGCGGGTGGAGCGGGCGGGGCGGTCCGCGGCATCGGCCCGTGACATGATGACGGACAGGTCCAGATCGTCGAGCGCCAGCGATCCGCGCGAGACCTGGTGCAGCAGGTCTGCCCGGCCGATCACGTCTTCAAGCGAAGTCGCGCCGAGGCCCGCCACGATTTCGCGCACGTCCTGGGCCAGGAAGGTCATCAGGTTGACGACATGGTCCGGCGCGCCCCCGAACCGGGCGCGCAGGTCATCATCCTGCGTGCACACACCGACCGGGCAGGTATTGGAATGGCATTGCCGCACCATGAGGCAGCCCAGCGCGATCAGCGAGGCGGTGCCGACCCCGAATTCCTCGGCCCCCAGCATCGCGGCCACGACGATGTCGCGACCGGTCCGGATACCGCCATCGGCGCGCAGGGTGACGCGCTCGCGCAACCCGTTGAGCGAAAGCATCTGGTGCGCTTCGGCGAGGCCCAGTTCGAGCGGCCCGCCGGCAAACTTGATCGAGGACAGGGCGGCCGCTCCGGTGCCGCCGACCGAACCCGAAATGTTGATGATGTCGGCATTCGCCTTGGCCACGCCTGCCGCCACGGCGCCCACGCCCGCCGCCGCCACCAGCTTGACGCCGACCCGGGCCACCGGGTTGATCTGCTTGAGATCATAGATCAGCTGGGCCAGGTCCTCGATCGAGTAGATATCGTGGTGCGGCGGTGGGGAAATCAGGCTCACGCCGGGCGTCGCCAGCCGCATCCTGGCGATGAAATCAGTGACCTTGAACCCAGGCAATTGCCCGCCCTCGCCGGGCTTGGCGCCCTGCGCCACCTTGATTTCGATCTCGCGGCACTGGTTGAGATACTCGGCCGTCACCCCAAAACGCCCCGAGGCGATCTGCTTGACCGCGGAATTCATGTTGTCGCCATTGGGCAGTGGCCGGTAGCGCGCCGGGTCCTCACCGCCTTCACCCGAGACCGATTTCGCCCCGATCCGGTTCATGGCGACATTGAGAGCACCATGCGCTTCCGGCGACAGGGCTCCCAGAGACATGCCGGGCGTCACGAACCGGCGGCGGATGCCATTGATCGACTCGACCCGGTTGATATCCACTGCCGGCCCCGCCGGCGCCATCTCGAGCAGGTCGCGCAACTGGATCGGCCCCTGCTCCCGGATCGCCTTGCCATAGGCCTGCCAGGCTGTCGCGTCATTGTCGCGCACGGCGGCCTGCAGCGCGCTGATCACCGGCGCGCTGAGGGCGTGCCGGTCGCCGCTGGCGCGCTGGCGGTAGAAGCCGCCGACGGGCAGTCTGGGCGCCCCGCGCCAGGATTGGCGGTGCAAATCCAGCGACCGGGCTTCCAGGCCGGCAAGGCCGATCCCGGACAATCGGCTGACCACGCCGGGCAGGTACGCCTCGACCAGCGCGCGGGACAGGCCGAGCACTTCGAAATTGCAGCCGCCGCGATAGGACGAAATGATCGAGATCCCCATCTTGGAGAGGATCTTGAGCAGTCCGCCGTCGAGCGCCGACTTCAACCGGCCTGCCCGTTCGCGCGCCCAGGCTTCGCCCCCCACCGCGTCGCGCCCGGAGGTCACCGTGTCGAACGCCAGATATGGGTTCACCGTGGTCGCACCGAGACCAATAAGCACAGCCGCGTAATGGGCATCGAAGCACTCGCCGGCGCGCACATTCAGCGAGCAGAAATTGCGCAGGCCTTCGCGGGTCAGCGTCGAGTGCACGGCCCCGGCAACCAGGACCATTGGCAGGGCCGCCCGCTCGGCGTCCTGGCGGTGATCGGTCAGCACCAGATGGGCAGCGCCATCGCGCACCGCATTGACGCACTCGCTGATCACGCGATCGATAGCCGCACCCAGAGTCAAGCCGTCACCGGTGCAGGCGGCGACGGGCAGCAGGCAGTCGACCTCCTTGACCGCGCCGCCCATATGGGTCCGCCAGCGCTCGTAACTGCCATTGGTCAGGATCGGGCTGTCCAGCACCAGAACGCTGGCCCGCACCTCGCCCTGACCGAGAATATTGCCGAGATTGCGGAACCGCGTTTTCAGTCCCATCACCCGGCCTTCGCGCAAGGGGTCGATCGGCGGGTTGGTCACCTGGGAGAAATTCTGTCGGAAGAAGTGCGACAATGGCCGATAATGCTCCGAGAGCACAGCCAGCGGCGCGTCGTCGCCCATCGACCCCACCGCCTCCTTGCCATCCTCCGCCATCGCCTTGATGATCAGTTCGATGCTTTCGAAGGTGAAGCCCGAAGCGGCCTGTCGCCGGGCCCGCTCGTCGTCGGTGAAGAGCTGTTCCTCCGGTCCCGGCCCGACCACGCTTTCCAGGTCCTCCATCTCGCCCAGCCAGCGGGCGTAGGGATGCTGCTCGGAAAGCTCGTCGAGGATGTCCTGCTCGCGATAGAATTTGCCCTCGACCATGTCGAGGGCAATCAGGCGGCCCGGCGTGATCGACCCGCGTTCGGTCACCGTCGCCGGCTCGACCGGCGCCATGCCGGTTTCCGAGCCGGCGACAAAGAGGTCGTCATCGGTCAGGGCATAGCGCATCGGCCGCAAGCCGTTGCGATCGAGGCCGGCGATGGCCCAGCGCCCGTCAAACGCGGTGATCGCGGCCGGCCCGTCCCACGGCTCCATCACCGCATTGCAGTACTCGTACATCCGGCTCCAGCCTGACGGCATGACATCGGCCCGCTTGGACCAGGCCTCCGGGATGAGCAGGGTTTTGGTCATCGGGGCAGACCGACCGGCCCGGACCAGGATCTCGAATGCCTGGTCAAGCGCCGCACTGTCCGAGGCACCGGGCTGGATGACCGGTTTCACATCGGCTTGAGCATCGGCAAAGGCGGTCTCGGCAATATGCACTTCATGGCTGCGCATCCAGTTGATATTGCCGCGGATCGTGTTGATCTCGCCGTTGTGCGCCAGCATGCGGAAGGGCTGGGCCAGGCGCCATTCCGGGAAGGTGTTGGTGGAATAGCGCTGGTGGAAGATGGCAAAGGGCGAAATGAAATCCGGTGATCTCAGGTCGCGGTAGAAGCCGTCGATATCCTGGGCCCGGAACAGGCCCTTGTAGATGATGTCGCGTGACGACAGCGAGCACACATAGAGCTCGCGCAGGCTTTCTTCGCGCGCCCGCCTCTCGATGCGCCGGCGCACCAGGTAGAGCACCCGCTCGACCGCCTCATTGTCGCGCCCGCGCGGATCACGGAACAGCACCTGTTCGATCTCCGGCAGCGTGGCGCGCGCCTTGTCGCCCAGCACCGCAGTGTCGATGGGCGGCTGCCGCCAGCCGTAAAAGGCAAAGCCCTCGCGCAGGATCTCCGCCTCGATGATGGCCCGGGCCCGCTCGCGGGCCGCGAAATCGGTCCGCGGCAGGAAGACCATGCCGACAATGACATCGCCGCGCTCGGGCTCGTGGCCGGTCCGCGATACGGCCTGCTTGAAGAAGTCCTGTGCCACCCCGACGCGCAGGCCGGCACCGTCACCGGTCAGACCGTCGGCATCGACCGCGCCGCGATGCCAGACCGATTTCAGGGCATCGATAGCCAGTTCCACGACATCGCGACGAGCGCGCCCCTTGAGGTCGGCGATCAGGCCCACCCCGCAGGCATCGCGCTCGTCTCGCGGGTCTGTCAGCCCCGCGCGGACCAGCGTTTCGAGCCCCTGCCGATGGGCGTCCTCGGACCAGGCCTGCCCCGTCATTCGGCCGCACCGAGGACACGCAGCCGATTGTCCAGATAAGTCTCTATCGAGCGCGCCGCGTCGAGCCCGTCCTTGATGGCCCACACGACCAGCGATGCGCCTCGGTGCAGGTCACCGGCAACAAACACGCCGTCGAGACTGGCCATGCGGGTATCGACGTCGGTCTCCACCCGCCCGTCCGGGTGCACCGAAAGCTCCGGGGCGTCGAACAGGACCGGCAGGTTCTCCGCGCTGAATCCGAGGGCCGAGATCACCATGTCGGCGCCGACATCCCAGCTCTTGCCGGGATCCGCTTCGGGCGTCCGGCGTCCCGTCAGGTCAGGCGCGCCGAGTCGCATGCCCTGCACTCGCACCGCGGTGATTCCCCGATCCCCGGTGAGGACCGCGGCCGGTGCGGACAGCCATTCGAACACGACCCCCTCTTCCTCGGCATGCTTCACCTCCCGCGCCGAGCCGGGCATGTTGGCCCTGTCTCGGCGGTACAGGCAGGTGACGGACGTCGCGCCCTGGCGGACCGCCGTCCTGACGCAGTCCATGGCGGTGTCCCCACCGCCCACCACGACGACGCGCTTGCCGCGTGCATTGAGCCTGTCATCCCCGGCAGGTCGGTCGCCGAGATCGTCGCGATTGGACCGGGTCAGGTAGTCCAGGGCAGGCACGACAGCCTCGCCCGCGCCGGGGCAGGTCAGCTGGCGGGCCCGGTAGACACCGGTGGCCAGCAGGACTGCATGATAATCGGCCCGGATCGTGTCCAGACTGGCATCCCGCCCCACCTCGAAACCCAGTCTGAAGGCAACGCCGCCCTCGGCCAGGCGGTCGAGACGGCGCTGGACGACGGACTTTTCCAGCTTGAACCCGGGAATGCCGTACATCAGCAAGCCGCCCGCCCGGTCCGAGCGCTCATACACGGTGACCGAGAAGCCGCTTTCGCGCAGCCGCTCGGCTGCCGCCAGCCCGGCCGGACCCGAACCGACAATGGCGACGCTCTGACCGCGCTCGGGAGCAACCTGCAGCGGTTCTACCCAGCCCCGCGTCCAGGCCGTATCCGTGATGTATTGCTCCACCGCGCCGATGGTCACGGCGCCATGCTTGGATTTCTCGACCACGCAGGCCCCCTCGCACAGACGGTCCTGCGGGCAGATACGGCCACAGATTTCCGGCATCGTGGAGGTCGCTGCTGACGCGGCATAGGCTTCCTCGAGGCGGCCCTCCCCGGCCAGCATCAGCCAGTCGGGGATATTGTTCTGGAGGGGGCAGCCCGACTGGCAGAACGGAACGCCGCACTGCGAGCATCGCGCGGCCTGTTCGGTCGCCGCATCGGTCGTGAATTCGCGATAGATCTCCCTGAAATCCTGACGTCGCTCACGCTCCGGCCGCTTTTCCGGATAGGCCTGGTCGATGTCCACGAATCTCAGCAATCGGCGCTCCTCGGCCACTCCTTATTTCGCCAGTGCAGCACAGACTTCGCAGGCGCACAAGCTGGGCCGGGTTAGACTGATCGCAATAATTTTGCCCCGAAGCGCGCGACAGGAAAAAAGTTTGCTGAGAAGAGGCGCCAAGCTTTCGCGGCGTGCAAGATATGCGCAACAGGCGACAAACCGGCCTCTCCCGAAAAACCCGCGCCCGCGATCCCTGCCCGGCCGCGGCATCGACAAGCCGACACGCGAACACCGCCCGGCGGCCAGCCGGGCGGTGTTGTCTGGGGTTACTGAATGCTCGGTCTATTCGCTGTAGAGTTCGGAGATCGAGAGCGAGGCACTGGCGTTCTCACCCTGGCTGTATGAGCCGATCCAGATGTCATAGGTGCCGGCTTGCGGGTTGTGGAAGGTCAGTGCCGGATTGAGACCGGAATTGCCGCCATCATCATCACAATGCCAATTGCCGCTCGGATCGTTGACCAGCAGCGTTGTGTCCGAACCGGAGGCGGCTGAAATGATCAGCGGCAAGCTGCCACCTGCCTGGTAGCTCAGCTCGAAATCCGGAGCGGCCGCCACCCAGCCGGCGCAGCCGGAACGCACTTCGCTGGCGCGATGGCTACCACCCGATGTGATATTGACGCGGTAGGGATCCGGCTGGAAACCGGCCCGCAGGTTGGCCGAGCCGTAGGCGGCCGGCAGGTTCCAGTCGATCCGGCCATACGAGCCGCCGCCGCCGCCACCATTGCCGACGGCGCCGAGTTCGGAGATCGACAATACGCTGTCGGCATAAACGCCCTGCGAATAGGAGCCGACCCAGATGTCATAGCGGCCTGACCGCGGACCACCGAAGGTCAGCATCGGGTTGAGCCCGTCACCGCTGTCATCGTCGCAATACCACTCGCCATTGGGACCATTGACGACCAGCGTGGTGTCTTCCTGCGACTGCGCGGCGATGGTCAGGTCGAACATGTTGCCGGCATTGTATTGCAGGGAGAAGTCCGGCGCGTTGGAAATCCAGCCCCGGCAGGACGATGAAATATTCTGGGCCGAGCGGTCACCGCCCGAAGTTATGCGCACCGTGTACGGGTCCGGCGTGAAGCCGCTCGACAGGTTGGCGCTGCCGTAGTTCGGCTGGGCCGAGTAGTCCTGGGCGAGCGCGGGGCTCGCGGCGGCAGCCATCGCGATGACTGTTGCGGTTAGAATACGTTGCATGTGTCTTCCCCCTGTTCCCCGCCCGGCTCACGACCTGCAAACCTTTCTGGTGGGCTGTCCCCGATAGTACTGCAAAAAAAGCGTGAACCCTAGCTGAACATTGAGATTTCCGGTTCCGGCCTGGGCCCGTCCAGCATTCACCGGTGCGCCACCCGGGCCTCCACGCAGCGCCCCTGGTCACAAAAACAGAGCGCGCTGAAACACAGGTCCCGGGCCAGCCGCAAGCCCCGCCCGCGATACTGCCCCCGGTCCGCCCTGGCCAGTTCGGCGGCATGGTCAAAGCCGGCTCCTTCATCGCGCACCACGAACACGGTTTCGTCCGCATTGCGGCGCACTTCCAGCCAGGCTCGCCGATCGGCGTATTGCGGGTCTCGCAGTCGGCGCTCGATTTCGTCCCGCCAGACACCGCGGCTCAGCAATTCCTGCTTGCGCACTCCGCCGATCGCCAGGTTGCCGTGCTCGATGGCATTGACCAGCAGTTCCAGCAGGCCCAACGCCACCCGTTCCGGCTGCGGGCAACCGCGCGCAACGCGCGCCGAAAGATCGCTCGCCTGGTCCAGCGTGTAAAACGAAAACCAGCCGGTCGGCCCCTGGCCGATCGGCCCCGCATCCGCCGCCGCTCCCGCCGCCGCGGCCGGGACCGGTGACCGGAGCGGCGCCGGTTCGACCGCCTCGTCTTCGGTCACACCGACCTCCATCGCGATCAGCGTGAGATCGTCCTGCAGTCCGGCCGTGCGCCCCTCGGCCGCACGGGCAGCAATATGCCGGCACAGGCCGGGCAATGCACTGTCCGCCGACGCCGCCAGCCAACCGGCGAGCTCCGCCGGCGTTCGGTTCCGGTCCGGGGCGGAGAAGTCCTCGAGCAAGGCATCGCTGTAGAGGAAAAGCCGGTCATTGCGGGCCAGCTCGAGCTGGCGGGTTTCATAGCGCGCCTCGGAGCGGCACCCGAGCAGGAGGCCCCGCGTATCCAGCGTTTCCCAGGCACCGTTGCCGCGCATGACCAGCGGTGGCGGCGCTCCGGCCGAGGCGAAGCGCAACTGCCCTGTATTGCCATCAAAGACGCCATAGAAGCCGGTGGCGAAATGCGCCACGGGCAGGACAGCCGCCATCTCCCGGTTGAGCTGTTCCAGCCACAGGCCAGGCTCGTCGCGCGCCTCGGTCAGGGTGCGGCTGACCGTGTGAAGGCGGAAGGCGTTGAGCGCCGCGGTCACGCCATGCCCGGACAGGTCCACCAGCAGGATGGCGAAGCGCCGGTCACCAAGGTCGAAGGCTTGCCACAGATCACCACCGAGCCGGTTCGAGGCCGCATAATGCGTGTCCAGCCGTACTCCGCAGCCTCGCGCCAGCGCGGCCACCTGGACGGGATCGGGCAGCAGGCTGAGCTGCATGCCCTCGGCCATGCGCAACTCGTCTTCCATGCGGGCCCGCCAGTGGGTCAGCTGGGCAACCAGTCGGCGTTGCTCGAGATGCAGCTGGACCCGCGACACAAGCTCGCCGGCATAGAGCGGCTTGGCGACGATGTCGGACGCCCCGGCGCGGAACGCCTCGACCCGCTCCTCTGGCTGCTGCATGCCGGTCTGCACCAGGATCGGCATGTCGAGCCCACGCGCCCGCACCTGCCTGCACACCTCATAGCCGTCAATTCCCGGCATCCGGATGTCCAGGATGATGAGATCGGGCAGGCGGCTGAAGGCCTTCTCCAGCGCTTCCTCGCCATCGCATGCATACCGGATATTGGTAAAGCCGGCAGCGCCGAGAATGGCGCCAATCAACTGGCGCGAGGCGGCCACGTCCTCGACCACGAGAATGGCCGCATCACTCAGCTCGTGCGGCGCGAAGGGCATTGCCTGATCACTCGACATCGATGATCTGGTCGATCTGTGACAGATCGACAATTTCACGGACCGCGCCGCGCACCCCGGTCAGGGTCAGGTGCCTGTGCGATTTGCCAGCCCGGTCCTGGGCCAGCAGCAACATGCCGATGCCGGCGCTGTCGATCCCGCTCACGCCGGACAGGTCCATCCGGATCGTGGCACACGGTGTGTCGCGTACGGCGTCGAGCACGCCCCTGAACCGTTCATGATCGTCAAAGGTCAGCATGCCGGACAATTCGATCCGGAGCACGTCTTCGAGGTTTTTGGATGTCCACTGCACGTCTTGCCCCCCGGGCCGAGGACCGGCTAGGACCGCTCGCGCAAACGCTGCAGCGATTGGTCCAGCACCGGTTTGAGCTGGTCGGCCGCGTGCATGTCGCCGGCTTCCAGATGGGTCGCCAGCGCACTTACCCGCTGCAGTCCGATATTGGCGGCAGCCCCCTTGAGCGCATGAGCCGCCGATTGGGCCTCCGCCCGGTCACCGCCGGCCCGCGCCTGCTCATACTTGCTGGCAAGACTGCACAGGTCGTCGGCGAACTGCTCGGTCATGGAGCGGAACACATCCGCACCAACAGCACCGATCAATCCATCGACAATCGCGTCGTTGATTTCAGGCTGTTGCTGCCATTCCGACATGCCGGGCTCCGGACCATGGAAAACAAGGTTAACCCATCAAAGCCTGAACCGCCGGGACAAGGCAAGCTTGATGCCGCTAAAGCCCGGTAAACAGCTGGAATGCCCGCAGGATCGGATTCTCGAAACGCAATCGCCCCTCGGTCAGGGCAAGGCAGATGCACTCCTCGCTCGGGTCAATCACGATGTCATGCTCAACCCCGCCATGCGCTTCTTCGACATCGCCCGGCAGGTATTGCTGATCGCCGTCCCAGAAACTGCCCTTGAGCACCAGGGTCAGTTCGGAACCGTTGTGCCCATGCTGCGGGATCGACACTCCGCCGCGCGCCTTCAGCAGCCACAAATGCTCGCCATTCTCGCCGCGCCACAGCACAGCCTTGCGCATGCCGGGGCCGAGATAGCTCCATTTGAGCCGCAGGTCGTGCCGCGCCATGAAATCCTTCAGCGCGCCGGGCAGCACTTCGCCATCCTTCGACAAGGCTTCCACGTCCGCCCGGGTCACGGTCGGAGCGACGGCATCGCCTTCGCGCGCCAGGACATCATCGGCACTGAAAGACAGAGCTTCGGCGCCGCACTCGTCGGACACGCAGGTGTCCAGCAATTCGCCGCCGATCGCCTCCAGCGCGGTCAGACGGTCGCGCGCCGGCGGGGACAATTCGGCATGGCTTTCCACCAGCACTCTGTAGGCCTCGCCCGGCAGGGCGCCGCTGGCATAATCAAGGTACCAGTTGTCGTCGAGAACATGGCCACGTTGGGTCATTGGGAATCTCCCAGAGTCACTTTGAGTTTGCGCATGGCAAGCCGGATGCGCGATTTCACGGTTCCCAGCGGCAACCCCAGCCTGGCCGCGATATCACTGTGCGATTGGCCTTCACGGAAGGCCATTTCCAGAACGCTGCGTTGGTCGGGCGGCAGCTCGACCAGGGCGCGGGCAACCCCGGCCGCCGCTTCGGAGCGTTCGTACAATTCTTCGGCTGCCGGCGGGGCCTCGGGCTTGAGGTCCTCACCGTGATCATCAAGGCGCTGCTCGCGCTTGGCCTTGCGAAACTGGTCGATGTGGACGTTCCTCGCGATCGTGAACACCCAGGTCGACGGGGCCGCCTTGGCCGGGTCATAGCTCTCCGCCCGGCGCCAGACCGCCAGCAAAACGTCCTGTGTCATGTCGTCGGCTTGGCTCGGCGGCACGCGGCGAGACACCAGAAAAGCCCGTATGCGCGGCGCGAAGTGGTCGAACAGCATCCGGAATGCCGCACGGTCGCGCTCTGCACCCACGCGGGCCAGCCAGTCGCGCTGAGCATCGCTGTCCGCAGACGCGGGTGTCGATAACTGCGTCATTCGCCCCCTTCTCGGGTTCGCAGGCAAGGCGTCGGTCGGACGCACGGTATGACGTTCAGCAGCGTACATAACCGGGATTACGAACGCCGTACCGGCCCGGATCACCCAAACATGCACACAGAACGCAAACCGCGAATATAAATAAGTGATCCGAAATGCACAGCCCGGCGTAGCGAGAACACCAGGGCCGCTCTCCGGCCTGCAATTGCGGAAGACCGATGTCCCACTCCTCGCCTCGCAAGATTGCTGTCGTCGGATCCGGCATTGCCGGCCTGTCTGCGGCCTGGCGCCTGTCCCTCGCGCACGACGTCACACTGTATGAAGTCGACAACCGCCTCGGTGGCCATGCTCACACGGCGAGCGCCAAAATCGGCGACCAGACTGTCGATGTCGATACCGGCTTCATCGTCTACAACCCGCGCAACTATCCCAATTTCACGGCCATGCTGGAATATCTCGGCGTTGAAACCGCTGAGAGCGACATGTCTTTCGCCGCCTCCATCGACGATGGCGGCTTCGAGTATTCCTCAAACCCGCAGGGCCTGTTCGCCCAGAAGCGCAACGTCATGCGTCCGCGCATGTGGCGCATGATTTCCGACATCCTGCGCCTGCAGCGCCACGCCCGGTCCGGCCCGGCGCATGATGACCGCACGCTCGACGACTTCCTCGCGGCCGAGGGCTATTCCTCGACGTTCCGGGAAGACCACATCCTGCCGATGTGCGCCGCCATCTGGTCCTCCCCGGTCGAACAGATGCGCCACTACCCGGCCCAGGCATTCTTCGACTTCTTCACCAATCACGGGCTGTTGCAGCTCACCGACCGCCCGCTCTGGCGCACCGTGCGCGGTGGCTCGAAACGCTATGTCTCGGCCTTGCGTGACGTCTTTGTCGGTCGGGTGGAGACGGGAATGGCGGTGACCGCCATCGAGCGCCCGGCATCCGGCCCGGTGGTGCGCACCATGGACGGTGCCACACATGACTATGATGAAGTCGTCCTCGCCTGCCACAGTGACCAGGCCCTGGCCCTCCTGGCGCAGCCGGACACCGAGGAGACCCGGCTCCTGGGCTCGATACGCTACCGCCCGAACCTGGCCGTCCTGCACACCGACACCCGTTTCATGCCGCGCCGTCGCGGGGCCTGGGCGAGCTGGAACTATCTGGAGCGCCGCGCCGCGGGTACGGATCGCAATATCAGCCTGACCTACTGGATGAACCGGCTGCAGCCGCTCGACACCGACACGCCGGTTTTCGTCACCCTGAACCCGGAAACCCCTCCGGCCAGTGAAACCATCCTGCGCACCGACAGCTATGACCACCCCGTGTTCGACCAAGCCGCGCTGAAGGCCCAGAACCTGATCCCCGACATCCAGGGCCGCGGCGGAGTCTGGTATAGCGGAGCATGGCTCGGCTCGGGTTTCCACGAGGACGGGCTGCAGGCCGGTCTCGCCGTCGCCGAGGCGCTGGGGGCCCCGGCCCGCCCGTGGACCGAACCGGGCATGACCGACCGTGTCGCTCTGCCGCGCCCGGATCGCGGCGACAGGCAAGCTGCGGAGCTCGCCGCTGAATGACCCCGCTTCCGGCCTCGATATACCCGGGTCAGGTGGGCCACACGCGGCAGGCGCCGAAGCATCATTCCCTGCGCTACGGCATGTTCTCGCTTCTCACCGACATTGACGGGCCGGAGCGGGCCAATGCCGCGAACCGGCTGCTGTCATTCGACCGTTTCAACCTGGTCTCGGTGCATGCCCGCGATCACGGACGCGGCGATGGCCAGCTGCGCGACTGGGTCACGGCGCATCTCGAAAGTGTGGGTGTGACGGCATCGCTCGGCCGCATCCAGGTTCTTGCCGCGCCGCGCGTGCTCGGCCTGATCTTCAACCCGATTTCGGTGTATTTCGCCTTCGACAGGGCCGACGCCCTCGTCGGCGTCCTGTTCGAGGTCAATAATTTCCACGGCGGACGCTGCGCCTACCCGTTCCGCATCACCGACCCGGACGCCCCCTCGCACCGCTTCAGCTGCCCCAAGGGCTTCTTTGTCTCGCCCTTCAATCCGGTCGACGGCGTCTACCATTTTCGCCTCGACTTCGACGAGACCCGCTACCGGTTGTCGATCCAGCTGGTGCGCGACGGTGTACGAACGCTGAGCGCCGTTCACACCGCCCGGCGCGAGACGCTCACAACCGGGGCATTGGCCCGGACCAATATTCGTTATCCCTTGAACACACTCGGCATTGTTGGTGCTATACTGGTAGAGGCCATCCGCTTGCGCCTGAAGGGATTGAGGACGTTTTCACCGCGTCGGGGGACGCGCGATACCGATTTGAGGAGATCGTGATGGACAGCTATTCGGCCACGACAGCCCGTCGTTCAGGCGGCCCGCGACCGACCGTGCTCGAGCGCCTGGCTGCCCGTTACATCCGCGCCGCGCTGGCCCATGTGGAAACCCTGCGCATCGACATCACGCTGCCGCGAGGCCACCGCTTCGTCTGCGGCCCGTCGGACGCCCCGCGCATGGTCGACTGGCAGATCCTCAAGTGGAACGGGCTCCTGCGCATTGCCTCGAGCGGCGTGCTGGGCTTTGCCGAGGGCTTTCTCAACGAGGAGTGGGAGACCAGCGACCTGCGCACCCTGCTGGGCGCTCTCGCCACCGAGCTGGACACCGTGAAACCCCCGAGCCGGGCCTGGGCCCCGAGCCGGATCGTGGCCCAGCTCCAGCACTGGTTGAACGCCAACACCAAGCGCGGAAGCCGCCGCAACATCGCCTTCCACTATGACCTGGGAAATGATTTCTACCGCCAGTGGCTCGACCCCTCGATGACCTATTCCTCGGCCGTGTTTGCCGGGGAACAGGAAAGCCTCGCCGATGCCCAGGCGCGCAAATACCGTCAATTGTGCGAGCGCCTCGAGCTCAAGCCCGGCGACCGGGTACTGGAAATCGGCTGCGGCTGGGGTGGCTTCGCGGAAATCGCCATCCGCGAATTCGGCTGCCATGTCACCGGTCTGACCCTGTCCCGCGAGCAGCTCGCCTTTGCCCGCGAACGCCTCGGAAAGGCCGGCCTTGCCGATCACGCTGACCTACGCCTGCAGGACTATCGCGATGTCGATGAGCAGTTCGATGCCATCGCCTCGATCGAGATGTTCGAGGCCGTCGGCCAGGCCCACTGGCCGGTCTATTTCGACCAGCTCAAGACTTGCCTGAAACCGGGTGGTCGCGCCGGCCTGCAGATCATCACCATCCGCGAGGACGTGTTCGAGGAATACCGGCGCCGCGTCGACTTCATCCAGAAATACGTGTTCCCCGGCGGCATGCTGCCCACCGTGGAAGGCCTTGGTAAACTCGCCGAGAATGCCGGACTGGCGAGCCGCGGACACGACATGTTCGGTCACAGCTATGCTCGCACCCTCGAGCGCTGGCATCATGCCTACCGCGCCGCCTGGCCGCGCATCCGCGAACTCGGCTTCGACGATCGGTTTGACCGGATCTGGCGCTACTACCTGGCCTATTGCGAAGCCGGCTTTGACGCCGGTCGCATCGATGTCGGCCAGTTCATGTATGAAAACCCGACGGAAAATCCGCAGCCGCGCTGACAACCGGTTTACCTTCTTGCGGCAAGGTTTCGCCCGGTTCGATAAACCGGGTGGAGCAGCATGGGTCGATCGCTCGACAGCAAACTTGGGACGTATGTCAATGTGGTGGCGCTGATCACCCTGATCGCGTCCGTCCTGACCATCTATTTCTTCGTCGGCGCGCTCAACCGCAACGCCGAACGGACGGACCGCGTCCTGCTGTCGGCTGGCATTGATGCAACGGTCTCCCAGAATAATGCCTGGGCCACGGATTACGGCTGGTGGAACGAAAACCGCTACATGGTCGAGACCAAGAACCTGGAGCTGATGAGCGAGGTCTTCGGTTCCTCATTCAACGCCCACGGCGGGTTCGACTATATGGGCGCGATCAACGCGACCGATGATTTCGTCTATGGCTGGCTTCGTGAAACCGGCAGCAAGCCGCGCAGCAACCTGTTTGGCGCCGATGAGATCTCTGCCATCCGCGCCAATCTGCGGCGGGCGTGGGACCAGGGCGAACATGTCGCCTCTCATGCCATGGAAATCGACGGGCAGATCTTCCTGACCTCCTTCACCACGCTCGGAGCGCACGAGGACCGTTCATTGATCGCGCCGGAGACCGAACCCGTCCTGATAGTCGGCACCCGCGTCGACCAGGGCTTCTTCAACCTGCTGGAAGAACGTTTCCTGCTCAACGAGCTGGCCATGCACTCCGATGAGCACGCGGCCTCGGGCCACAGCGTTCCGCTGCTTGATGCCGGCGGCCACCAGATCGCCCATGTCAGTTTCACCGCCTCGCGTCCCGGCCTCGACCTGCTGCGCCTCGCCTTGCTGCCCCTGCTCGGCTACATCGTGGTGATCTTCTTCGGGGCCCAGTTGATCATCCGCAAGGCGGGCCGCCTGGCCCGGCAGGCCGAGAAGAACGAACAGATTGCCCTGCGCGCCGCCGGCACTGACAGCCTGACCGGCCTGCCCAATCGCCAGGCCTTTACCGACTATCTGAGCAGTGACGCGGCCAGCGCCGCCGCCGACAATGGCGAAGCCGCCGTCATCTACATCGACCTCAACGGCTTCAAGGCGGTCAATGACAAGCTTGGCCACCGGGCCGGCGACCAGGTCGTGGGGGGGGGGGGGGGGGGGGGG
>NZ_JBTLRI010000001.1:791188-1082285 GCF_054482675.1 Maricaulis sp. CAU 1757
CGCGACGTCGCGCAACGCTTCCGCAAGGCCATTGGCGAGGACGTCCACCTGGCCCGCGTCGGCGGCGATGAATTCGCCTGCCTTCTGATTGGCGAGGCGCAGGCCGGCAAGGCCCTCGACATTGCCCGCACCCTTCGGGTCAGCCTGGTTCCCAGCTTCGGCTTTGAAGGCCAGGACTTCGAGATCGGCGCCGCCATCGGTATCGCCTGGTCACGACCCGGCGCGACCAAGACCTTCGCGCAGCTCGTCCATGATGCCGACCTGGCCATGTACCGGGCCAAGGCCAACCAGCTTGACGAGCCGCTCTGCTATGACGCCAGCCTGGGCGTCGAGCAGGCCGAGTTGCAGGCCCTCGAGCGCGACATGGAAGCCGGGCTCAAGGCCGGTCAGTTCCATGTCGTCTACCAGCCGATCACGCGGGCCCGCGATGGCAAGGTGTCATCCCTGGAAGCACTGCTGCGCTGGACCCACCCGGTGCGCGGCCAGGTGCCACCCGACGAGTTCATACCGGTCGCCGAACGCTCGCAGCTGATCCGCCTCCTCGGGGATTTCGTCATTGCCTCGGTGTGCAAGGAGATCGGCCCGACGGACGACTTCACCGTGTCGGTGAACCTGTCGCCGACCCAGCTCAACGACCCGGACCTGTGCCGCCGCTACAGCGCCGCGCTGAACCGCCACGGCATGCGCCCGGGCCAGATCGAGCTCGAGCTCACCGAAGCCGTCCTGGTCGAGGATTTCGATCGCGCGGCCGCCCGCCTGCATGAGCTCCACGAGGCCGGATTCGGGGTCAACCTCGACGATTTCGGCACGGGTTTCTCATCGATGGGCTACCTGCACAGCCTGCCCTTCAACAAGATCAAGATCGACAAGAGCTTTGTCGCCGCCATCGGCCAGGGCGACGGGCCCAACAAGATGCTGCAGGCGCTCGCCCTGCTCGGCGACGCGCTGGATCTCGACATTGTCGCCGAGGGCGTGGAAACCTCCAGCCAGGCCAACATGCTGCGCCTTCTGGGCTACGAATACCTGCAGGGCTGGCATTTCGGCCGGCCGGTCCGCTTCGAGGAGCTGCGCGACCGCCTCAAGGGCGCCGCCTGACGGGGCCAAGCCCTAGAGCCCCAGCGCCTCGGCGTGATGGCGCAGATGATCGCCCATGAAGCTGGCGATGAAATAGTAGGAATGGTCATAGCCGGCATGCCGGCGCACCCGGAGCGCCTGTCCCGACTTGCGGCACGCTGCCTCGAACAGGTCCGGTCGCAATTGCTCGGCCAGGAAGGTGTCATCCTCGCCCTGGTCGATCAGGATGGTGGCATCGCTGGCGCGCTGGCCGACCAGCTCGCAGGCATCGTATTCGCGCCACGCCTCGCGGTCGGGTCCGAGATAGGCTTGGAACGCCTTCTGCCCCCACGGCACCTGCATCGGCGCCACGATCGGTGCGAAGGCCGAGCACGACTTGTAGCGCCCCGGATGCTTGAGATGCAGTGTCAGGGCGCCATGCCCGCCCATCGAATGCCCGAAAATCCCCTGCCGCGACATGTCGGCCGGGAAATGCTCGGCCACCACTTCCGGCAGCTCCGCGGCGATATAGCGGTCCATCGCGTAATGCTCGGCCCACGGCGCCTCGGTGGCGGTCAGGTAGAAGCCGGCGCCCTGGCCCAGATCATAGGCCTCGTCATCGGCCACGCCCTCGCCGCGCGGCGAGGTGTCCGGCGCCACCACCATCACACCCAGCTTCGAGGCCATGCGCTGCAGCCCGGATTTCTCCATCACGTTGGACCAGTCGCAGGTCAGGCCCGACAGATACCACAGCACCGGCACCCGCTCGCCCAGCGCCTGCGGCGGCGCGAACACGGCAAACCGCATCGGCACCTTGCAGGCCTCGCTGTCATGCTCGTGCACCGAAAGGGTGCCGCCGAAGGAGGTCCAGGAAGAGATGTGCTTGAGGGTCAAGGGGATTGCTCCAATACTGTGTCGTCCGGATCAGGCAGGCCGCCGGCGAGGTCGGTCCGGCGACTGGAGGAGCCACCGCCCGATTGCAATGCCAGTCTGGCGACCTGTCGGGGGGCCGACAATGGGGATGAACATGATAATTCGACACACCGCGCTGCAACACAGCGCGCTTGCCGCAGCACTGCTCGGCCTGGCATGCGCAATGACGGCTCCCGCCGCAGCCCGTCAGGACACTGCACCGTCGGCCGAAGCCGGGCAGACGCTCGATTTCGACCGCGACGTGCCGCGACCGACAATCGACTTTGCCGGCGTTCAGCGCCAGCTCGGCGGCGGAGCGACCGAAGTCCTCGTGCTGGGCACGACGCATTTGTCCCAATTGCCGGAGCAGGCCTTTGATCCGGCTCATTTGTCACTCGTTCTGGAACGGCTGGAACACTTTGCTCCCGACATCATCGCCATCGAGGCGATTGGCGGACGGACCTGCGACGAGCTGCGCCGCTTCGCCGACATCTATACCGGCCTGGCCGAACAATACTGCCGCGATCCGGGCCTCGCCCTGGAAACCCTGGGCATGACCCAGCCGGAAGCCGCCGCCGCGGTCGAGGAAATGCTGGCCACGTTTCCGGACGAGCCCACAGCCGCCGAGCGTCGGCGCTTCGCCGCCCTGCTCTACGGCGCCGGCGAGACCTGGTCGGCCGCCCTGCAATGGAGCTACCTGACTGCGGATCAGAGGATGGCCGGCGATGGCGTTGGCGAAGCGCTCGCCACCGAACTCGATGCCATGCAATCCTGGCGCAACGAGAACCAGCTGATCGGGGTCGAACTGGCGCGGCGCCTCGACCATGACCTGCTGGCCGCCATGGACGACCACTCCGCTGACTTCGTCTACATCCGCTCACCCGAGGAGATCAGTGCCGTCATCCAGAGGGTCTGGGCCACGGCTCACCCGCACGAGGCCGAGTATGACGCCCTGCGACCCACCTTTCTCGGCAGCCCGGAGCGGATTCGCGACGGCTACCTTTTCCTCAACGGAGAGGATTACCAGACCTTTTCGATCGAGAAGGACTTTGCCGCCGTCGCCGCGGCCGAGGACCTGGACGGTGCGGCCCGGGCCTATCTGGCCTGGTGGCAGGCGCGCGGCCTGCGCATGGCAGCCAATGTGATCGAGGCCGCCGGCAACGACCCGGGCGGTCGCGTCCTGGTCATCGTCGGCGCGTCCCACAAGGCCTACTTCGAAGCCTATCTCGACCAGATGCACGATATCCGCCTGGTCGAAGTGGAGAGCGTGCTGGGCGACTGACGACCGCATTCAATTCGGCGGCCCCGCCAGATCCCGTGGCGCGGCCGCCGACCACATCAATACTCCACCACGCTCCGGATGCTCTCCCCCCTGTGCATCAGGTCGAAGCCCTCATTGATGTCCTCAAGCTTGAGCTTGTGGGTGATCAGGCTGTCGATGTCGATGCGGCCCTCCATGTACATGTCGACGATCTTCGGCACGTCGGTGCGGCCCCTCGCTCCGCCGAAGGCCGAGCCGCGCCAGACACGGCCGGTGACCAGCTGGAAGGGACGGGTCTGGATCTCGGCGCCTGCCGGGGCGACGCCGATGATGACGCTCTCGCCCCAGCCCTTGTGACAGCACTCCAGCGCCGCCCGCATGACCTCGACATTGCCGATACACTCGAACGAGTAGTCCGCCCCGCCTCCGGTCAGCTCGACCAGGTGTCCGACCAGGTCCTTGTGGTCCTTCGGGTTGACGAAATCTGTCATGCCGAACTGGCGCGCCATGCCTTCGCGGGCCGGGTTGATGTCGACGCCGACGATCTGGCGCGCGCCGATCAGCTTCAGCCCCTGGATGACGTTGAGCCCGATACCGCCGAGCCCGAACACGACGGCGGTGGAATTGGGTTCCACCTTGGCCGTGAACATCACCGCACCAATGCCGGTGGTCACGCCGCAGCCGATATAGCAGATCTTGTCGAAGGGCGCGTCCTTGCGCACCTTGGCGAGCGCAATCTCGGGCAGAACGGTATAGTTCGAGAAGGTCGAGCAGCCCATGTAGTGCAGGATCTTCTCGCCCTTGTAGGAAAACCGCGACGTGCCGTCCGGCATGACGCCCTGCCCCTGCGTGGCGCGCACCTTCTGGCACAGATTGGTTTTCGGATTGAGGCAGTACTCGCACTCGCGGCACTCGGCCGTGTACAGCGGGATGACATGGTCGCCCGGTGCCAGCGACGTCACGCCCGGCCCGACCTCGACCACTACGCCCGCGCCCTCGTGTCCGAGAATGGCCGGGAAGGCGCCTTCCGGATCGGCGCCCGAACGGGTGAACTCGTCGGTGTGGCAGATCCCGGTCGCCTTGATCTCGACCAGGACCTCGCCGGCTCGCGGCCCTTCAAGGTCGACGTCGACGATCTCGAGGGGACGTCCGGCTTCAAAAGCCACGGCAGCGCGCGTTTTCATGTCTCATCTCCTTGCTCGGAAAGGCTTTCGTTCAACCAATCAGGTCTGGACGCGAAAGGAAAGCCGCCCCGGCCCGCGACTTTTTTGCAACACTCGAAAAGACAATCACAACCCGGTGGAACCGCGCCGGAACCATACCGCAAACCCCCGCGTTGAGCCCCCACTAGTTCGTATCAGGGGATAATCATGACACGATGGACTGCCTTGACCCTTGCGCTGTGTGCCAGCACCGCGCTCACTGGCGCTGCCAGTGCCCAGGAGGGATGGTATGCCCGTGGCGCCGTAGGCTATGGCGCACCGGGTGACACTGACGTTTCCGGAGCCCTCAATGGAGAAATCCAGGGCAAGTCGAATTGGCGTGAGAGTGTGTCTCTCGGCTATGACTACGGCAACGGTTTCCGCCTCGAAGGCGAACTCGCCCACCGCTACACCGATACCGGTGCGGTCGGCAATTTCGAGGACAGCCTCAGCGATTTCCAGATGTGGTCGGTGATGGCGAACGCCATCTTCGACTTCAATCCGGACGGCAATTACCACCCGTATGTCGGCGTGGGTGTCGGTACCGGTGAAGTCGGTGGCACGCTGGCCGGTTGGCGCGCCGGCACCATGCCGCCCGCTCCGACCCCTGCCGACTACTACCTCGTCCAGGACGATGACAATCCGCTGATGTGGCAGGTCATGGCCGGCGTGGGCTGGGAGCTGACCGAGCAGTGGACGCTGGACACCGAGTACCGTTACTTCTCGGCATCCGACACCGATTTCGGTGACGTCAGCGTGGATGCGCTGGCCGGTCACGAGGCCTGGATCGGCCTGCGCTACGCCTTTGCAGCGCCGCCGCCGCCCCCGCCGCCTCCGCCGCCTCCGCCCCCGCCGCCTCCGCCGCCGCCTCCTCCGCCGCCGCCTCCGCCCCCGGCTGAGTGCAATGACGTGGAGTTCCCGGTCTATTTCGAGTGGGACCGCTCGAACCTGACCGACCAGGCTCGCCAGGTGATTTCGCAGGCCGCCAACGAAAGCATGAGCGGCGACTGCGACGTGGTTCGCGTCAATCTGGAAGGTCACGCTGACCGGTCCGGTTCGGCCAGCTACAATGTCGGCCTGTCCGAGCGCCGTGCCCGCGCGGTTCGTGACGAACTGGTTCGCCTCGGCGTTCCGGCCAGCACGATCAGCATCGAGGCCTACGGTGAAACCCGCCCGGCGGTCGAGACCCCGGACGGTGTTCGTGAGCCGCTCAACCGTCGGACTGTTGTCCTGATGGTTCGCGACTAGGCGAACGACGACCCTTTAAGGTCGTAGAGTACGAAGCAACGGAAAGGCCCGGCGTTATGCGCCGGGTCTTTTTGTGTTCGCGCCTGTCTCTGACCCGTCAGAGCATTGCCGCATTGCCCCGAAATGGCCCCGAATGGGGCGGGAACCCCGCCTCCTTCTCGTCGTTGCTTGGAGGATGGCAGCCACTCGGTTGGCTGCCCTGCCGGAGATGCATGACGATGAGCACGCCCCTGAACGGCTATGCCCGGGCCCGCATGATGGGCTGGTTGAGCGGAACGACCCTGCTGGCCATCGGGCTGGCCATGACGCCGACCCCGATTCCCCTGGGCCTCGTCGTCGCCGCTTCCGGCCTGACCCTCCTGCTCATGGTCAGCGCCCGCCTGCGCCGGATCGTGCGCGCGCGACGTCGGCGCCATGCCTGGGTACATGCCTCGATGAGCGCGCTTGGCCGTGTCGCCCCCGGGCGTCTCGGCCGCATCCTCTCCACCATCGGTGCCGGCCCGCGCTATCGCGACGGAACCCAAGCCGGTGGCGCGCGTTGAGTCCACTGACACGTGCAAGCCGAGGGGTGAACCGATGCCGGGACTGATCTTCGCAATACTCGTGACCGCGATGGTGGGCATGCTCGCCCTGCCCGGTCAGGCCCTGCCGCTGTTCGCCGCCGCCCTGCTGGTTATTGCCGGCACCGGACTCGCCAGCCTGCTGCGTCCTCGCCGGGCTCACGCGCCCCGTCAGCGCTGAGCCGGCCCGCGAACCCCAATCCCAGTTTGACATCATCCCCAGGAGGAAAAGATGGCTCAAGCCAAGCAACCCACGGAAGTGACCATGAAAGACGTGAAGTCCGACATTACCGAACTGCGCCAGGACGTCGACGCCCTGTTCGCCAATCTGGCGACCATTGCCCAGCAGACGGCCGAACACCAGGTCGAGCGCACCGGCAAGGTGGCGGACAAGACGGTCAAGGCGGCCGAGGAGTACGAGGAAGAGCTGCGCGGCTATATTTCCAAGAACCCGCTCTACGCCTGCGGTGCGGCTCTCGGCCTCGGTTTCATCGGTGCCATGCTGCTGCGTCGCTGATCCTGACGCATGACGATTTTACTCTACGTCATCGCGCTGACCGGCCCGCTGGTTGCCCTCGTATTCGGCACCCATGCGGGCTGGTCGGCGCTTGCCCTGCACTATCCGGCGTGGGTCGCCAGCCTCGGCGTGGCACTTGCCTATCTGCTGCTCGCCTCGCTCGCCGCGATTTTCATTCTGGTGCGGCGCCGCACCCTGCTGTCGGTCGCTACGGGAACCCCGCCGGCCAACACGGCGGGCATGGGCATGGCCGCCTTCAAGGCCCCGGTCGAGATTCTCGAAGCCTCGCTGCGGGCCAATCCGTGGCAGACCCTCGGCGTCCTCACCGGCTTCGGTGCCCTCCTGGCTACCAAGCCGAACCTCGTGGCCAGCATCATCCGCATTCTGACCCGGCCGGCCCCGCCTCTATAGCCGGGCCGCCTCGGCGTCGGCGCTGAACGACCAGAAGAACACGATCAGCGCCAGCGTTGCCAGGGTCACCATTCCGCACAGCAATCGCATGCCGGTCCGCTTGACAGGGCGGGCCGTGTGCGAGTCCAGCCGTTCCAGAACAGCGTTTGCCTTCAGATAGGAGGCAATGAACACGGCGATCGCCACCACGAAAAACGCCGTGGCCACAGACTTGGCCATCCACAGCGGTTCGACGCGACTGAAAATGGCCTGGATGGCAAGGCCGATGCCGACACTGGCAAATCCGGTCCGCATCCAGCCAGCAAAGGTTCGCTCATTGGCCAGCACGGTGCGGTCCTCGGCCCAGTTCGTGCGCTGCTCCGCCAGTTCCGTGCGGTCTTCCGCTGCCATCTCGGACCTCCGTTTATTCCGGAAGCCCAGCCTACCTGTGGTAGGATGGGATGCACAATGTTCACTTTTCCGCAGGACGGGCGGAACCGGTCACCGGACCGCACGTTGCTTGGACATGACCCAGACAACTCAAAACCCGGCCTATAAGAGCGCTGCCAAGCGCCTGTTTTTCGTGACCGCCCAGGCGGCCGTGATCGGCGGCATGGTGGCCGCCTTCACGACCCCCAACCTCGACCCCGTGGAGGCGCGCGAACAGGCGCTGACCCGCTTCAACGCGGCGGACTCGATCCATCAGGTCGATGTGGACCGGATCGTCCGGGCCCGTGTGGATTTCGGCAGCGAGCCGGCCTTCCTGGAACAGGTCCACCTGTCCCGCGACGGCCAGCCGGTTGCCATCACCTTCCGCGTCGGGGCCGGTAACGAATTCAGCGCCACCTTTGGCGACGTCCAGCGCGCCACCCTGCCCGCCGACGCCGTGCGCTACAGCCGCACCGAAGGCGATCTCGTGGTGAATCCGGACGCCATTCCTGCCGCCAACAGCCCCGAAACCCTGCCGGCGCTTCAGCCCCAGCCGATCACCAATATTGCCGCTGCGCGCCTGATCGGCGCCGATGTGGTAACCGAGGATGACCGCCGGATCGGCCACCTGGCCGGGATCAATTACGATAGCGACGGCAATGCCGTCTCGGTGCGCCTGGTCGAGGAAGACTGGTGGGGCTATGCCCGGCCGGAAACGATGCGCACCGTGTCGGCCGATTGCGTCCGCTTCATCGCCCTGACCCGAACCGTCCAGGCCGGCCCGTGCGACGCGTCCCGCACGATCTGACACGCCCACCCCCTGCGGTGTCAGGCCTGACGGCGTCATGACCCCGATACTTGCATGCAGGACCTCGCTGTCGATCTCGGTTTTTCCGCCGCTTCCCTGACCCCGCTGGAAGCCTCGGCGCGCTTGCTTGCCGCGCTCGCCTGCGGTGCCCTCATCGGTGTCGACCGCGAGATGCGCGAGCGGCCGGCGGGTCTGCGAACGCACATGCTGGTCGCCCTGGCGGCCTGCCTGTTCACCATCCTCACATTCGAAATGGTGCACCGGGCGGTCGACGGGAATCCGTCGCTTGGCGTCGACCCGGTGCGGGTGGTCGAGGCCCTGACCTCGGGTGTCGCCTTCCTGGCCGCAGGCACCATCATCATCAGCAAGGGCGATGTGAGAGGCCTGACCACGGGTGCCAGCCTCTGGCTCTCGGGCGCCGCCGGACTGGCGACCGGCATGGGCCTGTACTGGCTGGCCTACCTGGTCACCGGCGCCGCGCTCATCGTTCTCGTCGTCGTGCAGATGCTGAAGGGCCTGGCGGCGCGGGGCACACGCAAGCACGAGGCGGCGACCGCTGACGAGCTGCACAAGACGACCCTTCACGCGCACGAGAAGGGCGGCCCCTCCGGGGGCCGCCCTCACTGATGCCGCACGGACCGACCGTCGATCAGTTCGAGCTCATCCAGTTGTCGACTTCCTTCTCGGCCTCGTCCCTGGACTTGCCGTAGCGTTCCTGGACCTTGCCGACGAGCTTGTCCTTCTGCCCGTCGACCTGGGTCATGTCGTCGTCGGTGAGCTTGCCCCATTGCTTCTTGGCCTCACCGGAGACCTGTTTCCATTGGCCTTTGAGCTCATCCTTGTTCATCACGTTCTCCTCGGTTGAATGGCCCCTTGGCAACGGGACAGCAGCCCCGCTGGTTCCACCAGGACGAAACGGAACAAGCTGAGGCATCCCGGCGTTGATTGGGGGCAGTCAGCTGATTGCATCCCCCCAAGACGAAGCAAGGAGTTCCAAGACATGGCAAGCTATCTTCTCTCCGCAGGCTCGCTGACCGGTGACAAGGTCGTGTCCACAGACGGCGACGACCTCGGCCACATCGAGGAACTGATGATCGATCCCAACTCGGCGCGCGTGGAATACGCCGTCCTGTCCTTCGGCGGCTTCCTCGGTCTGGGCGACAAGCTGTTCGCCATTCCGCTGACCGAGATGACCGTGGACCGCAAGAATGAGCGCATCGTGCTCAATGTCGAGAAAGAGCGCCTGAAAGAAGCCCCGGGCTTCGACAAGGACAATTGGCCGGACTTTGCCGACACGACATTCCGGTCCACCATCGACCAGTACTACACCACGACCCGCACCATCGCCTGACGGGACGGCCATACTGCATGGCGCAGCATGGGGACCCCGGTGGTGAAAACCGCCGGGGTCTTTACTGTGTGCGGGTCCACGAGATTGGGGGGATTGCGGATGACACGTGACCTGCAGGGCCAGACGGCCGTTATTACCGGTGCCTCGAGCGGGTTGGGCGCGCATTTCGCCCGCCGACTCGCCAGCCGCGGGGCCGCGATTGCCCTGCTGGCGCGCCGCCGGGACCGGCTGGACAGCCTGGCCAAGGATCTGGCCGCTGACGGCCACAGGGCCCTGGCCGTGGAAATCGACCTGCAGGACGCCGGCGCCCTCGAGCCGGCACTCGACCGGGTCGAGAGCGAGCTCGGGCCCGTCTCGATCATGATCAACAATGCCGGACGCGGCGGCGAAGGTTCAGCCCTCGAGCTCACTCCCGGCGATTTCGACCAGACCTTCGGCCTCAATGTGCGGGCCGTGTTTTTCGGCTGCCAGGCGGCCGCCCGCCGCATGTTTGCCAATGGCAGCGCCGAGGGCGGCCAGGCGCGCATCCTCAACATCGCCTCGATCGCCGCCGAAAAAGCCCTGCCGGGCCTGTCGGTCTATTGCGCCTCCAAGGCGGCTGTCGTCTCGCTGACGCGCAGTCTCGCCCTGGAGTGGGCGCGCCACGGCCTCGCCGTCAACGCCCTGTGTCCGGGCTATATCGAAACCGAGATCAATGCCGACTGGTTTGCCACCGAAGCCGGTCAGCGCCAGGTGACCCGCTTCCCGCGCCGACGCTTGATGGACATATCCGCGCTGGACGGTGCCTTCGACCTGCTGACCGGCCCGGGCTCGGCCTCGATGACCGGCACCGCCATCAATGTCGACGAGGCCCAGTCGCTCTAGTCCGGATCAGCTCAGCCCGTGCTTGCGGCTGGCATCGTCGAGGGCCGCATGGACCTGCATTTCCGCCAGGAATTTGGCCAGCTCGTCGACCGGCAGGGCACGGGACAGGGCGTAACCCTGGGCCCAGTCACAGCCGAGCAGCTTGAGCAGCGCCAGGCCCTCATCGGTCTCGACGCCCTCGGCGGTCATTTCGAGACCGAGATTGTGGGCCAGGTCGGCCGTCGACTTGACCAGCATCCGGTCGCGCGTCGAACTGGCGACATGGGTGACAAAGGCCCGGTCCAGCTTCAGCTCGTCGCTTGGCAGGGTCTTGAGGTAAGCCAGCGAGGACAAGCCTGACCCGTAGTCGTCAATGGCCAGCTTGATTCCCGCCTTGTGCCATTTCTTCAGGTTGTCCATGGCCCGCTCGGGGTCATTCATCATCGCCGTCTCAGTGATCTCGAACGTCAGCGCACCGACGCGTTCGCTGGCAATGCCGAGCGCCAGGTTGGCAAATCCGGAATCGGCGATCAGCGCTCCCGAAATATTGATCGCGATATTCAGGTCGAAGCCCCGCTCGCGCAGCCATTTCTGGTCCGTCACGGCCCGCTCCAGCGCCCACTCGGTGAAGGCCCGGATGTGACCGGTTTCCTCGGCCAGCGGGATGAAATCATTCGGTGACAACAAGCCTTCGCGCGGATCCCTCCACCGGCACAGCGCCTCGGCGGCGCCGAAACGCCCGGTCCGCAGATTGAGCTTGGGCTGGTAGTGCAGCTGCATTTCGCCGTTCTCGGTGGCCGCCAGCATGCGGCTCATCAGCGACAGGTTCTTGGACGGGTCCCCGTAACGCTTGGCGTCGAAAATGGCCGTGCCTGCCCGGTCTTCCTGGGCCTGGCCGATGGCGATCACGGCATTCTTCACACTGGTCTCGGCGTCCGCCTCGCGCGCAATGCCGGCAACCACGGCGACGTCAATCGCCAGGCCGTCCAGCGTGATCGGCCGGACAAAACACTTGCGCATGCATTCGGCGACAGCGCGGGCATCATCGAGCTTGGCGTCGGAGACCACGCCCAGCACGCCGCGCGAGATCACCATGACCTTGCTGGCATGACCGTCCGCGACGATCCGTTGTGCCATGCGCGCCTTGAGTTCAGCAAAGCTGTTGAAGCCGAGCACGCCTTCCAGGTGCACGTGGCGGTCGATCTCCAGCGCCGTCACCGTCGCCGGTCGACCGGTGGTGCGGCTGGTGCGGTCGATTTCCACTTCCAGGGCCTGACGCGAGGGCAGGCCGGTCTCGGCGTCCTCGTACAGCGCCCGGGACAGCATCTTGTTGCGTTCCTGGGCGACCCGGTGACGCCAGAAGGCCGCCACCACACCGACCAGGCAAAGCAGGATCAGGCTGCCGGCGATCGCCAGCCGCTGGCGGGCCTTGGCGCGCGACAATTCGAGGTCCTGTTCCAGACCCTCGGCGCGCAGCGCCTCGATCTGCAATTCCTGTTCGGCGAAGTCGAACTGGGCGCCGAGCAGCGCCAGGTTGGCGGAACTCGCCACCGACTGGCCCTCATCCTCAAGGCGCTTGAACGCCCGCAGGTGCGGCGTCGCCATGCGATACTGGCCGAGGTCCTCGTAGATATCTGCGGCCAGGGCGTGGAATTCCGCGAAATGCTGCGGGGTGGTGGCCAGGTCGACGCCGTCAAAGGTGCGCTCGATATGGCGGACCGCGCTGGCGTTCTCGCCGCGGCCGTGGGCGGCCTGGGCGCGCACGCCCCACAGGAAACGGGCCCATTCGGCCGTGGTTTCCGCACCGGTGACTTCAAACGCTTCCGTCACCGCCTCGTCGGCCGCATTGAAGCGACCGAATGAGGCGTGCAGCGAGCCGATATTGTTGAGGATGCGGGCTTCGAGCATGGTGCTGCCCATCTCCGCCGCGATCTCGCGGGCGTCGAGATAGCTCGCAAGCGCGTCGTCATAGCGCCCGAGTTCCTTGTAGGCATTGCCCAGATTGTTCGCCGCCGCCAGGTCGAGCGAGGGGTCGCTGTAGCGGCCAGCCGCGTCGACATAGTATTCCACCGCCCGCTGGTATTGCTGGGCGTCGTTGTAGATCGAACCAATTGACTGCAGGACGATAGCCTCGCTGCGGACCTCGCCGATGGTGCGGTAGACGTCATAGGCGCGCTGGAGCTGTTCCAGCGCCTCGCCATGGTCGCCCGTGAGTTTGCCGGTCCGCCCAAGGGCCAGCAGGATGTCGGCGTATAGCTTTGTCGGGGTCGGATCGGCGCCCAGCTGGGCCAGCGCCCGTTCGGCAATGGGATGGGCTTCGCGCGGTCGGCCCAGCCGGGTCAGCGCTTCGGCTTGCAGCCACCAGGCGGTCGCCAGCTCGATGGCGTAGGTTTCGCCGGCGCCGCCGGAGCTGGCCAGTTCTTCTGCCTGCTCGGCATGGCCGAGTGCAGCAACCGGGTCGCCCATCATGCTGGCCCGTGCGTCGGCAATGGCTTGCGAGAACGCATCGCTCGGAGCGTCGCTGGTCTGAGCGAAGGCGGTCGCCGGTTTGATCGCCAGCCCACCCGCCCCGACCAGGACGGCAATCAGGAATGCTTTGAGTAGCCGCATGGTCACACGTATGCTTTCCTCTCGCCTGCCCGCATCTCGGGCCAAGTGCGGGGCAGCCGCCCCGATATCGGCCAACGACTTTCCCCACATGCGATGGAAACTACCCCGGGTAAGGTTAAATTTTGACCAAGCCTTTGTGCAAAGTGTCGGCGCGCCTACTGTCCGGCGCTGCGAACGATTGCAGCCGCGACGCGTTGCACCACCAACTCGCACTCCCCGCAGCCCCGGAGGCTAACCATGTATCACTCGGTCAATCCCGCCACCGAAGAGACCATCGCCGAGTTCACCGACACCCGCGACAGCGATATCGATGCCACGCTGGACCGTCTCGTGGCCGGCCAGGCCGAATGGTCGCACCGCGGCTTCACCGGCCGCGGCCAGGTCCTCATCAAATGGGCCGAGAAACTGCGCGCCAATACGGATCAACTGGCCCTCGCGGCCGCTCGCGAAATGGGCAAACCGGTGCGCGAAGGACGCGCTGAAGTCGAGAAATGCGCCTGGCTGGCCGAGTACTTCGCCGAGAATGCCGAAGCCCTGCTGGCAACGGAAACCCAGCAATTCGATGATGCCGACATACGCCTGCGGTGTGACCCGCTCGGTGTGCTGTTCTCGGTGACGCCGTGGAATTACCCGTTCTGGCAGATCATGCGCGCCGGCGTTCCGGCCCTGGCCGCAGGCAACACCGTGCTCAACAAGCCGGCCTCGAACGTCATCGGCTGCGCCCAGCACATCATTGCGCTGTTCCGTGAAGCCGGCGGGCCGGCCGGAGCCCTCGCGACCCTGCCGCTGGAAAACGAGCAGGCGGCCGACATCATCGCCGATGACCGGGTCGCCGGCGTCGCCCTGACCGGATCGGAGGGGGCCGGCTCGGCCGTGGCCTCCGCGGCCGGCAAGGCCCTCAAGAAATCGGTGCTTGAACTGGGCGGGTCGGACCCGCTCATCGTCCTGTCGGATGCCGACATTTCCGCCGCCGCCGAGGCCGCAGCGGCATCGCGCTTCAAGAATGCCGGCCAGGTCTGCATCGCCGCCAAGCGCATGATCGTCGAGGCCCCGGTCTATGACGCCTTCACCGAGGCCTTCATCGAGGCCAGCCGGCGCTACCAGCCCGGCGATCCGGAAGACGACAACACCTGGCTCGGCCCGATGGCGCGCGGGGATCTGCGCGACACGCTGGTCGATCAGGTCGCCAGGTCCCACAAGCTCGGGGCCCGCCTCGTCGTGCCGGGGGGCGCGGTGGAGGGCAAGGGCCATTTCTACGCCCCGACGATCGCCACCGACATCCCGTCCGCCAGCCCGATGGCGCGCGAGGAGACTTTCGGACCCGCTGCCGCCATCTTCAGGGTCGACAATGAGGACGAGGCTGTCGAGCTGGCCAACAACACCAGTTTCGGCCTGTCGGCCAATCTGTGGACCGGCGATACCAGCCGCGCCGACCTGATCGCTCCACGCATCGAAGCGGGCAGCGTCTTCGTCAACTCCACCACGGCTTCCGACCCCCGTGTCCCCTTCGGCGGCATCAAGCGCTCCGGCTATGGCCGCGAACTCGGCCAGGAGGGCATTCGCGAATTCGTCAATCTGAAAACGGTGTGGGTGGCGCGCTAGGCAGGATGTCCGGCACGATCCGGCGAAACCGCCCTGCCTGACCCGAATGGCTACCCCCGCCGGAGTCGGCATGTTACCCTGTTGATAATGACCGGCTTTGACGAGTGGGCGTCAAAGAGTTTCCGGATCACGCGATAGCTTCCCTGATCGTATAGCGTCATCTTGCCCCAGCACAATTTCACATCTGTACGCACGTCAGGTCGCCCCGATGCCTGCTGCGGCACCGTCGGCCCGGGTCCTACCGAATGAGCGTGTCCGCCCGTCAGCCCGCCACCCTGCTCGACAAGACCCTGCGCGACAGCCGCCGCGGCTTCCTTGCCGTGGCCGTGTTCTCCTTCTTCCTGAACCTGCTCTTCCTGGTGTCGCCGCTCTACATGCTGCAGGTCTATGACCGCGTGCTCGCCAGCGGCAGCCGCCCGACCCTGTTCTACCTGACCCTGATCGCCCTCGTGGCGCTGGCCGTGTTCGGGGTTCTCGACGCCGTGCGGACCGCCGTCCTGACGCGGATCGGCGGCTGGCTGCAGGCCCGCCTCGGCGCTCCCATCCTGCGCTCCAGCCTGGCCGCCGCGAATGCCGGCCAGTCGGTTGGCGCCCAGCCGATCCGCGACCTGCAACAGCTCCAGGGCTTCCTCGCCAGCCCGGCCATCGCCCCCTTCTTCGACGCCCCCTGGGTGCCGGTCTTCATTGCTGCCATGTGGATCCTGCATCCCTGGATCGGCATTCTCGGACTGGCCGCGGCCCTGACCCTGTTCACCATCGCCCTGATCAATGACCGGGTTACCCGCGATGACCTCAAGCAGGCGAATGCCGCCTCGATCGGCGCCTTCAACGAGGCCGAACGCATTACCGCCCAGCATGAAACCGTCCACGCCATGGGCATGACCCAGGCCCTGGTCGCCCGCTGGTCGGGGATGAGCGAGAACGCCCAGGACCGCATGATGGACGCCACCGAGCGCGGCGGCTGGATCACCGGCCTGTCACGCTTCATCCGCATGGGTGTCCAGGTCGGCATTCTTGGCCTGGGCGCGCTTCTCGTCCTGGTCGGCGAGCTGTCCGCCGGCGCCATGATCGCCGGCTCGATCCTGCTCGGCCGCGCCCTGGCCCCGGTTGAACAGGGCATTGGCGCCTGGAAGAATTTCTCCGCCGCCCGCATCGCCTACCGGCGGCTGCAGGACACCACCCGCGAGTTTCCAGCCGACGAAACCCCGATGCAATTGCCCAACCCGGTCGGCAAGCTGTCCGTCGAAGGCATTTTCGTGAGGCCGCCGCAGAGCGAGGACTTCATCCTGCGCAATGTCGGTTTCCGGCTTGAGCCGGGCGAGGCCCTGGCCGTGGTCGGTCCGTCGGCCTCCGGCAAGTCGACCCTGTGCCGCGCCATCGTCGGTGTGATGCCGCTCTTCAAGGGCAATATCCGTCTCGACGGGGCCGACATCACGCAATGGCCGCACGAACAGATCGGCCGCGCCATCGGATATCTGCCGCAATCGGTCGAACTGTTCACCGGCACCGTGCGCGAGAATATCGCGCGCATGCAGGAGGCCGAGCCGCAGGCGGTGCTGGACGCCGCCCAGCTGGCCCATGTGCACGAGACCATCCTGGGTCTGCCGAAGGGCTATGACACGGTCATCGGCCCGGGCGGGCACGTTTTGTCCGGGGGTCAGAAACAGCGCATCGGACTGGCCCGTGCGGTGTTCGGATCGCCCTGCCTGGTCCTGCTCGACGAGCCCAACGCCCACCTTGACCAGGTGGGTGAACAGGCCCTGCTGCACACCATCGCCACGCTCAAGGCGCGCGGGGCCGCCATTGTCATGGTCGCCCACCGCCGCTCGGCGATCCAGAATGTCGACAAGATCCTGGTGCTCAGGGACGGGGCGGTCGAAGTCATGGACACGCGCGACGAGGTCATGAAGGTGATGGCCGAACGCCAGCGCTTCGCCAGCCGCCAGGCCGCGGCCACGGGTAACGAACCCGGCACGCCGAGCGCGCCCGCCTCCACCACCACGGGGCCGGGGTCCGTGCCCCAGCGCCGCCCGGAGGACTGACCATGCAGGCTCCTGCCGTCGCGCCGGAACGCGGCATCCTCTCCTACATCGCGCGCCCCGCCCTGATCGGCAGCGCCGTGCTCGCCGTCTTCATCCTGGTCTTCTTCGGCTGGGGCTCGATGGCTCCGCTGTCGGCCGGAGCCCTGGCCGCCGGCCAGATCAGCCCGGAAGGCAATCGGCGCACCATCCAGCACCTCGAAGGCGGCATCATCCAGGAGTTGCGGGTGAGGGACGGCGACACCGTGGCCCGCGGCGACATCCTGGTCACGCTCGAGGAAACCCGGGCCCGGGCCAGTTTCCAGGTCCTGCTCGGCCAGCAGCACCTGCTGGCCGCCCAGCGCGCCCGCCTGCGCAGCGAACAGCTGCAGCACGACACGCCGCGCTTTCCGGAAAACCTCGTTGCCCTCGCCGAGACCGACGAGGAAGTGCGCGAGATCCTCACCGTCCAGCGTGACCTGTTCGACCAGCGCACCGAACTGCACCGCAATCGCCGCGACGTGCTCGGACAGCGCATCGGCCAGCTGGAAGCCGAGATCGACGGGCTGGAGGCCCAGATCCGCAGCCAGACCCGGCGCCAGCAGCTGATCCGGAGCGAGATTGCCGACACCCGTTCCCTGGTCGAGCGCGGCCTGTCGCCCCGGCCCCGCCTGCTCGCCCTGCAACGCGAGGAAGCCTCGATCGAGGAGCAATTGGCGGGCAATCGCGCCGCCATTGCCCGCTCGCGCCAGGCCATTGGCGAAACCGAGGTGCAGATGCTGTCGATGGACAGCCAGCGCCTCGACGAGATCTCCACCGAGCTCAACGACGTGCAGGCCCGCCTGGCCGAGGTCAGCGAGGAAATCCTGGCCAGCGAGGATGTGCTGCGCCGCACCGAGATCACCGCCCCGATCGACGGCACCGTGGTCAATCTGCGCTACACCACGACCGGCGGCGTCATCCGGCCCGGCGACCCGGTGCTCGATATCGTGCCCATGGACGAGGCGCTGATCATCGATGCCCGCATGTCGCCGCTCGATGTCGACCTGGTGAGCCGCGGCCAGGCCGCCTATGTCCACCTGTCCGCCCTGCCTCAGGACAACCTGCCGCGCATCGCCGGCGAGGTCATTGACGTGTCCGCCGACGCGCTGGTCGACGAGATCTCCGGCGAGAGCTATTTCCGCATCCGCGTCCGCGTCGACATGGAAGAGCTCGACCGCCTGGCCGTGCGCATCGACGAGGACCTGACCCTGCTCCCCGGCATGCCCGCGGAAGTCCTCGTCGTCACCGGCGAGCGCACCCTGCTGCAATACCTCATCCAGCCCCTGCGCGATTCCCTGCGCAACGCGCTGCGCGAAAGCTGAGCGCCAGGACCCGACCAAGCTGCTAGACTGGCGCTGCCAGCCGGGAAGCACGAGCAGATAGCAAGATGAATGTGAAACAGGCCGCCGCCCGTACCGGACTTCCAGCCAAGACGCTCCGCTATTACGAGGACATCGGCCTGGTCCGCCCCGGCCGGGCGGACAATGGCTACCGCGACTATGATGCCAGCCACATCGATCGCCTGACCTTCATCGCGCGGGCCCGGTCACTCGGCTTTTCCCTCAATGATTGCCGCCAGCTCCTCTCGCTCTACGACGACCGTGAGCGCACGAGTGCCGAGGTCCGCCGCCTGGCCAGCAACCATCTCGACGAGATCGACCGCAAGCTGGCGGAGCTGTATTCGGTGCGCGAAACCCTGTCCCGCCTGGTCGAGGCCTGCCATGGCGACCAGCATCCCGACTGTCCGATCGTCGACGACCTGTCCGGGCCCTCGCGACCGGCAAAATAGGGCCTTGACCTTCCAGTGACTGGAAGCCCCAGCCTTGTCCCGGAATGGTCGATAGGAGCACCGAAATGACAACGCATGGCCCGTCCGGAGCGAACTGCTGCCACCGCACGCACACCCCTTCCGGCACACCTCCCGCCGCCGATGCGCCCGCGCACGGCCTGACCACCGACCCTGTATGCGGAATGACGGTCGCCCCCGACGCCGACACGCCGAGCGCCGAGCATGACGGCCGCACCTGGCACTTCTGCTCATCCTCGTGCCGTGACAGGTTCGTCACCGACCCGGACCACTATATCTCCGGCGCCCACCGGCAGGCCGCCGCCGATGCTCCGGCCGGCACCACATACACCTGCCCGATGCACCCCGAAGTCATTCGCGACGGCCCCGGCGACTGCCCGATCTGCGGCATGGCCCTCGAACCGATGGGCGTGCCCGCGGGTGATGAGGGCCCCAATCCCGAATTCGTCGATTTCCGCCGGCGCTTCGTGCTCGGCACGCTCCTGACCGTGCCCCTCTTGATCCTCGCCATGTCACCCATGCTGGGCTGGGCCGGGCTGCGCGATGGACTGGGTGAGCGCACCGCCCAGTGGATCGAACTCGCCCTCGCCACGCCGGTCGTCCTTTGGTCCGGCTGGCCCTTCTTCGTGCGTGGTGCCCGCTCCGTGGTCAGCGGTCATCTCAACATGTTCACCCTGATCGCCATGGGCGTCGGCGCTGCCTATGGGTTCAGCCTTGTCGCCACCCTCGCCCCCGGCCTGTTCCCTGACGCCTTCCGCCATCATGGCGGCGAGGTCGGCGTGTATTTCGAAGCCGCCGCCGTGATCATCGTGCTGGTCCTGCTCGGCCAATTGCTCGAACTCGCCGCACGCGACCGCACCGGCTCGGCCATCCGCGCCCTGCTCGACCTCGCCCCGGACACCGCCCTGCGGGTCGATCCCGACGGCACCGATCGCGAAGTCGACCTGGCCGACATCCAGCTCGGCGACCGCCTTCGGGTCCGCCCCGGCGACAAGATTCCGGTCGATGGCGATGTCGTGGAGGGACGCTCGGCGGTCGACGAGTCGATGCTCACCGGAGAGGCTGTGCCAGTCGAGAAGACGCCCGGCGACAGCGTCACCGGGGCCACCCTGAACGGCACCGGCACCCTGGTCATCGAGGCCCGACGCATCGGCGCCGACACCGTGCTCAGCCAGATCGTCGACATGGTCGCCAGCGCCCAGCGCAGCCGCGCCCCGATCCAGAGAATGGCCGACATAATGGCCGGCCGCTTCGTCCCGGCGGTCATTGCCGTGGCCGCGCTGGCCTTCATCGCCTGGTCCCTGCTCGGCCCCGATCCGGCCATGTCCTACGGCCTCGTTGTCGCCGTGACCGTGCTCATCATCGCCTGTCCCTGCGCGCTCGGCCTGGCCACCCCGATGTCGGTCATGACCGCCACCGGGCGCGGCGCCCAGGCCGGCGTTCTGATGCGCGATGCCGAGGCGCTGGAAGCCCTGGCACGCGTCGACACGCTGATCCTCGACAAGACCGGCACCCTGACCGAGGGGCGCCCGGCCCTGGTCGGCGTCGAGCCTGCGAAGGGGCAGGACGAATCCGAACTCCTGCGCCTCGCCGCCAGCCTCGAGCGCGGCTCGGAACATCCTCTTGCCGCCGCCATCCTTGCCGGCGCCGCCGGGCGCAACCTCGCGCTCGGCGCCACGACCGACTTCCAGGCCGTGACCGGCATGGGCGTCACCGGCCGGGTCGATGGCCGGGCGGTGGCGCTCGGCAATCCCGCCCTGATGGCCCGGCTCGGCATCGAGGCCGGTGGCGTGAGCGCCCGGGCCGATGCGAGGCGGGACGCCGGCGAAACGGTGATGCTGGTCGCCGTCGACGGCACGCTCGCCGGCCTGGTCAGCGTCGCCGACCCGGTCAAGGCCGGCACCGCCGGCGCCCTCGAAGAGCTCAAGGCACTCGGCCTGCGCATCGTCATGGCCACCGGCGACAATGCGCGCACTGCCCGCGCTGTCGCCACCCGTCTCGGTATCGACGACATCCGGGCCGACGTGCTGCCGCAGGACAAGGCCGATATAGTCGCCGAGCTGCAGGCGGGCGGGGCCCGCGTCGCGATGGCCGGTGACGGGGTCAATGACGCGCCGGCGCTGGCCGCCGCCGAGGTCGGCATCGCCATGGGCAGCGGCGCCGACGTGGCCATCGAGAGCGCCGGCATCACCCTGGTCGGCGGGGACCTGGCCGGGCTCGTCCGGGCCCGCCGCCTGGCCACCGCGACCCTGCGCAATATCCGTCAGAACCTGTTTTTCGCCTTGGTCTACAACGGAATCGGCGTGCCGGTTGCCGCCGGCGTGCTGTACCCGCTCACCGGCTGGCTGATCTCGCCCATGCTGGCGGCTGCCGCGATGAGCCTGTCTTCGGTCTCGGTCATCGCCAACGCCCTGCGCCTGCGCTCGGTCCGCCTCTAGCCCTGGTCGAGAGGACCGGTCTGGAACAGGCGGATCTTGAGCCCGCCATGATCTACCGGGCGGCCCGGCGCGCCGAAGGGCAGGCGGCAGGCCCTGGCCAGCGCCGCGTCGGTGGTCACCAGCCCGACGCGCCAGCCGGCAAACTCGCGGCGCAGCGTGTCGCCGAGGGCCCCGTAAAGGCCGAACATCGCCCTCTTGTTGCCGATGCGGGCGCCATAGGGCGGGTTGATCATGACCCAGCCCTTCGGTCCGTCCGGCGCCTTGAGCTGGCGCACGTCGCACACCTCGAAGCCGGTTCGCCCGGCCAGCCCGGCGCGTTCGGCATTGGCCTGCGCCATGCGCACCGCCCCGGCATCGCGGTCCGAGCCGCGACAGGTGAAGCCGGCCTCGCGCGGTGCCGGCAATGTCTCCTTCAGGGCCCGCCAGGCGGCCGCGTCGAACGTGGCCAGCTGCTCGAAGGCAAAGCCGCGCTCGCGCCCCGGTGCCAGCCCGGCCGCCATCTCAGCCGCTTCCAGCACGAAGGTTCCCGAGCCGCACATCGGGTCGACCACCGGCGCCGAGCCGTCATAACCCGCAGCCCGCAGGAAACTCGCCGCCAGCGTCTCGCGCAGCGGCGCCTTGGCCACCGCCGCCTTGTGGCCGCGCCGGTGCAGCAACTCGCCGGACGTGTCGATGCTGAGCGTGCACAGATTGCGCTCGATACGCAGGCGCACGCGAATGCCCGCATCGGCCACCCCGGCTGCCAGGGGGGCCCCCAGCGTCTCGGTGATCGCCTTGCCGACGCGCTCCGCCGCCGCCCCCTGGTGATAGATCTTGGAGCCCCGGCTGGACGCCTCCACGTGCACCGGCACGTCGGGTCGCAGCACGGCCGCCCAGTCGACCTGGCGTGCCTTCTTGTCGAGCTGTGACAGGTGCACGGCGGGAAACTCGGCGATACGGGCCAGCACCCGCGTGGCGCAGCGCGACCACAGATTGGCCCGCCACACATCGGGCCAGCTGCCGCGGATCGTCACCCCGCCCGCCTCGAGCCGGGGCTCGCCCAGGCCGAGCGCGCGCACTTCCTCGGCCAGGACGCTTTCCAGGCCCGGCGCGGTCACCAGGAAAATCTCGAAGTCCGCCGCGCTCATGCCGCCACCCGGTCACGGCCGGTGCGGCTCAGCGCGCGCGAAGGCATCAGTGTTCCGAACGCTCGTGGAACTGGCCGTAGCGGCGATAGCGCGCCAGATAGCCCGGCACGATCGACTCCACCGTCTCCGCCTCGACACCCAGATCGGCCAGTGTCTTGGCATCATCGGCAACGACATTGTCGCGCTTGAGCTGGGTCAGCTGGTCGCGCGTCAGGGGCGGCTCGATGATGGGCAGCGCACCAACGACTTCCGACACCGTGGCAATCGCGGCACCGACGAACCAGGGCAGCGGCACCAGGAAGCGCGGCCGGTCGGTGGTCTCGAGGATGAATTTCATCATCTCCTCGAAGGTGTAGATGCCGGGCCCGCCGAGTTCGTAGGTCTCGCCGCGCGCCGCATCGCTCTTGATCGAGGCCAGCACGGCCTCGCCCACATCACCGGCGAACACCGGCTGGAAACGCGTCTTGCCGCCACCGAACAGCGGCAGGGCCGGCGCGAAGCGCGCCATGCCGGCGAAGCGGTTGTAGAACTCGTCATCGGTGCCGAAAATGATCGACGGGCGCAGGATGGTGGCCGTCGGCAGCACATCGCGGACTGCCTGCTCGCCGGCCGCCTTGGACCGGGCATAGCGGCTGTCACTGTCGGCATCGGCGCCGATCGCCGACATCTGCACGAAGCGCGTGATGCCGGCTGCCTTGGCGGCCTCGGCGACGGTGCGGGCCCCCTGCTCGTGCAGGCGCGTGAAGCTCTGCCGGCCGCTTTCATTGAGCACCCCGACCAGATTGACCACCGCCGACGCGCCCTCGACGGCGCGGGCCACCGAGCTTTCGACCCGGATATTGGCCTGTACCAGCTGCACCTGGCCAACCACGCCCATGACGCGCAGATCCTGCGCCAGGTGCGGCCGCCGCGAGGCCACGCGGACCCGGTAGCCGTCGCGCGCCAGGGCGCGAACCACATGGCGTCCGACAAAGCCGGACCCGCCGAACACGGTGATGATCTCGTCTCGCAGCATGGTGCTTCCCTTGATTAAAGAGGGTCGGGGCCGGATAGACCAAAAAACGCCGCCCCTGTCCATCGCACAATGCGCTTGGCCGCGCCTGCCGCAGCCCGCGCCGCACTCCTGCGTGCCCGCGCCCGGGCCCCAGCTGCACCGCGCACTGCATCGCCCCGCGCAACCCCGTTGACACCACCCCCCACCCGTTTTACCTACCGCGCCTCGACACCTGCCCAGGTGGCGGAATTGGTAGACGCGCTGGCTTCAGGTGCCAGTTCCCGCAAGGGAGTGGAAGTTCGAGTCTTCTCCTGGGCACCATCGACCCTCAACGAAAACGCCTGAACCGCAGTGCCGGACCGCGCCGTTGCGGCGAGCGCAGAGAAGCCTTGACCGTCGCTGGTCGCGTGGGGAAACTGGCATGACCGCTTCGTCCCTCCTCTTAGATCGACAGTTCAGCTCCCCCATATGACTTATCGTGCCGACCTGGACGGTATCCGCGCCATCGCCGTCGTCGCGGTCCTGTTGTTTCACCTGACACTGTCGGCCTTCGAGGGCGGGTATCTGGGCGTTGACGTGTTTTTCGTCGTGTCTGGTTATCTCATCACCACGCTGATTGCGCGCGATGTCGAGCGCGGGAAATTCTCGTTCCGGGATTTCTACTGGCGCCGCGCCCGGCGCCTGATGCCGGCCATGTTCGTGACCATTGCCGCCAGCTTCCTGCTCGCCGCCTTCATCCTGACCCCGGACGACTTCAAACCCTTCGCCCGCTCGGCGCTCGCGGCGACGGCCTGGGTGTCCAACATCAATTTCTGGATGGAGGCCGGGTACTGGGATCGCCTGTCCGAACTCAAACCCCTCCTGCACACCTGGTCGCTGGGCGTCGAAGAACAATTCTACCTGTTCTGGCCTGCCCTGATGGTGGGCGTGTTCGCCCTGCGCCGCTGGTTCTCCCTCGGCATCAGCCTGAGTGTCATCCTGGTGGGCAGTTTCGTGCTCTGCCTGGTTGTCGCCCAGATCGACCGCTCGGCCGCCTTCTACCTGTTTCCCTTCCGCATCTTCCAGTTCGCCCTGGGCGCCTGGGTCGGCCAGGTGCTGTTGAAGGCACCGCTCACCCTGCGCCTCGTGCAGGGGCCCTGGCGCGACGTCATCCTGGTCGCCGGCCTGGTGACCGTCATGGCCTGCATCCTGATGTACGACGCGGACACCCCGTTCCCGGGCTGGTACGCCGTACCCCCGACGCTCGGCGCAGCGGCCCTGCTGATCGCCGGAGCCACACCCTCCGGCAGCGGGCCGGTCGGCCGGGCCATCCTGGCCAACCCGGTCAGCAACTGGCTCGGACGCGCCTCCTACTCGATCTATCTTGTCCACTGGCCGATCATTGTCTTCTATCGCTACGAGACCGGGCTCGATCTGACCCCGATTGAAATGGCCGGCCTCGCCGCCGCCACCCTGCTCGCCGCCGCAGGCCTGCATTACGGTGTCGAGCGGCGCTTCCACAGCCGCGCCGGCTGGGGCGGCGGGGTGTCCTCGCACCGCCGGCTGGGCTCTGCCCTGGTCGGTCTGGTGACCGTGACCGTGGTGTCGCTCAGCATACACGCCTACGCCACCGACGGCTGGACCTGGCGCTATCCCAGCCTGAACTACACGCCGGAGACCATCCGGGCCGGCATGACGGCTCGCTATTCCGGTGACCGCTTCCAGTGCCGGGTCGAGCGTTACCTGAGCCAGCCCGTCTGCAACCGGGAGGCCGAGGTCCAGATCCTCGCCCTGGGCAATTCCCACGAACCCGATGCGGTCAACTTCCTGGCCGCCGGCTATGGCGATTCCGACGACATCAACATCACCTCCTTCGGAACGCTGAACCGGTGTGACCCGACCCGCGAAAACGGTCGCTGGGTATCCGGCTGGGACAACTGCCAGGCTCGGCTCGATGCGCTGTTCGACCCGGCCGTATTGGGCGAGATGGATATCCTCGCCTACGCGGCCCACCGGCCCTTCGCGGCCAACAAGCAGACCATGCTGCAACTGATCGACGACCTGCAGGCAATCAATCCGGACCTGGCCGTGATCTCGTTCGGCGGCTTCATGCAGACCGACATTGATTGCCCGCGCATCATCATCGAAACGGGGTCGGCGCAGAACTGCCTGAGCGCGGACCACCTGACCTATTTCGCGGACGACGCGAACGACAGCCTGTTCGCGGAGTTCATGCGGCGCACCGACCATTATGTCGACCGCATCGAGCTGCTGTGTCGCGACCGGCAAGCCGAGACCTGCCTCGCCCAGACGCCCGGCGGCGTCCCGGTCTCCTTCGACTCCCACCACATGTCGCGTGAGTACGCGGAAATGAGCGGCCGTCTGTACGCCGAGCGTTACCCCGACCTGTTGCGCGATCTCGTCGGCGCGACGCCCGCCAATGAGTCCCCCGGCACGGCCGTGACCCAGCCCTGACGCCGCGCCAGAGCCTGATCGCCCAGCCTTTTTCCCGGGCCGACCGCGCTGACATTTTGCCTCTTTCGCCGTGTCATGCGACCATGGGTCTCTGCGGGGCGATCCAGCCCCGGTGAACGAGGCTGCCGATGCTTACCCAGGAACAACTCGCCGACATGACGGCCTCGCAGCGTGCCACGCTGCGCGAGAATTGCGTGCGGGCACTGTCGGGCGACCATGCCGCAGACGCGCAGCAGCTGATCGACTGGCTCGACGAACTGAGTGCCGAGGCCGGTGAGCCAAAAGCCCATGTCATCGCCTGGAAAGTGGCCGAGAAAGGCCATCACGAAGGCTGGATCGGCGGCCAGCAGCGCTTCGACCTGATCCATGGCCCTGACCCCAAGGGCTCCGGCAAGGCCTGGGCCGTCCAGCTCGACGGCAAGGCCGTGGCACACGTGCGCTACGTCAAGGAAGCCAAGGACCGGGCCGAGGACGAGGCGGAAAAACTGCGCGTCGCGGCCACGGAAACCGCCGACGCAGAGGGCTGAGGCCCGGCGCTGGGGATCCGGCCTTCTCCCGGACCATCTCCAGCCTGCCCAGTATGCGGGCGGACCGGACCCCGGCGGATTTTATCCGGCAAGAAAATTACAAGCCTTTGAAAACATTATAATAGACGCGCGAAAAAGCGGGGATTTCGGGAAAGTTATCCCCGCTTTTCGCGATCGTCGCTGGAAGACCGCCCGTCAGCCGGCCCAGAACAATAGGCCGCGCAGTGCGTAGGCGACCGTGGCCACCACCGCCGTGGAGGCCATGATCAGGCCGATGAACCAGGCCCATTGCGACAGCCGCGAGCGTGGCGTTTCACCGGGCTCAGTCATGGGCATAGCCCTCGCCTTCGCGCACCTTGCCCCAGAACAGCGAGTAGACATACGCCGTATAGGCCAGGATGACCGGCAGCATGACGACCGCGCCGACCAGCAGGAAAGCCTGCGAATCCGGGTGCGCCGCGGCCTCCTGCACCGTCACCGAGAACGGCACGATGAAGGGAAACAGCGACACGGCGAGCCCGAAATAGCCGGACACGAAGATGCCGACCGCGGCCAGGAAGGGCATCGTGTCGGCCCAGCGCCCGTGCCCGGCGGGCTGCGACAGCCGCCAGTAGAGCAGCCCGCACAGGGCCATGCCGATGATCGGCACCGGCGCCAGCAGGGCCAGCCGGCCCCAGTCGATACCGTCCTGCAGCGACAGTCCCCAGCGCGTCGCCACGATGTCCTCGATACCCAGCATGGCCAGGCTGACCGCGGCGAAGCACAGCGACAGGGCGATCAGGGCCAGCCGGCCCCAGCCGGCGGCCCGGGCCTGCAATTCGCCCTCGGTCTTGAGATAGAGCCAGCAGGCGCCGAGCAGGACATAACCGATGGCGACCGCGATCGCGGTCAGCAGCGAGAAGGGCGTCAGCCAGTCCATCGCGCCGCCGGCAAACGCCCCGTCCTCGACCGCCACGCCCTGCACGAAGGCGCCCAGCATCGCGCCTTGCGCCAGCGCAGCCACCAGCGAGCCACCGAAGAACGCGCCATTCCAGAACTTGCGCGTGGTCAGGCGCACCGCCTTGTGGCGGAACTCGAAGGCAACGCCGCGGAAGATCAGTGCCGCCAGCATGACGAGGAGCGGCAGGTAGAAGGCCGGCATGAGAATGGCGTAGGCCGGCGGGAAAGCCGCCAGCAGGCCGCCGCCGCCAATGATCAGCCAGGTTTCATTACCGTCCCAGACCGGCTCGATCGTGGCCGTCATCAGGTCCCGCTCGGCCCCGCTGCGGGCCCGTGCCGACAGCATGCCGATCCCGAGGTCGAAGCCGTCCAGGGCGACGTAGAGCAGCACCCCGATGGCAATCAGGGCGGCCCAGGCGATGGGCAGGAATTCGGTCATGTCGTCATTCCTTCGTCCGGGCACTCGGCCGGGTCACCCACCGACCCCAGCGGCGTACCGGGCGCCCGCTTGGCCTGCTCCGGTCCCGGCGTCGGCTGGTCGCCGAAACCGCGCGTGGCAATGCGCACCATGTAGACGCTGCCAGCGGTGAAGATGATGGCGTAGACGATCATGAAGACGAGCAGCGAGATGGCCACCTGTCCGGCACTGACCGGCGACAGGCTGTCGGCCGTGCGCAGCACGCCGTAGACCGTGTAGGGCTGGCGTCCGACCTCGGCCACGACCCAGCCCGAAATCACCGCGATGAAGCCGAGCGTACCGCCCGGAATGGCCAGCAGGTGGAACAGGCCGCGCCGGTCGAGCCGACCGCGCCACCACAGCACACAGCCCCACAGACCCAGTCCCAGAAGGGCCAGGCCTGCTCCCACCATGATCCGGAAACTCCAGAAGGTCAGCCACAGGGGTGGCAGGTCCTCGGCGGCAAAGTCATCGAGCCCGCGCAGCGGCTCGCCCTGGGCAAACAGGTAGGGCGACGTGCCCGGCACGGTGATGCCGTCGAGCCCGCACTCATTGCTGGCCGGCCAGGCGATCAGCACCGTGCCCTGGACGTCCGCCGTGTCGCACCAGCCTTCCATCGCGGCCACCTTGGCCGGCTGATAGTGGTGCGCCACCTCGCCGGACCAGTGGCCGGCCCAGATCTGCACCGGCATCAGCACCAGCAGCGTGCCCGCCGCCATGCGCATCTGCCAGCGCGTCGCCGCGCTGTCATGCCGGCGCCAGGTCTGCCAGGCCCCGGCCGCCAGGATCACGGCGGCGGTGGTGATGTAGGCCGCCAGCAACATGTGCACGAGACGGCTCGGGAAACTCGGATTGAAGATCACGGCCCACCAGTCGGTGGCAAAGAAACGTCCCGTCTCGTCGATGATGAAGCCGTCCGGCGTCTGCATCCAGCTATTGGCCGAGAGGATCCAGAAGGCGGAAATCGTGGTCCCGACAGCGACCGCGCACGTGGCCACGAAGTGCAGCTTCTCGCCAACCCGGTTCCAGCCGAACAGCATGACGCCGAGGAAGCTGGCTTCCAGGAAGAAGGCCGTCAGCACCTCGTACCCGAGCAAGGGCCCCAGGACATTGCCCGTCAGGTCTGAGAACACGCTCCAATTGGTGCCGAACTGGTAGCTCATCACCACGCCACTCACCACGCCCATGGCAAAGGCCAGTGCGAAGATCTTGACCCAGTGCAGGTAGAGCTGCCGGAACACGGGCTTGCGCGTCTTCAGCCACAATCCCTCGCAGACGGCGAGAAAGGCGGCGAGACCGATCGTGAAAGCGGGAAAAATGATGTGAAAGGCAATCACGAATGCAAACTGCAGCCGTGACAGGATAAGCGCGTCGAATTCCATATAACCGGACCCCCATTAGGGTTTTTACCTACCACCGGCGGCGAAGAATGCGAGGCGCAATTTGTCGCAGCGGCCGGATCCAGGCCATTGCCGCCGTTGAGACCCGCCGCAACACCCCTGCGCGTGCAGCCCCGCCTTGCCGCCCCAGCCTGCCGCCGCTAGCGTCGCGCTTCCCCGGGGGGCCGCCGCGCAATGCTTTTCAACTCGTTCGAATTCCTGTTCCTGTTCCTGCCCGGCGTGCTGGCAGCCTACTATCTGACGCGGCGCTACGTCTCACACCTGGCCGCCTTGCTGGTGCTCAACATCGCCTCGCTGGTGTTCTACGCGTGGTGGGACGTGCGCAACCTGCCTCTCCTGCTCGGCTCGGTGGCGGTCAACCACCTGGTCGCAAGGGCCATGGTGCGATGGGGCAATCAGCCCTGGCTGGCGATCGGCATCATCTTCAACCTCTCCCTGCTCGGCTTCTTCAAGTATGCCGGCTTCCTGACCAGCAATATCAACGCGGTAACCCCGCTGGACCTGCCCATCCTGCAGGTCGGCCTGCCGCTGGCCATCTCCTTCTTCTCCTTCCAGCAGATCTCCTTTCTGGTCGACATCGCGCGGCGCAAGACGATGCCGGGACACCTCGCCTCGCACACCCTCTTCGTCTCCTTCTTCCCGCACATCGTTGCCGGCCCGCTGATCCAGCACCACCAGATCGCGGCCCAGTTTGCCGACAAGGAGCGCAAGGACGACATCTGGGACAATCTCGGCATCGGGCTGACCATTTTCTCCGTCGGCCTGGCCAAGAAAGTGCTGATCGCCGAGAACATCGAGCCGGTCGCCTCCTCCCTGTTCGCCATGGCCGAGCGCGGCGGCGAACCGGGCCTGGTCCTCGCCTGGGTCGGTGCGGTGGCCTATGCGCTGCAGATCTTCTTCGACTTCTCCGGCTATTCCGACATGGCGCTAGGCCTGGCGCGCTGCCTCGGCTACCGCCTGCCGATCAATTTCAACGGGCCATACAAATCCGCCTCGGTTGTCGAGTTCTGGCGCCGTTGGCACATCACGCTCAGCCATTTCCTGCGCGACCACCTCTACATCCCGCTCGGTGGCAACCGGAAGGGCGAAACCCGGCGCTCGATCAACCTGATGACCACCATGCTGCTCGGCGGCCTGTGGCACGGCGCGGCCTGGACCTTCGTGATCTGGGGCGGGCTGCACGGGCTCGGGCTGACGGTCAACCATTACTGGGCCAAATGGGGGCCGAAGGGCTGGTTTGACGGCCGCAGGCGCGTCATCGCCGTGGCCCTGACCTTCGCCTTCACGACCATTGCCTGGGTGTTCTTCCGGGCCGAGAGCTGGTCCGGGGCCGGTCGCATCCTGGCCGGCATGTTCGGCTTCTCCGGGCTCGGCCTGGAAGGCGTCACGCTCGACGCGGTGGCCTGGATCGTGTTCGGCATGGGCATCGTCTGGGCGCTGCCCGACACACCGGAAATCTTCGCCGACGTGATCGACGAGCAGAGCCTCAAGGACGCCCAGATCCGCCCCAAACCCGGTCCGCGATGGCGCTTCCGTCAGGGCATGGCAACCGCCGCCGCCGCCCTCCTCTTCCTGTCCGTCCTGAACGCCTGGAAGACGTCCGAATTCATCTACTACACCTTCTAGGGAGGGCGATCCGATGCAACGCTATACCGCGACCTTCCTGACCGGTCTGATCGGCGGCCTCGCCCTGTTTGCCAGCTTCAACGCCCTGGTCGATCCGTTCGGCGTCACCCGCGCCCCTGACATTCCCGGTCTGACCGAACGCGACACCCGCCTGCTCGAGGACGGCGGCCGTGTCCACGTCGCCGACCGGCTGGCGCGGGGCGGCGACCGCTCGATCCTGCTTGGCTCGTCACGCACCGTCGACGGCTTCCCGCGGGAACCCGGGAACTGGCCGGGCGGGCTGTACAATGCCGGCATGCGCGGCACCAACATCTTCGAGCTCGGCCAGGCCATGGCACTGGCCGCCCGCAACGAAGAGCTGCGCTGCGTTGTCATCGGCCTCGACCTCGACGAGTTCGGCACGCACGGCAAGACCAAGGCGACCTACTGGCTGTCCGCGCTGACCGACGGCCAGGCGGCGCTGGCCCGGGCCCGGGTGTCGCTGTCGCCCTCCACCTTCGGTGCCGGGGTGCAGCTGATCGCCGACAACCTGACCGGCAGCGAACCGCGCCGGCCCTGGGCCGACACCTACGAGCCGGGCTGGCAACGCCAACGCTATGAAAGCGGTGCCCGGGGCATCTACAGCTATTATCTCGGCTATCAATACGATCCGGAACGCCTGGCCTATTTCGAGCGTGTGCTCGACGCGGTCACCGCCAGTGGCGTCCAGGTCATCGGCTTCATCCACCCCCTGCATGCCTGGCGCGAAGAGGCGATGTTCCAGGCCGGCCGCGCCCCGGACTATTTCGCCTTCCGCCGCGATATCGCCGACCTGTTCGAGCGCTATTCCGAACGCCAGCCGGTAGAGACCTGCACCGATGACGTGAGCGGCGCCGTGTTGTGGGATTTCTCCGGCTTCCAGCCCCTGGCCACGCAGGACGCCCCGGCCCCCGATACGACAGAGGCGCACCCGTCCTTCTACGAGCCCTCCCACTACCTGCCGCACATGGGCCAGCAATTGCTCGACCGCATCCACTCCGGCGGCCATGCCGGGGACGGCAATGTCGATCCGCTCGGCCTTCGCCTGACCCCCGCCAGCGCCACCGACAGCGAGGCCGTGATCGAGCGCCGCCGCGCCGACTGGCTGGCCGGTGAAGACGGTCAGGCCGCCGCCGCCCTCATCCAGGCCACCATTGAAGGCGGAGCCACGGCCGAGATCCAGCCGCCGCAATTCCTCAATCGAGACGACTGGCGCTCCCTCGAGGACAAGCTTGAACGCATTGCACCGGCCGACGCCCGGCGTTAGGACCTCTTGGCAAAAGCAATGGGAAGTTTGAGATGAGCGTGCACTATCACCGCGGCGACCTGCCGGCCGATATCGATCTGGGCCCTGTCGTGGCCGTCGACACCGAAACCCTCGGCCTGTCCCTGTTGCGTGACAAATTGTGTGTGGTCCAGCTGTCCTCCGGTGATGGCGACGCCCATGTTGTGCAGCTCGACCGCACCCGCTACGACTGCCCCAACCTCAAGGCCCTGCTGTCCAATCCGGAAGTCATCAAGATCTTCCACTTCGCCCGTTTCGACGTCGCCATGGTCAAGCAGTATCTCGGCGTCACCCTGGCCCCGGTCTTCTGCACCAAGATCGCCTCCAAGCTGGTGCGCACCTATACCGACCGCCACGGCCTCAAGGATGTCACCCGCGAGCTCGTCGGCGTTGACCTGAACAAGCAACAGCAAAGCTCTGACTGGGGTGCGGCCGAGCTCAGCCAGGCCCAGCTCGACTATGCCGCGTCGGACGTGCTGCACCTGCACAAGCTTCGGGAAAAGCTGACGGAAATGCTGGAACGCGAGGGCCGCATGGAGCTCGCCCAGGCGTGTTTCGACTTCCTGCCAACGCGGGCCGAGCTCGATCTGGCCGGCTGGCCCGAGACCGACATTTTCGCGCATTCATGAACGTCTTTGCCTTGAAAAGGTCAGCAAAGGCTGGTCTTTCTCTGGCATCCCGGCTGTATGACAGCCGCCCGCAAGAAGTCCCGACGTGTCCATGAGCGCCTATGCCAATCCCGGCCTCGAAAGCCTGCAACCGGTGCACCATGGTCGCTGGGAGCCGCGGCGTGCGCTGACGCTGAGCGCAGCGCGGCGCCGCACCGCCACGGTGCGGGGCCTGCGCCTGGCCTTCACCATTGCCGCCGGCGCCATCGTGCTCCTGCTCGCCGTGCAGCTCTGGCTCGGCAGCCGAGGCGCCGAGCAGTCGCAGACCGAGGCGGTGAGCGCGGACATCCGCATGACCAATCCGCGCTTTACCGGTCGCGATTCCAGTCTCGTCCCCTACGTGGTCACCGCGGATTTTGCCGTGCGTCGCCAGGACGGCCCTGACGGCATCACCGAACTGCAGCACCCGCGCGTCGATTACGATCTGCTCAATGCCACCACCGACTCCTCTCGCGTCCTCGCCGAAACCGGGCGCTACGACGCGCCCAACCGGATCCTCGAGCTCAATAGCGACGTCAATCTGAGCACGCGCAGCGGCTATTCATTCGCCAGCGAGCACGCTCGCATTTTCCTGCGAGAGGAACGCATCGAGGGGGATGAACCGGTGCGGGGCACCGGCCCCATGGGATCAATCCGCGCCGACCGCTACGAGATCAATCAGGGCGGTGACCACATCAGTTTTGATGGTAGTGTGCGCACGGTGCTGATCCAGGATCGCACCACGTCGAGTTTGGAGGAAGGAAGCGAATGATGCTTCGGTTTTTGAGCACCGCCGGCCCGCTTGCGGCCCTGTTCGCGATTATCTCGCTGTCGAGCGCACCCGCCAGTGCCCAGATCGGTGACAGCACTCTGCCGATCGATATCCGGGCTGACCATTTCGATGCCTTCAACTCGGAACGGCGTGTCATCTATACTGGTTCGGAGGAGTTCGGACCGGTCCGGATCTTCCAGGGCACGTCAAGCCTCGAAGCCGATCGCGTCGAGATATTCTTCAACGGCGCGGGCAGCACGACGGGAACCGGTCCGGCCGGGTCCTGGGGCAATGTCGAGCGCATCGTCGCCACCGGCCACGTCCTCTACGTCACGCCCGAACAACGCGCCCGCGGTGATCGCGGCGAGTATGAAATGGAATCGGAAACCATCACCCTGACCGGCGATGTTGTCATCACCCAGGGCGAGAACGTCATAACGGGTAGCCGCTTCGTCACCAATCTGGTGACCGGAAACTCGACATTCGGTTCCAGTGGCGACGGTGAGCGTGTCCGCTCCGTGATCATGCCGCGGAGCGCCGAGGCGACCGACGAGCAGGGGTCGGACGAAGACGCCCAGCCCTCCAACCGCTAACCGGAAGACAGTCCGTACATGGCTTTGACCGATTCCCAATTCGCTCCGGCTGCGGCCGAGCACCCGACCGGGCTCACTGTCGAACAGATTGGCAAGGCGTACCGCAAGCGCCCGGTCGTCAAGGGCGTCTCGGTGTCGCTGCAACGCGGCGAGGTCGCCGGCCTGCTCGGGCCGAACGGTGCCGGCAAGACCACGTGTTTTTATATGATCACCGGCCTGGTCGAGGTGGATTACGGCCGCATCCTGCTGGATGGCGAGGATATCACCCGCCTGCCGATGTATCAGCGCGCCCGGCTGGGAATTGGTTACCTGCCACAGGAAAAGTCTATCTTTCACGGCATGACCGTGGCCCAGAACGTGCTGGCGGTCGCCGAAGTGGTCGAGAAGGACCGCAAGGAACGCCACGCTCTGGTCGACGAACTCCTTGAAGAGCTTCGCATTTCCCACTTGCGCGACGCCCCGGCCCCGTCCCTGTCGGGCGGTGAGCGGCGGCGCGTCGAAATCGCCCGTGCGCTGGCGACTCGCCCCTCCTTCATGCTCCTCGACGAGCCTTTTGCCGGCATCGACCCGCTGGCAATCGCCGACATCCGCGACCTCATCCGCTTCCTCAAGGAGCGCGGAATCGGCATTCTGATCACCGATCATAATGTCCGCGAAACCCTTGAAATCACTGACCGTGCAACGATCATTCATGAGGGTGAAGTGCTGTTCGAGGGGTCGCCGGCGGAGATCCGGGCCGACCCGGACGTGCGCCGCGTTTATCTCGGAGAAAGCTTTGGCTGATTAACCTCTGCAGGAAACGTACCAAGCAGAGGCTTTCATGGCTGGATTGATGCAAAAACTGGATATGCGGCAGGGCCAGTCCCTGGTCATGACGCCGCAGCTCCAGCAGGCCATTAAACTGTTGCAGCTCTCGAATATCGAGCTGGCGAGCTTTGTCGAAAGCGAGCTGGAACGAAATCCCCTGCTTGAACGCGACGAAAGCGAATCATCGACCGAATCACTGCGTCAGGAAGGCGAAGGCGAACCGCGCGAGCTGGAACTTGCCAGCCCGTCCTCCGACGCCAATGATTCCATCGATGCCGATCACGACGTGCTGCACACCGAAGACAGCAAGGCGGACCTGTCCGGCGTCGAAAGCGCCCCGGCCGGCGACGCCGTCGGGGCCGGTGCCAGCCAGTTTTCCGGCGGTGGTGGCGGCGGTGGTGGCACCAGCGAGGACTATGACGTCGTCGCCAACTCCACCCGCGAGCTTTCCCTCGCCGAACACCTGCACGCCCAGCTGGCCACCGCGACCGCCGATCCGGTCGAGCGCCTGATCGGTGCCCACCTGATCGACATGGTCGATGATGACGGCTACATGCGCGCCGATCTCGACGAGATCGCGCAGCGCCTCGGTCTCGACCGCGACCACGTCAGCGCCGTGCTCGACATGACCCAGTCCTTCGACCCGGTCGGCGTGATGGCCCGCGACCTGTGCGAATGCTTGGCCCTGCAGCTGCGCGACAAGAATCGTCTCGACCCGGCCATGGCGGCCCTGCTCGACAATCTGGCCCTGCTGGCCAAGCACGACTATCCGGCCCTGCAATCGCTTTGCGGCGTCGACGCGGAAGACCTCGACGAGATGATCGCCGAGCTGCGCGATTTGACACCCAAGCCCGGCCTCGCCTTCGGCTCCGACACCACGCGTGCCGTCGAGCCGGACGTGTTCATCCGCCAGGCCCCCGATGGCAGCTGGCGCGTCGAACTCAACACCGACACCCTGCCGCGCGTCCTGGTCAACAATCACTATGCCAACGAGATCAATGCGGCGGCCAAGTCGGAGGCCGACAAGACCTTCATCACCGAGTGCTCCAACAATGCCAGCTGGCTGGTGAAGAGCCTCGACCAGCGTGCCCGCACCATTCTCAAGGTGGCCAGCGAGATCGTCCGCCAGCAGGACATGTTCCTGGCCCACGGTGTGGCCTATCTGCGCCCGCTCAACCTGAAAACCGTGGCCGACGCCATCGGCATGCACGAGTCCACGGTCAGCCGGGTGACCTCGAACAAGTATGTTTCCACACCCCGCGGCATGTTCGAGCTGAAATATTTCTTCACCTCGGCCATTCCCTCCGCCGGCGGCGGGGAAGCCCATTCTGCCGAGGCTGTTCGCCACCGCATCAAGTCCCTGATCGGACACGAAACTCTCGAAGAGGTGATGTCCGACGACAAGCTGGTGGAACATTTGCGCGATGAAGGGATTGAAATCGCACGTCGGACTGTGGCCAAATACCGAGAGGCGCTCAACATCCCTTCCTCGGTCCAGCGTCGTCGACTTCTGAAACGCGCTGGCTAGGGATCGCATGACTGCGCGCCCCGGCGGAATCCACGTCCGTCGCGAACGCGTCGCCCGGTGGCACTAGGAGACTTCCATTGACTCCGCACCGGGCCCGCGACTAGGTTCCGCCCGCTTTCCAAGAGAAGGGCGAAACCGTACGTCAACGCCTCACATGCCGGTGTATGGCCGGCGGGAAGGAGCGCATGCAAATTCAGGTGGTCAGCAAGGGTATCGACGTTTCGGCGGCACTGAGGGATCAGATCCTCGGTCGCGTCGAGGACGGCGTATCCAAATATTTCAACCGTCCCGGAGAAGCCTATGTTTCGATCAGTCGTGAGGGCTTCGGCTTTCGCGTCGACTGTTCGGTACATCTTCCCTCGGGCGTCATGCTGCAGGCCCACGGCGAAGCCGAGGATGCCTACAAGGCAGCCGAGAGTACAATGGAGCGTCTGGAGAAGCGCCTCCGCCGCTACAAGCGGAAACTCAAGAACCACCACACTGACAACAAGGCCGAACTCCCGGCCGAGCAATTCCCCATCGTAGTGCTCAAGGGCATGCAGAACCCGCTCGACGATGTCGACGAGGACGGGGAGGACGACAGCCACGCCGTCAATGGCAGTGACGCGCCGGAACCGATTGTCATCGCGGAGCGCCCCGGCGAATTCCGCACCCTGACCGTCGGCATGGCGTCGCTCGAACTCGAGGCGGCGGATTCGCCCTTCCTGATGTTCCGCAATGCCGCATCGGGCGGCCTCAATATCGTTTACCGGCGACCGGACGGCCATATCGGCTGGATTGATCCGGCGCGGGCCGAACGCTCAGAGCCAGCCTAGGAGCACACGGTCGAACCATGGCGTTAACGGATTTGATCCCCCAGGGCGGGGTGAGCATCGAGCTGGGCGCTTCCTCCCGGAAGCAGGCCCTGCAGGCGATGTCTGAAATGGCAGCGAGTGTGACCGGCCTCAAGGCGCGCCACATCTTCGATGCCATCCTGCAACGCGAACGCCTCGGTTCGACCGGCGTCGGCCAGGGCGTGGCCATTCCCCACGCCCGCCTGCCCGGCATTGACAGGGTCGTGGGCGTGTTCGCCCGCCTGCGCACCCCGGTCGATTTCGAGTCGATTGACGGCCGCCCGGCCGATCTCGTCTTCATGCTGATCGCCCCGGAAGACGCCGGCGCGGAACACCTCAAGGCGCTGGCGCGGGTATCCCGCCTGCTGCGCCGCGAAGATGTCCGCCAACGCCTGCGCACCGCCCCCGACATCGACGCCATCCAGGCCGTCTTCGCCGCCGAACCGGCGAGCAACGCGGCCTAGGGGCGGGCACACGGCCTCACGATCCCGGTAAAAAAATGCGGCGCTCCAGCGCCCACACCTGCCCATTCATCTCTCGCCGAGAGTTCGCCTCAATGGCTCTTTCCGCGCATAGCGCGGTAGCGCGACCTCTATTGAGCCGTCATCCCACGGTCCCGGCGACAGCCGGGATCCGGGGGACCTCACCCAACCCGCCCGCCGCGTCGACCGCGCTCCTCCCGCCGACCTGATAGCCGAGGTCCCCCGGATGCCGCTGCGCGACCCCGTGGGATGACGCTGAAGTGTATGGGCCTGGTTCCGCCCACCCCTTCTCCCCCACCGGGGAGAAGGTCCCGAAGGGGGATGAGGGGCGGCCGCGCCAGCGGCCCGGAAAAACCCGTCTCCCCTTGCCCCACCCGGAAAACCTGCAAGAGTGACAGCATGATCCGCATCCTGCTTGTCGCCTCCGCCATGGTCCTGGCCAGTGCCAGCCCACCGGCCCGTGCCCAGTCCGAGGCGCCCGGCGCCTTCGACCGCGGCTACCAGCTGACCTTCCCTGAGACCGGCAACCCCGACTACGCGGCCGGACGCGACTGGCTTGGCCGCGCCGCCACGGCGGGCGACCCGGCGGCGCATTACATGCTCGGCCTGATCCATCGCGATGGCCTTGGCACGCCCGAAAACCTTCCTCTCGCCCGTCAGCACTTCGAAGCTGGCTGGCAGGCCGGCGACAGCGTATCGGGCTACAATCTCGCCGAACTCCTCCTGTTCCGTTTCGACGGCGAGACCGCCGTCGCCCGAGCCTTGCTGGAAGAATTGCTCGAAGATCCGGACGTCGGCGCCCTGGCCCATTTGAGCCTCGCCGACGCGCTGATGTTCTATGGCACAGACCCGAGCGATGCTGCCCGGGCCATCGGCCTCGCGCGCACCGCGCTGACACGGGACGACCGCCTCATCGAGGCCCACTACATCCTGGGCATCGGCGCCATGGAAGGCCTGGCCGGAGCGGCCGACCCCGCAGCCGCCCTGACCCATTGGCAAACCGGCGCCCGCGCCGGCGACCCCTACGCAATGCTGGCCCTTGCCGACGTCCTGCTTGAAGGCCGCGTCGGCGCGCCGGACCCGGTTCAGGCCGTTGCCCTCTACACCGCCGCCGCGCGTCTCGGACACCCGGACGCGGCCGGACTGGCCGCACAGCACTCAGCCTGGCTCAGCGCGACCCAGAGGTCCGCCGCAGAGTCCGCCGCCGCGGCGTGGCTCGAGCACTAATCTGGAGACTGACCGCATACTGCCCTCGAGTCGGGCAGCCCCGGCCGGTCTCCGCATACCGAGGAGACGGGCATGACCGGCGATACCGACGGAATCCGCGATCGCATCCGGGCGCTGCAAGACAAGCTGGAGGAGCGTCTGACAGACCGGCGCCGCGCCTTCGGCTATCGCATGCATCGCGGTCGCCTGGTCATTTCACGCCGCGTCCGGGCGCACCAGGCCACCTTGAAGATCGGCCTGCGACGCTACCTCATGGACAGTGGCGCCCTGGCCGTCCTCACCTCGCCCTTCATCTATGCGGTGGTCGCACCGCTGGGGCTGCTCGACATCATAGTCAGCCTCTATCAGTCGGTCTGTTTCCGGGTTTACGGACTGCAACGCGTATCGCGGCGGCGCTACGTCGTCTTCGACCGGCACCGCCTGCCCTATCTCAACGCCTTTCAGAAGCTCAATTGCCTGTACTGCTCCTACGCCAACGGCGTGATCGCCTACACCGCGGAGATCGCGTCACGCACCGAGCAGTACTGGTGTCCCATCAAACATGCCGAACGGGTCGAGGGGACGCACCGCCGTTACGAGGATTTCCTCGAATATGGCGACACCGCGGACTACCCGGACGCCCTGGAAAGCCAGCGCAATCGCCTGAAGGGCGAGACCGGGCTGGACGAAACGCCATGAAAAAACCCCGCCGGCGCGACCGGCGGGGTTTGATGATGGTGGAGCCAGGCGGAATCGAACCGCCGACCTCTTGAATGCCATTCAAGCGCTCTCCCAACTGAGCTATGGCCCCGAAACTCGGGTCACCGGGACGGCTGGGCTGTGTTGCCCCGGCGAGAGGCGCGGAACCTAGTCTCGGTTCTCACCGGGATCAAGCCTCTTTTCCGCACCAAAAGCAGCCCGCCGCAGCGGCCTAGAGATCCTCGTCCTTTTCGATCGGGAAATCACCCAGATCATCGTCTTCATCATCGTCGAGCAACACCGAGGCGTCCTCGCTGTCGTCGTCATCATCATCCTCGTCATCACTGTCGCTGAACCCGTCCGGCAGGTCATCGCTCAGCCCCGAGGCGTTCTCGTCATCATCATCATCGTCGTCGTCATCATCGGTCAGGGCGACCACGTCGACTTCCGGGGTATCGTCATCCTCGTCGCCATAGCCGTCATCATCGTCCTCGTCCGGACGCTTCTTGGCCTTGGCCTCGGTCGCCGCATCATCCTCATCCGTGTCTGGAATCGGTTTCGGCTTCAGGCGCGCATCATCCTTTTCCGGATCGAATTCCGTCTCGCACTTCGGGCAGCGCGCCGGACGACGATTCAGGTCATAGAATTTCGCACTGCAGCTGGGGCAGATGCGCTTCGTTCCAAGGTCAGCTTTGGCCATGACATCCCTTCACAACCATGTTTTCAATTTCGGCGCGACCCGTTGCCACGATCAACGCGCTCTGTCAAAACCTGATCGCCGTCATGTCACCCCAAACCTTGCCAATCCGTTCATGATCGAGACTCCTTCCAGCCCGTCAGGGCCCCTGCGGGCCCGTCCCGGCGCGGCGCTGTCCGGTCGCCTTGCTGCGCCCGGTGACAAATCGGTCTCGCACCGCGCCTTCATTCTCGCAGGTCTGGCACGCGGCACGTCGCGGATCACTGGACTGCTGGAAGGCGAGGATGTCAAACGCACAGGTGCCGCCATGGCCGCCCTCGGCGCCCGTATCGAGCGCACCGGACCCGGCGCCTGGTCCGTGACCGGTACCGGCGGCGCCCTTGTGAACCCGTCCGCGCCGCTCGATTTCGGCAATGCCGGCACTGGCGTGCGCCTGGTCATGGGCGCCGCCGCGGGTGCCGGCATCGCGGCCCGCTTCATCGGTGACGAAAGCCTGAGCGCCCGGCCCATGCGCCGCGTCACCGACCCGCTCACCACCATGGGCGCCCGGCTGGACACTTGTGACGGCCGTCTGCCGGTCGATCTCGCCGCGTCCTCCCTGACCGGCATCGACTACACCCCGCCGGTGGCCTCCGCCCAGGTCAAGTCGGCGCTTCTGCTGGCCGGCCTCGGCGCGGTCGGCACGACGCGCATCCACGAGCCGATCGCCACCCGCGACCATACCGAGACCATGCTGGCCCTGTTCGGCGCCCCGCTCCAGGTCGAGCGCTCCGGCACCAGCCTCACCGCCTCCCTGGATGGCCCGCTACAGCTCAGCGCCTGCGACATCGCGGTGCCGGGCGACCCGTCCTCCGCCGCCTTTGCCATTGTCGCCACGCTGGTCTGCCCGGGCTCGCGGGTCAGCCTGACCGGCATGATGGACAATCCGGCCCGCACCGGCCTGCTGACCACGCTGCGCGAAATGGGGGCCCGCATCGAGGCCCGCCCGGGGCCGCGCATGGCCGGCGAGGCCACGCTCGATCTCGACATCACCGCCGGCCCGCTCACCGCCATCGACGTGCCCGCCGAGCGCGCGGCCTCGATGATCGACGAGTATCCCGTGCTCGCCGTCGCCGCAGCCTTTGCCAACGGCACCACGCACCTGGCCGGGCTGGCCGAGCTCAAGGCCAAGGAAAGCGACCGCCTGACCGGCACCGCCGACCTGCTGGCCGCCAATGGCGTGCGCGTCGAGACGGGCGAGGACAGCCTGACCATTCACGGCTGCGGCCCGACGGGCGTGCCTGGCGGCGGCCGCGTCGAAACCCGGCACGACCACCGCCTGGCCATGAGCGCCCTGGTGCTCGGCCTGGCCTCGCAGCAGCCCGTCGAGATTGATGACGGCGCCATGATCGCCACGTCCTATCCCGGCTTCCTGGCCGACATGACCGGGCTCGGCGCCCGCCTGGAGCCCGTCTCATGATCATCGCTGTCGACGGCCCCCTGGCCTCCGGCAAAGGCACCATTGCCCGCGCCCTGGCGAAACATTTCGGCCTGCCCTACCTCGATACCGGGACCCTGTACCGGGCCACCGGCCTGGCCGTCATGGATGCCGGCATCGATCCGGCCGACGAGCCCGCCTGCGCCCGCATCGCCCGTCGCCTCGACCTGGCCGGCATTGACGAGACCCGCATCCGCACCGCGGAAGCCGGCGCCATGGCCTCGCGCGTCGCCGCCCTGCCGGCCGTGCGCGCGGCCCTCTACGAGGTGCAGCGGGACTTCGCCTTCCAGCCCGGCGGCGCCATTCTCGACGGCCGCGACATCGGCACCGTGATCTGTCCGGACGCGGACGTGAAGATCTTCGTTACCGCCGATGCCGAGACCCGGGCCCGGCGGCGCTGGCTGGAACTGCACGCGGCCGGACAGGGCATCACGTTCGACGACATGCTGGCCCAGACCCACGAACGCGACGCCCGCGATGCCGAGCGCGAGGACGCCCCCATGCGTCCGGCCGGCGACGCCACCTTGCTAGACACCTCATCCTTGAGTATAGACGCGGCCATCGCCGAAGCCGTGCGCATTGTGGAAAACCGCCAAAAGGCGTGACACTTCCGAGGCAAAGGCGACAAAGCCGGACGTGTGATCAAGGGCTTAGCGCGGTTTCAATCGCGCCTCCCCGGCATGACCCGTCCATATGTTTGACATCCAACAGGCCAATCTTGGCCAAGCGGCACTTTCAGATATCCCGCCGCACCGGAGCAACCCTTTAACATGTCTACAGAAACTCTCACCCCGTCGACCGATGATTTTGCCGCGATGCTCGAGGCCAGCCTGGCTGGTCGTGATCTCGCCGAAGGTCAGGTCATCAAAGGTACCGTCACCGCGCTCGAAAATGATGTCGTCGTGGTCGATGTTGGTCTCAAGACCGAAGGCCGCATCCCGCAGCGCGAATTCACCGGTCCCGGCGGCGATGTGCCGGCCGTGGGTGATGAAGTCGAAGTTTACCTGGAGCGCATCGAGAATGCGCTCGGTGATGCCATCCTGTCGCGCGACAAGGCGCGCCGCGAAGAGAGCTGGGATCGCCTCGAGAAGTCCTTCGACAAGAAGGATCCGGTCAACGGCGCCATCGTCGGCCGCGTCAAGGGCGGCTTCACCGTCGATCTCGGCGGCGCCTCGGCCTTCCTGCCGGGCTCCCAGGTCGATATCCGCCCGGTCCGCGATGTCGGCCCGCTGATGAACCAGGAACAGCCGTTCGCCATCCTCAAGATGGACCGCCCGCGCGGCAACATCGTGGTGTCGCGTCGTGCCGTTCTCGAAGAGAGCCGTGCCGAGCAGCGCGCCGAGCTCGTCGGCCAGCTGGCCGAGGGCGAAGCCCGTGACGGCGTGGTCAAGAACATCACCGATTACGGTGCGTTCGTGGACCTCGGCGGCATTGACGGCCTGCTGCACGTCACCGACATGTCCTGGTCGCGCGTCGGCCATCCGTCGGAAGTGGTCGAGGTCGGCCAGACCGTCAAAGTCCAGATCATCAAGATCAACAAGGAAACCCAGCGCATCTCGCTCGGCATGAAGCAGCTCATGTCCGATCCGTGGGAAGGCGTTGCGGCGAAATACCCGGTTGGCGCCGTCTTCGAGGGCCGTGTCACCAATATCGCCGAATACGGTGCCTTCGTTGAGCTGGAAGAGGGCGTTGAAGGCCTCGTCCACGTCTCCGAAATGTCCTGGACCAAGAAGAACGTCCACCCGGGCAAGATCCTGTCGACCTCGCAGGAAGTCCAGGTCATGGTTCTCGATGTCGACGCCGACAAGCGCCGCATCTCCCTGGGCGTCAAGCAGACCCAGCGCAATCCGTGGGAAGTGTTTGCCGAGACGCACCCGGCCGGCACCGAGATTTCCGGCGAGATCAAGAACATCACCGAATTCGGTCTGTTCGTGGGTCTCGAGGGCGAAATCGACGGCATGGTTCACCTCTCCGACATCTCCTGGGACAAGTCTGGCGAACAGGCGATCGAGGAGTTCAAGAAGGGCGACACCGTGCAGGCCAAGGTGCTGGACGTTGACGTCGACAAGGAGCGCGTCTCCCTCGGCATCAAGCAGCTGGCCGGCGACCCGATGGACTCCACCGGTGTCAGCCGCAACGACACCGTCACCTGCACCGTGACCGAGATCACCTCGGGCGGCATCGAGGTGTCCTTCGGCGACGAGCACGCCATGAAGGCCTTCATCCGCAAGTCCGACCTGTCCCGCGATCGTGCGGAACAGCGTCCGGAGCGCTTCGCCGTCGGTGACAAGGTCGATGCCCGCATCACCAACATCGACAAGGCCTCGCGCCGTGTCTCCCTGTCCATCAAGGCCCTGGAGATCTCCGAAGAGCGTGAAGCCGTCCAGCAGTATGGTTCCTCCGACGCCGGCGCGTCGCTGGGTGACATCCTGGGCGCGGCCCTGCGTGAAAAGGAAGGTGACGACGACAAGAGCTAAGTTGCTCGTCGCCACCTGATACACGTGAAAACGGCCGGAGCCCTCGCTCCGGCCGTTTTTATTTTTGCATCCGGGGCTTTAGATATTGACGCCCGCCCCAGCGGCCGTATGGTTTAAAGCCATTCAAACTGGAGGGTTAGCATGATCAAATCCGAGTTGATCGACAAGCTGGCGGAAGCCAACCCCCACCTGTACCACCGCGATGTCGAGCGCGTGGTCAACACCATTCTCGATGGCGTCACCGACGCGCTGGCCCAGGGCAACCGGGTCGAGTTGCGCGGCTTCGGCGCCTTTTCCGTGCGCCGCCGCCCCGCCCGGGTCGGCCGCAATCCGCGCACCGGCGAAAGCGTCGCGGTCAAGGAAAAGCACGTCCCCTTCTTCAAGACCGGCAAGGAACTCCGCGAACGCGTCGACGCCTCGCGCGAGACCCACCCGGAAATTTCCTGAACCCTGACGTCAGGACCAAAACCCGAAGCGGCGCCCCGGTCTCCCGGCGGCGCCGTTTTCATTGGCAAGCTCCATACTTCGTTTTCCCGGCGAATGCCGTTGCCTGTAATCCTCTGCCCCACCAAAGCCGACTGACGCAGCAGGCGACCTGGCCGCCAAGACGCGCCGCCTCAAGGACGGGGCAACCATCCGCGCGTTCAGGAACAGGGGCGCCCCCAGCGCCCGTACCGGCCCATTCATCTCTTGCCGAGAGTCCGCTTCAGAGGGTCAAAGCTATCAAGGGTTTCAACCGCGTAGCGGCCCTATTGGCCCTTGACAGCTTTGACCCTCTGAGGCCCGCTGCCTTACAAGAGATCAATGCCCCTCTCCGCACCTTGGCGCGTCCCTCCAAACTTCAAAAATTGTCATCCCGGATGCATGCCCCGCGCAGGCGGGGCGAAAGTCCGGGACCCCTCACCCCGATGCCTGCCGCATCGAACGTCCCCATCCCGCACCTCGTGCCCGCTCCGTCCCCCCAATCCACCGTCATCCCACGGTCCCTGCGCCAGCAGGGATCCGGGGGACCTCAGCTAGCCAGCCCGCCACACCCGGCCCGCCCGTCCCGCACCCGAAACCACGATCCCCATCCATCTCCACACCGCCATTTCCCGACCATGCCCCATTCTCCCACCGGACAGACCCCGGCGGATTATTCGGCGCAAGAAAATCATAACTCACTGAAAACAAACCAAAAGATTCTCCAAAGAGCGGGGATATCGAAAAAGTTATCCCCGTTTTTGCAAAACCTCTCTGGAACGCCGCTCCAAATCCCGCCCCGGAAACCCGGCACCCGCGCCTGCATCACCCCGTAACTGCTATAGCTGCCTCAACCGCCCCGAACGCGCTTTCCCCCGCGCCGCACAGGCGCTATCTCCCTGCCCATGACCGAGATCAAGTTCTGTGGCCTGAAGACCGGCTCCGACATCGCTGTTGCCGAAGCCGCCGGGGCCCGCTGGATCGGCTTCGTGCTGTTCGAGAGGAGCCCCCGGCACGTCTCGCCTCAACTGGCCGGCGAGCTGGCCCACCTGGCGCGGACCAGCGAGACCGTCGCCGTCACCGTGGATCCGGACGATGACCTGCTGGCCCGCATCCGCGACGGCCTTCGCCCCGACTGGATCCAGCTGCACGGCTCGGAAAGCCCGCAGCGTGTCATTCAGACCCGCCCCTATGCCCGCCGCGGCGTGATCAAGGCCCTCCCCGTCGCCGAGGCCGCCGACCTCGACGCCGCGAAAGCCTATGACGGCGTTGCCGACATGCTGCTCTTCGACGCCAAACCGCCGGCCGGCGCCGAGCGCCCGGGCGGCCTCGGTCACGGCTATGACTATGCCCTGCTGAAACAATTGCAGCTGCGCACACCCTGGCTCTTGTCCGGCGGGCTCGATGCCAGCAATGTCCGCCAGGCCGTGGAGGCGTCCGGCGCACACGCCGTCGATGTTTCCTCCGGCATTGAAAGCGCGCCCGGCGTCAAGGACGCCGAGCGTATCGCCGAATTCGCCGCCGCCCTGGCGCGACCGACCCGAACGGGAGAGATTTCATGAGCACGACCGCGACCACAGACCCGCGCCCGAATGCCCTCTCCCAGTGGCCGGATTCCCGCGGCCGCTTTGGCGATTTCGGCGGTCGTTTCGTCGCCGAAACATTGATGCCCAACATTCTGGAGCTCGAGCAGGCCTACCAGATGGCCAAGTCCGACAGCGCCTTCATCGCCGAGATGAATGAATTCCTGCGCGACTATGTCGGCAAGCCCTCGGCGCTGTATTTCGCCGAACGCCTGACCGAGGAATTCGGCGGTGCCAGGATCTGGTTCAAGCGCGACGAGCTCAACCATACCGGCAGCCACAAGATCAATAATTGCCTCGGTCAGGTCCTCTTGGCGCGGCGCATGGGCAAGACCCGCATCATCGCCGAAACCGGGGCCGGCCAGCACGGCGTCGCCACCGCCACCGTGGCCGCCCGCTTCGGCATTCCCTGCACCGTGTTCATGGGCGCCACCGATGTCGAGCGCCAGGCTCCCAACGTCTTCCGCATGAAATTGCTGGGTGCCGAAGTGGTGCCCGTAACGTCCGGCACCGGCACCCTCAAGGATGCGATGAACGAGGCCCTGCGCGACTGGGTGACCAATGTGTCCGACACGTTTTACGTCATCGGCACCGTCGCCGGCCCGCACCCCTATCCGGCCATGGTCCGCGACTTCCAGTCAATCATCGGTCGCGAGGCCCGGGCCCAGATGCTCGAGCGCACCGGACGCCTTCCCGATGCCTGCGTCGCCTGCATCGGCGGTGGATCCAACGCGATGGGCCTGTTCCATCCCTTCATCGAGGACGAGAGCGTGCGCCTGATCGGTGTCGAGGCTGCCGGCCATGGCATCGAGAGCGGCAAGCATGCCGCCAGCCTCAAGGGCGGAGAGCCGGGCATCCTGCACGGCAACAAGACCTATCTCCTGCAGGATGATGACGGCCAGATCATCGACGCCCACTCGATCTCTGCCGGCCTCGATTATCCCGGCATCGGCCCGGAGCACGCTTTCCTGCACGATGCCGGCCGCGCCGAATACGTGTCCGCCACCGATGATGAGGCGATGGAGATGTTCCAGCTCTGCTCGAAGCTGGAAGGCATCATCCCCGCCCTCGAGCCGGCCCATGCCCTTGCCCGTGTCCGCGACCTGGCACGGGAGCTCGGCCCCGACGGCGTCATCCTGATGAACATGTGCGGCCGCGGCGACAAGGACGTCCCCCAGGTCGCCCGCATGCTGGGTGTGGAGCTGTAAATGACCAACCGCCTGACCACCCGTTTCGACCAGCTTGCTTCCGAGAACCGCGCCGGTTTCGTCGCCTACATGATGGCCGGTGACGGCGACAGCCAGGCCCTGCTCAAGGCACTGCCCGATGCCGGCGCCGACATCATCGAGCTCGGCATGCCATTCACCGATCCGATGGCGGACGGCGGCTCGATCCAGGCCAGCGCCCTGCGCGCCCTGGCCGCCGGCATGACGCTGAAGGGCACGCTGGCCCAGGCCGCGGAGCTGCGCGAAACCGATGATGCCACGCCGATCGTGCTGATGGGCTACGCCAACCCGATCCATCACATGGGCTGGGAGACCTTCGCCGAGGCCGCCCGCGAGGCCGGTGTGGACGGGCTGATCTGTGTCGACGTGCCGCCGGAAGAGGATGACGAGCTGCGCACCGCGCTCGAGCGCCAGGGCATCGCGCTGATCCGCTTGGCCACCCCGACCACCGACGACAGGCGCCTGCCCACCGTGGTCCGCAACACCTCCGGTTTTGTCTATTACGTCTCCACCACTGGCGTCACCGGCGCCGGCACCGGGGCCGTTACCGAAGTGACCGACGCGGTGGCCCGGGTGCGCAAGGCCTCCGGCCTGCCGGTTGCCGTCGGATTCGGTGTACGATCGCCGGAGCAGGCCGAAGCCATTGCCCGCCATGCCGACGCCGTGGTCGTCGGTTCGGCGATCGTCGACGCGATGCATGAGGGGGGTGTTTCCGGCGCCGCCGGGCTTGTAAAGACATTGTCCAGCGCCGTCCGATCCGCGCGGCGCCAGGAGGCATGAAGTGAGCAATCAGGACTCCCCGATGAACTGGCTTTCGAAGATCACGCCTCCGGGCATGTCGAAAATCTTTTCCAAGCGCGACACCCCGGACAATCTCTGGGTCAAATGCCCCAAGTCCGGCGAGATGGTCTTCCACAAGGACCTGGAAGCTGGCCTGTTCGTGACCCCGGCGGGTCACCACATGCGCATCGCGCCGGCCTATCGCTTCCAGTTCACCTTCGACGACAAGTTCACCGAAGTGGCGCTGCCGGAAGTCCCCAAGGATCCGCTCAAGTTCCGCGATGACAAGCCCTACACCTCGCGCCTGGCCGCGGCCCGCAAGAAGACCGGACGTGACGACGCCATGGCCATAGCCCACGGCGCCATCGGCGGTGTCGACTGCGTTGTCCTGGTTCAGAACTTCGCCTTCATGGGCGGCTCGCTCGGCATGGCCGCCGGCGAGAGCTTCATCAAGGCGGCCGAGACCGCCATTGCCCGCAAGGCGCCGCTCATCGTGTTCACCGCGGCCGGCGGTGCGCGCATGCAGGAAGGCGCCCTGTCGCTGATGCAGATGCCGCGCACCACGCTGGCCATCGACATGCTGCGCGAGGAGGGCCTGCCCTACATCGTTGTGCTCACCGACCCGACAACGGGCGGCGTCACCGCCTCCTACGCCATGCTCGGCGACGTCCATATCGCCGAGCCCGGCGCCCTGATCGGTTTCGCCGGTCCGCGCGTCATCGAGCAGACCATCCGCGAGAAGCTTCCGGAAGGCTTCCAGCGCGCCGAATACCTGCTGGAAAAGGGAATGGTCGACAAGGTCGTCCATCGGCGCGATATTCCTGCGACGCTGGCTCGCATCCTGAGAGTGATGATGAAACGACCGGGCAATTCGATCGCCTCATACACGCCGCCGCTGCCCGATCATGTGCCGGCGGAGGGGGGCAGCCATTAGCACGCGCCGTCAAGCTCTCGATGACGCGCTGGCGCGCCTGGCACGCCTGCATCCGAAGAAAATTGACCTGTCCCTGGGCCGTCTCCAGCGCCTTCTCAAGGCGCTCGGCGACCCGCAGGAACAATTGCCGCCGACCATCCACGTCGCCGGCACCAACGGCAAGGGCTCGACCTGCGCCTATCTGGCGGAAATGGCGCGCGCCAATGGCGAGAAGGTGCACATCTACACCTCCCCCCACCTGGTGGATTTCAACGAGCGCATCCTCATCGATTCAACACCGGTGGACGACCGCGTCCTGATCGAGGCCTTCGCGCGCTGCGAGGCGGCCAATTTCGGCGAGCCGATCACATTCTTCGAGATCACCACCGCTGCCGCCTTCCTGCTGTTCTCCGAGCACCCGGCCGACCGCCTCATTCTCGAAGTCGGTCTGGGCGGCCGCTATGACGCCACCAATGTCCTGGCCAAGCCGGTCCTGTCGGTGATCACGCCGGTCAGCCTCGACCACCAGGAATTCCTCGGCAACGACCTTCCCAGTATCGCCCGCGAGAAGGCCGGCATCTGCAAGTTCGGGGTCACCACCGTGATCGGCCCGCAGGACCAGGCCGCTGAAGCCGCGATCCGCGCGGAAGCTTCCCGCGTCGGCGCCCCGACCTGGATCTGGGGGTCCGACTACAACGCCATGATGCAGCACGGCCGGCTCACCTATGAAGACGAAAGCCGGCTCTGGGACCTGCCAGCGCCGGCCCTGCTCGGCCCGCACCAGATCCTCAATGCCGGCACAGCCGCCGCCTGCGCCGCCGCGCTCGGCTGGCCGGAAGCGGCCGCCGCCAAGGGCATCGCCAATGCCAGCTGGCCGGCCCGCCTGCAGAACATCACCCGCGGCCCGCTCGGGGAGATCGCCCGCGAAGCCGGGGCCGAGCTCTGGCTCGATGGCGGTCACAACACCGCCGCCGCCATGGCCCTGTCGCACGCGCTGGCCGACATGGACGAGCGCGAGGATCGTCCGCTGGTGATCATCGCCGGCTTCTCGCCCAACAAGGACGTGAAGGGCTGGTGCGGCCAGTTTGCCGGCCTGGCCCGGCGCCTGATCGCCGTCGAGTTCGCCTCCGGGCGCGGCGGCTCCCAGCCGGCCGACGAGGTGGTCGCGGCCAGCAAGGCGGCCGGCCTCAAGGCCGAAGCCGAGACCGGCCTGATCGCCGCCATGAAGAATGCCGTGCGCGAGCACCCGGCACCGCGCATCCTGGTGGGCGGCTCGCTCTACCTGGCCGGCGAAGCCCTGGCCCTTGGCGACGCTCCGCCGCACCGCACACCCGGCTAGCCTTCGACATGGACCGGTCAGGCTTGCAAGATTGCCCGGAACTGGCAAAATCACTGCTTACTGCAAAACCAGTACACGCTCGAATGCTCCGTATTTGTGCCTCTATTTGCGGTCATCACGCGCCGCAACGAAGTCACCAGGTCACGCATGCCCGATACCACGACGCCGATACAGTCCGACAGCGACGCCCATAACGCCCATTTCGAGCGCGTCCTTACGTCCGGGCGTGTCGGCGTGTGGGAGCTCGATCCCGAGACCGGCGAGGCCTGGCGCAATGCCCGCCACGACGCCATTTTCGGCTATCCCGAAATGCTCTCGGCCTGGACTTATGACCTGTTCCTCAGCCATGTCCTGGAAGAGGACCGCGAGCAGGTCGACGCGCTCTATTCGCGGGCCCTGGCGACGCGCCAGGACTGGGCCTTCGAATGCCGCATTCGGCGCGCTGACGGCGCCGTGCGCTGGATCGCCGCCGAGGGCCAGCATTTCACCGGAAGCGATGTCACCGGCACCCGCCTGGTCGGCCATGTCATGGACATCACAGAGCGCAAGGAAAACGAGGAGCGCCTGCGCCTGATCAGCAATGAGCTCAATCACCGCCTGCGCAATGTCGTCGGCATGATCCAGGGCCTGGTCAACCTGACCGGGCGCAATGTCGACACCGTCAAGGACTTCCAGAAGGCCCTGCAGGGCCGCCTCGACACGCTCGCCCGCGCCTACCAGCTGACCCCGGACACGCACAGCCAGAGCGTCCCGCTCGACGCGCTGCTCGACCGCTTCGCCAGTTTTGGCGGGTTGCGCGAGCGTATCGAGATTGTCGGAGCCGAGGGTCTGCCGGTGTCCGGCAAGGCTTCCGAAATGCTCTCCCTGGCGCTGCACGAGCTGACCACCAACGCCATCAAGTACGGCGCCCTGTCCAATGAGGACGGCCGGGTCCGGCTCAGCGTGACCAAGCTCGAGACTGGCCTGCAATTGGTATGGCAGGAAATCGGCGGCCCGCCGGTCAGCGAGCCGAAAACCAAGGGCTTCGGCTCGCAATTGCTCGGCACCGCCTTTCGCGGCAGCCAGGGCGAGGCCGTGCTCCGCTTCCCGCCCGAGGGCGTGGTCTGCACCCTGACCCTTGCCAATAATGGCGAGAATGACTGAGCGCCCGCTTGCGGGCACGAAAAAGGGCGCCCGTCGGGGCGCCCTCTTCGTCAGGCCGAAGCCGGGTGGAACACGCTAGAGCGTTTCCTTCACCCACTCGGTGATCTTGCCCTTGGCCATGGCGCCGATCTTGGTCGACACGACCTGGCCGTCCTTGAAGATCATCAGGGTCGGAATGCCGCGCACGCCGTACTTGCCCGGGGTCATGGGATGGTCGTCGATATTGACCTTGGCAATCGTCAGCTCGCCCTGCATTTCCTGCGCGATTTCCTCGAGGGCCGGGGAGATCTGCTTGCAGGGACCGCACCATTCGGCCCAGAAATCGACCAGGACCGGTCCGTCCGCATTGATCACGTCATTCTCGAAGGATTCATCGCTGACCGCTTTGGTCGCCATGGGACACTCCATTGTTCGGGGCGAACTCGCCGGCGCGAATTCAACTGGTGGAGCGTCAGGTAAGGAGGGTTGCCCTCGACGTCAAGCTTTCGACCGCGCGAACACGGTGTCGAGCAGCTCGTCCGGCAGCTCCATCAGCCGCGCCGCATCGGTCCACAACAGGGCGCAGCGCACGGTTTTGCCGGGGTGAACGGCGCGCAGCAGGGCCCGGTAGGTGGCCATCTGGCCGAGATAGACCCGGGCCACGTCGGCCACCTCGATCGGCGGTGGCCGGTTGGTCTTGTAGTCGATGATCAGCACTTCCGTGTCGGTCACCACCAGCCGGTCGACCTGGCCGCGCACGATGATGCCCTCGGGCAGGCCCGGCGCATGCCCGACCAGCGACACCTCGGCCCGGCTGCCGGGACCGAACAGCGGCGCGAAGTCCGGATGCGCCAGGATGCCAAGGGTCTCCTCGACGATGACCCGGCGCGCCGCATCGTCAATGTCCGGCTGCGCCGCGACGAAGCGTTCGGCCGCCTCCCGGCGCCGCACCTCCGGCAGGTCGGGCAGGGTCTCCAGCAGCTTGTGAATGATGTCGCCGCGCCGGAAGCGGTGCCCGCCCGGATCGGCCAGCGGCGAGATCACCGCCGGTTCGCCGCTCGTGTCGGTCTCGTCGGACAGGAAGCTCGACGGCGCCACGCCGCGCACCGCCGCCGCCTCGCTGGCCGCCGGGGTGCTGGCCCAGTCGGGCAGCACGGTGCGCACATCGGCCTGGGGCCGGGCCGCGCCCAGGGGCCGCGGCGCCGGCCCGAACCGCAATCCGGAACCGATATCCTCGATGCGCCTGGCCAGCGGTGTTTCGAACTCGGCCCAGCCCGCGCCGCCCCAGGCGCCCGACAGCCGCGCATACCAGCTGTCATCCTTGATCAGGCCCGGCGCCCGCCCCTGCTTCCAGCCGCACACGATGAGCCGGTCGCGGGCCCGCGTCAGGGCCACGTAGAGCAGCCGGTCGTGCTCGGCCAGCGCCTTGGCATCCCGGGCCTCTCGCAGGGCCTTGGCCAGCGCCGGGTCCGCCTCCTTGCGCGGCGACCAGACCAGCCCCGCGGCCTCGTGCGACAATATCCCGTCCGCCTTGGTCGCCAGCGGGGAGCGCGTCGTGTCGGGCAGGATGATGACCGGCCGCTCCAGCCCCTTGGATGCGTGCACCGTCATCACCTGGACCTCGTTGCGGTCCTGACTCATCTCGCGCTTGAGCTGGCTGTCCTCGCCCTCCAGGCCGGCGATGAAGGCCGCCAGCGAACCGCCGCCCTGGCTTTCATGCTCCAGGGCCCGGGTCAGGAACTCCTCGAGCGGGTCGCGCGCCTCCTCGCCAAGCCGGGCAAACATGCGCGCCCAGCGCGTTTCCCCGGTCGGCGTCCGTGCATTAAGGAAACCGGCGAACAGGTCGTAGAGCCGCACCTTGTCGGCCTGGTCGCGCACCTGTGCCAGCGCCTCGCGGGCCTCGGCCAAGCGCGCATCGGTGGAGGTGAAGAGCGCGTTCCACAGCGTGCCGCGTCGCCGCGACCGGCGAGCCGCCGCCAGCTCCATCAACACCGCGTCATCGATCAGTGGGGCCGCGCCCGAAACCGGATCGAAGAAGGGTGATTTGAGCACTTCCGCCAGGGCCAGGTCATCGCCCGGAGTGACGGCGAAACGGGCCAGCGCCAGCATGTCCTTCACCGCCGTCTGGTCCTTGAGCACCATGCGGTCCGCGCCGGCCACCGGCACCCCGGCCAGCTTGAGCTGGCGGATCACTTCCTCGAAGAAGCCGGCCGTGCGCCGCCACACCAGGATGGCGATGTCGCGCGGCTCCACGGGGCGCTGGCTGAAGCCCCCGGCCTCCTCGTGCCAGACCGCGTCCCCGCGCTCCAGCATGGCCCGTATCTCCTCGGCCACGGACTGCGCAAGCACGTCGCGAGACGAGCCGCGGCGCCGCTGGTCGACCGGCTCGAAGATCGAGTTCTCGACCAGCTGGTCGGGCATCGGTACGGCCGGCCACAGCTCGACACAACCCGGCGTGCCGCGACGCGCCGCCCGGTGGCCCTGGTAATGCGCAAACGGCCGGACCCGCCCGGTTTCGGCGAACTTCACTTCCGGCGCTGCGGCTTCGCTGGCAAACGCCTGGTCGACCGCCGCCAGCACTTCCGGCGCCGAGCGGAAGGAGACATCCAGTCCGGGACGTTCGAAATCCAGCCCGACCGCACCCGCGGCCTCGCCCAGCCGCTCGCCTTCGGCCATGAAGCGCGCCGGTTCGGCGCCCTGGAAGGAATAGATCGACTGCTTCTCGTCACCGACGATGAACAGGGTGCGCCCCTGCTCGCTGGCCCCCTCGCCGGCAAAGAATTCCGCCGTCAGGCCGCGGATCATGTCCCACTGGCGCGGCGCCGTGTCCTGCGCTTCGTCGACCAGGGCATGCTCCAGCCGCCCGTCGAGCTTGTAGCCAACCCAGCCCGAAAACGCGTTCTCGGGACGCAAGAGATCACCGGCCAGGCGCACCAGATCATCGAAATCCAGCGCCCGGCGGCGCGCCAGCTCGTCCTCATAGGCCTCGATGAAGCGGCTGGCCACGGCGATCGCCGCCTCCGAAGCCTCGGCCACATCGACCGCCCGCACCCGGTCGCGCACCGCCTCGAGGCGTTCCTGCTCGTCCCGCAGCCGGTCGCACATCCCGGGCGCGGCCTTGTCGCAACTGGCGGTCACGGGGTTCTTGACCCGGGTCGACTTGCCATTGGCCGTGAACAGGAATTCCAGATAGCGGTCACAGGCGTCGCTGGCACTGGCCTCGTCCAGCGCAGCCTTGAGGAGCGGCGCCCGCTTGTGATCCGTCGGCTTGCCGTGATTGAGCATCACCTCCACCACCTCGGCCAGACGCGCCCGGTCTGCTGCCTCCCACGCCGCCGCCTTGATCGACCCCGCCGTCTCGCCGCGCTCGAGCCCCAGCGCCGCATACACGGCATCGCCGAGAGCGTCCGGGCTTCCCGCCCGGGCCAGTGCGTCTCCGAAATCCTGCCGGTTGGCCCGCGCCCAGGCCATCACCTGGCTTGGCGCATCGGGGCCACCGGTCGCCAGCAATTGCGCCACCACTGCCTCTGGCACATCGCGCAGCACCCGCCGACGCGCCGCCGCCACGATTTCGCGCGCCGCGCTGTCATCCAGTGTTTCAAACCCCGGCGGCGCCCCGGCCTCGAGCGGGAAGCGCCGCAGCAGCATTTCGCAGAAGGCGTGGATGGTCTGGATCTTCAGCCCGCCCGGCGTTTCCAGCGCCTTGGCAAACAGGCGACGGGCCTGTGCCAGCTCGTCGCCGCGCAGTTCGCGCTTGAGCAGCGCCTTGAGGTCCTTGCGCAGCTCTTCCTCGCCGGCGATCGACCAGCGGCCCAGGCGCTGGAACAACCTGTCCTTCATCTCCGCCGCCGCGGCCTTGGTGTAGGTCACACACAGGATGCGGTCCGGCTCGACGCCGGTCAGCAGGATGTTGACCACCCGATCAACCAGCACGCGGGTCTTGCCCGACCCGGCATTGGCCTCGACAAACACGCTGGCCGTCGCTTTCGCCGCCAGGCGTTGCGCGGCTGTGGCCGATGCGAGGATATCGGGATCGAAATCGCTCATTCCCCGCCGTCCTCGGAACCGCCGGGCGCGCTGGCCCATTCGCCGCGCCGCGCCAGATGGTCGAAATCGCCATACTGGTTGACGTATTTGGCGCGCGTCTGGCTCTCATAGGGCGTCGTTTCGTCATCGAAACGAGCGATCCAGTCCTGCAAGTCCTGGTACGCCGCCTCGGCCATCTCCGCTGCCGTCGGATTGGCCTTACCGTCGACCCGGACCACGCTGCCGCCCTCGGCATTGCCCTTCAGGCACAGATACAACAGCGCCGCCGGAGGCGCTGCCGCGAGCCCCTCGAACCCACCCTCGCGCTGCGCCATGGTCGCGGTCAGCGGCAATTGCGGGTCAAACCCGGCTCCGACTTCCTTGGCCGAGGCCGCACTGCCGGTCTTGTAATCGATGATCTCCAGCCGCCCGTCCGGTGTCCGGTCGAAGCGGTCGGCGCGGCCGTGCAGCACAAACGGCCCCGCCGGTCCCGCCAGTTCGATCTGGCCCAGGATCTCGGCCTGGTCGAAACGCAAGCCCTCGCTTCGCCGTTGGCGCTCCCAGCCGACCAGGAAACGGGCCGCCCGGCGCATCCGCGCCCGCTCCAGGACCCGTTCCTCCTCCGTGAACCCGCTGTCGGCCAGGTATGCGTCGGCCGCCTCGACCAACTGCGCTTCCGCATCATCCGGCAAGACCTGCGGCCAACCCGGCACCACCTCCTGCAACGCCGCGTGCAGCGCCATGCCCCGTTCGCGCGGTCCGGGCGGCATGTCGGCCGGGTCAAGGCGCTTCAGGCCCAGCACATGTCGGGCATAGATCGAATAGGGGTCGCGCACCCAGGTCCTGATCTCGGTAATCGACAGCTTGCGCGGTCGCCGGCCGACCGTCGGGCGCGGCTCCGGAGGCGGCGCAGGACGTACCGCCCGTCCCGGCTCGTCCAGCGCCTGCACCAGCGCCAGGTAATCCGTCTGCGGGGCCAGCGCCTCGTCTGCCGCCTTCGCCCCCAGCGCCCCCTCCGCCAGCGTCTTAAGGCGCCAGATCCACCGCGAGGCGACGCTCGGCGCGCCATCACTCTTGCGGGCGCGTGTCATCACCACGTCCGGCGCCGCAGCCAGCTGGGCGAAATCATGCGCCGCCAGGCCGTAACGGCGCTCCGGAGCGGCCAGCTTGACGGCGCGGCGCATGCCCGGCGACAGCCACGGGTCCGCTCCCGGCGCGCGCGGCCACACGCCTTCATTCAGCCCGGCCAGGATCACCCGGTCAGCCTGCACCAGGCGCGCCTCCATCGGCCCCAGGACCTGCAGTCTCGGATGTACGCCAAGCCGGGGTGGCACCCGTTTCGACGCCATCAGCTCGGTCAGCGCAGCGGCATAATCGGTGAGCGTCATCGGCGGCAACGCCTCGCTCTCCTCCAGCAGGGCACGTACCAGCTGCGCCGCGGCCTCGCCGCCCTCGGCGCCCCACAGCTCGGCCCCGGCGGACAGCGCCTCCGCCGCACGCGCATGATGCGTCGCCCACTCGGAGGCGTGCAGTCGTTGGCCGGTCTCCAGCGGCGCCATCACTGCCTGCATGGCGTCGAGGACCGCGATGATCAGGGCCCGGTCGTCCTCGAACAGGTTGACCCGCTCGCCGTCCAGCCGCCCCCGTACCGCCTCCAGGCTTGGTCCCGGACGCACGCCGCGCAGCGCCTCGGCCTCGAACTTGGCGAGCACCGTGTGCACCGCCCCGCGCGACCGGCCGGCCGTGAATAGCGGCGAACTCCACAGGGCCGAGAGCGCGACAACGCTGCCCGGCTGTCGGGCACAGTCGAGCAGCCGCAACAGGAATGCTCCCGCCGCCGTCTCGCCCAGCGCAGCGCCGCCGGAATCGTCAAGCCGGACACCGAACCGGCCCATCTCCACCGCCACCCGCCGCGCCAGCATCCGGTCCGGCGTCACCAGCACGCCGGTGCGGTCCGGCTGTTCCAGCACTTCGCGCAGCATCAGCGCACACACCCGCGCCTCGGCCAGCTCGTCCGGCGCCTCGATCAGCGCCAGCCCGTCAACGCCGCGTTCGAAGAAATCCGCGCCATAGGTCTCGCTGAGCCTGGCAATGCGCGACAGCCATTCATCGGTTGTCGCCGCCGGCCTCAGGGCTTCGCCGATGACCCTCCGCCGCAGCCGGGCCTCCAGCGTCTCCGCCGCATCCGGCCACGCCGCCACGTCCCCGCGCGCCAGGCCGAGATCCTCTACAAACGCCTTCATCGCCCATTGTGGATGGTCGTCATCAATGCCGGCCCAGGCGGTATCATCGGCATCCCAGTCAAAGCCCGGCAGCACCACTGCGCCCTGCGGCAGGCCGGCAATGACCTGCATCAGCTCCGCCGCCGCCGGGATCGACCCGGTCGAGCCGACCGCCAGCACCGGATGGGTCGGCGGGGCGACCCGCCAGCGCTCGGCCAGCGCCTTGAGTACCCGCGTGCGCCGCTCCGCCGCATCGACCAGGCCCAGCTCGGCCAGCCGTGCCGGCCATGCCGCCTGCACGATTTCGAGGAACTCCACGGCCTCGCGCCGGTCGGCCGGCAAATGCTCCTGCATGGCCTCGCCGAGGGGGGCAAGGTCACTGACGTCCTCGGTCGCCAGATCATCCAGCAGGGCTGCCAGCGGCTCGGCCAGGGCCAGCGCCCCGCCCATGCCGAGCGGCCGCCCCAGCGCCGCCTCCTTGGCCAGGATCAGCCGCGCCAGCTCGAAGCGGCGCCGGGTCGCACTGATCGCCGGCGGGGCCAGGCCCGCCAGTTCGCCCGGCTCGAAGGGCGGGTCATCGACATCGACATCGCCGATCGGCCGGATCAATGGCAGCAGCGCCACCCCCTCGCCGGCCTCTTCGGCGAACACGTCACCCAGCGCCTTGGCGGCGCGCCGGGTCGGGGTCAGGACGAGGATTTCCGTCAGCGCTGCCGGATCCTCCGCCGCACCGAACTCGGCGCGCAACGTGCGCACGATGGCGCGCAGGAAGTCCGCCTGCGGCGGCAAGGTGTAAAGGCGCGGGGCCGGCGTATCGAACAGCCGGCCGGTCACCGGGCCAGCCTGGCCTCCGCCTCGGCCAGCGCCTGGGGATCCCCGACATGCATCCAGAACTCGTCCATGGCGAGCCCGTGCAGGCGGCCGCGCGCCACCAGCTCACGCCACACCTCCATCATCGAGAAGCGTACCGCCTCGCGGCCGGCCAGCGCCTCCGGCTTGAGGATCATGGTCCCTGCATAGGCATAGGGCGCGCGCGCCGCGTCGCCGCGAAACCGTACCCGGCCATCGGCATCCAGGAAGGCATCGCCGGCACCCGGAAAGCCCAGCGTCTGCTCCAGCGGCGCCATCAGCAGCAGCGCGTCCATGCGCTCCGGATCCCAGGCCCGGCGCAAACGCTCGAGCTCGGGGACCGCCCCGTCCACCCAGATGGCGTCGATATTGGAGACCAGGAAGGGCCCGTCGCCGAGCAGGGGGAGAGCCTTGACCACCCCGCCACCGGTCTCCAGCACCTCGTCGCGCTCGTCGGAAAGGGTCAGCGCGGGCGCACCGCTGCGCGTCGCCAGGTGCGCCTGCATCTGGTCGGCGAAATGGTGGATATTGACCACGGCATGGTCGACACCACCGGCCGCGAACCGGTCCAGCGCCCAGTCGACCAGGGCTCGTCCCCCGACCTCGACCAGCGCCTTGGGCCGGTCATTGGTGACCGGACGCATGCGCGTGCCGAGCCCCGCCGCCAGCGCCATGGCATGCGTGATCGCGGTCATTTGTGCGCTTCCAGGAAGACGTCCGGCGCATGCGTCTTGGCCCACATCAGCAGCGGCATCAGGGCCGGGTGCTGCAAGTCGCCGACGAAATGCCGGGCCACGCGCGGCAGGTAATCGAGGTAGCGCTGCTTGCCGTCGCGCTTGGCCAGGCGCACGAAAATGCCCAGGATCTTGGCGTTGCGCTGGGCCCCGAGCACGGCATAGGCCGCATCAAACCCGGCCGCGTCCTCGATCCCCGCCTGGGCCACGAAACGCGCCTTCAGCGGCACCGCCAGCTTGCGGTCGACATTGCGCCGCGCGTCTTCCAGCAGCGACACCAGGTCATAGGCCGGATGACCGATCACCGCGTCCTGGAAGTCCAGCAGCCCGATCGCCGCCTCGGCCTCGCGCTCGGGCAGGTAGATCAGGTTCTCGGCATGGAAATCGCGCAGCACCAAGCCCGGCGGGCAGGCGTCCAGCCGCTCCAGCGCCGTGCGCCAGATATCGTGCCAGTCCTGCCGCGCCGCATCGTCCAGCTCGACCCCGGCGTGCTCGGCGAGGTACCAGTCGAGAAACAGGTCGGCCTCGGCCGTCAGCGCCACCGCGTCATAGCGCTGCAGCGTCCAGCTCTGGCCGTGCGCCTCCAGCGTGCCCGGAAAGCTCGACCGGTACAGCGCCGCCAGCGTGTCGACCGCCTTGGCATAGAGCGTACCCTCGTGCGCCGCCCCCGGCAGCAGCCGCGCCACCAGGTCGTCGCCGAGGTCCTCCAGCAGCAGGTATCCGTGCTCGAAATCCGCCGCCCGGACATCCGGCGCCGAGAAGCCGCGCTCGCACAGGGCGCAGGCCAGTGTGGTGAAGGCCGCCAGGTTGGCCCCGGCCAGCCGTGCCTGCGCATTGTATCCCAGCGCCCGGCGGGTCGCCGCATCGGCCTCCGGCGGACAGGACGGCGCCTCGGCCGCGGCCGGTGCGTCCATCAGCATCGCCGTTTCTCCGCCGCGGACCAGCCGCACATAGCGCCGTGTCGAGGCATCCCCAGCCAGCGGCTGGCGCTCCGCATCGCCCCATCCGGCACCGGCCAGGAAAGCGTCAAGCGCCGCCTCGCGATCAATCATCTTCAATTCGTGCCTCCCAGCCCCCGAACCCGCGCAAGCGCGCCTCGCGACTCACCTCATCCCCGTTCGGGGTCGAGTGTAGGATGATTTCCAGGCGATTGCCGGGTCTGAATTCACCCAGCCGTTCCGGCCACTCGACCAGGCAGATCGCCTCCTCGAACGCGTCCTCGAGACCCAACTCGTCGAGTTCTTCAGGATCCTCGATGCGATACAGATCGGCATGCCACAACGCGTCACCGCCCACCGTGTCGTAAACCTGCACCAGCGTGTAGGTCGGACTCGGCGCGTCCTCGACACCGCAGGCGGCGGCGATCACGGCGCGCGCCAAGGTCGTCTTGCCGGCCCCCAGATCGCCTTCCAGCATGACCGCATCGCCGGGCCGCAACAGGCCGGCAAGTTGCGTCCCGAAACGGCGGGTCGCAGTCAGATCATCAAGCGGCAGGCGGGCGGGAAGTCGCATGCTTTGCGCTTAACCGCCCCCCGCCCGGACGGCAAGCGGTGAGGCTGAATCTTGACTCCCGCCTGAACGCTGTTCATGTCCAAAACACGTTGAGGAGTCAGGCATGCCGAAGATCACCTATATCGAGCATAACGGAAACGAGCACCCGATCGACGTGCCCAATGGCCTGTCGGTGATGGAAGGCGCGGTGCGCAACCTGGTGCCGGGCATCGACGCCGATTGTGGCGGCGCCTGCGCCTGCGCGACCTGCCACGTCTATGTCGACGCCGCTTGGACCGACAAGACCGGCAGCCGCGAACCGATGGAGGAATCCATGCTCGATTTCGCCGACGGCGTGGAAGACAATTCCCGCCTGTCCTGCCAGATCAAGGTCACCGATGCCCTTGACGGTCTCGTCGTGCGCATCCCGGAACACCAGGGCTAGGCCGGCACACCCCGCAAGCTAGGCGCGGCTGGCAGCCGGCCGCTTGGTCAGCGCCAGTTCCGGCGGGATGGCGTCGCCGCGCGGTTCCGACGGCAGGTGGCAGGCCACCACCGTGCCCTTGCCCGGTTCCGACTGCAGCTCCACCCAGCCGCCGTGCAGCTGGGCGATCTCCTTGACCAGCGCCAGGCCGAGTCCGGCTCCGCCGCGCTCGCCGCGGGCAAAGCGGTCAAACACCGTGGCCTGTTTCTCCGGCGCGATGCCTTCGCCGTCATCGGCGACCCACAAGGTCAGCTCGTCCTCCGCGCGGCGCGCGCCGATGGTCACCTCGCCACCCGTATCGACATGCCGCAGCGCGTTGGACAGGAGGTTCATCGCCACCTGCTTCATGCGATTGCGGTCCGCCCGCAGCAGCCCGACATTGTCGGCCACCTCGACCTCCAGCTTGATCTGGTGGTGATCGGCCCGCGCTGTCACCAGCTCCGCCGCCTCGCGGCACACATCGCCCAGATTGACGTCACCCAGGTCGAGCTCGAGCTGGCCGGCATCGATGGCCGCCACGTCGAGAATGTCGTCGATCAGCTTGGCCAGGTGGCTGGCCGCCGACTGGATCGCCGCCATCGGCTCCTTCTGGCGCTCCGACAGGTCGCCGGCAAAGCCCTGGGCCAGCATGTCCGCATAGCCACCGATCGTGGTCAGCGGCGTGCGCAGCTGATAGCTGACATGCTCGACGAACTCGGTCTTGATGCGCTCCGACGTCTCCAGCGCCTCGGCACGCTCGCGCAGGGCTTCCTCGATGCGCCGGCTGTCGGTGACATCGTCCCAGCAGATCAGCGTCGCACCGTCGGGCAGCGGCCGCGTCAGATAGGTCAGCACCCGGTCGTCGGAGCGCCGCATCTCGCCGGTCACCTGCTTGCGCGCCTGCGGTCCCGGATCGGTGACGCGCGCCTTGATGTCGTTCCACACCCGGTCGTCGGCAAACAGGCCGGCACAGGTCTCCGCCACCTCGTCGAAGGCCGGCTGGCCGTCAAGCTCGTCGGCGCCGAAGCCCCACAGGTCCTCGAAGGCATTGTTGTGCAATTGCAGACGGCCATTGGCCCCGAACACGGCCACCGCCTCGTGCAACTTGTCGAGCGTTGCCCGTTGCACGTTGATCAGCGTGTTGTAGCGCGCCCGCAGCGAGAGTTCGTCGGTCTTGTCCTCGAAGATCAGCATCATGCCGCCCATCGGGTGGCGCTGTCGGGCCACGCGAAGGGTCCGCCCGTCGGGCATCGGCCACAGCTCGTCCGGCGTCTCTTCGCCCGGGGGCAGGTCGTATCGGGCCAGCTCCTCCGCCTTCCAGGCCGAGAAATCGGCCTGTTCCGGAAGCAGCCGCTTCTCGCGCATGCGATCGAGGAACTGGCCATGTCCGGGCCGGTCATTGAGCCAGGCATCGTCGAGCTTGAACAGGCGGGCAAAAGCCGTGTTGTAGAAGCTCAGCCGCTTGGACCGGTCGAACACCACCACCGCCTCGGCCATGTGGTTGAGCGTCGCGTCATGGGCCTGGCGGAAGCGTCCCAGCGCCGCCTTGGCCTCCTCGCCCTCGGTAGCGTCGATGGCCAGACCCGCAGCCCCGCCGGATACCGGGAAGACCAGGAAATTCATCGAGCGCCGCGCCCCGCCGGTGACGATCACCTTCATCTGGCTGACCGGCTCCCCGGCCGAGGCCGCCTCCACTGCCTGCTCGCTCATCGACGGATCGAGCAGCAATTGGCGCTCCAGCACGACTTCCGCATCGCTGGCCTCGACCGCCTCGGCATAGGCCGCATTGGCCCACTCGATACGACCGGACGCATTCATGCGCCAGGCCGGCACCGGAGCACGGCCGAGCATGTCGAGAAACGCCATCGGGTCCTTGGACACCAGCCGCTTGGCCTCTTCCATGCGCCCGCGTGCCCCGGATTCCTCGATGCCGCGAATGGTCGCATCCGACAGCCACACCACCAGCTGTGTCCCGGCCGCGCGGCCATCCGCCTCGAGGAAACGCCCGCTCGGCCCCACAATGGTCAGCGAGAACGGATTGCCCTGCTGCATCAGCTCGTGGAAGCGCCGCCGCAGCGTCGTCTCCTCGCCCCCGGCGGACCGCGCCTCGTAATCGGCCAGGCCCTCCATCAGGATGCCGGCCGGATTGGGCCCGTCCGAGGCTTCCGCAAAGCGCAGCAACGAGGCCAGCGCCACGGACGAGCCGAAAATGCGCGGTTCGCCCCAGCCGGTATCACTCTCGTCGAACTGCGGGTGGTCCCACACCAGCACCAGGCCCGGATGGGCACCGAACACGCTGTCGGCGCGCGCCAGCTTGTCTTCCAGCCCGGCCACCCGGCGCCGCCACAGGGCCTGCGCCGAGCGCGCCCCTGCCGTCAGCCGGTAGGCCCACAACCCGATCGCCACCGCGAACGCGACGGCGCCGATGGTGACGATCAGCGTCACGATCTGGAATGTCTGTCCGGTCATACCTGTTGCCCTGCCCGCGAAGACTACCCGTTGCAACCCGCTCCTCGCGAATCACCATGATAACGGCGCCGGCGCAATCCGGCGACGCCGCCCCCCATGATTTTCACGCCCTCCCCGTGAGCGGGGGAGCGGACACACCGGACCTAGGTCCTTCCCCTTGATGGGGACTGAGGAGCCAAAGGACAGGCCAGTGGCCTGTCCGACGTGACGAAGGGCCCGCGCATGCGGCTCGGATGGGGTGAATCCCGGTGCTGGCCGTGTCTGACACCCGGCTCCCACCCGCTCCGTCTCGCCGCTGACGCGGCGATCCACCTCCCCCATCAAGGGGGAGGACCTGCATCGAGCAGGTCATAGAATTTATTTTCCCCAGTCTCTGAAAAACTTTCCGTCGTGAAAACAACACAATAGAACTTTTTCGCCCCGTTTCATCCCCACCCCCTCTGGCCCGTGAGACACTTGCCCCGTCCTCGCACCAGCTCGAGGCCCGGCCTAGACAACCGGGGGGACGGGGAGAGCGGAGCTCGTCCGGGTCGGTCGGTCATGTCGGCCGGCGACCCCGGCGGGGCTGCGGGCGGCGAGGAACGGCACTATTGGAGGACCGTTCCAGGCCAGCCCGCCTTGCCAACTCGGGTCCTTCGAGGCCCGGTCAAATCTCCGCATGCGGGACGGTGTCGACGTCCAGTTTTTAATTCGCAGGACGCCGATACCGTCCCGCATCCTCATACCGCCAGGCGGAGGCGCCGTGGCGATGTTCGGCATGCCGCATCCCGGTCGGGAGCGACATGAAAAGAAAGGCGAGGGATTAACATGGCACGAGTCAGACCTGTCCCGGCTCCACCCCGCGCTCGCGCGGGTCGCGAGGACAGCAAGCAGAAACCGGTCGCAGCAGCGACCTGTGGCGACGGAATCGACGACCCGCGGGCGGAACTCAAGCGTATGTTTGCCCGGCAGGACGCGGCGAGAGCGGCCGAAATGCGGGAATCGGCCGAGGCGCGCAATGTGCCGCCGACGGATGTTCCCAAGATCTGGGACTGAAGCCGGACTGGCGCAACAGCTCGAACGCCCTGCCGCCGCGCGGTTTCAGAACGGTGCCGGGGTTTCGAAGCAGACGCGCGCGCCGCTCTCCGGATGGCTGAATTCCAGCCGCTCGGCATGCAGGCACAGGCGGTCGCTGGCCGCCAGCGCGGCCGCATCGGCATAGAGATTGTCGCCGAGGATGGGATGGCCGAGCCAGGCCATGTGGACGCGCAGCTGATGCGAGCGGCCGGTGAGAGGCAGCAGGCCCACCCGGGTCCGGCCCGCGGCACGCTCGATCACCCGGTAATCGGTCACGGCGGCGCGCCCGTTCTCGGCATCGACATGCTGTTTCGGCCGGTTCGGCCAGTCGGTGATCAGTGGTTGGTCGACACGGCCATGGGTGGCCACCATCTCGCCCTGGACAACGGCGACATAGGCCTTGCCGGTCAGGCGCCGCTCGAACTGTCGGCCGATATCGACCAGCGCATCATGGCGCAGGGCCAGCACGATGACGCCGGAGGTGTCCATGTCGAGGCGGTGCACGATGCGCGCGGACGGGTACTCGGCCCTGGCCCGCGCTTCCAGGCAATCGGCGTGGTTGGCGGCGCGCCCCGGGACCGTGAGAAGGCCGGCCGGCTTGTCGAGCACCAGGATGTGGCGGTCGGCGTGCAGGACCGGCAGGGGGCCGGGCGGCGGCGGGTCGTAGACAAATGGACGCGGGGGCCGGTCCACTGCTCCCGCCCGATCAGCGGATGCGCACATGACCGGCCCTGAACTCGAACATGACGACACAATTCGCCAGCCGGTCGGCGCCATCGAGCGGCTCGAAGCGCCAGCCTTCCACGGCCCGCCGGGCGGCCCGGTCAAAAGCGCCAGACGGCATGGAGCGGGCGATGCGTGCATCGCCGACGGCGCCATCGGCGGCCACGTCGAAGCGCACCACGGCCCAACCTTGGCGACCGCGATTCCAGGCCCGGCCCGGATAATCGGGCACCCCGGCCTCGATCGCCGACAGGGTGGCGCCCTGGCAATCGTCCGGCCCGATCAACCGTTCGACATTGGGCGGCACGGGATAACTGTCCGTCGGGATGAAGGCACCGCGCGGCTCGGCCCCGAACGGGCTGGCGCAGGCGGAAAGCACGGCCAGGAGGCCGGAAAGGAAAAGGTAACGCGACATGGCCGGCACGCTAACGCCTCGCCGCGCCGCCTCAAAGCCCGGTGTCAGCAGGGTCTTGCAGTGCCCGTTTCGGCACGTGCCGTCCCGTTCTGAAACAGCATGCATGCTGTGCGGCCCTCGTCGCAGGTGTGAACTCTTTGTTAACAAGGCCGGAAAGACGTGACTTGCTTGGCATCAAACTTGTAAACACAGCCGCAGGGGAGAGGGACGGGCCCAGACCGTGAGGATTGGACCGGGTCTCCGAGTGAGAGGTGCGTACCAATTATGTCATTGTTGCCTACAGCGCATGCTGGCCAGTCCTATGGCGGTCGGCGGATCGATTTTTTTACCGTCTCGGGGGAAGTCACCCGCGCCGAAGGACACCAGCTGCGCCTCGTCGATGATGACGGCGCCAGCCATGATGTACGCCTGCCGCAGCGCGTGGATCCCGGCCTGGCCGGCGATCCGGCGACCATGCTGCGCGTTCGCTCGGGTCCCAAGCAAAAATCCCGCACGGCAGCCGTGATCGACCACCACACCCGCACCTGGATGCGCACGTCTCACGAAGCCACGACACTTCTGTCCCGGCTCGGCGTGGTGCGGGCTGCCAATTGGTGGCTGGCCATGCTGGCCCTGATCGCAACCGCGCTGGTTCTGGTCTGGCCCGACCTGCATGCCTTCCTGGCCGAGATGGGCCTGACGGCCATGGCCGGCGTCCCGGCCTTTGACGTGCGCGCCGAACTGGCGGCGCGCCTGCCGGGTGCCGTCGGCTGGGATCTCGCAGGCGCCCTGCCCGCCGGCATTCTCGACGCCATCGTCGGGTTGGACATTGTGGCCGCGGACCGGATCACCGTGTGGGGCATCGCCCTGGCCGGTACTGGCCTGGCCCTGCTTGCCTATCTGGCGCGCTCCTGGCGCCTCGTCTACGTGCCGCTCTATGCCGCGTTCGCGGTCCTCGCCGCCGTCATTTTCGGCGCCGTCGCCGCCGGTTTGCTGGTCCTGGCCGGGGCCGCCGTCCTGTTCATGCTGGGCGGCGCCATCAACCGCTTCCGTGATGCCGGTCGCTTCGAGGCTCGGGTCGAGCGCCTGGCCGAGCACGTGCTGAGCAACCCGCCCGAGGAAGGGGTCCGCAAGGCGGCGGAAAGCGTCGCGTCGCCGGACCGTACGGACCATTCCGTGACGGCCATCGCCAGCGCCGCGGCGCTCGCCTCCGGCGAAGTCTCGGCTGCCGAAACCGGCGCCGATGATAGCGTTCCGGACACTTCCGCCACGCCCGCTCCTGCCAGCCCTGCCGACGAGGGCAGCAATGGGGAAGTCCGGGCCCTCGCCGAAAGCGAGCTGCCGCCTCCCGCGACCGCCGACACGCCGCCAATGGCTCCGGAGACGGAGCTGACGGCCGTGCAACCGCCCGAGGCCCTGACGACCGGGACAGAGGATGTCTCCGCACCGGTTCTCGATGCAGGTGACGATGCTGAAGCCGACGACTTGCCGAGCCTGGAAGACGTGGCCGCAGCCGCGGCGCTGACTGCGGCAGAGACCGCTTCGGGCGAGCCTTCGCAGGGCGACAGTGTCCAGGCCGACCTCGGCGGGGAGCCCACCGAGACCGAACGGCCGGACCCGGTCGACCCGCAAGCCCTGGAAGACGAGCGCACCATGCCCGTCGCCGCGCCGCCGCCCATGCCCAGCTCGACCGAGGCGGAAGTCGAGGCTGCCGGTGCCATGGAAGAGGCGTCAGAGGACGCCGGGCTCGAGGCCGAGAACGCCTCGGCAGCCACGATTGATCCGCGCCGCGACCCAGGCCCGTTGCCGCTGGTCGACGACCCGCTCATGGCCGATGGCGACGACCCGATGATACCGCCCTCGCAAGCGAGCGATCTGGCCCCGGGCGTGCCGGAGCCGGAAGAGGATCGTGATTTCGAGCTGTCGGATGAGCACGACCGCTGACCGGGGCGACCGGTCCGGCTTTCACTCGGTCTCGTGAAAGCCGGCCTCGACCAGATCGGCTAGGCTCTTGAGCGCCGCTTCGGCCTCGGGCCCGCGCGAGCGGATCGAGATCCGCGACCCCTTGCCGGCGGCCAGCATCAGCAATTCCATGATCGAGTCGGCGCTCACCGTCTCGCCATCGCGGGAGACCTCGACCCGAGCGTCAAAGCGCTGGGCCAACTCGACGAACTTGGCGGCCGCCCGGGCATGCAATCCGCGGGCATTGCAGATCTCGACGCAACGCTGGGCCGCACTCACTTGCCGGCACCTTCCAGCACGTTGGAGGCAATGGCGATATATCTCTTGCCGGCGTCCTCGCCCATGCGGGCCAGACTGTCCAGGTCGGCCCGCGAGCGCGCTTCGGCCAGCTTGATCAGCATTGGCAGGTTGACCCCGGCGATCACTTCCACCTTGCCTTCCTCGAGCAGGGAGATGGCAAGGTTGGACGGCGTCCCGCCAAACATGTCGGTCAGAACCAGAACGCCTTCACCCCGATCCGCGTCGACGATCGCCTGCTTGATGTCACCGCGGCGCTTCTCCATGTCGTCATCCGGGCCGATACAGACCGCCAGCAAAGCGTCCATGGGCCCCACCACGTGCTCCGTGGCGGCAACAAATTCATCGGCCAAACGGCCATGACTGACGACGACAACCCCGATCATGGATGCCATCTAAACGCGGCCCGGCAGGCGGGGAAAGCGCATTTTTGCAACGGTATCACCCTATTGTCAGTCAGCCGGCGCCGCCGGAAGCTCCACCACGAACCGGGCTCCGCCGATATCACCCTTGTTATCCTTGCGGTTTTCCGCCCGGATCGTGCCGCCGTGGGCACTGACAATCTGCCGCGCAATGGCCAGCCCCAATCCGGAATGAGTACCGAAGGCCGTGCCCCGTGGCCGCTCGGTGTAGAAACGCTGGAACACTGTCTCCAGATTTTCCGGTGGAATTCCCGGCCCGTCATCCTCCACAAGGATGACCAGGACCGGCTTGCCGTGACGCTGCCCACGCTCGAGGGTGACCCGGATCTCCCCATCCTGCGGGCTGAAGGTCATGGCGTTGTCCAGCAGGTTCCGGAACACCTGCCCGATCGGGCCCTCGCGCCCCATGACATGGGCATTGCGCACCCGCCGCTCGATACGCACCGGGACACCGTCACGTTCAAGCTCCCCATAAGCGTCCACGAGCTCGGCCAAGAGCTGAGCCAAGTCGAACCGGCCGACATCCTCGCGCGCCAGCTCTGCGTCCAGGCGGGAGGCCCGGGAGATATCCGTGATCAGTCGGTCCAGACGCCGCACATCAGTCGAGATCACCGCCAGCAGGCGGTCCCGCCGCTCGGTATCCTTGGCCAACGGCAGGACCTCGACAGCAGACCGGATCGAGGTCAGCGGGTTTTTCAGCTCATGCGCCACATCCGCGGCGAAGCTTTCGATGGCATCGAGACGGTCATACAGCGCCTCTGTCATGCCCGACAAAGCGGTTCCCAATTCCCCGATCTCATCATTTCGATTGCCCAGGTCAGGCATCGCCACGCGTCGACCACCGGCCCGGCGCGCTTCCCGGGCGGCCCGGGCCAGCCTGCGGATCGGCCGGGCGATGAACACCGTAAGGGCCAGCGAGGAAGCGACCGTCACCAGACCGGCGATCAGGATAAATGGCAGCAGGGCGCGGCGCTCCGCTTCGATCAAGGCATCAAGGTCGTAGGATTCGATGGTGACGGCACCGACGACAGAGCGAACCGGCCGGATAGGAATGGATACCGAGACCACACGGGCTCCGTCCTCGTCCCGGCGCACGCCGGCGACAACGCGCCCTGTCAGAGCCTCATCGACCTCTTCGACCAGGGCGCGCTCCATGGCGGCGCGTTCTTCGGGAGAGCGCAGCATGGTCGCCAACCCGTCCAGAAGCTGGGTCGGCAGGGAGCGGGCGCGACGCCCGATATCGGGGCCCGGCTCGCCGGGCGGCGGCAGCGGCGTGGTTTCAAAAACATCGGCCAGCAGATGGCTGTCGGCGACCATCGCCCGGTCGTCGCCGAACACGAGGACACGGGATTCTTCCGGGACATAAAGCTGGCGCAGGATGGCGCGCGCATCGCCCTTGCGAAGCTGCGGTGTCGGCGCCCCGTCCGTGGCCCCCTCGGCCAGAACATTGGCAATGAGCTCGCCCTGCGCCCGCAGGGAATCGAGCTTGGCATTGACCAGGCCCCGACGGGTTTCGGTAAGCGCCAGCATGCCGACCACCAGCAATCCCAGCGCCAGTGTGTTGGCAATCAGGATCAGCTGGGCCAGACGCGAAGACGGACTCGGAACCAGGCTGCGAAGGAACAGGCGAACCCTTCGCTGCGAGGCAGGGCCGGGCTGCGGATCAGGCTTCCTTATAGCGATACCCCACACCGTACAGCGTCTCGATCGAATCGAACTCCCGATCGACCTGGCGGAATTTCTTGCGAATGCGTTTGATATGACTGTCGATGGTCCGATCGTCGACATAGACCTGATCGTCGTACGCGGCATCCATCAGATTGTCCCGGCTCTTCACATATCCGGGCCGGGTCGCAAGCGCTTGCAGGATCAGGAATTCGGTGACCGTCAATCTCACCGGCTCGCCGTTCCAGGCACAGGCATGCCGATTGGGGTCCAGCAACAGGCTGCCCCTCTCGAGCGGCTTGCTGTCACCCGGTTCCAGTGTCGGATTGGCCGATAGCGGATCGGGCGCCGACCGGGCCCGCCGCAGGACCGCCTTGACCCGCTCGCCCAGCAGGCGGTGCGAGAATGGTTTCGAGATATAGTCGTCGGCACCGAGATTGAGACCCAGCGCCTCGTCAAATTCGTCATCTTTCGAGGTCAGGAAGATGACAGGAAGATTGGACGTCTGGCGTAGGCGGCGCAGCAATTCCAGACCGTCCATGCGCGGCATCTTGATATCGAAAATTCCGAGGTCCGGCGCGTCTTCGGTCAGCCCCTTCAGGGCGGAAGCACCGTCGTTATAGGTCCGGACCTGATAGCCTTCCCCCTCCAGAAACATGGAAACGGAGGTGATGATGTTTTCGTCGTCATCGACGAGAGCGATAGTGGGCATGGTCTCTCCAGGTCGTTCGGTTTGGCCTGTTCCAAGTGTTCCTTGCGAATTGTGGCAAGAATAGTGGCGGTTGCCGCGCCCCGCCAAGGCTCCCGCACGAAAAATGTTAAGGTTCACGACGTTTTAAAACTCTTCGCGCAACCTCCGCGTACCCGGGGAGCAGGCAGATGTCCAACGACGTCCATTATGAAATCTTCTTCAAGAAGAACAGCAAGGCCAGCTGGGGCCTGTGCGAGGCGCTCGCCGATCGAGACGCGGCAATCCGTGTGGCGTCCAATCTAGTGGCGAAGAACAAGGGCGGCTCCGTCCGGGTCACCAAGGAGCGCTTCAACGACGGCGAACGGGCGTTCCGATCTGTCACGGTGTTTGAGAAAGGTGCGGAGAAGTTCGGCGAAGTCAAAGAGCAGAACGCGGCCGCGACCCTGCCCTGCCTGACCCCCGACGACCTCAGCAAGCCCCACGCACGGGACACCATCCGCCGCGTTCTGACCAGCTGGTTCGAACGCGTGCAAGCGCTACCGATGGAATTGCTTCACCGCGACGACCTTGTCGAGAACCTAGAAGGGTCGGGCACCGAGCTTCAGCACGCCGTGCAGAAGGTTGCGGTGGCATCGGCCAAGGACAGCGATGCCAGCGTTCAGAACTATATGAAATTGCTAAACGAGCTCGTCCAGAAATCCCTCGCTCGCATCTATCAAGATGCCCGGGCCGAACGTCTGCCGACCTATCCGAAAAAGGCGACATTCAGCGACGTCGCCCAGTCCATCCATGACAAGGACAAGCGTGCCTACTTTCTGCGAGCGGCCATAGCGGACAGGCTTCGTCATGAGCGACGTTTTTCGGACAAGCTCGACGCTCTGATGGAAATGGCCGACACCTTGCCGGAAGACAAGGACGCGCGGGCGTTCGCGGTCTCCGAGGTCGATGCCTATATCGCGGAAGTCATTTCATTTGATGCGGGCTTCGACGCCTTGCTCGGAAAATGCAAGGACCTGGGCGAAACCCTGGAACGTCTGGCTTGCCTGTTTGATGGCGACCACTCGGCCGATGCCCTGAAAATGGCCCCCGGTGTCGCAAGGAGGCTGGCACGCAAGATCGGCTCGAAAGAATTCGATGCCTGTCGTTCGGTAATAGCAAACGCATTGCTCAAGCGCCTCGAACTACCGCGACGCTTGCGGCCGAGCAGCGTTCGACAGGAAGTCCGACTGGCACGCGACCTGGCAGCAAAGCTCGTGATGTGCGCCGACAACTTGCTTCCGGCAGATGCGCTGTCCAAGGCCTTCACGGCCCGCTCGGCGCGTTTGCTGCAACCGGAAACAATCGACGAACTCCTCAAACATGCTCGCGACACCAGCGATCAATTGGAACGCCTTCTGAGTCTCGAGGAAAACCTGGTCGGGGCGAGCAACAAGCAGAAACTCGGCGGTTTTATTCGCTCCATACTGTCGGGCGCGGGTGCAGAAAGCTTCTTTGTCCGGGGCAAGGAGCCCGCCCTGACACGTCTTTCGAGCCTAGCGGCCTTGCAGAAGCGAGTATTGAAGGGGGCCTACCCGCGCGAAGAAAAACTGGAACTGGCCGCGAGCTTCGACCGCCTGGGGATGAAAATCGTCGACGAGACCAAGATCCTCAATATGGTTGAAGGCGGTGACCGACCGGCCCTGGACAAGGCCACAGCCCTCCTGAAACTGGCCACTGGCGGCGCCCTGCCGCTCGGCCAGTGCAGCGCCGATGCCCAGGCCCGCGCCATGCGGCAACTCAAATCGACCATGGGGATGCAGGAAGCCGGCACCAGTGACGGAAAATCCAAGCTGCGCGACATTCAGAGCCTGTTCCAGCAACTCGGTAACGAGCATCAGCAGATCAAGTAAAGCCCTATCGACAAACGAAACCCCGGACCGCTGGGATCCGGGGTTTCATAATAGTCTCGCAGAGCTGGTCTAGTTGCCGTCGGAGTCGGCATCCAGTGGATCGGTGTCATCCATCAGCTTTTGCATCAGGAAGGCGTAAAGCAGCGCGTCCCGCCGCGCGAGCTCGCGCAGGTTGGCCGCAGCCGAATGGCCGCCTGCCGTGTTCTCGTAATAAAGATAGTCGTGCCCGGTCTCCGACAGGAGGTGGGCGAATTTACGAGCGTGCCCCGGGTGCACCCGGTCATCCTTGGTCGAGGTGTACAGGTAGATTTCCGGATAATCGCCGTTGGCGTCGACATTGTGATACGGCGAGATCGAGCGCAGGAACTGGCCCTCGTCCGGATCCTCCGGGTTGCCGTATTCGCCCATCCACGAATTGCCCGCCAGCAGCGTGTGATAGCGCAGCATGTCCAGCAGAGGCACGGCAGACACGACGGCATTCCACAGATCCGGCCGCTGTGTGTACATCACACCGGTCAACAAACCGCCATTGGACCCTCCATAGACCCCCAGATGCCGCGGCGACGTAATGCCACGGTCCGTCAGGTCTTCAGCCACCGCGATCAAGTCGTCGTAGATGCGCTGACGATCCATTTTCAGCCCAGCCTGGTGCCAGGCAGGTCCGAATTCGCCGCCGCCGCGAATATTGGCAACCACATAGGCGCCACCATTCTCCAGCCACAGCTGGCCGCGTGAGCCGGAATAACTCGGCCGCACGGACACCTGAAAACCCCCATAGGCGTACAGGAGCGTCGGTGTGGTCCCGTCCAGCGCCACATCTTCGCGACGCACGACAAAGTAGGGCACCATCGTTCCGTCCGGGCTTTCAGCCTCGAATTGTTCGACGACCAGGCCTTCAGCATTGAACTGCTCCGGCACGGACTTGACCGGCTCGATCGTCAGGTCTGCAGCGTTGACCATGTAGTAGGTGTCAGGCGTCAGGAAGCCTTCCGCATTCAGGAAAGCAATGTCCTCATGCGTGTTGGTCGAACTCAGGCTGACGGTCATGTTGGACGGCACGTCAATCGTTTCAGATGTCCATTGCCCATTCTCAAACTGGAAAGCCTCAAGCCCGCCAGCGACATTCTCGTCAATCGCCACCAGCAAGGCCGAGCGTGTGGCGCCGATGTTCCCGAACGATTCCCTGGCGCCGGGGACGTACACGGTGTGAATTTCCGGCAGGCTTCCGTCGGCGACGAAGTCTGCCATCGAGAAGGAAAGCAGCGCACCTTGCGGGTAGGTCTGCCCGCCTTCCGCCGGCGTCCAGGCCTCTTCAATTGTGAAGACAAGCTGGCCCCGGTAAAGGTCCTGAAGGCTAGACTTGGCCGGGATCGGAAGGGCAACGGCCTCACCATCCTCCGGCAGGTACCACCATGTGGTTTCATAGAAGGTGTCAGCTTCCGACGCCATCATGTAGACAGTGCCGTCACTATCTTCGGTCCGAAAGGTGAACAGGCCAACATCTTCCGCGTCGCCACGAACGACTTCGACGGCTTCTGACAGATCAGTGCCCCGCTCCCAGCGATAGGCGACTGAGGGATAACCCGAGGCGGTGGTGTCGGCTTCGTTATTGGCCAAACCAACCAGAACGGTGTCCGCATCAACCCAACTCACGCCGCCCTTGGCTTCAGGGGTCTCAAATCCACCCTCGACAAAGCCGCGTTCCGAAACCGAGAACTCGCGGCGCACTGCGGCATCCGAACCACCGTCAGAGAGGGTCAGGATGCAGCGATCGTAATCCGGCCCAAGACAATTGGCTCCACGCCAAACCCAGTTCATGCCCTCGGCCTCGGACAGGGCGTCCAGATCGAGGACAACATCCCATTCGGGCGCTTCGGTCAGATAGCTTTCCAGCGTCGCGCGGCGCCACAGGCCATGCGTGTTTTCTGCATCCTGCCAGAAATTCCAGACATAGCCGTCACGATAACTGCCAGCAGGGATGCGGTCCTCGCTCTCGTAGATCGCCAGTGCCTGGTCAAACAGCCCCTGATATCGAGGATCTTCCTGGAGACGGGCAAAAGTCCGCTCGTTTTGACCTTCAACCCATTCAAGGGCCCGCTCGCCTTCGACCTCCTCCAACCAGACACGCGGATCATTGGCGGGGTCGATCTCAACTATTTGCTGCTCGACGGCCGGTTCTGTCGCATCCGTAACCACGGCTTCTCCTTCATCGCCGGTCCGTTCCCCGCAGGCGGTTAACACCAGGCAGCTCACGCCCAGAGCCCAGACCTTACTACGCAGCTTCATCGGTAAACTCCCCTGAATCCAAGATCTCCAATAAACACCGGAGGGATGCTGGACGTAAAGCGGCAGGAACGGTATGCGATCCGGATGACAGCTCGATTGATGAATGGTGCCGGCAATAGATTCATCCTTCTCGACGCCAGACACGATGAATTGCCGTTCTCAACCAACGCCGATGCCATACGCCGCTTGGCGCGCGAACACCTTGTCGACCAGATCCTATGGCTCGAAGCGGACGCCGGGGCGGACGCTCGAATGAGGATATGGAACGGAGACGGGGACGAAGTCGGAGCCTGCGGAAACGGCACACGCGCTGCGGCCTGGCACATGATCCGAGGTGGTCTCGCCGACACGGTCCACATTGCCACACTGGGAGGCCTGCTTGAGGCGCATGCCGTCGGTGACTTCCGGATCGGCGTCAATATGGGTCGACCACGCCTCGAATGGCGCCAGATTCCGCTGGCCCGCGAAATGGACACCATTGAGATGGCGTACTCTGCGATAGCTGCAGGGGTCCGTATCGGTGCGCCCGGCGCGGTCAACATGGGCAATCCCCACGTCGTGTTCTTTGTGCCAGATGTCGAGTCCATGCCGCTTGACCGGCTGGGGCCGGAAGTTGAACTCGATCCGCTATTTCCCGAGCGCACCAATGTTGGGTTCGCGCAGGTCTATGACCGCTCGCATATCCGTCTTCGCGTCTGGGAACGCGGCGCCGGCTTGACCGCGGCCTGCGGAACTGGTGCCTGCGCCGCTCTCGTGGCCGCCCATCGACGGGGGCTGGTGGGGCGCCAAGCGTCTATCCAGGCCGACGGCGGAGAGCTTGAAGTGGAGTGGCGCATAGACGACCAGGTGATCCTCACCGGTCCCGTCGAGGATGAAGGCGAAATAGTCCTGGGCCAGAGCCGCTGAAGCCAGAGCGTGCGCCTGGGCCTTGCATTATTCGAATAGGGTCGAAGACTGGCCAGCCATTGTCCGTCGGCAGCTGTGGAGCAAAACATGCGGTTCATGCGTCTCGTCTTTCTGGTGCCACTTCTGGCAGCCGCGCCCGTGGGTTTAGCTCAGGACACACAGCCAGATCCGACGCCCCAGAGCATTGCCATGGAGCTATTCGCAACGGCGTCGGACGCCGCAGGAACAGGTGATTTCGAAACCGCCCGCCGGCTGATGGAAAGCGCGGCCGAGATCAAGCCCGGTCACCCGGCGGTCCTGCGCGCACTCGTGACGATTGCCGTCCGGGCCGATCGTCACGATGACGCATTCCGGGGCGTCGAGCGGATGCTGACGGCTGGTGTAGTGGCGGATCTGAGCCATGTCGAAGCGGAACTCGTTGCGGCAGACGCAGGGCGCTGGGCAGCGCTTCAGGAGCAATTGTCAGCACTGCAGGCCCCGGTCGGCACCGCCAGCCAGGCTGCTCGCATCGCACGGCCAGATGCCTTGATTGAGGGCGTCGCCATGGACATCGAGACTGACCGGCTATTCCTTTCATCGGTAACAACGCGCGAAATTCTTCTGGTGGAACCGTTCAACCGCTCTCGAGCAGAAGTTTTCGCCGATCACGGAGATGGCTTGCAATCCGTGTTTGGGCTTGCCGTTGACGACAGGACTCGAATGCTCTGGGCCGGCTCGGGCAATGTTGATCAAACGCCGCTTGAAGAAGGCGAAGCTCCCTCAACTGCGCTGTTCGCATTCGATCTGGTTTCCGGTGATTTGTACCGACAGTTCACTATCGACGGCGCTGGGCAGATTGCCGATTTCATCGTTCGTGACGGGATTGTTTATGCGTCGGACAGCCAGCGCCCTCGCATCTATGTGCTCGACAGCGTGAGCGGCGAACTGAGAGTTCTCTCCGAAGATCCCCGCTTCGTCAGTCTTCAGGGCGTAGCGCTTGCCCGCGGCGCGCTCTATGTGGCCGACTATAGCTTGGGCATCTGGCGTGTCGACCTGGCGGACGGCTCGGCGAGCCTCGTGCGGGCAGGCGAGGAGAGCCTGATCGGGATCGACGGCTTGCGCCACACCCGGGATGGCCGCCTGATCGCAGTTCGAAATGGCGCCGCGCCGCACCAGGTAATGGCCATCGATCTCGATGCTGCGGGTTACGCTGTCGATAATGTTGACGTTTTGCTCCGCGGCCACCCCGCGATGAGCCCTCAGACAGAACCGACCCTCATCGCAATTGCGGACGGCCGCGGCTGGTTGGTCGCCAACGCTGCCTGGCCGCTGTTTCCCGCCGACGGCGCGCCTCCGGTCGAAGAGCGCCCCGAGACCGTTATCCTGGAATTGGACATTCCCTGAGGTCCGCTCAGATTTCGTTCATCGCCTTCTCATAATCTGGATTCGGACGCCGCCGCCAAAGAGGCCAACGTCAGGAGCCAAAGGGATGAATACACACGTCGATCGCGATTTTGAGCAGCAGTTGAAAGGTCTCCGCCTTACTACGGCGGAAGTCCTCTATTACATGCCGGACCACCCCGCACTCGTTCAAACCTTTCTCTGGCAAACCCAGGATATGGCTCCCAAGTACCCGCGCCTGATTCGGTTTCTGGACTTCTGGCGCCAGGAGATTGATGCCGTCATTCATTCCGTCCGGATCGCTCACAAGGGCCTGATCAGTCCGGCTGTCTGGCGCAATGCAGACATAGAGCTCCGGCTGAACTGAGCCCGCGCCGCTTCCGAGCCGGGAACAGAAATGGTTTCATCTCGTTGTCCTCATAGGTCATAATCGCGCAAGCGCGGGACGAGATGGAGGATACAAGATGATAACACGTGTGCTGACTGTCCTGGCTGCCGTCGCCGCCCTTGGCGCCTGCGCCAGTCCCACGCCCTATCAGGCCGCCGATGGATATGGCCGCGGTTACTCCGAATACCGAATTGAACAGAACCGCTTTCGGGTCTCGTTCGATGGTAATTCCCTGACTGATCGAGAAACCGTAGAAACCTATCTGCTGTTCCGCGCTGCCGAGCTGACGCTGGAACATGGCTATGACCACTTCATCGTGATCCGGCAGGAACTGGACCGGGACACCCGCGTCACGCCCTCGCATTACTCCGGTTTCCCCGTACGGTATGCTTACTTCCACCCTCGCTACGGATGGATCACCCGCTTCGATCCATTCTGGGATGACGTCAGCTACCGCGAAACCACCCAGTACGAGGCGAGCGCCGAGATCATCATGGCATCCGGTCCGAAACCGCCCAATGACCCCTATGCCTTCACGGCGCGCGAGGTTATCGACAACATCGGACCCAACGTCGTGCGCCCTCCGATCCAGTAATCAAGCACCCCAGGATGCAAAAGAGGCCGGGCGTCGTCGCCCGGCCTCCTCACGTCATGTATCGCCTGCCGCTATTTCGGGGGCATGCGGGCACCAGCATCAAGCCGGACGCATTCCGCATTGATGTAGTCCGACGAAACCATGAAGGCGACGAGATCGGCGTATTCGGCCGGAGTGCCAAAGCGCTGCGGGAACTGCAGGTGTGAAGCCAGCGAGGTTTTCACTTCCGGCGGCATCTGCTCGTAAATGGGAGTCTCGAAGAACCCCGGAAGGATTGTGTTCACGCGGATCTGTTCGCGGGCAAGGTCACGCGCCATCGGCAAGGTCATGCCGTAGATGCCGCCTTTGGAGGCCGCATAAGCAACTTGGCCGATCTGGCCGTCCTGCGCGGCAACAGACGCGGTGTTGACGATCACGCCCCGTCCGGAACCGTCCAGCGGGTCCAATGTCATCATGCCCGCCGCAGCCTTTGCAGCGCACATGAAGGAGCCGACGAGATTGACCGAGATGACGGTTGAGAACCCCTTGAAGGTATGAGCGCTGATTTCTCCCGACGAGGAAGAGCGACGCGCCGTTTTTTCGGCCCAGCCAATGCCGGCACAGTTCACGAAGATGCGCTCTTGACCATGCGCATCCCGAGCCTTGGCGAAACCTGCGTCAACGCTCGCTTCATCCGCAACATTAACTTGGCAGAAAACGCCGCCGATCTCCTTGGCGACTTGCTCGCCGCGCTCGGCATTCATGTCGAAGATGGCCACTTTGGCGCCATCTTGGGCCAGCCGGCGCGCTGTGCCTTCACCGAGGCCGGAGGCCCCGCCGGTGACAATGGCGGCAATGGAGGAGTCGATTTTCATGTTGGGATCTCCGTATCGGTTCGGTCAGACAGCGGCATAGCGCGTCCCCATGGAAATGCAAATGCGCATCGTGCCATTCCGTCTGGGAGGCGTGAATAGCGCCTTCGCAGGACGAAGCCGCAATGCTAAGCCACGCACATAGAGCAACCCGCGAGGCCGTCCCATGACCACACCTACCGCCCTGATACTGCATGGTGGAGCCGGCGTTATGGCGGACCACGGCTACGCGCACGAACGAGAGCAGCTTCAAGCCTTGGCCGAGCGCGGGAAAGCAATGCTGAAGGACGGCATTACGGCGGTAAATGTCGTTACCGAAATGGTCACGGCACTGGAAGCTTGCGGCCTGTACGTTGCCGGTAAAGGTGCGTCACCAAACAAGGCGGGCCGCTATGAGCTGGATGCAGCGATCATGGATGGCTCCCAACGCCGCGCCGGATCCGTTGCTGCTTTGACCGGTTTCATTAGTCCGGTTCAGGTGGCCCGGGCGGTAATGGACCGCACACCCCATGTCATGCTGGTTGGACGTGGAGCGGACCAGTTTGCCAATGAGAACGGGCTGGAACGAGTCGATAGTGTCAACGATTACTACACGCCAGCGGCCGCTCCGGATGATCGCGAGTATCCGACCGGAACAGTGGGTTGCGTCGCACTCGACAACGCCGGACGCCTGGCAGCTGCCACTTCGACCGGTGGCACCCTCAACAAGCTTGAGGGGCGTGTTGGCGACTGCCCGATCATCGGAGCCGGGACGTGGGCCGATGACGCAGTTGCAATTTCATGTACCGGTCAAGGCGAGTTCTTCATGCGGTGCGGGACAGCTCGGGAGGTCAGCGCGCGCATGGCGTATAAAGGCGAAAGCTTGGAAGCGGCAAGCCGGGCCGCGCTGGGTGAGATTGCCCGGCTGGGCGGCGAGGGGGGCCTGATCGCGGTCGATCGGCTGGGCAATATTGCCCAGCCATTCAACTCGCCAGGCATGAAGCGTGCCACGGTTGATGGCACAGGCCGTATCAGCGTGAATTTCGATTAGGAGCCAAACATGCGCGGATACTTTGCGGTGGGCGCGGAAGGTATTTCCAAACCCATGAATCTAGGCGCCATCTTGCGGACGGCCCATGCCTTTGGAGGCAGTTTCACTTTCTCGGTAGGAGCGCACCACAGGGTCCGCGATGTCTACAATGCCGACACCGCCAAATCGGTCTCGCACGTGCCGTATTATCAATGGGATGACATGTCGGACATGGCACTGCCCGCGCAATGCCAGTTGGTTGGAATCGAGCTCACGGACGAAGCGGTCGACCTTCCCAGCTTCCGTCACCCCTTGTGTGCAGCCTATGTGTTCGGACGCGAGCGTGGCTCACTGAGCGAGGCCATGCAGGCCCGCTGCGACCACATCGTCAAAATCCCGACCAAATTCTGCGTCAATGTCTCAGTCGCCTGCGCCGTTACACTGTATGATCGGACCTTATGTTTTGGTGGCTTCCCGGACCGCCCGCTGATGCCGGGCGGACCGGCAGCATCGGAGAACCTGGCGGCCAAAAAATTTGGTCATCACCGATAACTTTCTACAGGTCCGTTCCGCTTAGCGGCGCGTTAACCTGGCAGGGTCCACGCCATGGGTTGCCGATTGGCGCATTGACCCGTTTTGCCATAGAGGATTCTGACCCGTGCAATCGCGACTTTTCCTTACAGCTCTGGCGCTCAGCGCGTCACTTGCCACTCCGGTCGCCGCCCAGACGCAGCCTGAATTCCAAGGCGAGTACACCGACTGGCGTGTTTTCACTCGCACGACGGACGCTGGCCGGGTTTGTTATACGCTAAGCCGACCAACCGACAGCACGCCGTTGGCCCATGCGCACGGCAATGTCTATTTCCTGATTTCCAGCTGGCAGTCCGGTGCGGTCGAGGAACAGCCCAGTTTGCTGGTGGGCTATAATCTGCGCCCGACCAGCCCTCCACAGGCGCGAGTCGGGTCGAACCGGTACGACATGTTCACGGATGGCCAGGAGGGCTTTCTGGACGATCTCGGCGACGAGCCGGATCTGGTGCGTGAAATGAAACGCGGCTCATCGATGCGGGTTACAGCAACAACAGCGGACGGCGTTGCCACGTCCTACGAATTTTCCCTCTCGGGTGTTACCGCTGCGCTCGACCGTGTGGAAAGCCTGTGCCGATAGACCACCGGCTCATATTGCAGGATTAGGCAGAGACACGCTTCTATGATATGGCGCGCGGCTTCCTGACGCCCACAAAGCTGTACTCGACCATGACCCATGCGCTGAACATCTCCGACAGCCAGCCTCGCGCGCCTCGCATCGACGAGACGACCCCGGCTCCGTTGCCCAGCTTGGCCGGCCTGACCCGTCCGCAAATGCGGGAAGCGGCGCTGGCGTGCGGGGTGGACGAGAAAAAGGCTCGCATGCGCGCCGATCAGATGTGGCGCTGGATTTACCATTACGGTGTTACATCTTTCGATGAGATGACTAACATTTCCAAGGATTTGCGCGCCGAGATGGCCGCTCGCTTTGCCCTGCACAGACCGCGTATTCTGGAGCGCCTTGTATCTGTCGATGGAACCCGGAAATATCTGATCGAACTGTCGCCGGGCGTCGAGTGCGAAACCGTATTTATTCCCGATGTGGCTCGGTCCGGCGCCCTTTGTGTGTCGAGCCAGGTCGGCTGCACGCTCAACTGCACATTCTGCCACACCGGCACCCAAGCGCTCGTCCGCAACCTGACGGCAGCCGAAATTGTCGCTCAGGTCATGATCGCCCGAGACGACCTCGGCGAATGGCCGACGTCGAACGAAGACCGTAAGATTACCAATATCGTCTTTATGGGCATGGGTGAACCACTATACAATCTCGACCATGTCAGCGATGCGATCGACATAATTTCCGATAATGAAGGCATCGCCATCTCCCGGCGCCGGACCACCGTGTCCACGTCCGGTGTTGTTCCGAAAATTCCCGAACTTGGTGCCCGCACCGGCACCATGCTGGCCATTTCCCTGCATGCCACAAACGACGCCCTGCGGGATGAGTTGGTGCCGCTGAACAAGAAGTATCCGCTGGCAGAGCTGATGGACTCGATCCGTGCCTATCCCGGCCTCGGCAATTCAAAACGTGTGACGTTCGAGTACGTGATGCTCAAAGGGGTCAATGACAGCCTGGCGGAAGCGCGCGAATTGGTGAAACTGCTGAAAGGCATTCCGGCAAAAATCAACCTGATCCCGTTCAACCCATGGCCGAATAGTCCCTATAAGTGTTCCGACTGGGACCAGATCGAAGCATTCGCTGACGTCGTCAACAAGGCGGGGTATGCGTCGCCGATCCGCACGCCGCGCGGTCGCGATATCTTTGCAGCTTGTGGGCAGCTACGCTCAGAGAGCGAGAAAGTGAAAGCCAGCGTGCTGCGCAAGCAACGCTTGGCTGCCGCGGAGAGTGACAACTCGGCCGCTTGATTTCGGTCAGGCACCGGTGGCCGCAGGCGGGGCGAACGGCGCCGCGCCGCCTTCAGGTTCAGGAGATCGTGTCTGATGCCGGTAGCGGTCCTTTACCGATGGAAACTCAAGCCGGGTAGGGAACAGGAATTCTCTGACGCCTGGGAAGAAGGCACGCGGCAGATCCACCTGGCCTGCAAATCCTATGGCGCCGCTCTTCACGAGGGCGAGACAGGCCTGTTTTGGTCCTATGCCATGTGGCCTGACGAAGAGACACGGAAATCCTGTTTCGCGGACAACGACTGGTTCAGTCTCGACTGCTTCCAAACCATGCAAGATTGTGTTGTCGAACGGTTCGAGGAAATCCCGCTGCACGTGCGCAAAGATGAACTCCAGCCTCGGGAACCCAGACTTGACGTTCCACGACTTTCCAGTGCGCGCCTTGACCTACGCCCCTTGCGCCTGTCTGACGCGTCGTCCTTGCTGCCCGCTTTGCAGAATGAAGAGACTATGCGTTTTTGGTCGCGAGGTCCGCTAAAGGACCTGGCAGAAGCTGAGCACTATCTCGCCTGGAATATTGGCACCAAAGGCGTACAGACTTGGGCGATCACCCGCTCAGAAGACTCAGATCTTGCCCTTGGCTGGGTCGCCTTGATCGACGAGAAGCCGGGGGCCGCCGAGCTTGGTTATATTTTATGCCCGTCCGCGCGTGGAAAAGGGCATGCAAGAGAGGCGGTCAACGAAGTTCTGGACTATGCGTTCGGACCGCGCGGATTGCGCCGCGTTTTTGCAGACTCTGATCCGGAAAACCTTGCTTCCATTCGCTTGTTGGAAGCTGTCGGCTTTCAGTTGGAGGGTCGACTGCGAGCAGCATGGCACACTCACATAGGCGTTCGAGACAGCCTGATATACGGCCAGATAGCCTCTGATCGCGGACAAGCGAAGCCTGCGGAACCATGAAATCTGGCCTCATAACGCGACAACACGAAACCCGCCATTAACCAAACCTGACCGAGAACGGCCCCTTCATCAGTTGGGCCTGTCGCATGTCAAGAAAACTGCGTTTCTTGCAACCCGCCCTGCTCGCGGGATTGGTGATCATCACACCGGCGCTCCTCGCGGCGGAATCGCCGGTTGAGGAACAAGCCGCCGTAGTATTCCCGCCGAGTTGGCAGCCGGCCGACATTCTACGGGCCGCAGCCCGTGCGGACGTGGAAATGGTGCGTCTCGGCGCATTGAACAACATCGCGATAATAACGCTGCCTGATGAAGCTGCGGGCGACCGCATTCGTCGATCAGGCGCCTGGCTTATCCTGCCCCCGGGGGCACTCGGCGGCTGCTTGCAGCGCCGCCTTTCGTAACCTCGCCATCACGCCAACCATAGGAGTCGCTTCATGACTGGTCTCGACCAAATCCGCACCAAGGCGCAAGGCGCTCTGACCCTTGTTCTGGTTGGTATGACCCTCATATATCCACTGGCCGGCTGGTTCGTCGCGCCGCAACGCATTCTGCCGGGGCTGGTGATCAGCATTATCGCCGTCGCTATAGCGGCAACGAGCTGGAAACTGACGCCCAACACTCCGACATCACGTGTCTCAACCGGGGTTGCCGTGATTATCGGGCCGGCATTGTTCGTGTATCTCTTCAGCGGCTCCGCCTGGCAGATCGACATGCACATGATGTTCTTTGGTGCATTGGCGATGACCGCGATCTTGCTCGACTGGAGAGTGATTGTGGCGGCCTCGGCGGTTACCGCCATCCACCACCTCTCGCTTAACTTCCTGTTGCCTTGGGCCGTTTTCCCAGATGGCGCGAATTTCGCCCGGGTCCTGTTCCACGCGGTCGTTGTGATTGGACAATCAAGCGCACTGGTTTGGATGACTTTCCAGGCAGCCAAGGCCCTGGTGGCAGCAGAGAGCGGCTCTATCAAAGCGATGGAAGCGCAAGAGGCCGCTGCCGCTAGTCAACTGGCGCAATCCAACACGCTGGCCAGCGCAGAAGAGAGCCGTCAATCAATTGCCCAGCTCGCAGTAGAGTTCGAATCTGCCTTGCGCCTGGTTTCGTCAGGTATATCCGGGGCGGCGCAGCAGGTGGACCAACTCGCCAGTCAACTCAACGAGGATGCCGAGGCAACGCGTTCCGGGGCGGAGACGGCCGCCGGGCGGGCCCAGCAGACAAATGGAGATGTGCAGTCGGTTGCCGCAGCAGCCCAACAGCTCTCCGCATCCATCAGCGAGGTTGCGCGCATTCTCGAGAACTCGGACGACGTTTCTACTCGGGCCGCTCAGGAGGCTCAGGGCGCCGGCCGGTCCATCGACGAGCTGGAAACGGCGGCGCGCGAAATCGAGGATATTATGCGGCTTGTGGCGGACGTGGCCGAGCAAACCAATCTGCTCGCGCTCAACGCCACAATCGAAGCGGCACGCGCGGGAGAGGCTGGTAAGGGTTTTGCCGTCGTTGCCTCCGAGGTCAAAGCCTTGGCGGAGCAGACAACCCGCGCCTCCAGCGACATCGCGTCAAAGATAGAGTCGATGCGAGGAGCATCCGGCGGTGCGGCCTCCGCACTCGGCCGCATTACCGAAATCATTTCGGAGTTACGCCAGTCCACCGAAAGCGTGCAGGGCGCATTCTCGCAGCAGAATGCAGCCACCCGCGAAATTGCCGAACTCGCAGAGAAAGCAGCCGGCGCTACTTCGGACGTCACGACAAGCATGAATGAAGTCAGCGGGGCGGCGGGCCGGACCAACGAGGCCGCGTCGAAATTCGCGCTCGCATCAGCCGAGCTTGGTGATTCAGCCCAGCGGCTGGACACCGAACTCAATCGCTTCAAGCAATCACTGGATGCCGCATGAGCCGCGACGCCGGGCCTGTTAGCCCGGCTTCCGGAACCGAAACACGAACCGATCAGTCTGCCGCCGGATCTCGGGATCGAAAACGCTGATCTGGCGGCCGTCTTCGGTATTGGCGAGCATGTCACTCTCGGCGTCGAGTTCGAAACCGGCGGCCATGATCTCCTCACGTACCAAATCCGCTTCAATGCGGTGCCAGTCTTCGACGTGGTCAATGCCCGTTCCGTTCGGCGCGTGGTGGTCAATTACAAGATAAACACCGCCCGGCTCAAGGGCGTCAAAGATAGCCGCATTCATCGCGGTCCGGTCCGTGCCATCCCATCCAGTATCATGGTAGAAAAGCACCATGAAAACAGCGTCCAGCGGCTCCTCCACCCCACTAGCAAACTGTTCGATCGGAGCTACGACATGGGTCACATTGGCCCGCTCCGCCGCCAGGTTGGCCAAGCCTTGATCGGTATCGGGAAAACGGTCGGCTACCCATTGGGCGTTGTGAGCATAAACATGCCCGGCCTCTCCGACCGCTGCGGACAGGATGCGAGTGTAATAACCACCACCCGCGCTTAGGTCTGCCACCTTCCAGCCGGGCTCTACACCAGCAAACAGGAGCACTTCGGCAGGATGCCGACTAACATCAAGCTGACGATCCTCCGGTGGACGGGACGCATCTGCGACCGCACCTTCAATCCCTGTGGTTTCAGGCTGCGTTACGTCTTGGGCGCCAGAACAGGCGGAGACGAGCAAAGCGACCGCAAAGGCCGATGTCAGAATTCGCATTAAGCCCTCCAGATTGGACCTGCGGATGTTCGCAAACTTTCCCGCATAGACCAAAATCACGACTGCGTGTGACGTCGTGAATCAAAGGTTTACCGGCTGGAAAGAATACTCCGTCCTAATAATCAATTGTCCGGCCAGTGTTTCTCGATCGGTCACTCACCAGGGGGTATCGCCATGCAGTTCATTCTTGCCTTCGCCGCTTGCCTGTCCGCGCTGGCAGCGTGGCTGTATCGACACGAAAGCAGGCGCTAACCCCTAGGTCAGCGCCTGCGATCAAGTCTAATATTCTCTGGTTCGGTCAGGACCCCTCTAAGCTCTAACGCGTTCCCAGCGCATCCTTGACGCGCTTTTCGATCTCGCTGACGGGCTGGTTGACCACGTCCTTGCCGTGCTCCACCAAGAGTTCGGAAAGCTGGTCGGAATAGTGCTGACGAGCCTCACCCAGAACCGTCGGCGGTGCCAGCAGGACCAGACGATCAAACTCCTTGCGCTCCGCGGCTTCGTTCAGACCCTCAATGGCGGAACGAATGAAGCGGTTTTTCTCCTGATCGTGGAAATTGGTCTCGTCCATCGAAGAGCGGCCCGAACCGTCGTCATGCATGCGACCCGGCTTATCCGCCGCCAGCTCTCGATCCGGCGGCGTGTCGGGATCCCGCTCCTCGAGCAACTTGAGATTAGGATGGTCGTCGAACCCCTCGTTCTTCCAACGCAGCAGCTTGCCGCCGTCCAATGCCACCACCCAAGTCACTGCATCGATAGTCGGGTTCATTGAGATCTCTCCTGCTTGCTTCAATCATACTATGCCACACCTGCAGCCAGATGCGCATTGTCTGCAATTCGAAGAAACAACGGGTTCAGGAGGTCATGCGTTCCGCGCTGATCACGCCCCGACGAGCTTGACCAGTCCGTCTTCGACGATGATGTCGACAGGCTCCAGTGACATGCCTTCGGCCGGTCCGCCGACACATGCCCCACCGATTGCATCGAAACTCGCGCCGTGCGCAGGGCATACGATAGCCTGTGACGCGTGAACCAAGACCCTGCCATCTCGCAAAGTCAGACATTGCTGGGCATGCGGGCAGCGATTTACCCAGGCCCGGATCATGCCGCCCGAGCGAACCAGCACAACCGAACCGCTGGAATCCGGCACGGCTTTACCAGTGCCATCCGGCAGATCCTCCACCCGAGCCAGCTCCGAGTTTGTCACAAGATCACCTCGTCAGGTGGATTGACGACCCATTTGTAGGGCGACACCTCGACCCGCTCGAAAAGTCCGGCGCGGTTGTACGGATCGGTTCTCAGCCAGGTCTCGACGGCGGCTCTCTCGGAGGCCTCCACGATCAGCAGTGATCCAGCCATTTGCCCCTGGTCGTCCATCCAGGGCCCTGCGGCCTTGATCATCGCGCCGGCTTCTTTCAGCCACGCAAGGTGCGCATCGCGATTGGCGATGCGCACCGGAAGCGCGCATTGTCGGTCCCGCGCATAAACCAGGAAAAGCATCACTGGACTTCCAGAGTGAATGGTCGTGAAAGCAACGCCTCGATTGCATCATCCACTCCGAGGCGACCAGACAGTACCGCGTCAACGGCCTCGCATATCGGCATCTCGACATCATGCCGACGGGCCAGTTCCAGCACGGCGGGCGCACTCGCCACTCCTTCCGTGACCGACCGGCGAGATGACAGGATATCATCGAGTGAAACACCGCGCCCAAGGGCCAGACCGCAGGACATATTACGGGACTGGGGCGATGAGCAGGTCAGAACCAGGTCGCCTAGACCGCACAGGCCGGCGAGCGTCTCCCTGTGCGCCCCAAGGGCTAGTGCGAGACGGGTCATTTCAGCAAAGCCCCGGGCAATCAACGCTGCGTGGGCAGACTTGCCCAGCCCCCTGCCCTCGGATATCCCGCAAGCGATAGCGAGTACGTTTTTCACGGCTCCGCCGATCTCCGCTCCGATCAGATCGGTGGCCAGGTAGGGCCGGAAACGCGGTGTCCCGAGCGCCTCGGCCAGATTACGCCCCACAGTCTCGTCCTGACAGGCTAGCGTGACCGCAGTGGGGAGGCCGTTCGCGGTATCAATCGCGAAACTCGGGCCGGACAGGACTGCGGGAATCGCCGCCGGAATGGTTGCCGATAGCACATCCGTCATCAGGCTCAGAGAGCCCTGCTCAATACCCTTGGCACACAAGACAATGGGTAAGCCCGGTCGGGCGAACGGCGCAAAGCTCTCCAATACCCGTCGGAGATGCTGCGCCGGGGCAACGGCAAGCACGGCATCGCAAGCGTCCAGCTCCGCCATTCCCGTGACGGCCACAACACCCGGATCAAGAGTGACCTCTGGCAGGTAGACCGTGTTGACATGCCGCTGATTAATGCTGTCCGCCACATCGTTTTCGAATGCCCACAGCAACACATCACGGCCAGCTGTTGCGGCAGTTTGCGCCAAGGCTGTACCCCAAGCCCCCGCCCCAATGACACCGATAGTCTGAAATTCGCTCACGCTTTCGGTCCTTTTCGTCCAGAGCCGATGACCGGAGCGAGCTTGGCGGAATGTGAGTCCAATGGCCAGCGCGCCCGAGCCGGCGCATCAAGGTCATCCACCTCCCCGGCCATCAGTTTTTCCAACCCGACGAGGGCAATCATGGCTGCATTGTCAGTACACCAGCGCATCGGCGGCGCCCTGAGAACGAAATCGTTCTGCGAGGCCATTCCTTCCAAGGCTGCGCGAACGGTCGCGTTGGCGGCCACACCACCCGCAACGACAAAGCGGTGATGCCCACCCTCTGTCGGAAACCGGTCGGCGAACTGATGCATGGCCCGTCCAGTTCGGTCGGCGAGGGAAGCGGCAATCGCCGCCTGAACCGAAGCTGCCAGATCGGCTTTGTCCTGATCGCTCGGGGAGGGGAGGCCCTGCCATATCTGCCGGGCCTTCGTCTTGAGGCCCGCGAACGAGAAATCGCAGCCAGGCTGCCCGCGAAGCGGGCGCGGAAGATCAAATCGCGTCGCATCGCCTGATTTCGCACAACGCTCCAGTGCCGGTCCGCCGGGAAACCCCAGCCCCATGATCTTGGCTGTCTTGTCGAACGCCTCCCCAGCGGCATCGTCGAGTGTCGAACCCAGCCTGTGGTATCGCCCGACCGATTCGGCGATCAGAAGCTGGGTGTGGCCGCCTGAGACCAGAAGGAGCAGATAGGGGAAATCCACTGCCTCGCCGAGACGAGGCGAAAGCGCATGCCCCTCGAGGTGATTGACCGCTATCAACGGTTTGTCGCACCCGAGGGCTAGCCCCTTGGCAGTCATGAGCGCAGCCATGACACCGCCGACCAAGCCAGGGCCGGCTGTCGCGGCAAAGGCGTCGATATCCTCAAGCGCCAAGCCGGCGCGACTCAAGGCCGCGCGGACTAGGCCATCCATCGCTTCGGCGTGGGCCCGCGCAGCGATCTCCGGAACCACACCACCATAAGGGGCATGGGCGTCTTCCTGGCCCAGCACCAAGTCGGCCAGAATTTCAGGCGCGCCGTCACCGCTCCGACGCAGGATCGCCACGGCTGATTCGTCACAGCTGGACTCAAGGCCGAGCACCGTCAGCGTCGGCGCTTGCGTAGTGGAGGCGGGGGGCGCTAAGTCCATGACCTGACCACTAGCCGCAACACTGGAAACCTGCAACGTGAAGCCGCCGTCTCAACCCATGCCCATCGCCACGCGGCGCTCCCCGCTCGCACTGGCCCAAGCTCACGATGTGCAGCGACGCCTGGGTGCGACGTGCGGCCTGGCCGGGGCGGATGCCGAAGCCGCTTTCCCAGTTCTTGCCCTGGTCTCCACGGGGGACCGAATTCAGGACCGAACGCTTCTGGAAGCCGGTGGAAAAGGCCTTTTCACCAAGGAGATCGACGAGGCGATTCTGAAACGGCGCGCCCGTTTCGCGGTCCATTCAATGAAAGACGTCCCCACGGTAATACCGCCCGGGCTGACACTGGCCGCGATGCTTGAACGCGAAGACCCGCGAGACATGCTTCTGGCTCGAGGCGGTGAGAAGCGGCTGGTTGATTTGCCGGCTGGGATAACGGTCGGAACAGCCAGTCTGCGCCGGCAGGCGCAAGTCCTTCTCGCCAGACCTGACTTGCGAGTGGTGCCCCTCAGAGGGAATGTCGACACACGGCTTGGCAAGCTGGCAGAGGGCGAGATCTACGCAACTTTTCTCGCCCGAGCAGGTCTCAATCGGCTGGGGCGACCCGAGGCCGCCAGTCCACCGCTGGATCAGCACGAAATGCTTCCGGCAGCAGGCCAAGGCGCGGTCGGCGTGGCCATTGCCTGCGATGACGACGAAGCCGCCGGATATCTGAGCCCATTGGACCACCCCAGGACCCACACCGCAGTCTGCGCCGAGCGAGCCTGCCTGGACTCGCTGGACGGCTCCTGTCGAACGCCCATCGCTGCCCATGTGAATATCGAATCCATGGACTTCACCGCCGAAGTTTTGACTCCTGATGGTCAGATTCGTTGGCGTCATCAGACTCGATTCGACATGGATACAATGACAATGGACATGGCGGTGCGATTGGGCCGGGACTTGGGCGAAGCCATCCGCAGGGAAGCCGGGGACCGTCTTTCCTTGGCCTATATCCCGGCATGACGGTCCTCGTCACACGCGGCTGGCCCGGTGCCGAACAAACCGCCAGCGCGCTGCGGGAACGGGGCATCGACCCCATCATGTCCCCTGTCCTTGATATCAACTTCCGAGCCAAAATAGATACGTCGCTCGAGGATGTGCAGGCGCTAGTTTTTACCAGCGCCAATGGTGTCAGGGCCTGGGGGCCCAGACGGCCCGAACGCGACCTCGCCGTATTTACCGTGGGCGACAGCACAGCCGATGCTGCTCGCCAGATCGGTTTCAAGAAGGTGTTTTCCGCAAATGGCGATGTGGACACACTCATCGAGCTCATTAAACGCAAGCGCACTACAGAACGCGGCGCTCTTTTGCATGTGCGGGGCATCCATGTTGCCGGCGACCTCGCTGGCTCCCTACGCCGTGCCGGCTTCACGGTACGAGAAGCGATCGGCTATGGGGCCGTCTCGGTCGACACTTTAAGCGAAGAAGCCATAGCAGCCATTGTTTCTGGGGCTCCGGTCCGGGTGCTTGTTCATTCAGCCCGGGGCGCCAAGACCTTGCTTGAACTCCTGAGGAAATTCGGACTTCACAACTGGCTCGGCTCGGTGAGCGTGTACGGTATTTCTCCTAAAGCCCTGGCGCCGCTAGAAGGAGCCGGGTTCGCTAGGCTCCTGGCGGCAAAAGCACCGAATGAGGACGCGCTCCTTGGCCTGCTGGAAGACCGTTCGGAACTGGCGTCCGCTGTCGACGCGTCATAAGGTGCCCCAGCCTCTAGGAATCATGGGTCCCGATGACGGAAAACGACGCCAGTATCGACGCTGAACCGGTAGACGCTGAGTTCGAGCCCGCGCCTTCAGACACATCGGGCCGGCCCCGCGCGGCCGGCCTTGCGATCTGGATACCCGTGCTTGCGATAACCTTGCTTGCCACCGCGGCGATGACATTCTTTCTGAGTCGTAACGATGCTGTTCCGCTCACATTGCAGAGCGAGGACGCAGCCGAACGAACGAGTCCGGATACTTCAAGTGATGAGCTGGCAAACCGAGTTGAAGTTCTCGAAGATTCACTCCGGTCGCTATCGGATATGTCAGACAGGCTGACGGCCATGACGGAGCGGGTAGGCGTTCTCGAGAGCGGGATCGAACGCACTGAGCGGCTTTCCCGTCGGCTCGCCGCCGCGGAATCCGCGTTGGCTGATCTACCCCGCCCCGCATCTGGCGACGAAACCGATACAATGGTAGCGGCCGAGCAACGGCTCGACGCCCTCGAACAGGAATCGAATCGGCACTCACAGCTGATTGATCAGGCGCTGGATGCGGTGACCACAGTGACCGCAAATACGGTGGATCCAGCATGGGTGGCCGATATCAATGCACGCCTCACTGCGCTTGAGGCAGTAGACCCGGTCGTACCGGCGGACACCACGGCACTTGAGAACCAGTTGACTGCGCGCCTCGAACGACTTGAAGCCCAACTTGCCGTGTTGGATGCCCGTGTGGTCGATGCCAGCCGCGACGAGGTGGCTCCTGGTGACCCGGCTATTCGGCAAGACCGCAGCTTGCATCTTGCCTCGCGGGCCCTCGCCTTTGCGGCGCTGCACGAAGCCGCCGGGCAAGGCGAGAGCTTTGAAGCCGAACGACTCGCCTTGCTGCGGCATTGGCAGGACAACCGCGACCTAGCCGCGCTTGCGGTTTTTGCGCCTGATGGTGTTCCAACCCGAGCCGAGCTTCGAGACAGCTTCCCGCTTACCGAAATCCTGGACACCGAACCAACCCGGCGAGTCTTCTTCGGCTTGATTGAAACCCGGCCTGTTGCGCCCGGGACCGAAGGCGCTTCTGTCGGAGAGCTTGCCCGGCTCGTAGACCAGAAACTCGCCGAGAGCGATTTGGCTGCAGCGGTGACACTGGCGGGCGCGTTGCCCCCAACCGCGCAGGACGTGGCCGCGACGTGGCTTGTCAATGCGCGTGCCCGACTGGAATTGGAGCAAATCCTGACCCGTATTCGCGCCGCCTTGACCGGGGCCCTCGCAGAACAGGAGTCTGACCCGTCATGATCAGGCTTGTTCTGGCTGTCCTGCTTGCTCTTGCCACTGCGGCACTAGGTGCTTTCCTAGCACTCAATCCCGGCCAAGCCTCCTTTGAGTTTCTCGGGCAGCGCTGGGATATGCCCTTCGTGCTCGCTGCTGGAGGCATCCTTGTCATTGGCTTCGTCACTCTGGTGATCTGGTGGGGCATCTACCTGCTGTGGACTTCTCCAGACAAGATGAAGGCCTTTCTTGCAAGACGCAGGCGCGAGCACGGCTATGACGCCTTGGAGAAAGCCCTGATCGCCTCGGCCGCAGGTGACGGCGAAACCGCAGTACGCCAAGCGGCCCGCGCCGACACCTTGCTGGAACGCCCAGCGCTATCACGTCTGCTGGCAGCCCGCGCTTCGGAAGCAGCAGGGAATCTAGATGCCGCGCAGGCGCATTATGACGCCCTCCTAGAAGATCCACGCACCCGTCTCGTGGCTCGTCGAGGCCTTACGCAGATCGCCCGTGAACGAGGTGATCACGCAACCACGGCCGAACACGCCCGCGATGCCTTCGAACAGGCCCGGCACGCGCGATGGGCCTTCGATGCCCTGTTCGATGCGCAAGTCGCCGATACACGCTGGACGGAAGCCGCAGCGACCCTGCGCGAGGGCGAGAAGCGAGGACACATTCCGCAGGACAGGGCTCGGCGCCGCGGCGCCGTGGTGCTCACCGCCGCCGCGCTTGCGATCGAGGTCGAAGACGGCGAGCGAGCGCGCGACCTTGCCTTGAGTGCCCACAAGCTGGCTCACGGGTTCGCGCCCGCTGCCGCACTGGCTGCGCGCCTTCTTGCCGAGGGTCGGCGCCACAAACGGGCCGCCGAGGTTCTTGAGACTGCATGGTCATCCCAACCCCACCCAGCGCTTGCTCAAGCCTATCGCGACCTGCGCAAGTCAGACAGCAAGGCTAAACGGCTCGAACGCCTGAAAGCCTTTGCCGAACTCAATCCCGAACACCGGGAAAGCCGCCTCATCCTGCTACAGGTAGCACTTGAACAAGCCGATGCAGCGACTGCACGATCCACGATCGCTCCCCTGGTCGCCGCTCCTGTGCCCTCGTCTCGTGTATGTGCGCTTGCAGCGCGCCTTGCCAGGTTGGAGGGTGCGGATGAGGAAGCCAAGCGCTGGATGACGCGCGCATCGCACGCCCCGACCGAAGCCGACTGGTCGGACATCGATCCGGACGGACGTCTGTTCGCATACACGTCGAGTGACTGGAAACGCATGGTCTACGTTTATGGCGACGAGCAGCGATTGACGCATCCGCGTTATGAGCGCTTCGAGAATTATGCTGGCGCGGTGCCGGAGACCGCTCTCTTGGAAGCACCACGGCCCACCACAGCGGCCGCGTCGCGGGTCGGTCAGTCTCCCAGTTTTGTATCTTCACCTCGCCCGCCGGACGATCCAGGAGTCCAAGAGGACGATGTGGAGGCGAGATCGCAATGAACCGCTCCTCCTCACTGATCGCGATTGTGGGTGGCTCGGCATCAGGCAAGACGCGTCTGGCGCACAGCCTGGCGCGTCAGCTAGCGGCGCTGGATGCCTATGTCATCAAGGAAGACGACTACTATGTCGACGCCGGAAACCTGCCGGGCTTCGACCCGTTGCAGTTCAACTTTGACGAGCCCGCAGCCAAGGACCACGACCTGCTCAGGCACCATCTGGCGCAGCTGAAAAGCGGTCAGGTCGTGGATGCCCCAAGGTATGATTTCACCACTCACTGCCGTTGCGCGACCTCCATTGAATGCGCGCCAGCCCCGGTAATCGTAGTTGAGGGCCTGCACCTTCTCGCCACACCCGAGCTGGCCGCCCTGTTCGATCTGAGCGTCTATGTCGACGCCTGCCAGGAAACCCGTTTCCGGCGACGCCTTGCGCGCGATATCGCCGAACGTGACCGCACCCCACAGTTCGTTCGCGATCAATTCGATAGCCTCGTGCAGCCCATGCACGTGGCTCACGTCGAGCCTCAGAAGCAAAATGCCGACTTGGTTATCGAGAATATGGGGGCGCCGAACTTCGAGATCCTGGTCAGACCGATCCTGTCTCGACTACCGATTCTGGAAGGGCCCGCAGAAACCGACTGATATCCACCTGTAGCAAGTGCGTGGCGGATGCGTTTGGCAAAGAATCGGGACTTGCGAGACCAGCCTTTCATCGCTAGGTTCCGCCGCCTCTGACCCCGTGCGGAGTCAGGTGGATTGGTTAGCCGCTTTAGCTCAGCTGGTAGAGCAACGCATTCGTAATGCGTAGGTCGCGTGTTCGAGTCACGCAAGCGGCACCATTTCTGCGATGACCCCGGGAACTACAGCACACCTTGTCGTCTGCCTGCCGCGTAACAAGGGGTCGTGGGCACATCATACCTTAGCTATCTTCGGCGACCGTCATCTGGGACTGCAAGTAGCGCTCTTCGCCAATTTTCGCGATCAGATCTAGCTGCGTTTCCAGATAGTCAATGTGTTCCTCTTCGGATTTGAGTATCTCTGTCAGCAGGGCGCGGGAGCCATAATCCTGAGCGGTCTCGCAATACGCAATCGCTTCCACATACATCGGATGAGCGCGGCGCTCGATGCGCAGATCGCACTCAAGGCACTCCTTGACCGTTTCACCGATATAGATCTTCGCCAGATCCTGGACGTTGGGCAGGCCTTGCAGGAACAAGATGCGGTCGATCAGTGCATCCGCATGTTTCATCTCGTCAATTGATTCGTCGTATTCCACCTTGGCCAAACGTCCCAACCCCCAGTCCTTGAACATGCGGGCATGGAGGAAGTACTGATTGATGGCAGCCAGTTCAGACTTCAGCGCTTCGTTTAGATACTCGATGACCTTGCTGTCGCCCTTCATGGCTCATTCTCCTGCTGAATGAGCCCATTCTAGGCGGAGCTGCGCCGTTGACCAGAAACAAATCCGGCCGAGGTGTGACAGCCTATTCGGCGGCGGCGGCCATCGGGTCCATGCGGTGGGCAGCAATCATGTCCGCCACATCCGGAAGGCATCGGCCGCATTTAGGCCGGGCGTCACAGCGTTTGAAGACACACGCGGCGGTCCGGACCTCCGGATCGGCTGCGGCCATCGACAGCTGACGGTCTTTCAGGGCGTTACAGATACACACATACATTCGCAGAGGATCCCATGAGCGTGATCCCCTTCTGTCGCGAATGCGAATGAATGTCAACCTCAGAGAGGTCGCGTTCATGACATTCTAGATCTTGTGGACATCCGACTTGTCGACAGCCGCTCGGATGCGGTGGGCAATGTGCAAGGGCATTTGCCCTGGCTCCGCCTTGAAGCTCTCATTTTTGTCCAGACGATCCATATCGTCCGGTATCTCGTGTTCATCCACACTCATTGAGCCCGACAGAATCAGAACAGGCGTGTCACCGACCCAAGTCTGAGCGGTTTCAAGCGTATCTTGGGGATGCATGGAATCCGGAAGACGCAGGTCCAAAAGCACCAGATCGAACTCGTGGGTTGCCAGGCGCTTCTTGGCATCCTTCAGGGTCCGCGCAACTTCGAACTCGATATCAAGATCGCCGGCCTCGCAAACCGCATGCTGGACCAGCATGGCGTCCGCGAAATCGTCTTCTATGTGCAAAACGCGTAGAGGCTGTCTCATCGGATACTCCCGCAGGCCCTCATGGTTGCGTCAAGGAACCAGGATGGCAAGCGCGGGCTTCAGTCAGAAATCGTCAGGCAAGGACAGGCCTGCACGTCGCGCCGCCGCTATAACCGTGTTGCGCAACAGCATGGCGATGGTCATTGGCCCTACACCACCCGGCACAGGCGTGATCGCGCGCGCCCTCGACGCTGCCCCGGCATAATCCACATCACCCACCAGCCGCGACTGCCCCTCACCCCGCTCGGGGGCAGGAATCTTGTTGATTCCGACGTCTAGCACCAAGGCGCCAGGCTTGATCCAGTCCCCCTTGATCATTTCAGGCCGTCCAACGGCGGCCACTACGATGTCAGCCCCCCTCAGAAGGCCAGGCAGGTCAGCTGTCCTGGAGTGGGCGATAGTCACCGTGGCGTTTTTCTCGAGGAACAGCATAGCGGCCGGCTTACCCACCAAGATCGACCGTCCAACCACGACAACAGACTTGCCACTCAAATCGCCGAGCTCTTGCTCCGCCAGAAGCACGCACCCCGCCGGGGTGCAGGGCCGCAATCCCGGCAAACCCAGAAGCAACCGGCCCGCACTGGCTTCGGTCAGGCCATCGACATCCTTGTCCGGATCTATCGCATCAATAATGCGGTGGGCCGACATGTGCGCGGGCAACGGCATCTGAACCAGGATGCCATCGACATCCTCATCCTCATTAAGCTCGGTAACTGCGCCAATAACAGCGCCCTCAGCGACGTCTGCCGGCAACCGGACCTCGATCGACCTCAGGCCCGCAGCTTCAGTCCTCTTGACCTTGTTGCGGACATAGACGTGGCTCGCTGGATCGTCGCCGACGAGGACCACTGCCAGGCAGGGCATGCGCCCCAAACCGGCGGCCATGCGCTCCGCCTGGGCCGCCGCCCGGGCATCGATGTTCGCGGCGACTGCCTTGCCGTCGATTCGTCTGGCATTCATGGCTCTGTTCTCCAACGGCCGCTTCCGGCCGGGTCGTGTTTCAAGTCAGGAACTCAACGCCTCAAATCGCCATGCAGTAACGCGCATCGCCGAACAGCGGGCACAGCACTCCTCCGACCACATAGCCCTTCACGAACATGATGATAAGCAGCAGAACGATTGGCGAGAAATCCAGTCCGCCGAGGGGCGGAAGTATACGGCGAATAGGTGACAGCAAGGGTTCTGTGACGGCATTCGTCATGCGCCAGATCGTATAAACGAACTGATTATTGGCATTGATCACATTGAAATTGATCAGCCAGCTCATGATCACGCCGACAAAAACAAGGATCAGGATGATATTTAGGAGTGGCAGAACAAAATAGAAAAGCAGGGCCTGGAGGAGGGTCATGGGCGATTGGACCTTGTGAAACGCTTGATGGGTTGCTGTCCGCTTCTAGCCCGCCTGAGCCTGCGCGGTCCAGTTGCCAGTGCCGATTGCCCCGTCCGGCGCGGTTTCCGGCAGGTCGGTGCTCCCTTGCATTTCGGCGACTGGTCACAACGGCAGAAGGGTTTCGGAGCGATCTGCGACACATCCGTTGACGCGGCACCCATCCGGTGACAAAACCCGGCTCGCAGAAAAATGCGAAACCCGATTTCGCGTTGGATGCCTCGGGGCCGTAGCTCAGTTGGGAGAGCGCGTCGTTCGCAATGACGAGGTCAGGGGTTCGATTCCCCTCGGCTCCACCATTTCCCACCCAAACGCCAATTCGGCGGGCGCATTGCGGGCACAAGGCCTGACTTGCACACGCTTCCTTTACCGCCATGCGCTAGATCGAAGCGATGATTTCGAAGATGATCTCCGCCGGGCTACTTGCGCTGGCCCTTACCTCCGGCGCGTCATTCGCGGCGCCGCCAGCGGCGGAGGATGGTGCGCACTCCGGAAACGACACACGGCATCGCACTTTAACTGCCTCTCCGACCTATGTGCCCTTGCCACCACTCACGGCAACGGTTCAGGCAAATCATCACGCGCGGGGCCTGCTTCAAATCGAAGCCGGCCTGGAAATTGACGACGCTCGGCTGCGCCGCCGGGTGCAGCGCTACATGCCACGGCTGCGCAATGCCTACGTCTCCGCCCTGAGCGTCTATACCGGTGTGAACTACCAATATGGTGACGTTCCGGACGCCGACCGAATCGCGGCTCTACTCCAGGAAGCCACTGACATGGCACTGGGCGAGCCGGGCGCCGAGATATTGATCGGCATGATCATCATTCACGGTAGCTGACGCGCTCAGGCAATCGCGTCCATAAACCGCGCCAGCTTGACATCCAGCTCGGTCACGCCATCAGCATCATGGGTGGCCAAGGTGACCTCGACCTTGTTGTAGACGTTGAACCACTCAGGATGATGATCGAGCTGGTCCGCGCGCAATGCGACCCGGCTCATGAAACCCCAAGCCGCGTTGAAATCGTCGAACTGGAATGTTTTCTGGATAGCGTCGCGGCCTTCGACAACCGCCCAACCCTCCAGCTGCCCGATCGCCTTGTCTGCTCCTATGCGCTCCATGGGTCTCTCCCTATTCCGCCGGGGCTGCCGGTGTCGACATGCCCATCGGCTCGATGCCAAGGCACTCAAACAGGTCAAAGTCCTCGCGCTCGCCCGGATTGGGCGTTGTTAACAGCTCCTCGCCTACGAAGATCGAATTCGCTCCGGCGAGGAAACACATCGCCTGTAGCTCACGGCTCATGCCCTCGCGGCCGGCTGACAGGCGCACCATGGAGCGCGGCATCAGGATACGGGCTGTGGCGATGGTGCGCACGAAATCGATCCCGTCCAGAGGCTGACTATCGCCCAGCGGCGTATTGGCTACGCCGACGAGGTGATTGATCGGGACACTTTCCGGGTGAGGGTCCATGCAGGCCAGTTCCGTCAGCAGTCCGATCCGTGCCGCTTCATCCTCGCCCATGCCGACAATGCCGCCGGTGCACACGTGGATACCGGCGTCGCGCACCCGGGCCAGCGTATCGAGCCGGTCCTGATAGGTACGGGTCGAAATCACGCGACCATAATCTTCCGGCGCCGTGTCGAGGTTGTGGTTGTAGTAATCCAGCCCCGCGTCACGCAGCTTCTGGGCCTGTCCGTCCTCCAGCATGCCGAGCGTGACGCAGGTCTCCATGCCAAGCGACTTAACGCCCGAGATCATGTCGCAGATCTTGGCCTCGTCACGCGGCTTGAGGGAACGCCATGCGGCTCCCATGCAGAAACGGGTCGCTCCGCCCTGTTTGGCCTTCTCGGCGGCCGCCATAACCTCGTCGAGAGGCATCAGCTTGGATGCTTTCAAGCCGGTGTCAAAATGGGCCGATTGATTGCAATAACCGCAATCCTCGGCGCAGCCCCCCGTCTTGATCGACAGAAGCTGGCTGGTCTGCACCTGGTTGGCCGGATGACACTGCCGGTGCACTGATTGTGCTGCAAACATCAAATCATTAAAGGGTGCCCGGTAGACTTCGCCCGCGGCTTCACGGGTCCAGTTGGTTCGCGGCTGGGTCAGTTGGTCGATGGCGTTTAGGCTGAGAGTCATTGGGTGCGTCCCGTAGAATGTCGTCGGAACCTAGAAACACCGGGGCCTCGCGTCCAGATACGGCACTGCTATGGGCCGGGCGCATCATGTTCGTGACCGCTCTTCTGGTGATAACCGATCTGGCGCTGCAGCCTGGATATAACACCCCGCCCCGGCTGTTCGGATCAGACAAACTCGAACATGTCGGGGCCTTCGCTTTGCTCGCCGGACTGGCGTCCCAGGGCTGGCCCAGGCGACGCGAATGGATCATCGCTCCACTGCTTGGGCTCTACGGAATTGGTATCGAGCTGTTGCAGGCCACACCCCAGGTCGGTCGCACGGCCTCACTGGCAGACGTGGCCGCCGACCTGGTGGGTATCGGGCTCGGCCTGCTCACTGGCGCACTGGTCCGCCGCTTACTGCGAACATGAAAAAGGCCCCGCTCGGCGGGGCCTTTGACATGGCCGTTACAGCCCGGTCTATTCCGCCGGATTCTCCGCGGCTGCCTTTTCCGCGGCTTCCCGCTTGTCGAAATATTCCCGCGTCATCTTGAAGATGATTGGCGACAGCACGAGCAGGGCTATCAGGTTAGGCGCCGCCATCAGGCCGGTCAGCGTGTCCGTTGTCAGCCACACCGTGTTCATCAGCGCGGTGACGTTGTCACCGGCATAGAGAAGCACGGTGACGCTCAGGATGACGACAATCCAGGCGATCCGGAACGGCAGGATCACCTTGCTACCGAGGAGATATTCCGCGCACCGCTCGCCGTAGTAGGACCAGCCGAGAATGGTTGTGAACGCAAACAGGGCCAGGGCAACGGTGACGAAGTGATCGCCAAAGCCCGGCAGCGCATCGGCGAACGCGGCCGCAGTAATTCGCGCGCCGGTGTCACAGACTTCAGGCGTAACGCCACTCTGTGCAATCAGGAAGGCATTACACTCGGCCGGGATCACACCGGATGTCAGAATGGCCAGACCGGTGATCGTGCACACCATGATCGTATCGATGAATGTACCGAGCATTGCGATAATGCCCTGGTCGACCGGGTCATTGTTCTGCGCCGCGGCGTGAGCAATAGGAGCCGAACCCTGGCCCGCCTCGTTCGAGAAAATGCCTCGGGCGACGCCACGCTGCATGGCCAGCATCAACATGGCACCGGTAAACCCGCCTGCCGCCGCGTCGAAACCGAACGCGTTCGAGAAAATCCGGACAAAGGCGGTCGGCACCTCGGTGTAATTGAGTGCCACCACCAGCAAGCCGACAGCGATGTAGCCAAGAGCCATCGCCGGGATGACCTTTTCGGCAACACTGGCAATACGTTTGATGCCGCCGAGGATCACCAGACCGGCCAACAGGGCGATCAGGCCGCCAGTTATGTAATAATCGACACCGTAGGTCTCGTTGACGGTACGCACGACTTCCATGGTCTGGATAGCATTACCGGTACCGAGGCCGGCCATCACGCCAAAGAAGGCGAAAATGCCGCCGAGCCAGATGAACTTCGGGCCGAGACCGTTCTTGATGTAGTACATCGGGCCGCCCACGCGGCGGCCGTCCGGCTCGACCTCGCGGTATTTGACGGCGAGAACACCCTCGGAGAATTTCGTCGCCATGCCCACCAGGGCCGTCATCCACATCCAGAACAGCGCGCCGGGTCCGCCAATGGCGATAGCCACAGCGACACCGGCGATATTGCCGGTACCGATGGTGGACGACAGCGCCGTCATCAGCGCGGCGAACGGCGTCACATCACCCTCGCCCTCCGGCTTGCGGCCCGCCATCAACTCGCCAAAAGCAAACCCGATCTTGCGCAGCGGCATGAAGCGCAGCCCCACCGTGAGGTAGACGCCCGTGCCAAGCAACAGGATCAGCATGGGTGGGCCCCATACGAAGCTGTTGACCATGTTGATGCCGTTGGAAATCACTTCCCCGGCAGATCCAGAATTCGCACTCATGCCATTCCCCAGTTTTCTCTCCGGCCGCAGCTTATTGAGGCCGACCCCTTGATGGAAAGGCTTTTGTGCGTTTGTGCCGCAGCTGGCACCTAGCGCTCGACAATCTCGATGGTCAGAACGCCCCACACCCAGTCGTCGTCGGGCATGCCGATGAGTGCCGGGTTGGATCGCCGTGGCCAGACCAGCATGGTCGGACCGAAGCCTCCCATCGGCAACGCATTGCCCTCCATCTCGACTGCGAGGATGGCGCCGAATTCCTCGAACCGGCGCAGTCCGATCTTGCGGCTATACCCGTCGAGGCCGGTAATGACCGCGAAATCGGCCTGCGGATCTGCAAGCGCGATAACGTCCCGCATCAGGGGCCCCACAAACACCCGTGACCCGGCATCGGCTGGATAATCGGTAATCACGGTATGCTGGGGCAGGTCGGTCAGGTCGGACCGTCCAAGCGTCAGGGCGGTACTGAAATCGATGGCCAAGGCAGTAAAGAGTGGCTCCGTTTCGGGCAGTACAGGCCCCCGGTTCGCCTCTTCGATTGCACCGAACAGTGTCAGGATTGCCGGTTCCGCCACCATGGCGTCGTCCGGCTCCCGCGAACAGGCGACGAGGCCAATCAGCAGCAGGACAGTCATGATCAGAGAACGCATGGACAACTCCAAGGATAACGCATCCGCGATACGGTAAGTCGCCAGATCACATGTAGGTTCCCGCTAAAGTCACGACACGGCCGCCGGTTGCCAGCTTGAACCGCGCGATGCCGGCACCATGCGCCGTATTGACACCGCCCAGGTCCAGGCTTTTGACGCCACGCTCTTTCAACGCCTTCATCGCGTGCCAGAGCAGGAGATTATGCGCCCCGCTCTTGCGGCCGGCCGCGCTGTTCCAGCCCAGATGGTAGGTGGCGGCGGCCCCGTGCACCAGGAACAGCATGGCCGCGACTTTCTCCCGGCCTTCGTCGGCGCGCAGGATCAACAGGCTGTCGCGCTCGTTCTTGGCTTCGACAAAGGCCGGAATCAGTTCGGTCGGCGTGGCCTGGTATCCTTTTGATACTCGCTGCCCGTCCTCGGTCTGGAGCAGCCAGCGATACTGGGCCGGCTTGCTGCCATTGCGCTGTACGCTGAGCGAAGAGCGCTCTGCGGAGGCCAGCTGGTTCCGCCACTTGCCATCAAGGCGTCGACGCAGCTCGTCTTCCTCCTGCTGCAGGTCGATCAGGACAGTGGAGTACCCGGTCATGACGCGCGTCAACCGCTCAACACCATGGGCATCCTCTTCATCGGGAGACACCAGAATGGCGCGCGGCCGTGCCAGACCCAACTCGCGCTTGAGAGCGGCATGGATCTCGGCTTTCCGCTTCCTGTCGATGTCACCCAACCAGACCGGCCCGCGCGTGCAGACCGCTACAGAAACCAGGCCGACCATCCTGCGATGGGTAAACTGGGCAAGGCCCACGAGCTGATTGTTGATGTAGATGCCGACACGACTTACCCCGGCCCCCAGCCCCGCTATGGCCTGCCCATAGGCCCAGTCCTGCTGCAGGCTTGCGACCCGGTCCTGCAGGGCAGCGTCCCAGGTGGCGCGATCTATTGCGGTTTCGAGGTGCATGGCTGGAAATGTCGATCATTCGCGTTTATCGAGGAGGCAGCTTTGCCTCCGGAGATCTGACATGCTTCCCAGGAAAACGTCCACCGTCATGGGTCGCCGGATCGCTCCGCCGCGCCCGACACTGGGCGCGCTGGGATTGGGGCTGCTCTATATCGCAGCCCCGCTCCTCATCATTACCGGCCTTCTGGACCTGGCCATGCAGGTCCTGTTCGGCGTGTGCACCGGCGTGTGGTGCCTGGCCCGCTAATTGCGGGCCCAGGGTCTAGCGGCGCACGTTCAGGCCGATGAAGAACTCCCGTCCGACCACACCGACCGGATAGGCCACGGTACTCGCCAGGGGCTGCTCCTCGAACAGGTTGTTGATGCCGCCATAGATCTGCACATTGTCGCTGAACTCATACAGCGCCGACAGGTCGTGGCGGATCTTGGAGTCACTCCAGGCATTCTCGAAATCATCGGCGGTCTCGATCTCGAGGCGCGGCGTGATTTCGAGCATCTCGCCATAATAGGTGGTCTGCCAGTTGACGGTCAGGTCACCGATCATCCAGCGCGCGTTGAAATTGGCCACATCGGCCGGCTGGCCGGCTTCGTAGAGGAGATCGTTCTCGATCGACGCGTCGGTCGGGTCCTCAAAGCGTGACAGTGAGTCGACATGATTGCCCAGGACGCTGAGGGACATGGCACCCCAGCGGTCTAGACCATCCGCGATATCCCCGAACTCGAACATGTAGGAAACCTGATAGTCCCAGCCGGACGCGGCGACCTTGGCGAAGTTGAGCTCGCTGGTGGTGAAGCTCGCGAGACCCAGGAAGGTCGGCGACCCCGGCGTACGGTCACGCTCGAACTGATCGCAGAACAGGTTCGGGAAGCTCGAGGCGTCATAGCAGGCTTCCAGGATTTCCTGGAAACCGACGGAGTCGATCGCGTCATTGATCTCGATGTCATAGTAATCGAGCGTCACGGTCAGGCCTTCCAGGAAGGACGGCTGGAAGACGAAGCCCAGCGTGATCGTATCCGCCGTCTCCGGCTCCAGATCGGGGTTGCCTCCGGTGAAACCGGCAACCCGGGCGGTCAGCGGATCGGTAAACCCGACCGGAATGCCGTCCGCAGCACAGTTGGCGGCACGGTTGGCGCTGCCATTATTGATCGCCCCGGCATCGCACGGATCGATCGGGCGCGACGTGGTCGAGGTAAGGGGCGAGAACAACTCGAAGATGTTCGGCGCCCGCACCGTCTGGGAAACCGCACCGCGGAAGCGCAGATCACTGACCGGCGCCCACGTGGCCCGCAGGTTCCAGCTCTCATTGCTGCCCGAGTTGGAGTACTGCGACAGGCGGAAGGCACCATCGACAACGAGTTCCTCGGCAAAGGGCTGGTCCATCAGCAGCGGGACCGAGACTTCGCCGAATATTTCGCGGACGTCGAACCGGCCATTGACCGGCGCCACCGGCGCATTGACCGGGAAGATCAGGGACGAGGTCCCGGTTTCCAGCGGATCCGGCGTGAACTCGCTGATCTCCTCACGGTATTCGGTGCCGACGACATAATCGATCGGGCCGGCCGGGAGGGTGAACCAGTCCTCGGTATCGCCGGCTACGAAACCGGTCAGGACGAGCTGCTTGATCTCGCGGGAGCGGAAGGTCGTCGTGGTCACGAAATCGATGGCTTCTTGGCTCGGAGCCCCGACGCCGAACAGATTCATCGGGGCGCACAGGCCGCGCGCCGGCGTGAAGGTGTTGTAACCGTTCCAATACCCGGCACTGCTCAGGAAGGACCCGATGGGCGGCGTATTGGGGTCGATTTCCGAACGGCAGACGATCTCGCCATTCGCCGGATTCACCACCGCATCAGCGGCGGCGTAATAGCGGTCCTGCAGTATCTGGCCGGTCGAAGTCGTGTTGGCGATGGTCTCGCCGTAATTGGCTGACACCTCATAGATCAGCCCCGTATCCCCAATCTCACCCTCAAACCCGGTGACGAAACGGGCCGTTGTCCGATCGGAGGTGATGATGGCGGGTCCAAGGTCTGTCGGGTCCCGACCGATCAGGATGTTCACATCATCCAGATTGAACACGCCGGGATTGTCATTGACGAAAGTGGTGATCGCCTGGCGCAGATTGTCCGGGATGTAAGGATTGTCCCATTCGATGACGTGGGAGTCGTAGAAGGCCTGCACCCCGGATGTCCCGTCATTGACGGTTTCCGACTGCGAGATCTTTGCTTCGATGAAAAAGCGGTGCTGCGGCGTGAGGTCATAGCCCAAGCCGATATTCACCGTCATGCGCTCGTCGCGCGGAATGATGTCGATCAGATCTCGACCGCCATTGGTGCCGTCGCCGCCGAACGCGTTCTGGGTCCCGCCGAGCAAGCCGTCAGCGAAAACATCTGCCGGTCCGCCCGGAGCCCGCGTCACGTGACAGCCGGCGAAGCCGCCAAAGCGCTGGAGCTGGGTGCCATTGACCGTTTCGAGGCAATCCTCGACACCGTTATTGTTGAGATCGAAAGCGAGGCCATCCGCGCCGAGATTCAAGCCGGTCAGGCCGGGGCCGGCGGGGTAGTAGGCAAGGAATTCGGCGCCGAAAAAGTCGATGCCGATCAGCGAGCCATAGCTGGACAGGTTGAAGCGCGGGAACTCCTGGATCGAGCGCGAAGGGATGCCATTGATACGACTGCACAGCGGATCCCGGGCCGATCCCAGCGTGGTGTCCCCGGCGCCGCAGAACGCCGAAATCTCCTCGCCGAGCAACAGGCGGTCGACCCCATACTGTGCAATGTCGGCCGCCTGCACGAAGCGCAGCGGGTTGGGCCAGTCACTGGCGACGCGATCACCCCGCGTGTGGCTGCGGTCGCCCTGGCGCAGATTGTCTGAGTTCTCGTAGGTGAAGTTGACCGTGGCATTGCCCCGATCGTTGTCGAAATTGCGCCCCAGCGTTACCGAGACGAGGCCTCGCGCCGCATCGCCCTCGTCCGACATGTTGTACTGGGTGCGCACATCCACGCCCTCGAAATCATCCTTCATGATGAAATTGACGACACCGCTGACAGCATCGGCGCCATAAACCGCCGATGCGCCGCCGGTTGAGACCTCGACGCGCTGGACGAGGGCAGCCGGGATGGTGTTGACGTCCACGGCAGCCGTGCCGGCCTGGCCCGCCACATGGCGACGACCATCGACCAGGACCAGGGTGCGGTCGGTGCCGAGATTGCGCAGGTTGAGGGTGGCTGCGCCCAGCGTGCCCTGGGCACCGGAATTGTCGGCCGTGGAGTTCGACCCGATCAGGGCTGGCAGGTCATTGACAACATCAACGATGTTGACGTCACCCGACAATGTCACGTCATCGTCCGACACGGCCTGGACGGGGATCGGAGCAGTGAGATTGCTGTCACGCTGGATGCGCGAGCCGGTGACAACAATGGTGTCTTCAGTGTCGGCTTCGCTCGTCGTTTGAGCCAACGCTGTCGGCGCCAAGCAGAAAGCAGACACGGCCAGCGCCATGGCGCTGACGCTATTGGACAGAATAGACCTGGACATCAAATTCCCCTCACCCTGAATGAACTGTAACAAAGAGCATATGACGGCTTTTTGGAAACACCAAGACGGTTGCCTCCGGAAACCGGTTTTATCCAGCTACACGGTTGCGAGACGGACACAGCGGCGCGGCGCCCGCGAGGGTGGGGCGACCGGTCGTCGGGGAGCAGGAAACGTGGGGCGGAAGGGGAGTGGCGCACCCATCAGGATTCGAACCTGAGACCTCTGCCTTCGGAGGGCAGCGCTCTATCCAGCTGAGCTATGGGTGCGCGAGAGGCGAACCCTTAGCCCATGGCGGCGGGCTGCGCAATCATGCGAAACCGCCTTCATCCAGTTCCTCGTCGGCCGCGTCATCGTCCCGCCTCCGGGTCGGATCCTCGCCGTCGGTGTCGTCGCGGCGGCGGCGCTGGTATTCGGCGGCGCCGAGCAGGCCGAGGCTGGCGCCCTGCCCGCCACCGTCGACCCCGCGATCGCGGAAGCGGACCTTGCGGGGCGGGCCGGCGAGCCAGGCATGGACCCAGAGCGCGGCCAGGGCAGAAAGCCCGATCATCACCCAGGCCAGGGTCATGCCGGCGCTGCCCTGGGGCTGGAAATAGATACCGAACAGCCAGGCCAGGAAAACAAAGGGCGGCACCACCACGGCGATGGCGAAGAGATTGCGCAGGCCCAAGCGGAGCATGATGTCCTCCCTGACTGTTTCACCCCCAGCCTGTACGGCAATCATGCCGGAAACATGACGGGCGGAGCGGGACGCTGCGCCGTCGGCTCCCCCGACCGTCAGGACGGGTCGCGCGGGCCGTCGCGGTGATAGGTCAGGGCGAGGAAAACGTCCTCCAGATCGGCCTCCTCGGTGCGCAGGTCCTCGATGCGCGCGCCGGTGGCGTGGAAGCGCTCGATCAGGTCGGCCACGGACTGTTCGCCGAACTTGTAGGAAATGGCGAGCGAGCCGTCCTCGCGCAGCTCGCTGTCGAGACCACCGAAGGTGTCAGGCACGGCGCTCAGCGGCGCGGTCGGCTCGATGACCAGAGTCTTGCGGTTCATCCGCTTGAGCAGGGTGTCCTTCGGCTCGCAGGCGATCACCCGGCCCTGGTCGATGATGGCAATCTCGTCGCAGAGCTCCTGGGCCTCTTCGAGATAGTGCGTGGTCAGCACGATGGTGGTGCCGTTGGCGTGCAGCTCGCGGACATATTTCCAGAGCTGGCGGCGCAGTTCGATGTCGACGCCGGCGGTCGGCTCGTCGAGCACCAGGACGGGCGGCGAGTGGACCATCGCCTTGGCCACCAGCAGGCGGCGCTTCATGCCGCCGGACAATTGCCGCACATAGGCATTGCGCTTGTCGGACAGGCCGACCGCCTCGAGCAGCTCGTCGGTGCGGCGTTCCGCCTTGGGCACGCCGTAGAAACCGGCCATCAATTCCAGCGTCTCGTAGGGCGTGAAGAACACGTCCATGTTGATTTCCTGCGGCACGACGCCGATGGCCGCGCGGGCGGCCCGGCTGTCGCGGTCGATATCGATGCCCCAGGTCTTCGCCGTGCCCGAGGTCTTGTTGACCAGGCCGGCGAAGGTATTGATGAAAGTCGACTTGCCGGCGCCGTTGGGACCGAGCAGGCCGAAGATCGAGCCGCGGCGGACTTTCAGGTCGACGCCCTTCAGCGCCTCCTTCGGCGGCGAGCCCTTCGAGCCGGCATAGGTCTTGCGCAGATCGGCGGCCTCGAGGGCGAATTCGGGCAGGGTGGACGTGTCAGACATGTCGCCTCGGAATTGACGGGGATGGGTCAAGCGCAATAACTAGACGCATACCTAGGCATCGTCTTGTCCTGTGTCCATGAGGGTTGATCCATGGCCGTAACCGGCACTCCGCTTCCGCCGCCCGAAATCATCGTCATCGAAGGCCACCGCGCCGCCTGTGACGGCGGTGGCGGTGCACTCGGCCATCCCAAGGTCTACCTGGAGATGGGCGAGGATGATTTCGTCGAGTGCGGCTATTGCGACCGCCGCTTCGTGCGCAAGGGCTCGCCGGAAGACCCGCACACCCCGACCTAGACAGGCGCACGGCCCGACGGGCGCGCCGGGATGGCTGGGGAGGCATCTTTGCGACAGGCAAGTATCCAACGCATCGGTCTTGTCACCGGACTCGTCCTGGCTGCCGGCCTGCAGCTGCTGCCGGTCCCGGACGGCCTGTCGCGCGAAGCCTGGCTGCTGGCCTCGCTGACCCTGCTGATGGCCAGCTGGTGGGCCAGCGAAGCCATCCCGATCGCCGCCACGGCGCTCATCCCGATCGCGCTCTTCCCCTTCCTGGGGATCACCTCGACCGGGGCGGCCACGGCGCCCTATGCCAGCCCCATCGTCATGCTGCTGCTCGGCGGCTTCATCGTCGCCCTGTCGATCGAGCGCTGGAACCTGCACAGCCGCATCGCCCTCAATGTAGTGCTGCGCTTCGGCGGCAAGCCGGCCGGACTGGTGCTCGGCTTCATGCTGGCCTCCGCCCTGCTGTCGATGTGGATTTCCAACACCGCAACCACGCTGATGATGATCCCGATCGCGCTCAAGGTGGCCGAGGAAGTCGAGCGCGAGGGCGTGAGCTCGAAATACTTCGCCCCGGCACTGGCGCTGGGCGTCGCCTATGCGGCCTCCATCGGCGGCATGGCCACCCCGGTCGGCACCCCGACCAATCTCATCGGCATCGGCTATCTGGACAACCAGTTCGGTCTCTCCGTCGACTTTGCCAGCTGGATGATGTTCGGCCTGCCGGTCGTGCTGCTGATGATCCCGGCAGCCTGGTTCGTGCTGACCCGTCTCGCCTTCCGGCTCGACGCCAAGGCGGAAAGCGATGCGGCGCGGCAATTGGTGATCGACGAGCTGGCCGCCCTCGGCCGCATGACGACGCCGGAAAAGCGGGTCGCAGCGCTGTTCGGCACCGTCGCCCTGTTGTGGATGGGACGCATCCTGCCGGGCGAGCTGATCGGCCAACCGGGCACCGAATGGGGCTGGAACCCGCTGCTGGCATGGATCGGCGGCGCGCTGGACCTGCCCGTCACGCTACAGCTGGGCAATACCCAGATCGCCGTCGCTGGCGCGCTTGCGACCTTCCTGGTCCCCGCAGGCGGGGACTCCGCCGAGCGCCAGGCGCTGATGCGCTGGGAGGACCTGGCCCGGCTGCCGTGGAATGTGGTGATCCTGTTCGGGGGCGGGCTGTCGCTGGCGGCGGCGCTGTCGGCGACGGGACTGGCCGACTGGCTGGGCGGGCAGATGCAATTCCTCGCCGGCTGGCCAACCCCGCTATTGCTGCTGGCCCTGGTCGGCTTCGTGGTCTTCCTGACCGAGCTGACCTCCAATGTCGCCACCACCACCGCCTTCCTGCCCGTGCTCGGCGTGATTGCGCTGGAAGCCGGGGTGCCTCCGGAGCAGCTCGTGGTGCCGGTCGCCGTGGCCGCCTCGACCGCCTTCATGCTGCCGGTCGCCACCGCTCCCAATGCCATCGTCTATGCCTCCGGTGCCGTCACCCAGGCCCAGATGATCAAGGCCGGCGTGCGGCTCAACTTCCTGGCCATCGCTGTCATCGCCGGCCTGGGTGCACTCGCGTCGGCGCTGGGCTTTTCCCTCTGAGACACGACCAATAGCGCCACGGCACCTCCGCCTGGCGGTATGATGAGGATGCGGGACGGTGCAGGCGTCCTGCGAATTAAGAACTGGACGTCGACACCGTCCCGCACGCGGAGGTTTGACCGGGCCTCGATGGACCCGAGTTGGCAAGGCGGGCTGGTCTGGAACGGTCCTCCAATAGTGCCGCTCCTCGCCGCCCGCAGCCCCGCCGGGGTCGCCGGCCGACATGACCGACCGACCCGGACAAGCTCCGCTCTCCCCGCCCCCCGGTTGTCTAGGCCGGGCCTCGAGCTGGTGCAAGGACGGGGCAAGTGTCTCACGGGTGAGCGGGGGTGGGGATAGAACGGGGCGAAAAAAAGGACCGCCCGCTGATTTCATTGAGGAAACCGCCACGGACGGTCGCTGAGAGTGCGGAGAAAAAATTTTGTGACCGCGTGAGCCTCCCTCTCCCGGGGGAGAGGGATCGAGGGAGAGGGGGAATGGCGGGGTCTGTCCGGAGAGGGTTGTGCTGTGGCGTGGCCTCTCCGGAGAGGGCAACGAAATCCCCCGCCTCCGCCCCGGACCGGGTCCGGGGCACCTCCTCCCCGGGAGGAGGTGTGACTGAGCCCCTCCGGCGCACGTCCTCCGCTCCCCCGCTTCGCAGGGGAGATAGGGCATGGGGCGAGGTCCTTGCCACAAACCCTCAAACCGTCATGGTCCGGCTCGACCGGGCCACCTGCGCTATCCGGCCGGCCGGTTGGGTGAGGTCCCCCGGTCAACCCGGGGAATGACGGTGGGGGGACGCGCGCGGGGCGTCTGTCATGGCGGGTGCGGACGGGATTCGAGGCCCCGGCATCCGCCGGGGGAAACGGAGTGGGGGAAGTCATGGTGGGCGGCCGGGTCCGCGCCTCCGCTTGCGGGGGGACTTTCCGGGGAACACGCATTATGGTGTGCGGATGGTGTCAGCCCTGTCCCTTGGCCTGGTCTACCTGGCTTCGCTGTGGCTCGTCGGCGTCGGGCTGCTGTGCGCCGCGCGCCCGGAGGTGGCCCTTCGGGGGCTGGCCTCCATGGGCTCGACGCGGCTCATCCATTTCGGCGAGCATGCCTTGCGCGGCATGGCCGGACTAGCGCTGGTCGGGGCGGCGGCGGGGTCGCGCCATCCGGCCGTCTTCTTCTGGGCCGGGCTTTTCATCGTTGCCAGTTCGGCCCTCATCGCGTTGGCACCGCGGCGCTGGCATCACGCCTATGCGGTGTGGTGGGCCCGGCGGCTTCCGGCATGGAGCATGCGCCTTGCGGCCCCTCTCAGCATCGCGGCCGGGCTGGCCCTGGCATGGGCTGCCCACGGCCCCTCCCTCCAGGCCTGACCCGCCACACCGGCGCAGCACCCCGGCAGACTTCACCGCCACCCGCAACGCCTTGCGCAGTTGTGCAGCGATGACCGCGCGGCCGCTGCGCGCTAGTCTCCCGATTCAGCGCCCAAGGAGTTCAGAATGGCCATCACCAAACCCGTCGACGAGACCAGCCATGTCTACCTGATTGACGGGTCGGGCTATATCTTCCGGGCCTATCACGCGCTGCCGCCGCTGACCCGCTCGGACGGCACGCCGGTGGGAGCGGTGCAGGGCTTCTGCAACATGCTGTGGAAGCTGCTGGAGGATCTGAAGGGCGAGGACGCGCCGTCGCACTTGGCCGTGATCTTCGACCATTCCGGCAAGACCTTCCGCAGTGAAATCTATGACCAGTACAAGGCCAACCGGCCACCGGCACCGGAAGACCTGGTGCCGCAATTCCCGATCATCCGCGACGCCACGCGCGCCTTCGGCACACCGTGCATCGAGCTGGAGGATTACGAGGCCGACGACATCATCGCCACCTATGCGCGCCAGGCCGAGGCGAAGGGCGCCAAGGTCACCATCGTGTCCTCGGACAAGGATTTGATGCAGCTGGTCAGCGACCAGGTCGACATGTTCGATGCCATGAAGAACAAGCGCATCGAGGCGGAGCAGGTGCTGGAGAAGTTCGGCGTCGGCCCGGACCGGGTGATCGACATCCAGGCGCTGGCCGGCGACAGCGTCGACAATGTGCCCGGCGTGCCCGGGATCGGGGTCAAGACGGCGGCGCTGCTGATCAATGAGTATGGCGATCTCGATACGCTGCTCGAGCGGGCCGGCGAGATCAAGCAGAAGGGCCGCCGCGAGAAGCTGCTGGAGCATGCCGAGATGGCGCGCATCTCGCGCCGGCTGGTCACCCTCAAGACCGATGCGCCGATGCCGGAAGAGCTGGACGAGTTCGGCATTTCCGAGCCCGACCCGGAAACCCTGGTGGGTTTCCTCAAGCAAATGGAATTCCGCACCTTCACCCGCCGGGTCGAGGAAGCGCTCGGCGCTCCGGTGGCCGATGAGAGCGGTGACGCCACGGCTCCGATCGACCGCGACGCCTATGAATGCGTGACCACGATGCAGGCGCTGGAGCGCTGGATCGAACGGGCGCGCGAGACCGGCATCGTGGCGGTCGACACGGAGACCGACGCCCTGTCCTCCTCGGCGGCCGGGCTGGTCGGCATCTCGCTGGCGGTCGCGCCGGGCGAGGCCTGCTACATCCCGCTGGCGCATGTCGATCCGCAGGGCGCCGGCGACATGTTCGACACCGGTGCGGCGCCGGACCAGCTGGACCTGGAAATGGCCCTCGAGGCGCTGCAGCCGTTGCTGCAGGACCCGGCCGTGCTCAAGGTCGGCCAGAATTTCAAGTACGACCTCGCCGTGCTGTCACGCTACGGCATCCAGGTGACGCCCTATGACGACACCATGCTGGTCTCCTATGTCATGGAAGCCGGCCTGCACGGGCACGGCATGGACGCGCTGGCCGAGCTGTATCTCGGGCATCAATGCATTCCGTTCAAGGAAATCTGCGGCACCGGGAAGAACCAGATCAGCTTCGACAAGGTGCCGCTCGACAAGGCGACGCAGTACGCGGCCGAGGACGCCGACGTGACGCTGCGGCTGCACGAGATCCTCAAGCCGGCGCTGCGCACCAAGGGCATGTCGACGGTGTACGAGACGCTGGAACGGCCGATGGCGCAGGTGCTGGCGGACATGGAAGTGACCGGCATCAAAGTCGACCCGGACCGGCTGAAGCGGCTGTCCTCGGACTTCGCCCAGAAGATGGCGGCGGCGGAAGCCGCGGCGCACGATGCGGCGGGGCACGCCTTCAACGTCGCCTCGCCCAAGCAGATCGGCGAGATCCTGTTCGGCGAGATGGGCCTGCCCGGCGGCAAGAAGACCAAGACCGGGGCCTGGTCGACCGATGCGGCAGTGCTCGACCAGCTGGCCGCCGAGGGCCATGCCCTGCCGGTGGCGCTGCTGGAATACCGCCAGTACGCCAAGCTCAAATCGACCTATTCCGACAGCCTGTTCCAGCACATCAATCCGCGCACCCAGCGGGTGCACACCTCGTTCTCGCTGGCGGCCACCACGACCGGGCGCCTGTCCTCGACCGAGCCCAATTTGCAGAACATCCCGATCCGCACCGAGGCCGGGCGGCAGATCCGCGAAGTCTTCATCGCCGAGCCGGGGCACGTGCTGGTGGCGGCGGACTATTCGCAGGTCGAGCTGCGCCTGCTGGCCCATATCGCCGGCGTCGACAGCCTCAAGCAGGCCTTCCGCGAGGGTATCGACATCCACGCCATGACGGCCTCGGAAGTGTTCGGGGTGCCGCTGGAGGGCATGGACCCGATGGTGCGGCGCCAGGCCAAGGCGATCAATTTCGGCGTCATCTACGGCATTTCAGCCTTCGGCCTGGCCAACCAGATCGACGTGTCGCGCGAGGAAGCCAAGCGCTTCATCGAGGCCTATTTCGAGAAATTCCCCGGTATCGTGGCCTACATGGATCGCATGAAGGCGGAGGTGAAGGAGCGCGGCTATGTCGAGACCCTGTTCGGGCGGCGGGCGCACTTCCCGGGCATTCGCGACAAGAATCCGAACATGCGGCAATTCGCCGAGCGCCAGGCCATCAATGCGCCGATCCAGGGCACGGCGGCGGATGTTATCCGGCGCGCCATGGTGCGCATGCCGGAGGCGCTGAGGTCGGCCAATCTGGACGCCCGCATGCTGCTTCAGGTGCATGACGAACTGGTGTTCGAAGTGCCGGAGAACCAGGCCGAGGATCTCATTGCGCTGACGAAACGGGTTATGGGCGAGGCCTGCCGGCCGGCGCTTGAGCTGAGTGTGCCGCTGGTGGTCGATGCGAAGGCGGGGCGGACCTGGGGGGAGGCGCATTAGGCGCTTCCAAGCTGCTGCCGACTTCACGGCCCCCTTCCCTCATTGCTGGTTTTCCCCGCCTTCATGGCGGGGCCTTGGATCGGCGGCCGAAAGCAAGGCGTTGCCCATCGTGGGTACAGAGGGGATTCGAGGCCCCGCCATGAAGGCGGGGGAAACGGTTTGTTTTCAGATTGTATCTGGCAATGTGAAAGCTGAGCGCGCCGGGCGCGGAAAGAGCCATTGATCTGTTGTCAGCCAGCGGACCTCAGGGGTTCAGCCGCGTCAAGGGTGCAACCGCGCAGCGGCGCCTGCGGCGCCCTTGACGCGGCTGAACCCCTGAGGCGAAATCCCGGCAAGAGATGACTGGTGGGCTGGGCGCTGCGGCGCCGCCTGTTTACGCAGCAGGACGATGACAGGCGCGCCGGGTACAGCTTGCGCGCCTTGCTCGTCCTTACAGCTAGACCCGCACCAGTCCGGTGATCGCTTCCTGCACCGGCGTGTCGCCATCGGTGAGTTCGATGATTTCCTGGCTCAGGGCCGGGGTCTCGACCAGGGCCGCCAGGGTTGCCGCGACATGGCCGCGGGCGGTGTCGCCATAGTCGATGGCACGGCCGGCGCGGATGCGGCCATCACCAGCCTCGTCCTGCAGCGTGCCGGGGCGCAGGATGACCCAGTCCAGCTTGCTGGCGGCGAGGGCGTTGTCGGCCCGGCGCTTTTCTTTCATGTAGTGCTCGAACTGCTCGTCCGGCTCGCGGTCGCGGCCGGCATCCATGATCACCGAGACCAGGTAGAAGCGATCGACGCCGTGGTTTTCCGCGGCGCTCATGGCCTTGATGGCGCCGTCGCCGTCAATGGCGGTGGTCTTGTCCTTGGGACCGCCGCCGGCGCCGGCGGAGAAGATCACCGCGTCGCAGCCGCTCATCAGGCCGCCGAGCTCGGTCTCGCTGAGCTTGGTGAGATCGCCCGAGGCCGGGGTGACGCCCCATTGCTTGAGCGTGGCGGCCTGTTCCGGCTTGCGGTGCAGGCCGATGACATCATGGCCCGCCGCGATGAGTTTCGGACACAGGCGCTGTCCGACGCCGCCGGTGGCGCCAATGATGAAAATCCGCATGTCGGGCTCCTTGTGCGTGTATCGGTGTGCCTACCCAACGGGCCCGCGGGCCGATGGTTCAGACGGGATACAGCTCGGGAGCCCGGACAGGCGGCTGGCTAGAGGTCCACTTCCGCTTCCAGGGCGTGTTCCTGGATGAAGTCGCGGCGCGGTTCGACGACATCGCCCATGAGCTTGGAGAACAGCTCGTCGGCGGTGTCGGCATGGGTCACGGAGACCTGCAGCAGGGAGCGGGCGTCGGGGTCGAGCGTGGTTTCCCAGAGCTGCGACGGGTTCATCTCGCCGAGACCCTTGTAGCGCTGGATCTTCATGCCCTTGGCGCCCGAGGCCATGACGGCCTCGACCAGCTGGCTGGGCGAGTGGATGGTGACCGGGCCGGACTTGGGCACGAAGCTGGCGGCGCCGACATAATCCCCGGCCAGACCGGCGGCGCGCTCGTTGAGACGGCGGGCATCCGGGCTCTCGCGCAGGGTTTCGGCCAGCACCACGGTTTCGGTAACGCCGCGCACTTCACGCGCGAAGACCAGGCCGTGATCATCGCCGAGACGGCCGGTCCAGCCGTCCTCGCCCTCGTCGGCATACTGGTTGAGCAGGGCCACGGCCTGTTCGATGGCGGCGGCTTCCGGGTCGGGCACCAGGGCCCCGGCCAGGGCCGCGGCCTCGATGGCAAAGCCTGGCGCGCGGGCGGTCAGGCGGTCGACAGAGAGCTTGATGCCGCGGGCATCCTTGACCCGGGCGGCCAGGTCCTCACCGCTCAGCGTCTCGCCGCTGGCCAGGGTCAGATAGGCGTCCGAGACCCCCTCCTCGATGAGATAGGCGTCCATTTCAGCCTGGTCCTTCACATAGCGTTCCGACCGGCCCTTGGTGATCTTGTAGAGCGGCGGCTGGGCGATGTAGAGATAGCCGCGCTCGATCAGCTCGGGCATCTGGCGGTAGAAGAAGGTCAGGAGCAGCGTGCGGATGTGGGCGCCGTCGACATCGGCGTCGGTCATGATGATGACCTTGTGGTAGCGCAGCTTCTCGTAATTGATCTGGTCGCGGCCGATGCCGGTGCCCAGGGCCGTGATCAGGGTGCCGACCTGGTCGGAGGACAGCATCTTGTCGAAGCGCGCGCGCTCGACATTGAGGATCTTGCCGCGCAGCGGCAGCACGGCCTGGTTCTCGCGGTGGCGTCCCTGCTTGGCGGAGCCGCCGGCCGAGTCACCCTCGACGATGAACAGCTCGGACTTGGCCGGGTCCTTTTCCTGGCAGTCGGCCAGCTTGCCGGGCAGCGAGGTGATGTCGAGCGCCGACTTGCGCCGTGTCAGCTCGCGCGCCTTGCGTGCCGCCTCGCGGGCCGAGGCCGCCTCGATGATCTTGGAGACGATCTGCTTGGCTTCGTTCGGGTGTTCCTCGAACCATTCCGCCAGGGTCTCGCCGACTATGCCCTCGACCGCCGGACGGACCTCGGACGAGACCAGCTTGTCCTTGGTCTGGGACGAGAATTTCGGGTCGGGCACCTTGGCCGACAGAACGCAGGTCAGGCCTTCGCGGGCATCATCGCCGGAGATCGACACCTTGGCCTTTGAGGCCAGGCCGGACGAGGCCGCATAGGAATTGACGATGCGGGTCAGGGCGCCGCGGAAACCGGCCAGGTGGGTACCCCCATCGCGCTGCGGGATGTTGTTGGTGAAGCAGAGGACATTCTCGTGATAGCTGTCATTCCACTCCAGCGCCGCCTCGACGGTCACGCCTTCGCGCTCGCCCTTGATGAAGATGGGCGGGGTGAAGAGCGGGGTCTTGTTGCGGTCGAGGTGGGAGACAAAGGCTCCCACACCGCCCTCATAGACCATGGTGTCGGAGAACACCTCGTCCTCGCGCTCGTCGCGCAGGGTGATCTTGACGCCGGAGTTCAGGAAGGCGAGCTCGCGCAGCCGGTGCTGCAGCGTTTCGCGGTTGAACTCGGTCATGGTGAAGGTTTCGTCGGACGGCATGAAGCGCACTTCGGTGCCGGTCTGGCCGGCCTCGGCATCGCCGACGACCTTGAGATCGGCCTCGGCATCGCCGCGACGGAAGCGCATGTGGTGCTTTTTGCCCTTGCGCCAGATGGTCAGGTCCATCCAGTCCGACAGGGCGTTGACGACTGAGACGCCGACACCGTGCAGGCCGCCGGACACCTTGTAGGAGTTCTGGTCGAACTTACCGCCGGCGTGCAGCTGGGTCATGATGACCTGGGCGGCCGAGACGCCCTCTTCCTGGTGGATGTCGGTCGGAATGCCGCGCCCGTCATCGCGCACCGAGGCCGAGCCGTCGGCGTGCAGGGTCACCAGGACCTCCGAACAATGGCCGGCCAGCGCCTCGTCGATCGCATTGTCGACGACCTCGTAGACCATGTGATGCAGGCCGGATCCGTCATCGGTATCACCGATATACATGCCCGGGCGTTTGCGCACGGCGTCGAGCCCCTTGAGGACCTTGATCGACTCCGCGCCGTATTCTTGATTCGCTTGTTCCGTCATGGGGACTTTCTAGCCTGTTCGCCGGGCGCTGGCCACACGCGCGCACACGCGTACGCGCACGCGTGGGGCGGCGGGGGCGAGGCGATGCACAAGGATTGAATTCCCGCTTGCCAGCCGGGCCGCAGCCGACCTATCCCGCGCTCATGACACATACGAAAACCTTAGGGGCGAGCATCGCCCTGATGATTGCGCTCGCCACCCCGGCCACCGCGTACACGTCCGACGCTGCCGCACCGGCATCCGGACCCGAAAATTCGGATTCCTGCAGCGCCGTCCAAGCGCTGTCGATCGAGGAGCGAGCCGTCTGCATCCGTTTTCGCGACATGGTGGACGCTGTGGAGCGGCTCGATAACGCGGCGGCCCTCGAGCATTTCTGGAGCGCGGGTTTCAGCGCCAATATCGCCGGTCAGATCATCAAGGATCCGGATGAGTGGGCGACATTTTATGCCAACTCCCTCGGGTCCATTGCGGACATCGAGCGGCTGGACTTCCCGCAAGTGGAAATTCGCACGCTGGATCGCGATACCATCCTGCTGCTCAACACCTATGACGAGGTGGTTCACCTGCATTCCGGCGAGCGCCTGGAGCTGACCGGTTACGGCACCCAGATCTGGCTTCGGCGCGGCGATGAATGGCGTATCGCGCACGTGGCCGGGCAGTAGGGCCCGGCGGGGTCAGCGCAGGACCAGCAGGACGAGGCCGATGACAGCGAAGATGGTGCCGGTCAGCACGTCGGCGCCGCGCCGGACAGCCGGTGTGACCAGCCATTTGCGGGCGCGGTGGGCCATGATGATGTAGAAGCCGGCCGTCGGCACAGCCATCAGAACCATGATCAGCAACATGGCGGCATAGCTCCACGGCGTGATCGCCTCGATCGGGATGAAGGCCGGTACCAGCGTCAGGTAGAAGACGATCGGCTTGGGATTGGACAGCGGCATGGCCACCCCGGCGATCCAGGTCGCCGCCCAGGAGCGCCGAGAGCCGCTGGGAAACACCGGCTTCGGCCGGGCACCGGACCAGGCGCTCCACCAGGCCCGTCCGGCCATCCAGAACAGATAGCCGGCACCGATCAGCTTGGCCACGAACCAGAAGGCGCCCAGCTGTTCGGCCAGCGCTGCCAGACCGGTCACGGCCAGGGTGAACCAGAACATGTCACCGGTCAGGATGCCGGCGCCATAGGTGGCCGCGTGCCATGGCCCGGCGTCTAGGGTCCGCGCGATCATGGCGGCGATGCCCGGGCCCGGCGTGACAAACAGCACGAGGAGCGCCCCGGCGAACAGGAATAGGGTCTCGATTGTCATGCAGACTCAGGCTTCCGGCGTGGTCAGATAGCCGTAGATCGTCAGCACCATGGCGTCCACAAAAGCATCATCGTCGAAGTTGAGGACGGAACCGACACCCTCTTCGGCGTAGACGCCCTTCTCGATCGGCAGGGTATTCATCAGATAGGTCAGCATGCGGGCCGCGGCCTCCGGGTCGCTGCGGGCAATCTCGTCGCTGAAGGCCGCCACCAGCTGGCGCATGCCCTCGACCGCAAGATCGAGAAGTTCGTCCCACTCCTCGCCCACCAGATCGGGTCGCAACCGGCCATACAGGTGGGCGGCACGTATCAAGTGGCCTTCCCGGCGCAAAAAGGACATGGCCGTCGAGATCGCCATGTGCAGGGCCTCGCGCAGGCCCGCTCCTTCAGGCAGGTCCAGGCGGGCCTCGCCAGACGCCATGAAGGCGTCGTGCCGCACCTGGTAGAGTTCGAATATCACCGGGATAAAGGCGTCCTTGTTCTCGAAACGCCGGTAAACCGCGCCGACCGACAGCCCCGCCTCGGCCGCCAGATCGGCGATCGAGATGTTCTCGAAGTCCCGCTCCCGCAACAATCGGTCGAGGGCCGCGACCAGCTTGTCACGGCTCGCTTTCGAACGGGCCTGCTTGGCCGGCTTTGCGGCTTGACTCATTCCAATTCCGCCTCTAAATGTGAATGTGAATTCGCATTCTCATTAATGCCAGACCCCAGATCGCATCCCGGTCCGGTCTGGGTCAAGCCCGGGAGCCCATCATGGACCTCACACCCCTGACCAGCCAGCCATCCCTGATCGCCGGCCTCATCATACTCCTTGCGCTGCTCGCCTATACCGGCTGGGAAGAAATCCAGCGCCGCCGCACCGGCGTCACCGATCCGCGCCTCGTCACCTATGCCCGCACGGCGGCCCTGCTGTGGGTGACCACCGGCGCTGTCCTGGTGTGCTGGATGTGGGCCGGCCTGAGCCTGCAACAGCTCGGCCTGGCCATGCCGACCGGCACCGGCGCCCTGATCGGCTGGGGGCTGGCCGCCCTGGCGCTGGCCTATGCGCTCTACTCCCTGGTCCAGGTGAGCCGCTCGCAAAAGTCCCGGGCGCAACTGCGCCAGCAGTTCGACGAGTCCTCGGGGCTGGCCCTAATCCGCCCGGAAACGGGCCCGGAAAAGGTTGCCTTCCAGGGCCTTTCGGTTACCGCCGGCATCACCGAGGAAATCATCTTCCGCGGCTTCCTGATCATGAGCCTGGCCCTGGTCATGCCGCTCTGGGCCGCCGCCCTGGTCAGCGTCATCGCATTCGTTGCCGCGCATGCCTACCAGGGCCTGTCCGGCATGGCCCGCATCGTACCAGTGACGGTGTTGATGACCGTCATCGTGGTGGCATCCGGATCGCTGTGGCCGGCGATCCTGGTACATATCCTGGCCGACAGCAGCGCCGGACTGATGGCGCATATCCTCGACCGCACGGCCGACAGCGACGCCGCGGCGACGCCGGCCTAGAATTCGTAATCGGGCAGTTTCTCGAAGGCCGCGCGGAGCGAGGTGTGCCAATCGGCCGAGACTTCGCGAAAATAGGTGTCGTCTTCGAGAATGCGCCGTTCCTCGCCGGTCTCCAGGCTGTCCGCCGTGTAGACGTGAAAATCCAGCGGCATGCCGACCGAGAGGTTGGCCTTGATCGTGGAGTCGAAGGACAGGCAGAGCATCTTCACCGCCGCCTCCAGGCTCATCCCGCTGTCGAAGACGCGCACCAGGATCGGCCGGCCATACTTGGTTTCGCCGATCTGGAAGTAGGGCGTGTCATCGCTGGCCTCGATGAAATTCCCTTCCGGATAGACCATGAAGATGGCCGGCTTCTGACCGGCAATCTGGCCGCCCACGATGAGAGTGGCATTGAAGGCCGGGTCGGGCGGATGATCAGGCCCACCGGACTGGCGCTCGACGCATTCGCGCAAGGTGTCGCCGACGATGTTGGCGATCTGGAACAGGGTCGGCGCTTCCATGATCGAGGGCGAGCGCTCGGCCGGAGCCTTGAGGCGCTCCTCGAGCAGCGACACCACGGCCTGGGTCGTGGCCAGATTGCCGGCCGTCATCACCGAGATCACCCGCTCGCCCGGGATCGACCAGGTGAAAAGCTTGCGGAACATGGAGATGTTGTCGACGCCGGCATTTGTGCGGGTGTCCGACATGAAGACCAGGCCACGGTCCAATCTGAGGGCCACGCAATATGTCACGGGGCTAACCTTTCGCGACAGAGGTTGAACACGTCATTGCTGCACCTGCAGCGTCACATCGAGATTGTGCTCGCCGCCACCATACATCACGCCGGCAACCGGCGCCGCTTCCTCGTAGTCGAGGCCGGTGGCGATTTTCACATAGCGCGGGTCCGGCGAAATGCCGTTTGAGACATCGAATCCGACCCATCCGATATCGTCGACGAAGACTTCGGCCCAGGCATGGCTGGCCTCCTGTTCGACGCGGTCATTCATCATCAGATAGCCGCTGACATAGCGGGCCGGATAGCCTAGCAGGCGAGCCGCGGAGATGAGGATGTGGGCATGGTCCTGGCACACGCCCTGACCGCTCTCCAGCGCTTCCTCGCCCGTGGTCCCGGAATGCGTCGTCCGGGTCTGGTAGCTGGCTTCCTGCAGGATGGTGGCGCTGAGGTCGTGCAGGCGGTCGATATCGTCCTTGCCATCGCCTTGGTACGCCTCGGCCAGCGCCCGGATGCGCGGCCCCGGACCGGTCAGCTTGGTGACCCGGCGGAAATACCAGAGCGGAGCAATGCCGACATGCGAACCGACGATGCCGGAATGGTCGCCGGTTTCCACCTCGCCCTCGCAGGTCAGGGTGATGGAGCGGCTTTCCGGATCGATGCGGATCAGATCGACCTCGTTCATGTGCTGGTCGCGGAAGGTCACTTCCTTCGAGCCGCCGTCGATGGTCAGGGTCCAGGCATGCACTGTCTGATGGGCCCGCGTGATCGGTCGCAGACGAACCTGCTGGAGACCGTAGGGGACCGGCTCGTCGAAGGCGTAGCGGGTCTGGTGAGTAATGGCGAGGCGCATGGCGGTCACTCCCGAAAGCGGTAGTCGGCCTGGATCTGCTGGCCCAGCGCATTGTTGGCGGCGATGTAGTCGGTCAGGTATTCGTGCAGGCCGATGCGGAAGATCTGGTCCACGCTTTCCTCGCGCAGCCGGGTGCGCATGTCCTCGGCCATGCGCAGGCTGGGCTGGCGCTGGCCATAGCACGCGTCGAGATGGCGCAGATTGCCCACCAGCTTGTCCGCGCAATAGACCAGGGAGCGCGGCATTTCCGGCGACAGCATGAGAAATTCGGCAATCCGGGCGGGCTTCAGATCGCCGCCCTGCAACCAGTGGAAGGAGCGGTCGGCCGAGGCGCAGCGCAGCACCGTCTCCCATTGCGCATTGTCGAGGCTGGACCCGACATAGGAGACCGAGGGCAGAAGCACGTAGTACTTCACGTCGAGGATGCGGGCCATTTTGTCGCTGCGCTCGATGAATGTGCCAAGGCGGGCGAAGGAAAAGATGTCGTCGCGCAGCATGGAGCCGTGAAAGACACCGCGCACCAGGCTGTTCTTGCGATGCACCGAGGCGAGAATGTCGGGCAGGTCGGCCGGGCGAACCGGCTTGGCGAGGCGCTTGTTGACGCGCATCCAGGCGACATTGACCGCCTCCCAGACCTCGCGCGTCAGGGCCGTTCGCACCAGGCGGGCATTGTTGCGTGCGGAGTCGACAAGGGACAGGACGCTGGACGGATTGTCCCGGCTGCGCAGCAGGAAATCGATCACGTCGGATGCCTCGAAACGATCGAACTCGGCTAGGTAGGCGTCGCGGCAGCCGGCCGTGGTGACGATCGACTCCCATTCCGCCTCGCCGTCGGCGGCGCGTGTCAGGGCCATGCGGAACCCGGCCTCGATCAGGCGGGCGGTGTTTTCCGAGCGTTCCAGCTGGCGAAACATCCAGTAGAGGCCGGCTGCGGTCTTGCCCAGCATCTCAGTCCTCCAGGATCCAGGTGTCTTTGGTGCCGCCGCCCTGGCTCGAATTGACCACCAGAGAGCCCTTCTTTAGGGCGACCCGCGACAGCCCGCCGGGCGTCAGGTCGACCCCCTTGGGGCTCATCAGCGCATAGGGCCGCAGGTCGACATGACGCGGCGACAGGCCCTTGCGGGTCAGGATCGGCGTGGTCGACAGGGCCAGTGTCGGCTGGGCAATATACCCGTCGGGCCGGGCCCGCAGCTTGGCCGCGAAGGTCTCGCGCTCCTGGCGGCTGGCGGCCGGGCCGATGAGCATGCCATAGCCGCCCGACCCGTGCACTTCCTTGACTACCAGCTCGTCGAGATGGTCGAGCACGTAGGCCAGCGCGTCCGGTTCGGCACAGCGCCAGGTCGGCACATTGTCGAGGATCGGGCTCTGGCCGGTGTAGAACTCGATGATGTCCGGCATGTAGGAATAGATCGCCTTGTCGTCGGCCACGCCGGTGCCGGGCGCATTGGCGATGGTGATGCCGCCGGCCCGGTAGACATCCATGATGCCGGGCACGCCGAGCAGGCTGTCGGGACGGAAGTTGAGCGGGTCGAGGAAGGCGTCGTCGACCCGGCGGTAGAGCACGTCGATGGGTTCATAGCCGCGCGTGGTGCGCATGGCGACGCGGCCATTGACGACCTGCAGATCGCTGCCCTCGACCAGTTCAGCACCCATCTGTTCGGCCAGGAAGGCGTGCTCGAAATAGGCGGAGTTCATGAGGCCTGGTGTGAGCACGGCGATGACCGGCCTGTCGGAACAGGCCGGTGGCGCGCTGGCGGCCAGGGCACGGCGCAGCCGGGTCGGGTAATCGGCAACCGGGCAGACACGGATGCGCGAGAACAGTTCCGGAAACATCTGCAGCATGGTTTCGCGGTTTTCCAGCATGTAGGAGACGCCGGACGGGGTGCGCGCGTTGTCCTCCAGCACGTAGAACTGGTTCTCGCCGGTGCGCACGATGTCGGTGCCGACGATGTGGGTGTAGACGCCACCGGGCGGATCGACGCCGATCATCTCCGGCAGAAAGGCCTCATTGTGGGCGATCAGGGCCTCCGGCACCCGGCCGGCGCGAACGATCTCCTGGCCATGATAAAGGTCGTGCAGGAAGGCGTTGATGGCCCGCACACGCTGGTCGATGCCGCGCTCCAGCCTGGCCCACTCACGCGCCGCCAGGATGCGCGGCACGACGTCGAACGGGATCAGGCGCTCGTCGGATGCCTCGTCGCCATACACATTGAAGGTGATGCCGATGCGGCGGAAGAAGGCCTCGGCCTCGCGCGCCTTGGCGCGCAAGCGGGAGGGATCAGCCTGCTCGGCCCACTCGGCATAGGCAGCGTAGGGCTCGCGGACCTTGCCGTCCTCAGTCTTCATTTCGTCGAAAAACACATGCCCCTCCCCGTGCCGGCACAGCGGCGTCCGGGCCGGAATGTCCGGCAATGAAGCAATGCCCACCCGTGGGGTTTGTTCCGAAACTAGCCGGGGCGCAGCCGACCATCGGTGACTTCGAAGCCCTGGATGGCGTCACCGAAGGGTTCGAACAGGACGCGCTCGACGCCGGTCAGCCAGGCCTGCGAACCAGTGGCGAGAATTTCGCGGGCCAGGCCGGCGCGCCGCGGCGCGTCGAGGTGGGCGCAGGCCTCGTCGAGCAGGAGCAGGGGGGCGAGACCGTTATGGCGCGCCAGGGCCCGGGCCTGGGCCAGGGCGAGGGTGAGGATCAGCGCCTTTTGCTCGCCGGTCGAACAATCGCCGGCCGCCTGGTCCTTGTCGCGGTGCCGGGCGACGAGTTCGGTGCGGTGCGGGCCGCGCGTCAGCGTGCGCCCCGCCGCCCCGTCGCGCCGGCGGCCCTGTCTAAGCAGATCGGCAAAGCGGTCTTCCGCCTCACCGGCCGGTACGCCGTCGGCGAGTTCCGCCTCGACGGCTCCGTCCAGCGCCAGGTCGGCTCGCGGGAAGACCCCGTCCGGACGCGCATCGATCTCGCCCTGCAGGCGGATCAGGGCGTCCAGCCGGGCCGCGGCCACGGCCACGCCATGCCCGGCCATCTCGGTCTCGAGGGCCGTCAGCCAGGCCCCGTCCGCATCGCCCTCGTCGAGCAGGCGCTGGCGCCGCATGCGAACCTTTTCGTAGGCCGTCGCGGCCTCGGCATGGGCCGGGTCGGCGGCATAGACGAGACGGTCGAAGAATTTCAGCCGGTCGGCGCGCGGGCCGGCGAACAGCCGGTCCTGGGCCGGGGTGAGCCAGATCATCGGGGCCAGTCTCGCGAGGCGCGACTGGGCCGCCGGCTCACCGTCAATGCGGGTTTCCCGGCGCCTGCCCGCCAGCGCGCCGACACCGACGCGAACCTCGCCCTCGGCGGTATCCAGCCACGCCGTGACACCCCATTGCGGCGCCGCACCGTCAGGCCCGCGGCGCAGCACCGCATCGGTGCCGCTGGAGCGCATGCCGCGACCGGGCGCCAGGAAGGACAGGGCCTCGAGCACATTGGTCTTGCCGGCGCCGTTCTGGCCGTAGAGAGCCACCGGTGCCGGGCTGACCTCCAGGTCGAGGGTGGGATAATTGCGAAAATCGGTCAGCCGCAAACGACGAACCGCAGCCGGTGGAACCGGCGGCGGTGGGGTCGTCTCGACGGTGCCGGGTCGGTCCGTCACACCCGCAGCGGCATCAACACGTAAAGCGCGTCGGCATCGCCGCTATCGGTGACCAGCGCCGGCGAGGCGGCATCGGCGAAATGGAAACGTGCCTCGTCGCCCTCGATCTGCGATGCGACATCGAGCATGTAGCGGGCGTTGAAGCCGATGGCGAAGCCCTCGTCGGAATAGGACACGGCGAGCTCTTCCTCGGCCTGGCCGCTTTCCGGGTTGTTGACGGCCAGGGTCAGCGTGTCCTCGCCGAGCGACAGCTTCACCGAGCGCGATTTCTCCACCGAGATGGTGGCGACGCGGTCAACGGCTTCGGCGAAACGCTTGTTCTCGACCGACATCAGCCGGGTATTGCCGCGCGGGATAACGCGCTCATAGTCCGGGAAGGCGCCGTCGATCAGCTTGGAGGTGAGAACGGCGCGGCCGAGGCGGAAGCGGATCTTGCCTTCGGACACCGAAATCTCGACCTCGTCGTCGGCATCCTCGAGCAGGCGGCGCACCTCGTGCACGGTCTTGCGCGGCACGATGACGCCCGGCATGCCGTCGGCACCGTCGGGCAGGTCGGTTTCAGCGAGCGCCAGACGGACCCCGTCCGTGGCCACGGCGCGCAGGGTCTTGCGACCATTGTCATCGGCGGCATGCAGATGGATGCCATTGAGGTAGTAGCGGGTCTCTTCGGTGGAGATGGCGAAGCGCGTCTTGTCGATCAGGCGCGCCAGCTCGCTGCCAGAGAGGGTGAAGCGGTGCTCCAGGTCCTCGGTCGGCATGACCGGGAAATCACCCGGCGGCAGGGACGGGAGCGAGAAGTTCGACCGGCCGGCCTTGAGCGTCAGGCGCGGATCGGCGCCGCCCATTTCCAGCGTCACGTCGGCACCGTCCGGCAGCTTGCGGGCGATGTCATAGAGGGTGTGCGCGGGGGCCGTGACCAGGCCTTCGCCGTCACAGGTGGCCGTGGCGGTCTCGAGAATTTCGATATCAAGGTCGGTCGCCGCGAAACTGGCACCGTCGGGGCCCGCGGAAATCAGGACGTTGGACAGGATCGGAATCGTGTTGCGCTTTTCCACCACGGCCTGAACATGGCCCAGGGCTTTCAGGAGCGTGGCGCGCTCGATCGTCAGTTTCATGGTTCGCGTTCCGGCTTCAAGAATATCGGACATCGAAAGTCCTGGACATCGCATCGGGTTGGATAGCGCCGGGCTGGGCCCGGCCGCCAAACTGGTGGGTCAGAGAGGATACACGAAAACGCGTGACCGCAAGACCTTTCTCCAGCGTCCACGCGTTCGGTCGCATTTGTCCAGCCCGAATGGGCTCAGCCTTCCAGTTCGCGCACCAGCTGCTCGACGTCCGCTGCGATGGGGTCGCCGCTTTCGATCATGCTCGTGACCTTGTTGACCGCATGGATCACCGTCGAGTGGTCACGGCCGCCGAAGCGACGGCCGATATCCGGCAGCGAGCGCGTGGTCATGGTCTTGGCCAGATACATGGCGACGTGACGCGGCCGCACGACGGACTGGGTCCGGCGCTTGGAGCAAAGATCAGCCGGGGTGACGCCGAAATGCGTGGCAACCGACTTCTGGATGTCATCGACCGTGAGACGCCGCTCGGAACTGAGCGACAGCTCGCGCAGGGCGCTCGATACGGCATCCATTGTCACCGGCAGGCCCAGCAGGGCGGTCCGGCAAATGACATTGTTGAGCACTCCTTCCAGCTCACGCGGGCTGGAGGTGATGCGGGCCGCCAGGAAGTCGCGCACCGGCTCAGGCACATCGAGCACCGGATAGTGCCCCTTGGCTTGGGCAATCTTGCAATCGAGGATCTGCCGGCGCAGATCGAGGTCCGGCTTGGACAACGGGCAGGCGAGGCCGCCAACGAGCAGGGACCGCAAGCGCTGGTCGGTAACGTTGAGGTCCGACGGCGGGCGATGCGAGGCCAGCACGACCTGCTTGTTCTCGGCGATAAGCGCCGCGATCGTGTTGAGGAACTCGTCCTCGGTCTTCGGCTTGCCGGCGATGAAATGGACATCGTCGATCAGCAGCATGTCGACGCCGCGCACCATTTCCTTGAACGACATGGTGTCGCGCGCGCGCATGGCGGTGACGAAACCGGACAGGAATTCCTCGGCTGTCAGGTAGAGCGCCTTGGTGCGGCGGCTGGTCTGGCCGGCAGCCGTGGCGACAGCATGCATCAGGTGCGTCTTGCCGACGCCATAGTCGCCATAGAAGAAAACCGGGTTGAAGGGTGGCGTGGCGGCGCCGACGACGGTGCGCGCAGCAGCAGCAGCCAGCTCGTTGGCCGGACCGACGCGGAAACTGTCAAAGGTGAAGCGCTCATCGCTGGCGTCCGGGCTGACCGGATTTTCAGCGGCCGGGCGCGAGGCCTCTGAACTCGCCGCGCACGGTGCGGCCTGGCGCGACGCCCCCGCAACCACCGGCTGCGGCTCGGCATCACCATCGGCAATCAGGTGCACTTCACGATAGGTGCTGTCCAGCTCGGTCCAGATGGCGCGAATGCGGGCACCCCAATGATCCTCGACCCAGTCGCGGTTGAACCGGCTTGGCGCCACCACGATGATCGAACCGGTTGCCGACATCCGGACTCTGAGCCGGGCAATTTCCTGGGAATAGATAGCCGGTCCGCACTCCTCGCGAAGCCGCCCCCTGACCTGCCGCCATACCCCCGAAATATCACCCTCAGCCTGGACGTCGAAGCGTGTGTTTTTTGCTTCTGCAATAGCCAATTTATTCAACGCCATTGTGTTTCACACTTTTCTTTTGCCCCACCGGATGGCAGGTCATGTGTTTGTTATTTTTGGCAAAATATCCCAGCCCCCACGGACCTATTGGTCTCGCCGACTTCGGAATGCTTCCGCATGGGATTGATCGCCCTCAGGAGCCCAAAGGTTACGCCTCAGCCGGTTTCGGTCAACATGATTCAGCGCCTGATTCTCGAGATTCTTCGCTTGACACGAGAAATGCCAAAAGAGGGCAGCGCTTGAGGTATGTGACACTTTTGTGACAAGACATAAGGTCCTTTTTTGCCACTTTGGTCGACCTTGCCATTGGTCCTCTTGGAGTTCCGGATGACGGCCAAAAAGCAGCGCCGGAGAGCGACGTAAACAACTCGCTCTAGCCCCTTGAATCCGAGTGCACCCAGCCGGTTTTTGGAACTTCAGGGCAAAAAAATACGCCCGGGGCGTGTGCCCCGGGCGTACCGAACTCAACTCGCTTGGAGTGCGATCAGGCAGACATCGCCTTCACGCGCGCCGACAGGCGCGAGACTTTCCGCGAACCGGTATTCTTGTGAACGATGCCCTTGCCGACGGCGCGCATCAGTTCCGACTCCGCTTTCACGAGAGCGCTCTTCGCAGCCGTCTGATCGCCCGCCGTGATCGCAAGCTCGACTTTCTTCACATAGGTCCGCACGCGAGAGCGGCGAGCCTTGTTGATAGCCGTGCGGCGCGCGATCTTGCGAACCATCTTCTTGGCCGATTGCGTGTTGGCCATGGGTCTTAACCTCTTCGTACGGCCGGGCTTGATGTCCCGGCAAAATCCGTGAGCGGCGGCGTATAGGCTCTTGTGGGCAGTACGTCAACAGCCCGAAGTGCCAGAAAGCCTACCGATGCTTGAAATGTGCAGCCCGCTTCTCGGCAAAGGCTGCCATGCCTTCCTTCTGGTCCTCGAGCGAGAACTGCGACTGGAAGACGCGACGTTCGAACAGGATGCCCTCGGAGAGGCCAACCTCGAACGAACGATTGATGGTTTCCTTGGTCATCATGGCCACCGGCAGCGACTTGGAGGCGATCGTCTGGGCGGCCTCCATAGCCACGTCCATGAGCTCGTCAGCGGGCACCAGACGCGAAACCAGGCCGGCGCGCTCGGCCTCTTCGGCATCCATCATGCGGCCGGTCAGGCACAGGTCCATGGCCTTGGCCTTGCCCACCGCGCGCGGCAGGCGCTGGGTGCCACCGGAGCCCGGCATGACGCCGAGATTGATTTCCGGCTGGCCGAACTTGGCCGTGTCTGAAGCGATGATGAAATCGCACATCATGGCGATCTCGCAGCCACCGCCCAGGGCGTAGCCGGACACCGCAGCGATAATCGGCTTGCGGAAGCGGGCGACGGATTCCCATGTCTTGGCGAACGGATCGTTCATCAACAGACCGACCTGGTCGCGGTCCTGCAATTCCTTGATGTCGGCACCGGCGGCGAAGGCTTTCTTCGAACCGGTCAGGACGACACATCCGATGTCCTCATTGTCCTCGAAGTCGGACAGCGCCCGGGCGAGTTCGCCGGTCAGCTCGTCGCACAGCGCGTTCAGCGCCTGCGGCCGGTTGAGGGTGACGACACCGACCCGACCTTCGGTTTTAACCTGGATTGTCTTGTAGGCCATTTCGGCGCTCCATTTTTCGGCGCGCTCCGAGGCGCGCTGGCAAAGCCGCGTGGCTATAACCCAGACGAGAGCGAGCGTCGATACCGGGTGAGCCTTTCGACTCACCCGGCGTGGGACGACCTATTGGCGGGTCACCGTGTGACCGGCATCGCGCATCAGTTCCACGACACCGTTTTCACCCGGCAGATGGGCTGCGCCGACGGCCACGAAGGCGACGCCTTCGCCCTCGAGAATCTCGGCGATCTGCGGCACCCAGTCCTGGTTTCGGCGCACGATGATGGTCTGGTAGACCTCGGGCGTCTCATCGCGCATGGACTCGTTGATCAGCCGGTCCAGGGCGACCATGTCGCCGGTGGCCCAGGCGCGAACCATCTCGTCGGTCAATGCCTCCATGGCACCGATCTGGTCGAGCCCCTGGGCAAAGGCGGCAGCCTGGATGTCGTCGGACATGTCGGCAAAGAAACGCAACTGCTGCTCGGCGGTCTCGAAATAACCCATGCTGGCACCATTGGCGGCCGCTTCACCGATGAACACCGTCTCGACGCCGGCGTTGGGATCAAAGCCCAGGGCCTGCAGCTTGGTCACGGCAAGCATGACCTGGGCCAGCCAGGGCCGCATCGGCTCAAGCGCCGGCAGCGGCAGTCCGAGGGCCGCGGCTTCAGCCTCCAGACGGGCCCGGGTCTCATCATCAAGCATGGAGGACAGGGTCACCCCTGCCGGGTTGAGGCCGTATTGCGGCAGCAGGGTCTGGATCTGCATCTGGGCTTCCGGACTGTGCACGTCGGCTTCCAGATAGACCGTTTCGGCGCTGGCCAGGGCGGCGTCGACGTCATCGGTCCGCCAGTCGAGGCTGGACGGCAGGAGGTGGAAGGTGCCGAACAGGTAGACCTGGGAATCCTCGTCGCTGATCAGCCACATCGCCGGGCTGGCCTCGATGTCGGAATAATCGGCCGGCTGGGCCGCGGCGAGCGGTGCCGTGGCCACCAGACCGGCCAGGACGGCACCACCGGCGAGCAGGCTTTGCGCGCGGCGGCGCAGGGAATTGATCAGGAACATGAACAGGTGTCTCCAGAGGTGAATTTCGTCAGACCGAGGAATAGCGGCCCCGGTGCGCGGATGCACCCGGGACGTGCGCCTTGCCAGTCCCGCACCATCAACAGTGCCGCTCCATCAACGCTGGCATTTCGGGCAAAAGAATGTCGAACGGCCCGATTGCACGATCCGGGCGATATGGCCGTCGCAGCCGGTTTGTCGGCACGCCTCGCCCTCGCGGCCATAGGCCACGAAACGATGCTGGAAATAGCCCAGCGCCCCGTCTGCCCCGGCAAAATCCCGCAAGGTCGATCCGCCCGCCTCGATGGCTTCGGCGATGACCAGGCGCACGGCTGTCGCCAGGCGCTCGGCGCGCTGGCCCGGGATCGAGGCGGCCAGGCGGCGCGGCGATATCCGTGCCCGGTGCAGTGCTTCGCAGACATAGATATTGCCCAGACCGGCCACCACCGACTGATCGAGCAGCGCCGCCTTGACCGGCGTGCGCCGGCCGGCCATGGCCGCCCCCAGCGTGGCGCCGGAGAATTCGTTCGACAGCGGCTCGGGACCGAGCCCGGCGAGGCGCGGGTGGGTTTGGCTCTGCGCGGCCGGGAACAGATCCATGAAGCCGAACCGCCGGGCGTCGTTGAAACGCACCGTGACGCCGCCGGACAGGGTCAGCACGACATGGTCGTGCCGGGGATTTGCAGGGGCCGCGTGGACGAAGTCGCCGGGCTGTTCGCGCCCGGCCTCGGCCTCGATGCTGAAGCGGCCGGTCATGCCCAGATGCACCAGCCACAGCTCGCCGCTGTCGAGTTCGCCGAGCAGGTATTTCGCGCGTCGGCCAAGGCGGACCAGGGTGCGCCCGGTCAGGCGCTCGGCGAAGCGGTCGGGGAAGGGGAAACGCAGGTCGGGCCGGTTGAGCACAACGCGCTCGATGCGCCGGCCCTCGAGGGCCGGCTGCAGGCCGCGCCGCACGGTTTCCACTTCGGGTAATTCTGGCATGGCTCGCCCCCAGCGCCCTGATTGCATCCATGGTGCTAGCGCGCTCCGCCACGCCTGGCCAGTGCGCACGCCGCGGCAAGGTGGCACGCCACAGCCCACCCGGCTTTTCCGGCTGCCGGGGCTGGCCTATGTTCGGCGCCATGAGCCAGTCAGAGACCCAACCGGAAACCGTGCCGTTCGGCTTTGCCGATGTCGATCGCGACCAGAAGGCCAGCCTCGTGCGCGACGTGTTCGACCGCTCGGCGCGCCGCTATGACCTGATGAACGACCTGATGTCGCTGGGCGTCCACCGGGCCTGGAAGGACATGGTGATGACCCGGGCCAACCCGCAGCCGGGCGAGGCGTTGCTCGATGTGGCGGGCGGTACGGGAGACCTGGCCCGCAGCTTCCTGACCAAGGCCGATCGCGTGGCCGAGCGGCGTAGCGGCACCCGGCCGGCCGAGGCCATCGTGCTGGACATCAACGAGCAGATGCTGAGGGCCGGCATCAAGCGCGGGCTGGACCAGCGCCAGGCCGGCCGCATCCGCTGGGTCACCGGCAATGCGGAATGCCTGCCCCTGCCGGACCGCAGCGTGCACTGCGTGACCATTTCCACCGGCATCCGCAACGTCACGGACCGGGCTGCGGCCCTGAGCGAAATGCGTCGCGTGCTCAAGCCCGGTGGCCGCTTCCTGTGTCTGGAATTCACCCGCCCGACCAGCCGGGGCTGGGAAAAGCTCTACGATGCCTGGTCGTTCAACGTCATGCCGGAACTCGGCGCGCTGGTGGCCAAGGACCGGGAGAGCTACCAGTACCTGGTGGAATCGATCCGCCGCTTTCCGGACCAGGAGACATTTGCCGGCGAACTGCGCGCGGCCGGCTTCAAGCAGGTCAGCTACACCAATTTCTCCGGCGGCATCGCTGCGCTGCACGTCGGTTGGGCCTGAAGCGGTTGGGCCTGAGGCGCGCTCGTCAGGCCGTCGGCGGCACCCTGTCGTCGATGCGGCGTTGCGCCAGCAGCCAGGCCTGGGCTTCCTTGACGGTATCGAAGCGCGCCATTTGCGCCGGATAACCCATCGCCGCCAGACCGACCCAGAAATCCAGTAGGATCTGCTTCATCCGGTCGTTGCACACCTGGGCCGAGCGCGACGGCGTATCCCCGTAATGCTCCTTTATGAACTCGCTGAGGGCGCTGCGCATGCGCCCGAAACTCTCCACGTCCAGCGTGTGCAGCTCGGAATCGTTCTCGTACACGACGATGCGGTCGCAGTGTGGCGTCCAGCCCGGCATTTCGACGGCCCGCCGCATGAGTTCGACGGGATCACCTTCCTCGATCAGGCCGTGGAAGCGGACAATGATCCACTGGTTTTCGGCATCCAGTTCAAGCTCATGCTGCATCAGGGGACTCACGGGCAACTCGACAAGCCAAAGTAGAATGCCTGCCGAAAGAAGCGATTGCCAGCCCTGCAACATGACACGAACTTCATCCTGCCCTCGCCAAGCGCCCCTGCGCGCACTAAACCGCTAGCATGTTTGCCAGTCTCGCCTCCTTCGGCCGCCTCGTGCGGGCCCTGCTCACCCTGGCCCGCCATGACGCCATCCTGCCGGCCGAATATCATGAGCATTATCCGCTGGCTGCGCGCATGGCGGGCAGCGTCACGCGAATCTTCGCCCGCACCGACCAGGCCGCCAATCCGGGCGAACGCCTGGCCCGGGCGCTGGAGAAACTGGGTCCGTCCTACGTCAAGTTCGGCCAGATCCTGGCCACCCGCGGCGATGTCATCGGCGAACGTTTCGCCCGCGGACTGGCGCGGCTGCAGGACCGCATGCCGGCGTTCGGCGACGAAGAGGCCCGCCTTGTGATCGCGGCCGAATTTGGCCGGCCGGTGGAGGAATTGTTCGCCGAGTTCGGCCCGCCCGTGGCCGCCGCCTCGATCGCCCAGGTGCACCGCGCGCGCACCCATTCCGGCGAGGACGTGGCGGTCAAGATCGTGCGCCCGGACATCGACCGGCGCATCGCCCGCGACATCCGTACCCTGTCGCTCGGCGCCGCCCTGGCTGAGCGCTTCGCTCCGGCCAGCCGGCGTCTGGAGCCGCGCAAATTCGTCGAGACGGTGTCACGCGCCCTGCTGGTGGAAACCGATCTGCGCCTCGAGGCCGCGGCGGCCTCGGAGCTGGCGGAAGCCTCGGTGGTCGCCGAGGGCTACCACATCCCGGATGTCGACTGGTCGCGCTCGACCCGGCGGGTGCTGACGACGTCATGGATCGACGCCATCCCGCTGACCGATGAGGAGCGCATCGACGCCAGCGGCATTGACCGCGCCTCCCTGGCCACGCGCCTGACCCGGGCCTTCCTCGCCACGGCACTCGACCGCGGCATCTTCCACGCCGACATGCATGCGGGAAATCTGTTCGCCAGCGAGGACGGCACGCTTTGGGCCGTCGATTTCGGCATCATGGGCCGCATCGGCCGCAAGGAGCGGCGCTTCCTTGCCCTGATCCTGCACGGCTTCCTGACCCGGGACTACACGGCCGCGGCGCGTGCCCACTTCGCCGCCGGTTACGTCCCGGCGCGCCATTCGATCGAGGATTTCGCCAGCGCCCTGCGGGCCGTCGGCGAACCGATCTTCGGCAAGCGGGCCAATGAAGTGCCGATGTCACGCGTGCTGCTTCAATTGTTCGAGATCACCGACCTGTTCGACATGCGGCTGCGTCCCGAACTGGTGATGCTGCAAAAGACCATGGTGCAGTGCGAAGGGGTCTCGCGACGGCTCGATCCGAAGCTCGACATGTGGGGTGCCGCGGCGCCGATTGTCGAACGCTGGATGAAGCGCGAGCTGGGCATTGAGGGCCGGATGCGGGACCTGGCGGAAGACCTGACCCGGCTGCACGACAGCCTGCGCCAGCTGCCCGACGCCATCGACGACTGGGCCCAGGTCGGCGCCCGCCTCAAGGATGGCGAGATCACCATCAAGCGCGACAACAAGCTGGTGCAGTGGCCACTGGCGGTAATCGCGGTGTCACTGGCCGTACTGGCCGGCACCGCGGTGGCCTCGCTGATACTCTGAGCCGAGGCAGGATGAGCTTGGGATTACGCGGCGTTGGCGCTAGTAAGGGGGGCGACCAGCCAGGAGGCCGACGTCCCGTGTCCCAACCTCGCATCCTTCTCATCGTCGGCGGCGGCATCGCCGCCTACAAGAGCCTCGAACTGATCCGCGAGCTGGCCAGGCGCGGCATCGCCACGCGTTGCATCCTGACCTCGGCCGGATCGCAATTCGTCACCCCGCTGAGCCTGGCCGCGCTGTCCGGCGACAAGGTGCATGGCGATCTGTTCTCGCTCACCGACGAGGTCGAGATGGGCCATATCGAACTGTCACGCTCCGCCGACCTGGTCGTCGTCGCACCGGCGACCGCCGACCTGATGGCCAAGGCCGCCGGCGGGCTGGCCAATGACCTCGCCTCCACGGCCCTCCTGGCCACCGACAAGCCGGTGCTGATGGCTCCGGCGATGAATGTTCGGATGTGGGAGCACAGGGCAACGCAGCGCAATCTGGAGACCCTCACGGGCGATGGCGTGCATTTCGTCGGGCCCGACGAGGGCGAGATGGCGTGCGGCGAGTTCGGGCCGGGCCGCCTCGCCGAACCAGTGGCCATCGCGGATGCCGTGGAGCGCCTGCTCAATGGCTGACAGCCTCGCCGGACGGCACATCCTGATCACCGCCGGGCCGACCCGCGAACCGATCGACCCCGTGCGCTTCCTGTCCAACCATTCCTCCGGCAAGCAGGGCTATGCCATTGCCCGCGCCTGCGCCGCACGCGGGGCCCGGGTGACGCTGGTCAGCGGTCCGGTCGACCTGGAAACTCCCGGTGGCGTCGATGTGAAGCGCGTGGAGACGGCGGTACAGATGCTGGCCGCGGTCGAGGCCGCACTGCCGGCAGACGTCTTCATCGGTGTCGCGGCGGTGGCCGACTGGCGACCCGCTCACCCGGCTTCGCGCAAACTCAAGCTGGACAAGGGCGAAATGACTCAGCTGGCGCTGGTGGAAAACCCGGACATTCTCAGAACCGTCGCGGCTCACGCGGAGCGCCCGCACCTGGTCATCGGCTTCGCCGCGGAAACCGACAGCGTGGAAATGCGGGCCCGCGAGAAGCGGACCCGCAAGGGCTGCGACTGGATCGTCGCCAATGACGTGTCCGGCGATGTCATGGGCGGGGACGAGAATGCCGTTATCCTGGTCACCGCCGACGGCAGCGAGGCCTGGCAACGCGCTCCGAAATCGATGATCGCCGACCTGCTGGCCGACCGGATCGCTGCGGCCTTCTAGTCCACACATGCGGGGACTGGCCAAATCAGGCCGGGACGGCTTTCATGCAGGCTTGTTCAGACCTTGCGACCAGCGGATTCCTGCCCATGCCCCCCGTTCCCGTGAAGATCAAACCCTTGCCGCACTATGACGGGCTGGCCCTGCCGGCTTACGAGACCGCGCAGTCGGCGGGGATGGATTTGCGCGCCGCACTGCCGGAGGGTGAACCGGTGACGCTGGCTCCGGGGGCCTGGAAGCTGATCCCGGTCGGCATCGCCATTGCCCTGCCTGCCGGTTACGAGGCCCAGGTCCGCCCGCGCTCAGGCCTGGCCGCACGGCACGGCATCTCTTGCGTCAACACGCCGGGCACGATCGACGCCGACTATCGCGGCGAGATCCACGTCAACCTGATCAATCACGGCGCCGAGCCCTTCACTGTGCGGCGCGGCGAGCGTATTGCGCAGGTGATCATCACACCGGTCAGCCAGGCCGTATGGGAGATCTGCGAGGAACTCGACGAGACGGCACGCGGTGCCGGCGGGTTCGGCTCGACCGGCGTCTAGCGCCCGGCCTTCAGGACAAGGACAGACAGCATGACAGACTCGCCCGGCCGCGGCCGCATCTACGCCTCCATCGACGAGACGGTCGGCCACACACCGCTGGTCGAGCTCTCCCGCCTCGCCCGGGCCAACGGGGCCAAGGGGCGGATCCTGGCCAAGCTGGAATTCTTCAACCCGCTGTCGAGCGTCAAGGACCGTATCGGCGTAGCCATGATCGATGCCCTGGAAGCAGCCGGCAAGCTGGGCGAGGGCGCGGTGATGGTCGAGCCGACCTCGGGCAATACTGGCATCGGCCTGGCCTTCGTGGCGGCGGCACGCGGCCACCGCCTGATCCTGACCATGCCGGAAAGCATGTCGGTGGAACGCCGCAAGCTGCTGGCCCACCTCGGCGCCGAACTGGTGCTCACCGAAGCGGCAAAGGGCATGAAGGGCGCCATCGCCAGGGCGCAGGAGATCATCGCGGAGACACCCGGCGCGGTGATGCCGAGCCAGTTCACCAATCCGGCCAATCCGGACATCCACCAGCGCACTACGGCGCTGGAAATCTGGAATGACACGCAAGGCGAGGTCGATGTGTTCGTGGCCGGCGTCGGCACCGGCGGGACGATCACCGGCTGTGGCGCGGTGCTGAAGGAGAAGAAGCCGGGCGTCCGCGTGGTCGCGGTCGAACCGACCGACAGCCCGGTCCTGTCCGGTGGCCAGCCGGGCCCGCACAAGATCCAGGGCATCGGCGCCGGCTTCGTGCCGGACATCCTGGACACCGGCCTGATCGATGAAGTGATACGGATCGAAAACGAGGAAAGCTTTCACTGGGCCCGCGAACTGGCCGGTGTGGAAGGCATTCCGGCGGGGATTTCCTCGGGCGCCGCGGTGAAGGCCGCGCTCGACCTGGCACAGCGCGATGGAATGGACGGCAAGACCATCGTTGTGGTCCTGGCCAGTGCGGCGGAACGTTACCTGTCCACGGCGCTGTTCGAGACCGACGGCTAGGCCGACACGCTGGCCGGGGCCGGATCGCAATAGGAGCGCACGTCGAAAATGCGCGGGTCGGAGATGATGTCACCCGGCGAGAGCGGGCGCGACAGCTCCAGGCCTTCCAGCGAGCGGGCCCGGGACAGGGCCACATAGGCCTGGCCGTGCGCGAAAAGGCGGCGGGCGAGGTCGAGATAGACCTTGTCCAAGGTCAGGCCCTGGGCCTTGTGGATGGTCATTGCCCAGGCCAGGCGCAGCGGCAACTGGGTGAAGGCGCCGGCGGTGGTCTTGGTCAGCGCCTGGGCCTCCGGGTCGAAGGCGTAAGCATTGCGCTCCCATTTCTGCGGCTCGACCGTGTGGAGGGTGTCGCCGATGCGCACACGGACGCCGCGGTCCTCGAAGCCCTCGACCTCCCCCAGCGTGCCGTTGACCCAGCGCCCCTGGGCATCATTGCGGGTCAGCATGACGCGGGCGCCGATCTTCAGCGTCAGCGGCTCCTCGGCCGGGAAGAGGCGCGGGTCGAACTGCCCCTCCACCTTGGCCTCGAAGGACCGGCCCGGCGTGCCCAGGCCTTCCAGGCGGGCCTGGTTGATGCGGAAGGCGGCCTCATTGGTCGAGGTCAGCACGACATGGCTGAGACTGGCCTCCAGACCGGACCGCCCTGTGACCCGGTGATTGAGCTCGGCGGCCTCGTCGGAGGACACGTCGCCCTCGCGCACGGCGTTGAGGATGTTGATGAAGTACTCGTCGGTCTGGCGGAATACCTCTTCCAGCTCGACCAGAGAGAAGCCGGCATCGCGGAAGGGTGGCGGGTGGAAGAAGAAGGGGCCGCCATAGGTGGCCTCGAGATATTCCGCCTCGGCGCCCTGGATGACAGGCGGCAGCTGGGCCAGGTCGCCCACCAGTACGATCTGGACCCCGCCGAACGGCTCGTTGCACTCGCGGTTGAGGCGCAGCGACTTGTCGATGGCCCACATCATGTCGGCCCGGACCATGGAAATCTCGTCGATCACCAGGGTTTCCAGCGCCTGCACGACGCGGCGATGGCGCACCTTGCGGATGTCGCGTGCGCCGATCATGCGCGGCGGGAAGTGGAAGAAGGAGTGGATGGTCTGGCCGCCGGCCTGCATGGCGGCCACACCGGTCGGGGCGATGACGGCGGCGCGCGGTCCGGCACGGCGGATGAATTCGCGCATCAGCGTGGTCTTGCCGGTACCGGCCCGCCCGGTGATGAAGACATTGGGCTTGGCCGTGGTCAGCCAGTCCAGCAGGCGTTCCTGCTGGCCGGACAGGCGGGGTCGGGCGGCGGCGAGCTGGGACGTCGTAGACATCGGCGCAAACTGGCCTGTTTCGACAGCCAAGGGAAGCAAGCGCCGCTGCCCCTTGCATGGTGGCCCGGCTTCGGTCACCTGTCGGTGCATGACAGATCCAATCGATATCGAGCGCTATGCGCGCCACATCGTGCTGCGCGAGATCGGCGGCGCCGGCCAGCAGGCCCTCGCCCGCAGCCATGTCGCCCTGGTCGGGACCGGCGGGCTGGGCGCCCCGGCGGCGCTCTACCTGGCCGCGGCGGGGATCGGCAAGATCACCCTGATCGACCCGGACACGGTCAGCCTGGACAATCTGCAGCGCCAGGTCCTGTTCGCCACCGGCGATGTCGGCACGGCCAAGGTGCGCGCCGGGGCCAAGGCCCTGAGGGCGCTCAACCCGGCGCTGCACATCAAGCCGATGGTGGCGGCGTTGGATGACGGCAATGCCGAGGACCTGCTGGCAGACGCCGATGTGATCCTCGACGGTTGCGACAATTTCGCGACCCGGTTCGCGGTCAATGCGGCGAGCCGTGCGCTCGGCACACCGCTGGTGTCCGGGGCCGTGGGGCGCTGGGACGGCCAGCTGTCGGTGTTCAACCGGACACCCGCCTCGCCCTGCTATCGCTGCTGGGTGCCGCAAACCCCACCCGACGCCGAGACCTGCGAACGCGTCGGCATAGTCGGCGCCCTGACCGGCGTGATCGGCTCGATGATGGCGCTGGAGGCGATCAAGCTGACCTGCGAGGCCGGCGAGGCGCTGGACGGTCGCATCCTGCTGTTCGACGGCCTGGCGATGACCAGCCGTACGGTGGGGCTGTCGCCTGACCCGGCATGCCCGGAGTGTGCCAATTAGCGTCGCGCCGTCAGATGCAGCGCAAGACCAATGGCGAGGCCGGGAACGAAGCCGAACAGGAGGGCCAGCCAGGGGGACTGGGTCGTCAGCGCTATGATGGCCATAAGCAGGACTCCCACGCCCAGGCCGGTGAGCAGACCAAAGGTCCGGCTCAGCCGGCCGGGGGCGCGGGGCTCGGAGGGAGGATCGAACTTGTCCATGCCCCACACCTAGCCCCGGCCTCCTCTCGGAAAACTGGGTAAGCCTTTAAATTTCGGTCAGGTTTGCCCAGTTTCTGCCGCTTTCCTACTGAAACGACGAAGTCCCGCCGGTGGCGTCATTGTAGAGCGTCTGGACCATGCGGTCGGTGGTGATGAAGCCCCAGCTCCAGTCGGCGTCATAATCGACGAGCGGGGCGGCCGCGCGCACCGCTTCGAGGTCGGCACCCTCCTCGACGAGGGCCCGCACGCGGGCCGCGGCGTCTTCCAGCATGGCGATCGAGGCTTCCAGCTCGACATGCGTCGACATCGGGCCGTGACCCGGGATGATGCGGGTCTCCGGTCCGGCGATCTCGAGGCCGCGCCGCATGCCGGCGAGGTAGCCGTCGACCGTGCCGCCGGAGGCCAGGTCGATGAAGGGGAAGCGGCCGGAGAAGAAGATGTCGCCCATGTGCAGCACGTCGGCCTGGCGGAAGTACACCATGGCGTCGCCATCGGTGTGGGCAGACGGGAAGTGCACGGCCTCGACGGTCTGGCCATTCATGTGAAAGGTCAGATCGTCGCCAAAGGTGAGAACCGGCAGTACGGCATCCCCCTGGGCCCACCCGTCCTCGGCATTGTCGAGGCGGGTGCGGATATTGTGGTGCGCGGCGATGGTGGCACCGAGTTCGGCGAAATGCGCATTGCCGCCGGTATGGTCACCATGCCAGTGGGTGTTGACGATGAAGCGCGGAGCATCCCCGCCGGTCACCTCGACGATGGCGCCCTCGATGGCCGAGCCGGTATTGGGCAGCTGATCGTCGATCAGCACGACCCCGTCCTCGCCGTCGAGCAGGGCGAGATTGCCGGCCATGCCGGTCGACAGCATCCACAGCCCGTCACCGAGATCGGTGGACTGCACGTCGATGTCATCGTTCTGGACGCGGGCCGATGCGGCCGGCGCGGCCATGCTGCCCGCGGCCAGGATGGCGGCGGCACTGGAGATCAGCAGACGAAAACTCATGAATTCCCCTCCTCAAGGCTTTCCGGACCCGTCGTCCGGAGTGTCGGAAGGATATATAGGATCGATTTCGCCGTTTGCCGCATCACCTCCCGGTGAACCGTCCTTGCCGGACGCGGCGTGAACTCCGAATGCGGCGCCGAAGGCAACGCCAAGCGCCAGCCCGAGGCCGAGATTGTCGAATGCGGCGCCCAGGGCCACACCGATGGCGATCCCGGCGCCCATGCCGGCGCCCGTGCTTACTGTCCGACCAGCCATGATTATCTCCCATTTGAGCGCCGCAATTTACCGCGCGTTCACCCTGTTTTGGCACAGGGATAGGCTGGAGGACTATCCCATGCGGCCGATTACCGTTCTTGCGCGACTTGTGGTCCTGGCCCTGACCGGGCTGGCAGTGCTGACCGCGGCGACCCACGCCCAGGACGCGGCAACGCCGTCGGGCCAGGCGGTGCCGCGCTTTGTCAGTCTCAAGGTCGATGTCGCCAATGGCCGGGTCGGACCGTCCAGCTCGCACCCGATCGCCTGGCGCTATGTGCGCGCCGGCCTGCCGATGGAAGTCATCGCTGAAACCCCGGACTGGCGCCGGGTGCGCGATCCGGAGGGCGAGCTGACCTGGATGCACCGCTCCATCCTGTCCGGCCGCCGCTCGGTCTACACGCTGGCCGACACACCGCTGCACGCCCGCGACAGCGACAACTCCAGCATCGAGGCCGTGGCCGAGCCGGGCGTCGTGCTGTCCCTCGAGCGTTGCCGCACCGGCTGGTGCCGTGTCGAGGGCCAGGGCTATCGCGGCTGGGTCCGTCCGGACACGCTGTGGGGCGTCTATGCACACGAGCTGGCGAGCGACGAGACGGGTGACGCAGACGGCAGCCCCAGCTTGAGCGCCCCTGCGGCGCGTGATACCGCTCTGCCCTGACCCGCCCGGAGCGTGATGATCCGGGCTTCCTGGACCAGTCCGGAGCGCGGTTGCCCAGCAGCCGGCCCGCGGCGCAACCGATCGGCTACATGTCTGAACGTAAAAGCTCTTTCAGCTATAATGACCTGATTGAATCCAGCGAGGGCCGCATGTTCGGTCCCGAAAACGGCCAGCTTCCCGCGCCGCCCATGCTGATGATGGACCGCATCATCGAGATCAATGATGATGGTGGCGAATACGGCAAGGGCCAGATCATCGCCGAGCTCGACATCAAGAAGGACCTCTGGTTCTTCCAGTGCCACTTCAAGGGCGACCCGGTCATGCCGGGCTGCCTCGGCCTCGACGCGCTGTGGCAGCTGGTCGGCTTCTTCCTGGTCTGGAAGGGCAATCCGGGCAAGGGCCGCGCCCTGGGTGTCGGCGAGGTGAAATTCACCGGCCAGGTCACCCCGGACGTCGAGAAGGTCCGCTATGTCATCGACCTCAAGCGCGTCATCCAGCGCCGCCTCATCATGGCCATCGGCGACGGCCGGGTCGAGGCTGACGGAAAAACCATCTATACGACCAAGGACCTTCGCGTCGGACTGTTCCAGCCCGGCGAAATGGCCTGATCGAGGAGACTTGCATGCGTCGCGTTGTCATCACCGGACTGGGTGTCATCTCGCCGATCGGCAATAATGCCGACGAGGTCACGGAATCCCTCAAGCAGGGCAAGAGCGGCATCGGCCGCATGGAAAGCTTCGCCGAACTGGGCTTCCGCTGCCAGGTCGGCGGCAAGCCGGACATCGATCCGGCCCAGCATGTCGACAAGCGGGTCTACCGCTTCATGTCGGAAGGCGCCGGCTGGAACTACATGGCCATGGAACAGGCCATTGCCGACAGCGGGCTGGAAGAGAAAGACATTTCCGACCCGCGCACCGGCATCATCATGGGCTCGGGCGGACCGTCGGCCGGCACCATCGTCAATGCCGCCGACATCACCCGCGAGAAGGGCCCCAAGCGCATCGGGCCGTTCGCCGTGCCGAAGGCCATGAGCTCGACGGCCTCGGCGACCCTGGCCACGCCGTTCAAGATTCTCGGCGTGAACTATTCCATCACCTCCGCCTGCACGACCTCGCTGCACTGCATCGGGGCGGCCACCGAACAGATCCAGTGGGGCAAGCAGGACGTCATGTTCGCCGGCGGCTGCGAGGAGATCCACTGGGCCCTGTCGAACCTGTTCGACGCCATGGGCGCCATGTCGACCAAGTACAATGACACGCCGCAGCAGGCCTCGCGCGCCTTCGACAAGGACCGCGACGGCTTTGTCGGCGGCGCCGGCGCCGGCGTCGTGGTGCTGGAAGAGTATGAGCGCGCCAAGAAGCGCGGCGCCAACATCATTGCCGAAGTCACCGGCTATGGCGCCACATCGGACGGCTATGACATGGTCGCCCCGTCCGGCGAGGGCGCGGTGCGGGCCATGAAACTGGCCATGGAAACCGCCGGGACCGACAGGATCGACTACCTCAACCCGCATGCCACTGCGACCCCGGTCGGCGACATCAAGGAGATGGAGGCGGTCAAGGAAGTGTTCGGCGACAACGCGCCGATGATTTCCGGCACCAAGTCGATGACCGGCCACTCGCTCGGCGCCGCCGGCGTACACGAGGCCATCTACACCCTGCTGATGATGAAGCACGGCTTCGTGGCGCCTTCGATCAATGTCTTCGACATGGATCCCGACATCGCCGCACTCAACCTGCCGATCATCACCGAGACCCGCGATGCCGACCTGAAGACGACGATGTCGAACTCGTTCGGTTTCGGCGGCACCAACGGCACCGTTATCATGCAGAAGATCTAGGCCGCCAGGCACTCGATCCAACGACCACCCTTGGGGGAGCAATACCAATGAGCGACAGCGTGTTTCCGGCCGGCGAGCTGATGAAGGGCAAGCGCGGCCTTGTCATGGGCGTGGCCAACAAGAATTCGATCGCCTGGGGCATCGCCCAGCAACTGGCCGCCCAGGGCGCCGAGATCGCCTTTTCCTACCAGGACGAGGCACTGGAACGCCGGGTCCGGCCGCTGGTCGAGAGCCTGCCCTGCGAGCCCTTCATGGTGCAGGCCGACGTGACCAATGAGGCCTCGATGGACGCCTGCTTCAAGGCGATCGAGGACAAGTGGGGCAAGATCGACTTCCTGGTCCACGCCATCGCCTTTGCCGGCAAGGACGAGCTGGTCGGCTCGTTCACCGAGAACACCACCCGCGAGGGCTGGCGCCGGGCCATGGAAATCTCCGCCTTCTCCTTCGTCGATGCCGGCAAGCGGGCGAGCCACCTGATGCCCGACGGCGGCTCCATGGTCACCCTGACCTATCTCGGCTCGGAACGCGTCGTGCCGTCCTACAATGTGATGGGCGTGGCCAAGGCGGCGCTCGAGGCCTCGACGCGCTACATGGCGCGCGACCTCGGTCCCAAGGGCATCCGCGTCAACGCCCTGTCGGCCGGCCCGATGCGCACCCTCGCCATGGCCGGCATTTCCGGCGGCAAGGCGCTGATGAAGACCGGCCGCGAATGGTCGATGATGAAGGAAGACACCAAGATGGAAGGCGTCGCCGGCGCCGCGCTCTATCTGCTGTCGGACCTGGGTTTCTCGTGCACGGGTGAAACGCTGCATGTGGATGCGGGCTTCCACGCGGTGGCGGTGCCGGATCTGGGCGACGACTGACCCAAACTGACGTACCGACATGAAGAACCCCGCCGGTGGCTGCCGGCGGGGTTTTTTCTTTCAGGTCGCAAAAAACCGACTTGTGAAAACTCATAGACAGCTTAACGTTGAGGAATGACGAAAGTTGTTCTCATGCAATCGGTTGAGAGCTCCTATAGCGAGGTACCGGGCCGTACGTACTACGTTCCTCGGCGCTACGTTAAAGCCGCTCGCGAAGCTATCGGTGACCTCTGTCTGTTTTATGAACCCCGCGCGGGCGGTGGTCGATTGGCCTATTTCGCGGTAGCGATGGTCTCCGCGCTTCAGGCCCTTCCCCATTCGTCGGGTGACTTTGTTGCGACGATTAACGGCTACCTAGAATTCAATAAGCCTGTTCCGTTGAAATCCACTGCGGGCCGGTATCGCGAGGCAAAGCTTTATTCACCTGATGGTTCCAGCAATCAGGGGGCCTTCGGCGTATCGGTTAGAAGGATACCAGATGAAGAGTTCGAACTGATATGCGCTGAAGGTTTCTCGGACGATCTTTTCGCAGACGTCCGCACGGACCCACCCGGCCTCTCAGAACCACCCGCGGTGTTTAGAAGGCCTATCGTCGAACAACTTGTTTCCCGGAAATTCCGAGACGCCGCCTTCGCGAAGACGGTGCGGGATGCCTATGATCGAAAATGTGCCGTGACGGGCCTTCAAATAATAAATGGGGGCGGGCGTGCCGAGATGGAAGCCGCGCACATTCGGCCAGTCGCCGACGACGGGCCGGATTCAATAAGAAACGGACTTGCCCTTTCACGAACAGCCCACTGGCTTTTCGACAGAGGGCTCATTGCGATCGACGACGACTTCCGCCTGTTGAAGGCAGAAAAGCTCCTCCCGGAAGGTGCACAACGTTTGTTCGATCCGAGTGGGTTCGTTCGCGTACCGGAACGAGCGCAATCTCAGCCGCATCCTGAGTTCCTGAAGTATCATAGAGATACATACTTCAAGGGCTGAGAGACTGCGCTCGCGAGCCCCCCTACTCCGCCACCTCTTCACCTTGCCCACCCCCCATCGGGTCCTCCAGCGGCTTCACCCAGCGGTCGAGCCAGTCGATGCTTTCCGCCAGCACGTGCAGGACGCTTTCGCGGGCGCGGTAGCCGTGGCTTTCGTGGGGGAGCATGACCAGGCGGGCGGTGCCGGCATTGCCCTTGACGGCGGCGTACATGCGCTCCGACTGCATCGGGTAGGTGCCGGAATTGTTGTCCATCTGGCCGTGGATCAGCAGGATCGGCTCGTCGATGGTGTCGGCGTGCATGAAGGGGGAGAGCTCGAAATAGATCTCGGGCGCTTCCCAGAAGGGTCGGCGCTCTGACTGGAAGCCGAACGGGGTCAGGGTGCGGTTATAGGCGCCCGAGCGGGCGATGCCGGCGCGGAAGACGTCGCTGGCGGCCAGCAGGTGGGCGGTCATGAAGGCGCCATAGGAATGGCCGGCAATGGCGAGGCGCTCGCCGTCACCGAAACCCATTTCGACCGTAACGTCGCGGGCTGCCTCGGCGGACAGGACGAGCTGTTCGATGAAGGTGTCGTTGACGGTTTCTGGGTCCTCGCCGACGATCGGCATGGTGGCGTTCTCCAGCAGCGCATAGCCCTGGGTCACCAGGAAACGCGGACTGGTGCCGGCGATGCGAGTGAACTGCCAGGGTGAGCCACGCACCTGGCCGGCCGTGGCGGCGTCGTTGTATTCGAGCGGATAGGCCCAGACGAGCACCGGCAGGGTGTCGCCTTGCTGGTAGTCGGCCGGCAGGTAGAGGGTGGCCGAGAGCGGCACGCCGTCGGCGCGCTCATAGGTGATCAGCTGGCGGGTAATGTCTTCCAGCTGGGGGTGAGGATTGCGGAAGTCGGTGATCTGCACCGTGTCCGCGCCCGCCCGGTGCCAGCGGACATTGGCCGGCGTGACCGGGTCCTCCCAGCTGGTCAGGAAGCCGGACGCGTCCGGGGCGGTCAGGCCGATGACTTCCTCATAGTTCTCGCCGGAATTGCGCCAGATTTCCTCGCGCTCGAGCGTGTCGAAGCTGACCCGCGACAGGAAGGGGCGGTCGCCGTCGGGCGTGGCCCCGTCACCGGCATAGTACATGTAGCCGTCGTGCACACCGATGACCGGGCGGCCGAACTGGTTGCGCACGCTAAGCGGGCTGCCCGGATTGGCATAGGCGTCCTGGTTGTTGCGCTCTTCGGCGAGGCGGGGCTCGCCGGACGGGTCGGCGAAATCGACCAGCCAGCGGCGCAGCACGCGGGTATCGCGATCGTATTCCACGGCCATGCCGACCTGTCCGACCTCGGTGAACCGGGTGCCGTAGTAGCGGTCCTCGGTGCGCAGGATCTCGACCGGTTCGCCGTCAAACGGCGCGGCCAGGGCCCAGACGCTGTCGCGTTCATCGGCCTCGGTGCGCGGATCGCCGCCGTCGAGGGCTTCCGCCCAGGTCAGGCGGGCGGCATGGCTGTCCTGCCAGGCCACCGACCGGCGACCTTCGACGACGCCGCCGATGGGGATGTTGTCGGCCAGGGGCTGGCGGGCAATGGTGGCGACCTCCTCGCCGTCGGTGTCGATCACGAAAACCCGGTCCGGGAAGCGCGACCATGGGACCTGGAAGGAGAATTCACCCTCCAGTTCGCCGACGAGAATGTAGTCGCCGCCGGGCGCCGGGTCGGACATGTAGTAATAGCCGGGCTCGCCGAGCGGACGGACGCGGGGGCGCCCCTCGGTGTTGACGAGGGCCAGCTGGGTGCTGGCCAGCCAGGCAAACAGGCGGGCATCGTGTTCGTCGGTGAGCAGGTCCTGGTAGGTGCGCACCGGGGCCTCGTAGCCGCCGGCTTCCTCGGTGACCGGACCGACCGGGACGGCCGGGCGCTCGGGACGGGCCCCGCGACCGGGGTCGACGAGATGGACCAGGACACGCTCGCCATCCGGCATCCAGGACAGCGGCGAGAACACGCCGTTGACGCCGGAGGCCACGAGCTGGCGGGCCTCCCCGCTGGCCACGTCGAGCACCCACAGGCCGAGCGACTGGTCCTGGCTGAGCACGAAGGCGACCTGCGAGCCGTCGGGGGACCAGCTGGTATTGGAAACTCCCGCGCCGTCGGGCAGCGCGACCGGGCGTTCGGTACCGGAGGCAATATCGATGAGGCTGAGACCGGTGACGGATTTCGGGCCGTGACGACCGTTCAGGTCGGCGTCCAGGCGCAGGCCGGCTAGCCGTTCCATCGGCCGGGCCAGTTCGGCGACCGAGGGCAGGGCGTTGCGGTGCAGGAGGAGCAGGGTGTCGCGGGCCGGGGAAAGCGAGGTCCACGGCGCGGGAGCGGCGTCGACAATGTCGACAATGTCCTGTGACGGTGTGCGGTAGGGCTCCTGGGCGACAGCCAGGCCGGTGCACAGCGCGGCTGCGGCCAGAACTCCGGACACACGTTTCAGGGTCTTGTTCAGCATGCTTGTCTCCCCCACCCGGGCTGCTTCGCGGAGCAAGATAGGCGGGGGAGACGGATTGGGGTCTAAAGTTTCTGTAATGGTGGCACGGAGGCAGCGCTTGCCGGCCGCGGGCTGGACGTGGGGGGTTGCGGCTTGAGGCCCATGACCAGGCGCAGTCCGGGCACCCGGCGGGCAATCTCGAAGCAGACGGCACACCCGGCCAGGGTGACGGCGACCAGGATGGCGAACTCGGTCCACGCACCCAGGCCCATCGGGGCGATCCAGTAGCCGGTCACGACGATGAGGGTCTGGTGCAGGATGTAGTAGGGGAAAATGGCCACGGTCAGGTAGCGACGCACGGGGCCGTCACCGGTCAGGAAGCGGCGGGCCAGCGCCAGCAGCGCCAGGATGGCGCACCAGGCGTAGAGGATGCGGCCGATGCGCAGGGTCCAGAGCAGGACATCCTGGCCCTCCCAGGCCGCCTCAGGGCGCGGCAGGGCCCATGCCAGGGCGATGCCATAGGTGACGATGACAGCCAGCGCTGCGGGCAGGGCCTTGTCGACGGCGGTCCAGAAGCGCTCGGCCTTGGCGATCCAGAAGCCGATCAGCAGGATGGTCAGGCGGTGGGCGTGATTGGCCCAGTCGCTGGTCAGGTTGTGCGTGGTCGGGAAATGCGGGTCGAGCCAGAGCCGGTAGGCGATGAAAGGCAGGATGGGGAGCACCAGAAGTGCAGCCACACGCACGCCCGGGCGGTCAAAAACGGCGAACAGACGGCCGACGGGACCATCCCCGAGCCAGCGCAGGGCCGGGAAAAGCGGAGCCAGAAGCAGGCAGTAGACCCAGAGATAGACGACATACCAGAGGTGATTCCAGGTCGGCACCTCGATGCCGGCAATGCGCCACTCGACGATATAGCGCGGCCAGAAGGCAAGCAGGCTGTCCTCGATGGCACCGGACTGGCGCAGCTGGGCCCAGGTCTGGGGCATCACCACGACCAGCATGCCGAAAATGATCACCGGCAGGAGACGCAGCGTGCGGTCGCCGGCGAACTTGCCGGCCCCGAGCTTGTCGGACAGGTAGCGGATGGCGACGCCGGAGATGAAGAACAGGAGCGCCAGGCGCCACGGATTGAGCATCAGCATGGCGTATTGTGGCGCTTCATTGGCCGCCTGGCTCTTCACGTGCCAGTCCCAGGGCACGAAGAACATGCCGATATGGTAGAGAATGAGCAGGCCGAAGGCGATGATGCGCAGCCAGTCGAGGTCGTGGCGGCGGGTGAAGACGGCGCTGGGATTGGATGTTTCGGTGGCATTCGGGGTCGCGGACGCGGCCATGGGCGGGCTCCTGGGGGCAGTCAGGGGTCTGTTGAGGGGTCATTCGGGGTGAAACGGACGCGAAAGCGAAGCGAAGCGGGGTCAATTGCGGGTCCGCGGGACGGAATTTCACAGGTCTGGGGCAGACGGCGGCAGAGCGGGACGAGTGGCCGGCGGGTCGCGCGGGGGTCTTGCGGCGGTCGCAGCGGCATGGCTTGTGCGCAGAGCGGGGGCAGGCAAAATGCGCGGGATGCGTGAATCCGTCCCCATGCAAAACTCCGTCAACGAGACGGGGAAGCCTCCCAGCGACCTGCAACGTGACCAGGCCAGCGACCGCGCGGCCTGGCGCGACGCCACGGCTCTGGGCTGGCTGGTCCTGCTCGTGGTGTGGATCATCCTGGCGAGCTCGGTAGAAACCGAGATGGAGCGGGCCGGGGTCGACACCGTGCCGCTGTTCGGCTGGGTCATGGAGGGCAGCAGCATTGTCGTCAGCATGGCCCTGCTGCCCGCGATGACGGCGCTGGTCCTGCGCGTGCCGCCGGAGCCGGGCCGGCTGGCCCTGGCGGTGCCGGTACACCTGGTGGCGGTGGTCGTGTTTTCGCTGGTCCATGTCACCGCGATGACGGTGCTGCGGATGAGCATCTGGGAGTATGTCTACCGGGCGGAGTACACCTATCTCAACGAGCCGGTGGGCGACTTCATCTACGAGTTCCGCAAGGATGCCGGGGCGTATCTGGGCTTTGTCCTGATGACGCTGGCAATCCGGCAATTGCACCAGTACCGGCTCGAACTGGCGGCGGCGCGGCGCGAGGCGCGGCAGAGCCACCGCCTGACGCTGAAATGCGGGGGCCGCACGGTGCATGTAGAGGCGGAGCGCTTCGAGCATGCGCGGGCGGCGGGCAATTATGTGGAGGTGCGGCTGGCCGGCGGCGGCGAGCACCTGGCCCGTATGACCCTGGCCGAGCTGGAACGCCAGCTGGTCTCGGCGGGCGTGGATGCGGTGCGGGTGCACCGGTCCTGGCTGGTGGAGCGCGGGGCGATCACCGAGACGCGGCCGACCGGGGAAGGCGATCTGACGATCACGCTGGCGTCGGGGCAGCAGGTGCCGGGCAGCCGGCGGTTCCGGGGACGGCTGGAGGCGGGGTAGCAGGCGTCTGGCGTCACTGCGGGTAGGGATCGCTATCCATCGTCGCGTCAAGATGGCGGGCATCTTGGGAACCGAGCGGATTCAAGGCCCCGCCATGAAGGCGGGGAAAACGGGTTTGGGGGCATTCGGAACGGGCGCGCTGCGCACGTGGGGCCATTGATCTCTTGCCGGGAGTTCGCCTCAGACGGTTTGTCGCGTCAAGGGGCATGCCCGCAGCGCGGCGCCTTCGGCGCCCTTGACGCGACAAACCGTCTGAGGCCCGCTGGCTGGCATGAGATGAATGGGCGGGTCCGCGCCGGGCGCGAGGTCACACGTTCAAGCGAGACCCTTCCAGGGCCCGTGTGGGGCTAGGCCCCGACCGGGGTGGCGGCGGACGGGCCGCTTGAGGTGCCGGCAGCGCGGTGGAAGAGCCAGGCTGAGGCCAGGAAGAGGGTGGCGAACAGGGCGGTGATGCCGAGTGTGGTGATCTGCCAGCCGGGGATGGCGACCTCGGCCAGGCCGGCGATGGCGGCGAGGCTCAGAAGCGCCGTGCCGAGCGCCATGCCGATCATGACCCTGGCCATGCCGGCGGCGCGGAAGCGCACGACGGCGGCGGCGACCAGGCCGAGCAGCGGCACCAGGTTGTAGAGGGGGCTGAAGGCGTTGCCGTCACCGCCGACGATGCTGACCGCGGCATTGCTCCACAGCAGCATGAAGACGGTCAGGGCCGCCAGCGCGGCAGCGGCGCGGTAGGTCCAGCTGCGGGCCAGGCGCAAGGTGACGGCGGCGGCGAGCGCCAGGGCGCCCAGCAGTGCGCCGGCGACGATGAAGTCCGTGAGATCCCAGTTCATTGGCATGTTCCTCCGGGGCCGTGTGCGAGGAAAGCATACCACCAAACCGGGCGGTTTTGCGACACCGTGGTGAGGGGGTAGGAGCCCGGTGATCGACACCGCCGCTCATGCGGCGGCCCCTTCCCCGCTTCGCGGGTCCCCCTCCCCATCGGGATGGGGAGGAAAGTCCCAGGGGCACTTCCGGCTGATGTGGACAGAAAAAGGGCCCGCTCCTTGCGGAACGGGCCCTCTTCGGTTTCAGAAGCTGGAAGCTCCGGCCTATTCGGCCGACTCTTCTTCCTTCTTGAACTCTTCGCCGGTTTCCTGGTCGACGACTTTCATCGACAGGCGAACCTTGCCGCGGTCATCGAAGCCCAGCAGCTTGACCCAGACTTCCTGGCCTTCCGAGACGACGTCGGAGGGGTGGTTCACCCGCTCCTGCTTCATCTGGGACACGTGCACCAGGCCGTCCTTGGGACCGAAGAAGTTCACGAAGGCGCCGAAGTCCATGACCTTGACGACCTTGCCCTTGTAGACCTTGCCTTCTTCCGGCTCGGCGGTGAGGCCGTGGATCCAGTCGAGGGCAGCCTTGATCGACGCGCCGTCCGAGGACGACACCTTGATCACGCCGTCATCATTGACATCGACCTTGGCACCGGTGGTCTCGACGATCTCGCGGATCACCTTGCCGCCCGAACCGATCACGTCGCGGATCTTGTCGGTCGGAATGGTGATGGTCTCGATGCGCGGCGCATATTCGCCGAGCTCGGTGCGCGAGCTGTCGAGGGCCTTGGCCATCTCGTCCAGGATGTGCAGACGCCCACCCTTGGCCTGGTCCAGGGCCGTTTGCATGATGTCCTTGGTGATACCGGCGATCTTGATGTCCATCTGCAGCGAGGTGACGCCTTCCGACGTACCGGCCACCTTGAAGTCCATGTCGCCGAGGTGGTCTTCGTCACCCAGGATGTCGGACAGGACCGCGACGCCGTCCGGATCCTTGATCAGGCCCATGGCGATACCGGAGACCGGGCGCGTCAGCGGCACACCGGCATCCATCATCGCGAGGGACGCACCACACACCGTGGCCATCGAGGACGAGCCGTTCGACTCGGTGATCTCGGAGACCAGGCGGATGGTGTAGGGGAAGTCCTCATGCTTCGGCAGCACGGCCCGGACAGCACGCCAGGCGAGCTTGCCGTGACCGATTTCCCGACGACCCGGAGCCAGACGGAAAGACGTCTCGCCGACCGAGTAGGGCGGGAAATTGTAGTGCAGCATGAAGCGTTCCTTGTACGTCCCCGTGAGGTCGTCAATGAACTGCTCGTCTTCGCCCGTGCCGAGGGTCGCAACGACCATGGCCTGGGTTTCGCCGCGGGTGAACAGGGCCGAACCGTGCGTGCGCGGCAGGATGCCCGCTTCCGACACGATGGAGCGGACCTGGTCGAGCGAACGGCCGTCGATGCGCTTGCCGGTCTTGATGATGCCACCGCGAACGATCGAGCTCTCGACCGCCTTCATGGCGTCCTTGAGCACGGTCATCGGGATGCCGTCCGGACGGTCCTCGGTCTGGGCCAGGGCCTCGACCGCCTTGTCCTTGGCAGCGCCGACAGCGGCGTAGCGTTCGGTCTTGTCGGTGATGGTGTAGGCTTTCGCCAGCTCGTCACCGATCAGGTCACGCACCTTGGATTCCTCGGCAGACCGGTCTTCCGGCTGGTAGTCCCAGGGCTCCTTGGCGGCTTTTTCGGCCAGGCGGATGATCATGTCGATCACCGGCTGGAAAGCCTCGTGGCCGGCCATGACCGCGCCCAGCATGATTTCCTCGGACAGCTCCTTGGCTTCCGATTCAACCATCATGACGGCGTCATTGGTACCGGCGACGACGAGGTCGAGATCGCTCTCGGGCATCTCGTCGACATTCGGGTTGATGACGTATTCGCCGTCGATGTAACCGACACGGGCGGCACCGATCGGGCCCATGAAGGGCAGGCCGGACAGGACCAGCGCCGCGGAGGCGCCGACCAGACCGACAATGTCGGGGTCGTTTTCCATGTCGTGCGACAGCACGGTGATCATCACCTGGACTTCGTTCTTGAAGCCCTTGACGAAGAGCGGACGGATCGGACGGTCAATGAGGCGCGAGGTCAGCGTCTCTTTCTCGGTCGGACGGCCTTCGCGCTTGAAGAAACCACCGGGGATCTTGCCGGCGGCAAAATACTTTTCCTGGTAGTTGACCGTGAGGGGGAAGAAGTCCTGCCCCTCCTTGGCCTGCTTCACGCCGACGGCGGTGGCGAGCACGGTCGTGTCGCCATAGGTCACCATGACCGCGCCGTCAGCCTGCCGGGCTACGCGCCCGGTTTCGATGGTGAGTGGGCGCCCGGCCCACTCGATCGTTTCTTTCTGGATATCGAACATATCGTCTTTCGTACGGATGAGGTCGCGGATCAGCGACGCAGGCCAAGCTTCTCGATGAGGCTCTGATAGCGAGCCTGATCTTTTTTCTTGAGATAGTCGAGAAGCCGGCGGCGCTGGGAAACCATTTTAAGAAGGCCGCGACGCGAGTGATTGTCCTTCTTGTGGGTCTTGAAGTGCTCGGTCAGGTTGGCGATCCGCTCGGTGAGGATGGCCACTTGCACTTCCGGCGAACCCGTATCGGTCTTGGCACGGGCATTGTCTTTGATCAGCGCAGCTTTGCGCTCTTGGGTAACCGACATCGTGTTCTCCTGAAACTCTGTGTCGCCCCGCTCACGGGGTAAGGTTGAAAACGCGCCAGGGCTGGAACTTTCCGGCCCTCGCGTCGCCCAATGCCACTGCCTGACCGTCCAGGACTGCCAGAGCGGTAAAAGAACAATCGCGGCCCGCGGCTTCGCGAGGACGTCGCTCTTCTTTCAGCTCTTGCGCCTGACGCGGGAGCAGGACGATTGGACGTCCTTGCTTCATCTGGAAGGCTTCCTCCTCGGTTACGGCCAGTGCCGGGATGTCGTCCAGCGCGGTCTGTACCGGGAGCAGGGCTTCCGAAGCGGCGCCCTTATGGGCCATTTCTTCCAGTTCGTCCAGCCTTATGGACTTTGCCTCGTCGAACTGGCCGACGCGGACCCGGCGCAGCGCCGCGACATGACCTTCCGTGCCCAGGGCATGGGCCAGGTCACGGGCCATTGAGCGCACGTAAGCGCCCTTGCCGCTTTGCATTTCCAGGACCGCCATGTCCGGCGACGGGCAGTCGAGTACACGCAGGTTCTCGATCCAGATCTTGCGCGACTGCATCTCGACCTCCTCGCCGTCGCGGGCCAGGTCATAGGCGCGCTCGCCATCGATCTTGATGGCCGAATATTTCGGCGGCACCTGGTCGATCTCGCCGATGAAATCCGGCAGCACGGCTTCCAGCTCGTCACGCGTGGGACGGTGACCGGAGGTGGCGACGATGTCCCCCTCGGCGTCCAGCGTGTCGGTGCGCTCGCCCCATTTCACGGTGAAGCGGTACAGCTTGTCGCCCTCGACCGCGAACGGCACGGTCTTGGTGGCCTCGCCGAGCGCGATCGGCAGCACCCCGGTGGCCAGCGGGTCGAGGGTGCCGGCATGGCCGGCCTTCCTGGCGTTGAAGATGCGGCGCACGGCCGATACGGCCTGCGTCGATCCCATGTCGAGCGGTTTGTCGAGGATGATCCAGCCATGGATATCCTCACCCTTGCGGCGTCGCGCCATGGTCATGTCTCCCGGTCGGCCAGGGGTCGGACCCGGCCGTGTGGATCAGCGTGTGGTCAGTCGTCTTCGTTGCGGTGGGCGCCGGTCAGGTCCTGCTTGACCTGGGGCCGGGCCAGCAATTCGTCGACATGGCTGGCCGTGTCGAAGGAATTGTCCGGATGGAAGTGCAGCTCGGGGGTGAATTTGAGATCGATCTCGCGCCCCAGCTTGCCGCGCAGATAGCCGGCCGCCTTGTTCAGCGCCTTGGCCAGCTTGTCCTGGTCGCCCGGGCCGAGCGGGGCGACATAGACCTTGGCCTGGCGCAGGTCCGGGCTCGGACGCACCTCGGTGACCGAGATCAGCACGCCGTCGAGGTCCGGATCGCGCAATTCCTCGCGCGTCAGGATGCCGACGAGGGCGTGGCGTACCAATTCCCCGGCCCGCAACTGGCGCTGCGAGGGACCCTTGGCTTCATTGCTTTTCTTCTTGGCCATGTTCGATCTCCCGTAATTTTCAGGCGCGGAACAAAGAAGGGCGGCCCGAAAGACCGCCCCTCTGAACTCAACCGGAGGCGGAGCCTCAGGCTTCCAGCTTGCGAGCCACTTCGATCACTTCGAAGCACTCGATCTGGTCGCCCTTCTGGAGGTCCTCATAGCGTTCGAACGCCATGCCGCACTCCATGCCCGACTTGACCTCGGACACTTCGTCCTTGAAGCGCTTGAGCGTCTTGAGCTTGCCTTCGTGCAGCACCGTGTCGTCGCGCAGGAGGCGCACGCCACAGCCGCGCTTGACGGTGCCTTCGGTGACCCGGCAACCGGCGACCTTGCCGGTCTTGGTGATGTTGAAGACCTCGAGGATCTCGGCGTAACCGATGAAGTTCTCGCGCTTCTCCGGCGCCAGCATGCCTTCCATGGTCGACCGCACGTCCTCAAGCACGTCGTAGATCACCGAGTAGTAGCGGATCTCCACGCCTTCGCGCTCGGCCAGTTCGCGGGCCTGCTTGTTGGCCCGGACGTTGAAGGCGAAGACCGGCGAACCGGCCGACTTGGCCAGCAGCACGTCGCTTTCATTGACGCCACCCGGAGCGGCATGGATGACACGCGCCCGCACCTCGTCATTGCCGATCTGCTCGAGCGACTGCTTGATCGCCTCGGCGGAACCCTGCACGTCGGACTTGATCAGGAGCGGCATCTCCTGGGTCTCGTCCTGCTTGAGGCGGGCCATCATCTGCTCGAGAGACGTCCCGGCACCGGCGGCGACGCCGCTGGCTTCACGTTCCTTGCGCTGACGATAGTCGGCGATTTCACGTGCCCGGCTTTCATTCTCCACCACGGCAAAGACTTCACCCGGCTCCGGAGCGCCGTCGAGGCCGAGGATTTCGACCGGAACACTCGGACCGGCTTCATCCATCTGCTTGCCGCGCTCATTGGTCAGGGCGCGCACACGGCCCCACTGGGAGCCGGCAACCACGAGGTCACCGCGCTTCAGCGTGCCCCGGCGCACCAGGACGGTGGCCACGGGACCGCGGCCCTTGTCGACCTGGCTCTCGATCACGATGCCTTCGGCGTCGCGGTCGGGATTGGCCTTGAGGTCGAGCAGTTCGGCCTGCAGGGCGATGGCTTCGGCGAGTTCGTCGAGACCTTCGCGCTTCTTGGCCGAGACGTTGACCGACTGGACGTCGCCCGACATCGCCTCGACGACGATCTCGTGCTGCAGCAGGTCCGTGAGGACCTTCTGCGGATTGGCGTCCGGCTTGTCGCACTTGTTGACGGCAACGATGATCGGCGTGTTGGCCGCTTTGGCGTGCTGGATGGCCTCGATGGTCTGCGGCTTGACGCTGTCATCGGCGGCGACCACCAGGATCACGATATCGGTCGCCACGGCACCGCGCGAACGCATGGCCGAGAAGGCGGCGTGGCCCGGCGTGTCGAGGAAGGTGATCTTGTCACCGGCCTCATTGGTCACCTGGTAGGCACCGATGTGCTGGGTGATGCCACCGGCCTCGCCCGACGCGACATCGGTCGAACGCATGGCGTCGAGCAGCGAGGTCTTGCCGTGGTCAACGTGACCCATGACGGCAATAACCGGGGCACGCGAAACCTTCGCCTCTTCCGGGTCATCATCGGCGATGAAGCCCTGCTCCACGTCGGCCTCGGAAACCCGCTTGATGGTGTGACCGAATTCCTCGACCACCAGTTCGGCGGTGTCGGCATCGAGCACGTCATTCATGCGGACCATCTGGCCCTGCTTCATGAGGTATTTGACCACGTCGACGGCACGCTCGGCCATCCGGTTGGCCAGGTCGGCCACGGTGATGGCTTCAGGCACCACGACTTCGCGGGCCACTTTCTCGCGGCCACCGGAACTGTCCTGGCGACGCTGCTTCTCACGCTCGCGGGCGCGGCGCACCGAGGCCAGCGAACGCTGGCGGTCCTCGTCACCGTCAAGCACGTTCTGGATGGTCAGCTTGCCGCGGCGGCGATTGTCGGTCTTGGCGCGGGCCGGCTGGGCCTTGGCCGGTCCGGGACCGGCGGCACCCTTGCGCTTGACCCGGCCGCCCATGGCTTCCAGGGCCGACGCCATGTCCTCGGGACCGGCCGGCGCTTCGCGCTTGCCGCCCTTTTCCGGGGCCTTGCGGCGCGGCTCGTCGCCATCACCCTTGACGTGGGCGCTTTCGGCAGCGGCGCGGGCCTCTTCCTCGGCCTTGGCCTGGGCCTTCTCTTCGGCGCTGCGACGCGCGGCCTCTTCGGCCTCCTTGACCTCACGGGCCTCGCGCTCGCGCTGCTCTTCGAGCTGACGCATTTCGTCGGCCGCACGCTGGCTGCGCGCTTCGGCTTCTTTCTTCTTCTGCTCTTCCCGCTCGGCCGCTTCGGCGCGAGCCCGCTGGATGGCGCGCTGACGGGCGACGAGCTCTTCCTCGGACAAGCCGAGCTGGCGTGCCTTGGCCGCGAGGGCGCTCTGGCCGCCCTTGGCGCCGGAACCCGGCTTGCCGCCGGCCGGGCCGGTATCCTTGGCCGGCGCCACGCGCTTGCGCTTCTTTTCCACCACCACAGCCTTGGACCGGCCGCGCGCAAAGCTTTGCTGCACGGTCCCGGAGCCGGATCGTTTCAAGGAAAGCGGCCGGCGGCCGGAGGATTTGTTGTCGTCTGCGTCGCTCATACGAGCCTTCCAATTCGGCTTTCGTTCCGCGCGGTTTTCCGGGAGCCGAATTCCGGAAAGGCGCACTGTTCAAACCCATGTCGGGCTGAAGGCTCGCTAAACTAGCCAGCTCCGTCCCGATAGCAACCGCTCTCGCGGTTCAATCCGCATGTCCTGCCTCGGCTCCGGCCTTGGCCGGTCGGGCGGGATCGATATCGCGAAAGCCTGCCAGCTTCGCAATAACTGTGCCGAAGGAGCGCGCCTGCGATCCCTGGGCCATGGCGGCGTGGACGACCGGGCCCCGGCCCGCGGCCGCCCCGATCTCCTCCGCCAGAAAACATCCGGCCACCGGCACTTCGCCCCAGGCGGACCAGGTGAGCCGATCCAGCTTGCTGCGCCCGTCGGCGGCCCCGTCCGAGGCCTCCAGGCGCCAGGCCGGCCGGGCGCCCTTGAGCGCCAGACGGACCGCATCGAAACCGGTCGCCAGATCCCCGGACCGGCGCGCCAGCCCGATCAGGCTGAGGGCGCGCGCCGCGAGCTGGGCTTCCAACAGTCCGGCCAGGTCATCCGGCAGTTCGACCTTGCAGCCGAACGCCCGGTTGAGCAGGCCTTTGCGGACCATCAGGTCGACCATGGCCCGGTCCGCACTGACCCAGGCACCGCGGCCGGGCAGTTTGGCCGCCAGGTCGGGAACGACCTGGTCGCCGGGGCCGAGAGCGAGACGGATCAGCTCCGCCTCATCCCTCACCTGGCCGCTGGCGACGCAGCGTCTTTCCCGAGCCTTGCCCGGGCTGGACGTCCGGTTACTCAGTACCCTTCTCCTTCTCGGATCCGGCTTCGTCCTCGAAATCGATGCCGAGAGCTTCGGCTTCGGCTTCAAGCGCCGCCAGGTCCATGTCCTCGACGTTGAACGCCTCGGCGGCCTCGTCGACTTCGGTTTCCTCTTCCTCGACCTCGCGGACCGGCAGGTCCTCCTCGGAGATCCAGCCAGCGGCGACACGGGCCCGCATGATCATCATCTCGGCGTCGTCGGCGGACAGGCCGAACGATTCCAGGATGCCCGGCTCGCGAACGCGCTCGCCATCCTTGGTTTCGAACCAGCCGCGCAGGTCGTCGGTGACCAGACCGGCCAGGTCGTCCACGGTCTTGACGTCGTTCTCGCCAAACGCCACGGCCATCGGCAAGGTGACACCCTCGACTTCAAGAACGGCGTCCTCGACACCCAGTTCCGTCCGCTTGGCATCCTGCTCGGCGGCCTGACGGTCGAGGAAGTCGCGGGCACGCGCCTGGATTTCCTCGGCGGTGTCCTCGTCGAAGCCTTCAATGACCGCGATCTCGCCGAGATCGACATAGGCCAGGTCCTCGACGTCGGTGAAGCCTTCCGTAGCCAGCAATTGGGCAATCACCTCGTCAACATCAAGGGCTCCGATGAAGAGCTGGGTCCGTTCGGCGAATTCCTTCTGCCGGCGCTCGGACTCTTCTTCCTCGGTCAGGATGTCGATCGACCAGCCGGTCAGCTGCGAGGCGAGACGGACATTCTGGCCACGGCGGCCGATGGCGAGCGACAGCTGCTCGTCGGGCACCACGACCTCGATGCGCTGGTCTTCCTCGTCGAGCACGACCTTGGCGACTTCCGCCGGCTGCAGGGCGTTGACGATGAAGGTGGCCGGATCGTCGGACCACGGAATGATGTCGATCTTCTCGCCGGCCAGTTCGGAGACGACAGCCTGGACGCGGCTGCCGCGCATGCCGACGCAGGCGCCGACCGGATCGATCGAACCGTCATTGGAGATGACGGCGATCTTGGCCCGGCTGCCCGGGTCGCGGGCGACGGACGGGATCTCGATGATGCCTTCGTAGACTTCCGGCACTTCCTGGGCGAACAGGGCGGCCATGAAGTCCGGATGGGCGCGCGACAGGAAGATCTGCGGGCCGCGAACTTCCTCGCGCACATCGTAGATGTAGGCGCGCACGCGCTCATTGGTCTGCAGGTTTTCGCGCGGGATGCCGTCGGCGCGGCGGATGATGCCCTCGGCCCGGCCCAGGTCGATGATGACATTGCCGTATTCGACGCGTTTGACGATGCCGGAGATGATCTCGCCGACACGGTCCTTGTACTCTTCGAACTGGCGCTGGCGCTCGGCTTCGCGGACCTTCTGGGTGATCACCTGCTTGGCGGTCTGCGAGGCGACGCGGCCGAACTCGATCGGCGGCAGCTCGTCGGCGAAGACGGTGCCGATCTCGGCGTCCTTGTCGATCTTCTTGGCATCGGCGAGGGAGAGCTCGTGGCTTTCGTTCTCGACCTCTTCGACCACGGTCATGCAACGGGTCAGCGACAGCTCGCCCGTCTTCGGATCGATCTTGGCACGAATGTCGTTCTCGGCCCCGTAGCGGGAGCGGGCAGCCTTCTGGATGGCCTCCTCGATGGCCTCGATCACGATCGATTCATCGATGGACTTCTCCGCCGCGACCGCACGGGCGATCTGCAGGAGTTCCAGGCGGTTGGCGCTTACACCAATGCTCATCGGGTGGTCCCCATTGCCTTGCTCAGCGACATTATTCGTCTCCTTCAGTCGTCGCGGTGCCGGGGCCCCGCGCTTTCAAATCCGCCTCGATCAAGGCGTCTGTCAAAACCAGTTTGGCGTCGGCGATCCAGTCGAACGGGATCAGCGTGGTCTCGTCCTCGCCGTCCATGTCGAGCAGGACATGACCGTCCTCGACGCCGGCGATCAGGCCCCGGAAACGCTTGCGACCCTCGGCCAGCCGGTCCAGCTCGAGCTTGACCTCATAGCCCTCCCAGCGCTCGAAATGCGCGAGCGCCGTCAGCGGCCGGTCGATACCGGGCGAGGATACCTCAAGATCATACTCGCCGGAAACCGGATCTTCGGCCTCGAACACGTCGTAGAGGGCGCGGGAAAGCTTGGCGCAATCGGAGACATCGACGCCGCTGCCGTCGGCGCGGTCGATCATCAGCTGGAGCCGCGGCTTCTTGCCGGACATGACGCGCACCCGGATCACTTCCAGGCCGAGTTCCCCGGCCACGGGATCCACGAGTGCGGCGATGCGGTCGTCCTGCGGTGTCTTGGTCTTCAAGGACCGGCACTCCATCAACAAAAAAGAGCGGCCGCCGTGGGCGACCGCTCGATAGCATCATCCGATGCAATCGAACTTGGGTAGTGGCGGGCTTATACGCCGGAGCGCGGGAGATGGCAAGCGGAGCCGTCACCGCGCTGGCCGGGCCTGCCGTTAAACCCGCACGAAATCCATCCAGACCGGAGCGCAGTCGCCGAGATTCTTGGTTTCGTAGCGGGTGGTGATGTGGTCGGCCGGGGGCTGGCTCCAGTCGGTGTGGGTCCGGGCCGTCCATTCGAAACGCTCATCGCCGGTCAGCTCGGCCATGCAGTGGTCGGCATAGGACTTGACGTCGGTGGCGATGCGCAGCTGGCCGCCGGGCTTCAGGAGGCGGGCGAACTGGTCGCGCGTTTCCGGCTGCACGAAGCGGCGCTTGGCGTGGCGCTTCTTGTGCCAGGGGTCGGGGAAGAGCAGGAAGATGCGGTCGAGGCTGGCCTCGGCGAAGCGCGGCAGCACGTCGCGGGCATCGCCGCGGTGCAGGCGGACATTCTCCAGCCCCTGCTCGTCGACATAGGTCAGCGCCTTGGCGACGCCGTTGAGGAAGGGCTCGATGCCGATATAGCCGTACTCGGGGTGACGCGCCGCCTGGGCGGCCAGGTGTTCGCCGCCGCCGAAACCGATCTCGAGGATGCGGGCCGTGGCGTCCGGGAGCAGGCTGGCCGGGTCGATGATGCCGGCCTGCGGCAGGTCGATGGTCGGCAGCTTGTCGTCGACCAGGCGCTGCTGGCGTGGTGACAGGGGCTTGCCCTGTGACCGGCCGAACAGGCGGAAGCCGGGACGCGTTTCAGCCTCGGCCTGGCCGGCAGACTGACGGGACGGGGATTGGGATGGCTCGCGCATGCGACGCCTCTAGCCGTTTTGCGCGCAAACTTCACCCCCCGCAGTGCTGCACGCCTGCGGTCGGTGCCTGACATGGCTCCACAGCCTCACTTGTCGGCGGCGTCTTCGGCCTCGCTGGCCAGGGTCCGCACCAGCTCGAGCACCCGGCGCCGGACCTTGGCTTCCTTGATGCGCGAGAATGCTTCGGCGAGGGCGACCCCGTCGGAACTCTGGATGAAATCATAGACGACCGGTGTCTGGTCGCCCTCGGCCATGCCGGTGCTGGCCGATTTCTCACCCAAGCCCTCGAAGAAGAACTGGACCGGAACATCGAGCACGCGCGACATGCGGTAGAGGCGGCTGGCCCCGACCCGGTTCGCGCCCCGCTCGTATTTCTGGACCTGCTGGAAGGTCACCCCCAGCTCGTCACCCAGTTTTTCCTGGCTCATTTTCAGTAACTGGCGGCGCAACCGGACGCGTGCCCCGACATGCACATCGATCGGGTTCGGCCCCCGCGGGTTGGTTTTGGTCATGCCCATGCCTCTTTCCAGAATCGTCGCGGGGACCACGCTGGTAGCATATCACAACCCACGCGCGACGGGGCAATCACGTTCGCTTTATCGTGGTGTAGACAGCCAACCCCTTAGACCACCTCGTCTTTCCACGACGGCTCCGGCCAGAATGAGGACCAGAAGGGCAAGGATCGGCCAATCGCCCCAGCGCCAGTAGGGCGGCGGCGTCAGGCCGGCCGGCAAAGCGACGTCATACGCGCCCTCCTGTCCCGGTGATACCGCGAGAACGGCCCGACCGAAGGGGTCGACCAGACCGGACACGCCCCGCGCCGCGCTGCGCACCAGCGGCAGGCCGGTCTCGATGGAGCGGTAGCGGGTCTGGTTGAAATGCTGGTAGGGCCCGCTGGTGACACCGAACCAGGCATCATTGGACAGGTTGAACAGCCATTGCGGCCGTTCGTCGACCGAGCGCACGAAGCCCGGGAAGATGGCCTCGTAGCAGATCAGCGGCATCATCGGCGGGGCGCCAGGCACGTCGAGCGTCATGGCGCTGGTGCCGGGCGTGAACTGGAGCCGGGCGAATTCGTCGAACCCGATCGCCGAGACCAGTCCGGACAACGGGATCATCTCGCCGAACGGGGTCAGCCGGACCTTGTCGTAGAGCGCGTCGATGCGGGGTACCGACTGGCGAAAGCGGAGCACGGAGAGGGCGTTGAAGTATGCGTAACCGTCCTCCCCGGCCGAGCGCCGGTTGACGCCGGCGACCAGGACCTGGCCGTTGTCCAGAAGGCTCGCGACCTCGCCGAGTGTCTGTCCGTCCTCGAGCATGAGGTTGGGCATGGCCCCTTCCGGCCATAACACGTGGGTGACCTGGTCGATCCCGTCGGCCCCGGTCAGGGCCAGATAGCGGTCGCGGGTCAGCGCCTCGCCGTCCGGACCCCATTTCTCGGCCTGGGTCAGGTTGGCGTGGACGATGCGCAGGCGAACATCCGGCCATACCGGCTGCTCCGCCTGCGACAGGCGCACGGCGCCGGAAAAGATCAGAATGAAACCCAGTGCCAGCCCGGCGAAGGCCGGCATCAGACGCGCCGTCGAAAAGCGGCTGCCAACCGCGACGGCGGGCGCGGCCAGGATGAAGACGGTCAGGAAAGTCAGGCCGTAAACCCCGAACCAGGCCGCGGTCTGGCTCATCGCGCCGCCGGCCGCCCAGGTGTAGCCCGGCAGATTCCAAGGCAGGCCGCCGAACAGGTGACCGCGGATCCATTCCGTCAGGGTGATGGCTGCGGCAAACACCAGGACCCGCCACACCGACGACTTGGCGATCCAGACATAGAGCATGATCGCCAGCCCCCAGAACACGGCCAGCAGGGCGGCAAAGGCCGGCACCGCCACCGGCACGAGCAGGCCGAAACCGGGTCCGCGGGTTATGAAGGCGAAAGCGATCCAGAAGGTGCCGGCGAGGAAATAGCCGAAACCGAACACGAAGCCGCGGCCGAAGGCGGTCCGCATGGGGCGTGTCGATGTGCGAACACTGTCCGCGCTCCACAACAGCACGAACAGGCCGACCGCCAGGGCCGGCCAGATGTGCAGGGGCGCCATGGCAAGGGACGATACGGCGCCCGCCAGGACCAGAACGAGGATGTGCTTCCAGCCGCTGGTGCGCGCCATCCAGCGGCGCACGACATCGGTGCGAAGGTCGCCCCAGCGCATCAGGCCGCGCCGGCCTCGCCGGGCTCGTCCCCGGCCGGTTCAGCTGCGCGGCTGCCCGGGCCCGGGGCCCGCACGCGCATGCGCTTGATGCGGCGGCTGTCGGCTTCCAAGACCTCGAACTCATAGCCCGTGGGATGGCGAATGACTTCGCCGCGCTCGGGCACCCGGCCGATCAAGGTGAAAACCAGGCCCCCGAGGCTGTCGACATCCTCGTCTTCATCGGGCTCGGCGATCTCTTCGCCGACCACGGTCTCGAATGCATCGATCTCGGCCCGCGCCTCGACATCCCAGACGCCCGGTCCGCGGGCCCGGATGGCCGGCGAATCCTCGTCGTCATGCTCGTCCTCGATGTCGCCCACAATGGGTTCGATCAGGTCTTCCAGCGTCACCAGCCCGTCGGTGCCGCCATACTCGTCGACCACGAGCGCCAGGTGCATGCGGCGGCCCTGCATCCGGCGGAGCAGGTCGAGGGCGCGCATGGAAGGCGGGGCGAACAGCAATTGGCGACTGATCGACGGGATCACCTGCTTGTCGGCCCAGCCGGCGAGGCGCTTGCCGCTGTCGCCGGGGGCCAGGTGACCGATAACATCCTTGATGTGGACCACGCCGATCGGGTCATCGAGGCTTTCGCGATAGACCGGCAGGCGCGAATGGGAGGCCTCGGCAAACAGCCGGGCGAGATCCCCGAGCGGTGTGGACACCTCGACACCGACGATGTCGGCGCGCGGCACCATGACATCGGCCACCCGCAGCTGGTCCAGCGCGTTGGCCTCGATGGCGTAAGCGGGAAGGTGTGGCTGTTCAGGATCGGCAACTGTCAGCGCCGGCACGGAGGCGCGACGCTCGCCGCCGAACATGCGGCGCAGCCAGGAGGTCGATCGGGACGGTTCTGGATCGGGGGTGTCAGTCATGCCTGCTTCGCGAAACATTCTCGCCATCAATCTGTATACGGGTCGCCGACGCCGAGACGCGCCAGGGCCCGCCGCTCGATGGTTTCCATGATTTCTGCGTCATCATCGTCCTGGTGATCATACCCCTGAAGATGCAGGAAGCCATGAATGACGAGATGACGCAAATGATCGGCGGGGGAAATCCCCCGCGCCTCGGCCTCACGCATGACTACGCCGGAGGCCAGAGCCAGATCACCGAGGTGATTGTCGGCACTTTCATCGGCCGGAAAGGCCAGCACATTGGTCGGCTTCGGCTTGTCACGGAAGCGGCCGTTGAGCTCGGCGATCGCCTCATCCCCGGTCAGCAGGATGGCGACCACGCCCGGACGGGTCTCGCCGACTTCGCGGCAGGCCGCGCCCACGGCCTCTTCGGCCAGCCGGGTCTTGTTGTCCAGAACCCGCCACGCCTCGTCCTCGACGATCAAGTCTATGGCATTCATGCGCGTATCGGCGAACCGGTCGAGCGGCTCGCATCCTCCTCGTAGGCGGCGACGATGCGCGCCACCAGGTCATGGCGCACGACATCGTGCCGGGAGAAACGCGTGATGGCCACGCCCTTGGTCCGGTGCAGGATATCGAGCGCGTGCGGCAGGCCGGACGGGTCGCGCGGATTGAGATCGACCTGGCTCGGATCGCCGGTGACCGCCATGCGCGAGCCCTCGCCGAGCCGGGTCAGCACCATCTGCATCTGGGCCCGCGAGGTGTTCTGGGCCTCGTCGACGACGATGAAGGCGCGGTTCAGCGTGCGGCCGCGCATGAAGGCGATCGGCGCCACCTCGATACGGCCGTCCTCGCGCATCTTTTCCAGCTGCGAGCGCCCCAGCGTGTCGGCCAGGGCATCCCACACCGGCAACAGATAGGGGTCGACCTTCTCGGTCAGGTCGCCGGGCAGAAAGCCGAGCTTCTCGCCGGCCTCAACGGCCGGACGGGTGATGATCAGTTTCTCCACCTTGCGCTGGACCAGCAGGGAGGCGCCGTAGGCCACCGCCAGCAGCGTCTTGCCGGTGCCCGCCGGGCCGACCCCGAAAATCAGGTCGCAGCGTTCGTCCTTGAGGGCGCGCACATACTGGCGCTGGCCGTCGGTGCGGGCGATCAGGCTGGCGCCGCGCGGAATCCGGATGACGCCGTCATCATCGGTGCCCGACGGCGAGTCATCGCTCATGCGCAGGGCGGAGCGGACAGCGGCTTCGTCACAGGTCAGGCCATGCTCGAGACCGGCATAGAGCCGCTTGAGGACGCGCTTGGCCTCGTCGCGGTCGGCGCTGTCACCGGCCGTGATCACCACCTGGCCACCACCGGGCGCGGACAGGCTGACACCCAGTTCCTGCTCGATCAGCATGAAGAAACGGTCGCCCGCCCCGGCCATGCCGCGGAGACGCTCATTGTCGTCGAAATAGACGCTTTCGGACGCTTCGCGGCGCGGCTTGGCGGCGCGCTTGCGCGGAGCGGGCTTGGCTGGGGACTTGGACGGGGTCTTGGACGCGGTCACGCGGCACTCCTGGCGCCACCGGCCAACTGGCCGGACAAGGCATTGCGGCTGGCAGTCTCGATGCGCACCTCGGCAATCTGACCGATCAGCTCGGCCGGACCATCGACATGCACCGACTGCAGGTAGGGGCTGCGCCCGTGCAGCTGACCGTCGAGGCGGCCGGGTTTCTCGAACAGGACCGGCAAGGTGCGGCCGATCATGCTTTCATTGAAGGCGACCTGCTGGCTGTTGAGCAGGGCTTGCAGGCGCTGCAGGCGCTCGTCCTTCACCGCTTCGTCGACCTGGTTGAACATCGCCGCGCCGGGGGTTCCCGGCCGCTTGGAATACTTGAACGAGAAGCAGGACGCGTAATCGACCTGGCGCACCAGCTCCATGGTCGCTTCGAAATCGGCCTCGGTCTCGCCCGGAAAACCGACGATCATGTCGCCGGAAATGGCGATGTCGGGCCGGACCTCGCGCAGGCGGGCGATGGTCTCCAGGTAAGATCCTGCAGTGTGGTCGCGGTTCATCGCCTTGAGGATCTTGTCGGAGCCCGACTGCACCGGCAGGTGGAAATACGGCATCAGCTTCGGCGTGTCGGCGAAGGCCTGGATCAGGTCTTCGTCCATGTCGCGCGGATGCGAGGTGGTGAAGCGGATGCGCTCGATGCCGCCGATCAGGGCGACATGGCGCACCAGCTGGCCCAGCCCCCAGCTGCCGTCGGCCTCGCGACCGGCCGGCGGGGCGCCGTGGAAGGCGTTGACGTTCTGGCCCAGCAGGGTGACTTCGCGAATGCCCTGGGCGGCCAGGGCTCGGATCTCGGCCACGATCTGGTCGACCGGGCGCGACCATTCGGCGCCACGCGTGTAGGGCACGACACAGAAGGTGCAGAACTTGTCGCAGCCTTCCTGCACCGTGACGAAGGCGGAATAGCCCTCGACCTGCCGGGTCGCGCCAAGGCTGTCGAACTTGTCCTCGACCTCGAACTCGGTGTCGAGCGCCTCGCCCCTGGCGCGGTGAGCCTGGGCAATGAGCTCGGGCAGCTTGTGATAGGTCTGCGGGCCGACGACGAGGTCAACCACTGGCGCGCGCTTCATGATCTCCGCGCCCTCGGCCTGGGCCACGCAGCCGGCCACGGCGATGGTCATGCCACCGCTTTCGGCTTTCTGTTCCTTGAGGGGACGCAGGCGACCAAGCTCCGAATAGACCTTCTCGGCGGCCTTCTCGCGAATGTGGCAGGTATTGAGTATGACCAGGTCGGCGCCATCCGGCGTCTCGGCCGGCTCGTAGCCGAGCGGGGTGAGAACGTCCTTCATCCTTTCGGAATCATAGACATTCATCTGGCAGCCATAGGTCTTGATGAAAAGGCGTTTGCGCGTCGAACTCATGGATCCTCGAGCGGCCGGCACTCCCGGCCCTATCCGTACAGCCTCCGGCCTCGGCCGGGAAGCCGGGCGTTATGATGGAAATGCACCGTCATGGCAAGGTGGCGCGAGACTAATCGGGTTTCGCCGCGGCGGCCATTTCGCCGGGCGAGGGCACCGTGGCCGGCGCCTGCTTGCGCGGACCGGGATCGAAACGACGGGCACTCAGCCCCAAAACCAGCGCGATCAGCGTCAGGACCGAGGCGACCAGGAAAGGGGCCCCGGGGAACTCGACCGGCGCATCGCTGCCGGAGAAGCTCGAGAACAGACGCGACATGAAAAGCGGACCGATGATCATCGACAGGCTCTGCAGCGACGTCATGGCGCCCTGCAATTCGCCCTGGGCATTGGGCGGCACGAGCCGCGACATCACACCCTGCAGGGCCGGCTGGCCGATCCCACCGAGCGCCCCGAAAGCGATCAGCGCGTACACCATCCAGCCCGCCGTGGCGAAGGCATAACCGGCGTAGGCCAGGGCCCCGAGGGCCAGCGAGAAGGCGATCGCCCGCCACTCGCCCAGCGCCGGCACGAGATGCCGGGTCAGGCCGCCCTGGACGACGGCCGAGGACAGGCCGACGGCCATCAGCGACAGGCCGATTTCCTTCGGACCCCAGCCGAACTTGAAGTCGGAATAATAGGACCAGATCGCCGGATAGACCGCGTGACCGAGCAGCATGAGAAAGACTGCGCCCATCAGGATCAGCACGGCGGGGTATTTTCGCATCTGGGCCAGCGAACCGAGCGGGTTGGCCCGGCGAATGTCAAACGGACGACGATTTTCCTTGGCCAGCGTCTCGGGCAATACGATCAGGCCGTAGACGAGATTGCAGCCGGCCAGGATGGCAGCGGCGAAGAACGGCGCACGCGGACCGAAGGCGTCACCCAGGAAGCCACCCAGGGCCGGGCCGAGAATGAAGCCGATACCGAAAGCCGCGCCGATCAGGCCGAAGCGGCCGGCGCGCTCTTCCGGCGGCGTGATATCGGCGATGTAGGCGTTGGCCGTGGAGTAGCTGGCCCCGAACACGCCGGCCAGAAGACGTCCGACCAGGAGCAGCCAGAACACCGGCGCAAAGCCCATGATGAAATAGTCGATGGTGAAGCCGGCCAGCGCGGCCAGCAGGACCGGCTTGCGGCCGAAGCGGTCGGACAGCCCCCCGATGATCGGCGCGAAGATGAACTGCATGCCCGCATAGGCGGCCATCAGCCAGGCGCCAAGCACGGCGGCATTGTTCGCCTGGAGACCGGTCAGTTCCTCGATCAGCTCCGGCATGACAGGAATGATCAGGCCGAAGCCGATCATGTCGATCAGGACGGTGATGAAGATGAAGGTGACGGCATGCTTGCCGGGGCGGCGAGCGGGCATCGCGAATTCCTGACCAGACGTGTGTGAGCGCCTAGTCCTCGGCACCCTTCAGCGGCACGCCGTAAAGCTCAAGCCGGTGATCGACAAGTTTATAGCCCAGCTTGCGGGCAATGGCTTCCTGAAGACGCTCGATCTCTTCGTTCACGAATTCCACGACTTCTCCGGACTTTAGGTCAATGAGGTGGTCGTGATGCTCGTCGCCGACTTCCTCATAGCGCGACCTTCCGTCGCGGAAGTCATGGCGCTCGATAATGCCGGCTTCCTCGAACAGGCGCACGGTACGGTAGACAGTGGCGAGGGAAATCCGCGGATCTTCGGCCGAGGCGCGACGGTGCAATTCCTCGGCATCGGGATGATCGTCGGAGGAGGACAGCACGCGGGCAATTACCCGGCGCTGGTCGGTCATGCGCAGACCCTTGGCTATGCACAGCTTCTCAATACGGTCCGGCATCTCGAATCCCCTTCATCACCACAGCACAGATAGGCGGTCACCCCGGCCCCTGTCCATCACCAGACAGCCATTTTTCCAGCACGAGGGCATCGCTCCCGTCGGCATAATAGCCCTTCCGGCAACCCACTTCACAAAAGCCGGCGCCACGGTAGAGGCGGTCAGCAGCCGCATTGCGCGTCGAAACCTCCAGGAAGAGCCGTGACACCCCGTCAGCGAAAAGGCGCTCTTGCACGGCGCCCAGCAGTTCGCGCCCGGCCCCCTTGCGACGCGCGCGGGGAACAACGCCGATGGTCAGGATTTCCGCCTCGTCGAGCGCCTGACGCGTCAGCGCCATCCCGATGGCGCTGCCCGGCGCGCCGAGGCGAAATCCGGCCGTGCCGGGAAGGTGCAGCAGGCTGGCAAACTCCCCGGCCGGCCAGGGGCGCTCGAAACACTCGGCGTGCAGGGCCGCCAGTTCGGCTGCCGCGGCCGGGCCGACGCGGACAAGTCCGGTCACGAGGCCGGTCACGAGGCCGGCTCCACCCCGCCCGGCAATTTGGCATCGGGCGGTCGGGCATAAAAGGGTGTCGGCGGCGCAGCCTGCGGGTCTGCGGCGGCGACGAGGTCGAGCAGGCAGGACGCGTCGAGACCCGATATCTCGACCGTCTCGCCGAATTCGTTCAACAGCCCGGCCCCCGACCCCACAATACGCAGGTCCGCGGCGTCCAGTTCGGCAATCAACTGCCGGGCTCCGTCGAGGTCCAGGCGCTGCGGCGGACCGTCCGGTGTGTCGTTCCAGAGCTGGAGGACAATATCGCCGCGGCGGGCATCATGGGCCGCCAGAATGGGTCCGTGCCCGTCCTGCATGGCTGCCCAGACTGCCAGATTGCTGATGCCGACGACCTCGGCCTCCACGGCAATGGCCAGTCCGCGCGCGAATGCGACACCGACCCGTGTGCCGGCGAAACTGCCGGGTCCGATGGTGATACCGATGCGATCGATGTCGCGAGGCGCCAGACCGGCGTCGACCAGCAGATCGCGGACCATCGGCGCCAGGCGTTCGGCATGACCGCGCCCGATGGTTTCGCACACGGCCCGGTCAGGCAGACCGGGCCGGCGCAGGGCGACCGAACAATCGGCGCCCGTCGTATCAATGGCCAGCAGGTTCATGCAGGGCGGTCTAGAGGATTCTGGCCGCCTCGTCGAAGTCCAGACGCGGCAGGCGCGGGAACAGGTTCTTGGTGGTGCCGTAGCCGAGATTGATCAGGAAATCGGATTTCCACGTCGACATCTCGTCATCGCCTGCGAAGAAGGCCTCATCGACACCGTCCTTGTCAAAACCGGACATGGGGCCGCAATCGAGACCGAGGGCCCGCGCCGCTATGATCAGGTAAGCCCCCTGCAGAATGGCATTGCGGCGACCATTGTCGATCGTTGACTGGGGCGCCGTGAACCATTCGCGCGCACCCGGATTGTGCGGCATGAGCTGGGGGATCTTGTCATAGAACTTGTTGTCCCAGGCCAGGATCACGGTGACCGGCGCCTTCATGGTCTTGTCGTGATTGCCCTCGCTGAGATGCGGCTCCAGCCTGGCCTTCGCCTCGTCGCTGGTCACGAAGACGAAGCGCGCCGGCGAGGAGTTCGCACTGGTGGGGCCCATGCGGACACTGTCATAGAGGCGACGCAGCGTCTCCTCCGGCACAGCCCGGTCCTCGAAGTCGTTATAGGTGCGCGCCTCGAGCAGAATGTGACGCAGGGCGTCCTCGCTGATGGGCGTGTTCTGGGTCGGCTTCTGGGTCAGTTCGGACATGGGTGTCTCCGGCAATGATTGTGTTCGCGACGCTATGTAATGAGCGCAACGCGGTTTGGGAATTTCCGATCCGGAAAAAGACTATGCGGTCCCGGCTGACCGTTATTCGACGGCTTCGACCGACCGGATCTCCGGAATGTAATGCTTGAGGAGATTCTCGATGCCGGATTTGAGCGTCATCGTCGACGACGGACACCCGGCGCAGGCGCCGCGCATCTTCAGTCGCACCACGCCGCTTTCCGCCATGTAGGAATGGAACAGGATGTCGCCGCCATCCTGGGCCACGGCCGGGCGAACGCGGGTATCGATGAGTTCGATGATCTCCTTGACCAGGCCTTCATCCTCTCCGGCGTAGGTGGCGTGCCCGCTCTCGTCGACCGCGTCTCCGAACAGCGGCCGACCGGACTGCAACCCGTCCATGATGGCGCCCAGGATGAAGGGCTTGATGTGATCCCACTCGTAATCATCGGTCTTGGTGACGGCGATGAAGTCCTCGCCGAAGAACACGCCCGACACGCCATCGACCAGGAACAGGTCCGAGGCCAGGGGGGCCTGGGCGGCTGCCGCGGCGGTTTCGAACTCGCGCGGTGCGTCCGGCGATATCTCCCGTCCGGGCAGGAATTTGAGGGTGTTCGGGTTCGGCGTGGCTTCGGTCTGGATAAACATGGCAATCTCCTGCCCCCCATCTGGCCATGAATGACCGAGGGTTCAACCACAGTTGGCGTAGGGCTTTCAGATAAGCGCGTCGATTTCCTCGTTCGACATGTCGCCCGGCACCACCGTCACCGGCACGGCCCGCGCCTCGAACAAGCCCTTGCCGCGTGCCAGGGCCGAAACCAGTGGACCCGGTCCTTCCTTGCTGCTGGTCGAGGCCCCCAGCACGAGCAGCGAGATCAGCGGGTCATCAACCAGAAGCTGGGCCAGCACATCGCGCCGGTCGCCTTCGCGCAGCAGCAGTTCCGGCCGCTCGCCGGTGACCGCTTCAGCATCTTCCGCGAGCGATTCCAGCAGGGTCTCCGCAGCGGTTTCCGCCTCGCGCTTGGCCGTTTCGGCAACGCCGATCCAGTGATTGAAGTCGGCGGGCTCGTGCGTGGCCAGGATGGTGACATGGGCTCCGGTCGCCCGCGCCCGGCGCGCAGCGAAATAGAGAGCCGTCCGGCACTCGTCCGTGTCATCGGCGATCACGAGAAATTTGCGTTGGCTGTTCGGCATGCGGACGGGAGTGTGGCGACAGTTGTCGGCCTCGTCCAGTTTTAAGGCTATGTCGGTGTCAGACGGGCAATCATCCGGAAGCGAGGCGGAACAGTGATCCATCATATCGACCAACGCCGCGGCGAAGCGGGCCCGAGTGAAGTATCGGTGCAGGCCGGACAGCTTGTCCGCAAAGGTCCCGGCGGCCCGGAACACACACTCCGCCTCGCCGACATTGTCGAAATCCGGCTGAGCGTCGACCGCGCCGGGCGTGGCAGCCAGATCGTGTGCGGCGTCACCGACCGGCTCGGAAGGACGCTGTCCTTTGCCTCCATGCGATGGACCGGAGCCGGCGATTTCGAGCCGAATGCCCTGACCTTCAAGGCACTGCTCGGCGAGCTCCATGGCGCACTGACCGATCGCCACGACGACATCCGGTTTGTCGAAGGCCCGCCGACCGGCCAGTTGATGCGCTATTTCGGCCTGGCCAGCGCCCTGACGCTGGCGAGCCTGGCAGGATTTGCCTGGATATTCCTGGCCCAGGAGAACCGCTATGGCCTTCTGCTGGTGCCGCTGATCATGCTCGGAGGCTGGCTGATGCGCGTGTTCCGGCCTCGCAGCGAACGCCGGTACGATCCCGATACCTATGCGAGCAAGCCGGTCAACGAGGAAGAACTAGTCGGCGAGAACTGACGCCGCTGTGCGAACCTCGAAGGTGACCGGTACGCGGCCGGCCCGCTCGAAGATCAGCCAGCCGGAGACCTGGTCACCGACTTCGACCGGCGCCAGGCCGAACACCATCAGGTGTTGACCGCCCGGTGCGAAATTGAGCGGCGTGCCCTTGTCGATGTCGACGGGCCCGATCGCACGCATGCTCATCATGCCCTGCGCGTCCATCTCGTGGCCGTGCAGGCTGACTTCGCTGGCTCCCTCGATCTCGGCCGCGAGGAGCCGGTCCGGCTCGCCGCGCTCCAGCCGCGCCGTGACATAGGCGGAAGTGACATCGCGCCCGCCCGGGTGCGGCTGCATCCACGCCGTGTCGATGACCAGCATGCCGGGTTCGGAGCCACGCGGCAGCTGGGCCGGGTCGCCGCCTGCAGATGAGGTCTGGGACGACATGGTCGGGTTCGTCCCGGCGTCGGCCGGCTCGGTCCCGTCCGCGCAGGCGGCCATTGTCAGGCTCGCGGCGAGCAGTCCTGCAAGTGGAATGAAATGCTTCATGTCGTGCTCCTACCGGGTCCGGGTCAGCCCCAGAATCCAACTGCGCGATGAACTTCCTCAAGTACCGGCTCGGCAACCGTGCGGGCTTTCTCGGCCCCGGCACCAAGAATGCGGTCGATCTCGGCCTTGTCACCCATCAGGCGGCGATATTCGTCGGACACCGGGGCCAGGTGGGCGACGGCAAGGTCGGCGAGGGCCGGCTTGAAGATGCCGAAACCCTGACCGCCGAACTTCTCCAGCACGCCCGCCTTGGTCTGCCCGCTCAGGGCCGCGTAGATGCCGACCAGATTGGCGGCCTCGGGACGGGTTTCCAGACCATTCACGGTCTCCGGCAGAGGTTCGGGGTCGGTCTTGGCCTTCTTGATCTTGCGGGCAATGGTGTCGGCATCATCGTCCAGATTGATGCGCGAATTGTCCGACACGTCGGACTTGGACATTTTCGAGGTGCCGTCGCGCAGGCTCATGATGCGCGCGCCCGGGCCCTGGATGACCGGCTCGGTCAGCGGGAAGAAGGCCTCGCCCTTGCCGTAGTCGCGGTTAAAGCGGGCGGCGATGTCGCGGCACAGTTCCAGGTGCTGCTTCTGGTCTTCGCCGACCGGCACTTCCGTGGCCTTGTAGAGCAGGATGTCGGCGGCCTGCAGGACCGGATAGGTGAACAGGCCGACCGAGGCGCGCTCCTTGTCCTTGCCCGCCTTGTCCTTGAACTGGGTCATGCGTTCCAGCCAGCCGAGCCGGGCGACGCAGTTGAGCACCCAGGCCAGGCCGGCATGACCGGGCACGGCGGACTGGGCGAAGATGGTGCTTTTCTCGGGATCGACACCGGAGGCGATGTAGGCGGCGGCCGCCGAGCGGACCCGGTCGCGCAGTTCACCCGGCTGGTGAGGCATGGTGATGGCGTGCATGTCGACGACGCAGTAGAAGCATTCGCGATCGCCGCCATCCTGCAGGGCCACCCAGTTCTTCAGCGCCCCGAGATAATTGCCGAGGTGCAGCGAGCCAGTCGGCTGCATGCCGGAAAAGACGCGTTTCGGGCCGTGATACTCGGTGGGCGTGTCGCTCATGGGTTCTGCCTTGCACAATCTCTGTCAGGGAGCGGGTGTAGCGATACCCGCGACGTGCCTCAAGAGCGCTTGAGCGCTGCCCGGACCTCTGCGACCCGCAGGGCTCCCGTGGTCAGGGCAGCGAGCCCGAACACGCCGGCCCCGGCAGCGCACACGAACAGCAGCGAAATCAGTGTCGAACCGAAGAGCAGCGCGGTGATCCAGCCGGCGTAATGCTGTGCCACCAGGAGGAAACCGGACATCAGGGCCGCGGCCAGCAGGATGCGCGGCAACTTGTGGAGCAGACGGGCATCGGGTTGCAGCAGGTCACGGCGGTGCAGGGTGATGGCGAGCAGCAGCATATTGGTCCAGCCGGCGACCGATGTGGCAACAGCCAGTCCAAGAAAGCCAAGCGGTCCGAAGAACAGGCCGAGGCCAAGAACCAGGTTGATGACCACCGAAATGCTGGCGAACTTCATCGGCGTCATGGTGTCCTGGCGGGCGAAGAAGCCCGGCGACAGCACCTTGATCAGCACGAAGGCGGGCAGGCCTATGGCAAAGGCGCGCAGGGCCAGGGCCACCATGTCGGCATCGGCGGAGGTGAACCGCCCGTTCTGAAACACGCCCACAACGATGTATTCGGGAATAGTCGCCAGCGCCGCAGCCGCCGGAAGGGTCAAAGCCATCGACACTTCCAGGGCCCGGTTCATCGCATTGCTCGCGCCCTGGACATCACCGGCCCTGACTCGCCCCGACAGGGTCGGCAACAGCACGACACCCATGGCGATGCCGACAACCCCCAAGGGGAATTGGTACAAACGGTCAGCGAAATAGAGCCAGGACCGGGCGCCCTCCTGGAGCGTGGCGATCGAGGACGTCACGAGAATATTGATCTGCGTGACACCGGCAGCCACGGCACCGGGCACGCCGAGTATGACAAGTCGCTTCACATCATTGCTGATCCGCGGGAGACGCAAGCTGAGGCGCAGTCCGAGCGTGCGGCAAGCGGCCAGCAACCAGATGGTCTGGAGAACACCGGACCCGGTGATGCCGATCGACAGGTAAAGCGCCAATTGCTCGCCGCCGGCATCGGAGAACACCATGATCCCGATGAGGGTCAGGTTGAGAACCACAGGTGCCGCAGAGGTGACCGCAAACTTGCCGTGCGAATTGAGCACTCCACTGAGCATCGCCGACAAGGACATGAGCAGCAGATAGGGCATGGTGATCTGGGTCAGCAGCACGGCCAGCCCGAACAGCCCGGGGTCAGACACGAAGCCGGGCCCCAGGGCGTACATCAGCCAGGGCATGGCGATCTGGGCGCCAATGACCAGGATCAGCATGGAAGTCAGCAGGACCGACATGACCTGGCGCGCGAAAGCTGTCGCTTCGTCGATGCCATCACCCTCGAGCTTGCCGGCATAGAGCGGCACGAAGGCGGAATTGAAGGCGCCTTCGGCAAAGATGCGGCGAAACAGGTTGGGGAACTGGAACGCGGTCAGGAAGACGTCGGTGACCGCGCCGGCGCCCAGGGCGGCAGCGAGCAACATCTCGCGCACGAAACCGAGGACCCGGCTTGCGCTGGTGAACAAGCCGACGACGGCGGTGGATCGAAGAAGACGCATACCTACCTCAGGACGCTGGCGCTGGCCCGGGCGATGCCGCGCTCGGCGGCACGCTCGTCGAACGCCTGCTCGCCTTCACTGAACACCGCCAGCAAGCCGCTGCGAACCCGTTCTGACACCGCCTCATCCTCCAGCTTGCCACCCTGATGAGTGACATAGAACACATCGGTCGCCCGTTCGCCATAACCGTCAATCTGGGCCGAGGCCAGCGATACGCCCTGGTCGGCCAGGACATCGGCCAGGTCGGCCAGCAGGCCCGGCCGGTCGCGCCCCGAGGCCTCGATGACGGTGGCCTGTTCGGCAATATCGTTGGAGATGACGACACTGGGCGTGACCCGGAACACGGCATCACGGTGATGGGTGATTGAGGCCGTGCGACGACGCACCTCGGTTGTCCCCGTGGCGACCTCTCGCAGGTATTTCACGAGGGCGCTGCGTTGCAGCTCGTCGCCATGGCCGTAGGGCTGCCCCGCCGCATCCTGGATGTAGAACACGTCGAAGACTTGGCCGGACCGGGTGGTGTTGATGGTGGCCCCGACCACGTCGGCGCCCATTTCGGTGAAGGCGGCGGCGATGTCGGCGAAGATGCGGTCGCGGTCCGGCGACCAGATCATCACCTCGGTGGCGGCGCGGCGGCGGTCAACGCGGACCGCGGCGGCCGTCGTATTGTCGGATTCCCACGCCTTGCGCACGAAGGCGGCGTGGCGGTAGCGGTCCTCGCGACCGAACGACATCCAATAGGCATCCTGGAGTTCCGCCATCCACCATTCGGCGAACTCCGGATTGAGCCGCGCAAGGCGGGGCTGGATGCGGCTGCGCGCCGCCTCGGCCCGGTCGGACAGAGATTGGCGGGCGAGCTGAAGAGTGTCGCCTTCACGGGCCAGCACGGCCTCGGTGGCGGCATAGAGCTCGCGGATGAGCTGGCCCTTCCAGCCATTCCAGACGCCGGGCCCGACGGCCCGGATGTCAACAACTGTCAGGATGGTCAGAAGGCGCAGCCGCTCCACCGTACCGACCGCGGCCGCGAAGTCGGCAACGGTCCTGGGGTCGGACAGGTCGCGGCGTTGGGCGGTGTCGCTCATCAGCAGGTGGGACTGGATCAACCACGCCACCAGCTCGCATTCTTCCTCGCCCAGACCGAGCCGTTCGCAGGCTGCGCGCGAACGCACGGCCCCCTCCTCGCACTGGTCGCCCGAGCCCTTGCCGGTATCGTGCAACAGCACGGCGAGGTGCAGCGCGCGGCGGTGCTGGATCAAGGGGATGATGCGGGTGAGCAGGGGATGGTCGATCGGGTGCTGGCCGTTCTCGATCTCGCGCAGCAGGCCGAGCGCCTGCAGGGTGTGCTCATCCACCGTATAGCGGTGGTACATGTTGAACTGGGTGCGGGCGACGATATTGCCGAACTCCGGTATGTAGCGGCCGAGCAGGCCGGCTTCCGTCATCAGGCGCAGCACCGCCATCGGCGCCGGACTGTCGAGCAGGACCGCGAAGAAGGCCCGGGCGGCGCGTGGATCCCGGCGGTAATCATCATCGACATGGTGCAGGGTGCGGCCGATGCGGGCCACGGCTTCCGGATGCAGGTCGAGGCGTCGGGAGGCGGCCACGTGGAAAAACCGGATCAGGCGCACCGGGTCCTGGGCGATCTGGGTGCCGTGGGCGAAATCGAGCCGTCCCTCGCGCAGCACGAATTCGCCGGTATCGACATCCTCATTGCCTTCACGGCCCGGCAGGAAGCGCCCGAGCGCCAGCGGCTTGGACTTCCAGGCATCGGCCTCGAGCTTGGCGCAGACCAGTCGGGTCAGCGAACCGACATTCATGGCAGTGCGGAAATACCGGCGCATGAAGCGCTCGACGCCGCTCTCCGTCTCGCCATCGGTAAAGCCCATCCGCTCCGCGATTTCCGGCTGCAGGTCAAAGGTCAGGCGTTCGTCCTTGCCCCCGGCGAGTTCGTGCAGGTGGAAGCGGACGGTCCACAGGAAGTCGTCGGCGAGCACGTATTTGGTGACGTCGTCGACGGACAGGAGGCGGGTCCCGACCCAGCGTTCGAACGCGTCATTGCCGTACAGGAACTGGGCCAGCCAGCGCATCAATTGCAGGTCGCGCAGGCCGCCCTTGCCGGATTTGATATTGGGTTCAACGGTGAAGCGTGAACTGCCGGACTTTTCCAGCCGGGCGTCGCGCTCGCGCAGCTTGGCCTCGACGAAGCCTGCCAGGTCGCGCGACACCACTTCGTCACGGAAGCGCTGGGCCAGGCGGGCGCTGACGCTCTCATCACCGGCGAGATAGCGCAGGGACAAAAGCGCGGTCCGTTCGGAGGCGTTTTCACGCGCCAGCTCCAGGGTCTCGTCGATGGTGCGGCAGGCGCCGCCGCCAATGTCGATCTTGAGGTCCCACAGGGCGTACAGGAATTGCTGGAGGAATTCGTCGGTCTGGGGCCCGGCCCCGTCCGGCTTGACCAGCAGCAGGTCGACATCGGATGCCGGAGCCAGCTCGCCGGCCCCGAAGCCTCCCTGGGCACACAAGGCCACGCCTTCGGAACCGGCCGGGTCCGCGGCGGCCATGGAATCGAACAAGGCGTGCAGGCAGGCGCTGACGCCATTGGCCAGGTGCAGGGCGGCCGACGCCCCGCCCCCGGCGCCGGAAAGGCGCGCCGCGGCCTGCTGATGAAAGCGCTCCAGGGCCAGGCGCAATTGCGCGATCCCTGCGGTCCGGGCGGCACTGGACGCCCAGCCGCCCCGGGCAAGAGCGGCAGCCAGCTGGGCCCGCAATTGCAGGGCGTAGAGCGATACCGGAAGCGCCGACTGGGTCATGGGAATGAAACTACGCCAGGGCGGGGTGGGGCGTCACGCATTCTTCGCCAGGTCCCGCAGCTCGTAGAGGATATCCAGCGCCTCCCGCGGCGACAGGCCGTCGGGATTGATGCCGTCCAGCCTGGCCTCGACAGCGGACTGCACCGGCTCGGCAGGGGCCGGCACGCTGGCAAAGAGCGGCAGGTCATCGAGTGCCGCCGCCGGCGCACCCTCCGATTCAAGCCGTTCCAGGACCGATTGCGCCCGGCTGATGGCCCGTGGCGGCAAGCCGGCACGGCGCGCCACCTCGATACCGTAGGACCGGTCGGCGGCACCGGGACCGACTTCATGCAGAAAGACGAGCTCGCCCTGCCATTCGCGGGCCTTGAGCGAGACATTGGCGGCGGCATCGAGGTCGTCGGCGAGGCGCGTCAGCTCGTGATAATGGGTGGCGAACAGGGCGCGCGCGCCATTGACCTCGTGCAGGTGTTCGGCAGCCGCCCAGGCGATCGACAGGCCATCGAACGTCGCGGTGCCGCGGCCGATCTCGTCGAGGATGACAAAGCTGCGCCCGGTCGCCTGGTTGAGGATGGCGGCGGTTTCGATCATCTCGGCCATGAAGGTCGAGCGCCCGCGCGCCAGGTCGTCGGCCGCACCGACGCGCGAGAACAGGCGGTCGGCAAGTCCGATGCGGGCCTCGCGAGCCGGGACATAGCAGCCTGACTGCGCGAGCATCAGGATGAGCGCGTTCTGGCGCAGGAAGGTCGACTTGCCGGCCATGTTGGGGCCGGTGACAAAGCTCAGACGCGGCCCGTCCCGGCCGGCCCCGTCGAGTTGGCAGTCATTGGGGGTAAAGCGGCCATCGCCGGACTTCCGGAGCGCCCGCTCGACCACGGGGTGACGCCCGCCGGACACATGAAAGCACGTTGAATCATCAACTTGTGGCCTGGCAGCGTCGCTCTCCTCGGCCCATTCCGCGAGCGCCGAGGCCACATCGATTTCGGCCAGGGCGCGGGCGGCAGAGCGAGTGTTTTCGGACTCCGCCTCGATACGCTCGCGCAGCGCCTCGAAGACTTCGCCCTCCATTGCCAGGGCGCGGTCGGCGGCACCGGCGATGCGCGCTTCCAGGTCGGCCAGTTCGGTTGTGGTGAAGCGCACCGCATTGGCCATGGTCTGGCGATGGATGAAATCCTCGCTGGCCATCAGCCCGTCGGAATGCCGCGCCGTGACCTCGACGAAATAGCCCAGGACATTGTTGTGCTTGACCTTGAGCGTGGAAACGCCGGTGGCCTCGGCATAGGTCGCCTGCAAACCGGCGACAATGCGACGCGAGGCATCGCGCAGTTCGCGGGCCTCGTCGAGATCACTGCGCCAGCCCGGGGCCACGAATCCGCCGTCGCGGGCCTGCAGGGGAGGCTCGTCGACGATGGCGCGCTCCAGGTCGTTGATCAGCGCGGCGAGGTCGGGCTTGTCAGCGAGATTGAGCGAACGCAGCGCCTCGGAAATGTCGTCCGGCGGCGTGTCGAGCGCCTCGCGGAGCATGCGCGCAGCAATCTGCTCGCCCTCCTGCAGCGCCGCCGACAGGGCTTTCAGGTCGCGCGGCCCGCCGCGCCCCAGGAGCAGGCGCGACAGCGCCCGCTCGGCATCGCCGGCGGCCTTGAGGCGCGATCTCACATCCTCGCGCAACACGGTGTGTTCGAGGAAGAAGGCGATGGCGTCGAGCCGGCAATGGATGCGCGTGGCATCGGTCAGCGGGCGCGACAGGCGGTCGGCCAGTTGGCGCGCACCGGGAGCGGTGACCGTGCGGTCGATGGCATCCAGCAGGGAACCCTGACGCGATCCTGACAAGGTGCGCTCGATCTCGAGGCTGGCCCGGGTCGCGGGGTCGATCATCAGGACGCTGCCCTCGACTGCCTGGCGCGGCGCGCTGAGGCGGGCCGGGGCACCGGCCTGGGACAGGGCGAGATAATCGAGCAGGGCGCCAAGGGCCGCCAGTTCAGCCTTGCCGAACTGGCCGAAGGCGGACAGGTCCTGGACCCCGAACTGGGCCTTGAGCTGGCGCTCGGCGGAACCGGAGTCGAACTTGGCGCGTGGCAGCGGTGTCAGGGTAATGGCAGGGGCGATGGAGGCCGCCTCGGCAAACTGGCTTTCCTCGACCAGCAACTCCGCCGGCGCCATCGCCGCCAGCTCGGCCGCTGTCGCCGTGGCGGCCACTGCAGAGACCGCGAAATCGCCGGTGGAGACGTCAGCCCAGGCCAGCGCCACTTCACCATTCGGCAGTTGCGCAAGAGCGGCCAGGCGGTTGGAACGGCGCGGATCGAGCAGGCTGTCCTCGGTCAGGGTGCCCGGCGTGACAATGCGGGTAATCTCGCGACGCACAACGGATTTCGAACCGCGTGCCTTGGCGGCCTTCGGGTCCTCGGTCTGTTCGCCGACAGCGACCTTGAAGCCGGCCTTGATGAGGCGCGCCAGATAGGCTTCCGCGGTGGCCGCCGGCACGCCACACATGGGGATGGGCTGACCCTGGTGCTCGCCCCGTTTTGTCAGGGCAATGTCAAGAGCGGCGGCGGCCCGCACGGCATCGTCGAAGAACAATTCGTAGAAATCGCCCATGCGATAGAACAGCAGCGCATCACCCGGCGCCTGACCGCGCAGTTCGAGGAATTGCTGCATCATCGGCGTGGCGCCCTCGGCGGACGGAAACTCCCGATCGACCGGGACGGTAAGGGCAGAATGGGCGTTCATGAACGGGACCGTGGCGAGGTTTCACCTTGCGTGCAAGGATGCGAAGCGGCTAGAGCGCTAGCTTCGGTGAGACAGAAATTCAAGCAGGGATGCCGGGAATGAGCGACAGGACCAGCCACGTGGATGACGAAGACGCCCTGGCCTTCCACAAGGACCCAGTGCCCGGCAAGCTGGCCCTCGCACCGACCAAACCGATGGCGACGCAGCGGGACCTGTCACTCGCCTACAGCCCCGGCGTCGCCGCCCCGGTGAAGGCGATCGCGGCGGATCCGGACAAGGTCTATGACTATACCTCCAAGGGCAACATGGTCGCCGTGATCTCCAATGGCACGGCGATCCTGGGTCTCGGCAATCTCGGCGCCATGGCCTCGAAGCCGGTGATGGAAGGCAAGGCGGTTCTGTTCAAGCGCTTTGCCGATATCGACGCCATCGACATCGAGGTCGAGGACGAGGACGCAGACGGCTTCATCGAGTGCGTCAAGCGCATCGGCAACACGTTCGGCGGCATCAATCTGGAAGACATCAGCGCCCCGGAAAGCTTCATCGTCGAACAGAAGCTGCGCGAACTGCTCGACGTTCCGGTATTTCACGACGACCAGCACGGCACCGCCATTATCTCCGCCGCCGGCATCATCAATGCATGCCAGCTGACCGACCGGCGGATCGAGGACCTCAAGGTCGTCGTCAACGGCGCCGGCGCCGCCGGTATCGCCGTGCTGGAACTGCTCAAGGCGATGGGTGTGCAGTCGGAAAACGCGCTGCTGTGCGACAGCAAGGGCGTGATCCACACCGAGCGTGACAATCTCAACCAGTGGAAGGCCGCCCACGCGGCCGAGACCGACAAGCGGACACTGGCCGAGGCGGTCGACGGGGCGGACTGCTTCCTCGGCCTGTCGGTGGCCGGGGCCCTGACCCCGGACATGGTCAAGTCGATGGCCGCCGACCCGATCATCTTTGCCATGGCGAATCCGGACCCGGAGATCACGCCGGAAGCGGCGCGCGCCGTGCGCGGCGATGCCATCATCGCTACCGGACGTTCCGATTATCCCAACCAGGTCAACAACGTCCTCGGCTTTCCCTACATCTTCCGCGGCGCCCTCGATGTCAGGGCGCGCACGATCAATGAAGAGATGAAGATCGCCGCCGCGCATGCCCTGGCGGCGCTGGCCAAGGAGGATGTGCCGGACGAGGTGGCGGCCGCCTATCACGGCTCGCGGCCGAGTTTCGGCAAGGACTACATCATTCCCTCGCCCTTCGATCCGCGCCTGATCTCCTATGTGCCGCCCTATGTGGCCCAGGCCGCCATGGATACCGGCGTAGCGCGCCGCCCGATCCCCGACATGGCCGCCTACCGCGCCTCGCTGGCTCGCCGGCTCGATCCGACGGCGGCATTGCTGCAGCGCATCCAGGGCGCGGTCATGGGCTATGGCCGCCGCATCGTGTTTGCCGAGGGCGAGGAACCGTCGGTGATCCGCGCTGCCTGGGCCTTCCAGAACCAGGAGCTGGGGAAGGCCATCCTGGTCGGGCGCGAGGAGATCACGCGGGCCAACATGCGCCTGGTGGGAGTGCCGGAAGACGCCATCGAGATCGTCAATGCCCGCCTGTCGGAGCGCAATGCCGACTATGCCGACTTCCTGTACGGGCGCCTGCAACGGCAAGGCTATCTCAAGCGCGATGTTCAGCGCATGGTCAATAATGACCGCAACGTGTTCTCCGCCTGCATGGTCAAGCTGGGCGATGCGGACGGCCTGGTGACCGGTACGACGCGCTCCTATGCCGCCGCCCTCGCCGATGTCGGCCTGGTGCTAGACCCGGCCGCCGGACAGCGCGTCATCGGCATGTCGCTGGCCCTGGCCAAGAACCGCACCCTGTTCATCGCCGATACCAACATCTCCGAATTCCCGGATGCCGACGCCCTGGCCGATATTGCCGAGGAAGCGGCAGCCGCTGCCAAGGGCTTCGGGTTCACGCCTCGCGTGGCGTTCCTGTCCTACTCGAACTTCGGAAATCCCGAGGGCCAGCGCTCGGACAAGCTGCAGGAAGCCGTGCGCATCCTTGACCAGCGCGGCGTCGACTTCGAATACGAGGGCGAGATGAATGTCGATGTGGCGCTCGACCCGGCCCATCGTGCGCTCTACCCGTTCTCGCGCCTCAAGGGCCCTGCCAATGTGCTGGTCATGCCGGCCATCCACGCCGCCTCGATCTCGACCAAGCTGTTGCGCGTGGCCGGCGGCGCCACGGTCATCGGGCCGATGCTGCTCGGGGTGGAAAAACCGGTCCAGATCGCCCGCCTCGGGGCGTCGGTGAGCGAGATCACCACGCTGGCCGCGCTGGCCGCCTACGACCCGGAGAAGCACGAGGTCGAGACGGCGGTCGCGGAATAAGGCAGATGACCGGCCGGGCCCAAGTCCGGCCGGGTCGCCTTCAACCGACCTGCGTGCGGCGTGTTAGCGGCCGCCGCGGCCACGCCCGCTCGGGTCGGCACAGCTCCCGCTGTCGCTGTCGGTCATGCCGGTATTGCCCCGACCATGCCCGGCATTGTCGGCGCAGCCACCGCTATCGCTATCGGTCAATCCCGTAGCGCCGGTGCCGCGGCCTGCCTGATCGGCATAGCTGCCGCTGTCAGAATCGGTGATCCCGGTCCGACCGCTTCCCGCCGGATCCGAACTATTGCCACTGTCGGCATCAGTGCGTCCCTGGATGATCGCAGCGGCAGCGGCGGTTCCGACAACGCCCGTCACGGCGGCACCGCCCGCCACGCGGGTCAAAAATGAGCGGCGGCTGAGCTTGCCCTTCTTGGCCATGTCTATTCCCCTGTAGATTGTCGCCCCGACTTAAACCGGGACGCTGTACCACCGAAGGGTGGCAAGCGGCCAAGCGGGGGTCAAACAAAAAGTGGCATAGGTAGACAAAATACCTTTCGGTCCGGCGGCCTGAATTCGAAATTAACTTGTTTTTAGCCACGCCATTTCGGCGGCTTGTACAATCTATTTTCAAACGATACGGCGATTGCCAGTCGTGCTCCCCGATGATCGGGCGCACAATCAGTCTGGCTTGGCTGGCACCTGGTGCTCCAAGGTCCCCTTGGCTGCCGGAGTGCCGCGCAGCATGATGAACAGGATCAGGAGGCCCGCAGGTAGAGCATAGCTGGCGGTTACGAGGAAGAAGCTGACATAGCCGATGGCGTCCGCCATGACGCCGGAGAACCCGGCGATGAACTTGTTGATCAGCGCATAGAGCGACGACAGCAGGGCGTACTGGGTGGCCGCGTTGAGAGGGTCGGTGAGCGAAGACAGGTAGGCGATGAATGCCGTGCCGACGAAGCCGGCTGCGATATTGTCGGCACTGATCACGAAGGCGAGGAGCCCGACTGAATCGGAATTGCCTGTGGCCGCAAGCCAGGCGAAGGCGGCATTGGTGGCAAAGGTGATCAGCGCCCCGAGCAGCATGGCCCTCAGGACCCCGAACCGATAGGCGATCAAGCCGCCGAGGAAGCCGCCTGCGATCGTCGCCACCACGCCGGGACCACTCTGAATTCCGCCGACAATCGCCCGGTCGAAGCCGAGATCGGAATATAGCGGGCTGGCCATGACACCCATGGTGAAATCGCTGAGGCGGTAGAAGGCGACAAGCAGGAAGACCGGAACAATCCAGCTCCCGAGACGATCCCAGAACTGCTTGAAGGGCTCGACGATGGCGTCCTTTACGCGCCGCCCGAAAGATTGGCGATCCGGCTCGCGATAGGCGTGCTCAGGCTCTTTCATGAGCAGGACGAGCAAGCCGGCGATGCCCATGGTCAGAGCCATGACGAGGAAGGAGATGGTCCAGTTGGTCCATTCCGAAATAGCCAGGCCGAAACCGGAGAACATGATGGCCCCGCGGTAACCGAGGACATAGGCAGCGGCCATGTTGGCCTGCTCTTCGCGCGGCGCGGACTCGATGCGCCAGGCATCAATCGAGATGTCCAGCGTGGCCCCTGAATAGGACAGGATAAAAGCGCCTAGCGCGGTCAGCAACAAGCCTTCGGCGGGGTTCGCGAAGGCGATGATCGCCAAGCCGGCCATGGTGCCCAGAATGGCAATCATCATCCACGAACGACGCTTGCCCAACGCAGCGGTCAAGATGGGAATGGGAAGCCGGTCAACGACCGGCGCCCACAGGGGTTTGAGCGTGTAGGACAGGGTCACCCAGTAGAAGAAGCCGATGGTGGAGCGCTCGATGCCAGCATCACGCAGCCAGAAGGAAAGCTTCGAGAACACCATCATCAGGGGCAAGCCGGAAGCAAAGCCCAGAACCAGCATCGCCAGCATGAGCGGCCGACCATATACCCGAACGGTCTGTTGCCAGGTACGCGGTGTGGAGGACGCCAGCTCGGCCATTGGAAAAACCTGTCAGGTGGGAGCGGTTAGGCGCCCAGACTGGCTTGCTTTCCCGACCGGCACAAGCGGCCCAGCGCTGCGGCGAGGCGGGCCGGATCCAGCGGCTTGGTGAGGAAGTCGTCCATGCCGGCGTCCAGGCACAGCAAGCGGTCAGCCTCGGTGGTGTTGGCGGTGACGGCGATCAATGGCAGGCCGCGGCCGGCCTTGCGGACGGCGCGGGCCAGGTCCGGGCCGTCGAGGCCCGGCATGCGCTGGTCGAGCATGGCGGCGTCGAAGGTCTCGGCCTTCAGGGCTTCAAGCGCGGCCTCTCCATCGGCCACCAGGCTGACCTCGATGCCCAGGTCTTCCAGGCATTTTCGGGCGATCAGGGCGTTCACGGGGTCGTCTTCGGCGACCAGGATGCGCAGTCCGGACAGGTCCGGAGCGGCGCCGGCCGCCTCCGGGCCTGGTACAGCTTCGGTCGCGACGACGGCTTCCGGTGCCAGGCGCTCGATCAGGCTTGCCGTCCTTACCGGCTTGACCAGCCAGCCCTCGATGCCGTCCGGGAGGTCCTCGATGAAATCGTCTTTCTCGTTTGGCGTGACCAGTCCCCAGACCTGGCGGGCCGGGACACGACGGGCCCGGCCTGACCAAACCGCGTCCAGCAGCAGGGTGCGGCCGGTCGAGGCTTCCAGCTGATCGACGCGGGCGATTTCGACGGCGTCGCCGCCGAGCGCGCGCAGCTGGTCGGCGAGTGCCGCCCGAAGGGTCGGATCCGGCGAGGCCACGGCAAAGCGCTGGTCGGCCAGGGGCGTGGCGTCGAAACACTCGTGTACTGGCAGGTCGAGCACGACCCAGAACTTCGAGCCTTCACCGAGGCGGCTTTCGACGCCCATCGAACTGTCCATCGCCTCGACCAGGCGCCGCACCATGGCAAGACCGAGGCCCGCGCCGGCCTCGCGGCCCTCGCGCTCGGCCGCGCCGCGCTCGAAGTGCTCGAACAGCTTGGCCTGGTCGGCTTCCGATATGCCCGGACCGGTATCGACCACGAACAATGCCGGGCGCGGCTGCCCGTCGCCGTCAGGCGCGTTGGCGATCTCGACACGAATGCCGCCCTGGCTGGTGAACTTCACGGCATTGCCGATGAGATTGAACAGGAGCTGGCGGATACGGGCGGCGTCGCCTTCTATCCGGATCGGCGCTCCCGCCGACTGGACAAGACAGATCTCGAGGCCCTTTTCATGCGCCCGAGGAGCCGCCAGATCGACGGTTTCGCGGACCAGCTCGGCGAGATCGACGGATTCCGGACGCAGGTCCAGCTTGCCGGCCTCGAGACGCGACAGGTCGAGAATATCGTCCACCATGGTCAGCGCATGGTCCGCCGAGGCAGCGATGGACCGGATATAATCGGCCTGGTCTGGCTTCAACTCGGTGGTCTCAAGCAGCCGGGTCATGCCCAGCGTACCGGCCAGAGGCGTGCGCAGCTCGTGTGTGACCGCAGCGAAGAACAGCGATTTGGCACGCTGCGAGGCCTCAAGATCCTCATGTGCCTCGCGGCGCTGGGTGACATCACGGCCAACAGCAATCACCCCGCGCTCGCCCGGCAGGACGCGCTCGTCCCACTCGATCCACAGCGGGCCGCGGCGGGTCCGCATCAGCATTTCGTAGCGCCGGGCATTGTCGCCCGTGGCCGGAGGAGCGACTGAGAACCAGCGCCCGACCCAGTCGGCACGGCTGCCCCCAAACGTGTCCATGAAGGCCTGGTTGACGTGCTGCACGCAGCCGGAATAGCCGCGGATCAGCACCAGCTCCCCGGCCGCGTCGAGCGCGGTCATCAACAAGCCCTCAAGCTCCGCCGCCGCCGCGTCGAACACGGGGGGCTGGGGCTTCGGTGCGCGCGCCGGGCGCTTGGCGGGTTTCTTTTTCTGGGCCATCTCGCGCGCGAGCCTGACAGGGCGAAGTTAAGATCAGGCTACGCGGAAGGCCCGGATTGCCGACAATTCAACCTATTGCGCGCCGATGGCCCGGGCCGATGCGCCAGTGGCATGGGCCAGGCCCTGACGGCAAGCGAGCGCCTCGGCGATGTGGACGCGGCGCACCGCCTCGGCACCTTCGAGGTCGGCAATGGTGCGCGCGACCCGCAGCACCCGGTGATAGGAACGGGCGGTGAGATTGCGCGCGTCGGCGGCAGCGTTGAGCAGGGCCTGACCGGGCCGGTCGGGCTCGGCCACGATGTCGAGCCGGTCGGTGGCCAGGTGCGCGTTCAGGGCCCCGCGCTCCATCTGCACCGCGCGGGCAGCCGCGACCCGGGCCGCGGCTTCGCGACTGCCCTCCTGAGCGGCCGGCAAGGCGAGGTCGGCGGGGGTCACGGCCGGAACGTGGATTTGCAGGTCGATGCGGTCGAGAAGCGGGCCGGACAGGCGCGCCTGGTAGTCGCCGGCACAGCGCGGGCCGCGTCGACACGTGCCGTCGGCCCCGCCACCGCAACGGCACGGATTCATGGCGGCGACGAGTTGGAAGCGGGCGGGGTACACGATGTGGGCATTGGCCCGGGCCACGGTGATGGAGCCGGTTTCCAGGGGCTGGCGCAAACTGTCGAGAACCTGCGGATGAAACTCGGGCAATTCGTCGAGGAAGAGCACGCCGCGGTGGGCCAGTGAGGCTTCGCCGGGCTTGGCCTTCATGCCCCCACCCACCATGGCGGCCATGGAGGCGGAATGGTGCGGCGCGCGAAACGGGCGGGTACGTGTCAGGCGCCCACGCTCCAGCAGGCCGGCCACCGAGTGGATCATCGAGACGTCGAGCAATTCTTCCGGCTCCAGTCCCGGCAGCAGGCCGGGCAGGCGCTCGGCCATCATCGACTTGCCCGAGCCCGGCGGGCCGACCATCAGCAGATTGTGCTGGCCGGCGGCGGCGATTTCCAGCGCCCGCTTGGCGCTCTCCTGGCCCTTGACCTGCTTGAGATCCGGCCCGGTGGCGACGTCGATCAGCTCGCCTGGGGAGGGCCGGCTCAGGACCTGGGTGCCCTTGAAGTGATTGATCAGCTGGATCAGCGTCGCCGGCGCGAGAATGTCGAGCTCCGACCCGGCCCAGGCGGCTTCGGGGCCACAGGCCTCCGGGCAGATCAGCGACAGGCCTGCAGCGCTGGCGGCCACCGCCGCAGGCAGCGCACCGGGCGCCGAACGGATGTGAGCGTCGCCCTCGAGCTCGCCGAAGATGAGGTGCTTCTCGGCCGCGTCCCGGGGCAGAATCTGCAGCTCGGCCAGCACACCAAGGGCGATGGGCAGGTCGAAATGCGAGCCCTCCTTGGGCCGGTCGGCGGGGGCCAGGTTGACGATCAGGCGCTTGGACGGCAGCGACAGCCCCAGCGAAGCGAAGGCCGCCCGCACCCGCTCGCGGCTTTCCGTCACCGCCTTGTCCCCCAGCCCGACGATGGAGAAGATCGGCTGCTGACCGCCTGCAACCTGAACCTGAACGTCGACGAGACGGGCTTCCGCCCCCTCGAACGCCACAGATGTGGTGCGCGCAGCCATGACAGCCCCCGTTTTTCACAGACATGGCACAGGTGCCTGGGCCCGAGAAATCCTGCCGATGAAAGGCCGGCAGCGGGCCGCAGACTCCGCGAAACCCGGGCCGCCATTTCCTAACCTTTGGTTAATGAAAGGTTTTCCACAGCCGGAACAGGATTTCGGTCCATATCGTGAACAAAGACTGAACGATTTACGCACACACGTCAAGCGTGTGGCAGGTCAGGACAGTTTTTCTTCCACGCGGTCCCAGAACACAGCGCAGGTGTCGACGCCGGAGAAGCGCTTCAATTCCTGGACACCGGTCGGAGAAGTGACGTTGATTTCCGTCAGCTTCCCGCCAATCACGTCAATGCCGACCAGCATCAGTCCGCGCTGCCTGAGCACGGGCCCGATGGCGTCGCAGATGCGGATATCATCGGCGTCGAGTTGGGAGGCTTCGGCGACCCCGCCGACATGCATGTTGGACCGGGTCTCACCCTTCTTCGGAACGCGATTGATGGCGCCCACCGGGTCGCCGTCGATGATCAGTATCCGCTTGTCGCCCTTCTCGACTGCCGGCAGGAAGGCCTGGGCAATCACCGGCTCGCGGGACAGACCAAAGAACATTTCCAGCAGGGAGGCAAAATTGCCATCGCCCGGCTTGAGCCGGAACACGCCGGCCCCGCCATTGCCGTACAGCGGCTTGACGATGATATCGCCATGCCTGGCCCTGAACTCAGCCAGTGCCACCGGGTCGCGGCTGATAAGGGTTGGCGGAATCAGTTCGGGAAAATCGAGGGGCAGGATCTTTTCCGGACTGGAGCGTACCCATTCGGGGTCATTGAGCACCAGGGTGCGACCCTTCAGGCCTTCCAGAATGTGGGCCGCGGTGATGTAGGCCATGTCGAAGGGCGGATCCTGGCGCATCAGCACGACATCGACATCCTCGGCCAGGTCCAGAACCCGAACCTCGCCGAGCTCGGCATGCTCGCCCTGGACATGCTTGACCCGCACCGGCCGGGCCCGGGCCGTGATCCGCCCCTCGTCCCAGGCCAATTGGTCAGGGCCATAGACGAACAGCTCGGCACCGCGGGCCTGAGCTTCCTCCATCAGCGCGAATGTCGTGTCCGCGTCCACGGAGACATGCTCGACAGGGTCCATCTGGACAGCAATACGCATCGCCATTATCGGCCTCCTGGTCCGCCGAGCAGTTCCGGCGCCGGATCCGCATCGGCATTGCCCACGGCGGGGCGGGCTTCGCCCTCACAGGCATCGGCACGGCGTTCGCCCCGTGAAGGCAAATCGCTGGGGACGCCGGCGATGCGAACGTAGGACACCACGTCAGTCACCCCGTCGACCAGGGCGGCATGGGCGCTGGCTCGCTCAAGCTCGGCCCGGTTCCGGGCGACACCGAGCAGATAGACGCGCCCCTGGTGGGTCTCGACATTGAAATTGATACTGCGCACGTCGCGATCGGCGATGAGGGCGGCGTTGACGCGGCCTGTAATGGTGCTGTCACGGGCAATCGTACGGGCATCCGGTGCCGGGCCCACCACCAGCTCGTTGGCGACATTGCGCACGGCAACGGACGACCAGGTCAAACATTCGGCCATGCGCTTGTCGCGTTCGCGCGGCACATGGCCGGTCAGCAGGGCGATGCCTTCGGTCACTTCGACGTCGACGCCGTCGAGCGCGAACCCTTCCGACCTCAGCATGGCCGACTTGATCGACAGCGAGGCATTCGTGTCGTCGAACTGGCGCCCGATAGAGCGCTCCGGTTGCAGGGTCGAGCAGGCCGGCACCATGAGCAGGCAGAGGGGCAGGGCGATCAGCCGAAGCGGGCGTGGTGACATGCGGAACTCCCGTCGAATCGAGTGGTGGGCAGATTAGGCGATCTTGTTGGCAACGCCATGCCTAACGCCTGTCAAACCGTGATGTTCAATGCGCCATGCCTCACAGCAGGTCGAGGCCGGCCCGATAATCCGGCACCCAGGCGGCGCGATGGTGACGGGGCCACCTCCAGGGCACCACCAATACCATGTCATAGCGCGGAAACAGATGAGAGAAAGCCGGGTAGCGGGCCATCCACAGCGATGCGGCGCGCACGATGCGGTCTGCCTGGCGAAAACCGACCGACTGGCGGGCGGCCTCCCGGCTCGCCCGAGCCTTCACTTCAATGAAGCACAGGAATTCGCCCCGCCGCGCCACCAGATCGATTTCACCGGCGGCGGTGCGCGCCCGGTGATCGAGAATGCGGTAGCCCTTGAGGACCAGCCAGCCAATTGCCTGCCATTCGGCCCACCGCCCGCGTCGCTCCGCCTGGCGCCGGGCTCGGGTCACGTTTCGACATCCTTGAGCGACAAGGCACGGGCATAGACGTCGCGGCGGCTCCAGCCGGAAGCCAGCGCGACCTCGCGGGCAGCGTCCTTGACGCGCATGTCCTGGAGGGCCTTTTCCAGTGCCGCATCGATGCGGCCGGCATCCCAGCTGTCGTCCTCGGGGGGACCGACCACGATGACGATCTCGCCGCGCGGCGCCCCGGCCCCGGCATAGTGCTCGGCCAGGTCCGCAAGCGTACCGCGGCGCGCTTCCTCATACATCTTGGTAAGCTCGCGGCACACCGCGGCCGGACGCGGGCCGAACACCTTGGCCATGCTGGCCAGGGTCGCGTCCACTCGCGACGCCCCCTCGTAGAAGACGAGGGTACCCGGAACATGCCGGAACTCCGCCAGCCAGGCCTCGCGGGCCGCGGCCCTGGGGGGCGGAAACCCGGCGAAGGCAAAGCTGTCCGTCGGCAGACCGGCCATGGTCAGGGCAGACAGGACGGCAGACGCGCCGGGCACGGGAACGACGCGAATATTGCGGGCAATGGCCTCGCGAACCAGCTTGAACCCGGGGTCGGAGACCAGCGGCGTGCCGGCATCACTGACCAGGGCGATGACCGCGCCGCCATCGAGCGCGTCGAGTATTTCCGGGCGCACGCGGTCGCCATTGTGATCGTGGTAGGCAGACAGGTCGGCGCGAATGGAGTGGGCGTCGAGCAGGCGGCGGGTGACCCGGGTATCCTCCGCCAGGACGCGGTCGGCAGCGCCCAGAACGTCGAGCGCGCGCAAGGTGATGTCGCGCAGATTGCCGATCGGCGTGGAGACCAGGTAGAGACCGGGGTCGAGCGCTTGCCCCCCAGCGCTGCGGCGGCTAGCTTCGCTGAGAATTTTTCTGGGTGTATCGGTCATGCTTTCCGTCATTTTTTCGTGTGTCTCAACCGCAATGCGGGGCAAGGAGGCGGTTTTCGCAACCCGTCTGGCCGCCCTGGCCGGGCTCAGCGTGCTGGCCGCCTGCGGTTCTACGCCGAGACCCGCGCCGCCGCCACCGGTGATCGTCGAACAGCCGGAACCGACGCCCGAGCCGGTTATGCCCGAGCCGGAGCCCCAGGATCCGGTACGCACCGGACTGGTGCCCCCACACATGGCGGATCGGGACATTGCCCGCATCGCCATCCTGCTGCCCTTTTCCAGCTCAAGCACAGGTGCCCGTACGGAAGCGCTGCGCCTGTTGCGGGCCGCCGAGCTGGCCCTGTTCGACCGGGCCGGCGGGGACTTGCTACTGATCCCGAAGGATACCGAAGGCACTGTGGCCGGAGCGCGCTCCGCTGCCCGAGCGGCGGTGGAGGATGGTGCCGACATGATTATCGGGCCGCTGTTCGGGCCGGCCGTGTCCGGCGCCGGACAAGTAGCGCGGCAGGCAGGCATTCCGATGCTGGCCTTCACCACTGACACGTCGACGGCCGGCAATGGGGTCTACCTGCTGAGCTTCCCGCCGGAAATCGAAGTGGAGCGCGTGGTCGAATTCACCACCCGCCAGGGCGTTGAGCGCTTCGGCTTTATCGGCCCGCAATCGCCCTACGGCATGGCCGTGCACGCGGCGCTTCAGGACGTGTCCCTCCAGTATGGCGCCATGATCGATAGCGAGGCTTTCTACACCGGTGACGTGGAAGCCATGTCGAGCGCGTCCGCCCGGCTCGCACAGGGGCGCTTTGCACCGCCGCGCACAGGCGACCAAGCGGTCACCGAGACGCCGCGCCTGGAAGTGCCGCTGCCTTTCCAGGCGGTGATGATGCCGGAGAGCGGCACCAAGCTGCGCGCCCTGGGCCCGCTGCTGATCTCTCGCAATATCACGCCCAACCGCGTGCGCTTCCTCGGCACCGGCCTGTGGCAGGACCCCGAATTGCTGCGCGAGCCGGCGCTGCGCGGAGCCTGGTTCGCGGGACCGAGCCAGGATGCCCGTGACCGCTTCGAGAACGCCTACCGCGCCGCCTATGGCAATGATCCGTCGCGCATCGCCAGTCTCGCCTATGACGCAGTGGCCGTTGCGGCCCATCTCGATGGCGGTGAGGACGGGTTTTCACGCACGGCGATCGAAGACCCGCAGGGCTTCCTCGGTGCCGACGGCCTGTTCCGTTTCCGCAGCGATGGCCGCATCGATCGCGGCCTGGCGATCTATGAGCTGCAGCCCGGCGGATTCCGGGTCATCGACCCGGCTCCGGAGACCTTCGAGCCTGTGGTCAACTGAGGTCAGGGCACGAGGCGGGCGGAAACCCCGTCTGCCAGGAGGCGTCCCTGCGGTGTGAGACGCACCCGGGTGCCGCTCTGCTCGACGAAGCCTTCCGCCGTCATCCGGGCCAGGCCATCGGGGTCCACGGACTGGCCGGTGCAGGCGTTCAGATGGGCCAGGTCGAGGCCGTCGGTCAGGCGCATGCCCATGAGAATGCGTTCGACCGCTTCCTGTGACGCATCGAGGCGCTCCAGTTCGATCGCCCGCCCGGTGCCGTCTGACACCGCCTTGGCGTATTCCCGCGGTCGCCGCAGCGTGCTGGTGGCGACGCGCCCGCCGGTGCTGGCCCGCCCGATGCGGCCATGGGCTCCCGGCCCGGCACCGATCCAGTCTCCGCCTTCCCAGTAGATCCGGTTGTGTCGCGACTGGTGCGCGACGCTGCGGGCATGGTTGGATATTTCATAGGCCGGCAGGCCGGCATCGGCGCACATGTCCTGGGTCAGCTCGAACAGGTCGGCGGCAAAGTCGGGCGGGGCGGCCAGGGTTTCACCGCGCTCGGCCCGCTTGCCGAAGGCGGTACCCGCCTCGATGGTCAGCTGGTAGGGCGAGATGTGGTCAAGACCGAGCTCGAGAGCGGCGCCGAGCTCGGCCCGCCAATCGTCCAGGCCTTGGCCGGCCCGCGCGTAGATCATGTCGATGGAAAGGCGCGAGAACGCGTGTTGCGCGGCTGAAATGGAGGCGCGGGCCATCTCGGCGTCATGATCACGACCGAGCTGCTTGAGAGCCGAATTGTCAAAGCTTTGCACGCCCAGCGACACCCGCTCGATGCCGGCTGCCGCCAGATCCGGAAAAGCTGCCGCATCATTCGGATTGGCTTCCAGGCCGATCTCGATGCCAGTCTCAAATCCCCAGAGCGCCTCGGCCCGCTCCAGGAAGGCACCGATCTGACGAGCCGTCATCAGCGACGGGGTTCCCCCGCCGAAGTGAATGCTGGCCAGGGCGCTGGGACCGGTCATCTCGCGCCACTGCTCCAGATTGGCCAGGATGGAGCCGAACAGCAGGTCCTCTTCGCCCTTGGGCCGATAGACGTTGAAGTCGCAGTACGGGCAGATCCTGGCGCAGTACGGCCAATGCACGTAAAGACCCAGCGCGTTTCCCAGGTCCTTCATCAGGAAAACTCGGCCTCGATAAGGCGCTCGAGGGCGCGGCCACGATGGCTGAGCGCGCGTTTCTCCAGCAGGCTCATCTCGGCAAAGGTGCGGCTCTCGCCGTCGGGCTGAAAGATCGCGTCATAGCCGAACCCGCCACTGCCACGCGGAGGCCACACGATGCGGCCGCTGACGCGGCCCTCGTAGAGCTCGACCTCCCGGTCCGGCCGGGCCAGGGCGATGACACAGATGAAATGGGCGGTCCTGTCAGCCCCGGGCTTCTCCTCCAATTCGGTGGCGACGCGCTGCATGGCCCTGTCGAAATCACGCGGCTGCCCCGCCCAGCGGGCGGAATAGATCCCGGGTGCCCCGCCCAGGGCATCGACGGACAGGCCGGAATCATCAGCCAGGCTTGGCATACCGGTCGCCTCGCAGGCGGCCCGGGCTTTCAACGCCGCATTGCCGGCGAAGTCCGGCTCGGTCTCGGCGGGTTCCGGCAGGGAGACCTCGGCTGCGCTTTTGACCGCCACCCCGTGCGGCTCAAGCAGGTCGACCAACTCCTTGATCTTGCCGGGATTGTGGGTCGCTAACACCCAGGTTTCGGTCGTCGACATGGCCTACCTTTCCGGTTCATGCATATCGCATTTCGAAAAATTCATATCGAAAAACGATATTTTTTGCTTGCGCGGCTCATTTTTTATGTTTATCGATAAACAACAAGGACGGAGACACCGTCCGGCGCACTCAAAAGCGCAACGAGAATAACGGTTTTTGGTTCGATACAGAAAAAAGGAAACAGTAAGATGGTCAGGTCCGACAATTCCGGCAGTCGCGTGTTCGCTTCGATTGCCATCAACATGGTTCTCCTGTTGTCGGTTGCAGTCGGCGCGTTCTATGCCATTGCACCGGTAACAGCTTGATTGGCACACACGGTTGAGGCCTGACGAGTGGACACAACGCTCGCAGGCCTCGATCGGATCCGAAGGAAGGGGCAGGCATGAAAACGCTGGGCCATGGCTCACTGGCATCGATCATAAAGGTCATACTGGACATCGTCTGGTACCTGGCCTGGGCACTGCTGTTCTTTGCCGCGCTGGTATTGTTTGCAGCCGCCGCCACCCTGGTGCTGGACTTCCTCGGCTACACACCGGGCGTTCTCGGCCAGATTCTGGACGGGGTTCGCACCCATGGCTGGGTCTATCCGATCTTTGTCGCCGAGATGGTGGCTTTCCTGGTCGTTATCGACCGCCTTCGGCGCATCTTCTCGACCCTGATCGCCGGTGACCCCTTCGTGCCGGAAAATGCCGGGCACCTCCGGGTCATCGCCATAGCGATCGCCGGCTACCAGATCCTGCGCCACGTCACCCAGGGCGCTGTCGCCATGGCGCTGACCCTGATGGACCAGCCGGTCGGCGGCGGGCTGGAGCTGACGGGAGCGGCGAATATCGATCTCGGGGCCTGGTTCGCGGTCGGCGCGCTCCTGGTCATGGCGGAAGTGTTCCGCGAAGGCGCGAAAATGCGCCAAGAACAAAAACTGACGATTTAGGGAGGCGCCATCATGCCCATTCGCGTCACCCTCGATCGCATGCTCCTCGAGCGCCGCATGTCGCTGACCGAACTGTGCGACCGTGTCGGCATCACCATGGCCAACCTGTCGATCCTCAAGACCGGCAAGGCCAAGGCCGTGCGCTTCTCGACCCTGGAAGCGCTGTGCCGCGAACTCGGATGCCAGCCCGGCGACCTGCTGGCCTGGGACGAGGAGGACGACGCCGACGCGGCCGAATAGGCGCGCGGCCTAACACAGGGTCACGGGTTTCGCTCGCTATGTCGGGCGGATCAGACGGCGGGAGCGGGCCTGCACGGTTGCCCCTTCCAAGTGAGCCGAGCGGGCCATTTCCAGCCCCCCAGCGCGCTCCCGCCGTCTGCCTTTTTTGGCATTTTTCTCACGAGTTGGCAAAGAGTTGGGCAACAAACGCCGGGCGGGAACCCGAAATGGTGCGCAGCTAGTCCCCGAACGTCGACGAGCTGCATTCCCCCTGTACGCTTGAACATTGATATCTCCACGTGCAATCTGGGACCAAGGACGCAGAAGTGGAGCTTTCGCCAGATGCATGTCGTCTTATCAGTCGCCGCAACCGTCGTGCTCGCAGGCCTGCACCCCACACCATTCCCCACCGAAGCGGAATTGCTGGACCCCCGCGGGGGTGAAGGGTGCACGCTCGCCGAGCATGCCTTCTGCCAGGTCGTGGGCGCGATCAGCGCGGAGGAGGCCCGTCAGCGGCTGGGGTCGGACTGGCAGGCCTACTGGCGCGAGGATGACATCCTGCATGTGGCGGCACGCCGGCCCGAAAACGTCACCGCGGTCCACATGTGTTGTGCGCTGCAGACCCACATGGAGCCCATCGAGCCGGGGCTGTGGGTCGCCAGCTACCAGCTTCCGCGACTGGACGAGGCCTTTATTGATGTCTGGCCCATCCCGCTGGCCGACCGGGAGCTGGCTCGGTGGGATGACAGGTTGCACTATTTCGGCTCTGACGCGCCGCCCCCTGTCCCCAAGCGGGAGTACCCGGAGGACCGGCTCATCCGGGAGGTCATGCCGCCGCGCGCGTTCGATCACGCCCGGACGGTCAACATCTATGTCCCGCCGTCCGGGGCTGGGCCGCATCCGGTTGTCTACATGGCGGATGGCGGCAATGCCCACGGGTATGGCGAAATCGCCGAGGCCTTGGCGGCCGAGTGCCGTGCCCGGGCGGTGATCATCGTTGGCATCGAGACCGAACATCGAGACGGCGACGACCTCCATGAGAGCTCGCGCTTGCGGGCGGCGGACTATTTGTGGGGGCGCGACCCGGATCGCTTCTCGGCGCATGAACGCTTCCTGATTGACGAGGTGATGCCCCACATCGAGTCGAACTATGCGGCGTCCACGGTCGCTGCGGAACGCCTTATATCGGGCAAATCCAACGGCGCCGCCTGGGCGGTTTCCACGGCTCTGCGGCACCCTGATCTGTTCGGCTCGGCCAGCGCTTCTTCCTTTGTCTGGAGGCAGGCCTTCGATGCCGCGGAAACGGTCAGCCCGGAGCCCGTCTTTCTGGTCAGCGCGGGTTTGTTTGAGCCGAGGGTCCTGGCCCACAGCGAATGGATCACGCAGCAGATCCGCGAGGGCGGCGGCCAAGTTGAGCTTCAGAGATTCGTCTCCGGCCATTCGCCCCTGGCGTTTGAGCAGCAGTTCGCGCATGCGCTGGAAGTCACGTTTCCCGCCACGCCAGAATGCGAACCGTCCGCCGATCTGGCCTTGGGGCAGGAGTGACCGAAATGTCCCGCCTGACCCGCTTCCCGCTCGCTTCCATGCTCTCCGCGTTGACCCTCGCAGTCGCTGTTGCCCCTCAAAGTGTCGCCGCCTCGCAGCCCGACGATTCCGGAGAGGACAGGGCTTTGCCGTGCGCACTCGATTCGGCGCCGGTTTGCCCCGTCGCCGGTGCCATCACGGCCGCAGAGGCCCGGGCCAGGCTGGGCGCGCAGGACAATGCCTATTGGCTGGATGAGGGCCTGGTGCATGTGGCCGCCCGGCGCGACCCGCAGATCGGGTCCGTCGAGATGTGCTGCGTGTTCCACACGAGCATGGAGAGACTGTCTGACGACGGGCTCTGGGGCATGTCCTACGAGGTCGCCCGGCTGGATGAAGCGGTGCTGGCGTTCTGGCCGTTGCCCCCGGTCTCGGCAGAGGGAGACGCCTTCACGGCGCGTCCGGTCTATCGCGGCCCAAACGCCCGCCCGGCTCCGCCGCGCACCGGAGCGTGGTCGGAGCACGCCGAGGCCCACCTCCTGCCCAGCACGGTCTATGGTCATGATCGCCGGGTTAGCCTGTACCTACCGCCCGGGGTGCCCCCTGCTGACGGATACCCGACCATATTCGTGGCGGACGGCGGTCGCGTACATACCCTGGCGCCGATAGCCGAAGCGCTGGCTGCAAGCTGCCAGGCACAGCCTGTACTCATGGTCGGCCTGTGGCCGGGCGAGGAGCATGGGGCCCCTGCGGTAGACGGGCTTAGCGGCCCAGCCAGTGATGCGAGGTCGCGCGAGTATCTCTGGAATGCTCATCCCGTTTCATTCGACCTCCATCAGCGATGGCTCATCGAAGACCTGTTGCCCCTCGCCCAAGACCGAGGCGGCTCGGCAAGACGGCAGGACCGGATGACATTCGGCGCGTCCAGCGGCGCGGCCTGGGCCCTCTCTACAGGACTGCTGCAGGCCGACCGGATTGCCCACGTCGCCGGCGCATCCCTTGGATGGGAAAGCGCTCGCGAGGCTGGGCAACCCGCGGCTCCAATCAACGTAATGATCAGTGCCGGCCTTTACGAACCCGGCTTCCATGCCGACAGCCGGGGCGTCGTCGCGGCCTTGCAAGCGGACGGCATAGCCGCCCGCTTTGTCGAGCTGGTCTCCGGCCATGGACCGGTTGCCTACGAAATGCTGTTCGCAGACGCCGTGAAGGCTGCCTTTCCCGCCGATCCGGACTGTGTCCCCGACACGCCCTAGCCCTCCGGCGTGAACAGCGCCTTGCCGGTCTTCAGGGCCTCGTTCTGCAGCTCGCAGAGGTCGCCGACACCCTTGCGGGCGAGGGCGAAGAGGGCGTCGAAATCGGCCTGGCTGATCGGCTTGTCCTCGGCGGTGGCCTGGATCTCGACGATGCCGCCACCGGCCGTGAGCACGTAGTTGGCGTCGGCCATGGCGCGGCGGTCTTCCTCGTATTCGAGGTCGAGACGGGCCTCGCCGTCGACGATGCCACAGGACACGGCGGCGAGCTGGCCGTGCACCGGCTCGGCCTTCAGCACACCTTCCTCGTTCAGGTAGTTGATGGCCTGCTTTAGGGCCACCCAGGCGCCGGTGATGGCCGCGGTGCGGGTACCGCCATCGGCCTGGATGACATCGCAGTCGACGGTGATCTGGCGCTCGCCGAGGGCGCCGAGATCGACCACGGCGCGCAGGGAGCGGCCGATCAGGCGCTGGATTTCCTGGGTCCGGCCGGACTGCTTGCCCGAGGCGGCCTCGCGACGCGAGCGGGTATGCGTCGAACGCGGCAACATGCCGTACTCGGCCGTCACCCAGCCCTTGCCGCCCCCGCGCAGCCACGGCGGCACATTGTCCTCGACACTGGCCGTGCACAGCACGTGGGTACCGCCGAAACGCGCCATGCAGGAGCCTTCCGCATAGGCCGAGACGCCGGTTTCAAGGCTGATTTCACGCAAGGCATCGACGGCGCGTCCATAAGGTCTCATGACAGGTTTCCTGTGGCGGGTGTGGGTTCGGCCCCACGCTCTAGCGGTCCCGCCGCCGCGCTTCAAGCGAGGTGTCCGTCGAAGGTGATTGAACGGACCGCCCGGGACGCTTAATTGAGAGCCATGTCCGAAGCCCGACCGCAATCCACCCTCGCCGCGCTGGACGCGCGCATGCGCGACATCTTCCGGGAGATCGTGGAAGCCTATCTGCGCACCGGCGAGCCGGTCGGCTCGCGCACCCTGTCGCAGTCGGGAAACTTCACCCTGTCACCCGCCTCGATCCGCAACACCATGGCGGACCTGGCCGATCTCGGCCTGCTCACGGCGCCGCATTCGAGCGCCGGCCGCATGCCCACGCATGCCGGCCTGCGCCTGTTCGTCGACGGGCTGCTGCAGGTCGGCGAGCTGAGCGAGGACGAGCGCAAGGCCATCGAGGGCAAGGTGGCGCTGTCTCGCAAGTCGACAGAGGACCTGCTGGGCGAGGCCTCGGCTCTGCTTGGCGGACTGGCCGGAGGCGCCGGCCTGGTGGTCACGCCCAAGCGTGAGGCGCCGCTGCGCCACGTGGAGTTCGTGCCGCTGTCGGCGTCCGAGGCCCTGGCCGTGCTGGTGTTCGCCGACGGCTCGGTGGAAAACCGGCTGATGCGCGTGCCCGACGGGCTGCCGCCGGTGACGCTGATCGAGGCCGGCAATTACCTGTCGGCACGGCTCAAGGGGCGCAGCCTGAGCGAGGCACGTGCGCAGATCGACCAGGAGATTGCCGAACACCGCTCGCAGCTCGACAAGGCGGCCCAGGGCCTGGTGCGCCAGGGGCTGGCCGAGTGGGCCGGCGGCGGCACTGCCGATCGCGCCCTCATCGTGCGCGGCCAGGCGCGGCTGCTGGAAAGCGTGCAGGCGGCGTCGGACCTGGAACGCGTGCGCATGCTGTTCGAGGACCTGGAACGCAAGGAAGGCCTGATCACCCTGCTGGACAAGGCCCGCGAGGCGGACGGGGTGCGCCTCTTCATCGGCGCCGAGAACCCGCTTTTCAGTCTGTCGGGTTCAAGCGTCATCGTGGCTCCCTATATGAATGCCGAGCAGGAAATCATCGGCGCGCTGGGTGTGATTGGCCCGACGCGTCTGAACTATGCGCGTGTTATCCCGTTGGTCGACTATACCGCCCGCGTGGTGGGCCAGATCCTGGATGGCGCGCGAAACCGAGAGTGAAAGACAAAGATGAGCGACACCGAGAACAAGACCGAAGACGAACTGGACGCCGGCGCCCCGAAGAATCCAGAGAGCGCCGCGGCCGCGGAACCCAAACAGGCCGAGGCCGGGTCTGACATTTCGGACCTGGCAGATGCCGGTCCGGCCCTGATCGAGCAGCTCAAGGCGGAGATTGCCGGCCTGCAGGAGGACAAGCTGCGCGCCCTGGCCGACGCCCAGAACACGCGCCGCCGGGCCGAAAAGGAAGTGGCCGACGCTCGGGCCTATTCGGTATCCAGCTTCGCCAAGGACCTGCTCGACGTCGCCGACAGCCTGTCGCGCGCGGTTTCGGCGCTTGACGAGAACGAGCTCAATGGCGCACCGCAGACGATCAAGAACCTGGTCGACGGCGTGGCCATGACCGAAAAGGCGCTGCTGTCCAAGCTGGAGCGCCACGGCATCAAGAAGGTCGACCCGCAGCCGGGCGACGCCTTCGATCCGCATGTCCACCAGGCCGTGGCCCAGATCCCGTCCGAGCAGGCGAACGGCAAGATCGCTGCCGTGATGCAGACCGGATACGTGCTCAAGGAGCGCACCCTGCGCGCCGCCATGGTCGCCGTGTCGTCGGGCCAGGCAGCGGCCGGCGGTGATGACGGTCCGTCGACGGGCGGCTCGGTCGACGTCAAGGCGTGAGCACCGGCCACGCCGGCCCATCGAGAACGCCGAACGGGCGGCTCCCAGGTCGGGTGCCGCCCGTTTTCATCGGGCCTACTTGCCGGTGATGACGAAGGTCTGGCCGTTGATGGCGCAGATATTGATCCCGTATTCCTCGAAGCGGGCGCCATCGGCAAAGTCATAGCGGAAATCGAACAGGCACTCGCCGGTCTCGCTGTGAACAGTGACCACGACCGCTTGGCCGCTGGCAATGTAGGCCGTGTCGAGAATGTTCGGGCCCCATTCCGGGCTGGATGAGGGGCCCGCGTACACCGCGACCATGTTCACCGCCGTGGCATTCTCCACGGTGAATGAGCTGGACAGGGCCTGGGAGAAGGCCACGCCGACAAAGAGAGCCGCCGACAGGCTGGACATCAAAACGCTACGGGCAAACATCTTGGGACGCTCCGGAGTGAAACTGGGGTGGCAGGACCGGCCAGGCCGACTGACCGGCGCGGACATTCTGCCTGCCCGGCCCCGCTGGCAACCGAAATCTTTCGCTCCGCGACGCCTCCCGACCGGCAGCGGCTTGACACCCTGCGCCCGAACCTGTGCCTAATCCGGAACTTGCCCGAACACGGGCCGGCGGGGAGGCCGAACATGTCGATCATCACGCAGCTCGCCGGCCTGGCGGGCACACCCGGGTTCGACGCCGAAATGGCGACCCAGGCCTACCTGGCCACGCTGGACGGGGCGGCCCGGGCGCGCTCGGACAGCTATTTCGAGGGCGGTTACTGGCTCATCCTGGTCAATGCCCTGGTCGGTCTGGGGGTCGCCTGGCTGCTCCTGGCCAGCGGGTTCGCGAAGGGATTGCGCACGCGGTTGCAGGACCGGCTGCGCTGGACCTGGCTGACCACACTCGCCTTCGCCGCGGTCTATCTCCTGGTGACCAGCCTGCTCACCCTGCCGCTGGCCCTGTATGAGGGCTTCTTCCGCGAGCATCATTACGGACTGTCGACCATGACAATGGGGGGCTGGCTGTCGGAATGGGGCATGTCCCTGGTTGTCAGCATGATCACCGGTGCGCTTTTCCTGACCCTGCTCTACGCGGTGATCCGCGCCGCCAAGGCGAGCTGGTGGATCTGGGGCACGACCCTCTCCGTCAGCTTCCTGGCCTTCCTGATTTTCGTGTCGCCGGTTTATGTCGCGCCGCTGTTCAACGACTACCAACCCATGGCGGAGGGCGAGCTGCGCGACGACATCCTGGCGCTGGCGCAGGCCAACGGCATTCCGGCTGATGATGTCTACGTGTTCGACGTGTCGCGACAGTCCAATCGCATCACCGCCAATGTCTCTGGCCTGTTCGGGACCACCCGCATCTCGCTGTCCGACACGCTGGTCGACAATACCGATCCGGACGAGGTGCTGGCCGTCATGGGGCATGAGATGGGCCATTACGCGCTCAACCATCTGTACGAGATGTTCGTCATGTTCGGCGTCGTGCTGGCGCTGGGTTTTGCCTTCACCGACTGGCTGTTCGGTTTCGTGAACCGGCGCTTCGGCCAACACTGGGGTGTGTCGGGCATTGGCGATGTCGCCGGCCTGCCTCTTCTCGTCGCCTGTATCTCGATCTTCTTCCTGATCACCACGCCAGTGTTCAACACGGTGATCCGGACCAATGAGGCGGAGGCCGACATTTACGGCCTCAATGCGGCACGGGCGCCCGACGGTTTCGCCACCGCGGCCCTGCGGCTGTCCTCCTATCGCAAGATCGAACCCGGAGCGCTGGAAGAATGGGTGTTCTTCGACCATCCGTCGGGCCGGGCCCGTGTCTTCATGTCGATGCAATGGAAGGCCGGACAGCTCGAGCTGGGCGCCTCGGACGTGTCGGCCGACCTGCGTCTCGACCGAGCCGAGGCCATCGCCGCCGATGTCGCGCGCATGGCAAACGCGGACTAGCCGGACAAAGCCGCATCTCCGGCTTGCCGGAGCGGACCATCGGCGCGTTATAGTCGGCGGTCACTGCAACAGGGTCCGGGTCTCGCGTCCGCGATCGCCGTAAGAGGATACACGAATGTTGCCACTGCCTGACTGGGCCGGCACAGCCCTTGTCGTGATCACGCAGATCCTGCTGCTTGGCCTGGCGCTATGCCTCGTCGTGTTCCTGGCCTTGCTGGTCATCGACTGGTTCCAGACCTCCAACACGATCCGGCGCAACTTTCCGCTGGTCGGCCGGATGCGCGACCTGCTGTCCGAACTCGGCGTCTATCTGCGGCAATACCTGTTCGCCATGGATCGCGAGGAGCTGCCGTTCAACCGGGCCCAGCGCAACTGGGTGTACTCCGCCTCGCGTGGCCAGCTCGGCATTGTCCCCTTCGGCTCGACCAAGCCGATGACGCCGGTCGGGACAGCGATCTTCGTCAATTGCCCGTTTCCGCTGCTCGACGACCACGCCGCGTCGACCGAGCCGCTGCGCATCGGGCCGCATGCCCGCGAGCCCTACGACGCCCCGTCCTTCTTCAACATTTCCGCGATGAGCTATGGCTCGATGTCCAAGCCTGCCGTGCAGGCGCTGTCGCGCGGGGCGGCCAAGGCCGGCATCTGGCTGAATACCGGCGAAGGCGGACTGGCACCGATGCATCTGGAAGGCGGCGGTGACATCGTCTTCCAGATCGGCACCGCCAATTACGGTGTGCGCGACATCGAGGGCCGGCTGTCTGACGAGAAGCTCAAACTGATGGCCGACATCCCGCAGGTCCGGATGTTCGAGCTCAAGCTGTCTCAGGGGGCCAAGCCGGGCAAGGGGGGCATCCTGCCGGCAGCCAAGGTGACGCCGGAGATCGCCGAGATCCGCGGCATCCTGCCCGGCGAGGCCTCGATCTCGCCGAACCGCCATCTCGATGTCGAAACCATTGGCGACTTGCTCGACCTGATCGGCCATATCCGCGAGGTCACCGGCAAGCCGGTCGGGTTCAAGGCGGCCATCGGGGCGTATGGCTGGATCGAGGATCTGTGCGAGGAGGTCCATCGCCGCGGCCACGAGAGCGCGCCGGACTTCTTCACCATCGACAGCGGCGATGGTGGCACCGGGGCGTCCCCCATGGCGCTGATGGACAATGTCGGGCTGCCGATCTCCGAGAGCCTGCCGATCGCCGCCCAGATCCTGCGCCGGCATGGACTGAAGGACCGCGTGCGCATCATCGCCTCGGGCAAGCTGCTGACCCCCGGCGCCGTGGCCTGGGCGCTGGCGGCCGGGGCGGACTTCATCCAGTGCGGCCGCGGCTTCATGTTTGCCCTCGGCTGCATCCAGGCGATGAAGTGCCACACCAACAAGTGCCCGACCGGCATCACCACGCATGACGCGAGGCTGCAACGCGGCCTGGTGGTCGAGGACAAGGCGGAGAAAGTGGCGACCTATGCCACGACGATCCGCCACGATGTCGAGATGATCGCCCATTCCTGCGGCGTCGCCGAACCCCGTCAGCTGCGCCGCAAGCATGTCCGCATCGTGCAGTCGGACGGGCGCTCGCGGCCGATGAACACGATGGACTTCATGCCACCGGACGAAGAGGGCGAGGAAGTCCGGCACCTACCGATGCAGGCCTAGGCCAGGTTGACCCGCCGCAGCGTCAGATTGATCCGCCCGCCGTCCGGGAAATACTCCCGTGGCAGGAGCGTCGAGGTGCCCGGATAGATCCGGTCGACACCGTGATGGCAGCGGCGGGCGGCGCCGCCGAGCACCACGACATCGCCGGACGACACGACAATAGAGCCGGTGCGGCCGCCGCGCTGCGGACCGCCGATGCGGAAGCGCGCCTTGTCGCCGAGCGAGACCGAGATGACGGCGGCGTCGGTGGCCGCCTCGTCGAGGTCGACATGCATGCCCATGCGGCTCTCAGGTGCGTACCAGTTGACCAGACAGGCCTCGGGCGCGGCCGGATAGCCGGCATACTCCTCCCACAGTTCGAGGAGGAGCGGCGGAATCGGCGCCCAGGGGGTGCCGGTTTCCGGGTGGGCCGGCTCGTAGCGATACCCCTTGTCCTTGTCGGTCACCCAGCCGAGCGGTCCGAAATTGGTCATGCGCACCGAGAGCGGCTTGCCCGTGCGCGGCATGGAGGGGCGCCAGAAGGGGGTTTCCGCCTGAACCCCGACAACCGTGTCGACCAGTTCTTGCTGGGCTGCCCGGTCGATGCGGCCGGGCAAGTAGCGAAAACCGTCGGGCAGGGAGAAAGGCGTGCTCATGGAGCCAACATGGCGTCCCGGACGCGCCTCTTCCACCCGCCAATGTGCCGCAGACGCGGCGCGCACTGAAAAATCGCTCACGCAATTGTGCATCGCTTGCGCTCCGGCCCTTGCGCACTCCGGCCGGCCTTCCTAAATCGCCTTGCAGACGCGGGGCCTGTCCCGGCGACACCTTTGAACCACGACCGGTGGGGCAACACCGGACCAGTACATGACGATCCCGAAGGGGACGGTGAGCGGAATGCCCGGTGCTTCTGTTGAAGGCCGGGACACGACCGAGCCGGTCCCGCTTGGACAAAACGGAGAGACGATCCATGAGTAAAGTTATCGGCATCGACCTTGGCACCACGAACTCTTGTGTCGCGGTCATGGAAAACGGCCAGGCCAAGGTCATCGAGAATTCCGAAGGCGCCCGCACGACCCCGTCCGTGGTGGCGTTCACCGAAGACGGCGAACGCCTGATCGGCCAGCCGGCCAAGCGCCAGGCGGTCACCAACCCCGACTACACCTTCTTCGCCATCAAGCGCCTGATCGGCCGCGTCATGGATGACCCGACGGTCAAGAAGGACGTCGACATGGTCCCCTACAAGATCGTGCCGTCGGAAAACAATGCCGCCTGGGTCCAGGGCCGCGACAAGAAGTACTCGCCCGCCGAAATCTCTGCCTTCACGCTGCAGAAGATGAAGGAAACGGCGGAAAGCTATCTCGGCGAGAAGGTCGAGAAGGCCGTCATCACGGTTCCGGCCTATTTCGACGACGCCCAGCGCCAGGCCACCAAGGATGCCGGCAAGATCGCCGGCCTGGAAGTCCTGCGCATCATCAACGAGCCGACCGCGGCGGCCCTAGCCTACGGCCTCGACAAGGGCGAGAACAAGACCATCGTGGTCTATGACCTCGGCGGCGGCACGTTCGACGTCTCCGTCCTGGAGATCGGCGACGGCGTGTTCGAGGTGAAGGCCACCAATGGTGACACCTTCCTCGGTGGTGAGGACTTCGACATGCGCATTGTCGAGTATCTCGCGGACGAGTTCAAAAAAGAGAACGGCATCGACCTGAAGCAGGACAAGTTGGCCCTCCAGCGCCTCAAGGAAGAAGCCGAGAAGGCCAAGAAGGAACTGTCCTCCGCTTCGTCCTACGAAGTGAACCTGCCCTTCATCACGGCTGACGCGTCGGGTCCGAAACACCTCAACATCAAGCTCTCCCGCGCCAAGCTGGAAGCCCTGGTTGAAGACCTGGTCAAGCGCACCCTCGAGCCGTGCAAGCGGGCCCTGAAGGATGCCGGCCTGTCGGCTTCGGATATCGACGATGTGGTCTTGGTCGGCGGCATGACCCGCATGCCCAAGGTCCAGGAATCGGTGAAGGGCTTCTTCGGCCGTGACCCGCACAAGGGCGTCAACCCGGACGAGGTGGTGGCCATGGGTGCCGCCATCCAGGCCGGCGTGCTGCAGGGCGACGTGAAAGACGTCCTGCTGCTCGACGTGACCCCGCTGTCGCTGGGCATCGAGACGCTGGGTGGCGTGTTCACCCGCCTGATCGAGCGCAACACCACGATCCCGACCAAGAAGTCCCAGGTCTTCTCGACCGCCGACGACAACCAGACCGCGGTGACCATCCGCGTGTCCCAGGGTGAGCGTGAAATGGCGGCCGACAACAAGCTGCTCGGCCAGTTCGACCTGGTCGGCATCCCGCCGGCACCGCGCGGCCTGCCGCAGATCGAGGTCACCTTCGACATCGACGCCAACGGCATTGTCAACGTGTCGGCCAAGGACAAGGCGACCGGCAAGGAGCAGGCGATCCGCATCCAGGCCTCCGGTGGCCTCAGCGATGAGGACATCGACCAGATGGTCAAGGACGCCGAGGCCAATGCCGACGCGGACAAGAAGAAGAAAGAGCTCGTCGAAGCGCGCAATGGTGCCGAGGCCCTCGTGCACCAGACCGAGAAGCAGCTCGAAGAGTTCGGCGACAAGGTCCCGTCGGAAGACAAGGAAGCCATCGAGACTGCGCTGAACGAGCTCAAGGAGGTCAAGGAAGGCGACGACGTGGAAGCCATCCAGGCCAAGACCCAGGCGCTCGTCCAGGCCTCGATGAAGCTCGGCGAAGCCATCTACTCGGCCCAGCAGGCCGAAGGCGGCGACGACGCCGAAGCGACGTCCGGGGACAAGGGTGACGATGATGTTGTCGACGCCGAATTCTCCGAGGTCGACGACGACGCCAAGAAGGACTCCTGAGTGAGCGGGCCCGGAGCGATGGACACCAACGCTCCGGGCCCCTCGCCCATGGCGTCCGGCGAAACGACCATGACGAGTCCCGATCCCCACCGTGCGCCGTTCGGCGCCTTTGCCCTGTCGCCGGCGCTTGAGCGCTTGCGCCGCCTGCCCATGGCATTGCCTGGAAAGGCGGTTCGGCGCACTGCGGAGTCAATCGTGCGCCGCATTCTGATGGCGGGCGGTCGCAACCTTGCCGACGTCGAGGTCTTTCCTGGACAGTTTGCCCGGCTGCACTTGCGCGACAACCGGTGCGAGAAGCGGGTTTTCGCCGGAGCCGGCAATTGGGACCCGGCCGAGCGGGAAAGCTTGCGGGAGGCCATTCAAGCGCTGCCCGCTGATGACCGTTTCAACTTCGTCGATGCGGGTGCCAATGCCGGCTTCTACACGCTGTCGGTCCTGGCCGATGCGGCCGTTCTGGGTCGCACAGCAAGGGTGGTTGCCATTGAACCGGATCCGGAGAACCGGCGCCGGCTGGAGTTCAACCTGGCCACGTCAGACGCGGCCAGCGTCCAGGTCTTCGATTGCGCGCTGGGCGATGTGGACGGGGAAGTCACCCTGCGGGCCGCAGGGAGCAATCGCGGGGAAGTCCAAATCTCGCAAGACGGGGAAGGGAGCCGCGTCCGGGTCCGCCCGCTCTTGGATTTGCTCCACGAGGCCGGTCTTGACCGCGTCGACGCGATGAAGATCGACATTGAGGGCCATGAGGCGCCGGTACTTAACGGCTTCTTCGCCGAATCGCCGCGACACCTGTGGCCCAAGATGATTTTGCTCGAGACGCGACATGACGCGGATCTCGAAGATGGCGCCAGCGGCGTGTGCCGGGCACACGGCTATCAGCTGGCACGACAGATGCGACAGAACGCCGTGTTCGTTCTGCCCGATGGTGAAATGCAATGAGCAAGCGCGACTATTACGAAATCCTGGGCGTCCAGCGCGGCGTCGACGACAAGGCCCTGAAGAGCGCCTATCGCAAGCTGGCCATGAAGTATCACCCGGACCGCAATCCGGGGGACGCCGACGCGGAAGCCCATTTCAAGGAAGTCGGCGAGGCCTATGCCGTGCTGTCCGATGCCGACAAGCGCGCTGCCTATGATCGCATGGGTCATGCGGCCTTCGAGAACGGCGGTGGCCATGGCGGCGGTCAGGGGCCGTTCGGCGGCGCGGCCGGTTCGGCCGAGTTTGCGGATATTTTCGAACAGGTCTTCGGCGAGGCCTTCGGTATGGGAGGTGCGGGCGGTCGCCGCGGCGGTGGCCGCAATCACGGGCCGGCCCGCGGCTCCGACCTGCGCTACGATCTCGAGATCTCCCTCGAAGAGGCCTTCAACGGCAAGGACACCACCATCAAGGTCCCGACCGCGATGCATTGCGAACGCTGCGACGGTCAGGGCAATGAACCGGGCACCGATCTGGAGACCTGCGGTACCTGTCATGGCGCCGGTCGCATCCGGCGCTCGCAGGGCTTTTTCACCATGGAGCAGACCTGCCCCCAGTGCGGCGGTCGCGGCCAGTACGTGAAGACCCCGTGCACCGATTGTGACGGTGTCGGCCGGGTCCGCAAGACTCGCAGCCTGAATGTCAGCGTCCCCGCCGGTGTCGAGGACGGCACGCGTATCCGTCTCGCCGGCGAAGGTGAAGCCGGCGCGCGCGGCGGACCGCGCGGCGATCTCTACATCTTCATTTCGGTGCGCCCGCACGACATTTTCGAACGCGACGGGGCCAATCTGTACTGCCGCACGCCAGCCTCCATGGTGCAGGCGGCGATGGGGTGCTCGATCCAGGTACCGACCATCGAGGGCGGCAAGGCGGAGATGAAGATTCCGGAAGGTGCCCAGACGGGGCGGCGCATGCGTCTGCGTGGCAAGGGCATGCCGCGCCTGCGCGGCGGCCCGCGCGGCGACATGGTGGTCGAGCTGTTCGTCGAGACCCCTCGCAATCTGTCAGACCGGCAGAAGGAATTGCTGCGGGAGTTCTGTGACCTGTCGGGGGAGAACTGCAATCCCGACAGCGCGGGTTTCTTCAACAAGGTGAAACAGTTCTGGGATGACGTGACGACCGAGGATGGACGTCCCAACGCCAATTGACGCCTCCCGACATCAGGTGACAAGCGCGGCCGGAACGGATTAGGTTTGCGGCCATGGACACTTCCGCCGCCGCACCTGTCCCGCACCCTGAGGGCGTGACCCGGCCTGCCCGCCCGGCAGACCGGTTCCAGCCGTTCGAATTCCACCTGTATGACCGGTCACCGCTGAGTTTCTGGCTGACCACGGTGGGGCTTCTGGTCCTTACCTACGGCTTCTACGTGCTGGTGGCGGAACTGACCGGTCGGCCGCCCATGGTCGTCGAGGAGGCTGGCCAGCGGGTCATTCCCCAAGTGGCATGGATCGGCTTTGTCCTCAGTCTCATCCTGACCGCGGGCATCGCCTTTACCGAGGCCGGTCGCCGCCTCTGGCAGGAGGAGTCCGAAGCTCTCGCACGGGCCCTCAGCCCCTCTGCCGGGCCTGCCATTTCAGGCATGGTGGCAGGCGCCCCGATGAGCTGGCGCTCGGCCTATCGGGGCGTGTTCCTGGCCGGGGCCCTGGCCGGACTGGCCTTCAACCTGTTCCTCATGGTCTCAATGCAGGTCGCGCCCTGGACCTACATGCAGTCGATCGGCCTGTGGTTCCTGGTCGTCTCTCCGCCCCTTTATGGCACCGGTTTCCGTGCCGGTGTCGAGGTGGCGCGGGAGAGCCGGGAGATCAAGGCGCTGATCCGCGACCACCTTGAAGTTGACCTGTTCCGGCTGGACGATCTGGCGGTGTTCGGACGCCTCGGGCTGAGAGCGGTCCGGTCATGGCTGATCATGGCGGCCATCCTCCTGCTTTTCCTCATCGACCCCGGAAACCCCTCGCTGTTCGCCGCCGACCAGATCTGGGTTTCCATCCCCGCGGTTCTCGCCTCCATCCTGGGCGGCCTCGTGATCCTGTGGAACACGCTTCATCCGGTCCATGTCCGGATCCAGGCCGCCAAGAAACAGGAACTGGAGCGAGTGCACGAGGAGATGCGGAAAGCGCGGGAGGCCGCCCTCGCCGGCGACCGCTCGGCAGCCTCCGCCCTGGCGGGACTGACCGATTACGAAATCTGGGTCGGCCAGCGACCGGAATGGCCTGTGTCCGCAGGGCTCACGACCCGGATGTCGGTCTATGTCCTGCTGCCACTGATACCGATCCTGGGCTCATACCTGTTCGAGAAACTCGCCGACCATTTCATCGCAGGAGGCGCCTGATGGCCGCCATCATCAAGATTGCCCTGGCTGGCGCCACCGGTCGACTGGGCCGGGCGATCGGCGCTGCGATTCTCGAGGCGCATGACCTGGAACTATGCGGAGCCCTGGTGCGGCCCGGGTCGGAGCATGAAGGCCGGGACGTGATCGCACACCTGGGCGGGTCGCAGGGCGCGCTCGAGGCCACCAGCGATCTCGCCACCGCTCTGCACGGGGCGGACGTGGTGATCGATGCGAGTCAGCCCGAGGTCAGCGTGCAACTGGCTGATTATATCGCGAATTCAAGCCGCTCCCTCCCCCTTGTCAGTGGCGTGACAGGACATGATGAAGGGCAGGAAACCCGTCTCAGGACCCGGGCCGACAGCGTGGCCATCCTGAAAACCGGAAACTTCTCGCTCGGCGTGGCAATGATGGAAGCCCTGGTTCGCCAGGCCGCTCGGCTCCCGGCAGAGCAATGGGATGCCGAGATCGAGGAGACCCACCATCGTCGGAAGCGCGATGCGCCCTCCGGCACGGCTCTCATGCTCGGACGAACCATCGCGCAAGCCCGCGGCAGCGATCTCGATAACGTGGCGACCTGGTCGCGCCATGGCGAAACGGGAGCGCGGGACAGCGGGACGGTCGGTTTTTCCGTGACCCGGGGCGGCGGAGTGATCGGGGAGCACGCCGTGCGCTTCCTGTCCGAAGTCGAGGAAATCACCATTGCCCACCGCGCCTTCGAGCGCTCGGTGTTTGCCACCGGGGCCCTCGCGGCGGCGCGCTGGATGGTCAATGGCGGCGAGGGGCGCCAGGCTGGACTCTACTCAATGCATGACGTCGTCGAGAGCCATTGAGCCGGGTGTTGCACGTGGAACAATGGCGCGCGCTTGCCAGTCGTCCCAAACCCTGACACTTTTTGTCAGACGCTGTTCTTCAGGAGTTGTCAGTGAGACGTGCCGAACGCCTGATCCGGATCGTCCAGGCCCTTCGCGAAGCCGCGCCCGGCGCCGTGACGGCCCATGAAATGGGCGAGAAGTTCGAGGTGTCCGAGCGCACGATCTATCGCGATATCGCGCACCTGATCAATTCCGGGGCGCCGATCGACGGTGAGGCCGGGGTCGGTTATGTCCTGCGGCCGGGTTTTGACCTGCCTCCCCTGACATTCTCCTACGAGCAACTGGATGCCCTGGCCCTCGGTGCGCGCCTGGTGAAGGCGACGGGGGACCGCAATTTGGCCTCGGCCGCAGCGGAAGCCCTCGCCAAGATCGAGCATTCCCTGCCGGACAGCCATCGCCAGCGTTTGCGCAGTGTGCCGCTGTTTGCCGACTTCCTCGACGACACGGTGCGACCCGAAGCCTTCGGCCCGGTGCGCAACGCCATTTCCTCGAAGCGCAAGCTGCGGGTGCGCTACCAGTCTGTCGCCGGCGAGAACACGGAACGGGTCATCCGCCCACTCTCCCTGACCTGTTTCGGACGGGTCTGGTTGCTTTCGGCCTGGTGCGAGCTGCGCGAAGACTTTCGCCACTTCCGCACGGACCGCATCGAACGCCTGACCGTGCTGGCGGAGAGCTTCGAGGACGAGGTGGGCAAGCGGCTCGACGACATGCGCCGGGCCGGCTAGCCCGCTACCAGCTGCCGGTATTTTCCATGCTCGCCCACGGCTCCTGCGGGGCCTTGCGGGGCGCGCTCTGGAGCAGTTCCACGGAGATGCCGTCGGGGGATTTGACGAAGGCCATGTGGCCGTCGCGCGGCGGGCGGTGGATGGTATAGCCCATATCGGCAAGGCGCTGGCAGGTCGCGTAGATATCCTCGACGCGGTAGGCGAGATGGCCGAAATTGCGGCCGCCCTGATAGTCTTCCGGGTCCCAGTTCCAGGTCAGCTCGAGGCAGGGCAGACCGTCCGGGATGTCGCCCCCCGCATAGCCGGCCGCGGCGACATCCTCCGGCGTGGCCAGGAAGACCAGCGTGAAGCGTCCGGCCTCCACATCGACCTTGCGGATCTCCGCTAGCCCCAGCCCGTCGCAGTAGAAACGGCGACTGGCCTCCAGGTCGGCCACGCGGACCATTGTGTGCAGATAACGCATCAGTTTGTTTCGCCTTCCTGTTCGGGGGTGCCGGGCTTGGGGTCGGGGCGGGCTTTCTTGGCCCATTCCGGTCGCGCCTTTTTGGCCCATTCCGGACGCTTGCGCGGGATCACAACATTATCGAGCGGCTCGCCGCGCGCCCGGGCCAGGGCCGGATTGAAGGGTTCGGGCGAGCGGGCGTGATGAATACGCGCAACGATGGCGCCAGTGACCGCCCAGATCGCGCAAAAACCGAAGAACATGTAGAACATCCAGGGATAATAGCCCGGCTCGTACCAGGGCCCTCCATCCAGGGGCAGAATGAGCAGCGGCCACAACAGCACCAGGATGATGGCCGCGACCGGTGTCACCGCGATGGCGGCGAGCAGGGCGAAGGCGACATACAGCGCCCAGCGCGGCTCGTAGGCGCCGATGTAAAGCGTCTCGAAGGCCGCGCGGTCAACGCCGCGAACGGTCCCTGGCTTGGACTGGCAGCGCTCCTCGTACTCAGCCCGCGCATCGGCGCGCAGCCGGCGCCGGGCCAGCCACCAGCGCAGGGCGAAGGCAGCGGCAATCAGGACGGTGACTATCAGGGCGACGAGAAAAGAACCGATCATGCGGGTCTTTTAACCTCTCGCCGCCTCGTAGGCGAGCATGGCGCGCTTGCGCTCGACACCCCAGTGATAACCGGTCAGCTTGCCATTGGATGCCAGAACGCGGTGACAGGGGATAAGCCACGACACCGGATTGGCGCCGACGGCGGCCCCGACCGCGCGCGAGGCCTTGGCGGTGCAGACCTGCTCGGCCACGGCCTTGTAGGTCGAGGTCGCGCCCGGCGGGATGGCCAGAAGGGCGCGCCAGACCTGGCGCTGCCAGGGTGTACCGTAAAGGGCGAGCGGGATCGGGTCGTGGTCGCGCGGCGTGAAGATGCGCTCGGCCCAGCGCCGGGCCTCGGCGTCATCGCGCTGGAAGGACGCCGCCGGATAGCGTTGCTGCAGGTCGCTGAAGCCGGCTTCGATGTCAGGATCGGCGAAGGCCAAGGCGGACAGGCCGCGCGGCGCGATCAGCAGAACGGCATCGCCGAAGGGTGTGGGCGCTCCGCCCCAGACGAAACCAAGACCGGCGCCCCGGCGCTTGCTGTCGCCGGGTGTGACCGCTTCATGCGCGATGAACAGGTCATGCAAGCGGCCCGGACCGGACAATCCGGCCTCGAAAGTGGCATCCAGCACGCTGGCGCCATCGTCGAGCGCCTCGCGGGCGGCACCATGGGCCAGCGCCCCGACATATTTCTTCGGACTGATGCCGACCCAGCGGGTGAAAACTCGCTGGAAGTGGTGCGGCGACAGGCCGGCCGCCCTGGCGGCGGCGTCGAGATCGGGATGGGCGCGCCAATTGTCGCCGAGATAGGCCAGCGCCGAAGCGATCCGGGTGTAATCGCGGCTTGAGGCATCGAGGTCGTAGATCTGAGCGGTCATGGGGGCAGTCTAGCCGCCGCGCGAGACAGCTCCACCCGGTTCTTGCGGTACCGAACGGTCCCGCTTGGCTGCAGCAATGGCCTGCCCCAGCGCATCAGCGAACTCGGTCCGCTCCGGCGGGCTCAGGAAACTTGCCAGCACCAGCGTCCGCCCGCCGGATGTCAATGCGACCTGGCGGTGATGCTGGTCCGGATCGACCAGGTTGAGACGGACCCAGGCGGTCGGCAGCCGATAGCGCCGCCGGTGACCGGTGGCATGCTGGCGCACCACCTCGATGTCGCGCGCATCGACACGCACCCACTCCCGGGCCCGGCCGTCGCGATAGGACAGCCGGAACGCCAGCCAGACCAGAACGGCGTCCAGTCCGAAAAATGGCATGACCGGCCAGGCACCAATGGTGATGAACAGCAGACCGGCGGTAAAGGAGATGGCACAAATCACGCCCATGAGCACGAGGAAAGCCGGGTTGGCCAGCGACCTGTTGGGCCGCAGCTCGGCGTCGAGAAACACCGTGCCATGATGGCGCGTCGCGGCCCGTGTTTCCGCCGGCCAGGTTTCCAGAACAGCTGTCATGCGATCAATAATAGGGCACGCGGAACACAAGGCACGTGACGAAAGCGCGCAGCCTCGCTAGGTCCAGTTCATGCCCGATCTGTCAATCCTCGCCAGTTTTGCCCTCGCCGTTCTGGTGCTGGAACTCACGCCCGGCCCCAACATGGCCTGGCTGGCGGTGCTCAGTGCGTCCGAAGGGCGCCGGGCCGGCCTTGCGGCGACCTTCGGCGTCGCCTTGGGCCTGCTTTTCATCGGCGGTGTGGCGGCGCTCGGCCTCTCGGCATTGATCAGCCGCTCCGACTTCGCCTTCCAGGCTTTGCGCTGGGCAGGGACCTTGTTCCTGCTCTGGCTCGCCTGGCAAGGCTGGCAGGACGAAGGTGAGAACTCGCCCGCCCGTCTGGGCCAGGGCAGCATTCGTCACTTCCGGCACGGCTTCGTGATCAATGCCCTGAACCCCAAGGCCGGGGTTTTCTATGTCGCCGTGCTGCCCGACTTCATGACCGGGCCCGGCCCGCTGGCGAGCCAGGCCGCCCTGCTGACGGTGATTTCTGTGGCCATCGCCACGGCAATTCACCTGAGCATCGTCACCCTCGCCGGTACCGCGAGCGCCTGGGTTGGCGACCCTCACCGGCGCCGGCGGGCGCGCCGGGTCCTGTCCCTGCTCCTGGTGCTGATCGCGGTCTGGCTGTTCTTCACAACCGGACGCTTGCCACAGGGATGACCGTCCGGCCTGCGCAGGGTATCAAGCCGCATGACCAAGACCGCTCAGACCAAGAAGTCGGCCTCCCGCAAACCCGCCAGGCGGGCGCCACGCGGGCTCAACCGGGAACAGGCGCACGAGCTTTTTGCCCGGCTGGCCCAGGACCGACCGGAGCCCAAGACCGAGCTGGATTACACCAATCCGTTCACGCTCCTCGTGGCCGTCGCCCTGTCGGCTCAAGCCACCGATGTCGGGGTCAACAAGGCAACGCGAAAGCTGTTCGAGGAGGCCGACACGCCGGAAAAGATGCTGGCTTTGGGCGAGGACCATGTGCGCGAACGCATCAAGACGATCGGCCTGTTCCGCAACAAGGCGAAGAATGCGGTCGAGATGTCGCGCCAGCTGGTGGAGCGGTTCGGGGGCGAAGTTCCGGACAGTCGCGAGGATCTGGAAAGCCTGCCGGGCGTCGGCCGCAAGACCGCCAATGTGGTGCTGAACGAGGCTTTCGGCATCCCGACCATCGCCGTCGACACTCATATTTTCAGGGTCTCCAATCGCACCGGGCTGGCCCCGGGCAAGACCCCGCTCGATGTCGAGTTGCGGCTGGAGAAGATCGTCCCTGACGACTACCGGCGCGGCGCCCACCACTGGCTGATCCTGCACGGGCGTTATGTCTGCAAGGCGCGCAAGCCGGAGTGCTGGCATTGTCCCGTGGCCGATCTGTGCCGCTTCAAGGACAAGACGCCGGCACCGAAGAGTGTCCCGTCGAAATAATTCCGGCTGACAACTCCTACGTCGGATCGCCAAAGGTGCGCTCGGCGAGGGCAAGCGATTGCCGCCTCAGCTCGTCCAGCTTTCCATCCCACAATTCGGCACCAGCCGAGGCCTCAACGGCGCCCGCCTCGAGGCGACGCTGCAAACGATTCATGTCCCGGTAGCGGGTCAGCAGCTTGGCCAGGCGCCTGGCCTTGCGCTTGCGGCGCGGCAGGTTGTCGGGCCAGAGGTGCTTGAGGGCGACGCACTGGTATTGCCAGTCCTTGACCCGCTTGCGCAGGGCGTCGAGGGCGGCCGGATGCGGATCGGCGCGACAGGACTGGAGGTGCCGGCCAATTCGGGCGCGGCGCTCGACCAGGCTGGACTGCATCATCTCATCCGCCCGGGCCAGCCCCGGCCAGTCATCGAGCTCGCCGCGCATCGCGTGAAGGGCTCTGCGGGCGCGGCTGGCTGCGCTGGCACGATCAGCCGCTTTTGCGTCGCGCCGCAGTCTCGCCAATTCGTCTTCGAGGCCGGCTGTGGCGCAAGACTGGTCACACGCCATGAGCTGCGTGCGTGCCATTCCACGCAGGCGGTCGAGATCGCAGATCTTGCCGAGCGTGTGACTGGCGATCCGGGCCTCCATGTTGAAGGCGCGGGCCCGGGCGGGCTGGGCAAGGGCGAGAAGGCGGACCATGGCGCGCGCCTTCAGGGTGTTGCTGCGGGCATCCCGAAGCGCCGTGATCGGTGATTGGGGCACACGATCGAGTGCCCCCAGGGCATGGTCGATCTCAGCCCCGATGATGCGCGGGAGGTCGGCGAGCGTCTCATCCGGTCGCAGCTTCTCTGTCATGCGCTTCAGCTTAGGTGACCGACCGCGTCGGCGATAGCTGCCGCAGCCACGCTAGTCGGTCAGGAGGCTCTCCAGTGCCCGCGCGAAGATCTCACCCATGTCCGGACCCTGCTCAGGATACAGGTAGGGCTCGATCAGCTCGGCCTCGATCAGGGCGAGGCGACCGTCCAGACCGCGCAGCATGTCGATACGGGCGTACAGAAGGTCGCCCTCGATGGTCTCGAGCACCGACTGGGCCAAGGCCAGCTCGCTCTGGCTTGGCTCGTGAATGCTTTCGGCGCCGCCATACTCGGACTGGACGCGGTAGTCACCGGCGGCCGGACGCTTGAGGGCGCAATGGGAAAAGCGGCGGTTGAAGAAGATGAACGCGTATTCGCCCTCATCCGACACGGCCGGCAGGAAAGGTTGGATGAGGCACGCTGCGGGCGGGAGTTGGGCCGCGTCCGGCAGCGGGTGGCCGTGCCGTACCCGGGCCTGGCGCCAGGCACTGGCCCCGACCATTGGCTTGACCACGACATCATCGCTATCCAGCACGGCAAACGCGTCTGACAGCGCTTGCGGCGTGGCCCTGTCGGCCCAGACCGTCGGTATTGAAGGTGCGCCCCTGTCAGCAAGGTCACGCAGATAGCGCTTGTCGGCATTCCAGCGCACCACGTCGAGCGGATTGAAGAGGCGCGACCGCTCGGAACAGCGTGCCAGGGCGGCGAGGAAGGCATCGGGCTTTTCCATGTAGTCCCAGCAGGTGCCGATCATCACGGCGTCGTACTCGGCCGCATCGAAGGACGGGTCGTCCCAGATCCGCGTTTCAAGGCTCAGGCCGAGTGCGCGGCACGCCGGCTCAAGCTCAGCAATTTCAAGCTCGTACTCCCAGAAGTCCTTGCGGGCTTCTGGATGGTCACGCAGCATGCATGCCGCTGTCAGAAAAGCGATACGGGTCATGCGGCGGGGGTAAGCCAGTGCTGTCGTGTCGGCAAGGCCTTGTTATCGACGCGCCCGGCGGTTAGGCAGAGCCTCTCTTGTCCCACCTCCCGAAGAGCCGAGCTGATCCATGTCCGAAGCCCGTTTTGATGTGCTTGCCGTCGGCAATGCGATTGTTGATGTCCTGTCGCCGGCGAGCGACGAGTTCCTCGCTGCCGAAGGCATTGCCCGCGACGCCATGACCCTGATCGACGAAGATCGGGCGCGCGAGCTGTACGAACGCATGGCACCAGGCAAGGAGGCTTCCGGCGGCTCTGCGGCCAACACGGTCGCGGGCATCGCCTCGCTGGGCGGCAAGGCCGCATACATCGGCAAGGTGTCTCAGGACCAGCTGGGTGAAATTTTCACCCACGACATCCGCAATATCGGCGTGCATTTCGACACGCCACCGCTGACCGACGGACCCGCCACGGCGCGCTGCCTGATCAATGTTACCCCGGATGCGGCGCGCTCGATGTCGACTTTTCTGGGTGCGGCGGCCCTGGTCACCGAGGAAGATGTCGAGGCCGGCAAGGACGAGCTGAAGGCCTCCAAGATCATCTATCTGGAAGGCTATCTGTTCGATCGTGAAGAGGCCAAACGGGCCTATGTGGCAGCTGCAGAGATCGCTGCTGCATCGGACCGCAAGACGGCGCTGACCCTGTCTGACGTGTTCTGTGTCGAGCGTCACAAGGCAGCCTTCCGGCACCTCGTGGCCAACCATATCGACATTCTCCTGGCCAATGAGGCCGAGCTCAAGGCGCTGTACGACCAGGACGATTTCGATGCGGCCCTGGAAATGGTGCGGGCCGATGTCGGCATTGCCGCGGTGACGCGGTCTGAAAAAGGAGCCGTGATCGTGCGCGGCGACGAAACCGTGACCGTGGCTGCGGCGCCGGTTGCCCACCTGGTCGACACCACCGGTGCCGGCGACCTGTTTGCCGCCGGCTTCCTGCTTGGCCTGGCCCAGGAGCGGCCGCTGGCGGAAGCGGGCAAAATGGGTGCGGTCTGTGCGGCGGAAATCATCTCGCACTACGGCGCCCGGCCGGACCAGCCGCTCAAAGCCCTCGCAGAAGCAGCCGATATCTCCTTTGACTAAAGGGCATTTCGAGGCGTCTGAATACGTTAATGAAAAAACTTCGCCATTTTAACTACAATTCAAGTGGTTGGCCCCAATCTGTCCTCTAGTTCGGGCTGAGTGTCCTTCTCTCAGCCCTTGTCTGGTGGCGAAATCACGCCCGGTACGCCGGTCGTGAACAGGGGTAAAGATGGCACCCATCCGCAAAGCGGTCTCGCGGGTCATGCGCTCTCTGGTGATGAAGTTCACGCTTCTCACCGGTGCGCTGATTTTTGCAACGACCCTGATGTTGATGACTCTGGAGAGCGTGTCGGCCCAGCGGGAGACACGCAACCTCCTGGTGGAACGCACGGTTTCCAAGCTTCAAGCGACCGCCAACCGACTGGCGACCGCGGTCTCCGGCAATGACACCAATTATGTCGACCAGTACCTGGAAGAAGTTCTGGTGCGCGAGAGCGCCGAGCATCTCTATGTGCTGAACAACCGGCGTGAAGTGCTTGGTGAGGCTTCGCGCGAGGCCCGCGACGAAGAGCACCTGCGCGCGGCCGATGCGGCCGTTCTGTCGCTCGGCGCCGGCGATCTGCGCTACAGCCTGGAAGGCGACATGCTGGAAGTGGCGGCGCCGATCTATACCGAGGAGCGGCGCCTGGTCGGCGTGGTCTTTGCCCGGCAGGAGCTGGTCGAACTGGCCGCTTCGCGCAATGCGGCGATCCAGCGCCAGATCCTGATTGCACTGTTCGCGCTGGGGATTTTCCTGCCTCTGGCGGCTCTCATCGTGGGCCGGGCCCTGAGCCCGGTGCAGACCCTGACCGATGCGGCTCGCCTGGCCTCCTCGAAGAATCTGGACATGCGCATCCAGGTCAAGACCGGCGACGAGCTGGAAGTGCTGGCCAATGCGTTCAACCGCATGTTCGCGCGCCTGGACGGCAATCTGAAGCGTATTCACCGGCTGGCCTATGTCGATCTGGTGACCGAGCTGCCAAACCGCGAGCGTTTCCGCAAGGAAACCGAGCGCGTGGCCCGCAAGGCGCTGGAAGATGGCACGTCGGGCGCAGTGCTCTTCCTCGATCTGGACCGCTTCAAGCGGGTCAATGACAGCCTCGGCATTGGCGAGGGTGACCGGTTGCTGGAAATGGTCGGACGACGCCTGTCTGAAGTCACGCGTGGCTGTGACATGGCAGCGGGCCGGGCCGATGACCCGTCCATGGTGGCGCGCCTCGGCGGAGACGAGTTCACGGTGCTGCTGCCCTACGTCACCGATGGTGCGGAAGCGGCGCGCATTGCCAGCAAGCTGGTGGATTCGATCCGCCTGCCCTTCGAGATCTCCGGCCACCAGGTGTTCCTGGGCGTGTCGGTGGGTGTTGCCGTGTTCCCGCAGGACGGCGCCGACCCGGAAACCCTGATGCGACACGCCGACCTGGCGATGGCCCATGCCAAGCGCTCTGGCGGCTGTGCGACGCAATTCTTCGAACCGAGCATGAACCAGTCGGCGTTCGAGCGCCTGGTACTCGAGAACGAGCTGCGTGACGCCGTGCAGCAGGACCAGCTGGTCGTCTACTACCAGCCCAAGGTGCTGATGAAGGGCGGGGCATGCGCCGGAGCCGAGGCGCTGGTGCGCTGGAACCACCCGACCGCCGGCCTGCTGGCACCGGGTGCCTTTATCGAGGCGGCCGAGGAATGCGGCCTGATCGGCGAGATCGGTGACTGGGTGCTGCGTGCGGCGTGCAAGGAAGCCGCGGCATGGCGGGCCAAGGGCCTGGAAGTGCCGGTGGCGGTGAATGTCTCAGCCATGCAGTTCGAGCGAGACGGTTTCTCCGACAGCGTGCTGGCCGCGCTCGACGAGGCGCACCTTCCGCCGCACCTGCTGGAGCTGGAACTGACCGAATCCATCGCCATGGAGAACCCGGAAAGGGTCATCGAACAGGTCCAGCCGCTGCGCGACCGCGGCGTCAACTTCGCCATTGATGACTTCGGTACCGGCCATTCCTCGCTGTCCTACCTGACGCGCATGCCGTTCGACGTGTTCAAGATCGACCAGAGCTTCGTGCGCGACATGACCACGGACGAGCACGCCCGCATCGTGGTCGAGACCATCCTGGCCATGGCCAAGGCGCTCAAGCTGGAAACCGTGGCCGAGGGTGTGGAGACGCAGGAACAACTGTCGATCCTGCGCGGGCAGGGCGCGACCCTGGCCCAGGGCTATCTGTTCTCCAAGCCGGTGCCGGCGGATGAATTCGTGGAGTTCGCCACCCAGTCCTATGCGGGACGGGCGGTAAACGAGTAGGATTGACGCCCCGGCCTGCGCCGGGGCGCACCTGCCCCGCTTGAATACGCGTCGGTTTCTGGCCACATGCAGGGTCAGTCACGATGCGGAGACCCCCTCATGAGCACTTCCCAGGACTATGCCGATGCCAGTCAGTGGCGGGGCACGACGATCATTGCCGTGCGCAAGGGCGGACGACTGGTGGTGGCGGGTGACGGGCAGGTGTCGATCGGGCCGACAATCATGAAGGGCAATGCGCGCAAGGTGCGGCGCCTGGCCGACGGCGCGGTGGTCGCCGGCTTTGCCGGAGCGACAGCGGACGCGTTCGCCCTGTTCGAACGCCTGGAAGGCAAGCTGGAACAGTACCCGGGCCAGCTGGCGCGCGCCTGCGTGGAACTGGCCAAGGACTGGCGCACCGACCGCTACCTGCGGCGCCTGGAAGCGATGCTGATCGTCGGCGACAGCGACTCCACCTACCTTCTCACCGGTGCCGGTGACGTGCTGGAGCCGGAAGACGGGGTCGTGGCGGTCGGTTCGGGCGGCAATTTCGCCCTGTCCGCGGCGCGGGCGCTGTACGAATACGAGGCTGATCCGGAAGTGATTGCCCGCAAGGCGATGGCGATCGCGGCAAGGATCTGCGTCTACACCAATGAGAATCTGACGATTGAGACCCTTGGCGAAGGCTGATTATTGCCGGATTAGAAGGCGCTGAACGGCCTGTCGGGCCCTCGCAGGATGCGGAAACGCGGCACTGCGGGGGTCTTTTCATGGGCATTTGTGCGTTTTTTCGCCGAGTCCGCAGAGCAAACGGGCAGAGAAACCGGGCATTGAGGTGTGAACCAGGGGGAAACCTGGCCAAAGTCAGCAGGAGTCCGGTGGATCAGGGGCGCCAGCGGAGCAGTCGCCAGAGATAAACCCCGAGCATGACCAGCAGGACCGTGTTGGAGACCGGGCCGATCCACTGGCCGACCACCTCATGCTCCTCCCCCAGCGAGTACCCGGCCCAGGCCAGGAGCGCGGTGAAGGCGACGGTACCGATCGTGGTGAAAGCCAGAAACCGCCACCACGGCATGCCGGTGACCCCGGCGGGGACCGAGATCAGCGTGCGCACGGCGGGGACCAGGCGTCCCAGCAGCACGGCGCGGCCACCATGGCGGTCGAACCAGGCATCGGCGCGGTCGATGTCGTCCGGATGCAGGGTCAGCCAGCGGCCATGCCGGGCCGCCAGGCGCTTGAGGCGTGGCAGGCCGAACCAGATCGCCAGAACATACCAGAACACGGCGCCGGCGAGTGATCCGAGCGAGCCGGCCAAGGTCACCCCGACCAGGGAAAGTTCGCCGCGCTGGGCCGCATATCCGGCGAGCGGCATGACCAGTTCCGAGGGGATCGGCGGGAACACGTTCTCGAGGAACATCAGGAGAGCGATGGCCGGATAGCCGCCCTGCTCGAGGAATTCGGTGATCCAGGTGTCCATGGCTGTGTCCCGTTCCGCTGTTGCAGGGCTAACGCATGGGTCGAGCAAGGGTTTCGCCGCCAGCCGCGCCGGAACAGGCCGGCGTGGGAGACTTGCCGGAGCCAGCCGGCCTGCTTTATGGATTTTCCCCATTATCCGCAGCCCGGAGTGAGCGCATGGCCGTCACCGTCACCGCCACCGAATTCAGCCAGAATGTCGGCCGCTACCAGGACGAGGCCCAGAGCCAGCCGGTGCATGTGCACAAGAATGGCCGGCCGCATACGGTGCTGATCTCGGCCAAGGTGTTCGATCTCCTGATCGCCCAGCGCGGCGCCGCGGCGCGCGCCGATGCGGCAGAGGAGGCGCTGGCGCGCCTGCTGGAGGATGGTGTGCAAGGCTAACGCTCTGGTGGCAAGGCGACGGGATTCGCCTGAAAGACGCCGATTTGGTAAGATCCTCCGGGCAGCGGTACCGCGTTGCCGATACGGGTGGAGGAAACCATGAAGACGGTTTGTGTGTCTGTAGTGTGCGGTCTTGTGCTTGCCGGGGGCGCCGCGCTGGCGGATCACCATGGCGGCCATTCCCTGGTCGGGGCCTGGGATTGGGACAATGGCTGGACTGCCACTTTCAAGGAAGACGGGCATCTGATCGGCGCTGCCGACAATGTCGCCATGAACGTGCTGACCTGGTCGCTGGACGGCGACCGGCTGACCATCCGCGACCTGTCGCCGCCCCCGGGTGTGCCGGATTTCGACTGCGCGTTGGAGAATGACGGCATCTACTCGGTTGAATGGGGCGACGGCACGGTGACCCTGACTGTGGAGGACGACCCCTGCAGCGGGCGGGCCGCAGCCTTCGGCGGCCACACCCTGACCTGGCGCGACATGCCCGAGATGGATGTTCCGGACTGAGGCAGTTCGCCCCTGACACTCCCTGAAGTCCCTGGCGGGCCGGAATGGGCGCGGCGGTGGCAACCGGATTCTGTTTCCCCCTGGCGGGGTGCTGCGCTAGCCTGCCGCGGCCGGGCGGAGCCCCCGCCCGGTTCGGCACCCAGATTGGAGAGGCGATGGACTGGCAGGTTTTCATCGAACGCTGGCGGCCCGGCGGCGAACGTTCGCCGGAACCGCGACCGGCGCGTGTGCCCGACGGGGAGACAGCCCAGCCGGAAGCCGGCTGTCGCGACCCCATCGTCTGCGAGGGTCAGGCCTTCATGATCGAATACACGGCGGTCAATGGCGAGAAGGCCTGCCGGACCGTGTCCGCCGAGGCGATCTGCTTTGACGGCGACGGCACCCCGGTGCTCAAGGCCTACTGCCACCACCGTCGCGGCAGCCGGATGTTTCGCGTCGACACGCTCGATTGCTGCATCGATTTCAACGGCGAGGCACACGAGGCCACTGACTTCCTGGCCGAGAATCTCGGCCTCCACAGGGCAACAGGCGACACACTGCGCGGGCTCGACCTGGAGCGGTTAAGCGCGGCGCGGGAGCGCGCCCAGCCCCATGCCGTACTGCTGGCCGGCCTGTCGCGCTCGGACGGCTACCTGCACCCGCGCGAACTGGACGTGCTGCAACGGCATTGCGAGAGCCTGAGCCCGGATCTCAACGACGCCGAGCGCGAACGCCTGCGCCGCGGCTATACCCGCCTGCGCCCGGCTGTCGACCAGATGCAGGACGCGCTGGCGACGCTCAAACGCCAGCCGGACGACGAGATCAAGCGCTTCCTCCAGGCCGCCCATGAGCTGGTCTATGCCGACGGACAGCTGACCGCCGACGAGAAGCGGATCTATGAGGGCTTTTACGGCGAGCTGTCGGCCGGGCGGGTGTGATCCGGCGCTTTCGGGGAGGGTGAAATGAGACTGATCGGACTTGTGCTGGCGGGTGCGCTGGCGACCGGGTTGGCGGGAGCGGCCACGGCCGACCATCACGGCGATGCGCCAGAGGTCGATCCGGCGATAGAACTGGCCGGGGCGTGGAATTGGGGCGAGGGCTGGACCGCGACTTTCAAGCCGGACGGCTATCTCGCTGCCGCCTCGGACAATGTCACCATGGCCATCCTGACCTGGTCACTCGACGGCGACCGTCTCACCGTGCGCGACCTGTCGCCGCCGGTCGGCGCCGAGGACGCCGCCTGTGCGGTGGCGAATGACGGGGTGTACGCAGTAGCGCTGGACGGGGATGGCCTGCTGCACTTCACGCATGTCGAGGACCCCTGTCCCGGGCGGACGCAGGCCTTCTCGAACGCGGTGCTGGAACGGCGGGCGGTGCCGGACGTGGATATCACGGAGTAGGGGGCGGCTCGGCGCCTGGGCCGGCTCGTAAAACTTCGCGCCCCAGCGCGAGAGAAGCCATTATTGTCTTGCAAGCCAGCAGGCCTCGGAGGGTCAGCGCTGTCAAGGCCGCCTCCGGCGCCGCGAAGCGGGCATGCGCCTTGACAGCGCTGACCCTCCGAGGCGGCATCTCGGCAAGACATGAATGGCGAAATGCGGGCGCTAAGGGCACCTATACCCGCAAATGTACGGTCGGCGGCATTGAAACCGCCGACCGTGGGCCACGGACCAAGATTGCTAGATCTGAGCCACGATGCCGCCCTTCATAACGGGGTCGTCACGGCGGTAGCCAGGCCGAGGGCTGAAAGGTTCTTCTGGTTCAGTCGAAAACGGTCCGAAGCGGTCAAAGCGTAAGAGCTTCCACCCTTCTGCTTCACCAGACGCGCTGGCACCGCTCACCTGATAGGCTCGTAAGAGCCAATTTCCTGTGGTGGAGATCCCCAGCGCATGGGGTTCGATGAGACGATAACCCGCGCCGTAGTGAACATGGATGCGGATGCGACGCGCAATGGCGTCTTTAATATGATCGACCATTCAAGGCCTCCTATGAGGCGAGGCCGATCTTGACTAGAATCCCGAATGCTGGCACGCCAGCGGTGTGAATCGTGTCTACCTGCAATCGGCCTCTAGGGGAGTGCAGGAGCGCAAATTCAAGCCGTCGGGAGGGTCTGAAGCTCCCGGCGGCTTTTCATTGCGCCGTCAACCGAATATTGCAGCCGATTCGGTCGCTCCCGTCTACATGTCGTCCACAACTTATTGCGAGTGCATCAAGCCGTAATACTAAATGTGGTACTACCCACCTACTTCGCAAATATCTGCCGCTCATCGCGAAACGTCTTGAATTCCAGGGCATTGCCCGCCGGATCCTGGATGAAGAACGTGCCCTGTTCGCCGGGTTCGCCCTTGAAGCGGACATAGGGTTCGATGAGGAAGGTCTGGGCGGCGGCGCGCAGGCGGTCGGCGAGGGCTTCCCACTCACCCCAGGGCAGGAGCAGGCCGAAATGGCGCACCGGGACGGCCTTGCCGTCGACGGCGCCGGTGGGCACCACACTACATTCGTCGGGGGCGAGGTGGGCGACGATCTGGTGGTCCATCAGGTTGAAATCGATCCAGTGGTCACTGGAGCGGCCTTCCGGACAGCCCAGGATGGTGCCGTAGAAGTGACGCGCCGCGGCGAGATCATCAACCGGAAAGGCGAGGTGGAAACGCGGGCGCGGACGGGCCGTGGCCTCGCCGGGGCCCTTGGCCTGGGCGGTGCGGGGCTGGTTCTGGTTGGCGGCGCGCGGGGCTTCGTCGGCGGTATCGGTGGACAGCTTGGGCATGGGGGACGTCTCCCGTGGGGGGCGGAATGCAGGAAATGGCTGGCGCCGTCGGGTGCGCCTGCCTACATCAACCCCCAACGTCGCCCCTGACAAGCCCGGAGACCCAGACCTGATGACCGATTTTTCCCCGCGCGAGATTGTGTCCGAGCTCGACCGCTACATTGTCGGCCAGTCCGACGCCAAGAAGGCGGTGGCGATCGCCTTGCGCAATCGCTGGCGGCGGCGTCAGCTCGACGAGGCGCTGGCCGAGGAAGTGACTCCGAAGAACATCCTGATGATCGGCCCGACCGGGGTCGGCAAGACAGAGATTTCGCGTCGCCTCGCGCGGCTGGCCGGGGCGCCTTTCATCAAGATCGAGGCGACCAAGTTCACCGAGGTCGGCTATGTCGGCCGCGATGTCGACCAGATCGCGCGCGACCTGGTGGAAGTCGCCATCAACATCGTGCGCGAGAAGAAGCGCGAGGAGGTGAAGGCGCGGGCCCACGCCGCTGCCGAGGACCGGGTGCTCGAGGCGCTGGTCGGTTCCGGCGCCTCGCCGGCGACGCGCGACAGTTTCCGCAAGCGCCTGCGGGCCGGCGAGCTGGACGACAAGGATGTCGAGGTGCAGCTGCAGGACACCGGCGGCGCCATGTCGATGCTGGACATTCCCGGCATGCCGGGCGGCGGCGCCGGCGTGATCAATCTCGGCGAGATCCTCGGCAAGGGCTTCGGCAACAAGACCAAGACGGTGCGCATGAAGGTCAAGGACGCCTATGAGCCGCTGATCGAGGAAGAGGCCGACAAGCTGCTGGACGATGCGGCAATCACCGCCGAGGCGATCAGGCTGGCGGAGAATGACGGCATCGTCTTCCTCGACGAGATCGACAAGATTTCCGCCCGGGCCGACGCGCGTGGTGCCGACGTCTCGCGCGAGGGCGTGCAGCGCGACCTGCTGCCGCTGATCGAGGGCACCACGGTGACCACCAAGCACGGGGCCATCAAGACCGACCACATCCTGTTCATCGCGTCGGGCGCCTTCCACGTCGCCAAGCCGTCCGACCTGCTACCGGAATTGCAGGGCCGCCTGCCCATCCGGGTCGAGCTGAACGCCCTGACGGAAGCCGACATGAAGCGCATCCTGACCGAGCCGGAAGCCAATCTGGTGCGCCAGTACACCGAGCTGATGAAGACCGAGGGCGTGACCCTGGAATTCACCGACGGCGCCATTGACGCGCTGGCCAAGCTGGCCGCCGAGGTCAATGCCACGGTGGAGAATATCGGCGCCCGGCGGCTGCAGACCGTCATGGAGAGGCTGGTCGAGGAGGTGTCGTTCACGGCCTCCGACCGGTCCGGGGAGACCGTGGTGATCGACGAGGCCTATGTCGCCGAGCATGTCGGCGAGCTGGCCAAGAACGCGGATCTGTCGAAGTTTATTTTGTGATGCGCTCCCCCGTGTGCGGGGGAGCTGGCGGCGCCAGCCCGCCTGAGAGGGGGGCGTGTGGGGCCGTGACTCACTCCCTCCCCCATCCCCCGGCACAAGGCCGGGGTCGTCACCTCCCCCGCTTCGCAGGGGAGGGTTGTGAAATCGCGCCCAGCGCGGAAAGAGCCATTGATCTCTTGTCAGCCAGCGGGCCTCAGAGGGTGAAAGCTGTCAAGGGCCCGAAGGGCCGCTAGGCGGTTGAAACCCTTGACAGCTTTCACCCTCTGAGGCGGACTCTCGGCAAGAGATGAATGGGTTGGTGGGGCGCTAGGGGCGCCGCCTTTTCCACGTTCAATGTTTCCTCGCCTTCATGGCGGGGCCTGGAATTCCGCCAGGTTTTACTGCGCCCGCCGCCTCGCCTGCAACTTCCGATCCGAGGCCCCGCCATGAAGGCGGGGGAAACGGAGCTTGGGGTTTTCAGGCAGGCCAGACTACTCCACCGCCCGCGCCCGCAGCGTTACGTAGTACGCGCCGCCGCCGCCATGGCGCTGGTGCGCCGGGGCGTAGCCGGAGACGTAGCGGGCGAATTCGGGGGCGCCGAGCCAGAGCGGCAATTCGCGGCGCAGGACGCCGGGTTCGTCGGCGTGTTCCCACGGCTCGGGCTGGCGTTCGCGAGGTTTCAGCCCCTTGCCGGTGATCACCAGCACGGTGCGGTAGCCGGCACCCCAGGCCATGGCCAGGAAATGGGTCAGGGAGGCGTGCGCCTGGGCGCGCGTCAGCCCGTGCAGGTCGATGCGGGCCTCGATCTCGAGGCGGCCGCGGCGGACGCGCTTCTCGCCGCTGCGATCGGCCGGGCGGGGTGGAGCGGGAGGCGCCGCCGGAGCCGGTTTCGGCATGGCCGGCGTGCCCTTGAGTTCCGACTTGGTCTGGGCTGGGGGCAAGGGCGGCGCCTCGAAATCGTCCTCCAGCGTCCTCAGCCGGTCCTCGGAGATCGGTTTGACCGAGCGCGCGACCTTGCGCCAGAGGGCTTTCTCCTCGGGACTGATGTGGCGCTTGCGGGCCATTACAAGTCGCTGTCGGCCGCGACCGGCTCGGCGAACAGGCGCGCCACGACCGTGTGGGGCAGCAGCAGGGTCCAGCGTGCATCGGCGCGGGTGGTGCCGGCGCGGCGTTCCGCGTCCTCGCCCCAGCCCCAGAAGAAATCGCCGCGCAGCGGCCCGGTAATGGCGCCACCGGCGTCCTGGGCGATGACCAGACCACGCCATGCCGGCGCGTCGGGCAGATCGGCCACGAGCCAGACCGGCAGGGCGTGGGCGTGATGGGCCGGGTCGACGGCGATCGAGGCCATCGGGGTCAGGGCGACGCCGGAGGACCCGCGTGGACCCAGCTGTGGATCGTCGAGGGTTTCGCGGGCGAAGAAGACGTAGCGCGGATTGACGGCGAACAGCTCGGCCGTGGCCTCGGGACCATTCTCGACCAGCCAGGCCTCGATGCCGCCCTTGGAGGCGGCGTGGGCGGCCAGTTCGCCGCGCTCGATCAGTTCGCGGCCGATCGAGCGGTAGGGCTGGCCGTTATGGGCGGCGAAGGCGGCGCGTTCCTGGCTGCCATCGGGGTAGACGAGCCGGCCGGAGCCCTGGATCTGCAGGAAGAAGACATCGATGGGCCGGCCCCAGGCGAAGATCTCGCCGGCGTCGGCGGTCTCGATCTCATCTCGCGTCTTGTAGTGCACGAGACGGCCGTCGCGGACCTCGCCGACGATGCGGTGGCCGGCCAGCTCGGGGTCGAAAAGGCCCAGATCGACGGTGACCAGATCGTCCGGTCGATAGCGCAGGGGCTGGGTGAATTCGCCTTCGCGCTGGCGCCGGACCTCGACATAGGGCTCGTAATAGCCGGTCAACAGGCCGCTGTCCCGGCGCTCACCGGTTTCCGGCACGACGGACAGGGCGATGACCGGCGAGAAGTGCGCCTCGAACACGGCGCGGGCCTCGGCAGGCGGGCTCGACAGGGCGGCGGTACAGGAGGTCTGCCACTCGGCGATGGTGCCGGACCAGGGCGCCCGTGGATTGAGGGGAGTATCGGCATCCCGGTCGGACAGGCGTTCGCAGCTGCGCCGGAAGGCGGCCAGGGCCGGGGCCAGGTCGGCACGCGACCAGCCGGTCAGGGCGTCAAAACTGGTGGGTGCGAAGTCGAGCGCGCTTGGCGGGGCGGGGGTTTCGAGCGGCTCCGGTTCGGGCTCGGGCTCCGGGTCGATGACGCTGCGGTCCTGGCAGGCCACCAGGGCCACGCACAGGCCTGCGCACAGCGCGATCAGGCGTGTGGGCGGGCCTCGATGGCCAAGGGGCGCTGCAGCGTCAGGCTGCGGCAACACGGGCCAATACCCAATTGGGATCATTGGAGGACAGACGACGCTCGAACACCCAGTCCTCGCGCACGGTGGAAAGCTGGCCGAGATCGCCGCTGACATGCTGTTTCTCGGCGTCGCGCGTCTCGGTGGCAATCTCGGCGTCGAAGCGCACCTTGATGCGGGCCAGGTCATTGTCGAGGCTGGCCTCGGTGATCTCGGCGGAACGAATGCGCTCGATCTCGGTGGTCACCGTGTGTCCCTTGGTCTCGCGCGCATTGATGGCGTTGACATAGCGCGTGTAGACGGTGTCGGAGAGCAGGGGCTGCAGCGTGTCGCGGTCGCCCTTGGCAAAAGCGGTGACGATCATTGTGTAGGCCGACCGGGCACCGCCGAGGAAGACGTCCGGGTCAAAGCCGCGATCGGCAGCGGCGATGGATTCAAGGCCGGCGGCAGCGGGACCTTCAAAGGCCGGTCGCAGGGTCGTCGCGGCATTGTCGCGGGCGACGCGCTTGTTCTCGACATCCTGGGAGGCCGGGGCTTCCATATGGCCCTCGCGGCGTCCGAGCACGGTGTAGAGCCGGATCGCGAAGAAAACCGCGATGCCGCCGAAGATCAGGGTTGAGAGCAATTCGATCATGGGGTCGTGAGCGCCAGAGAAAACAGGATCCGTGGGGTAGATATAGGCGCAATTCGGCCGCGCGTCAGCCTTTGCGCTGTGGACGTGCCAGCTTGCCGCGCCCGCCCCTGCGTGCTAACGGGCGCGCCTTGTCTTTCGGCCGCCAGCGGCCGGGTATCCAGCTCACACCCATCCGGGGAATTCCATGACCGACGCACCGTCCACGCCAGAAAACACGCCCGACGCCGAGGCTGCCCAGCAGCCGGGACTGCGCGTCCTTGCCCAGTACGTCAAGGATCTGTCGTTCGAAAATCCGGGCGCGCCGGACAGCCTGCGCCCGGGCCAGCCTTCGCCGGCCATCGATCTCGGCATCGACGTCCAGGCCCGCACTGCGGGTGAGGACATGTACGAGGTGGTGATCTCGATCAACGCCCAGGCGAGCCGCGGCGAAGGCGACCAGAAGAGCGTGGTGTTCATCACCGAGCTGGCCTTTGCCGGCCTGTTCCAGCTGTCCAACATTTCCGACGCGGAGCGCGAGCCCTTCCTGCTGATCGAGTGCCCGCGCCTGATCTTCCCGTTCGCCCGCCGCATCCTGGCCGACACCACGCGGGACGGGAACTTCCCGCCGCTCATGCTCGACCCGGTCGACTTCGCCGGCCTGTACCGGGCCCAGCTGGCCAAGCGCGCCGCCGCGGTGCCGGGCAGCGAAGGCAATGGCAATGGCGCTCCCTCGGCTGCCAACTAGTCGTCGCCATCGGATAAATGCGAGAAACCTGGCTGTTGCGGCAGCCGGGTTTTTTGTTGCCCGTCAGTTGAGCGAGAGACGGGCCCACAGGGCGTCATCACCCAGCTCGGCGATGAAGGCGGCGTGGGCCTCCGCCTCGGCCGCGTCGGGCTGGCGGACCAGGGGCTGCGGGCGCTGTTTCTGGGGCGGGAAATCGACCGCCTCGCCTTCGCGGCCCTCGCGGCCGGACAGGTCGAGGGCACGGGTGCGGCCGCCAGTCAGTTCCAGGTAGACCTCGGCCAGCAACAGGCTGTCGACCAGGGCGCCGTGCTTGTCGCGGGTTTCCAGCGAGATGTCGAAGCGCTTGCACAGGGCGTCGAGCGACACGTAGGAGCCGGGAAACTTGGCCCGGGCCAGGCGCGCCGTGTCCTTGAACCGGTCCTCGGGGTAGATGGGCAGGCCCATGCGGGCGAACTCCATGTTGAGGAAGCCGCGGTCGAAGCTGGCATTATGGGCGACCATGACGGAGTCACCGACAAAGTCGGCCCATTTCTGGCCGATGTCCTCGAACAATGGCTTGTCCGCCAGGAATTCGGTCGTCAGGCCGGTGATCTTGACCACTTCATCGGGCACGGGGCGCTGCGGATTGACGTAGGCATGGAAGGTCTTACCCGTGGGAATACAGTCAATGACCTCGACGCCGCCAATCTCGGTGATGCGGTCACCACTGTTGGGATCCAGCCCCGTGGTCTCGGTATCGAAAACGATTTCGCGCATCTCTAGCCCCGAATGTCAGCTTTTGTCAGGATTGACGCCGCCCAGCGCCTCGATGATCCTGACAACCTGTTGACGGGCATCGTCTATCCCGCCTGAAGTTTCAACAACATAATCGGCGCGTTCGAGCTTGTCCGAATCAGCTGTCTGACGCGCGATTATGGCGTCCAGGCGGGCCTCCGTCATGCCCGGGCGCTGCAGTACACGAGCCCGGCGCACCGCCTCCGGCGCATGCGCCACGATGATGATATCGACCCAGGCATCGCCACCGGTTTCAAACAAGAGCGGAATATCGAGCACCACGAAGGCGGCACCGGCCTTCTCGGCGGCTTCCAGAAAGGCCTGGCGTTCGCGCGCCACTAAAGGGTGGACGATGGCTTCCAGGTGTTCGAACCCGGCCTCGTCCTCGGCCAGCTGGGCGGCCAGGCGGGCCCGATCGACGGCACCGTCAACCACGACACCCGGGAATGTCGCCTCTATCGGGGCCACGGCATCGCCGCCCTTTTCGTACAGGCCGTGCACGGTGGCGTCGGCGTCGAACACCGGAATGCCCTGTTCGCGAAACAGGTTCGCGGTCGCCGACTTGCCCATGCCGATCGAGCCGGTCAGGCCGACGAGTTTGGGCCGGCCGGCCATCAGGCCCGACCCAGCGCCGAGACCAGGATATTGCGCACGGCCGGCTCGTCCGGCGGGGCCTGGCCGAACATGGCCTCGTAGGCCGGGCGGGCCTGGCCGATCAGCATGTCGAGACCGTCTATGGCAACCAGGCCGGCCTGGCGGGCATCATCGAGAAACTGCGTATCAAGCGGGGTATAGATGCTGTCGAAAGCGACCGCGTCGGGACGTGCGGCGGACCAGTCGAGCTGGAGACCGGGGCGGTCCCCGAGCCCGAGTGAGGTGGCGTTGATGACCAGATGGGCGCCGCGCACGGCCTGATGACGGTCTGACCAGTCGGCGATGTCGGCCCGCGGAGCGAGATCGGCCTGCAGACGTTCGGCGCGTTTGCGATCACGATTGGTCAGCACAATATGCGCAACCCCGACCGACTGCAGGGCGTGCACGATGGCACGCGCCGCGCCGCCGGCGCCGAGCACCAAGGCGGTAACGGTCGGCCAGGTCAGGGCAGCCGGTTCCATCGCGGCCAGAAAACCGGCGGCATCGGTATTGTCGGCAATCGGGCGACCGTCGCGGAATGTCAGCACATTGGCGGCTCCGATGGCCTTTGCGGTGTCGGACACGGCGCCGCGTTCGCGGGCCCAGGCAAACACCGCTTCCTTGTGCGGGAGAGTGACGTTGAAGCCGGCCACGCTGGGCATGCAGGCGAGGCCGTCGAGGGCCGGAACCAGCGGATCGGCCTTGATCGGAAGTCCCAGATAGACAGCATCGATGCCGGCCGACCTCAGCCAGGCATTCATCATCATGGGTGACAGGGAATGGCTGACCGGGTCACCGATCACGCCGGCGAGTCGGGTCTGGCTGGACGGGGTCATGAAAGCACCAGTTGGCGGCGCCGCAGCTCGTCGAGCAGGGGCAGGAGGGGCAGACCGAGAATGGCGTAGAAATCACCGTCGACACGGTCAAACAGCTGGGCCCCGAGGCCTTCATAGGCGTAGGCACCGACGCTGGCTGTCAGCTCCTGGCCGGCACGGTCGAGATAATGCGACAGGAAAGCATCGGAAAAGTCGCGGACATGGAGGGTGGAGGATTGCTGGTGCGTCCAGACGATCTCTCCGTCACAGGCCATCGCCAGACCCGCATGCAGCTGGTGGGGCTTGCCGCGCATGGCTTTCAGCCGGTCGGCGGCTAGGTCGCGGCTCGGCAGCTTGTCGAGCAATTGGCCGTCCAGCTCCATGGTCTGGTCGGCGCCCAGCACGAGATTGCCGGCCGACAGGCGCGACACGGCTTCCGCCTTGGCCTTGCCCAGGAGCAGCGCCATGTCGGCCGGCGACAGCTCGGCGTGCCGGGACTTGAGCGCATCCTCGTCGACATCGGACTTGATGACCGTGAAGGGAATGCCGGCCTGTTCGAGGATGTGGCGCCGGATCTGGCTGCCGGAGGCGAGAATGAGAGACGACATCAACCGGGATTCCGTTTTTCGTTGAGCAAATTGATGATTTTGGCCGCGGTCTCCTCGATGGAGCGCCGCGTCACATCGATGGACGGCCAGGCATGCTTGGAAAACAGGCGCTTGGCGTGGAGGATTTCCTCGCGCACCGAATAATCATCAATGTAGTTGGTGTCGCGATCCTCGTTGAGACTCAAGAGCCGGTTACGGCGGATCTGCACGATGCGCTCTGGCGAGGCGGTCAGGCCGACCACCAGAGGCTTGCGCAATTGATAGATCTGTTCGGGCAGCGGCACGCCCTTGACCAACGGTATATTGGCGGCGCGGAAGCCACGGTGGGCAAGATAGACACAGGTCGGGGTCTTGGACGTCCGGCTTACTCCGAGCAGGACGATATCGGCGCCCTCGAAGTCATCGCCCTGCCCGTCATCATGCGCCATGGCATAGTTGAGCGCATCGATACGGCGATAATACTCGGCATCCAGCGACCGCTGGGCGCCGGCCCGACTGGCCACGCGTCGGCCGAGATAGGACGACAGCGTCGCCAGCATCGGATCGAGAATGGCGATTGCCGGCACACCCAGTTCCACACAGCGGGTTTCCAGGCGGCGGCGCAGGTCGGCATTGACGATGGTGTACATGACCACGCCGGGGTAGGTGGCGATTTCCTCGAGCACCCGATCGAGCTGACGCTGGGAACGGACCAGTGCGTAAAGATGCTCGAGCGGCGTGGTTTCCTCGAACTGCGCCACCGAGGCCCGCATCACTTCCATCAGGGTTTCCCCCGTGGAATCGGAGACCATGTGGATATGGAAGCAGGTTTCGATCGGTGAATGCGTAGCTGTCATGGGCATCGAGTCCAGAGGATAGTTAACGACTTGTTAATAACTGAGGAACTTTTCCCCATGCGATCCGTTGCCGGAAAAGACATGTGAGTAGTACCGGGTGTTACCCGGACAGACCAACAGATGTTTCCACATCGGTCCAGCCTGTGGGCAAAGCTGTCGACAGTGCTTGGTCCTGTCAGGAGCGAGTCCGGCTTTTCCCGGATTTTTCCACATTTCAACCCGCCGCCAGTGGATTGATTTCGATAAGTTTCATCCGCTTTTTCTCGCTGACCAGAATCGCCTGGTCTGGAAAACCTGTCATGTGGGAGGAGTTGTCCGGCCGGCCGGCAAAACCGACTTACCAACGCGCTCCACGCCCCAACAATTACCCCAATCAATATTTCTTATGATTAGGGATGAAAGGCACGCATTGAATGTCCGGGGATAGCGCCCTAATCAAACAGGCATGAGCGACACCGAAACCAAACCGCTTCTCGCCGTGCTCGGTGGTGAGGCCCTCTCCCCGCCCCCGGTCTGGCTGATGCGCCAGGCTGGTCGGTATCTCGACGAATATCGCGCCGTGCGATCGCAGGCGGCCAACTTCATCGAGTTCTGCTTCACCCCGGACCTCGCGGCAGAAGTGACTCTGCAGCCGATCCGGCGCTTCGGCTTCGACGGCGCGATCATGTTCGCGGACATCCTGCTGATCCCGATCGCCCTGGGCCGCAAGGTCTGGTTCGTACCCGGTGAAGGTCCCAAGCTGGACCCGTTTGACGTGCGCAAGCATGAGGAACTCGACCTGTCGAAGGTCGAGGACGTGCTGGCACCGATCGGGGAGACGCTTCGCCGGGTGAAACCGGAGCTGCCGGACCAGACGACGCTGATCGGCTTTGCCGGCTCGCCATGGACGGTGGCGACCTACATGATCGAAGGCGGCGGCTCGAAGGACCGTTTCTCCGCTCGCGTCGCGGCCTGGCAGGAACCGGAAGCCTTCGACGCCATGATGGACAAGATCGCCGACGCCACGGCGCGCTACCTGGTGATGCAGGCCGAAGCCGGCGCCGAAGTGCTCAAACTGTTCGACAGCTGGGCGGAAGGCTTGCCCGAACCGCTGTTCGAGCGGGTCATCATCCGGCCGACCAAGCGCATCGTTGACGCGGTGCGGGCTGCCGGTGTGGATCTGCCGATCATCGGCTTTCCGCGCGGCGCCGGAACCATGTATCCGCGCTATGCCCGTGAAACCGGAATTACCGCCATCGCCGTCGATACCAGTGTTGACCCGGCCTGGGCCCGGGAGCATCTGCCCGCGGGCATGCCGGTCCAGGGCCATCTCGATCCGGCCGCCTTGCGGGCCGGCGGCAAAGCGCTGGACAGCGAAGTCGACCGGCTGCTCGAGGCCTGGGCCGGGCACCCGCACATCTTCAATCTGGGTCATGGCATCACGCCGGACGTGCCAGTAGCGCATGTGCACCAATTGCTGGATCGGATCCGGTCGGAGCGATGAGCATGACCCATCCGAAAAAACTGGCCGTTGTGCTGTTCAATCTCGGCGGACCGGACAAGCCGGAAGCGGTGAAGCCCTTCCTGCGCAATCTGTTCCGCGATCCGGCCATCATTCAGGCACCGGGTTTCGTGCGCGAGGGCCTGGCCTGGCTGATTTCCACCCAGCGCAACAAGGAAGCGACCGAAAACTACGCCAAGATGGGCGGCGGATCGCCCCTCTTGCCGGAGACCGAAAAGCAGGCGGCGGCGCTGCGCGCCATCTTGCAGATCGAACTGGACGGGTTTGACGACATCCGGGTCTGGCCGGCCATGCGCTATTGGCACCCCTTCACCGAGGACGTGGCCCATGAAGTGGCTGCCTGGGAGCCGGACGAATGCGTGTTGCTGCCCCTCTACCCGCAGTTTTCCACCACCACGACCGCGAGTTCTCTGAAAGCGTGGCGCGAGGCGGGCGGGCCGGAGAGCCGGACGGTGTGCTGCTACCCGACCGAGGATACTTTCCTCAAAGCGCATGCTGAAATGATCCGTGAGGCCTGGCAGGCCGAAGGCAAGCCGCACAACACCCGGCTCCTGTTCTCGGCCCACGGCCTGCCGGAGAAAATCGTCCGGGATGGTGATCCCTACCAGTGGCAGGTCGAACAGACCGCCGCTGCAGTGGCCGCGCTGGTGCCGGAACTGGAAGACTGGTCCGTGTGCTATCAGAGCCGGGTCGGACCCCTGAAATGGATCGGTCCGTCAACGGACGAGGCGATTGAGCAGGCCGGAGCGGACGGGCGCAATGTGCTGCTCACTCCGATCGCCTTTGTGTCCGAACATATCGAGACCCTGGTCGAGCTCGACGAGGAGTATGCCGAACTGGCCGAGGAGCATGGCATCGAACGCTACATGCGGGTTCCGGCGCTCGGCACGCATGTGGACTTTATCGGATCGCTGGCCGATATCGTTGCCGGGGCGCTGGCGCGGGAATCCGGGTTGGCACCTCACACGGGACATCGCCTCTGTCCGGGGCAGTGTTCGGCCTGTCCGGCAAAAGCCTAGCCGGACCGAGCCCGGGGGAGGGACGCGATGTTCATGGTTGAAGCCTATGACTGGTTGAGGGCCCTGCACATCCTGGCCGTCATCGCCTGGATGGCCGGGATGCTCTATCTGCCTCGGCTCTACGTCTATCATTGCGACGCCATTCCCGGCGGTGAACTGGATACCACACTGAAAATCCAGGAACGGCGCCTGCTCAAGGGCATCGTCAATCCGTCCATGGTGGTGACCTGGGTGCTGGGTCTGCTCCTGGTGTGGGCCAATGCCGAGCGGGCCGGGGGCTGGGAGATCTTTGCCAGCTGGGCCTGGACGGCCAAGTTCGTGCTGGTACTGGCGATGTCAGCGGTTCACGGGGTCTATGCCGGACGCTTCAAGCGCTTTGAAGCCGGGACCAATGACTGGTCGGCGAAGCGCTATCGCATTCTCAATGAAGTGCCTTTCGTCCTGGCCATTTTCATTGTCCTGGTGGCGGTCGTGGCGCTGAAATAGGACCCCTCCCGGGTGCACCCGGTTGACCGGACGCCCCGCTCATGGCAAGGCTGCGTCGACTCCGAATTAATGGATCCTCTCTTTTGACGTCTGTCGCCCTGTTTCCAGGTGCGCCCGTCTGCCCCTTTTCCCACCGGTTGCCTGTTCTTCAAGCGTGGCGACCATTCTGAACCTGGCCCTGCCTGTCCCGACCCGGGGCGGTGCTCTCCCAAGTCCTACGTGATTGAAATCCCATGACTGAAGATACGCCCACATCCGCCCTGCTCGACGGCGTCGAGCGCATGACGCTGCAGGACCTCAAGGAAAAGAAGCCCACCGACCTGCTGCGCTTCGCCGAGGCGCTGGAAATCGAGAACGCGTCCTCCCTGCGCAAGCAGGGCATGATGTTCGCCATCCTCAAGGCCTTGGCCGAACGCGATGTCGAGATCCATGGTGGCGGGGTGATGGAAGTGCTGCAGGACGGCTTCGGCTTCCTGCGCTCGCCGGAATCCAACTATCTGGCCGGTCCGGACGACATCTACGTGTCGCCGACGCAGATCCGAAAGTTCGGCCTCAAGACCGGCGACACGGTCGAGGGCGAGATCCGCAGCCCGCGCGATGGTGAACGCTATTTCGCACTGCTCAAGGTCTCGACGATCAATTTCCAGGATCCGGAATCGGCGCGTCACAAGGTTCATTTCGACAATCTGACGCCGCTCTACCCGGACGACCGCTTCAATCTCGAACTGCCCGATCCGACGGTCAAGGACCGTTCCGGCCGGGTGATCGACATCGTGGCGCCGATCGGCAAGGGCCAGCGCGGCCTGATCGTGGCCCCGCCGCGGACAGGTAAAACGGTCCTGCTGCAGAACATCGCCCACGCCATCGAGAGCAATCACCCCGATTGTTACCTGATGGTGCTGCTGATCGACGAGCGCCCGGAAGAAGTCACCGACATGCAGCGTACGGTGAAGGGCGAGGTCATTTCCTCGACCTTCGACGAGCCGGCGACGCGCCACGTCCAAGTCGCCGAAATGGTCATCGAGAAGGCCAAGCGCCTGGTCGAGCATGGCCGTGACGTGGTCATCCTGCTCGACTCGATCACCCGTCTGGGCCGCGCCTACAACACGGTGGTGCCGTCTTCGGGCAAGGTGCTGACCGGTGGTGTCGATGCCAACGCCCTGCAGCGTCCCAAGCGCTTCTTCGGTGCCGCGCGCAACATCGAGCATGGCGGATCGCTGACCATTATCGCGACGGCGCTGATCGATACCGGAAGCCGCATGGACGAGGTCATCTTCGAGGAATTCAAGGGTACGGGTAACTCCGAGGTCATCCTCGACCGCAAGGTCGCCGACAAGCGGGTCTTCCCGGCCATCGACATCCTCAAGTCCGGCACCCGGAAGGAAGAGCTTCTGGTCGACCGGGCGCAATTGCAGAAGATGTATGTGCTGCGCCGCATCCTCAACCCGATGGGCGCCCAGGATGCCATCGAGTTCCTGCTCGACAAGCTGCGCCAGACCAAGACCAATGACGAGTTCTTCGACTCGATGAACACGTAGGGCTGGCGACAGCGCTAACAGATTGACCCGCTCTCCGGTGGAGGGCGGGTTTTTCGTTGCGTGGCTGGGGCTTGGTTTATGGATTTTCCATAAAATTTTGACCGGAGCCTGAGGGGTGCCGCCCTCTCCATCGTCATCCCCCGGGGCCGCGCAGCGGCATCCGGGGGACCTCAGCTATCAGGTTAGACGGGATAAGCGAGATTATTGCGGCAGGCCGGTGGGGTGAGGTCCCCCGGTTCCCGGCTTTCGCCGGGACCGTGGGATGACGCGTAGTTGGAAGTTGGGACCATTCTCCCGGTGTCGGAGTCAGGGGCTCCTGCCGGCGATAGCGGGTTTAACCCCGGGACAGGTACCTCAGGTACCTGTCCCTGATCCAAAGCGCCCGGTTCGATTGACCGGCGGCCGGGATGACAGATTTGGTTTGGATTCGCGCATTACAGCGCAAAAAGGGCCATTGATCTCTTGTCAGCCAGCGGGCCTCAGAGAGGGTTTCAGGTCAAGGGGTATACCTGCGAAGCGGCGCTGCGCGCCCTTGACCTGAAACCCTCTCTGAGGCGGACTCTCGGCAAGAGATGAATGGGGCGGTGAAACGCTGAGCGTTCACGCCTCAAGGGCGGCAGGTCGCGATCTGGGCGGTCAGGCGGTCTGTGCCCAAGGTTTCCGCTGCAAGCTCCACACCATCGACGGCGAGGATCTCGATTCCCGCCTCAGCAGCCTCGCGATAGATCGCCGGGTCGCCGTTTTCGCGGCGGAACAGGCCGACCGAGGTCTCGATGTTCTGTGCAGCCAGTTCTGCGTCGCGATCGGCGTCAACGGAGCCTGTGCCCAGCCAGGCGTAGGTGTGGGCGAGGGTGACGCCCGCCTCGGCCAGGGCTTCGGGCTCGTCGGGGACGGACAGGACGAGGTCGGGATTGAGGGCGTGCAGGCGGGCGGCGGTGTCGGCTGTGTAGGCGATGATCTGGGCTTGATCCTGGGCGCGGTGTTCGGCGACAGCGGCGGCGATGGTGTCCGGCGGAATGTCCTTGAGGTCGAGCTGCAGGACCAGGCCGGTCTCGCGTGCGAGGGCCAGGGCGTCAGTGAGGGTCGGGATGGTGTCGGGGGTGAGGGTGCCGTCGGCGTCGCGCAGGCGCAGGTTTTCCAGCTGGGACCAGTTCAAGCCATCGACAGAGTCGGTGCCGGTGGTGGTGCGCTCGAGCGTGTCATCGTGGAGGAGGTAGAGGACCCCGTCGGCGCTCTGGCGGACGTCGATCTCGGCGTAGAGCACGCCCATCTGCGGCAGTCGGGCGAGGCCGGAGAGGCTGTTCTCGGCATGGCCTGGAGCCGGGCCGCCGCGGTGTGCGGCCAGCATGGAAGCGCCGGTCTCGCGCAGGCAGTCGAGGGTCAGGGCGAGCGGGGCAGTCGCTGTGGCTTCCGGCGGGCCGGTCCTGTCGGTACAGGCTGCCAGTACGGTGCTGGTCAGCAGGACGGCGAGGGCGGGGCGAAGCATGCGGGTCATGGCGGACAGGCACTCCGGGCAAGTAAGAGTACGGTCAGAGTGGCGGCGCGGCCCGGGCTTGTCCATGTCGAGGACTGGCAAGTGGCAAGTCTGCATAGCCCCTATTCAGCGCCTTCTGTCTGGCGTGGTGCGCGGCGTCTCTGCTAGGACTTTGGGGCAGAGGGAGATTTCGCCATGACTGAAAAGCCGGTCCTGTACCACGCGCCGCGCACCCGCTCGGTGCGCATTATCTGGCTGATGCAGGAAATGGGGCTCGATCACGATATCGTGCCGGTCAAGTTCGATCAGCGCCCGGCGGGCGATGCGGACTATGACAAGGTCCACCCGCTGCGGAAGATCCCGGCGTTGCGCGACAATGGCCAGGTGGTCATCGAGTCGGTGGCCATCATGCAATACCTGTTGGGGCGCTACGGGCCGTCGGAGCTGGAGGTCCGCCCGGACGAGGACGATTACGGGCGTTATCTGCAATGGCTGCATTTCGGCGAGGCCGGGATGATCATGCCGGTATCGATGCTGCTGGCCCACACGGCGCTGCTGCCCGAAGACAAGCGGGATGCCAATCTGGCGAAATGGGCCAAGCATGAGAGCGACAAGATACTCGCCATGCTGGGTGAGCATGCGATCGGCGAGCGCGAATTCGTGGCAGGAGCCCGGTTCACGGCGGCCGACATCTCACTCACTTACATGTTCTACCTGCTCAAGCTGATCCGCCAGTTCGGCGAGGCACCGGACAATGTGAAGGCTTATTTCAAGCGGATGACCGAGCGGCCCAGCTGGGAGATTGCCAGCCGGGCCGACTGAAGCCTGGCATCACCCCAGGTGCAGGTGCAGGAAGTCCAGCGTGCGCCGGTCGGCATTGTCTGCGGCGACCGGATTGTAGTGCTCGCCGCCGGGCCGGGCGAAAGCGTGCTCGTCCTCCGGATAATCGTGCAGCGTGACCATTGGATTGGGTTCCAGGCCTTCATGCATGGCCTGCTGGGCCTCGCCATCCACGAACTGGTCCTGGCCGGCGACGTGCAGCAGGAGCGGGCGCTTGATATGCGTGGCCTGGTCGAGCCGGTCCGCGATACCGACGCCGTAATAGCCGACCGAGGCGTCGGTGTCGGTGTGGCAGGCGGCGAGATAGGCGAGCTGCCCACCGAGGCAATAGCCGATCACGCCGACCTTGCCGGTGGTGGCCGGGTGCTTTCGCAGGTGGGTGATCGCGTGGGCGATGTCGACCACGCCGAGGTCGGGATCGAAGCGGCCCATCAGGTCAAAGGCGCGCTGCATTTCCGGCTCCGTCTTGTCGGTCAGTTGAATACCGGGCTCGAGCCGCCAGAACAGGTCCGGGCAGAGCGTGACGAAGCCTTCCGCCGCAAAGCGGTCGCAGATGTCCCGCATGACCTTGTTGACGCCGAAGATTTCCTGCAACACGACAAGGCCCGGGCCGGTGCCGCCGGGTGGCAGCGCCATGTATCCGGTATATGTGCCGTCTTCACCGGTGATGCGGATGTCTTGACCAGTCATGTCATGCTCCTGTTGAGTGGGACGAGATCAGACGCCAGCGAGGCCGCCATGAAGATGCAGATCGATATCGAATGCTCCCCGGAGGAGGCGCGCGCCTTTCTCGGCCTGCCGGACGTCTCCACCGTCAATGAACGCCTCGTCGATGAAATGGTTCGGCGCGTGGCAGCGAACATGGACAGTCTTGAGCCGGAAGCGCTGATGAAGCAATGGACGACGCTGGGCGGACAAATGACCAACCAGTTCATGGACCTGATGCGCCAGGCTTCGGCGCCGAGCGGCGAGAAAAGCCAAAAATAACGTGAATACAACGGTTTATGCATTATCGACGCCGCCCGGCCGGTCCGGGGTGGCGGTGATACGCCTGTCCGGGCCGGCGGCGGGGGGTATCCTCGACGCCCTGGCCGGCTTGCCGCGTCCCGAACCGCGACGGGCGGCTCTGCGCAAGCTCCGGGCGCCGGATGGCACGCTGTTTGACCAGGCACTGGTATTGTGGTTCCGGGGGCCGGCGAGCTTTACCGGCGAGGACAGTGCGGAACTGCATGTGCATGGCGGGCCGGCGGTGATCGACGCGGCGCTGGCGGCGCTGGATGAAGCCGGTGCTGTGCCGGCAGAGCCCGGCGAGTTCACCCGCCGTGCGTTCGAGCACGACAAGCTTGACCTGACCGAGGCCGAGGGACTGGCCGATCTGATCGATGCGGAAACCGAAGGCCAGCGCCTGCAGGCGTTGAGCCAGATGTCCGGGGCCTTACGGGATCTCTACGACGGCTGGCGCGAGACGCTGATCGGGGCCCTGGCGGCGATCGAGGGCGAGATCGACTTCCCGGATGAAGGTGATGTTCCCGACGCCCTGGCGCATGTCGCCTTTGATCCGATCAGCGGACTGATCGATGAGATGGAAGCTCACCTCGACGACGGGCGCCGGGGTGAGCGGGTGCGCACCGGCTTCTCCATTGCCCTGATCGGGGCGCCAAATGCCGGCAAGTCGAGCCTGCTCAATAGACTGGCGCGGCGGGAGGCGGCGATTGTCACCGACATTCCCGGGACGACGCGGGACATCGTCGAAGTGCGCCTGACCATGGCCGGCTTTCCGGTGGTGATTTCCGACACGGCAGGGCTGCGTGAGGCGGTCGACGCGATCGAGGCGGAAGGCGTCCGGCGGGCGCTTGACCGGGCCGACAATGCGGATCTGCGGATCGGCGTCGCTGACGCCCGGTCCGACGCCGAGATGAAGGATTTGCAGGGGCGTCTGCGCGATGGTGATTTGTTGGTTATCAACAAGCTCGACCTGGCGCCCCAGAAGAAGTCGTCATCGGGCTACCCGCTGAGCGCCAAATCCGGGCAAGGCGTGGATGTGTTGGAAGCGCGCATAGAGGCGATCGTGAGTGAGCGCCTGCAGGCGCGTGAGACGCCGGCGCTGAGCCGGGCCCGCCACCGGCGCGCGGTGGAGGGGGCCAAGGCGGCGCTGGAGCGGTGCCTTGAGATGCTTGTCGTTGCCCCGGAACTGGCCGGCGAAGATGCCCGACTGGCGGTGCGGCAGCTGGAAAGCCTGACGGGCCGCGTTGATGTCGAGGACATTCTCGACCGCGTGTTCAGCCAGTTCTGTATCGGCAAGTAGCTCGCGCCGACGGACTGTTCCACGTGAAACATCGAATATGAGGACGTGCTCGCCTGCCGGGTCTCGACAGGGACGGAGATGGGCACTATGTAAGCCGACCTTTCGGGGCCGCGCTGCGGTCCGGTGCGTCCGCAAGAGACGCCGCCCGGAAGCTGCACCCTTTGAGCCGCATCTACCGAGCCAGGCGGAACGAGACCATGAAAAGCTGGGATGTCATCATAATCGGCGGCGGCCATGCCGGCTGCGAGGCGGCGTCTGCCGCCGCCCGTGTGGGCGCGCGGACCTTGCTGCTGACCCACAAGGTCGACACCATCGGAGAGATGTCGTGCAACCCCGCGATCGGTGGCCTGGGCAAGGGGCACCTGGTGCGCGAGGTCGACGCTCTGGATGGAGTGATGGGTCGCGTGGCCGACGCCTCGGGCATTCAGTTCCGTCTCCTGAACCGGTCGAAGGGGCCGGCCGTCCGAGGTCCTCGCACCCAGTCGGACCGGGCGCTCTACAGGGCTGCCATGCAGGCCGAGCTCGCGGGGGTCGACGGTCTCGAGATCGTCGGGGCAGCGGTCGAGGACCTGATCCTGGTCGACGGTCAGGTGTGCGGTGTTATCGATTCCGAAGGTCGCGAATATCATGCATCGGCCGTGGTCCTGACGACCGGAACGTTCCTGCGAGGTCTCATCCATCGCGGGGCCGAGCGGATCCCGGCCGGCCGCGCCGGAGAGGCGCCTGCGATCGGCTTGGCGGATCGCCTGTACGGGCTCGACTTGCGAATGGGTCGTCTCAAGACGGGGACACCGGCGCGGCTGCGCAAATCGTCGATTGACTGGGACGCGCTTGAACAGCAGCAGGCCGACGAGATTCCGGTGCCTTTCTCTTTCCTGACCTCCAGGATCGAGGTGCCACAGATATCTTGCGCGATCTCGCGTACGACCGAGGCGACGCACCGGATCATTGCCGACAATCTGCAGCATTCCGCAGTTTATAGTGGGGCAATTGGGGGACGCGGGCCGCGTTATTGTCCATCGATCGAGGACAAGGTCGTGCGCTTTGCCGACCGCACCAGTCACCAGGTCTTCCTCGAGCCGGAAGGGCTTGATGATGACACGGTCTATCCGAACGGAATCTCGACCTCGCTTCCTGACGATGTCCAGCTGTCTTTCCTGAAGACCATGCCGGGCCTGGAGCAGGTAGAGGTCAAGCGGTTCGGTTATGCCATCGAATATGATTACGTGGACCCGCGCGAGTTGGACGCGACGCTGCAGGTCCGGCGGGCGCCGGGCCTTTGGCTCGCCGGCCAGATCAATGGCACGACCGGGTATGAGGAGGCTGCGGCGCAGGGCGTGATGGCCGGCTTTAACGCGGCGTTGACGGCGTTGGGGCGGGAGCCCTTCATCCTGTCACGCTCGGACGCTTATATCGGTGTCATGATCGATGACCTGATTACGCGCGGTGTGTCCGAGCCCTATCGTATGTTCACCTCGCGAGCCGAGTACCGGCTGACGCTGCGGGCGGACAATGCGGATCAGCGGTTGACCCCGAAAGCCGTCGAGCTTGGCGCCGTCTCTGTTTCACGTGAAACAGCCTTCGTCGAGAAGATGGACGAGCTGGGCGCGACGCGGGACCGGGTCGCGACACTGAGCTTGACCCCCAATGAGGCGCGCCTGCACGGGCTTTCGGTCAATGCCGACGGCAAGCGACGCAATGTCAGTGAACTGCTGGCCTATCCGGACATCGCCTGGAGTGATGTGACCGTGATCTGGCCCGAGCTGGGCGAGGTGGCGCCGGCGATTGCCGAACAGATCGAAATCGATGCGCTCTATGCCGGTTATCTCGAACGCCAGCAGGCCGATATCCTGGCCTTCCGCCGTGACGAAGCGATCGCCCTGCCGCGGGACTTTGACTATGGCCGTGTCGGTGGCCTTTCCAATGAGGCGCGCGAGAAACTCCAGGCAGCGAGGCCGGAGACGCTTGGTCAGGCGGCCCGTATAGAAGGCGTGACGCCGGGCGCGCTGACGGCGGTCCTGGCCCATGTCAAACGTCAGGCGAAAGAGGCGAGCTAGTGGATCAGGCGGAGTTTCAGGCCCGGACCGGTGTTTCACGTGAAACACTGGACGGTTTCGAACGCTGGCGGCAGGCGCTGGTCGACACCAATACCCACACCAACCTGGTTGGCCGGTCGACGCTGGAGAATTTCTGGGAGCGCCACGCGCTCGACAGCTACCAATTGCTCGAGCATGTTCCGGCGACCACGCGTCGGATCGCGGATCTTGGTGCCGGCGCCGGCTTTCCCGGCATTGCCCTGGCGCTCGGGCTGCGGGACCGGGGCCAGGATTGTCGCGTGGTGATGATCGATTCCGTCGGCAAGAAAGTCGCCTTTCTCAAGCGCGTTATCGAGGATCTGGGCCTGAACGCCGAAGCGCGGGCGGTGCGGGTCGAATCACTCGACCCGGCAGAAGGCTTCGAGCTGGTCACCGGTCGTGCTTTTGCACCGCTGAATAAGTTATTGGGATTTGCTCATCCGCTGTTGAAAGACAGGGCTCAAGGCCTGTTTTTCAAAGGCCGGTCCTACCAGGACGAATTGACCGAAGCGCGTAAAAGCTGGAAGTTCGAGCATGAAGTCATACCCAGTCAGACCAGCGATGGGGTGATCCTGCGTATCAAAGAGGTGAAGCGTGCCCGATGACCTGCAGCGCCGTAAGGCCCCCCGCGTCATAGCCATCGCCAATCAGAAGGGCGGGGTCGGCAAGACCACGACGGCCATCAATCTGGGCACCGCCCTGGCCGCCATCAAGCAGAAGGTTGCCATCGTCGACCTGGACCCGCAGGGCAATGCCTCAACGGGGCTGGGCGTGCCGCCCAACAAGCGCGGACTGACCTCCTATGACGTGCTGGTAGGCGGAGATTCGATGAAATCCGCGCTGGCCGCGACCGTGGTGCCGGGTCTTTCCATCGTCCCGTCCGACCAGCTCCTTTCCGGAGCCGAGCTGGAACTGGCCGACGACCAGCGTCGCTCCTACCGCCTCAAGCGCGCCTTTGACCAGAGCCGGACAGCACTGGCCGAGAGCGAAGCGCTCGACTACATCCTGATCGACTGCCCGCCCTCCCTCAATGTGCTGACCGTCAACGCCCTGACGGCTGCTGACAGCATCCTCGTGCCGCTGCAGTGCGAATTCTTTGCGCTGGAAGGCCTGACGCAGCTGGTGCGCACGGTCGAGCGTGTGCGCGGTCACCTCAACACCAAGCTCGAGATCCAGGGGGTCGTGCTGACCATGTATGACAGCCGCAACAACCTCTCGCAGGAAGTCGCGGCCGATGTGCGCGAACATTTCGGTGACAAGGTCTACAAGACCATGATCCCCCGTAATGTTCGGGTTTCCGAGGCGCCGTCAGTGGGCAAGCCGGTCCTGCTCTATGACCTCAGCTGCACTGGCTCGCAGGCCTATATCGGCCTGGCCAAGGAAATCGTTCAGCAGGAACGCAAACGCCGCCGTGAAGAACAGGGTGAAGCCGCATGACCACGAGTGAGAAGAACAAGCGCCTGGGCCGCGGCCTGTCGGCTCTGCTGGGGGAATCGGAAACCGAGGCCTATGAGGCTCCCGCGGAAACCACCGGCGAAGCCCGACCGAGCCGCAATGGCGTGCGCATGATCCCCATCGAGGTGATCCGCCCCAATCCCGACCAGCCGCGCAAGACCATGACCGAGGCCGAGCTTGAGGCCTTGGCGGAGTCGATCTCCGAAAAGGGTATCGTGCAGCCGATCCTGGTGCGCCCGGTCGAGGCTGGCGCTATCGAGTTCGAGATCGTCGCCGGTGAACGCCGCTGGCGCGCCGCCCAGCAGGCCCGTCTGCACGAAGTGCCGGCCCTCGTCCGCGAGCTGACCGATCGCGAGACGCTGGAAATCGGTATTGTCGAGAACGTCCAGCGGGCCGATCTCAATCCGGTGGAAGAGGCGACCGCCTACAAGCAGTTGATCGAACGTTTCGGTCATACCCAGGATGACGTCGCCCGGGCCGTGTCCAAGAGCCGCAGCCATGTCGCCAACATGGTGCGCTTGCTCAACCTGCCAGCTTCTGTCCTGACCTATCTTGCCAATGGTGACATCAGCGCCGGCCATGCCCGCGCCATTGCGAGCGCCTCCGACCCCGCAGGAATCGCCGATCTTATTGTCGATAAAGGTCTTTCTGTCCGTGACGCCGAAAAGCTGGCGCGAGCCGAGGCTGACAATGGCCCCATCGAGACAAAGTCTGACAAACCCCTGACAAACGGCGACAAGGATGCGGACACGCGCGCGCTGGAAGCGGATATCACGGCACGACTGGGTCTGACCGTCGATATCAAGCACGGCGCCAAGGGCGGCGAGCTCAGGGTCAAGTACAAGACACTCGAGCAACTCGATGACGTCTGCCGTCGCCTTGGCGGTTCAGCCGGCTAGGGCACAGGTCTATCGTGCGGCCTGGGCAGCGCCGCGCGCCAGGCGCAACAGCAATTCACTGACCACGGCCTCGACCGGAACACCGGACCGTTTGACCTGTCTTTCGGCATCGAAGGCGAGCTGGCGGGCGAATTCCAGCCTGCGTCCGCGCCACAGCGCGGCCTGGCGTTTGAAGGCGGCGGCCTGGGGTCCGTAACGCGGCGCTCCCGCCCGCATGGCGGCATTATCGTCTCCGCTGCCCTGCACGATGCCGATCTGGTCAAGACGGCGCTGCAGCGCCCTGAGGATGCCGACCGCACTGCCGCCGGCGCTGATCGCGCGCGCATACGTACTGTCCGCCTCGGCAATGGCGCCGAGGAGGGCCGGACCGATGACCGCGTCCATCTGGGCGTCGCCAAGGTCGGCCGCGATGGCTTCGACGTCGGCGAGGGTCACGACGGTGTCGTCTTCGGCGCGCTGGCCGCGCAGACCCTTGAACAGGATGAGCTTGTCAATCTCGCCCCTGGCCAGCGCGCGGTCGCCTTCGAGCCGTGGCAGCCAGGTATCTCTAGCTGCACGATCAAGGGTCAGGCCCTCAGCCTCAAGTTGCTGATTTGCGAGGCTTTCGAGTGAAGTCGCGGTGTCAGCGTAACATGCTATAGCTATTGCTTTTTTTGCCGGTTCAAAGGTTTTTCGAAGCTTGCCTCGCGGCGTTAGATCTCCGGACTCGACCAGCAGCACCGCTTCGGCCGTCAGAGCGCCCTTTTCCAGATCGTCCAGAGCGCTGATCACCGGCCCTGACCCGGTCTCGCCATTGAGCCGGACCCGAACCAGGCGCCGGCCGCCGGTCAGGGACAGGGCGGCGAGCGCGTCGGCCAGGCCTGCCGGATCGGATTTCAGATCTTCCTCGGTGAGCTGGGTGACGGCGAACGGATCATCGACCGAGTCGACCAGCTGCGCGGCGAGCAGATTGGCCCGTTCGCGAGCCAGGCCACGGTCCGGCCCGTAAACAAGATAGGCGCGAATGGCCGGATCAGGACGCTTCAGGCAGGCGTCGACATCACGCGCCGACGCCTTCATCAGGTACCGCGTTCGTCGAGCGCGCGGACGAGTTTCAGGCTCAGTCTCTGGGCCGCCAGGCGGGCAGCCCGCTCTTCGGCATCCCGACCGGCCACCATTTCTGAATAGATCTGGGCGTTGCTCTCATAGGTCGCGTCCGCCACCACGTAGTCGGTGTCAATGGTCTCGCCGGTCCGCTCGTCGACGAGTACGTACTGCACGGTAACCTCGACACTGATCCGGGCGAATGAGGCCTCGGCCCCTACACCCAGACCGCGCCGGCGCAGGCTGGTTTCGGTGATCAGTTTCAGGGGACCCGCAGCCTGGCGCGCGCCCATGACGTCCAGCAATTCCTGCTGCAGATAGAAATCGATCCGTTCTTCACCGGTCTCCACACGAATGTCGCTGAGCTGGCGCCCGATCGCCCCACTCGCATACATCGGGGTAAAGCCGCATGCTCCCGTGAGCAGGGCGAGGGACACTGCTCCGGCAGCCAGTCCGATCCGTGAAAGACGCATGTATTCAGCCCGCGACAATATTGACGATACGACCGGGAACCACGATCACCTTGCGCACTGTAAGGCCTTCCAGCGTTCGCGCCACCCCGTCTTCGGCCAAGGCCAGTGCCTGAACACTATCCTGATCGGCCGTCTTGGACACGGTTATCTCGCCGCGGCGCTTGCCATTGACCTGGACCGGAAGCGTCACCTCGTCTTCGACCAGGAGCGCGGGGTCGGCGTCCGGCCACGGCGCGTCAATGACCAGGCCTGTACCGCCAAGCTGTTCCCAGCATTCCTCGGCCAGGTGTGGAATGAAGGGCGCGATGACGCGCACCAGAATGCCCAGGGCCTCGGCCTTGGCGGCGGTGCCGGCGTCGTCAGCCGGGTCGAAGCGCCGCAGGGTGTTGACCAGGTCATGGACCTGGGCGACGGCGGAGTTGAAGCGGAACTGCTCGATGGCCTCGGTCACCGCATGCAGCGCCTTGTGGGCGGCGCGGCGGACCTGCAGCGCTTCCCCGTCGGCGTCAGAAGGCACACAGAGGGGCCCGGGAGCGCCTTCGGGGAGCGAGTTGACGGTGGCCCAAAGGCGCTGGATGAAGCGCCACACGCCTTCCACACCGCTGTCGGTATACTCGACATCGCGTTCCGGCGGACTGTCGGACAATACGAACCAGCGTGCTGCATCGGCCCCATAGCTCTCGATGAAGGCTTCCAGGTCGACGACATTCTTCTTCGACTTGGACATCTTCTCGATCGAGCCGACCTGGACCGGCCTGCCGGTGGCGATCTCGACCTTGCGGCCATCCTTCTCGACGACCTCGTCCGGCAGCAGCCATTTGCCCTCGGCCGACTTGTAGGTCTCGTGGGTGACCATGCCCTGGGTGAACAAGCCGGCGAAAGGCTCGCCGCCGGGCAGGTCCATCAGGCCGCTGTCATTGAGAGCGCGGGTGAAGAAGCGGGCATAGAGCAGGTGCAGGATGGCGTGCTCGACTCCGCCGACATACTGGTCGACAGGCAGCCAGTACTGCACGTCCTCGGGCCGGAAGGGCTGGTCCTTGGCAAACGGCGAGGCAAAGCGCAGGAAATACCAGGACGAGCACACGAAGGTGTCCAGCGTATCGGTTTCGCGGCGGGCGGTGCCGCCGCACTTCGGACAGGTGGTGTGCTTCCAGGTCGGGTGCCGTTCGAGCGGATTGCTCGGCGCGTCGAAGGTCACGTCCTCCGGCAGCTTGACCGGCAGCTGGTCCTGCGGCACCGGGACCGCGCCGCAGCTGTCGCAGTGGATGATCGGGATCGGGCAGCCCCAATAGCGCTGGCGCGAGACCAGCCAGTCGCGCAGGCGGTAGGTGGTGGCGCCTTCGCCGAGACCGAGCTTCTCCAGTTCCGCGATGGCGCGTTCGATGGCTTCCGCGGTTTTCAGTCCGTCAAGGAATTTGGAATTGTAGATGGTGCCGTGGCCGGTGAAGGCCTCGTCCTCGATCACGTGGGTGGCGGCGTCGGCGCCGTCGGGCAGGACGACGGGATTGACCGGCAGGCCGTACTTGCGAGCAAAATCGAGGTCGCGCTGGTCTCCGGCCGGCGATCCGAAAATTGCCCCCGTGCCATAGGTCGAAAGCACGAAGTTGGCCGACCAGACAGGAATTTCCCAATACGGATCAAACGGATGTCTAACCTTGAGGCCGAGGTCGATACCCTTCTTGGGAGCCTTCTCGATTTCCTCTTCCGTAGTGCCCATGCGCGCGCAATCGTGCATGAACTTCTCTATCGTCGGGTCATCCTCGGCCAGTGCCTTGACGATCGGATGATCGGGGGCCAGAGCCAGGAAGCTGGCACCGAACATGGTGTCGGGACGGGTGGTGAACACGTCGATGGTGTCGCCGAAGCGGGCCGCGATTTCGCCGTCGAGCACCGGGAAACGGACCGTGGCACCGCGCGACCGGCCAATCCAGTTGGCCTGCATGGCCCGCACCTTGTCGGGCCAACGGTCGAGGTCGGCCAGTGCGTCCGTCAGCTCGTCGGCATACTCGGTGATCTTGAAGAACCACTGGTCGAGCTCGCGCTGCACCACCAGGGCACCGGAGCGCCAGCCGCGTCCATCAATGACCTGTTCGTTGGCCAGCACGGTCTGGTCCACCGGATCCCAGTTGACCTTGGCGGTCTTGCGATAGACCAGGCCGCGCTTGAACAATTCGATGAAAATGGCCTGCTGGTGGCCGTAATAGTCGGGATCGCAGGTCGCGATCTCGCGCGACCAGTCCAGGGCAAGCCCGAGACGCTGCAGCTGCGACCGCATCGCATCGATATTGGCGTGGGTCCACTCGCCGGGGTGGACACCACGTTCTCGTGCTGCGTTCTCGGCCGGCAGTCCGAAGGCGTCCCAGCCCATCGGGTGCAGCACGTCGAAGCCTCTAGCCCGCTTGTAGCGGGCCACGACATCGCCCATGGCGTAGTTACGAGAGTGACCGACGTGGATGCGTCCCGACGGATAGGGGAACATCTCGAGGACGTAATACTTGTCCTTGCCGGTTGGATTGTCCGGGCCGCCGGCGCGGAAGGCATCACGCTCCGCCCAGGCCGCCTGCCATTTGGGTTCGGCCTCGCGGGGATTGTATCGGCTCATGGGATTGTCTCGCTGGACGTGCGACCGGCGGACGCCGCCGCTAGTTTTCGAGCTGGGAGATCCGCAACTGGCGCGCGCGCGTCAGGATGGCGTTCTCGATTTCGTAGGCCGTATCCTCGCTGGTCGCCGCGTCATTCCAGTCGCCGCGCTCATCGCGCGTCTGGCGGAACACGTTCACGGCCAGGGCATCGGCACGAAGACGGGTGTCTAGGATGTATACGGTAAGCTTGAAGCGCTCGGTCGGCATTTGCGGATTGGCGTACCAGTCCGTGATAATCACCCCGCCGAACGGATCGACTTCTGCCAGCGGCATGAAGTTGATGGTGTCCAGGCTGGCGCGCCACAGGAAGCCATTGACGCCAATTCCGTCCGTGTCGATCGGCGTGCCGCGGCCGGCCAGCGGATTGGGCAGGCTCGGCAGGCGCAGGCCCGACGACTGGGATGCGCCGGATTCACCGGCATCGGAGCGCGAAGCGCAGGCGGGCAGAACGAGAATTGCAGCGGCAAGGGCCACTCCGAGAACCCGACGGTCAACCATGTGCCGTGACTCCTTCGATACAGACGGCGGAACGAACAATTATCGGCCGACGCAGAACACGTGACCGCTACTGAACGGCCTGTATAACATGCGATTTGCACCAGACCAGCGCCGAAAGGCACCCCATGACGAGTGTGACGGGCCTGCAACAGTGGCGGGAGAACATGCCCCAGCTTCCAACAGCGCGCTTGACCCTGCTGGCGAGCCTGCTTCCTTTAGAGCGCGACGTCCGGGGGGACGGGGCCGATCGGCGGGACCGTGAGACATGAGACGTAGTGACCTGGCGAAGTCCTTCGCCGTCCTTAGCGTCGTTCTTGCGGCCCCGCCGGCGTTCGCCCAGATCGCGGGTACCGATTACCAATCATCTGATTTCACGAGTTTTTCGACCGAGTTTCGGATCGATGCGGGGCTTGTGGCGCGGGCCGGTGACGCAGACGGGGCGCTGGCCGAGATCGATGCGCAATGGCAGGGCGAATACCTGGCCCAGTCGGGTCGTCGACTCCGTCTGGTCCTGGGTGTCCGGGGCGAGCGCGATTCCCGGCCCGGTCTGACCCTTGGGCCGGTGGGAAATTGCCCCTCCGGAACAGCCGACTGCGCCAGCCTGCAGGGCGCAGCTGTCTCTCCGGCCGTACAGTCACCGGCGAGCGGTCTGTACACGCACGGGCGGATGACCGGACGACGTGACCGGCTGGCGCTCGATGCCGCCTACATTTCCGTGTCATCCGGCTGGGGCGAGTGGCGGGCCGGCTACGGGCCGGGCGCAGCGCGCATCGATGCCGTGTCGGGACCGTCCGCCTTCCGCCTGAGCCGGGCCGACACCACGCGACTGCACAGCAACCCCCTGTCCGTGGGCCATACCGAAAACCGCCTGTCCGGCTTCTCACCCAAGCTGGTGTTTCATTCGATCGCCCTGGGCCAGGAGGCGACAGTGGGCACGCTGCGTGTCGCCGCCTCCTGGGCGCCGAACGGGGACGATTGCGACACCGATATGTGCGGCGTCGCAGACCGGGTGCCAAACCTGACCTATCCGGTCGCCGACCAGGTGGTCGAGCTGGGCGCGCTCTACGCACTGCGACGCGGCGAGCATGAATGGCAGGTCAGTCTCGGCCTGGCGGCCGGGCTGGAGACCCCGGCGGGGCTCGGCAGCGCGCAGGCAATCGATGTCGGAGCAAGTTGGCGACGCGGCAATTGGCTGGCAGGCGCCAGCGTCCTGCGCGCCGATGCCGGGGCCGGCGACAATGCGCTCTACCAGGCCTGGTCCGGCCAGCTGGGTTATGAGGTCGGGCCGTGGATCTATGTGTTCGAGCACGCCGCCTTCAGCGATGACTGGCTGCACGTCGACGGCAAGAGCTGGCAGATCGGGGCGTCGCGGCTGGTTGGCGACAACTGGCTGGTCGGGGCCGGTCTCCAGACGGCGGAGCGCGACGAGCCGGTGATCACACCGATCGGGCGACGCCAGCAGCGCCACCGCGCGGACGTGGTTTTCGTCGAGCTCGGCTGGCAGTTTTGACAAATCCGCCACAGCTGGATGAATTCTTCCTCACAAAGCGCAGAATCCCCTTGGGTGACTCCCCCCTGATGCGATAAATTGCCTTTCGAAGTGGGAGAAAGACGATGATCAGGCGGGTTCAACCGTTCGGCATCAAGACTGGCACTACGGCGCTCGGCAAGAGCGCGGGCGCGGCCCTCGCGGCAGCGCTGTTCCTGTGTGCGTCGCCCGCTTTTGCCCAGCAGCAGGATGTTCCGGCCATCGAAGATGCCGAAACGCCCTGGTACGAGGCCTTCACCCTGTCGATGAACGAGTCGACGCCGCCCAGCCTGGTCGACCTGGAAACCTTTGACGTGCCCCTCAATGGCGGCCGCTGGGGGCTTAGCCTGGGTATCGAGGAAGCGGCCGAGACGCCGTTCCAGCGCGAAGACCTGAGCGCGGGCGCCTTCGTCAACTTCGGTGACCGTATCCGCCTCGGCGGCCAGTTGCGGCTGGCCACGCCTGACAGTGTCTATCTGACACCGTCCGAGCCGGTCGAGCGGCAGCCGGAGATCAAGTTCGAGTCGGCGCTGCGCTTCTAGGCGTCGCCAAGCTCCGCGGCGAGCGCTCCAACCGCTGCCAATCCCGAGAATCCCAGACTGAGCAAGCGTCTCGCCGTGCGCGTGTTGACGCCGCCCAGCGCGTAGACCGGCAGGCCGGCGCGGCGAGCTATGGCGGCTGCTGTCAGGGGGCCGAGCGGGGTGGTGGCGCTGGGGCTGGCGCTGGGGAAGACGGGTGAGAGCAGGACTGCGTCGAGGTCGGCGGCGCGGGCGCGGGCGAGCCCCGAGCCGCCGTGCAGGGCGCCGCTGAACAGCCGCGCATCACCGCGCCGGCGGCGCGAAGCGGCTTCGGCCAGGCGGGATTCCGGCCAGTGCACACCGTCCGGCGCAAGCGCCGTTTCCAGTTCGCGATCGGCAGAGACCAGAAATACGAGCCCGCGGCTCCTCGCGATTTTGGCCATGCGGTGACCCGTCTCGAACCGCTCGGCCGCGCCGAAGTGGCGGTAGACAAGGCCACTGCCAGGCGGCAGATGCGAGGCCAGAGCCAGCGGGTCGGGGGTTCGAGCCGGGTCGGTCAGCGCCAGCAGCGGTGGCAGGGCGGCGCTGCGGCCACCCCGCACGGCCCGCGCGAGGCTTGCCAACCGGGCAATGTCGTCGTACGGCGGCTGCATGACCCTATCCTCTCCAGATACCGATATCGCGGGCCGCCGGTCGAGCCTGCTCGAGCGCATTGCCACAGCCGCCCGGGCGGTCGGCCGCGACCCGAGTGACACCAGATTGGTGGCCGTGTCAAAGCGCCAGAGTGACGCCCGCATCGAGGCCGCCCTGGCGGCCGGGCAGCGCGTGTTCGGCGAGAACCGGGTCCAGGAAGCGCAGGCGCACTGGGCCGGCCGCCGCGACAGCTATGACGATCTGGAGCTGCACCTCATAGGGCCCTTGCAGAGCAACAAGGCGGCAGAGGCGGTAGCCCTGTTCGACGTCATCGAGACCCTCGATCGTGACAAGCTGGCCAAGGTGCTGGCGCGCGAGATGGAGGCCCAGGGCAAGCGGCCCAAACTGCTGGTTCAGGTCAATACCGGCGAGGAAGAGCAGAAGGCCGGCCTGGCCCCGGCCGAGCTGGGCGACTTCCTGGCCCGGGCGCGCGACGAGCACGGGCTGGAGATTGCCGGGCTGATGTGCATTCCGCCGCTCGATGCCCCGGCCGGATTGCACTTTGCCCTGCTGGCCAAGCTGGCTGAGACGCATGGCCTGGCGGAGCTATCGATGGGCATGAGCAATGATTTCGAGACGGCGACGGCGCTGGGCGCCACCTCGGTGCGCGTCGGCAGCGCCCTGTTCGGCGAGCGCGAAACCGGCTGAGCCTAGTCGATGACGAGGTGATCACCCGGGCGCGCGGCTTTCAGGAAATCGCGCAGATCGGACGGGGCTAGGGCAACACAGCCCTCTGTCGGCTCGTAATCGCCGCGCTTGCAGTGCAGGAAGATGGCCGAGCCGGCCCCGGGCACGGGCGGGTCATCATTGTGACCCAGCACGACGATGATGTCGTACAGCCCGTCCTCGCGCCACAGGGTCTCGTGGGAGGCCGCGTAGGGGCGGCGGACCGGGCGGTTGTAGGCCGGGTCGTCCGGCGCGTCACACCAGCCGTCATCCGGTCTGAGCGCGCGCACGGGCAGGACGGTGTCGGGCCGGACCACGCGGTCTGCGCGGTACAGCACGCGGCGCACCGGCCAGCGACCGAGCGGCGTGGCGCCATCGCCCTCACGCTTGTCTGACGCCTTCGTGACGCCGCCTTTTCCCAAGGCGGCGCGTACAGTGCGATCGGCCAGCTCAAAGCGGCCCTCGGGGGAAACCATCCAGTCCATGACGTACAGGTATCAGAGCGTGACGCGGTGGTCAGCCGGGGCGGCGCAACAGTATGGCCGCGCGGCGGGTCGGCGAGGGACAGGCGCACCGTCGGATGACGGGCGATGTCCCGTCGCCTTCCCCACCACGGATGGGGGTCCGGCTGGCGGACCTGCGATTAACCAAGCAAATTCAGGACCAAATCGCGGCCCAGCCGGGGCGTGGCAATATCGGAAACGCGGCACTTTCTGCCCGGCGGTGTTTGCCGCCCGGCAAGAATTGCCTTGCACCGCGAAATAGGCATGATCAGTCATATGAGCGCACAGAAGACCATTCTCATCGTCGACGATGATGAAGACCTGCGGGACGCCCTGATGGAGCAGTTCGCGCTTCACGAGGAGTTCAAGACTTTGTCGGCGGAGACCGCCGGGGCCGGCATGACCACGGCCAAGACCGAGCGTGCGGACCTGATCCTGCTGGATGTCGAACTGCCCGACATGGATGGCCGCGAGGCCTGCCGGCTGATGCGCAAGAACGGCATTTCGGCGCCGATCGTCATGCTGACGGCGCAGGATACCGACGCCGACCAGATCCTCGGGCTGGAGAGCGGCGCCAATGACTATGTCACCAAGCCGTTCAAGTTCTCCATCCTGCTGGCCCGTGTGCGCGCCCATCTGAGGAGCCACGAGCAGAGCGAGGACGCGGTGTTCCAGGTCGGGCCGTACGAGTTCCGCCCGGCCATGAAACTGCTTCTCACCGCCGACCAGAAGAAGATCCGGCTGACCGAGAAGGAAACCAACATCCTCAAATACCTCTACCGCGCCGGCGGCAAGCCGGTGCCGCGCGACGAGCTGCTGCACGAGGTCTGGGGCTATAATCCGGCGGTCACCACGCACACGCTGGAAACCCACATCTATCGCCTGCGCCAGAAGATCGAACCGGAACCGGCCCAGGCGCGGTTGCTGGTGACGGAGAGTGGCGGGTATCGCTTGCAGGGGTAGCAGGAACAGGGTGCGCCACGGGCGGCCGAGAATTGCTTCCCGTCAGTTGAACGCGCGGGGCGCGGTCTGGACCATTGATCTCTTGTCAGCCAGCGGGCCTCTGAGGCGGACTCTCGGTAAGAGATGAATGGGGAGGTGCCGGCGCGTTGCGTCCGCTTTTTTGCGCTTGTCGCCACGCCGATTTCCCCGCCTTTATGGCGGGGCCTCGGATCGCTTTTCCTGTATCCGATACCGGCCGTTTAATGCGCGGACAGGATTGGAGGCCCCGGCCTTCGCCGAGGAAAACCCTAGCGGGGAATCGGCGGAAGCGCTCCTAGCCACCCACCCGCAGCACGACCGGCGCATGGTCCGACGGCTTTTCAACGCTGCGCATGTGGTCGTCGATGCGGAAGGCGTCGCGGCCGCCGGCGAGGCAGAGCTCGCGGGCGGCGGGGGAGGCCCAGATGTGGTCGAGGCGGCGGCCGCGATTGGCTTTTTTCCAGTCCTTCGCGCGGTAGGACCACCAAGTGTAGACCTTCTCGTCCATCGGGATCAGCTCGCGGGCGATGTCGGCGAATTCGCCGGCCTGCCGGATGCGTTCCAGGGCCTCGGTCTCGACCGGGGTGTGGCTGATCACCTTGAGCAGCTGCTTGTGCGACCAGACGTCGTGCTCATAGGGCGCGATGTTGAAATCGCCGACCAGGATCATCGGCGTGTTGGCGGTGTCGCGCTCGCGGAAATAGGTCTCGATGCGGTCGAGGAAGGCGAGCTTGTGGGCGAAGCGCGGATTGGTCTCCGGGTCCGGCTCGTCGCCGCCGGCGGGAATGTAGAAATTGTGCAGCTCGATACCCTCGACGCCGACCCGCTGGTGGCGCGCCTCGGCCTTGGGGCAGAGCTCCTCGTCGCCCAGATCTTCCAGCGGAAGTTTCGAGGCGATGGCGACGCCGTGCATGCCCTTCTGGCCGCGCACGTGGAAGTGTCTGAAGCCCATCTCGCGGAAGGCCTCTTCCGGGAATTGCTCGTTCAGGCACTTGATTTCCTGCAGGCACAGAACGTCCGGATCGGCTTCGGCGACCCAGTCGGCGACCATCGGTGCGCGCAGGCGCACGGAGTTGATGTTCCAGCTGGCCAGGGTGAAAGCGGTCATGGGCACGTCCTTACGCGAGTACTCGAAATGCGGGTGGTCAGGTCAGAGGATGTTGTAGGTGGCGCCGGACAGGCCGACCGGCCAGCGGCCGCGGGCGAACAGGCGCCAGCGCATCAGGAAGGGGTGCGGCGGGTCGTCGTCCTCGGCTTCCGCGAGGATGACCAGGGCGGCGCCGTTGGCGGCCTGGGCCAGCGCTCCGGCGGCGGCATGCACCAGTTCGATGTCCTCGATATCGTCCAGCGAGGCCGCTTCCTCGACGGCGTCCTTGGCGCTGTCCCCGGTCTTCTGGGCGATCAGCGTCAGGGCGGCCTGGACGGCCTCCTCGTTGAGGCGCTCCAGGACGCGCGAGACCAGGCCGGTGCGCAGCATTTCCTCGGCTTCCCAGCCTACCGGGTCGCGATCCAGGGATTCCGCGGCACCCGCGGCTTCGCGCCAGTCGGTCAGCATGGCCGGCTCGGCGTGCGGAAATCCCAGGCCGTCCAGATAGAGCCGGGCCAGCGCCTTCTCGCGGTCGTCCAGCGGCTCGCCGAGGCGGGAGAACCAGGTATTGGCGTTCAGGCTCTCGGCAAAGGCCCGGGCCTTGTAGAGGAGCGGGATTTCCTCAAGCAGGCGGGGGATGTCGGTGTGGTCGGGGTCATCGTCAAAGCGCATGCCCGTTATGTAACCCTGCCGGAGGCGCCTGCACAGGGTCGCGCGCACCGAAGGCCGGGTCGGGACGGATAGAATGGATAATCTGGATAAAGTTACGCCCGGCTTCGAGGGGGGGGAGAAGCCGGGCGCAACAGGGTGCGCTTTAATGTCAGCGCTGCGCCGGGAGGGGATCAATCCGGCGCGACCGAGCACGGATCCGCAAGCGGGGGGACGACGCCGATCCAGTGCGTCTCAGTCAACTCATGCATAACGCCACACGCGGGCACGGGAAACAAATAAAAAATGAGACAGGTCTTGCGTGTGATGTAAAAGCATCAACTCTTTAGCGACGATTGCGTCGCCGGTCTTCGCGATCACTTTCATCGGGGATCACAAACAGGCGCGGATCAAGCGTCATGCCGGTGCTCGCATCGCTCAGCGTCACGCGCGTGGTTTCACCAAGTGCATCCAGCACATACCAGCCACGAAGCTCGAGGCTCGGCTGAGCGAAAACGACGGTCATCTCGCCCTGCATTTCAGCTTCAGCGTCGCGGAGGGTGAGATAAAGCAGCCCGGCATCCTGCGAGATGTCGACGATTTCGGCGTCCCGGGCGAGGTCGATCTCCGGTTTCAACAGCCACCACAGCGGTGTCGAGCGCAAGGGCGCCCGATCCATGGTTTCCAGCGCCGTGTCTTCGAACGCCACGGTGGTGCCGTCGGCGATCACGCGGACCGGGCTCGGCTCGTCATACTCGAAGCGGAGCCGGCCGGGGCGGGACAGCGACAGCACGCCGCCGGCGACGGAGCCGTCCGGCGCGTATTGGGTGAAACGCGCGCGCAGGGTCGTCAGGTCGTTGAGCCAGGCATTGATCCCGGCCAGGGCGGCGTCGCGGTCCAGCGTCGCTGCAGCGGAGTCCGTGGCGATGGCGGCGGCGGGCTCTGCCGGCGCAGCGCTGTCGGTCGGGGCGGAGGCCTGGAGCAGGGCCAGGCTGGCAAGAAGCGTAATCATGGCGCCAAGCTGGGGAATGAATGCGGCTTCAGCAAGACCCGGATGTTCATTTTGCTGTCAGCCGTTCGGGCCGCCTCAGGGGGACCCGCAATCGAGCGGCCACGCGGTGACGGTGCCGGGCAGCCAGTGCGGGATCAGCAGTTGGTCGCCGTCGATGATGAGGTCATTCATGTAGACCTCGTCCTCGCGGCGATCGGTCACCAGCTGCACACTGTGGTCAGCATTCAGGTGCCAGACGCGGCCGGGCCAGGCGGAGACGATATAGCGGCCCTCGCCGGCCGCAGCGATACCGTCGAGGCGGCCGAGGCCGTCGGCCAGCCGGGTTATCGTCTGCTCGGCCCAGTCGATGGCCAGCACGGCACCGTCGTCCATGGTGGTGACGAGGAGGCGGTCGGCCTCCGGCAGCAGGCCGTTGAGGCCGGCCAGGGCGGCGTCCTCCAGCCAGATTTCGCTTGCGCCGTCGCGCCAGCGATAGATGCGGCCCAGTCGGCTGTCAGACAGGTAGAGCGCGCCGTCATGGGCGGCGGCGTCATTGAGAAATTCCGCTCCCTCTATCGGGTGATGCCCCGTGACCTCGCCGCTGGCCAGATCGACCTCGACGACATGGTCGAGATCGTTGACGAAAAGTCGGCCGTCCAAGCGGGCCATGCCCTTGGGCGAATCCAGGCCACTGACCCACTCCCGTGTCACCAGTCGGCCGGCAGCGTCTATCCGGGCCAGATAGCCATTGCCGTCCCGGGCGTCGCCGGCGCCGTTGACGTTGGAGACGACATAGCCGCCCGTGCCGTCCGAGATGATGCTTTCCGGTGCGTCGAGCCCGGTCACCGTCCAGGCCGGCGCGGCGCCGTCGGCCAGGCTCGCTAGACAGACGCTGGATAACAATGACAGAAACATGCCGATCTCCCCCGTGCTGCTACGCCAGCAGGCTAGCCGAGCGGGGCGGCGGTTTCAGGTGAATTCAGGGCCATGCGGATCACAAGCCTGCGAGCGCGGCTCAGTCCTCGTGTTCGGGCAGGAAGATCTCACGTCGACCGGCATGATCGGCAGGTCCGATCATGCCTTCTTCCTCAAGCCGCTCTATCAGCGTGGCGGCGCGGTTATAGCCGATCTGCAGGCGGCGCTGGATATAGGAGGTCGAGGCCTTGCGGTCGCGCGCCACCACGGCCACGGCCTGGTCGAACAGGGCGTCGCCCGAGCCTTCCTCGCCGAGCTCAAGGCCGGACGTGCCGTCCTCGTCGTCTCCGCCGGCGGTGACCGCTTCCAGATACTCCGGAGCGCCCTGCTTCTTCAGGAATGCGGCGACGTCCTCGACTTCCTGGTCCGACACGAAGGGGCCGTGCAGGCGCCGGACGCGGCCGCCGGAGGCCATGTAGAGCAAATCGCCCATGCCCAGCAGCTGTTCGGCGCCCTGCTCGCCGAGAATGGTGCGGCTGTCGATCTTCGAGGTCACCGAATAGGAAATCCGGGTCGGGAAATTGGCCTTGATGGTGCCGGTTATGACGTCTACGGACGGGCGCTGGGTCGCGGTCACAAGGTGGATGCCGGCGGCCCGGGCCATCTGGGCCAGGCGCTGCACCGCAGCCTCGATCTCCTTGCCCGCGACCATCATGAGATCCGCCATCTCGTCGATCACCACGACGATGTAGGGCATCTTCTCGGCGGCGATTTCCTCGGTCTCGAAGATCGGCTCGCCGGTTTCCTTGTCATAACCGGTCTGCACGGTGCGCGACAGTGGCTCGCCGGTCTTCAGGCTGTCAGCCACTTTCTCGTTGAAGCCGGCGACATTGCGCACGCCGATCTTGGACATGCGCAGATACCGGCTCTCCATCTCGCGGACCGCCCACTTGAGAGCCACAACGGCTTTCTTGGGGTCGGTGACAACAGGTGTCAGGAGGTGCGGAATACCATCATAGACCGAGAGTTCGAGCATTTTCGGGTCGATCATGATCATCCGGCAGTCTTCCGGCGGCAGCCGGTAGAGCAGGGACAGGATCATGGCATTGATGCCGACCGACTTGCCCGAGCCGGTGGTACCGGCGATCAGCAGGTGCGGCATGCGCGCCAGATCGGCGACGAAGGGCTCGCCCCCGATTGTTTCGCCCAGCGCGAACGGCAATTCGGCGCCTGAGTCCTCGAACGGCTTGGAATTGAACAGGGCGCGCAGGAAAACGGTCTCGCGCTTGGGGTTGGGCAGCTCGATACCAATCGCATTGCGGCCGGGCACCACGGCGACGCGGGCCGCCATGGTCGACATGGAGCGGGCGATGTCGTCGGCGAGGTTGATCACGCGCGAGGATTTCACCCCTGGCGCGGGTTCGAATTCGTACAGGGTGACCACCGGGCCCGGTCGAACCTGGACGATCTCGCCCTTGACCCCGAAATCGGCCAGCACGCCCTGCAGAAGTTCGGCATTCTGGCGCAGCGCCAGCTCGTCGACAGCGTCGTTGCGCACCGCCGGCCGGGCCAGCAGGTCGAGGCGCGGCAGTTTGAATTTGTCGGACTGGACGAAGGGCAGCGCGCCCTGGGCTTCACGGGCATCGCGGTCGGACTGACGCGCCTTGCGGCTGGCAGCGACCTTGACGTGGCTGGCGGGCGGCTCGTCATCGACATCGGCGACGGTCGCGCGGGAAGGGCTGTCGGGTGTGTCGGCGGCGCGCATGGCGCGGCGCAGCACCGGCTCGTCGGGACCGGCGTGGCGCTCGATCTCGTCATCATCACGGCCGCCGCCGAAGGGTGACAGGGCACGCCAGTCGAGATGGCGGATGGCATCGGCCCAGACCCGAAGCGTGGCCCAGACCAGGCCGGCGGCGTCGGCAGCGGCGCTGATGTCCTGTGAGCGCAGGCCGAAGGTGAAGAACACACCGCCAACCGCTATCAGAAGGGCCAGGCCGGCGGCCAGGCCCTGGGCCGCAGGCAGTTCGAAACGGGTGGGCAGGGCGGCCAGCAGGCCAAGCAGCATGTCGCCCAGCGCGCCACCGAGACCAGAGGCGAACGGCCAGCTCAGCGGCAGGGGCAGGACGGCGAGGCTGGCGGCGAAAGCGGCTGTGGCAATGGCGGCGAAGATCCAGCGCCAGGCGGTCAGTGCGCCCGGGCGCGGCCGCGGCATGCGCCAGACCAGGATGCCGCCCCAGATCAGCGCCGCGATGGCCGGACCGCCAGCGGCCCAGCCGAGCGCCTGCAGCAGGGCGTCGGAGGTAATCGCCCCCGGCGCGCCGAGCCAGTTGGCGTGCGGTTCCTGGCCGGCCACGTTCCAGCTCGGGTCAAGCGCCGAATGCGTCATCAGCGAGACCAGCAGGAAAACGCCGGTGACCAGCAGCACGGCCCCGGTCACCACATCCACGAGGCGCAGGCGCCACAAGGGCGGCGGCGCGCTGGGGGCCACGGTTTTCGCGCGCTTGGCGGCTTTGACCTGTTTCACAGGTCTGGATTTACTGGCGCTTCGACGACTCATGCCCAAGGTTTAACGCCGCGTTGGTTCCCGAGGGGTAAACAAGTGTTAACGCTGCTGCGAAGCGGTGACGGGCGTGGGGGCTTCGAGGGCTGGGGCCGGGCGACGACGGGAGAGTTTTTCCGGATCCCTTGAAGTGTAGTTCAACGCGCCACTGCGCGGAGAAGGGCATTGATCTCTTGTCAGCCAGCGGGCTTTTGACAGCTTTCACCCCATGAGACGGACTCTCGGCAAGAGATGAATGGCCAAACGCGGCGCACCGGCGCCGACTGCTTTCACCTCCCGACCTCTGAGCGACGCCCCACTGCGCCCACCGCCTCTGCGACGCCTTGGCCGCTTCCAATGCGGCACGAAGGCCTTATTGTCGGGCGCATGACGCAGAAACATGCATTTGACGGCGATGTGGTGATTTCCGGTGGCGGCATGGCCGGGCTGACGCTGGCCCTGGCGCTGGAGCAGGCCGGGCTGAGCGTGGCCATCGTCGACGCGGCGCCGCTGGAAACCCGGCTGGCGCCGGAATTCGACGGCCGCGCCTCGGCGCTGGCCTATACCTCCTGGCGCATGTTCGAGGCGCTGGGTGTGGCCGAGGCCCTGAAGCCGCACACCCAGCGCATCGAGGACATCGTCGTATGTGACGGGCGGCCGCATGGCGGGCCCAAGCGCGGCGGTCCCGGGCCCCACGTGCTGCACTTCGATCGCGAGGAGATCGCGGCCGGTCCGGACGGCGAACCACTCGGCTGGATGGCCGAGAACCGGCATACGCGCCAGGCCTTGGCCAAGGCGGTCGAGGCGCGGCCGGCGGTCAAGGTGTACGCGCCGGTGCGGGCCGAGCGGTACGAGTATCGTACCGGCGGCATTGATTTGTTGCTCGAGGATGGCCGGGTGCTGGGCGGCAAGCTGCTGGTCGCCTGTGACGGCCGCTTCTCCTCCATCCGCAGCCAGGCAGGCGTGCGCACGGCAGGCTGGAACTACCGGCAGAAGGGCATCGTCGCCACGGTCCAGCATGAGGCGCCGCACAATGGCGTGGCTTACGAATACTTCCTGCCGGCCGGGCCGTTCGCCATCCTGCCACTTCCTGACAATCGCTCATCCCTCGTGTGGACCGAGCCGGACGAACTGGCCGACGCGCTCAAGGAGGCGCCGGAGGCGGTGTTCCAGCAGGCGCTGGAAGACCGGTTCGGGGATTTCCTCGGAGCCGTGAAGCCGGTGGGCCCACGCTGGACCTATCCGCTGGGGCTGCGCTTCGCCGAGCGCTTCTGCGAAGAGCGCATCGCCTTTGTCGGCGATGCGGCGCGCGGCATCCACCCGCTCGCCGGGCAAGGCTACAATCTGGGCATCCGCGATGCCGCAGCGCTGGCCGAGGTGTGTGCCGAGGGGCGCCGCGTCGGGCTGGACATCGGCCATCTGACGACGCTGCGGCGCTACGAGAACTGGCGCAAATTCGACAGCGCCACGCTGGCTGCCGGAACCGATGTGTTCAACCGTCTGTTTTCCAACGATATCGAACCGATCCGGCAGATCCGCGGGCTGGGCATGTCGCTGGTCAACAAGATCGGCCCGGCGCGTCGCTTCTTCATGCGCCAGGCCGGCGGCGAGACCGGCGACCCGCCCCGCCTCCTGAAGGGCGAGCGGCTGGACGCCTGAGGGTTTCGCTAGAACGGATTGACCGTGTAGCCGTCGGCCTGCAGCAGGGCGTGCGCGGTCATGGCCGACAGCGCCATCTCGACACCGGGCAGGAGATCGTCGGCGGTGACGTCCTGGTAGCTGGCGCTCTGGCCGCACACGATGATGCGGACATTGTGTGCCAGCAGGGTGGCGACCAGGTCGGCATTGGGCCCGGCGGCGTCCGAGGTCACGTCGTGCACCGCACCCCCATGGATGACCAAGGCCAGCTCCATGTTGTCCGCCGGAACGCCGGCTGCCGCGTGCATGTTGAGGAAGCGGGCGGCGGAGGTGAATTTGCGGTTGAGCTCGCCCTCTTCGGCCCGGTCTACGGCGTCGAAGGCGACGCGGAACCGGGTGTCGGCGGGGATTGGCGTGGCACCTGCGGGTTGGACGACCGGGCCGTAGGACTCGATCAGCGGGCCGGGAGCGAAGTCGTCGGGGGCTGCGAGGACGGGCGTTGTGAGGCTTGCGGCGATGAAGGCGGCGAGGGTCAATTTGCGCATGGTGTGGCTCCGTTGGGCGATCGCGCGACAGCGCGGTTTGGACCATTCTTGTCTTGTTAGCCAGCGGGCCTCAGAGGGTTCATTGAGTCAAGGGCGCGAAGCGCCGCTACGCGGTTGAAACCCTTGACTCAATGAACCCTCTGAGGCGGACTCTCGGCAAGACATGAAGGGGCCTTTGGGAGCGCTGGGGGCGCTCCTCTTCTCAGTCATTTGGCTGACGGTTGTCATCCCGGATGTATGCCCCGCGAAGGCGGGGCGGAGGTCCGGGACCCCTACGCGCCTGACTTCGATGAGAGTGGAATTACCCGCCCGTACCGGGGTGATGGGTCCCGGCGCTGCGGCCCGCCTGCGCGGGCCATTCGGCCGGGATGACAATGGTGGAGTTGGGCAGGGGAGCAGGCGCGCCCTACCCCGCGCTTTCGCCCAGCGCGTAGAGATAGTCCCAGGTGAACAGTCCGCTGTCATGGCCGTCGTCGAAGACGAGGCGCACGGCGTAGCGGCCGACCGGTTCGGCGGCGGTGACCTGGACATCCTGTTTGCCGGTGATCGTGCGCTTTTCACCCGGGTTGTGGCCCTGGACTTCGGCGCTGGGGCTTTCCGTGCGCAGGGTTTCGAACGGGATGGCAAAGGCCCGGCCGTCCTCGAATTTGACCTGCAGTACCTTGTCGGCTGATTTGAAGCGCAGTTCGGTCGGCCAGGGGCGGGCACTCATCCCTTGTCCCCGAGGCGGCGGGCTTCGTCCGGCAACATGATCGGGATGCCGTCGCGCACCGGATAGGCAAGACCGGCTTCCTTCGAAACCAGTTCACCGGCCTCGCGGTCATAGTGCAGCGAACCGCGGGTCACCGGACAGACAAGGATCTCCAGCAGTTTGGGGTCGATGTCGCGCACGGGCTCGGTCTTGGCGTCGGTCATCGCGGCCTCCTTCTTACGAGAACAGCAGGGTGGACAGGCGGCGGCGACCGTCGCGGGTGATCTCGCTCATCGGGCCGGCGGCCTCGAAGACCTTGAGCAGGAGGGTGCGGGCGGCCTGGTCATTCCATTCACGGTCAAGCGCGGTGATGGCGATGAGCTGGTCGACGGCGCCCTGGTGATCGCCGGACGCGACCAGCGCCTCGGCGAGGTCGTAGCGCGCCTGAAGGTCGCTCGGTTCGGCTTCAACGCGGGCCTTGAGGGCTGCGGTCTCGCTGTCATCGGCCTTGTCCCCGGTGGCCAGTTCCAGGGCCGAGCGGGCACCGGCCACGGCCGGGTCGTCGGCGCGGTCTTCCGGCACCTGGGCGAGGATTTCGCGCGCCTTGTCCGGATCGCCGCCCTTGAGCCAGACGCGGGCCAGTCCGGCCAGGGCACCGGGATGGCCGGGGTCGACCTGCAGCACGCCGGCGAACATCTGGGAGGCACCGCCGAGATCGCCGCCGTCCAGCGCCTGCTGCGCCTGGTCGACCATCTGTTTCAGCTCGGCCTCGCTGGGTCCCTTGCCGGAGATGCGGTTGATGAAGTCCTTGATCTGGCTTTCCGGCAGGGCGCCGGTGAAGCCGTCGACCGGCTGGCCGTTCTTGAAGGCATAGACGGCCGGGATCGACTGCACGCGCAATTGCTGGGCGATGCCCGGATTCTCGTCGATATTGATCTTGACCAGACGGACCTCGCCGCCGGCCTGGCGGACGGCGTGTTCGATGACCGGGCCGAGCTGGCGGCACGGGCCACACCAGGGGGCCCAGAAATCAACGATGACGGGGACGTCCTTGGACGGCTCGACGACGTCCTGCATGAAGGACTGGTCGGTGGCGTCCTTGACGATGTCGTCCTGGCTGTCATCGCCCGGCGTATCGGTGAACAGGGTCATGTCGGTCGTCCTCGCGTCTGCCTGGTACTTAGTTGGACCTGCCAGCGGGGTGATGCAAGGCCTCACTGCGCCGGGGCGGCATCGGCCTGCAGGCTGGCAAAATCGATGATGGTCGGCGGGTGGCCACTGGCTTCGGCGAAGCGCACGAGGTCGCGGCTCGACAGCGTCGTGGTCGCGTCATTGGAGAGCGGGTGGAAGTTCACCTGGTCATGTTCGAGCAGCGCGGCGTCGAGGACGAAACGGACCTGAGCGTCGCTGTCATGGGCCAGGGCGAGGGCGGTGACCGAACCGGGGGTGACGCCGAGATGCTGCTGCAGGAGGTCGGCAGGTGCGAAGGACAGGCGACCGCAGCCGAGCTGAGTGTGCAGCCGGTTGAGCCGGATCACGGTCTCGGCCAGCGCGGAAACCAGGAAGAGGCTCCCCTTCTTGTCCCTGAGAAACAGGTTCTTGGTGTGACCGCCCGGGATGTCGAGCTTGATGTCGCGACTTTCCTCGACTGTAAAAACCCTCGGATGGTGGCGGGTCTCGTGGAGAATTCCGAGGGCGTCAAGGCGGGCGAAGAGGTCTGTCTGGGCCTGTGTCATGGTGTCTTTTCAAGCGGCTTTGGCGGGCATGTGCAAGAGAGCGGAATCGGGTGCTTGCAATCTGCCGAGCTTTGCGCGATATACCCCGCTCCCCGGCGGGGCATGCCCCCGCAACGATTGAGCGGGCGTAGCTCAGGGGTAGAGCGTCACCTTGCCAAGGTGAATGTCGTGAGTTCGAATCTCATCGCCCGCTCCATTCTCTTCTTCCTCATTTGTTTCGACGTTGATGAATGGCTTGTGACCCAGCCGGTTTGACCCGGGGTCTCCGGGCACGCCTTGCTTGTAATATGGTTCCTGCATTGTAGGGTTGGGTCCGGGATGGATACAGTTCTCGGGGGACTTATGTATTTAACTGTCGCAGTGACCGCAGCCTTTCTGCTGGGCGCACAAGTCCAGGAAAATGCTTCACAAGAAGCCGAACCGGACACTCCTCTTCACTCATCAACGCAAACGGACGAGCATGTCGAGGTCGCTGTGGATTCCGCCGCGGTGCCAAGCGAAGCTCCGACCGAAATGGTCGCTTCCCTGCCCCTGGCGGAGCGCACCGTGTCATACGAAATGCGCCTCCGCCGTGGTCTCTGGGAGGCTGGTCCCTGGCAGGGAGAGGCTCGGATGCGGGCCGGATCCAGCAGCGTGTTCGGGATCCGCGAAGCGGCCAGCGCGCGGGCCGATCTTACCATTGAGGGTCCAGGTTTCGAATCCGGTCCGCTCACGATTTCATGTGACGGAGGGCGGTTGAACATCTCCGTCAGCTTCATCACCTTCCGCAATGAGGACCTCGGCTATACCTGCTCGTTCGAGCGCGCAGGCGAGCCCATCGATGCCACCTTCGAGCTTGCGCTGGCGCGCAGTCGGGGGCTTCGCGGCATGTTCGGCATTGATCGTGCGGGTGCCCTTTATTACGAAGGCCGGACACTGAACTTTGCGGTTCAGAGCTTTTCCCGCGGAAACTTTCTCACCCGAAAAGTCCCAGGCTACATCATCCGTGACGGGGTCCACGAGATCGCGGGAATGGACTATCGGATGATGGCTCCGGAATTCATGTTGCCGCCGGAAGGCGATCCGAACCGGGAGCCGGCGCTGATCGCGGCTCTCATCCTGGCGACGTTCATGGACCCGGCCGACGTCGACCACTGATCGCACTGCAGTCAGACGATGCGTTGGACATAATGAAAAACCGCCGGCAGGGCCGGCGGTTTGATGAGAGCTGTCCTTGCGATCGGCCCTAGTCGGCCAGCGAGCGCAGCAGGTCGATGACACGGCGGCGCACGGTCTGGTCCTTGATGGCCGAGAAGGCCGAGGCCAGCGCCAGGCCGTCCGGGCTGGCGATGAAGTCGTACAGGGTGTCGGAGTCATCGCCCTCAAGCTCTGAATTTCCGTCCTCCGCCAGGCCCTCGAAGAAGTAGGACACCGGAACCTGCATGACTTTGGAGACGTGGAACAGGCGGCTGGCGCCGATCCGGTTGGTCCCCCGTTCGTATTTCTGAACCTGCTGAAAGGTGACGCCCAGCTTCTCGCCCAGCTCCGACTGGCTCATTTCCAGCAGGCTGCGGCGCAGGCGAAGCCTGGCACCCACGTGTTGGTCAACGCTCGTTGGACCCCTTGCGCTCATTGCATCCTCATTTCTTCGGTCGGATTACTTCCACAGTGCTGTAATCTTCCGGATGACAGAACTCGTCTCGGAACCATGGGTTGGTTTTAGGATTAAACACATTGCATATCCAGTCAGCCACGCATTTTACGCGGTTGATCTCTTGCGCCCCTGGCATGAATTTCAGCCAGAAACGCAACCCTTGGTGAAAGCCGAAATCCAGAACCACAAAGTCGTCCGGATATAATGCTGCAAGATAAGTCGGGGCCATGGCCACGCCGCCACCATGGCGAATGGCTTCGAACAGAGCGGCGCTCATGTCGGTGCGGTATGAATATTTAATGAGAGAATTGACTGCCTTTGCCTTGTCGTCCCACAGCGTCAGGGCGGCGTCATACTGCTCGAGATGCAGAAACCGGAGCGCCATCAGTTCGGGCAGGCTCTCCGGTGCGCCGTAGGTGGTGATGAAATTGCGTGAGGCGACCGGCATGAAATGCACGGTTCCGAGCGCGAGCGCCGTTGCATCCATTGATTTCTCGGGGACGAAGGTCAGCGTCAGGGCCGGCAAGGTTTCGCCGCCGGTCGGGGAGCGGTCGCTTACGAGGCTGAGCTCGATGTCGGGATTGACGCGCATGAATTCGGGCAGGTGCCGACCCAGCCAGTAGGTTGCCAGGCCGTCCGGAGCCCGCACGGCCACGTCGCCCGCAAGCGCCTTGTCCTGTCCGGCGACCCGCGATTCCAGCTGATGAGCCGAACGCTGCATGGTGATGGCGTAGTCGAGGGCGGTTTCTCCGGCCGGGGTGAGGACCACGCCGCCGGCGCGGCGCTCGATGAGCTGGCTGCCGAGCCGGCTTTCCAGCTGACGCATGCGCTTGGACACGGTTGATTGCTGACAGCCCAGGGCCTGGGCGGCCGCGCTCATTGACCCGGTGGTCGCGACTGCATGGAAGATCTGCAAATCGTCCCAATCGAAGAGATTGCGACGCACATCGATACCTGTTCCGAGAATATCCACTATTCCAACTTTACCGAAGCCGCAGCCAAAGTGCGGTGTTAACGAATGGGTAACCTTTGTAAGGAGTAAACCCAATGGTCACGCCCCAGGCGCAGCTTAAGACACAGTCAGCGCCCTTTCAATTTCCGTTGGAGCGTCTCGATCAGGCCTTTGGCTCCTTGGATTTCGAGCCCGTAACGCCGGACATGATCGGCGAATTTCACGCCCTTGCCGACGAACTTATAGACGGTGACATCGCCAGCCCGGAGGATATCGCCCGGGTCCAGGACTGGACCCGTCGTTCGCTCCACGTGCGTCGTTGGAATGGGCGGCTTGATGGTTTCGTTGCCTCCATTCCTCTGAGCAACAAGGGTGTCGAAGCCCTGCATGGCGGTCATTTCGGCTTCGCCAATGCCCAGCGTGACTGGGTGTGCGGTGTCGATGAGAAGGCCGCCGCGCTGTTGTCCTGGGGCCTGGCTGGTCGCTCTCCGCATGCCCAGGCGGCCGCCCTGCGCGCCTTGCTGGTGGGCTGGCGGGGCTTCTATTCCGACGTCCGGGTCTATGCCCGGGCCCGTTCAACCGAAGGCAAGGCGCTGATGCGGCGCCTGAACTTCGAAATCTGTGCGTATCCGGACGGCGAAACACCGCTTTACGGAAGTACAGGCTTCCCGCGCAAGATCGGCGCGCTGCTTCTGCGGCACACCGTTCTCGGCGAATGGGAGAAAGCCTAGTGGAAATCGTAATGACCGATAGTCTGAAAGTGACCATCGCCCACACCCTGGACCAGGTGGTGATGGCGATGACCCTGCGTGGCGTGATCTATCTGGGCGAACAGGAAACACCCTATGCCGAGGAATATGATGGCAATGACTTCGCCGCCGCCTCGCACCTGATAGCCTGGAAGGGAGCCGAGCCGGTCGGCGTGCTGCGCGTCCGCTTCTTCGCCGGCTTCGCCAAGGTCGAGCGGGCCGCCGTGCTGGAGCGCTATCGCTGTGACGGGGTGATGCGGGTGCTGATGCAGGAAGCGCTGCGCTACAGCGCGCGCCGCGGCTATCGCAAGGTTATCGGGCATGCCCAGGTCGAGCGCGTGGAGTACTGGCGCTCGCATGGCTTCAGGGTGCGCAAAGGTCGGGAAACATTCGGATTCTCCGACTATGAGTATGTCGAGATCGAGCGCGACATCATACCGCCGGCCAATGCCATCACGATCGATACGGACCCGATGGTGGTAATCCGGCCGGACGGCGAGTGGGACCGTCCCGGTCCCGTGGATCATTCGCAGGAGCGCATGCAACGCCGCAAGGCGCACAAGAAGCCGGAGGTCGTAGCATGAGCGTGATCGCCAACCCCACGCTGGTCCTGCTGGATTGCCAGATGGACCAGGTCGAGTCTGCCGGCGGCGTCATCGATAGCGACAACGCCGCCGTGGTCCGGCGCATCGCCGCCCTTCTCCAGCAAGCGCGGCGACGGGGCTGGAAAGTCTGTCACAGCCAGCAGGCCGGTGGTCGGGGCCGGCCCGCCTCGGCACCCATCGCGCCCTTGCGCCCGTCGGCCAAGGAGGCGGTTTTCCTGCGCCAGGGCCCGTCCGCCTTCGTCGACAGTTATTTCCACCAGGTCATCGCCCGTGCCGATGGGGCGCCGATCCTGCTGGCCGGTTTCTCCGCTCCGTTCTCGATCCTGGCGACCCTGTTCGATGCCATGACCCGTGACATCGAGATCACCCTGGTGCCGGACGCCGTCGGCAGCCTCGCGGTCGAGCCGCGCTCGGTTGCCGAAACCCGCCAGGTGGCTTTCGATCTGGCCGGGCGCATTGCTCCGAGCGTGGGGTGGCGCGAGCTTCCCGGTCGCTTCTTCGAAGCCGAGGAAGAACTCGACGCGCCGGTTTCCTAGGTTCCAGGCCCCGGTCTCACTGCTCCTTGCGTCACCCGGTCGCAGGGGGCTTGGTTTGTGACGGATGCTTCCTATCTCTGTTGTGACGGCGCACCCGGGTATTCCCAACGGATACCTGCGCCGACGAGCGGGCCTCAAGACAGCATCCCCCCCAGCCTGCATTTGAGGCCTATCAGGCGTCGCCGGGTACCCCCTGTCCCCCAACCCGGCGGCGCCGCTTCGTCCTGACAGACCGTCCGCCGATGCAGCCGAAAAGAATGTCTCCTTTGCATTTGCAACGGCGTAGACGACTTGAACGTGCCGCAAACCCGACTAGGCTCGCCCTTAGCTGATCACACCATACGAAGGAGCGCCACATGGGGGCGGTCGTCGGAGTCGCGCACGCCTATTCGCGGGCAGAGTTCATTGAGGCCGCGCGAGCGCGCTGGCAGCAACGCTACGGCAAGGAATGTGGGGAGACGGGCGGCTCCTTTCTCGACCAGATCTATGACGATGCGCTTGCCGAAGATCTCGAGCGCGTCGCCGCCGATGACCTGGCCGCCCTGGCCTTGGACTTCTGGGCCCTGGGGGAGAGCCGGCCCGGCGACAAGATCGTCGTCCGCATGCGGTCCGCAACCTGTGCCGATGGCAGCGAGCTGCCCCGCGACGTTCTGGAAATCGTCGGTCGCGACCGGCCTTTCATCGTCGACAGCGTGATGGCTGAGATCGGCTCCCAGGGCCACGACATCATCGCCATGTTCCACCCCATTGTTCAGGTGCGTCGTGACGATGACGGCAAACGTGTCGATGACGGGGGGCGTTGCCTTGCTGAGTCGATGATCCAGGTGCATCTGCCGCCGCTCGATGACCTGTCCCGCCGCACCCTGATCGAAGGCGTCACCGCGACCCTCGACGACGTGCGCGTGGCAGTCGAGGACTGGGCTGACATGCGGGCCCAGATGGACGAGTCGATCGCCCACCTGGAGAACGCCAAAAGCCATGCCTCGCCGGAGGAAATGGCCGAAGCACTGGAATTCCTGCGCTGGCTGCGCGACGACCATTTCGCCTTCCTGGGCTGCCGGGTCTACGACTTTGCCGTGGATGACGAGGGCTCGATGGCCGAGCGCCATCCCAAGGTGCGCGTCGAGACCGGTCGCGGCGTGTTGCGCGACCCCGACCGGCATGTCCTGCGCAAGGGCTCCGAACCGGCCGTCCTGACGCCCGCCATCGAGACCTTCCTGCGTGAACCCACCCCGATCATCGTGGCCAAGGCCAACATGAAGTCCCGCGTGCACCGCCGGGTCTACATGGATTACATCGGCGTCAAGCGCTATCGCGAAGACGGGGCGGTGATCGGCGAGGCCCGCTTCGTCGGGCTGTTCACCGCAGAAGCCTACGACCAGAGCGCCAGCGCCGTGCCGCTGATCCGGCGCAAGGTGCGGCGGGTGCTGGAGCGCGCCGGCAAGACGCCGGGCACGCACAACGCCAAGAAGCTGCGCAATACGGTCGAGAATTATCCGCGCGACGAGCTGTTCCAGACGGACGAGGACGATCTGCTGGAAATCTGCCTCGGCATCCTTCACCTGCACGACCGGCCGCGTACCAAGCTGTTCATCCGCCGCGACCAGTTCGACCGCTTTGTCTCGGCGCTGCTCTTCGTGCCGCGCGATCGCTACAATTCGAAGGTCCGTGAACAGGCCGGTGAGCTGATCCGCGAAGCCTTCGGTGGCCGCCTGTCTGCCTACTACCCGCAGTTCGGCGACAGCTCCCTGGCCCGCGTCCACTACATCATCGGGCTCAATCCGTTCGATCACCCCGAACCGGACGTGCACGACCTTGAGCGCCGCGTGGCGCGCCTCGCGCGCACCTGGGAAGACGACCTGGAAACCCATATCCGCCGCAATGCGCCGGAGCATATCCGGCTGCGCGTGCCGGCCTACCAGGACGCTTTCAAGGCTGGCTATCGCGAACTCTACGACCCGGAAGAGGCCCTGGCCGACCTGCTCAAGCTGGAATCCCTTGAGGGTCCCGACCAGGTGGCCGTGCGCGTCTATCGCGAGCCCGACGACGCGGACAACGAGCTGCGTCTGAAAATCTACCGCGTCGGCAAGCCCGTATCCTTGTCGCGGGTCATGCCCGTGCTGGAGAATCTCGGCCTGTACGTGGTTCAGGAAACCGGCTTTCCGGTCGATCGCCGGGGCGATGACGCCACCAGCACTGACCGCGCCTATGTGCATGATTTCGAAATGAAGTCCAACGCCGTTGGCGAGCGTTCCCTGGACGAGGTCGCGCCCTTGCTGGAAGACGCCCTGCTGGCCATGGCCGACGGACGGGCGGAGGATGACGGCTTCAACCGGCTGATCGTCGAGATTGGTGTGAGCTGGCGTCAGGCCGCCTTCCTGCGCACCTGTGCCCGCTACCGCCAGCAGACCGGTCTGGATCCCTCGCAGACGATTCAGGAAGAGGCCATGGCGGCCTATCCGGCAATCGCGCTGGGGCTGCTGGAGCTGGCCCGGGTCAAGTTCGATCCGGATTTCACCGATGACCAGAAAGTCCGTTCCGACGCGGTCTGGGAAGCCAGCGACAAGCTCCGCAAGGCGCTCGACGACGTGGCCAGCCTCGACCATGACCGGGCATTGCGCCGCATCTTCCACCTCGTCGAGGCGATGCTGCGGACGAATTTCTACCAGCTCGATGCGGATGGCCAGAACAAGGCGCGGATTTCGATCAAGATTGCCAGTGAACTGCTCGAGGAATTGCCGCTGCCCAAACCCTATCGCGAGATCTTCGTGTGGGCACCGGACGTTGAAGGCGTGCACATCCGCTTCGGACCGGTCGCCCGCGGCGGCCTGCGCTGGTCGGACCGGCGGGATGATTTCCGCACCGAGGTGCTCGGCTTGGTCAAGGCGCAACAGGTCAAGAACGCGGTCATCGTGCCCGTGGGCTCCAAGGGCGGTTTCTACCCGAAATCCCTCCCCAAGGGCGGGTCGCGCGACGAGATCTACGAGGCCGGCCGCGAAGCCTACAAGACCTTCATCCGCGGTCTCCTGGACCTGACCGACAACATTGTCGACGACCAGGTCGTGCATCCGGCGAACACCCTGTGCTGGGACGACGAGGATCCCTACCTCGTGGTTGCCGCAGACAAGGGCACGGCCGCCTTCTCCGACACCGCGAACGGCCTGGCGACCCAGGAGTTCGATTTCTGGCTCGGCGACGCCTTCGCGTCGGGCGGATCGGCCGGTTATGACCACAAGAAGATGGGCATTACCGCACGCGGTGCCTGGGAATCGGTGAAACGCCATTTCCGGGAAATGGGCAAGAACATCCAGACCGAGCCCTTTACCGTGATCGGTGTCGGTGACATGTCCGGCGACGTGTTCGGCAATGGCATGCTGCTGTCCAAGCAGATCCGCCTGCTCGCCGCTTTCGATCACCGTGATATCTTCATCGACCCCAATCCGGGCGATCCGGAGCGCATGTGGGAAGAGCGCAAGCGCCTGTTCGACCTGCCCCGTACCTCCTGGCAGGACTATGACAAGAGCCTGATTTCCGAGGGTGGCGGGGTGTTCTCGCGCAGTTCGAAGTCGATCCCGCTGAGCAAGCAGATCAAGGAGCTCACCGGACTGCCTGGCGATGCGGCCAGCCCGAGCGAATTGATCCACGCCCTGCTGCAGGCAGAGACTGAGCTGCTCTGGTTCGGCGGCATTGGCACATATGTGAAGGCCGCGGCCGAGCAGCACTGGGAAGTCGGCGACAAGACCAATGACTCGCTGCGCGTCAATGGCGACCAGGTCCAGGCCAAGGTGATCGGCGAAGGTGCCAATCTGGGCTTCACCCAGGCCGCGCGCATCGAGTATGCGCAACATGGCGGCCGGGCCAATGGCGACTTCATCGACAATTCCGCCGGCGTCGACAGTTCCGACCACGAGGTCAACATCAAGATCCTACTGCGTCCGATGGTACGCTCGGGCGACATGAAGCGCGCTGATCGCGACACGCTGCTGGAATCGATGACCGACGACGTCGCCGAACACGTGCTCAACCACAATTACGAGCAGACCCTGGCCCTGACCCTGGCCGAGCACACGGCTATTGCCGACCTTGACGCGCACGAGCGCTTCATGAGCCGGCTGGAAGAGATTGGCCGGCTTGACCGGGATGTCGAGGGCCTGCCGAGTTCCGAGCAGATCCGGGCACTCAAGGAGCGCGGACAGGGACTGACGCGGCCGGAACTGGCCGTGCTGATGTCCTACGCCAAGATCACCCTGTTTGATCAGCTGGTGGCGTCCGACGTGCCGGACGACGAGCATTTCCGCGCCATGCTGCGCAACTATTTCCCCGATGCGCTGCACAAGTTCGATGAGGCGATGCAGGGTCACCGCCTGAAGCGCGAGATCATTTCCACGGTCCTGGCCAACGAGATGATCAATCTGGGCGGACCCACCTTTGTGCACCGCGCCATTGATTCAACGACCTCGACCGTGCCGGTGATTGCGCGCGCCTTCGAGGCTGGCCGCGAGATTTTCGGCTTCGCAGCCTTTACCGACGCCATCAACGCCCTCGACAACGAGGCGCCGGCCGGGGTCCAGGTGAAGTTGCACGAGGAAATCATCCGCCTGCTGCGGCGCCAGACCTACTGGCTGGTCCGGCGTGGCCGCAAGGATGCCGGGCCGCGCCCGCCCTCCATCACCGAGGTCATCGAGGCTTACCGTCCGGGCGTGCAGGAATTGCGCGGCATGGCGCACGAGATCATATCCGAGCACGAGCGGCGCGGCGTGCGGTCGCGCAAGCAGGCCTTCGTGTCAGCCGGTGCGCCGGCGGAACTGGCCCAGTCCGTTGCTGAACTGCGCCCGCTGACCTCGTCGACCGATGTCATCGACATGGCGTCGAATTCCGACTGGCCGCTGGCTTCGACGGCCTATCTCTACCACGCCATCGGGTCGCGCTTTAAGTTTGACCGGCTGCGCGGCATGGGCGGCAATGTGTCGTCCGAGCTGCACTGGGACCGACTGGCGGTGCGTCGCCTTATGGAGGACTTCTACGCCAGCCAGCAGGCCTTCACGGCCTCGGCCATGCGCTTTGCCCTGCAGGCCGGCGGTTCGTTGGCGCAAGGCGTCGAGGAGCCGTCGCGCGACTGGGCTGATGCGCTGGTGGAAGCCTGGAACACGGTCAATGAGGAAGAGGCGGGCCGGGTCGACTCGGTGTATCGCCAGCTCAATGACAGCGGCGCCTGGACCTTGTCCAAGCTGGCCATAGCCTCGACCCAGCTGGGAGAAATGGCGGCCGTCGCTCAGCCCTGATCGGCGAAAGCTGTTTGCAGGATATCGATCAACCGGGCGCGTGCCCTCGCGGCAGCGTCCGGATTGTATTCCATGCGTGGGTCGGGTGGCTGGTTGGCCTCGTCGAAGGCATGGGTGATGCCGGGCCAGACTTCGTGGCGGGCTGGCAGGCCGGCCGCCGCGGCGCGGTCGAACAGGCGGATGCAGGCGGGTGGATGGGCCACCAGATCGCGTTCCGCCAGCAGGCCGAAAATCGGGATGTCAGGATCGAGTTCGGTGCCGCTGAGCCGGGTCATGAACCCGCAATAGGGATACAGCGTGACCGCCGTGCGGACCCCCTCCAGGGCGGGGACCGGCCTGGCGGCCATGCCGAGCGGACTGCGGGACTGGCCGGAATAGGCCAGCGCCTCGAGCACCGACCAGCCGCCATGGCTCCAGCCGACGAGAGCAAGTTGAGAGGCATTCACGGCCGGCTGCCGGCGGGCCAGTTCCACGGCCGCGAAAATGTCCCCGGCCCGGCGTTGGCCACGCAGACGCAGGGCCAGGCAGACCTGGCTCATGGCCGCCAGCCGACCGATCCCGCGGGCGCTGTTTGAATCGACGGTGATGACAGCGTAGCCGGCGTCGAGCAGGTCGTCCGCGTAGGCAGGCTGGACATCTCGCAAGCCGCCGCAGCCATGGAAGAGAAGCACTGCCGGGACGGGGCCGCTGGCGTCCTCGGGGATCTCGATGGTGGTGTGGGGCTCGATCAGGGCAATCTGCTGGTCCAGCGTGCGGCCCGGGCCGAGCGCAGCGGCACCGGCCAGAAGTGCTGTGGCGACGAGCGCCAAGGCGCCGACGAAGCCGGTGAACGGACGGAGAGAGATCATCGCCCGAGCTTGTCCCGATTGCGGCGCAGCGGTCAATCAGGCGGTCGGCAGGCTAGTGGCGGAAGTGACGCATCCCCGTGAACACCATGGCCATGCCGGCTTCGTCGGCGGCAGCGATGACGTCTTCGTCGCGGATCGATCCGCCCGGCTGAATGACCGCGCTGGCTCCGGCGTCGCGCGCAGCCAGCAGGCCGTCGGCGAACGGGAAAAATGCGTCCGAGGCGCAGACCGAGCCGCGTGTGCGCGGTTCGTCCCAGCCATTTTCCTCGGCTGTCGCTTCGGCCTTGCGCAGAGCGAGGCGAGCGGCTTCCAGACGGCTGGTCTGCCCCATGCCGATGCCGGCCGTCGAGCCGTTGCGGGCGTAGACAATGGCGTTCGACTTGACGTGCTTGACGACCTTCCAGGCAAACATCAGGTCGGCGAGCTCGGCCTCGGTGGGCTGGCGCTTGGTGACCACTTTGAGGTCATCCAGTCCGACCATCGCGGTGTCGCGCTGCTGAACCAGAAGGCCGCCAGCGACGGTACGCGTCAGCCAGCCAGCCTGGTCCGGGCGGGCCAATCCGCCGGTCAGCAGGACGCGCAGATTGGACTTGCCGGACAGGACGGCCAGGGCGGCCTCGTCGGCGTCCGGAGCAATGACGACCTCGGTGAACACCTTGACCACCTCATTGGCGGTGTCGGCGTCGAGGGTGCGGTTGAGGGCCACAATGCCGCCGAAAGCCGAGATCGGGTCGGCCGCGAACGCGTTCTCATAGGCCTTGGACAGGCGCTCGTGCGTGGCCACGCCGCACGGATTGGCGTGCTTGACGATGACCACGGCGGCGTTGTCATCACCGCCGAACTCGCTGGCCAGCTCGAAAGCGGCGTCGGCGTCGGCGAGATTGTTGTAGCTCAGCGCCTTGCCCTGCACCTGGCGCGCGGTGGCGATGCCGGCGCGGTTCTCCGAAGTGGTGTAGAAGGCTGCCTGCTGGTGCGGATTTTCACCATAACGCAGCGCCTGGGTCAGCGCGCCACCAAAGGCACGGTAGCTCGGCGCGGCTTCCTCCAGCTGATCGGCAAACCAGCCGGAAATGGCGGCGTCATAGGCGGCCGTGCGGGCATAGGCCTTGGCGGCCAGGCGCTGGCGCAGGTCGAAGGGTACCTGTTTGTCCTGCTCATCCATGGCGTCGAGCACGGCGTCGACATCCTCGCCATCGACACAGACCGAGACGAAAGCATGGTTCTTGGCTGCGGCTCGGATCATCGCCGGGCCACCGATGTCGATATTCTCAATGCAATCAGAAGCATCCGCACCGCTACGCACAGTGGCCTCAAACGGGTAGAGATTGACGTAAAGCAGGTCGATGTCGGGAATGCCGTGGGCCGCCATCGCCGCCTTGTCATCGTCGCGGTCGCGCCGCCCCAGCAGACCGCCATGCACGCGCGGGTGCAGGGTCTTGAGGCGGCCATCCATCATTTCCGGGAACTCGGTGACGTCGGAGACGTCGCGGGCCGGCAGACCAGCCTGTTGCAGCGCGCGCAAGGTGCCACCGGTGGAGAGGATATCGACGCCGGCGTCGACCAGACGACGGGCCCGCTCAACCAGGCCGGACTTGTCGGACACGGAAATCAGGGCGCGGCGGACAGGAACGAGATCAGGCTGGGACATGCAGGGCTCCGCTGCAGCAGGGTCTGTTTGGCGCGAGGTACCACGCCCGTCGATCAAGTCAATCCGCCACCGGCGCGGGTCGCAGGCGACACAAGGCCTCCAGCGACGCCTGGGTTCCGTCGCCATCGCCATTCTGGGCACTTGTGAGAACCGAGTCGAGACAGGCCTTGACCTCCGCCGGGTCAAGCGCCGGGCCGTTCACCGCCCAAACGCCCTCGACCGAGGTTTCAGCGGTTTTCTCGAAATCGTAGACCAGGTTTTCATGACGTTTCTCGCCGGGACGCAGACCGACCACCGAGATCGCCCCATTGGCGTCCGGATCATGCCCGCGCAGGCGCAGGAGTTGGCGGGCGAGGCGCAGGATCGACACCGGCTTGCCCATGTCGAGCACGTAGAGTGCGCCGTTGAGGCGAGGGTCGAACGCGGTCTGGGCGGCGGCATCGAGGACCAGGCCGGAGGCCTCCTCGACGGTCATGAAAAAGCGTGTCGCCTCCGGGTCGGTAATGGTCACCGGTCCGCCGGCCTCGATCTGGCGCTCGAACAGGGGCACGACCGAGCCGGTCGAGCCGAGGACATTGCCGAAGCGTACAACGCACACGCGCGTGTCGCTGTCATCGGTTGCCATGGTGCGGGCGAACAGTTCGGCGGCGCGTTTGGTGGCTCCCATGACATTGCCCGGTTCGACGGCCTTGTCAGTGGAGATCAGGGCCACGATCTGGGCGCCATGGCGCTTGGCGGCCTCGATCGTGTTGACGGTGCCGAGAACATTGGTGCGCACGGCTTCGCCGGGGTTGAGTTCGCTCATCGGAACATGTTTGAGCGCTGCGGCGTGCAGCACGACCTGGGGCTTCTCGGCGGCAAACACGGCGTCGAGCCTTACCGTGTCGCGGATATCGCCGAGCACGGCGCGCCACGGTACAGAACCGCCGCGGCGGGCGAATTCCAGGTCAATCTCGTAGAGATTGGCTTCCGATGCGTCGAAGAAGATCAGCTTCTCCGGATTGAGCGTCGCGGCAAGACGCGCCAGTTCCGATCCGATCGTGCCGCCGGCTCCGGTGATCAGGACACGCTTGCCCTCGATCAACGGACGCGCCGGCCCGAGGTCCGGGGCGCGGGGCGGACGGTTGAGCAGGTCCGCCGCTTCGACCGGAGAAAATGCGCCAGGACCCTGCGCCGGACGGGCCCGAGATAGCTTGACCCCGGTCTGGGACGCAACGCGGACCAGGCGGTTGACGATGGCGATGTCGGTCTGGCTGCCGGCCAGGACCAGACGGGGCGGCAGTTTCTCGGCCCGTTTCAGCCGCTCCAGGGCAGCCGGCAGGGCGCCGAGGCTGCCGAGCACAGGCACCCCGCGAATGGCATGCCCTGTGAGGTCGGCCTCCGGGTCTATCAGGCCCTTGGGCCGGAACGGGGCCGAGCCGTTGCGGCGCTCCAGGTCGCGCAGCGCGTCGTCCAGTTCGCTGGCACTGCCGACGAGGATGGCGGCCGGCTTGCTCCGGTCCTCGATCTGGAACACGCCGCGCAGGCCCTGGGTGCGCAGCCCGGCGATCAGGAAGCGGGGTGCCAGCAACATGCCGATCAGGATCGGGATGTCGATCAGGATGGAGGTTCGCGGGAAACCCTCGAGGCGGTTGATCAGGAACAGGATGGGCAGGAAAACCAGATTGGCGATGATCACCGCGCGAACGATGCGCGCGGCATCATTGAGCGCGGTATAACGCCACAGTCCGCGGTGCAGACCCTCGACCGGGAAGACCACGGCACAGGCCAGGGCAAATACCGCGACCGCCTGCAAAACCACCGGCTCGGGAGCGTCAATGGGTTCGAAGCGATAGCGCAGGAGCACGGCTGCCCACATCGAGACAGCGCCGGCCGCGAGATCGAACAGCGCCACACCGACCATGGACAGGCGGCTGCGGGACAAGCCTGTCCCGTTGCTGTCCGCCCTGGTTCCGGTCATGCGATGTCCCCTTCCACGCCGCCGATCTGCCCGAGTTGCTGGAACGCCCAGCGGACCCTGTTGGGTGGCCTGTCCCCGGCCCCGAATGGCTCAGCTTCGCCCTCTATAACAATTTGCGTGGCCCGTTGTGGAGGCGCACCCGCAGCCAGATAGACAGATCGTTCCAGCCGGACCGGCCCGCCATCAGTGCGGAAGCGCCAACCGCTGCCGTCGGGCTGGACCAGGATGGCGCTCATATTGTCACGCGCCAGCGAGGCGCGGACCTCGGGATGCAGGTGAAAGCGGATGGCGAAGGGGTGGCGAGCCTCGCTGTCCTCCGGCGCACCGTCGCTGACCGGGCGGAACAGGGAATCCTCGCCGCGCAGATCCTGGCCGTCCTTGGACAGGAAAATGCGGCGCCTGTGCGAGAGCCCCCACTGGTCGCGATATCCTTCATGAACCCCCTCGAGCCAGACCCCGAGCTCTTCCTCATTGCGGCGCGCGGTTACCGGTGCCGGTGACGATGCAAGCCGCGGGCCGAGCAGGTTGCGGCGCCAGCCCGGAGCGAACAGGCGGGCCGAGGAGGTCTCGGCCAGGGTGAGGGTGGAGTGAGCCGCCGTGGCGCGCACCGCCTCGCGCCAGCTCGAAGGCTGGTCGTCCTGCCAGCCGCAATTGACCACCAGGCGGCCCCCCGGCGTGCACATCTCGAAGGCCAGGGTGCCGGCATGGGCCTCGGTGCCCAGGGCGCCGCGGGCCGGTTCGCCGACATCGACGAGAATGGTGGCGCCGCCGGCACTGGCCCGGTGATAGCCGGAATGGGGCGCGTAGAAGAAAGGCTTGATGTCCTTCCTGAGCGTTGCCTGCATGGCATCGAGCGCCGCCGGGTGGCCTTCCCCGCCGCCATGGAAGCTGGCCAGCCCGCCATCGGCCATGCGCAGGAAGCGCACCATCGGGCCGAGCCGGTCGATGGCCTTGTCGATCTCGTCCGGCATGCCTTCCTCGGCCGCCGCGGCCGCGGCCTGCACGGTCAGAAGGTCGGCCAGGGCTTCGGCGCAGGCTCGCGGCGAGCGCGAGACATGGCCCCCATCGGGCAGGATCTGGCGCTTGGCCTCGCGGGCCAAGGCGGTCAGTCCGGACCGGGTCAGCCCGTCATGCCCGGCAACGCTGAGACCGGTCAGCGCCAAGGCCGTGGCGCAGCGCAGGCGAATGATCCCGTCCGGCGCGGTCGGCAGGGCTCGCTGGAGGAAATAGGCCTGGCGCAGGAGGGCTCGCATGCGGACGTGGCGCGCCTTGGCTTTCTCGACCGCCGGGTCGAACAGGAGATCCCCATTGCGCAGCCAGTTGAGCACGCGCGAAGACAGGATGCCGTGGGCCCAGGCAAAGCTGTTCCAGCGGCCATACTCGGCGATCCAGCCATCGACCAGGAGACGGGCCAGGGCCGGGCCGTCGATCTCGTCGTCCGGATTGCCGAGACAGTCGCGCAGCCAGCCGAAAGCGTGCAGGGCGCGGGCGAAGGGTCGGTTGGGCGCGGTCGCCAGCCAGACCCCGGCGGGTTCGTCGACGGCCAGGATGTCGCCGGCCAGAGGGAAGCGGCCATCGGCAATGGCGGCGCCGCGCACCGGGTCGGGACTGCGAAAATCGACAGGGGAGTGGGCCAGCCGGTCCGGTATGTCGCCGATCGGGGCCAGGCGAGAGGGCAGGCCGATGGCATTCAGCGTGGCCGACGCTTCCAGCCGCAACGCCGTGACCAGGGCGCCGGCATAATCGGTGAGGCGCACCGCTCGGGCCATCTGCCTACCCGCGCAATGCTTTGATGTTGCGGGCGTAGCCGTCTGGCCCGTCGCGGAACACGGCGGAGCCCGCGACCAGGGCGTCGGCTCCGGCGGCCACACAGGACCGGGCGGTCTGCGGATTGACCCCGCCATCGACCTCGATCTGGGTGGTGAGGCCACGCTGGTCGATCATGGTGCGCAGGGTTTCGATCTTGCGCAGCTGGCTGTCGATGAAGCTCTGGCCGCCAAAGCCCGGATTGACGCTCATCACCAGCACCAGGTCGAGCTCGTCGAGGACAAAGTCGAGATGCTCGGCCGGGGTCGACGGGTTGAGCGCGGCGCCGGCCTTGACGCCGGCCTGCCGGATCGCCTGGACGGTGCGGTGGAAATGTGGCCCGGCTTCCGGATGGGCGGTGATGATGTCGGCCCCGGCCTCGGCGAACTGGCTGATATAGGGATCGATCGGGGCGATCATCAGGTGCACGTCGAAGGGCTTGTCACTGTGCGGTCGCAGCGCCTTCACCACGCCCGGACCGATGGTCAGGTTGGGCACGAAATGGCCGTCCATGACATCGATGTGGATCCAGTCGGCGCCGGCCGCGTCGATGGCGCGCACTTCCTCGCCCAGCTTGGCGAAGTCGGCGGACAGGATGGAAGGCGAAATGATCACGGGGTCAGCCATGCTCCTGCGATAACAGTGCGGTTGAATCGGCGCAAGCGGCGGCGGGTGTTTCGGGGGTCTAGAGCCGCTTTTCGAAGCGGGCGATGAAGAAGCCGTCCATGCCGCCCTTGTCGGCCCACAGGCCGGGCGTCAGGCGCAGCCAGCCCTGCCTGGTGATGGCGCTCTCGAAACCGGGACATTCGCCGTCCTGGATGGCCACCGGCTTGAGGTCGCGGCGCTGGGCGGTGAGCTGCCCGGCCAGCTCCTCGCCCTCTTCCGGCTGCAGCGAGCAGGTACACAGGACGAGTGTTCCTCCGGGCCGCAGCATGCGCGTCGCCGCGCTGGCCATTTCCAGCTGCAGCTTCTGCAGGACCTTGACGTCCTGGGGCTTCTTCAGCGCCACCGCCTCCGGGTGTCGGCGCAGCGTGCCGGTGGCCGTGCAGGGCGCGTCGAGCAGCACGTTGTCGGCCAGTGTTTGCGGGCGATAGCGGCGCGCGTCGGACACCACGATTTCGGCCTCGAGGCCGGTGCGGGCAAGGTTTTCTCGCAGGCGGTCCAGGCGCTTGTCGGAATTGTCGACGGCGGTGACCTTGGCCCCCATGGCCGCCAGCTGCAGTGTCTTGCCGCCAGGTGCGGCACACAGATCGATCACCGATTGACCGGGCACCACGCCGAGCAGGGTGGCCGGGATCGAGGCGGCGGCGTCCTGGGCCCACCAGGCCCCGTCGTCATAGCCGGGCAGCTGGCGCACATCGCGGGCCGAGGCCAGGCGCAGCGTACCATTGGGCATGATCTCGGCGCCCAGCGCCTCGGCCCAGTGCTGGCGCGTGGTCGGATCCTTGACGGTCAGGTCGAGCGGCGGAGCGTCGAGCTGGACATTGGCGATGCGGCTGAGCCCGCCGGGGCCGTAGGCCGAGCGCCAGCTGGTGCGCAGCCAGTCGGGAAGATTGTCACGCGGCGCCGTTGCCTTGACGTGCTCGCGACCCTCCTTGTCGACCTTGCGCAGGACGGCGTTGATCAGGCCCTTGAGCTTGGCGGCATCGCGGCGCCGGCCGGCGAGTTCGACGGTCGACGACACCACGGCGTGGGCCGGCACGTCCATCCACAGGAGCTGGGTCGCCCCGGTGAGCAACAGCGCCCGGGCGCCGTCGGAGGTTTCGTGCAGCGGCTTTGACAGGAACTTTGCCAGCACGGCCTCGGTCTGGCCCTGGCGGCGGAAGGTGGTGGCGGCGATGGCGCGGGCAAAGGCGCGGTCGCGGTCGGACATGTCGGAGAACCCGGATACGTGCTCGAGCGCGGTTTCCAGGGTCTTGCGGTGCTGGCGCACGGCCAGCCAGGCTTCGGCGGCGGCGCGGCGGGCGGAAAGTCCATCTTCGATCATGGCGCGGGAGCTAGCACGGGCCGGGCGCGGCGTCTAACGGGTTTGCGGCGTAGGAAGGTTTCAGCGATGAAACGCAAAAACGGGGATAAGTTTCCCGATATCCCCGGGGTTTTGGAAATTTAATAGATGTTTTTCAGCGTGTTGTGATTTTTCTGGCGCGAAAAATCCGCCGGGGTCTGTCCGGGGCGAGAATGGGGAGGATCGGGAGATGGGGATGTGGAGATGAATAAGATTTGTGGCTTTGGGTACAGCGTCATCCCACGGTGGGCGCGTAGCGACCATCCGGGGGACCTCAGCCAACCGGTATGCGGAATGGGCGAGCTTGATGTGGCGGACTGGTTAGCTGAGGTCCCCCGGATCCCTGCTGACGCAGGGACCGTGGGATGACGGCGCAAGACGTTGCAGAAAGAGCGCGTCTGGCGCGGAAGGACCCATTGATCTCTTGTCAGCCAGCGGGCCTCCAAGAGGTAAAA
>NZ_JBTLRI010000001.1:1082295-1147651 GCF_054482675.1 Maricaulis sp. CAU 1757
GAGGGTCAAAGCTGTCAAGGGCCCGCAGGGCCGCTACGCGGTTGAAACCCTTGACAGCTTTGACCCTCTGAGGCGGACTCTCGGCAAGAGATGAATGGGCACGTGTGGGCGCTGAGGGCGCCCGTTTTTTCGTTGAATGCACCTGACGCCAATGGGGGCCGGGGGCCGATTGATATCTTTCCAATGTCATCCCGGATGGTTGCCCCGCGGAGGCGGGGCGGAAGTCCGGGACCTATCATCCCGGTGTCTGGCATGCGTGCGAGGTGGAGAAGCGGCGAGTTTATAGGTCCCGGCCCTTCGGCCCGCCTTCGCGGGCCATGCAGCCGGGATGACAAGGAAAAACGTTTGAAGCGTTTTCCTACCCCCACGGCCCGCGCTGGTTCCACGGACCCGCCGGCGGCTCGGCTGCGGCGCCGGCCATGCGGCGCAGCTGGGCGATACGGTTGGCGGTGTCGGGGTGGGTGGAGAAGAGATTGTCCATGCGCTGGCCGTTCAGCGGATTGATGATGAACATGTGGGCTGAGGCCGGGTTGCGTTCAGCCTGCACATTCATCGTCCGGCGGGCAGAGCGCTCGATCTTTTCCAGGGCCGAGGCGAGGGCCATGGGCTTGCCCATGATCTCGGCACCGACGCGGTCGGCCTCGTATTCGCGGGCCCGGCTGATGGCGCTCTGTACCAGCATGGCGGCCATCGGCGCAAACACCATGAGGGCGATCGTTCCCAACAGGCCGGCGCGGTTATTGCCGCCGAAGAAAAGGGCGAAATTGGCCAGCATGGCGATGGCACCGGCCAGGGTGGCGGTCACCGTCATGGTCAGCGTGTCGCGGTTCTTCACGTGCGCCAGCTCGTGCGCCATCACGCCCATCACTTCCTCGCGGTCGAGGCGGTTCAAGAGGCCGGCAGTGGCAGCGACCGCGGCGTGGCGCGGGTCACGTCCGGTAGCGAAGGCATTGGGCTGGTCGCTGTCGATGACGTAGACCCGCGGCATCGGCAGGGCGGCGCGGTTCGCGAGATGCTCGATATCGGTCACGAACTGGCGCAGCTTGGGGTCGCGCGTGTCGGGCGCGACCTCGCGGGCGCCGTGCATGCGCAGCACCATGTCGCCGGAATTCCACCAGGCAAACAGGTTCATGCCGGCCGCCACGACCAGGGCCAGGCCGGCACCGGCGGGACCGCCGAGCAGATAACCGATGCCCATGAACAGGGCGGTCATGGCCGCCAGCAGCATGAAGGTTCGCAATGTATTCGCAGTCATACGGGCCTCGTCAGAGTTCTCGAGCGGCGGTACCGGCGACTTGGCGGCCGGCGTGTGCCGCCCTAGATATCTGGTATGACCCAGTCCGATCAGCAAGACGGGACCGACACGGTCTCCAATCCCCCCGCCGCCGGCGCCGGCGATGCCCCTGCCGCGGCGGACAAGCCGTTGAGCGCCGCGGCGCAGCGCGCCCTGCACGAGGCCGCTGAGCGCCGCCGCAAGGCCGAGGAAGAGCAAGAGCAGCCGGAAGAATATGGCGGCCGCAACGGGCCCGAGCCCACGCGCTACGGCGATTGGGAGAAAAAGGGCATCGCGCATGACTTCTAGGAAGCCCCGGTCTTAGGCTTCCAGCCCGGCTTTCGAGGGAAGGCGGACCGCGCCGTTCGCCTGTCACGTGCAAGCGCTTTGCGGCCGCCCGCGACAGGCATAGTGTGCCTTTATGAAACAGGTGCGCGTTTTTCTGTTCGGGCTGGCCGTTGTGGGCTTGACCCTGCTCGGCCTGCCGCTGGTGGCACACGGCCAGGCGCCGGCGCCGGCGCGCGAGTGCAGCGCTGCCGATATCGAAGCGGCCCTGGCCGGCAGCTATGCCGGACCGCCCTGCCGCTTTACCGAAATGCCGGACCGGAGCGAGGCGGCTCGCCAGGTCTCGCCGCGCACAACCGCGCTTGCCGCGCCTCCGCCGGTGCGCGAAGCCCGACAGTATTCGACATTCCAGCCAGCCGCGCTGCCGGCGCAGTCGGCCTGGCCGGTGAGCGAGGAGCGGCGCGAGGTGGCCTTCGAGCGCCGGTCCGATCACCGCGAAAGCCGCCATTACGAGGCCCATTCAGGAACCGGCCCGGTGACCCTGCGTGACGGGTTCTTCCGCGACGGTCTGGCCGGCGGCGTCGAGCGTTACGGGCCGCCGCTATACAGTTATCGCGGCCTGATCCTGATCGATGCCGGCGGCGGCAGCTGGGTAAGTCCGGAAGCTTATTATCGCAGCGGACCGGTGGTCCGCCGCATGGATGCTTACGACCGGCGCCGCCAGGTTCTCCGGGTGACGCAGCCGGATCGGCGCCGGGTGAGAGTGATCACCCCTCGCTGAGCCGGGCTCAGGCGCTCGCTACTTCAGACATTTCAGTGATGATGGCACGCGCGGCGGCAGCCGGGTCGGATGCGGCATTGACCGGGCGACCGACCACCAGGTGCGTGGCGCCGTCCCGAAGCGCGCTCGCCGGGGTGGCGACGCGTTTCTGGTCCCCGGCCTCGGCGCCTGCGGGACGTATGCCCGGGGTGACGATGAGGAAGTCGGGGCCGAAGCGCTCGCGGATCTCGCGGGCCTCGTGGGCGCTGGCCACGATGCCGTCGAGACCGGCCTCGAGGGCCTGTTCGACACGGCGCAGCACGAGGTCGCGAGCTTTCATCGCATAGCCCATCTCGGCCAGCATCTCGTCGTCATAGCAGGTCATCACCGTGACCCCGAGCAGTTTGAGCTCGCTGTCTCCCCGGCCGGCTGCGGCGGCGCGCATGACGGCGGGCTCGGCGTGCACGGTGAGCAGGTCGGCGCCGGCGCCGGTGATCGAGCGGGTGGCCTTCTCGACCGTCGCAGGGATGTCGTGCAGCTTGTAATCGAGGAACACGGCCTTGCCGTCAGCCTTGAGCCGGGCACACAGCTCCATGCCGCCAATCGGCAGCAATTGCAGGCCGATCTTGTAATGGCTGGCGGCGTCGCCGAGGCGGCCAACGAGGGCGGACGCCTGATCGATGGTCGGCAGGTCGAGGGCGATGATGAGGCGGGGGTCGCTGGAAGGCATGGCAGGGCGGGTCATGGCGCCGCTTCTACGCCGCCCGTGGCCCGCAGATCAAGCACTGCCGACGATCAGGCCTGCGCATCCTCGCCAGCCGGGCTGTCCGGCTTGGTGTCGCTGCGCCGGACTTTCTCGGAACTGCGCTCCATCAGCCAGTGCGATACCGGCGCTGGCAGGATCTGGGTCAGGCCGGTGATGAACTTGTTCCAGGTCCCCGGCACGCAGATCACCTGATTGCGCTGCATCGCCTCATAGCCGATCGTCGCCACCTCCTCGGCCGACATCCACATGAATTTGGGCAGTTTGGACACCAGGCCGCGGGTCTCGTTGACGTCGTGGAACTCCGAATAGGTGAAGCCCGGGCACAGCGCCGTCACCTTGATGTTGTGGTGGGTGTTCTCGAAGTGCAGCGACTGGCTGAACTTGATCAGGGCCGATTTGACGGCGGCGTAGAGCGTGTGGCCGCGCGAGCCGGGCAGCAGGCCGGCGACCGAGGCGACATTGAGGATCCAGCCCTGCCGGCGGGCCTGCATGCCGGGCAGCACGCGGTGCGCCAGCTCGGCGCAGCTGATCAGCATCAGCTGGAGGAAGTTGGACTGTTCCTCCCAGCTCGTCTTCACATAGGTACCGGCCAGCCCGTAGCCGGCATTGTTGACCAGGGCATCGACAACGCGGTCCTCGGCGCCGATGCGCTGCAGGATGATGTCGGGGGCGGAGGCCAGAGACAGGTCGGCGGCGATCACGTAAGTGGTGATGCCGTGCGTGTCCTCGAGCTCGGCGGCAAGTGCCACGAGCCTGTCCTCGCGCCGGGCTACGAGGGCGAGGTCCCAGCCGTGGCTGGCGAACTCACGGGCCAGGGCGCGGCCAATGCCGGCCGAGGCACCGGTGATGAGGGCAAGGCGACGGGTCATGCGCTACTCCGATCCATGAATAGGCAAAGGTGGGGCCGGAGAGGCCGCTTGTCCAGCGGCGGCGGCCGGTCAGTCGGCCGTGACACCGGCAAAGATGTGAAAGGGATAGGCGTCGACGAGGCGACGGGAGAAGGCGACGCCACGAACCGGATTGCCCTGGCGGTCGAGCGGCGGACTCCACAGGCCGAATCCGGCCACGCCGGGGACGACGATCATCAGCCCGCCGGAGACGCCCGACTTGGCCGGCAGGCCGACGGTGAAGGCGAATTCCCCGGAATAGTCGTACATGCCGCAAGTCAGCATCAGGGACAGGGTATCGCGCACGATGTCGGCGGCGATGACGCGGTGGCCGGTGAGCGGGCACACGCCGCCATTGGCCAGCATCGCCGCGACCACTGACAGCGCGCGGCAGTCCAGGGTCAGGGCGCAGGTGCGGAAGTAGAGATCGAGCGTGGCGAGGGTGTCGGTGGCTTCCGGGAAGGCATGGCGGCTCGCCATCAGCTCGACCAGTGCGACATTGCGATCCGCGGTGTCGCGTTCGGACGTGTAGACCTCCTCATCGAAACCGCAGTCGAGGCCGCCGGCTGCCGAGCTGACGAAGCGGCGCACCAGGTTGAGGCGGTCCTCGACCGGCTGGCCGGGCCGGATCATCGAACAGGTCATGATGGCGCCGGAATTGATCATCGGGTTGTGCGGGCGGCAGTCCGGATCAAGCGCGAGCTCGTTGAAGCGGCGGCCGGACGGCTCGCGGCCGACATGCTGGTGCACGAAATTGCTGCCGTTGAGGCCGACGGCGAGAGCGTAGTTGAGCGGCTTGACCACCGACTGCAGGCAGAAGGGCTGGCTGGCATCGCCAAGCTCGAAGCGCTGGGCATCGATCGTGCAGGCGGCCATTCCGAAACTGTCCGGGTTCTGCTTGGCCAGTTCGGGAATGTAATCGGCCAGCTCGCCGCCGGAATATTCGCGGGCAAAGGCGAACATGTTGGCCAGACGGGCCTGGAAGCGGTCGAAATGGGCCACGGCGAGCTCGCCGGACAGGCTGCGTTCGAGCAGTGCCAGGGCGTCATCCGGCAGGCCGTATTCGTCGAGATAGGTGCGCAGGCGGGTATCCGGTGCGGCGTCCGGCTCACGCAGGGCAGCCAGCCGCGGCAGGTCGGTCTCGATGCCGTTGGCGTGCAGATGGCCGACCAGATCGCCGACAGTGTCGAGGCCCTGTTTGCCGGCCCAGGCGCACAGCCGGTCGAGCCGCGCGCGCACCATGTCCTGGTCCGGACGGTCATGCTCGAAGCGGGCCCGGCGGCCGGCATAGCCGGACAGGAGCTGGTCGGGGGGCTGACTCATGGCTGCAGAATGGCCGCTTTGCCAGTCTTGTCCACTCCTCCGGCAGTGCCGCGTTCCAGATCGTGACGGCGGCCGGTTTTCCCTTGCCTGTTGCCTCGAGGGCCGCTAGGCGAGCCTGCCAGGCAAGGGAATGATTGCATGTCCAGTTCGAAACCCGTCAAGAAAGTCGTGCTCGCCTATTCCGGCGGCCTCGACACCTCGGTCATCCTGAAATGGCTCCAGGACGCCTATCAGGCAGAGGTCGTCACCTTCACCGCCGATCTCGGCCAGGGCGAAGAGCTCGATCCGGCCCGGGCCAAGGCGCAAGCCGCTGGCGTGTCGGAGATCTTCATCGAGGACCTGCGCGACGAATTCGTGCGCGATTACGTGTTTCCGATGGTGCGGGCCAATGCCGTGTACGAAGGCCTCTACCTGCTAGGGACCTCGATCGCGCGGCCGCTGATCGCCAAACGCCTGGTCGAGATCGCGCATGCCACCGGGGCTGATGCGGTTGCCCATGGCGCCACCGGCAAGGGCAATGACCAGGTGCGCTTCGAGCTCGGTGTCTATGCGCTCGACCCGGATCTGCGGGTGATCGCGCCCTGGCGTGAATGGGATCTCAACTCGCGCACCAAGCTGATCGCTTATGCCGAGGCCAATGGCATCGCCGTGGCCAAGGACAAGCGGGGCGAGGCGCCGTTCTCGGTGGACGCCAACCTCTGGCACACCTCGTCCGAGGGCAAGGTTCTGGAAGACCCGGCCAAGGAGGCCGCCGAAATGGTCTATCAGCGCTCGGTCAGCCCGGAAGAGGCGCCGGACCAGCCGGAATACGTCACCATCGAGTTCCGCGCCGGCGATGCGGTGGCGGTCAATGGCAAGGCGCTGGGGCCGGCGGCGCTGCTGACCCAGCTCAACACGCTGGGCGGACGCCACGGCATCGGCCGGCTCGACCTGGTCGAGAACCGCTTTGTCGGCATGAAGTCGCGCGGAATCTACGAGACCCCCGGCGGGACCATACTGATGGCCGCCCACCGCGGCATCGAGCAGCTCACCCTGGACCGCGGTGCCGCGCACCTCAAGGACGAGCTGATGCCGCGCTATGCCAAGCTGCTGTATGAGGGCTTCTGGTTCTCGCCCGAGCGCGAAATGCTGCAGGCGGCGATCGATCACAGCCAGGGCCACGTCACCGGCGAGGTGCGGCTGAAACTCTACAAGGGCTCGGTCAATGTCGTCGGCCGCAAGTCGGACCACTCGCTGTACTCGGAAGCCCATGTGACCTTCGAGGAAGATGATGTCTATGACCAGAAGGACGCCGCCGGCTTCATCAAGCTGAATGCGCTCAGGCTTCAGCTGCTCGCAAGACGCAACCGCAAGCTGGGCCGCAACAACTGACGGCAGTTTCCCATCGCTTTGACAACCCCATGAATGTTTAATTCATTTGCGAGCGATTCTCTTTACAGTCCGAAGTGCAGCCGCAAGCGTGCCAGCCCAGTTCTTCGCAGCTGAGGATAGAGAAGAGACGAGGACACCGGTCCGGACCGCCTGGCGGTTGAGTGAGGAGAGTGCGACCAGACATGTTGTTTACGGGCACGATGGACATATTCTTCGTGGCGGCTTCGGTCGTCGCGATTGTCGTGCTGTTGCGCAATATCGAGTCGGTGCGGGCCGCTGGCGGTGATCTCGGCGTCCGCTCCATCGTCATCGGTCTCGCCATCTACGCCACCTTCCATACCGCCGATCTGGTCCTGATCGTGGTCACGGGGTTCAACTCGGGCGGGCTGGCGGACACGCAATACGGCATCAACCGGGATATCCGGATGGGTGTCGAGGCGACCGTCGTCGCCATTGTCCTGTTCGGCTTTGTCCACCTCATCCAGCGCCTGAGCGGCATGCTCAGGCAGGCGCGGAAATCGAATTACGAACTGACCGGTGAGCTCGGGGCCCGCCAACAGCTGGAACAGGAACTCAAGTCGGAAGCCCTGTCCGAGCGGGCCAGCCGGCGCGCCAAGTCGAGCTTCCTGCACACGCTCAGCCGCGAAATGCGCACCCCCCTCAACGGCATTCTCGGTCTGGCCAGCCTGCTCTCCAATACCGAGCTCAAGGATGACCAGCGCAAGCTCCTCCTGACCCTCGAACAGTCGACCCAGGCCATGCTCAACCGAGTCAATGACGTGGTTGACCTGTCCCAGCTCGAGCAGGACGACATTGTCCTGCGCAGCCATGCGCTGACCCTTCGCGACGTGCTGCATTCGGCGCGGGCGCGGTTCGACCCGCTGGCAACCCAGCGCGGCCTGGAGCTCAAGGTGGTGACCGAGGAAGCGCTCGACGATCCGGTGATCGGCGACGCCATGCGCATCCGGCAGCTGGTCACCCATTTGCTGTCAAACGCCATCAAGTACACCACCGAGGGCGAGGTTCGCATCGAGGCCGGTGTGGTGACCCGCGACAGCGATCACGAGATTGTCGAGATCCGGGTCATCGATACCGGCCCGGGGATGACCGAGGAGATACGCCAGCGCGTGTCATCGCTGGAACGCCTCGAGGAGAGCGCCGACCCCGGGATCGGCCTGTCCATCGCCTGGCGGCTGGCCCGCCTGATGGATGGCGGATTGACCTTTGATCCGGCCCCGGGGGGCGGTACCAAGGTGACAGCGCGTCTGCGTCTGCAGCGCGAACCGGACGAAGTCTGAGACGGTCCGGCGGGAGGGAATGGCATGAAACACCTGGCGGCCCTGGCGGGCCTTGCAATGCTGGCGGCATGCGGCGCATCACCAGCGACCGATTTCGACCGGCCGGAATTGCTGGCGCTCGCCGATCCGGCCAGTCACGGCATGCTGGAGCGTGCCGACCGGCATATCCTGGTGGTTCGGCATGCCCGCAAGGTAGCGCCGGACTGCAATGCGCTGGACTGTGAGCTGAGCCCGACCGGCGAGGCCATGGTGGCGCGTCTCGGCGGGCAGCTCGGGGCAGCCCCGTTCGACCGGGCGCTGTCCAGTTCGGCCTGTCGCACCCTGCTGACCGCCGGAGCTGCCGGCGTTGCCGTGCAGCAGCACCAGGCCGGCCGTGGCGTGACCGAGGGGTGCCAGATGGATGCAGCGGTGACCCGGACGCGTGGCGAGGCGATGGCCGAAGCGCTCGACCACACGGCCCGCTGGACGCTGGTGGCCGAGCATTCCAACACCGTGTGTGCCTGGATCGTGGCAGCCGCCGGCGAGAGCGGCCTGGCCGCCTCGGGGTGCGAGGATGGCCGCCTCGCATCCGACGCCTATGGCGACATCTTCTGGCTCGCCCGCCACGAGGATGAGTGGCAGCTGGTGGTGTTGGAGGACGCGTTCGACATCATGCCGCCCGAGCCCGTGGTCGAGGTGCCGCCGACGCTGATCGAGGACGGCACGGCGCAGAGCGAAGCCGAGGTCGAGGCGGAGCCACGCGCCGACGAGCCGGCCCTGGACGGGCAGTAGGCTCAGCCCAGCGGGTAGTCGGCTTCGGGTTCGTAGATGTTGGCGTCGCCGCGCGTCAGCCAGCTGGAATACAGCGAAAAATGGGTGGCGTGCCAAGAGTCGCTGGTAAAGGTGCCGATGCGCTCGACGAACTTGCTGGCCTTGTCCGGCGGGGTGCCACGCAAATAGGCGAGGGTCACGTGCGGCACGAATTTGCGACCTTCCGGCGCCAGTCCCGCCCGGCGGGCGGCACGCTCGCACTTTTCCGCCAACCGGCGCACGCCATCATCCGGTTCCACGCCGATCCACAATGAGCGCGGCTCGGCCTTGCCGAACCAGTCGGCGCCGCGCAGCCGGAGCGTCATCGGCCGGGCGCTGATGCTGGCCAGTTCGGCATCAAGGTCGGCCGCCGCTGTTTCGCTGATCTCGCCAAAAAAACGCAAGGTTATGTGCAGGTTGGCCAGGGGCCGCCAACGCGCACCGGGCACGCCTTTCTGGAAGCGGGCGAGATCGCGGCCGATCTCGTGCGGCACTGGCAGGGCGGCGAACAGGCGAAGGCTCATGGCGTGAATTCCTCGACGAGGCGGGGCCGGGGAGATAAGCCGGTTTCGCCGCGTCCTGCAAACCGCCGGGCGGGACGGGTCCGCGTGACGACAATGTCGCAGCCCACCTTGTCAACGGGCCCGATCGACCCGATATTACAGGCCAAGGCGTCCGTTCAGGGCGTGCGTACAAAGAGAGAGACACGATGAACGATTTTTCCCGTGCCTATGCCGGCCAGCCCGCCATGGACATGGCCCGTGATGCCGGCCTGCGCAGCTTCATGCTGGGCGTGTACAACAAGATGGGTCTCGGCCTGCTGATCTCGGCCGCGCTGGCTTTCGCGGTGGGCACCTATACGCCGCTGACCATGCTGGTTTACGGCACGCCGCTGCTGCTCCTCGTGCAGTGGGGCCCGATCGCGCTCCTGTTCGGCTCGATGTTCTTCATGCGCAATCCGTCTCCGACCGGAAGCGCGCTGCTGTACTGGGCCATTGTCGCCCTGATTGGTACCGGCCTGAGTATCTGGGTCGTGATGGCCGGCGGCATGGCGCCTGAAGGCGTGCAGACCGCGGGCGGCCGCACGCTTGCTGTCAGCTGGGCCACCATCGTGCAGGCTTTCGTGATCACCGCGGGTGCCTTTCTCGGCCTGTCCGTGTTCGGCTACACCACCAAGATGGACCTGGGCCCGATCCGCTCCTTCCTGTTCATGGGAATGATTGGCGCCGTCCTGCTCGGCGTGCTCAACATCTTCATCTTCCAGTCGGCCGGCCTCGAACTGCTGCTGCAGTTCGGCATCCTGGTGCTGATGGCGGGCGTCACCGCCTGGCAGACCCAGAACCTGAAGGTGATGTATTACGAAGTCGCAGGCGACCAGCGTTCGATGGCGGTGCTCACCAATATGGGCGCGCTGAACCTCTACATTGCCTTCGTCAACATGTTCCAGATCGTCCTGTCCCTGCTGGGCAGCCGCGAATAGCGGACCGGACCTGCAAGACCAGAACGAAAACCCCGGAGCCACGCTCCGGGGTTTTTTCGTTGCCAGCGCTGTCGCAGGCTCAGTCGATGACCTGGAAGCGCTTGCGGTCGAAGACCTTGAGCACCTGGCCGAGTTCATGGCCGCGCTTGAGGACCTGGCCGGACATTGACACGACACGGTACTGGCCCTGGCGGGCCTGGTCGGCGGGCGCCTTGATCACCGCGTACATCGGCATTTCGCTGTGGCGCCGGAAGATCGAGAACACGGCCTGGTCGCGCAGCCCGTCGATGGCGTAGTCCTTCCATTCGCCCTGGGCCACGAAGCGTCCGTAGAGCCGCAGGATCTCGTCGAGCTCGCGGCGCGTCCACATGACGAGCTGTGGCGCGGGACGGGCAGGTTGCGAGTGAGCCGGCACGCGGTGTCTCCCCTGGCTGATTCGTCTGGATGACAGCTTACAAACATTTCACCCCTTGCCGCAAAGGCGCCACATTCTCGGCCTCTTCCGGCCATGTGCGGTGGCCAACGTCCAACTCGTCGGCCGGTCACGGAATGTGTCGGATCCAGGTTTTGACAGCCCCCCCAGCCCCCCCGGATCCCGGCATTTCGGATCGGTCGACAACCCCAATTCAGCCCGAAAAAATGACGACTTGCCTTGGCACTGGCCAAGACGCGACGAGCACGCTAACGCTAGGTTCAGGTCATTTCACGAGCATCACCCCCCATGCTGGTAGCCGAAAGCCTCTGCAAATCCTTCGGTGATCGTCGCGCCGTCGATGATGTCAGCTTCACGCTGGAACGCGGCGAAGTGCTCGGCTTTCTCGGCCCCAACGGCGCGGGCAAGACCACGACCATGCGAATGCTGGCCGGGGCGCTGGAGCCGGATTCCGGGCGCGCCCTGATCGTCGGCCATGACAGTGTTGCCGAACGCCTGACCGCCCAGTCCAGGCTGGGCTATCTGCCGGAGGGCGCGCCCTCCTATCCGTCGATGACACCGCGCACTTTCGTGCGCTTCGGCCTGCGCGCTCGCGGCTATGGCGGGGTGGCGCTTAACCGGGCCGCCGACAGGGCGCTCGAGCGGGCCCGGCTCGGCGATATGGCCGACCAGTCGATCGCCACCCTGTCCAAGGGCTATCGGCGGCGCGCGGCGCTGGCCGCGGCGATTGCCCACGATCCGGCCGTGCTGGTGCTTGATGAACCCACCGACGGGCTCGACCCCAACCAGAAGGACGGGGTGCGAGCCCTGATCCGCGACATGGCGCCGGACAAGGCGATCATCATTTCCACGCATATCCTGGAAGAGGTCCCGGCCGTGTGCAGCCGCGCCATCATCATCGCCGGCGGTCGCCTGCTGTTCGACGACACGCCGGAGCGGCTCGCCGCGGTGACGCCGGAGGGCACGATCGAGGCGGCCTTCCGCCAGCTCACCCTGCCGCTGCCCGACATGCAGGAGGAGGTGGCCTGATGTCGGCATTGCTGGCCATCTATCGCCGCGAGCTCGGGGCCTATTTCCAGACCCCGCTGGCCTATGTGTTCCTTGCCGTTTTCGCCTTCGCGGCACCCGCCTTCGCTTTCCATATCGGCGGCTTCTTCGAGACCAACCGGGCCGATCTTGCGCCGCTGTTCGACTTCCTGCCCTGGTTGCTGGTCATCCTGATGCCGGCCCTGGCCATGCGCTCGTGGGCGGAGGAGCGTGACCGCGGGACGCTGGAATTCCTGATGGCGCTGCCGATCCCGCTGTGGGCCGGCACGCTGGGCAAGTTCCTCGCCGCCTGGAGCGTGGCCGGTCTCGCCCTGGTGCTGACCGTGCCGATGTGGGTGGCGGTCAATTATCTCGGCGATCCCGACAATGCCGCCATCATCACCGGCTATCTCGGCGCCCTGCTGCTGGCCGGAGGCTATCTGGCGGTCGGCCAGGCCCTGTCGGCCACCACGGCCAACCAGGTCATCGCCTTCGTGCTCGGGACCGGAGCCGCCTTCCTGCTGACCATGGCCGGCCTGCCGCTGGTGCTGGCGGCGCTCGGCGAGCGCGCCCCGGCCCTGGTCGCCGAGGCGATTGCCGGGCTGAGCGCGCTGGATCACTACAACGCCTTCCGACATGGCGTCATCGGTCTCGCCGACATGATCTACTTTGCCGGTCTCATCGCCATGGCGCTGACCTGTGCGGGCGTGCTCGTGGCCGGGCGCCGGGGAGGTGGCCGATGAAGCGGGCGTTTTACACACCGCTGATGCTGGCCAGCCTTGTCGTGCTGTTCCTCTCCGGCAACCAGTTGGCGGGACAGATCGCCGGTCCATGGCGTGTGGACCTGACCGAAAGCGGTCTCTACCGGCTGGCACCGGGCAGCCGCGCCATCATCGACCGCCTCGACGAGCCGGTGGAATGGCAGTTCTATTATTCGCGCTCGGCCGCCGCCCAATACCCCGCCATCCGCAGCTATGCCCGGCGCGTACGCGAGTTTCTTGACACTTATGCCGACCGCTCCGGCGGTTTGATCCGCATCACCGAGATCGATCCGGAGCCCTATTCGGCCGACGAGGACGCGGCGCTGGCGGCGGGCTTGGTGGCGGTGCCGACCGAAACCGGTGAAGCGATCTATTTCGGCCTGGTGGCGCGCAACTCGGTCGATGACCGCGCCGTGGTGCCGCTGTTCCGCGAAGATGCCGAAGCACGCCTCGAATACGATCTGACGCGCCTGCTCTCCGACCTGCAGCAGGCGACGCGGCCAGGGTTGGCGGTGATCACCGGACTCCCGCTGTCGCCGGACGGCGGAGCGCCGAACCGCTTCGTGCAGGAACTCAATTCGGCCTATGACCTGCGCTGGCTGGACCGCGATTTCGAAATCTTGCCGGAGGTACCGGCGGTACTGGTCATGCATCCGTGGGAGCTCAGCGACAGCCAGATCTACATGCTCGACCAGTTCGTGCTTGCGGGCGGGCGAGCCGTGGTCATGGTCGACCCGCTGGCCCACATGGCGCTGCGCCCCGGAGCGGACGGCCTGCCGCCGATCAATGCCCGCCGGTCGAGTGCCCTGGCGCCGCTGCTGGCGAATTGGGGGGTGGGCTATGACCCGCAGACCGTGGCCATGGATCGCTCGCTCGGCCTGCCGGTGGAGATCGTGGAAAGCGACGGCCGCTCGCGCCGGCGCGCTTACCCGTTGTGGTTTTCGGTGGGACCGGAACGGGTCTCGGCTACCGACCTGGCGACGTCTTCGCTCGACCTCGGCATCAATTTCGGCTCCCCGGGGGCCTTGCGCCCGCTGACCCAGGCCGATCTCGACATCACGCCCCTGATCGCCACTTCGGCCGACGGTGCGGTCATCGATGCCGACATCGCCGCCGGGGCCCCGGGGCCGGACGATCTGCTGCGCGATTACCACGTCGAGCCCGAGCCGGTGATCCTTGGCGTGCGTATCGGTGGCGAGATGGGCACGGCCTATCCGGACGGACCGCCTGCGGGCGAGCGCGTGTTCAACCCGGCCGATCACCTCGATCGCTCCGAAGGGCCGGTCAGCATCACCATCATGGCCGATGTCGATTGGCTCGATGACAGCTATTACATCCGCAGCGACCCGCAATTCGGCGAGAGTATTGTCGCCGACAATTTGACGCTGGCGCTCAACCTCATTGATATCGCGGCCGGCGACCCGGCGCTCATCGAAGTGCGTTCGCGGGCCCCGTCGCTGCGACCGATGACCCGTGTCGAGGCGCTGCGCTCGGAAGCCGAGGCGCGCTATATCGAGATCCAGTCGGCGCTGGAGACCGAGATCGCGGAGGCCGAGGAGCGGCTGTCGGCGTTGCAGGGCTCCGGCGGGGCGACGGCGCTGAGCGCCCTGTCGAGCCCGGAAGAGCGGGCCGAGGCGGCGCGGCTGCGCTCCGAGATCGCCGAAACCCAGGCCCGGCTGCGGGATATCGAGCGCGATTTCCGGCGCGATATCGACGCCCTCAATGCCCGCCTGCAAATGTGGACAATTGCCGTGCCGCCGCTCGTCGTCGTGCTGGCCGGGCTCGGCGGTCTGATCTGGCGCCGACGGCGGAGGACAGCGGGATGAGCCAGGTCATGGACCAACGCCGCGGCCGCCATCTCGCCCTCGTCGGCGGGCTGGCCATGGTGTGCCTCGTGCTTGCCAGCGTGGTGACCCTGTCGCAGGCGCGTCGGGGCTGGCAGCCGGAAGTCACCGGGCCGGTGCTGGCCGGCTGGTCGGACAATGCCGCGCGGGCCCACCATTTCGAGATCCACGGTGCCGAGGGCCGTTTCGAGGTCGAGCGCGATGCCGGGATCTGGGTCATGCCGAGCCGCGACAGCCACCCGGTGGTGGCCGACCAGCTGGCCCGGCTCGATGCCTATCTGGCCAGTCTGCAATACAGCGGCTCGCTGACCGCGGATCCGGACAAGCATGTCCGCCTCGGGGTGGCGGATCCGGGTGAGGCGGGTGGCGGCACCCGGGTGCGCATCAGCGATGTCGACGGCATCGTCCTGGCCGACCTGCTGCTCGGGCATTCGCGCGACGGCCGCATCTATTTCCGCACGCCGGGCGATCCGCGCGTCTATGCGGCCCGCCAGAGGACAGCCGTTGTCGAGCGTCCGGAGATTGCCGATGCCTCGGCCTGGCTCGACCTGGATTTCCTGGCCCTGGGCGACAATGAGATCGCGCGCGCCACCATCACCCCGGAAAGCGGTCCCGAGTATGTGCTGGAGCGTCCGGCCCGTTCGACGCGCAATTTCGCGCTGCGCCAGCCGCGCGGCTGGACACCGATCACCTCGGGCGCCGGCAATGGCCCGGCCAACACGCTGTCGCGGGTGCGATTCCGTGACGTGCGGCGGGCCGAGCGCCTGGACGGTGACATTATCGCCCGCCACAGCGCCGAGACGTTCGCCGGCCTGCGCGTCAATATCGATGTCCTAGCCCTGGGCGAGACGCGCTGGGCGCTGATCGAGGCGGTCGCCCTGACCGATGATGTCGAGACCGAGGCGGCGCAGATCAATGGCGATGCCGACGGCTGGGCCTATCTGCTGTCGGATCTCACCATCGATCGCCTGCTGCGCCCGCTCAACCGCATCGCCGACCGGCGGGTCGTCGAGCCGGCCGAGCTTCCAGACAATGGCGAGCCGCGCTGATGAAGCTCAACCAGATCACCCTGCCGGTCACCGACATCGCCCGCTCGAAGCGTTTCTATGCGGGTTTGGGTTTCCGCCTGCTCGTGGACAGCCCGCATTACTGCCGCTTCCTCGCGCCGGACGGAGACAATACCTTCTCGATCCATGTCGAGGCCGGCGAGGTGGTGCCCGGCGCCGTGATCTATCTGGAGAGCGACAGCGCCGAGGCGCTGGACGCAGCCGCCGCGCGCCTGGAGGCGGGCGGGGTGGTGTTCGACCTGCCGCCGACCGACCAGTCATGGCTGTGGCGAGAAGCGGAACTGCGCGATCCGGACGGGCATCGGATCAAGCTCTACTTTGCCGGCGAAAACCGTATCGATCCGCCGTGGCGGGTGAAGACCTAGGCCTCAGGCACCCGGTTCACCGGCCCGCATCAGGCGGTCGGCGGCGGCGCGGGCGAAGCGCAGGGTGAGGGCCTTGCGACGGGCCGGGGCCAGCGCCATGACCGGGCTTTCGCGCACGATGGCGCCACCGAAACCGTCGGCCACGATGAGGCCGGCCTCGTCCGGTATGAGGTCGTGCGGGAAGCGCTGCGAGACGGCGAAGTAGAGGCGTTCGCAATAGCCGGAATATTCCGTCCACTTGCCGTCGGCGCGGAAGTCGGCGATGCCCGACTTGACCTCGACGATGGTGATCTCGCCCTTGCGCCCGAGGGCCGCCAGGTCGGCCCGGCGCCCGTCCGGCAGCTTGAACTCCGGGATCGCCGAATAGCCCAGCTGCCAGAGCAGCCGGGCCGCGCCGCGCATCAGCGCCTGGGCGTCGTCAATCGCCGGATTGGCGGAGGAGGAGACGTCCTGCAGGTCCATGACTTCCAGAGTGTTCCATATTTGTTCACGGGGCAAGCCGGCTTGGCGGTGGCTCCGGCACACGATATAGGGCGCGCATGAGCTCTTTGCCTGAAACACCTGCCCTCCTGCCACCCTCGATCGAGGATTTCCAGAACCTGGCCAGCGCTGCCTGGGCCAGCATGCCGGACGGGTTCCGCAAGATGTGCGGCCGCGTCGACATCTTCATCGCCGACTTCGCCGATGACGAAACCCTCGCCGAGCTGGGGCTGGACAACCCGTTCGAGCTGACCGGCGTCTATATGGGTGTCGACCTGGCGCGCAAGTCGGTCATCGACCCGTCACCCGAGCCGGACCGCGTCTTCCTCTACCGCCGTCCCATCCTCGACGAGTGGGCCGAGCGCGGCGACGTGCCGCTCGACGAACTGGTGGCGCACGTTCTGGTGCACGAGATCGGCCACCATTTCGGCCTGTCCGACGACGACATGCACCGCATCGAGGACGAGGCGGAGTAGGCCGAGCCTACTCCTCGATGAGCGACCAGCGGGACAATTGCGCGATCTGTTCGTTGAGGTCCAGAACCTCTCCCGCCGCCTCGGCGGACACGTAGGGCTGCAGGACGCGCATGTCGTAATCGATCCGGACCGTATCGCCCTCGCGGCGGGTTTCCAGCGCGAAGCTGAAGGCGTCATGGTCCAGCTGGCGGGCCGGGGTTTCGATGATCCAGTCGCCTGCATTGTCCGGTAACATGACCTCGATTTCCGAGCGAAAGCTGCCCGGGTAGTTCAGCTTGAGGGGAAAGCGCCGCTCGCGCTGAGCGTTCTGACTGGCCGGCAGCCGGATCGTCGCCTGGCCGCTCAACTGGTTGCGCGCGCCGTCCTCGTGTTCACTGATCGGATCCGCGAGCCCGAGGGTCATGGCATAGGTCAGGGTGTTGGCCTGCCGGTCATCCTCGACCACCAGGTCCGAAATCGCTGTGACGCTGCCATAGCGCGACCGGTAGCGGTCGATGAAGCTTTGCTGCAAATCGGCCCGACCGGAGCGTGCCAGAACTGCCCTCAAACCGTTCGCGCCATCGCCCTGTCCGACCATTGTGAAGGCCAGCGTGGCGGACTGGGGACCGGTCGTCAGGTCGAACTGCTCGCGGACCAGATAATCCGTTTCGCCCGGATCGACGGGGGTCATGGCGACCAGGCCGGTGCTGTCCTGACTGATCGGAAGGGCGTAACCGAAATCCGGCTGGCTGAGCGTGTCGAGCTGACCGCCCGTTTCGCTCTCGGTTCCATCCAGCCAGACTGTACGGCCGTCGATGTGGGCGCGCACGATGACATGATTGAACTGGATGTGGCTGGGCAGAACATCCGGCAGGCCGCGCCCATTGCCGGTGTGTACAAGTGCCGCTTCCGCTTCGACGCCGAGGGCCTCCAGCAGACTGAGCAGAAGCAGGGTCTTGGCCTTGCAGTCGCCGTACAGGCGCTCGAGCGTCGCTGCCGGGGACTGGGGAACATAGCCGCCAGCCCCGAACAGGGTTGCCAGATACCGCACTTCATCCTGCACGAAACGCAGCGCCGCAATGACCTGTTCGTCGGTATCGGAATGCTCGGCCCGGATCCTGGCCGCAATCTCCAGGACTTCAGGGGAAGCAACCGGACGATAGAAATCCTGCGACCACGCGGCAACATCGGCCCAGTCTTCGAAGTTGGCGACCCGCATGACCGGAGCCTGTTTGGCCCACCCCGGCGCGTTGCGTTCACCGGGAAAGCTGGGCATGTCGGTCGGACCAACCGAAAGCGTGATGCTGTCGCCTTCGCGGACCTCGATCACGTCGGCTTCGAAGTCCGGTCCGGTCAACTGCCAGCTGGGCGGATGGTCCGACGGCCAGTGGCTCCTGACCAGGGTCGCCTCCACCGGCGCGGCGAAACCGAGCCACAGCGTGCGCGCGTCATGGTCCGGTACGGCGGGATTGCGGCCGCTGATCGTATAGCTGTACTCGACGATGTCACCGAGGCGGATATCGTCGAACCGGACGATGGCCGTGACACGACCGTCGAACATGCGCCGTTCCAGTCGCGTCTCGCGACGGGCGAACTCGATCGACGTGGTGTCCCGGCGGTCCTGGACCTCGCCGTCGCGTATCACCTGGAGGGAATGGAATGTCAGCCTCTGAAAGGCGGGGTCGAAGGTGATGTTGACGTTGGCGACATTGTCGAGCCCGGCGGTCGAGACCGGCTCGGAGGCCAGTCGGAAGAAATAGTCAGGCTCGGCTGGGCGCGCATCGTGCTCGATCTGGCGCAACAGGTAGCGTACCCCGGATTCCGGCTCATGCTGGTAAACGTCCGGAGTGGGCAATTGGAGCGCGGCGACGAAACCGGGCACGGGGCCGAATTCGGCGGATTCCGGTACTTCGCCGGCGGCTATCGGGGCGGCCTCGGCAGCCGTGGCCTCCGTCAGCTCGTGCGCCCTGTGCTCGGTCTGCCAATGCACGCCCATCACCGCCCAGGGTGCCACGATGAGCACGCCGATCACGCTACGATAAAGTATCCCCGCCACTAGTCCCCTCCCCGCTGGATCAACAGGCAGAGTAGCAACCTTGGCGGGCAATGGTAGGGGAATTCGACGTCCGGCCTTCCCGGTCGCCTATTCCATGTCGATTTCGCTGACGCGCTTGGCGTCGCGGCGGCGTTCGACATGCTCGCGGATCAGGTCGGCGAGGGCTTCCGGTTTCGCGATGGCGCGGATCTTCAGCTCCGGCGTGGTCTGGTCGGAGGTCAGGACGATGATGTGGCCGAGGCCGACAAGGCGCAGCCAGAACGGCTTCTCGATGCGGTAGTCCTTGACCCGGTAGAGCTCGATATCGTCGACCTCGCGGGTGAACACACCGGTCGAGAAGCGGATGCGCTGGGTGGTGAGCTCGTACTTGACGGCCCGGGTCGCAATCCAGGTCCACAAGGCGATGAAGACCGGGATGACCAGCCAGGCGAAGACGAGGCAGACGATGTAGAGGCCGAGATGGCTGAGCTGGGATGGGTGGCCGACCCAGATGTGTTGCTCGCTGGGGGCCGGGTCGATGGCTTCGGCTTGCGACATGGGGGCTCCTTGGGGACGGGCGTTGACCGGCTACTCGCCACCGACTCGGGTTTTGGAGATCGGGCGCATCTGCGCACCCCAATCCATTCTTTTCATGCCGGGAGTTCGCCATCGGGGTCCAGCGCTGTCAAGGCGCATGCCCGCTTCGCGGCGACGTCCCGGATTGCCGGAGCACTCAACACGAAAAACCCCCGCCGGCAGCACCAGCGGGGGTCTTCGGGTCGCGTGTGTGCGCGTTGAAAGAGGGCTTAGCCCTTTTTCTTCGGCTCGCGGCGTTCGACGCCACGGCCGGTGGTGCGCTCGGCGATCCGGGCCGACTTGCCGCGGCGATCGCGCAGGTAGTACAGCTTGGCGCGGCGGACCTTGCCCTTGCGCTTGATCTCGATCTGCTCGACGTTCGGCGAGTACACCGGGAAGACGCGCTCGACACCTTCACCGAAGGAGATCTTGCGGACCGTGTAGCTCTCGTTCAGGCCGCCGCCATTGCGGGCGATGCAGACGCCTTCGAACACCTGGATCCGCTCACGCTCGCCTTCCTTGATGCGAACATGGACGCGCAGCGTGTCGCCGGCACTGAAATCCGGGATTTGCTTGTCGCCCAGGACGCGGGCGGCTTCTTCTTGTTCAATCTGCTCGATCATGTTCATCGTGCATTCTCCTTGCGGGCCTTGTGCCTCGTCCAGAGGTCCGGGCGACGCGCCTTCGTAATCTCTTCCGCCTGCTCCCGGCGCCAGGCCTCGATCTGGCCATGGTGCCCCGACAGCAGGACCTCCGGGATCTCCCGATCCTCCCAGACACGCGGGCGCGTGTAGTGAGGATACTCGAGGAGATCACCCTCGAAACTTTCATCCTCGGCCGAAGCCGGGTCACCGAGCACGCCGGGGAGAAGTCTGACACAGGCCTCGATGAGGAGCTGTGCGGCCACTTCGCCACCGGCCAGAACGGCATCGCCGACACTGACCTCTTCCATCTCGCGGCTTTCGATGACCCTCTGGTCGAGGCCCTCGAAACGCCCGCAAAACACGACAACGCCCGGACTGTTCGCCCAGTCCCGGACCCGGGCCTGGTTGAGCGGTCGTCCGCGCGGCGTCAAGTAGATCAACGGCCGTTTCCCACCTGACCAGCGGGACTGCACCGTATCGATCGCTTCCGCAGCAACATCCGGCCTGAGCACCATACCAGCGCCTCCGCCGGCCGGGGTGTCGTCCACGGAGCGGTGCTTATGACGGGAAAAATCCCGGATGTCCACAGTTTCAAGCGCCCACAACCCACGATTCGCAGCTGATCCGATGATCGACACGCCCAGGGGGCCGGGGAAGGCCTCCGGGAAGAGCGTCAGCGCGGTCGCGGTCCAAGGCAGGGCAGGCGTGGCGGGCTTTGTCATGGCGCGCGTGTAGCAGGGATGGGGGGCGTTGGGGAGGGGGATGGTGAGTGGTGCGCGTGGGGGCGGCGTTTGTTCCTGCTTGCTGGCCGCCTCCCCCACACTCTGTACCGACATCCCCCGGATCCAGGCTGTCGCCGGGACCGTGGGATGACGACCTTTAGAGTGCGTGGATGCGTCCTGTGCGCAAAGATGGACATTGATCTCTTGTCAGCCAGCGGGCCTCAGAGGGTCAAACATGTCAAGGGCCCGCAGGGCCGCTACGCGGTTGAAACCCTTGACATGTTTGACCCTCTGAGGCGGACTCCCGGCAAGAGATCAATGGGTTGAGAGGCGCCGCGGCGCCATTTATCCAAGTCGGCACAGGACAGGTCGATTGTTCGGCACAGAGGTCGTGTAGGGCGCGAAGGTCGATGCGCGGACAGCCAGGCGAGCTCTGAACATCGTTCGGCTGCGCCCGGGTGAAATCTATATCGCACCCGCAGGCGATCAGGTGTCGTCCGACTGCCCCGCCTCTTCCTCGGCCTTCGAGCCCACATCTTCCGGCGGGTCGATGGTGATGACACCGTCGTCGAGCGAGACATGCGGAACGAACTGGCGGGTGAAGGGCAGCATCCAGCTGCCCTTGCGGTCGGGCGTGCCGGTGATTTCCAGCAAGTCGCCGGCGCCGTAATCGTGGATGGCGCGCAGCGTGCCCATGGGGCTGCCGTCAAGCGCCTGCACCGCGAGGCCGATCAGGTCGGCATGGTAGAATTCGTCGTCCTCGAGTTCCGGCAGCACACTGCGCGGGATGAAGAGCTGGGTGCCCTTGAGGGCCTGGGCCTGGTCGCGGTCGGTGACTTCCTCGAAGCGGACGACGAAGCCGTCCTTGACCGGGCGCGCGCTCTTAGGCGTCAGGATCCCGGCGCCGTCCTTGTCGAGGAAGGGGCCGTAGCCGAAAGCGTCGGCCGGATTACCGGCAAAGCTCTTGACCTTGCACTCGCCCTTGACGCCGTGGGCACCGGCACAGGCGGCAATGAAGACGAGGTCGTCGGCGGCTTGGGTCATGGTAGCGGTCACTCAATCAGGTCCTCCCCCTTGTTGGGGAGGTGGGCCCGCCGGAGCCTCGGCGTAGGCGGGGTCGGAGGGGGTGGGGGCCAGGTGCCAGACGGGTCCAGCACCGGGATTCACCCCTTCCGTCCGCTGCGCGGACACCTTCTCCATCAAGGGGAAGGACCACGTAGCAGCGTCGTCCGGAGCCAGTCCTATTCGGACTTGGCTTCTTCTTCAGCCGCGGCGTCTTCCACCGGGGCTTCTTCAGCCGGAGCTTCGGCAGCAGCCTTGGCTTCAGCCTTGGCCTCTTCCTCGGCAGCCTTGCGCTCGGCTTCCTTCTCGGCCTTCTCGGCAGCGAGTTCCTTGGCTTTCTGGCCCGGCTCGGCCTTCTTCGGGTTGTTGCCGTGCTCCCAGGCATAGGCGTCGGCATCGGCCTGGTGGATGAAGCGCGCGACGCGGTCGGTCGGCTTGGCGCCCTTGGCCAGCCAGGCCTTCACTTTTTCCATGTCCAGCTGGACGCGGTCGCCGTCCTTCGGGAGCATCGGGTTGTAGGTGCCGACCTTCTCGATGAAGCGGCCGTCGCGCGGCGAACGGCTGTCGGCGATGACGACACGGTAGTACGGACGCTTCTTGGCGCCACCACGGGCGAGACGGATTTTAAGAGACATGGGGGAGTTCCTTCAGTTTCAGTCGTTTGGATAGGGGTGGTTCGGGTTATTTCTTCGGCAGGCCCAAGGGCAGGCCGTCCGGTCCGAGCGGCGCGCCGCCCAGTCCGGGAAGCTGGGGTTTGGTATCGGCCGGCGACTTGCCGCCGAGCAGGTCCTGGGTGGCGGCACCGAAATCATCGGGATTCATGCCGCCCAGGGCTCCGGACATGCCGGGCGGCATCTTGCCGCCCATGCCGCCCATCAGGCCGGCCAGGCCCTTGGCGCCCTTCTTGTTGACCTTCTTCATCATGTCCGCCATCTGGCGGTGCATCTTGATGAGCTTGTTGACGTCGGCAACGGTGACACCGGAACCGGCGGCGATGCGCTTCTTGCGGCTGGCCTTGAGAATCTCCGGCTTGGCGCGCTCGGCCGGGGTCATCGACAGGATGATCGCCTCCTGGCGGGTCAGCATCTTGTCGTCCATGCCGGCGGCGCCCATCTGGGCCTGCGCCTTCTTGTTCATGCCGGGCAGCATGCCCATGATGCCGCCGAGACCGCCCATCTTCTTGAGCTGGCCGAACTGTTCGCGCATGTCTTCCAGGTCGAACTTGCCCTTGGCCATCTTCTTGGCCATGCGCTGGGCCTTGTCCTGGTCGACCTCCAGGGCAGCCTTCTCGACCAGCGAGACGATGTCGCCTCGGCCGAGGATGCGGCCGGCCACGCGCTTGGCGTCGAAGGCGTCCAGCCCGTCCGGCTTTTCCGACACGCCGAGAAACTTGATCGGCAGGCCGGTGACATGGCGCATCGACAGGGCGGCGCCGCCACGCCCGTCACCATCCATCCGGGTCAGAACCAGGCCGGTCAGCGGCAGGCGCTCGTGGAAGCGCTTCGCGGTTTCCACCGCGTCCTGGCCGGTCAGCGCGTCGGCGACCAGCAGGGTTTCGCGCGGATTGGTCTCGCGGGCGATCGACTGGGCCTCGGCCATCATGTCCTCGTCGATCGAGGTGCGGCCGGCGGTATCCAGGATGACCACGTCATAGCCCTGCAGGCGGCCGGCGGTCATGGCGCGCTTGGCGATCTCGACGGCGCGCTGGTTCGGCACGATCGGCAGGAAGCCGACCTCGACCTGGCCGGCCAGCTGCTGCAGCTGTTCCATGGCGGCCGGGCGGCGGGTGTCGAGCGAGGCCAGCAGGACCTTCTTCTTGTGGCGGTCCTTGAGGCGCTTGGCCAGCTTGGCCGATGTGGTGGTCTTGCCCGAGCCCTGCAGGCCGGCCATCAGGATGGCGATCGGCGGCTCACCCTCGATGGCCAGACCTTCCGGCTCGCCTTCGCCGCCCAGCAGGTCGACCAGGGCGTCGTGCACGATCTTGATGACCTGCTGGCCCGGGGCGACGGCGCGGATCACGTCCTCGCCGACAGCGCGTTCCCGGATCTGCTTGGTCACCGTCTTGACGACCGGCAGGGCGACATCGGCCTCGAGCAGGGCGACGCGGATCTCGCGCAGCGCTGCATCGACGTCCTTCTCCGACAGCGCACCGCGTCCGGTGAGCTTGTCGAATACGCCGCCCAGTCGTTCTGTCAGTGTGTCGAACATGGTTCGTCCAAATCCTCGATCCGTTCCACGCAATGCAAAATGGCCCCGCTGAGCGAAACCTTCGCCGAGCAGGGTTCTCGCCGACCTCCCTCGCCCAGGCGGGCGGATGTGCCGGTAAGACAAGCATCAAAGCTTGCGTGATCGGGCGGCGTTTACGCGTTGCCGCAGGCGGAGTCAAGGAAAGGCGGGTCTGGCCTAGTCGGCGCCGGCCCATTGCGTCAGCTCGTCCCGGTCGGACGAGGCGGCATCCATCTGTGCGCTGTCGACGAACAGCGCCGGCGGAGCCGGGCGCGAAGACAGCAGGGCGCCATAGGCCGAGGCGAAGACCAGGGCGAGCGTCAGCCAGATCAGGGCGGCCTTGGCCACCGTCCCGAAGGCAAAGATCGGCTTGTTCATCCTGTCCTCCATCTCGTAGCTCCGCCAAATCAGGCCGCTAGCGGTCCGAACGGGTGAGTTTAGCGGCTGGCGCCAAGGTTTTCGTTAAGGCGGCGCCACAGCCGGCCGCCGCGCACGACCAGCCACACCCCTGTCCATAGATTGCCCAGCACGAAGAGGGGTGTGATCCAGAACACGGCGGCGAGCGGTTTGCGCTCCACGGCAGCGATGATGACAGCGATGAAAGCGAAGCCGAGATACAGGTCGGCGAGGGTGACGAGACCCCACGGGTCGCTGGTCAGCCACGCCCCGGCGGCGGAGAAATTGCCGGTCGCCATGGCCCACGCGATGAGCGCCAGCAGGGCGAGGCTGGCGAGGGCGATGGGGATGCGCAGGGCGGCAGGCATGGCGAACTCCTTCGGGATGTCGAAGGAAGTACGCCCGCCGCCCGCGAACGGATCAGGCCGGCCAAGCGACGGGCAAGGCCCGACCTAGATCTGCGGCGCGGCGCGGAACTGTTCCTCGTCGAGCTGGCCTTCCCACTTGGCCACGGCGGTGGCCACGGCGGCGTCGCCGGTGACGTTCACTGCGGTGCGGGCCATGTCCATGATGCGGTCGACCGGCAGGATGAAGCCGACGATGATTGCCGTGTGCTCCGGCGTCACGCCGAAGGTCTCCAGCACGATGGCCAGCAGGAAGAGCGAGGCCGACGGGATGCCGGCGGCGCCGATCGAGACGATGGCCGCGGTAAAGGCGATCATCACGTAATTCATGAAGGTCAGGTCGTAGCCGAAGGCCTGGGCGGTGAAGAGGGCCAGGATGCCCAGGTACAGCGCCGTTCCGTCCATGTTGATGGTCGAGCCCAGCGGCAGGACCGAGCCGGCCACCGATTTCTTGATGCCCAGATTGTCCGTGGCCGCGGCAATGGTCACCGGCAGGGTGGCCGAGGACGAGGCCGTCGAATAGGCCACCGCGATCGGATCGGTCATGTCATTGAGGAAGCGGAAGAAGGGCAGGCCGAGGATGAAGCGTATCAGGATGCCGTAGGTGATCAGGGCGTGCGTGATCAGGCCGAGATAGACGGCCACGATCAGGACGATGATCGACTGCAGCGCTTCGAGGCCCTGGCTGGCGGCGGTATAAGCGACCAGCGCGAACACGCCGAAGGGCGCCACTTCCATGACGTAGTGGGTGATCTTGAGGACCACGTCGGAAGCGGAATTGAACAGGTCGGCCAGCGGCTTGCCGGCGACACCGGAGCCCAGGATGCCGACGCCGAGCAGGAGCGAGAAGAAGATGATGGCGAGCACGTCGCCGTCGGCCAGGGCGGCAACCGGGTTGGTCGGCACCACGGCAAGCAGGCGATCGACCACGGACGGCGCCTCGGTGGACACCGGGACAGCCTCGACATCGCCGAGATCGGCACCGGCGCCGGGGCGCAGGATGGCGCCAAAGGTCAGGCCGATGACGTTGGCGAAGAAGGTTGTGGCGAGGTAGAGGGCAATGGTCTTGATGCCGAGCGAGCCGAGCTTGGAGGGCTTGCCCATGGCGATCACGCCGGCCACCAGGGTGGTGAAGATCAGCGGCACGATGAGCATGCGGATCAGGGTGATGAAGAGGTCACCGACCGGTTTGACCCAGGTCTCGATCCACACCGTGGCGGCTTCCTGGCCCATCGTGTTGGAGGCGAGCAGGCCGAAGACGACGCCCAGGACAAGGGCGACGAGCACGCGCTGCCAGAGTTTGATTCCGAACCACCAACCCATGACGCAATTCCTTGTTCCCCGCGTCGCAAACGGACGCATCCCTCACCGAGCGCACACTAGCCAGTGTACGTCGAGCGTCAATCGGCGGAGGTCGTTGGGAGTGGCAAAGGGGCGGGTGTGTGGTCCGGGCGAGGTGTCAGGCGCGGTACAGGCTGACGGTGGCCTTGAGGGCGACAGCGGGCAGGCTGAACAGGCTGCCGAGGCCGCCACCGATCACCAGCAGGGCCGGCAGCAGGCCGCCGCTCATGGCGAAGCCGGCGACAACGCAGGCCAGACTGAGCACGGCCGGAGCGGCAACGCGGGTCCAGCTGACATCGGCGAAATGGGCGGCACGGTCCATGGTCTTGCTGGAGAACCAGCCCTGTCCGGTCTGGACCTCGTGGCGGTCCTCCGGGGTCCGCTTCGGGAGCGGATCGAACGTATGGTCAATCATCGACATACATTCATTGTACGGAGTTTTTTATCCGCGCGCAACTCATCGTTAGCGCGCGGATAAATGACGACGAATTAACGGCTTGTTAGAGCTTCTTAAGAGCTTCGGAAGGGCCGTTTTTGGGTCGGTTTAGACCTCTGCGGCCAGAACGCGGGAGACCGCATTGACCGTGGCGGCAATGCGCACGGCGGTCTGGATCTGGGCCGAGCTCAGGCCGTGCTTGCGCAGTTCGGCCTCGTGGCTGTCAATGCACAGACCGCAGCCATTGATGGCGGAAACGGCCAGCGACCAGAGTTCGAAATCGGCCTTGTCGACGCCGGGATTGGCCAGCACGTTCATGCGCAGCTTGGCCGGCAGGGTGCCGTATTCCTTGTTCTTCGACAGGTGGATGAAGCGGTAATAGACATTGTTCATGCCCATGATCGCCGAGGCGGCCTTGGCGGCCTGGAAGGCCTCCGGGCTGAGCACGGCCTCCGCTTCCGCAGTGAGCGCGGCAAGGGTTCTCGGTTCGCCGACCGCGTGCGCCGAGGCCAGGAATGTGCCCCATTTCTTCTGGTCGTCGAGATCGGTCTCGCGCGCCAGGGATGACAGGTTCAGCTTGAGGTCCTTGGCGTAGTCGGGGAGGGCGGATTTCAGATCGTCGAGGCTCATCAGGAACTCCTGTAAGTCTGATTTGCGAATTGTTCGCAATGGTAGGGCAATAAAGAGCCCCGGAACCCGCTTGGGGGGAAACAGGTTCCGGGGCCGGACGGGGATCAGGGCAGGATCAACCCGTCTTTACGTGTGATCGTTGCCGATCAGGCTGCCAGCGTGTCGCCGCCGACCGAGCGGTTGCACGGGCACAGCTCATCGGTCTGCAGGGCGTCGAGGACGCGCAGCGTGTCTTCCGGATTGCGGCCGACATTGAGATTGGTCGCGTAGACGTGCTGGATCACACCGTCCGGGTCGACGATATAGGTGTAGCGGTAGGCCACGCCTTCGGGCGAACGGATGCCCAGGCTGTCGACCAGCGAGCCGGTGGTGTCGGCGAACTGCCAGATCGGCAGCTTGTCGAGATCCGGGTGGTCACGGCGCCAGGCCAGCTTGCAGAACTCGTTGTCCGTGGAGCCGCCCATGACAACCGCGTCGCGGTCGGCGAACTCGTCATTCAGGCCGGCGAAGGCAGCAATCTCGGTCGGGCAGACGAAGGTGAAGTCCTTCGGGTAGAAGAAGATGATCTTCCACTTGCCGCCGAAGCTGTCCTGGGTGATCGGCTCGAAGGCCGACTCGCCGTTCTCTTCGTGTGCGTTGAAGCGCGGCTTGACGCCAGTGACTTCGAAATCGGGGAGCTTGTCGCCAATACCCAGCATATGAATTCTCCGTTTTGCATGGTGGCCCGAGGGCCTGTTGTTCGGTAACGGCGATATGCGTGATCCGTTCAGATAAATCCAATGGATTGTTTTTGGGTAGCGCATAGGTATTATCTATACCATGTCCCAGCTCCCGACCCTGCGCCAATTGCAATTCCTCATCGCCCTGGCCGAACACGGCAGTTTCTCCCGTGCCGCCGAGGCGGTTTTCGTGACCCAGCCGACCCTGAGCGCGGCGATCAAGGAGCTGGAGACCATCCTCGGCACCAATCTGGTCGAGCGCGGCGCCCGCGGCGCGGTCCTCAGCCCGGCCGGAGAGGCGGTGCTCGAGCGGGCCACCCGGGTGATGGCCGAGGCGGAAGACCTGGTCACGGCGGCACAGGCGGCCGGGGAGCCGCTCAACGGTCCCTTCAGGCTCGGCGTCATCCCGACTATCGCACCCTTCCTTCTGCCGCGTGTCCTGCCGGCCCTGCGATCGCGCTTCCCGGAGCTCAAGCTCTTCCTGCGTGAGGACCTCACCGAGCATCTCTACGAGGCGCTGCGCGAGCGCCGCATTGACGCCGCCCTGGTGGCCCTGCCCTACGAGGCGCAACAGATCGAGACCCGATCGATCTGGTCGGACGAGTTTCTCTTTGCCTGCCCGCCGGACCATGCGCTGGCCGACACGCAGAGCCTGTCGGCGCGCGACCTCGAGGACGAGCCGCTCCTGCTCCTCGAGGACGGGCATTGTCTGCGCGATCATGCCCTGGCCGCCTGTTCGACCGGCACGGCGCGCGGCGATTTTGCCGCCACCAGCCTGCATACGCTGGTGCACATGGTGAAATCCGGGCTCGGCGCCACCCTGCTGCCGAAGATGGCCGTGGACGCCGGCCTCGTCGATCACATGGACCTGGCCGTCAAGCGCTTTGATCCACCCGTCGCCGGCCGCGAGATCGGCGTCGCCTGGCGGCGCGGCTCGGCCCGGGCCGAAGAGGCGGTCATGCTGGGCGAGGCGATGCAGGCCATCCTCGGCCCGGCGCCACGCGAGGCGGCGTGAGGTCAGGCGTGCTCACCGGCGCACCTCGGCGGACCGTGCGGCGACTGGCGCGCCAGCGGGTTTAGAACAGTTCCAGCACCTGCTCCGGCGGACGGCCGATCATGGCCTTGTCGCCATAGATCACGACCGGGCGCTCGATCAGCTTTGGATACTCGGTCATGGCCTTGAACACTTCTTCCTCGTCCTCGGTCGCCTTGAGGCTGAGGGCGCGGTAGTCCGGTTCGGTCTTGCGCAGCCATTCGTGCGCCGAGGTATAACCGAGCTTCTTCATCACCGCCTTGAGTTCGTCCACGCTCGGCGTGTCGTCCATGTATTCGCGGATTTCCAGTTCGCCGCCGCGCGCTTGCAGCAGGGCCAGGGTCTGGCGCGACTTGGAGCAGCGCGGATTATGCCAGATGATTGTCTTGTCGCTCATGCATTTTCCCTCAATTGACCTAGATGAAAGCCGCTCTTTGCGGGCAACATCAAGGCTTGATCTGCATTTATTGTGGCCTGTGCGGGCCTATCCGTCATTGCCGCTGCCAGCGGAAAGCAGGGCCCGGGCGGCGTCCAGGTGCAGCCGTTCGACCATTTCGCCGTCCAGCGAAATCACGCCCTTGCCGGCATTTTCCGGGTCGGCGAAGGCGGCGACGATGCGGGCGGCATGTTCCAGATCATCCGGCGTCGGGCCGAAATACAGGTGGGCCAGGTCGACCTGGCCGGGGTGGATCAGCGTCTTGCCGTCAAAGCCCAGCGTACGCCCCTGTTCCGCTTCGGCCCGGAAGCCCTTGGGGTCGCGGAACTGGTTGTAGACGCCGTCAAGGGCGTACAACTGGTTGGCCCGGGCGGCGCAGACGATGCGCGCCAGGTGCGGCACCAGGGCGATGCGGTCCTGCGCCGCGGTGCAGCGCAATTCCTTGCACAGGTCATTGGTGCCGGCGATCAGCCCGGCCAGGCCGGTGCCGGTGGCGCTGCCGATCGAGTCGGCATTGAGCAGGGCGCGCGGGGTCTCGATCATGGCCCACAGTGCGATCGAGGAGCCGTGCGAGCTCAGGGCCGAGCGGGCGGCATGAAGATCGCCGACCTGGTCGACCTTCGGCAGGACGATGGCGTCGGCCCGGGCGGCCGCGCGCAGGTCGGCCTGGCCCCACTCGCTGTCGAGCGCATTGATGCGCACGGCACGGATGGCCCCGGAGACGTCCCAGCGGGCCAGCGCGTCGGCGACCCGGTCGCGCGCTTCCGCCTTTTCCTCCGGCCCGACCGCGTCCTCGAGATCGAGAATCATCAGGTCGGCGCCGGCATGGGCGGCCTTGTCGATCGCGCGCGGCTTGGCGGCGGGCACGAAGAGGGCGGAACGGATCAGTCGTTTCATGAAGCGCTTGGGGTCGGCTGGAAATCGGCTATAGCATGGAAATCATGCCCATGGCCCTGATCCTGTCCAGTCATGTGAGCGCCTCGCTGGTCGGCGGCGGGGCGTCGCAGCGCGTGCTCAATGCCGGCGGGGTCGACACCATGCTGGTGCCGACCGTGCTGTATGGCCGCCACCCCGGCTGGGGCGAGCCGGGTGGCGGCATGGTGGAACAGGAGATGATGCAGGGCATCCTGTCGGGCATTGTCGAGCAGGGCATGCTCAACGTCACCGACGTGGTCCTGACCGGATATTTCGCCGATGTCGGCCAGGTCTTCGACGCCGCCTCGGTGATCGACGTGGTGCGCAAGAGCGAGCGCCGGAACGAGTGGGGGCGCGCCTGGAGCGACCAGCCCATGGTGGTCGTCGACCCGATCATGGGTGACGCGCCGGGCGGGCTGTACATCCAGCCGGCCATTGCCGCGGCGATCAAGGACCAGCTGGTGCCGCGCGCCGACCTGGTCACGCCGAACGCCTTCGAACTCGGCCATATCACCGGTCGCGCGCTGACTGATCTGGCGTCGATGGTGCGGGCGGCGCAGTCGCTGGACTGCCCGGTCCTGGTGTCGTCCCTGCCCCGGCAGGGCCAGATCGGGGTGCTCTATGTCGACAGCCAGGAAGCCTGGCTGGTCACCCATGAGCGCTGCCCCAAGGCGCCGCACGGCACCGGCGACGTGCTGACCGCGGCCTTCACCGCGCGCATTGTCGCCGGCGACGAGCCGAAGCCGGCGCTCGAGCACGCCTGTGCCGCGACGCTGTCCGTGGTCAAGCGGGCCCAGCAGTGGAACGGCCGCGAATTGCCGTTGGTGCCGGCGGTCGATGTGCTGAAACAGCCGCTGCTCACGCTCGAGGCTGAAGCGGTGGGTGACCTGGTCCGCTGAATCCGGGACCGCTTGCCCGAACGCTTGATCGCGCGGCGCGGTGCGGTTAGCCCTCACGCTATGACAAACGCCTCAACACCGGCCGTACACGGCCAGGTCGCCCCCGGCTTCGAGCCGGTGCGCGACGCCTTCCTCGCCAACTGGACCGAGCATGACGAGATCGGGGCCGGCTTTGCCGTGCGCATCGACGGCGAAGTGGTGATCGACATCCATGCCGGCTGGGCCGACCGCAAGAAGTCGCGGGACTGGCAGGCCGACACGCTGGTCCCGGTCTACTCCACCGGCAAGGCTGTGGTGGCGCTGGTCATGGCACGGCTCGTCGAACGCGGCCTGCTGGATTACGAGGCGCCGGTGGCCAAGTACTGGCCGGAGTTCGCCGCCGAAGGAAAGGCTGCGATCACGGTCGCCGAGGCGCTGTCGCACCAGGCCGGACTGTCAGGCATCGCCCAGCAAATGGAGGCCGGCGACTGGTTCGACCGCGAGCTGATCGAGACCCGGCTGGCCGAACAGGCGCCGCTGTGGCCGCCGGGCACGGGCTCGGGCTATCACCCGGTCACGTTCGGTTTCATCGCCGATGCGCTGGCCCTGCGCACGGACGGGCGCTCGATCGGTGCCATCCTGCGCGAGGACATGTGCGGGCCGAAGGGGATCGACTTTTTCGTCGGCACACCGCTCGAAGAGCACAACCGGGTGGCCGAGCACGCCATGCCGAAACAGGTGCCCAGCCTCGGTGAAATCAACGAATACAGGACGCTGGCCTTTCTCAAGCCGTGGTCCTCGCCGGGCCGGCGCGGGGCCGAGGAGTGGCGCCAGGCCGAATTTCCCGCAGCCAATGCGCACGCCACCGCCGGTGCATTGGCCCGGCTGATGGCGATCTATGCGCAGGGCGGAGATTTCGAGGGAGAGGCTTTCCTGTCGGAGGCGACCTTCGCGGCGCTGGTGCGCGAACGCGTCGAGGGGCCGGACAAGGTGCTGCCCTTCGACCTGTCCTGGGCCGCCGGCGTGATGCGCAACGAGAAACCGGGCTTCTATGGCCCGGAAGCCAAGGCCGTGGGGCATTCCGGCTGGGGCGGGTCCTGCGCCTTTGCCGATCCGGTGCGGGCCCTGTCAGGCGCCTATGTGATGAACCGGCAGCAGCATTTCCTGGCCGGGGATCCGCGCCCGACGCGTCTTATCGAGGCGGTGTACGGCTGTCTCTAGACCTGTCCCACGCGCATTTCCTCGCCGCGCCCGCCCGGTATGACGTCGAGGCGCGGCCGGTCGTCGACGCCCGGGCGCAGCCAGTCCATGGCGGCGTCGCGGTCGTCGAAGGCGGCGACATTGACGGCGGATTCGAGGCGGCTGACGGTCTCCCACAGGCGGGCGATGGCCAGTTTGAGCGCGTCATTGCTGACAAAGGCAGTGCGCGCGCCGCGCATGCGGCGGTGGCGCAGGTTCCAGCCGAGGATGAAGCTCTGGTGCAGGCGCAGCGCCGGCAGAGTCAGCTCTTCCAGGCGCGCCCCGGGTCCGGCGACGAGCATGATCTGCCAGTCCTTGTCCCATTTGGGGCTTTTCTCCAGACGCTGGAAGGCGGCCTGCAGACCGGCCGCCGTCACCGTGCCGTCGAGCACCAGTTCCGCGATCCGGCGGGCATCATGGAAGGTCCAGCCAATCTTGTTCATTGCGAGCTCCGATGACCGGGAGAGCTGTCGGCTCGATCCGACTTTGCTCCGGCCGTGACTGGCGCGAACGCCGTTAACCATACCCATGGGTACGATTTCACAACGGAATCGGATGTCTTTTGTTCCCGTACGGGCGTTCAGAGGGCCGAGCGGATATGCCGTTGTCCGGCCAGGGCCGCGGTGTGCCCGCCCGGCGGGCGCGCATCGACCCGGCGTTCGCCGAGCAGCCAGTCGACGGCCGAGCGGCGGTCGCGGAACACGTTGACCTCGACACTGACCTGGTCGCGAGCGAGGCCTTCCCAGACCTGGGCCAGGGTGTGCTTGAGCGGGTCCGGCATGACCAGGGCCGTGCGCGCCCCGCTGACGGGCCGGAACTGGGTGTCCCAGGCCTGCAGGAAGGCCCGGTACTGGATGAAGCCTGACACGGTGAGGCTGCCCGAGCCGGTTGCCGCCTCGGCCGAGACCAGGATCTGGCGCGTCGGTGACCAGTCCGGCCAGGCCGCCAGCGCGTCGAAGGCGAGCGCCAGGGTTTCGTCACTGAACGGTCCGGTCAAAGCCAGTTCGGACAGTTCGACACCGTCGTGATGCAGCCAGAAATAGCTCATGAAGAGCCCCCATAGCCCGTTTTCCCAGGCCACCAGACTGACTCCGGAATATGAAGAATGCGAGTCGATTCGGGGATTTAAATATGGCGGAGTTGACGGAAATCGTTAGGCTTTTGTTAGCTTTTCGGAGTCCCTGCGGGGCTGGCCGCCGGCCGGGAAGCGGCGCTGCAGCCAGTCCAGCATGTCGGCGGTCACTTGTTCGGGGTGCTCCCACATCGTCCAGTGCCCGCAATCATGGATGGTCTTCATTTCCAGGTCGGTGCACAGGGCCGGCATCCAGCCCGCCAGCTTGGGCGGCAGCATGAAATCGCACTCGGCGGCGATCATCAGGCAGGGCATGTCGAGGCGGTGGTCGACGCCGCCCATGCGCTCCCAGTTGGCATCGAAATTCCGGTACAGGTTGAGGCCCGGCCCGAAGCCGGTCTTGCGGTAGGCGTCGGCGAACACCTTGCGGTCTTCCGGCCCGACCACGATGCGGCTCTCGTCGCGGCTCTCGAATTCCTGGAACTTCTTCGGAATGTGGGTGATCCCCGGGAACAGGCTGTCGAGCTGGTCGGCCCTGGGCGCCGAACCGAAGATGAATTCGAAGAATTCGTCCTCGCGGTCCTCGAAGATGGCCTCGGCATAGCCGTGCTCCTGGAAGCGCAGGATGTAGTGGTCATCGCCGCCCAACTCGCGGAAATAGGTCGTCGGCGGTTCCGCCCCGCGCGGCAGGTGCGGCGTGTTGACGCCAATCGCCCCGGCCACCCGGTCGGCCGCCAGCATTGCGGCATGCCAGGTGATGATGCCGCCCCAGTCATGCCCGCCAAACACCGCCGTCTCGTGGCCCAGCGTGTCGAGCAAGCCGGTCAGGTCGCCGACCAGCGTGTCGATGCCATAGGCCGAGGCGGCGCTGGGCGCGTCCGAGCCCCCGAAGCCGCGCAGGTCCGGTGCGATCACCCGGTAGCCGTGATTGGCCAGGATGGGCAGCTGGTGCTTCCAGGAATACGCCAGCTCCGGCCAGCCATGGACCAGCAGGAGCGCTTGCCCGTCCTCCGGTCCGGCGATGTGCACGGACAGTTCGATGCCATTGGTGGCGATGCGCTGGGGGGCGGGGAAGTCGGTCATGCGGCAGGCTCCCGGGTCACGTCACTGGCCCAGCAGAACGCCGCCACAGGCGGGCGTCAAGACGCAGGAAGGCGTTTGGCGCCTACTTTCCCGCCGGGGCGAGCGGTGGCACGGCGGCCCGGCGCTCGCGGCGGATGATGGAATAGACGAAGACGATGACCCCGGCCCAGATGAAGCCGAAGGTGATCATGTGCGACACCGTGAAGGTTTCGCCATTCATCACGCCGATGGCGAATTGCAGGCTCGGGGCGATGAATTGCAGCACGCCCATGGTCGACAGGCGCAGGCCGCGCGCGCCAATGATGTAGCACAGGAGCGGCACCACGGTGATCAGGCCGGTGCCCATGAGCAGCAGGGCCTGGCCGGGCGTGGTGAAGAAATGCCCGCCGCCCGTGGCCTGCAGCCAGGCCAGGCCGACGACCGCAAAGGGCAGGATGAAGACGGTTTCCCAGAACAGCCCGACCCGGCCGTCGACCGAGGCGACTTTGCGCAGATAGCCGTAACTGGCGAAGGTGAAGGCCAGGGTCAGCGAGATCCACGGCACCACGCCGACGGTGATGACCTGGTTGGCCACACCGATGGCGGCCAGCACAATGGCGGCGATGCGGAACGGCCCGAGCGGCTCGCGCAGGATGACCACGCCCAAGGCCACCGAGACCAGCGGGTTGATGTAATAGCCCAGCGAGGCCTGCAGGACGTTTCCGGAATTCACCGCATAGACGAACAGCCACCAGTTGACCGAGATCAGCGCCGCCGTGGTCAGCAGGGTGATCAGCGTGCGCCGGTCCGCCAGCGCCTTCAGCGCCGGCTTCAGCTTGCCTGACACGATCAGTGCGCCCAGCAGCAGCGGCACCGCCCAGATCACCCGGTGCAGCACGATCTCCACTGCCGTGGCGAAGTCCAGCAGGTTGAAGAAGAGCGGCGACAGGCCCCAGATCAGATAGCCGGTGAGGCCGGCAATGGCCGCCTTGTGGTGTTCGGGTGTGGACGATGACATGGCGGGCTCCGGCACGGGTCAGAAACCGCACTTAGAGCCTCGGCGTCGCCATTGCGACCCATTTCTTGCGAATGGGAGGGGTGCGGGAATGGGGGGACGAGAAGTGGCCCTGCCTAAAGCCGCGCCCAAACTATCGTCATCCCACGGTCCCGGCGAAGCCGGGATCCGGGGGACCTCACCCAACAGGCCCGCCGGAAGAACTTCGCTCGTCCCGCCAACCTGATAGCTGAGGTCCCCCGGATGCCGCTGCGCGGCCCCGTGGGATGACGAAGGGTCGGAGACGTTGGTAGGGATCGCGCCGTGCGCGGAAAAGACCATTGATCTCTTGTCAGCCAGCGGGCCTCAGAGGGTGAAAGCTGTCAAGGGCCCGCGGGGCCGTTAAGCGGTTGAAACCCTTGACAGCTTTCACCCTCTGAGGCGGACTCTCGGCAAGAGATGAATGGATAGGTGCCGGCGCTCCGGGCGCTCCTTTTTGTCAACGCACCCCGTTTCCCCCGCCTTCATGGCGGGCCTCGGACCGGATGATCGTGACGGGTGGCAGGAATTGAGGGTGATGGCAGGATTGGAGGTCCCGCCATGAAGGCGGGGGAAACGGGTGCGACGGCTCACCCCTGACGCAGCAAGCCCCGATTGTTCAACGCTTCGGCGATCTGCACGGCATTCAGCGCCGCGCCCTTGCGCAGATTGTCGGCCACCACCCAGAGCGCCAGGCCGTTCTCGACCGTCGGGTCCTCGCGGACGCGGCTGACGAAGGTGGCGAACTCGCCGACGCTTTCGACCGGGGTGACGTAGCCCTCGTCCTCGCGCTTGTCGATGACCATCAGGCCCGGGCTCTCGCGCAGCAGGTCGCGGGCCTCGTCGGCGCTCAGCGGCTCGTCGAGCTCGATATGGGCGGCAATGGCGTGGCCGACGAAGACCGGCACGCGCACGCAGGTGGCGAACAGCTTGATCTTCGGGTCGAGGATCTTCTTGGTCTCCGCCATCATCTTCCACTCTTCCTTGGTGGAGCCGTCCTCCATGAAGACGTCGATGTGCGGGATCACGTTGAAGGCGATCTGCTTGGTGAAGGCATCCGGCGTGACGCCGTCATTGACATAGATGCCCTTGGTCTGGGTCCACAGCTCGTCCATCGCCGCCTGGCCGGCGCCGGACACCGACTGGTAGGTGGCACAGGAGACGCGGCTGATGCCGGCGCGGTCGTGCAGCGGCTTGAGCGCGACCATGAGCTGGATCGTCGAGCAGTTCGGATTGGCCACGATGTTCTTCTTCTTCACCCCGTCAATGGCGTCCAGATTGACCTCCGGCACGACCAGCGGCACGTCCGGGTCCATGCGCCAGGCCGAGGAATTGTCGACCACGACGGCGCCGGTCTTGGCGATGCGCGGGGCCCAGTCCTTGGCCACTTCGCCGCCCGCCGACATCAGCACCAGATCGACCTTGGAGAAGTCGAACCCGTCGACGCTCTCGCATTTCAGCGTGCGGTCGCCATAGGACAGCTCGACGCCCATCGACTTGCGGCTGGCCAGCGCGTGCACCTTGTCGGCGGGGAACAGGCGTTCCGCGAGGATGGTGAGCATTTCCTTGCCGACCGCACCGGTGGCTCCGAAGACCGCGACCCTGACGCCCATGATGATGACCCCTGTGTGTGCTGCTGATGCTGTGTGGCCCTGCCCTTAGCCAAGCATCGCCCGGCTGGCCAGTGGCAATTGCGTGGCGGGTTGGCCTGCCGTGCTAGCGCATGCGCGCCCAGATCCGCCAGGCGACCAGCCCAACGAGCGCAAAGACGATGAGTTCCAGCGCGTTGATGCCGAAGAAGAGCGGCGTGACCAGGCGCTGCAGCACACCCCAGCGGCCGTCGTAAATGGTCTCGCCCTGGCGCGCGAAACCGACATAGACGCCGACGGCCACGACCAGGGCCGCGCCGAAACCGGCCAGCCGGATCATGCCGGCGGGATTGAATCCGCCGCTCTTGCGCTGGCGGTCGCACTGGCTGCGGGTGCGGTCGAGGAAGCGGCGTCGGGACATGCGCCGAGCCTCCTGTTGCAGGGCGTCATGGTCAAGCCTTGCAGGCAGGACCGCGGGACATCATCAAAAACCCGCGGCACACCGGATTCGTTTGCGTTCTGCTCCGATCCGTGCGCATATCGCCCACACGGGCGGCCGTTAAGGCCGAGCGGAATACTGATCGCCTACCCCGCAATCCAAGGGCCTTGCCCCTGGCTTCGGATCAAATACGACTTCAGCCTTCCCCGACTTACTACGTCCGTAATACCGGTGTCAGGACGCTGACACTGAGCACTTTTTATGCCCGGACGCGGTGCACATAGGGAAGGTTCCCCCCATGGCCACAGGTACGGTCAAATTCTTCAACCAAAGCAAAGGCTTTGGCTTCATCACCCCGGATGAGGGCGGCAATGACGTCTTCGTGCACATCTCTGCCGTCCAGGCGTCCGGCATGCCGGGCCTGTCCGATGGGCAGAAGGTCGAGTTCGAAACCGAGCCGGACCGTCGTGGCAAGGGCCCGAAGGCCGTGAACCTGCAGTTCGCCGACGAATAGTCGGACCTCAGGATCATCACGATCTGAAGACGGCGCGGAGAGCGATCTCCGCGCCGTTTTTCGTGCGTGTTCGATGCAGGGCACTCGCGTCAGGATGGGGCTCAGTAGTCCTCGCGCACGGCGCGGGCCGTCGCCGGGAAGTCGGTGAACACGCCGTCGACGCCGATCTCGTAGGCGCGGCGCAGTTCGGCCTCGATATCCAGCTCGGGCGAGACCGGGTCGTCATCGCGGAAGGTCCAGGGGTGCACCACCAGGCCGCGGGCATGCGCCTCGGCCACGAAACCGGTGTCCTCACCCCCGGAGGTCATGACCAGTGCCTTGGCCGGGCCGACCCCGTCGGCATAGGCGGCGAGGTCGTCGAGCGCGACGCTGGGCTGGCCGGGCGGCGCGTCCGGATCGATCTGCGACATCGGGAAGACCAGCATCACCAGTGGGGTATCGATTTCGGCGTCGAGACGGGCCAGGAAACGCGGCTCGAAAGACTGCACCATGACCGGGGCGTCGGCACCGTCGAGCCCGCGCTGGCGCAGGATGCGCACCAGTTCGGGCAGCGGGTCGAGGCCGAGCTCGGCCAGCCGGGCCGGGGATTTGACCTCGGGCTCGATACGCACCCCATGCTCGGAGGCGAGATCCAGCACGGCCTCGAAGGTCGGCACCGGATACTGCCCGTCCCATTGATCATCGCGACCGCGCCGCGGCTGCACGGCGCGCAGGGTCTGCAGTTCGGCCAGGGTGAAGTCGTCCACCCACCAGTCCTCGCGCCCGTCCTCGGTTCGTCGGCGGTCGGCGAATTCCGGGCGTTCGGAAACATCGGTGGAGGTCGAGAGATAGCGGTCGTGACGCACCACCAGAACCCCGTCGCGGGTCATCACCAGGTCCGGTTCGATGACGTCGGCGCCCTGTTCGATGGCCAGCCGGAAGGCGGCGAGTGTGTGCTCCGGCCGCTCGCCGCTGGCTCCGCGATGGGCGATCACCAGCGGCGGCTCGCCGTTCAGCGTGGTCCAGTTCGGCATTTCCGCGACTCCTCCCGCCCCCTCGGCACAGCTGCACAGCATGGCGAAAGCGGACAAACCGGCGACCTGAATGAATTTACTGGCCATTCGGCCCTCCCGTTCGGTGCGCGGACACATTAGCTTCAGTCGGAAGGTAACGGGAGTAGCCCATGAGTGATCCATCGCGTTTCGACGAACTGGCAGAGGTGGCGGAGCGCTATGGCCGGTTCAGCCTCGACAATTACGCCATCATCCGCAGCGTCGCGGAAAACCTCTCCGACGGGTTCTGCGCCTGGCGCGGCCATGAGCAGGGCCGCTGCGTCTATCTGGTGCCGCCGGAAGGCGCCTGGGCCCCGCGTGCCTATCGCAGCGGTGCCTTCTCGGTGTCCGGCAACAGCTTCCTGCCGCTGGGGCCGATCAGTTTCGGTCTGGCCGTCATGGTCTCGCACACCGGGGACTGGCTGCGCATGGTGCTGACCTGTTCCAAGAAGGGGGACAAGGTGGAGATCTCGATTGCCAGGGGCGGCACCTACGAGATCGACCTGCCGCTCGACCAGACCAGCCTGCAGGAGCTGTACGCGCACCTGCACCAGCACCTGATCAACTGGTTCGGTGAGCAGGCGGACACCTATGAGCACGGCGATTACGGCCAGCGCACGATCGGCTTCGATTTCCTGCACGAACCGCTTGTCGAAGCGCCGGAAACGGCAGACGAAGCGAACTAGTCCGAGGCCTTGTTCAGCAGGTCGAGGACGGTGTCGATCGAGACGCTGGCACCGAGCAGGCCGAAGGCGCCCAGAACGGAGATCAGGACGGCCAGGCCGAGACTGGCAATGAGCTTGCCGCGCAGGACCAGCCGGGTCACCATGCGCGCCGTGCGCACAATGCCGAACGCGCCCAGCATGGCGAACGGGCCGACGACCAGGAGGGTCGTCAGCAGGGTCGTCAGGAGGGTGGTCTGTTCGGCAGGCATGCCGGGATTATCTCCCTCTGTCGAAACAACAAGAAGTAGCGACGTCCCCTCCAAAACGCGCTAACGAGGACAAATGTTACACGCTCCGCCTGACTTCACCCTGACTGTCGCGCTCATCGCGGGTTCAGGTGTCCTTGCTCAATGGCTGGCCTGGCGCCTGCGCTTCCCCTCCATCATCCTGATGATGGGGGCCGGCCTGCTGCTCGGTCCGATCTGGACCCTGATGTCCGGCGCGCCACTGCTGGAACCGGCGGAAACCTTCGGCGGCTATCTCAGGCCGATGATTGCCCTGGCCGTGGCCATCATCCTGTTCGAAGGCGGGATGACGCTCAATCTCAGGGATTTGCGCGAGACCTCCCAGCCGGTACGCCGCATGGTCTTCATCAGCCTGCCGATCGCCTGGCTGCTGGGTACGCTGGCGCTGTATTTCGTGGCCCGTATCGAATTGTCGCTGGCCATCATGATCGGCGGCCTGATGACGGTGACCGGTCCGACCGTGGTGCTGCCCCTGCTGCGCCAGGCCAAGCTGCCGCACCGCGTTGCCTCGGTGCTGAAATGGGAAGGCATCGTCAATGACCCGATCGGCGCCCTGATCGCCGTCTTTGCCTTCGAGGTCATCCACCAGAACGCGCTCGGTCAGAGTTTCGCCGGGGCCGTGTTCGCGCTTGTCGTCGGCGCCATTATCGGCGCGGCGCTCGGCTTTGCCTTCGGCTATGGCCTGTCCTACGCCTTCCGCCGCGGCTGGGTCTCCGAACCGCTGAAATCGCCGCTGATCATGGGCGCTGTCCTGGTCTGTTTCGCGCTCGCCGAGGAACTGGCCGCGGAGACCGGCCTCGTCGCCGTGACCCTGTTCGGCCTCGTCCTGGCCAATGCCCGCCTCGCCTCCATCGACGAGATGCGCCGCTTCAAGGAAGGCCTGGCGGCGATCCTGGTGGCCAGCGTCTTCGTCGTGCTCGCCGCCGACCTGTCGATCGACGATGTGACGGCGCTGAAATGGTACCATCTGGCCTTCGTGCTGGTGTTCATGCTGCTGGTGCGCCCGGTCGCGGTCTTCCTGGCCACGCTGGGCTCGGGTCTCAACTGGCGCGAAATGGCCTTTATCGGCTTCATCGGCCCGCGCGGTGTCGTGGCCGCGGCCACGGCCGGCCACCTCGGAGCGGAACTGGTCGATGTCGGCCGCGAGGAGACCTCGATCCTGGCTCCGCTGGTGTTTGCCACCGTGTTTGCGTCGGTGTTCATGGCCGGCCTGGCCGCCGGTCCGCTGGCGCGCCTGCTGCGCCTGACCGAGACAGGACCCGACCGCATGCTCATCGTTGGCGCCAACCCGTGGAGCCTCGGCCTCGCCGAGGCGCTCAAGAAGGCTGACATTGCCGTCACCATCGCCGACACCAGTTGGCGCCGCCTGCGCGAGGCCCGGCTGGCCGGGCATTCGGTGTTCTATGGCGAGGTCCTGTCGGAGGATGCCGAGTGGCGGCTCGAACCGAGCCGGTTTGCTGCCCTGCTGGCGACCACCTCGAACGATGCCTACAACGCCCTGGTGTGTGTCGATTACGCGCCCGAACTGGGCCGCAGCCACGTGTTCCAGCTGTCCGCCTTCGATGCCGCCAATGGCAGCGACCCGGCCAAGGACGACAAGCGGGCGATCTCCTACACCGCCCGCGGACGCACCCTGATCCGGCGCGGCCGCAGCTATGACAGCCTGGCCCGCGACTGGTGGCTGGGCTGGACCTTCAAGGCGACCCGCCTGTCGGAGGAATACCCGCTGGAGCGTTTCCTGGAAGAAAGTGGCGACAATGCCGACCTGATCCTGGCGCGCTCGGCCAAGGGGCAGGTGACCCTGCTTGGCTCCGGCGTCGATATTCCCGACGCACCCGGCACGGTGATTGTCCGTTTTGCCCCGCCCGAACAGACACGCACGGCGCGCCAGCGCACCGACCGCAAGGCCCGGGCCGAGCGCGAGGAGCGGGCCGAGGAAGGTTTCAGCGAGGACGAGGCGAAGTCGGACTAGCCGGGTCCACGACCCGGCCGGGGCCTAGTTCCAGCCGTCGGCGGGCTGGGCCCCGCCCGGCGCGGCACCGCCGCAATAGGGCCAGTTGTCCGAATTGGGATCGGCATTGGGGCAGACCGCGTCGCGCCCCTCATAGATCACGCAGGCAGACAGGCTGCCGGCGGCCATCAGCGTGGCCAAGACAAGAAGTGATCGCTTAATCGACATGGTGACGCCCCTCTTCGGCCACATGGTGGAGCGAGGAGTGGGCCCGTGCAAGGGGCTTGGCCTGCGGGCCGGCATTCACGGGGCATTAACTTCGATGGCGACAGATAAACCTCCTGCAGGCAGGCGAGGAACGGACATGGCCCGGCGGTCGCACAAGGCCCGGACGGCCTCCAAGCGGACTCATCCGCCTTCATCCTCCCGGCGCTCCTCCGGCTCGGGCGGCGGCGGCTTTCCGTGGTTTCGTAGTCTCGCCGTGCTGTGTGTCATCGGCAGCCTCGGCGTGGCGGGCATGCTGGTCTCGGTGGCCCGCGACCTGCCTGACACCAGCGGCCTGGCCCGGATCGAGCCGGCCGCCTCGATCACCTTTGTCGACCATCGCGGCCGCCTGATTGCCCGGCGCGGCTCGGCGCACGGCAATGAGATCAGCTTCGAGAACATTCCCGCCGACCTCGTCGACGCCGTGCTCGCGGTCGAGGACCGGCGTTTCTACAGCCATCCCGGCATCGACTTCATCGGCCTGAGCCGCGCCATGCTGGCCAATATCCGGGCCGGCCACGTGGTCCAGGGCGGCTCGACCCTGACCCAGCAGCTGGCCAAGAACCTGTTCCTGACGCCGGAGCGCACGATGCGCCGCAAGGTGCAGGAGATGATGCTCGCCTTCTGGCTGGAAAGCCGGTTCAGCAAGGACGAGATCCTCGAACTCTATCTCAACCGCGTGTATTTCGGCGGTGGTGCCTGGGGCGTCGAGGCGGCGTCCATGCGCTATTTCGGCAAGTCGGCCTCCGACCTGTCGCTCGGCGAATCCGCTCTCCTGGCCGGCCTGCTCAAGGCGCCCTCGCGCTACAGCCCGGTCAGTGACGCCCAGCGCGCCGCGGCGCGGGCCACCGTCGTGCTCGACCTGATGGCCCAGACCGGGCGCATCAGCGAGGACGAGCGCAATGCCGCGGCCGAGATCCCGATCCTGGTGTCGCGCGGGGCCTCCAGCCAGGGCGCGCAATACTTCATCGACTGGCTGGCGCCGCAAGTGCGCGAACTGGCCGGTCCCGACCATGGCGACCTGGTGGTCTTCACCACGCTCGATGTTGACGCCCAGCGCGCCGCCGAAGCGGCCCTTGCGGGCGTTCTGGACGACGCAGAGGCCGCGGCAGGCGCATCCGAGGGGGCTGTGGTCTCTCTCGCCATGGACGGCGCTGTGCGGGCGCTGGTGGGCGGTCGGGACTATGCCCGTTCCCAGTTCAACCGCGCCATCCTGGCCAGCCGCCAGCCCGGCTCGGCCTTTAAACCCTTCGTCTACGCTTCCGCCTTCGAGGCCGGCCTGACGCCGGAGATGGTGCGCGACGACGTCCCGGTGCAGGTCGGCGACTGGTCGCCGCAGAATTACAATGGCGATTACGGCGGCGCCATGACGCTGCGCGAGGCCTTCGCCCGCTCGTCCAATTCCATCGCCGTGCAGATCGCCGAGGAAACCGGCCGCGGCCATGTCGCGCGACTGGCCCGCCGCATGGGCATCGAGAGCCCGATGCGCATCGACCGTTCCCTGGCGCTCGGCGTGTTCGAGGTGACGCCGCTGGAGCTGGCCGGGGCCTACGTTCCCTTCGCCAATGGCGGCCAGCTCGCCCCGGCCTATGGCGTGACCCGGATCGAGACCGCCGAAGGCGAAACGGTCCATGTGCGCGGGGCGGGCCATCACCCGACAGTGCTCGATGCCCGCACCACGGCGCGCATGCATGATCTGCTGGTGCACAATGTGCGTGCAGGCACCGGCCGCCGGGCTGCCACGGCTGGCCTGGTGACGGGCGGCAAGACCGGTACCACCAATGAATTCCGCGACGCCTGGTTCGCCGGTTTTGCCGGCGACCTCGTAACTGTCGTGTGGACCGGAAACGACGACAACGCGCCGACCGACCGGGCCACTGGCGGGGGCCCGCCGGCGCGTGTCTTCGGTGCCTTCATGGCTGACGCCCCGCGCCACGGCCTCGCATCGCAGCCCGCCGTGACCATGGCCGAAGCCCGCGTGCCGGCCCCGGTCGAGGCAGAGCAGACGACGCAGGATGAACAGGGCAGCGATCCGATCGGCGCGTTCCTGTCGGCCCTGTCCGGTCGCGACTAGACGCCCGACCCCGAAATGTGGATGTTCGGCCGGCAGTAGGCCGGGGCCGTTCCGCCGGCCCGTGCCGCGCCGCGAGTGTTCCCCCGCCTGGAAATCTGAGGAATTTGTATGCCCCGCCTGATGTCCTGCCTGACCGTCCTGGCCGTCCTGTTCCTTGCTGCCTGCTCGGACCGCGACGCCGCGACCGGAGAGGCCGCCGACGCGCTGGCGCGGATGGGCCTGGTGGCGCAGTCCGGCGACGGACCGGTGATGCATGCCGGCTACGAGCAGGCCGACAATACCCATGTCTTCACCGAAGTCGTGTTCACGCACGAGCCGGTGGACACGGCGGCCGGCGACGAGGCCGATGTGATCCTGGTCGGACGACTCTCGGTCGTTGCACCGCGGCTCGCCGACAATGGCGATCTGCGCTTTGACAGGCTGGTTCTGGAGGACATCCGCACCGCTCCGCAGGCCGAAGGCCGGCTGGCTCTGGATCGCGTCGAGGTGGCCGGGCCCAATGTCACCCTGGCCGCCGACATCGCCGACCATCTGGCCGCCGGGCTCGGCGGTGAAGGTCTTGTTGGCTGGGAATTATACACTTTCGACACGGTCCGGTTTTCCGGCCTCGAACTCGATGACGGCGATATCCGTGATCCGCTCAATGTCCGCCTGGAAAGCCTGGAGCTGGGTGATCTGGACACCAGCCGACTGGCCGCCTTCGCTTTGCGCAATTTCGTCGTGTCGCAATCGGGTACCGAAGCGGCGCCGGCGATCCGCGTCGGCGAAGTGACGCTGTCCGGCATCGAAACCTCGGTGTTTGCCGGCCTGATGGACACTCTGTTTGCCGGGGATCGCGGCGAGGATCCGCTGGCCCCCTATTACGGCGCTGCCCTGGGCACCCCCACGAGCGGTTTCGAGACCATGCAGGCCGTCGACCTGGCCTTTGACGCGGACGGGCTGATGGTCACCGTGGAACGGATCCGGGCAGAGGTCGAAGAGAGCCGGACCGGTCTGGTATCGGAATTCAGCCTGACGGGAGGGCGGCTGTCTGCCGATGCCACCCGCCCGGGCGGCGCCCTGGTCGGCCAGTGGCTGGCCATGCTGGACTATGACGGGCTCGATTTCTCGGTCACCGCCCGCTCGATCTATGACAGTGAAACCGGCCGGCTGCGCACGGACGGGGTCAACGCGCTCGATGTGAGCGATGCCTTGCGGATCGACTTCAGCCAGGAACTCAGCGGCTATGACGCTTATCTCGAGGCGGCGGGAGCGGCCGGGGCGGCAGAGCGGGGCAAGGCAGCCCTCGATACCGTCCGGCTCGACCGGATGCGGCTGACGCTGACCGATCAGTCCTTCCTCGACCGCCTGCTCACCGCGCTGGCACGGCCACAGGGCATGACGGCGCGGGAGTTGCGCAGCCAGGCGCCCCTGCTGGTCGCCATGGGGCTGGCCACGGCGCCGGCCGAGATCCCGCGGCCGCTGGTCAGCGACCTGTCACTGGCGCTGAGTGATTTCCTCGTGCGCGGCGGCGGTCTGGTCATCGAGCTCGAGCCTGCACCGCCCATCCCGTTAGGTGAGCTGGAGGCCCAGCAGGCCGACGGCACGCTGGACCTCGAGCGGCTCGGGCTGAGCGTCAGCCACCAACCCCCGAACTAGTCGCGAGAGGCCAGCGCCTCGGCGCCCTGCTCACGCATGAAGGCTTTCATGCGCGGGGCAATCTGTTCGCGGAAACGACGGCCGTTGAACACGCCGTAATGACCGACATCGGCCTGGATATAGTCATCGCTCAGCGTCTTGGGCAGTTTGTCGCACAGGGTATGCGCGGCCTGCGTCTGGCCGATGCCGGAGATGTCGTCATTCTCGCCCTCGACGGTGAGCAGGGCGACATCGGTGACGTGGGACGGGTCGACCCGGCGGCCGTGATGGTATTGCTCGCCGCGCGCCAGCTTGTGCTCCTGGAACACGTCACGGATGGTCTGCAGGTAGAATTCCTCGCTCAGATCCATCACCGAGAGATATTCGTCATAGAAGCTGACATGCTTCTCGGCGCTGTCGCCATCACCCTCGATCAGGTGATTGAAGAAGTCCCAGTGGGCGTCGACATGACGGTCCAGATTCATGTTCATGAAGCCGGCCAACTGCAGAAAGCCGGGATAGACGCGGCGCATGGCGCCCGGATTGGGCACCGGGACCGTGTGGATCAGATTGCTCTCGAACCAGTCGAAGGGTTTTTCCTGGGCCAGCTGGTTGGGCACGGTCGGCGACAGGCGGGTGTCGATGGGGGAGCCCATGAAGGTCATCGAGGCCGGGCGCTTCGGGTCCTGGTCTTCGGCCATCATGGCGATGGCGGCGAGGGTCGGCGGGCCGGGCTGACAGACCGCCACGACGTGCACGTCCGGTCCCAGCTCGCCGATCATCTCGCGAATGTGGGCCGCGAAGTCGTCCAGGTCGAAGCGGCCCTGGCTGACCGGCACCATGCGGGCATCGCGCCAGTCGGTGATGTAGACCTCATGATCGGGCAGGAAGGCCTCGACGGTGCCGCGCAAAAGCGTCGCGTAATGGCCGGACATCGGTGCCACGAACAGGACTTTCGGCTGCGGCGTGTCGCCCGCTGCGGCCTGCAGCGCTTTCGGCTCGCGCCGGAAATGCACCAGGTCGCACCACGGTCGGCTCCACACCACGCGATCGGTGACGCCGACGCACTGGCCGTTGATCTCGGTTGAATCGATCATCCACTCCGGCTTGCCGTAGCGCCGTGTGGCGCGCTCGAACACTTCCGCCGTGGCCGCCATGGTGCGGCCGGGAATGGTGTCGGCCAGCGGGTTCCAGGGCGCGCGCAGGCTGCGCCGCGTGACATTGGCATAGGCGCGCCACGGGGCCAGCGCCATGCGATTGAACTCGTACATGCTGTAGAGCATCAGGCTCTCCTAGCGAATGGCCATGCGGCCGGGATCGGGATGATCAAACGTCTTCATCAAGGAAGTGTTGCAGGCGCGCGGCAATCTCGCGCGGATCGGCCTGCGGCGAGAACACGTCGACGAAGTCGCCCTCGCTATCCATGAGGTAAATCAACGAGGAATGGTCGACCAGGTAATCCTCGCCGCCCTCCTCATTATTGCGCCGCACGGCCACCCGGTAGGTGGACGCCATGGCATCGACCTGCTCGAGCGAGCCGGTCAGGCCCACCAGGCCGTCCGGAAAGGCCGGGGAGGCCACGTATGAGGCCATCTGCTCGACGGTGTCGCGCTCCGGGTCGACGGTGACCAGGATGGGCTGGATCGTGCCCTGGTCCTCGGCATCGAGCTGGCCAAGCGCCGCGTCCATCACCTGCAGCGAGAACGGGCACACGTCGGGGCACCAGGTATAGCCGAACAGGACCAGCATGGGCCGGCCGCGGAAATCCGCCTCCGTGACGGTGCTGCCGGTATGGTCGACCAGGGTGAAGGGGCCGCCGATATCGGCCTCGCCGCTGACCCGGGTCGGGGCCGGAGCGGCGCCGTCATTGCGGGCATCATTGAGCATCAGGGTCAGGAAGGTGAGCATCATGACCACCGGGGCGGCAATCAGGATCCACAGGACTGGACGCGGCATGCAGGCTCCTCGAAACTGGTTCCGCGCAGGGTGACGACCTGCGGCGGGGACGTGCTGCACCTGCGAAGGTAGGTAGGGCAGGCCGCCCTGTCCATTGCGGCATGCTGAAACACCCCGGATGACAGGACGGGGAATGAGGAAGAAATGCAATGACGGATGGCGATTGGGACCCCTATGGCGGCGATGCCCAGCTGACCCCGGTGTTCGGGCGGCTGCGCTCGCGCACCCTGGTCATGCTGCGCTGGCTGGCGGTCGCCGGACAGACCGTGACGGTTTTCGTGGTCCATGTCCTGTTCGGCTTTGACCTGCCACTGGCGTTTTGCATTGCCGTCATCCTGGCCAGCGTGCTGGTCAATGTGACGCTGACCCTGGCCGTACCGCCGCAGCGCTTCGCCAAGGACTGGGAGGCCTTTGCCCAGCTCAGCTTCGACGTCGTGCAATTGTGTCTTCTGCTGATGCTGACCGGCGGCCTGCAGAACCCGTTCGTGGTCATGCTGGCGGCCCCGGTGATGATCGCGGTGGCCGCCCTGCCGCCGACTTGGGCCGGCGGGGTCGCGCTGATCGCGATGGCCGGTTCCGGGGCCATGTCGCTGTGGAGCCTGCCGCTGCCCTGGATTGCCGGCGAGCGCATCGAGCTTCCCGGCTTTTACGTGTTCGGCCTGTGGTCGGCCATCTTCATCGCCGTTGCATTCACCGCCGTTTATTCCTGGCGTGTCAGCCAGGAAGGCAAGCGCATGGCGACCGCCCTGGCCGCCACCCAGAGCGTCCTGTCGCGCGAACAGCGCCTGTCCGCGCTCGGCACGCTGGCGGCCGCGGCGGCGCATGAGCTGGGCACGCCGCTGGCCACCATCCAGCTGACGGCCAAGGAGATGATGCGCGAGATCGGTTCGGACAGCCCGCTCAGCGAGGACGCCGAGCTCATGGTCACCCAGGCCCGGCGGTGCCGCGACATCCTCAAGCGGCTGAGCCAGGAGCAGGCGGTCAGCGATGTGCGCCACGAACGGGTCGATCTGCGCGCCGCCCTGGAAGAGGCCAGCGCGCCCCTGCGCGGCCTGGGCCCGGTGATCCGGGTCGAGCTGGCGGCCGGCGAGGGCGAGCCACCGGTCCTGCGCCGCATGCCGGAGGTGCTCTACGGACTGGGCAATTTCATCGAGAACTCGGTCGACTTCGCGGACAGTGTGGTTATCGTCGAAGGCAGCTGGGACGACGACCATGTGTGCGTGCGCGTGTGCGATGACGGGACCGGATTCTCGGCCGACATCCTGTCCAAGATCGGTGAGCCCTATATCACCACCAGATCAGGCACGCCGGGCCAGGGCGGGCTGGGTCTCGGCGTCTTTATCGCCAAGACAATGATCGAAAACAGCGGCGGCGTCGTATCCTTCCGGAATGGCGGCCCCGCGGGCGGCGCCCTGGTCACCGTGACGTGGCCGAGAAAGCGGGTGGAGGCACCTGCCGTGGTCGTCTAGTAAGTCATTGAAGCCGAGAGATCCGGACCAGGAGAACGCGCGTGAACGACCCCGAATACCAGCTCCCCGACGACCGCAGCCTGCTGATCCTGGATGATGATGCCCCGTTCCGGACCCGCCTCGGCCGTGCCATGACGGGCCGCGGCTTCATCGTCTCGGCGGTCGGTTCCGTCGACGAGGCCCGCGAAGTGGCGCGCGAGAACCCGCCTGCTTTCGCCGTGCTCGACCTGCGCCTGCAGGACGGTGACGGCCTTGACGTCGTCAAGGCGCTGCACGCCTCGCGCGCGGACTGCCGGGTGGTGATGCTCACCGGCTACGGCAATATCGCCACCGCCGTCGCCGCCGTGAAGGCCGGCGCCGTGGACTACCTGTCCAAGCCGGCCGACGCCGATGATGTCATCAAGGCGCTGCTGGCCCATCCCCAGGACAAGCCGGAACCGCCGGAGAACCCGATGTCGGCCGACCGGGTGCGCTGGGAGCACATCCAGCGCGTCTTCGAACTGTGCGACCACAATGTCTCGGAAACCGCCCGGCGCTTGAACATGCACCGGCGCACCCTGCAGCGGATCCTGGCGAAGCGGGCGCCGCGCTAGCGCCTATTCGCCTTCAGGCTCGATGCGGGCATAGCCGTAGATCGGGCCGCCATGGGCGCCCTGGACGATGGCGACAATGCCGTACTGGCGCAGGCTCTCGCCCATGAACTCGGCCTCGCCGCCCGACCACATGCCCAGGTAAGTGAGTGATTTGACCATGTTGTAATGGTCCATCACGAGGCCCTCATTCTCGCCGCCCGCGATCTCGACCTGGTGCCAGCCCGGCGCGTAGGCGACCAGCCAGACATCGAGGTCCTCTTCCGGGGCGTCGCCGAACAGGCGCACGATGTAGGAGCCGAAGGGGCCGTCCTCGATCTCGATGATCGGGCTGTCCGGCATCACCCAGAGGCGCTGTTCGACCGCATCGGCTACAGCGTCCTGCTCCCAGCCGGGCGCGTCGAGCACGCCGTCGACCACGAATTGCGGCGTGTACAGGCGCGACACGTTGAGACGGGACAGGTATTTGCGCTGGCGTTGGACGTATTCGGGGCGGGCGTAGGTGTCTTCCCAGCCATACATGTCCCAGTAGGACACCGCATAGGCGAGGGTGAACACATTGTCGCGCCGGTCGAGCTGGCCGAGATAGCGGTTGGCGGCGGGACACAGGCCGCAGCCCTGGCTGGTGAACAGCTCCACCAGCACCGGCCGCCGCGCTTCCGGACCGGCCCAGAGCTCGGGCGGGTCGATCGCCGGACCTTCCGCCCGGGCCACCGCTCCAACCAGCCAGGCTGACAATATCAACGCAACAAGTCGCATGACGACTAGATAGGCGACGCTGCCCGCGACGACCAATCACTTGGACGTGACGCGGGCAGTGCCGTTGCGTGATCGACTGAGGACAGCCTACTGGGCCGCAAGATTGCGCAGCACGTAGTGCAGGATGCCGCCATGGCGGTAATATTCCAGCTCGTTCTCAGTATCGATGCGAGCCTTCGCCTGGGCGGTTTTCTTGTCGCCGTTCGGGAAGGTAATCTCGATCTCCATATCGGCCTGCGGCTTGAGCTCGGCGACGCCCTTGATGGTCACCGTCTCGTCACCGGTCATGCCCAGCCCGTCCCAGGACTGGCCCTCGGCGAACTGCAGCGGCAGCACGCCCATGCCGATCAGATTGGAGCGGTGGATGCGCTCGAAGCTCTCCGCGATGACCGCCTTGACGCCCAGCAGGCGCGTGCCCTTGGCCGCCCAGTCACGCGACGAGCCGGTGCCGTATTCCTTGCCGCCGAAGACCACGAGCGGGGTGCCCGCGGCCTGGTATTCCATGCAGGCGTCATAGATGAACTTCTGCTCGCCATCCTTCTTGGTATAGCCGCCCTCGACGCCGTCCAGCATCTGGTTCTTGATGCGGATATTGGCGAAGGTGCCGCGCATCATCACTTCGTGATTGCCGCGCCGCGAGCCGTAGGAGTTGAACTCGGTGACCGGGACCTGGCGGTCCTGCAGGTAGTGACCGGCCGGGCTGTCGGCCTTGATCGAACCGGCCGGCGAGATGTGGTCGGTGGTGATGCTGTCCCCGAACAGGCCCATGATCTTGGCGTCGACGACATCGCCCGGGGCTTCCGGGGTCATCGTCATCCCTTCGAAATAGGGCGGGTTCTGCACGTAGGTCGAGGTGTGGTCCCAATTGTAGGTCAGGCCGCCGGCGACATCGATCGAGGCCCACGCCTTGTCGCCCTTGAACACGTCGGCATAGCGCTTGGCAAACATGTCCGGGGTGACCGACGAGCGCACCACGTCGGCGATTTCCTGCGAGGACGGCCAGATATCCTTCAGGTAGACATCATTGCCGTCCTTGTCCTGGCCGAGCGGATCGCTGACCAGATTGACCTTCATCGAACCGGCCAGGGCGTAGGCCACCACGAGCGGTGGCGAGGCCAGGTAGTTGGCGCGCACGTCCGGCGAGATCCGGCCCTCGAAATTGCGGTTGCCCGAGAGCACCGAGGTGGCGACCAGGTCATGCTGGTTGACGGCCTTGGAGATGGCCGGCGGCAGCGGACCGGAATTGCCGATGCAGGTGGTGCAGCCATAGCCCACGAGGTTGAAGCCGAGGGCGTCGAGATCGTCGTCGAGGCCGGCTTTCTCCAGGTAGTCGGTGACCACCTGGGAGCCCGGGGCCAGCGAGGTCTTGACCCACGGCTTGACGGTCAGGCCCTTCTCGACGGCGTTGCGGGCCAGCAGGCCGGCGCCGAGCATGACCGACGGGTTGGAGGTGTTGGTGCACGAGGTGATGGCGGCGATGGCGACATTGCCGTTGGTGAACTCGAAGTCCTCGCCCTCGACCGGCGCCGACTTGTCGAGCTCGTCGCCCTTGCCGTACTCGCTTTCCATGATCCGCGCGAAGCCCTCGGAGGCCTTCGACAGCTCGATCCAGTCCTGCGGGCGCTTGGGACCGGACACGGCCGGCACCACGTCACCCATGTCGAGATGCAGCGTGTCGGTGAACACCGGGTCAGACTCATAGTCCGGACGGAACAGGCCCTGGGCCTTGGAGTAGGCTTCGACGAGCGCGACGCGCTTGTCGTCGCGGCCGGTCGACTTGAGATAGTCGAGGGTCTCGTGATCGACCGGGAAGAAGCCGCATGTGGCGCCGTATTCCGGGGCCATGTTGGCGATCGTCGCCTCGTCCTCGAGCGACAGATTGTCGAGGCCCTTGCCGTAGAATTCGACGAACTTGCCGACCACGCCCTTGGCGCGCAGCATTTCCACGACCTTGAGCACGAGGTCGGTGGCGGTGGCGCCTTCCGGGAGCTTGCCGGTCAGCTCGAAGCCGATGACTTCCGGGATCAGCATGGAGACCGGCTGGCCGAGCATGGCAGCTTCCGCCTCGATGCCGCCGACACCCCAGCCGAGCACGGCGAGGGCATTGATCATCGTGGTGTGGCTGTCCGTACCGACGCAGGTGTCCGGATAGGCAACATTCTCGCCGTCTTCCTCACGCGTCCACACGGCCTGGGCGAGGTTCTCCAGGTTGACCTGGTGGATGATGCCGGTGCCCGGCGGGACGACGCGGAAGTTCTCGAACGCCTTGGCGCCCCACTTGAGGAACTTGTAGCGCTCGCCATTGCGCTCGTATTCGCGCTCGACATTTTTCTCGAAGCTGTGCGCGCCGCCGAAGAAATCGACCATGACCGAGTGGTCGATGACCAGGTCGACGGGGACTTGCGGGTTGATGCGCTGCGGGTCGGCCCCGAGCTTGGTGGCGGCGTCGCGCATGGCGGCCAGGTCGACCACGGCCGGAACGCCGGTGAAGTCCTGCATCACCACGCGGGCCGGGCGGTAGGCGATCTCGTGATTGGACGTGCGGGTTTCCAGCCAGGTGGCCATGGCCTGGATGTCGGCCTTGGTCACCGTCGTGCCGTCCTCGAAGCGCAGCAGGTTTTCCAGCAGCACCTTGAGCGAGGCCGGCAGGCGCGACACGCCCTTGAGCCCGTTCTCTTCCGCGACCTTGAGGTCGTAATAGGTGTAGGTCTCACCGGCGGCAGTGAGGGTGCGCTTGCAGGAAAAGCTGTCGAGAGAGGCCATATGCCATGTCCTTGTCGTCGGGGCAGGCGCCGGATGCGCCCGCTTGGGGAGGGGTGGCCGGTTTGACGCGACCACTTGTTTTGGCGGGTTTTAACCCCTGCAACGGCGCGCGGCAATGCGGCGTTCCCGCCGTTGACGTATGGCTGTCATTTGGGCGACATGCGGGACATGACAGCCAAGCCCGCCTCTTTCCTGCCTGACCTGGTCCACGAGCCGGTCACCCTGCGCGTCGCCGGGGTCGGCCTGTCGCGGGGCGAGCGGCCGCTGCTGCGGGGTCTCGATTTCACTGTCAAGCCGGGCGAGGCGCTGCTGCTGACCGGGCCCAACGGCACCGGGAAGACGACCCTGCTTCGTGCCTTGGCCGGGTTTGTCCAACCCGACAGCGGCAGCGTGCGGCTGGAAGATGCCGCCGGACGGCGGGCGCCTGTGGCCGGCTCGATCGCCTGGCTGGGGCATGTCGACGGGCTCAAGCCGGGCGAAACCCTGCGCCAGGGCCTTCGGTTCTGGGCCGGGCTGCACGGCATGTCACTGAAGGTGGCGACGCCCGTGCTCGACGCCCTGTCCCTGAGCGGCTTGCTGGACCGGCCGGCCGGTCGCCTGTCGCGCGGCCAGCAGCGACACGCCAGCCTGGCGCGGGTGGCCCTGACCGGCCGGCCGCTCTGGCTGCTCGACGAACCGGCGGCGCCGCTCGACCCGGCCGGGCGACAGCGCCTCGCCGACCTGGTGACGCGGCACCGTCAGCGCGGTGGCTCCGTGGTCGCGGCAACGCACCAGATCATGGACTGGCCGCAAGTCCACCGTCTCGATCTCGACACTGCGGTGGAGCTGGCCCGATGAGCGCGGCGATGGCGGTCTTTGCCCGGGAGGTTCGCCTGGCCTGGGCCGGTGGCGGCGGCGCGGCCGGACCCGCGGCCTTCTTCATTGCCGCGCTGACCCTGGCCCCGCTGGCCATCGGGCCGGATCCGGTGGTGCTGGCCGCCGCCGCGCCGGGCCTGATGGGGTTTGCCGCCCTCCTCTCGGTGCTGCAATCGGCCGAGCGCCTGTTCGGCGAGGACTATTCGGACGGCACGCTGGAGCTCTACGCCCTGGCCCCGGGCGGCCTGGTACTGACCAGCCTGGCCAAGGTCGCCGGGCAGGCGGTGGCGACCCTGTGGCCGCTGCCGCTGATCGGCATGGTGGGGGGGCTGATGTACGGCCTGCCCATGCTGCCGGCATTGCTGCTGGGCCTGGCCCTGCTGGCCGCGACACCGGCCCTGGCCCTGATCGCCGGCTTTGCCGGGGCGCTGGCTGCAGGGGTCAAGCGGGCCGGCCTGCTGATTGCCCTGCTGGCGGCGCCGATGATGGTGCCGGTGCTGATCTTCGCCGCCGGGGCCGGCCGGGCCGCCTTCGAGGGTGATGAGCGTGCCCTGGCCAACCTGCTTTTGACCTGCGCCGCCTCGCTGGCCACGCTGGCCCTCGCCCCGTTCGGGATTGCCGCGGCCATCCGCTCCCGCCTGGGCTAGGTCCCGGCCGGTTTGCCGCAGTTGCCGATCCCGCCTCGCCACAGTATTTGAGCCCCATGCTGTCCTATTTCGCCAACCCCCAGCGCTTCGACCGCCTTGCCCGGACCGTGATCCCGATTGCCGGCGTCCTGGCGGGTGTGCTGGGCGTGGCCGGCCTTTACATGGCTTTCCTGGCCTCGCCGCCCGATTACCAGCAGGGCGAGACTATCCGCATCATGTATGTCCACGTGCCGGCCGCCTACATGGCAATGGCGCTTTATGCCGGCATGGCGGTCGCCAGCTTTGTCTACTTTGTCTGGCGCCACGCCATCGCCGACGCGGCGGCCGAGATCATCGCCCCGATCGGCGCCGTGTTCACCGTGCTCGCCCTGGTCACCGGCTCGATCTGGGGCAAGCCGATGTGGGGCACCTGGTGGGAGTGGGATGCGCGCATGACCTCTGTGCTGGTCCTGCTGCTGGTCTATCTCGGCTATATCGCCCTGCGCGCCGCGCTCGAGGACGCCGTCCAGGCCGCCCGCGCCGGGGCCATCCTGGCCATGGCCGGCGTGGTCAATCTGGTGATCGTGAAGTTCTCGGTCGAGTGGTGGTCGTCGCTGCACCAGCCCGCCTCGGTGATCCGCTTCGACGGGCCGACCATCCACAGCTCGCAGCTCTGGCCGCTGGCCCTGATGGCCCTGGCCTATTCGGCGCTGGCCACCTGGCTGGTGTTCTACCGCCTGCGCAGCCGCGCCGTGAAACGCCGGGTGATGAAGCTGGAGCGCCAGCGCGAACTGGCCCTGCAGCCGGTGCGCGACCTCACCGCGACCTCGCCGACGGAGGGTTCGGCATGAGCGAATTCCTGGCGATGGGCGGGTATGCGGCTTACGTCTGGCCGGCCTGGGGAATCTCGGTGCTGGCACTGGCCGGGCTGGTCGCGGCGGCCCTGCTCGAGCGACGGGCGGTGGAACGACGCCTGAAACAGCTGGAAGAGCCGGGGTTGTAGGCCTTCGCCGGGCGCCTCGCCGACCAGCGCCACCCCGTTTCCCCCGCCTTCATGGCGGGGCCTCGAATCCTCTCAGCACCCGAAATGGCAGACAACCCGCGCGCGAAATCCGGCCAGAGGCACCGCCATGAAGGCGGGGAAAACGCTGGAGGGCGGGGGAGGAAGGAACCCTTTCTCCCTGGACCATAGGTCCGCGCAGCGGGGACGACCTTACGTCCCCGCCTTCTCAGCCTTCTTCTTCTTCGCCTTCTTTTCCGCCTTGCGCGCCTTTTCCTTCTCCTTCGCCTTCTTCTTGGCTTTCTTCTTCTTTTCCTTGGCCTTCTTGCGCGCCTTCTCGGCTTCCTCCTCGCCCTTTTCCAGGGTCAGGGCGATGCGCCTCAGCGTCTCCAGGAAGGCGGCGCGCTTGTTCTTGGGCAGGGCGGAGAGGATCGCCTTGTCGGCCTCGCGCGCGCCCTTGGCAGCGGTGTCCAGGAGGGCGCGGCCAGCCTCGGTCATGTGCATCGTGTTGACGCGCGCGTCCTCGGCCAGCTTGCGCCGGTCCAGCACGCCATTTCGCACCATGCGGGCGACCAGTTCGGCCAGGGTCGAGCGGTCGATGCCGGTGACCTTGCCGAGCTCGCTCTGGGTCAGGCCTTCGCGCTGCGAGGTGGCCATGAGGACGGCGAACTGGCGCTGCGTCAGCTTGGTGCCGTCCATGGCGGTGACGAAGCGCTCGGCGGCAAACTGCTGGGCCCGGTGCAGGAGATGACCCGGGCTCTCGGAAAGCTCGAAGTCGGGGCTGTCCGGCTTGTTCGCTGGCATTGACGTCTCCCGCTCAGGGCACGCCCGGCGGCACCCCGGGCAGGCTTCTGAGGTCATAGCCTATTTGTCAGCCCACTCCGATAGGCGAAAGGTCAGGCTTCGCTGCCGGCTTCCGGTTTGCCCTGATACTTGGACATCAGCGGCATCTGGGCGAGGGCGAACAGGACGGACAGGAAGAGCACGCCCAGCTTGGCGTTGGACCAGAAGGCCTCGGAGATTTCCAGCCCGGCGAACCAGCGCGCGCTTTCCGGCACCACGGAATCACTGATGTGACGCCACATGCCTTCATTGAGCAGGGCCAGGAACTGGAACCACAGGGCCCAGCGTATGGCCAGGATGGTCCAAGCTTCGTCGGGCAGGTTGAAGATGTGGGAGAAGAAGACCTTCCAGACATTGGTGCCGAAAGCCAGGCTGACCAGGATCATCACCGACAGGAAGAGATTGATGATGGTCGGTTTGACGTAGATGAAGATCGGGTCCTGCAGGAAAATGCCGAGCGCACCCATGAACAGCACGATGACGGTGGTGAAGACCAGCATCGGCGGCACCCGCTTCTCGATCCGCATCGAGGCGACCAGGGCAATCACGGCGGCGACCATGTAGGCGCCCGTTCCCCAGTAGATCGCGTCGGAGCCGACGAAGGCCCGGGCGCCGTTATAAACCAGGATCCACACCCCGATCGGGCCGGCATCGATGAGCAGGCGCGAGCCCTGTTCGCTGGTTTTCTCTGACTGGGCCATCACGGGGCCTCCACTTGCCTGTCTGTCATACGAGCCCCGCCGGCCGGCGGATGGCAAGTGCGGGATGCTGCGGACAGTGTTCTAGTCCTCGAGCCCGGCCAACGCCCGCGAGAAGGCTCGCGCATCAAACGGCTGCAGGTCGGCCTCGCCCTCGCCGATACCGATGTAGTGGATGGGCAGGGCGAATTTCTCGGCCACCTGGACCAGGGCGCCGCCCTTGGCCGTGCCGTCCAGCTTGGTCATCACCAGGCCGGTGACCTGGGAGGCTTCCAGAAAGGCCTCGGCCTGGGACACGGCGTTCGAGCCGACCGTGCCGTCGAGCACCAGCACGACATGGTGCGGGGCCTCGGGATTCTTCTTCTTTATGACACGCACGACCTTGCGGAGCTCGTCCATCAGCTCGGCCTTGTTCTGCAACCGGCCGGCGGTGTCGATCAGCACCACGTCGCGGCCCTCGCGCTCGGCCTGGTCGATGGCGTCATAGGCGAGGCCGGCCGCGTCGGCGCCGATCTGGCGCTTGACCACCGGCGCCCCGGCGCGCTCGCCCCACACGCTGACCTGTTCGATGGCGGCCGCGCGGAAGGTGTCGCCGGCGGCGAGGATCGGATTGCGGCCCTCGCGCTTCAGCTTGACCGCGATCTTGCCCAGCGTGGTGGTCTTGCCGGAGCCGTTGACGCCGACGAACAGCACCACTTGCGGCGTGGCGCCGGTCAGGTCGAGCGGCTTTTCCAGCGGTTGCAGGGTCTCCGCGACGACGTCGGCGAGGGCGCCGCGCACTTCCTCGTCACTGACTTCGGTATCGAAGCGGTCGCGGGCCAGCCGGTCGGTGACGCGCATCGCGGCGGTGGCACCGAGATCGGCCCCGATCAGCACGTCTTCCAGCTCCTCGAGCGCCGCCGCGTCGAGCTTGCGCTTGGTGAAGATGGCGCTGACATTCTCGCCCAGTTTCGACGAGGAGCGCCGGAGCCCCTCGGTCAGGCGGCTGAAAAAGCCCGGTTTCTTTTCGCTCATCCGGCGATGATCCCCTGCAGTTCTCGCCCGTCATGCCCGCTCGTCTCGATATCGACAAGGGCCCCCGGGCGGGGAATGTCGGCTTCCGGCAGGCGGATGCCGGCGAAATTGCCGGCCCGGGCAAAGCCGGGCTTCTCGATCAGCGCCTGCTCGACCCGGCCGATCATGCCGTCCAGATGCGCCGCCAGCACCGCGTCGGCCTTGGCGCGCAGCCGCGCGGCCCGTTCCTTGATCTCGGCGCCATTGACCTGCGGCATGCGGGCTGCCGGCGTGCCCGGGCGCGGCGAGTACGGAAAGACGTGCAGATAGGCCAGCCGGCACTCGTCGACGAGGCGCAGCGAGTTCTGGAACATGGCTTCGGTCTCGGTCGGGAAGCCGGCGATGATGTCGGCCCCGAAGGCAATCTCCGGGCGCGCCGACTTGAGCCGGTCGCACAGGGCGATGGCGTCGTCGCGCGAATGCCGCCGCTTCATGCGCTTGAGGATCATGTTGTCGCCCGCCTGCAGCGACAGGTGCAGATAGGGCGCCACGCGCGCCTCGCCGGTCACCGCCTCGAACAGCGCCTCGTCGATCTCGATGGCGTCGATCGAGGACAGGCGCAGGCGCGGCAGGTCGGGCACCTGCTTGAGGATGGCCTGGACCAGCCGGCCCAGTTGCGGCGTGCCCGGCAAGTCACCGCCCCAGGAGGTTAGGTCGACCCCCGTGAGCACGACTTCGCTGTGACCGGCATCGACCAGCGTCTTGATCTGGTCGACGACCTCGCCGGCCGGCACCGAGCGCGAATTGCCGCGGCCGAAGGGGATGATGCAGAAGGTGCAGCGGTGGTCACAGCCATTCTGCACCTGCACATAGGCCCGGGCGCGCCCCTCCATGCCCTCGACCAGGTGTCCGGCGGTCTCGGTCACGCTCATGATGTCGTTGACGCGCACCTTCTCGGTGCCGCCGAGCAGGCTGGCGAGGTCGTAGGTCTCCGCCTTCAGCTTGTCGTCATTGCCGATCACCCGGTCGACTTCCGGCATCTTGGCGAACATGCCCGGATCGACCTGGGCGGCGCAGCCGGTGACGATGATGCGGGCGTCCGGGTTGTCGCGCCGGGCGCGGCGGATGTGCTGGCGGGCCTGGCGCACGGCCTCATTGGTGACGGCGCAGGTATTGACCAGGATGGCATTGTCCAGCCCGGCCTCGCGCGCATGCTTGCGCATGACTTCGCTCTCCCACGCATTCAGCCGGCAGCCGAAAGTGAGAATGTCGAGGCCGGCCTCCGGCGCCGCACCGCGCTGGGGCGGCGTGTCGGCTCCGGACGCGGCGGGATTGTCGTCGCGCGTGCTCATGAGGCGCGACTAAGTGGTTGAGCAAGAGCGCAAGGTCAAGCGGCGTGGTCAAATATGAGTGCCGCCGGTGAACGGCCTTTGTTTTCCGGCCGGTCTCAAAGCCGACGTCCGGTGGCTTGCGGCGACCGTTTTTTCGTTACATGGTCGTCACATCTGATTTGGGGAGACTTCTGATGCAAAAGAAAAGTTTGCTGGGCGGTTCCGCTCTGGCTGGTGCCCTCGCTTTCACGGCCATGGCTCCGGTGTATGCGCAGGACGACACTCAGGACGTCATCGTGGTGACCGCGAGCAAGCGGGAACAGGCGATCCAGGACGTGCCGTTCTCGATCAATGCGCAGACCCAGGCCGATATCCAGCGCACCGGCGCCGGCACCATCGAGGAGCTGTCCCGCAATGTCGCCGGCCTGTCGATCCAGAATCTCGGGCCGGGCCAGAGCCAGGTTGCCATTCGCGGCGTCTCGGCCGGCCAGATCGTGCGCGACCAGCCGGGCGTCAAGGAACAGGTCGGGATCTACCTCGATGAATCGGTGATCTCGGTGTCGCTGTTCACGCCGGATGTCGATCTCTACGACCTCAACCGGGTGGAAACCCTGCGCGGCCCGCAAGGCACGCTGTTCGGGTCGGGCTCGATCGGCGGCACGGTTCGCTACATCACCAACCAGCCGGACTTCAGTGCCTACGCGGCGTCGGCCGAAGCGGAGCTCAACACGGTCGCCGATGGCGGTACGGGCGGTCACCTGAAGGGCATGGTCAACATGCCGCTCGGAGACAATGCGGCGCTGCGCCTGGTCGGCTATCACACCGAGTATGCCGGCTATATCGACGCCTTGCGCGAAGGCGGCCCGATCCAGGAGGATGTCAACTCCGGCAGCCGTTCCGGCATCCGGGCCTCGCTGGCCTTCGAGCTGTCGGACAATGTCCTGATCACGCCGCGCGTGATCTATCAGGAGGTCGAGGCGGACGGTTTCAACCGTCAGGAGGTCTTCAACCTCTACGCCAACCCCTACACCACGACCCGGCCCGCCATCCAGATGGGCGAGCGCCAGCAATACCTGCTGCGCGAGGAGGCCTTCAGCGACGAGTTCATGCTCTCCGACCTGACCATCGAAGTCGGGCTCGGTGCTGTCGACCTGACCTCGGTGACCAGCTTCACCGACCGCTCCATCCTGGTCAGCCGCGATGCCAGCGCCCTGACCGGCAGTGTCTCGGTCGATCTGGGCTATCCGGATGCCGCCGTGCTGCTGCCGTCCAACCTGCGCGACACCACCGAGTTCAGCCAGGTGACCCAGGAAATCCGCCTGGCCTCGGCCGATGAAGGTGATTTCGACTGGATCGTCGGCGGTTTCTACGCCGAGTCCGATCGCGACTATGCCCAGCGCCTTCCCACGCCGGGCTATGACGCCTTCACCGATGCCACGCTCGGCGCCGGCACCTCGGCCGCTGTCGCCAACGGCTTCCCGGCCGACTCGCCGTTCAACTCCGACCTGCCTTACACACTCGAGCAGATCGCCATCTTCGGTGAGGCGACCTGGTACGCCACTGACCGCCTTGCCCTGACGGCCGGCGGCCGCTGGTATGATTTCGAGGAAACCCGGACCATCACCACGGGCGGCCTGTTCGCCGCGGGCGATAGCGGCGTGGTCGATACCACCGCGTCCGACGGTTTCAATGCCCGCTTCATGCTGTCCTACGACCTGGACGACACCTGGACGCTGAACGCCCAGGCAGCCCAGGGCTTCCGGCTCGGCGGCGTCAATGACCCGCTCAACACGGCCCTGTGTACACCGGGCGACCTGGTCACCTTCGGCGGCTTCCAGTCCTATGACGACGAGACGCTGTGGAACTACGAGGCCGGCCTGAAAGCCCAGCGCGGCTCGACGACCTTCAACGCCGCGGTCTTCCATACCCAGATCGATGGCCTCCAGGTCACCCTGGACGCCGGGTCGTGCTCCTCGCGCATCTCCTTCAACGTGCCCGAGGCGCACACTACCGGCGTGGAGTTCGAGTACTCGACCGAGCCGGTCGACAACCTCTTCTTCAGCCTCAACGGCAGCTATGTCGAAGCCCGCTTCGACTCCACCGTCCGCGACGGCACGGGTGCCGTGCTCGGTGGCGTGCGGGCCGGCAACCGCCTGGCGTCGGTTCCGGAATTCCAGATGTCGGCCAGCATGGCCTACAACTGGGACGCGGCCTGGGCCGGCGACAATGCCGAGGGCTTCTTCACCGCCTCCATCCAGCACGTCGGCGACCGCATCACCCAGCCGGGTGACCAGGTGCCGGGTGCCGGCAGCTTCTCCTCCGGCCTGCCGTTCGGCGGCGCCACCGGGGCGGAAGTGACGACGCTCGATCTCGAGCTGGAGCCGTACGAGCTGGTCTATGTGTCGACCGGTATCGACTGGGGCGACATGCAGGTGACCTTCTTCATCGACAACGTGTTCGACGAGAATGTGAACCTGTCCTTTGATCGCGAGCGGGGTGGCCGGGCACGCCTGTCCTACCGCACCAACCAGCCGCGTACCTTCGGCATCAATGTGCGCAAGACCTACTGATCCCGGGGGTCAGGTCTGAAACAGGCGGGCGGGCTGATCATCAGCCCGCCCGTTTTCCATTCCGGCGTTGCAAGATGCCCTCAGGGCCGGGGCAGGGTGCGGCGCAGGGCTTCGGCGGCCAGCACCGCGAACAGGGCGATCAGCGCGTGGGACACATGGCCCGTCGTCCAGCTCGTGGCCAGGATGACGAGCCAGGCTGCGCCCCAGGCGGCGCCGGACACCCGGCGCTGGCGCACCAGGAGAAGCCCGGCCGTGCCGAGCCCGATCAGAACGGCAAGCGCCGAGACCAGGCCGATCAGACCGCTGGTGCCGGGCCAGATAACGACCAGGACAAGCACCACCGGAATGGCGACCCGGACATAGCGCGACAGGGCGGGCGGCACGCGGTCGGGGTCGACCGCGAACAGCCCTCCGGTGGCAATCAGGAGCAGACCGGCCGAGGCCGCGAGGCGGCTCGTCATGGTGTGCAGGTCGGGCAGCACGCCATCGCCACCGAGACCGTAGCGCAGCGCGCCGACCAGCGCGGCCAGGCCGATGAGAATCAGGCCCAGCCGGACGAAGCGGGCCGGTCCGCGGCGTCGCCACGGCCAGATCCGCACCAGTCCGGCGCCGACAGCCAGAATGATCAGGGCGTCGCTGAGGGCCAGTTGCCAGTCGCCGGTCATCATTTCCCCCTTTGTCCGGTCACTCGTTGGCGGCCGCTTCGGCGGCCTGTGCCTCGATCCACGCCGTCATCTTGGCGTCCAGCGCTGCCAGCGGCATGGCGCCGTCTTCCAGCAGCGTGTCGTGGAAATCGCGGATGTCGAAGGCCTCGCCGAGCCGGGTCTCGGCCCGGGCGCGCAGGTCGCGCATCAGCAGCTCGCCGCTCTTGTAGGCCAGCGCCTGTCCGGGCCAGGAAATATAGCGCAGCACTTCGGTACGCACATTGTGCGGCGCCAGGGCCGAATTCTCCAGGAAGCACGCCTCGGCCTGCTCGCGGGTCCAGCCCATGTAGTGCAGGCCGGTATCGACGACGAGGCGGCAGGCGCGCCACATCTCGTAGGTCAGGCGGCCGAAATCCTCGTAGGGCGTGGTGTAGAGCCCCATGTCGATGGCCAGGTTCTCGGTGTACAGGCCCCAGCCCTCGCCGAAGGCCGTGATGTAGGTCTCGCGGCGGAAATCCGGCACGTTCTCGAGCTCGCCGGCCAGGGCATTCTGGTGGTGGTGGCCCGGCACCGCCTCGTGCACGGTCAGGGCCGGCAGGGTGTAGAGCGGGCGCTGGCTGAGATCATAGGTATTGACCATGTAGCCGCCAGCCACGCCGTTCTCGAGGTCGCCGGGCCAGTAGCGCCCGGTGGTGTAGGTCGGCGCCATCGAGGCCGGCACCGGGCGCACGCCGTAGGGCAGGCGCGGCAGGCGGCCGAAGAAGCGCGGCATCTGGTCATCGGCGCGCTTGGAAATCCACGCCGCGTGCATCAGCAATTCCTCCGGAGTCTCGGCATAGAATTGCGGGTCGCTGCGCAGGAAGGCGAGGAATTCGGCAAACGAGCCCTCGAACCCGGTCTCGGCGATCACCGCGTCCATCTCGGCGCGGATGCGGGCGACTTCGGCCAGGCCGCGCTGGTGGACTTCCTCCGGCGAGGTATTCAGCGTCGTGTGATAGCGCACCAGGGTGCGGTAGAGCTCGCGGCCCTCCGGCACCTCCGAGATGCCCAGGCTGGTGCGCGTCTGCGGGATGTAGGTGTCGTTGAAATAGGCCAGCAGTTCGACATAGGCCGGGTGGGCGCTTTGCTCGATGGCGGCCAGGGCGTCGCTGCGCAGGCGATCGCGCTCGGCTTGCGACAGGGTGGCGGGCAAGGCGTCTATGGGCTGGATCAGGATGTCTTGCAGGTCTTCAAGGCTGGCCAGGGTTTCCAGCTGGCTGGCGACGCCCTGGGCGATCAGGCGAGGCTGGGTGTGGCCCTCGGCCAGGCCGCGATCCATGTTCGCGATACTGGCCTCGAAATAGGCCGGGATGCGTTCGATCCGGGTGATCCAGGCCTCCGCCTCCGCCACATTGCGCGGCCGCGTCGAGGCGGCGGCATAGGTCGGCGAGGAGAAGAAACCGCTATCATTGAGGAAGGGCGCGCGCTCCAGCCCGAAGGGCGTCAGTTCGACGTCGAAGCGCAGGATGTAGTCGAGCACGTCGTAGGACACCGCGTCCTGTCCGCTCAGGGCCTCTGCGTTGATCGCCTCGAGCCGGGCCAAGAAGTCGCGATTGCGCTCGGCCTGCCGCTCCAGCGTGGCCGGGCTGACGTCCGCCCAGCTGGCCGCCGCCTCCAAATCCCCCTGACGGGCCCGGGCCCCCGGATTGTTCTCCAGCCGGAAGGCCTCGTAATCCTCGACCAGCGCGGCAAAGGCCTGCTCGGCGGCGTTGAGCTCGGCCGCCTGCTCGGGCTCGGGGTGGGCGTACAGCGCCGGCGTGAGGGCGAAGGCGGACGTGCCGGCCAGGATGGCGGCGAGCAGATGATGGCGCATGGACTTTCCCTAGGCGGAGGCTGGTGTCGATAATTGGCGCGCAGCATGCCGCTGACCGGGGGGTCGGGCAAGCGGAGCTGGAACATGGACCGCTCACATTTCAGGTGTCATCCCGGCCGCATGGCCTGCGCAGGCAGGCCGGAGGGCCGGGACCTCTACGCTCGTTCTCCGACCCCCTCGCTCAACCGACAGCCACCGGGATGATGGGTCCCGCACTTGCGGCCCGCCTGCGCGGGTCATTCATGCGGGATGACACTGTTGGGAATCGAGAAAGAAAAGAATTGCGCGACCGAAGCAGGTTTTGTCGATTCTGCGGCGCTATTTTGCGCCGCACCACCCCATTCATCTCTTGCCGGGAGTCCGCCTCAGGGGGTTGGGGGGGGGGGGGGGGGGGGGGGGGGGGGGGGGGGGGGGGGGGGGGGGGGGGGGGGGGGGG
>NZ_JBTLRI010000001.1:1147661-1339153 GCF_054482675.1 Maricaulis sp. CAU 1757
CTTGTCGCTGTCAAGGTGCATGCCCGCTTCGCGGCGCCGAAGGCGACCTTGACAGCGACAAGCCCCTGAGGCCCGCTGGCTGACATGAGATCAATGGCTCTCTCCGCGCGTGGGCGCGCATTCTTGGCGACTTCCAAGCGACCACCGGTTTTCCCCGGCGCATGCCGGGGCCTCCAATCCTTTGCGCGCTCCAATTCTCTCGCATTGCAGGCGAGAGAACCGATCCGAGGCCCCGCCATGAAGGCGGGGAAAACGCCGGGGAGGCTCCGATAGTCCTACCGATACCGCCGCTTCAGCCCCAACCGCTTGGTCACCAGATTGTCGACAAAACGCTCCGGCAGCAGGCGCGGCAGGGTCCAGTTGGTCAGCCGGTCCGGCACGATGGCGTAGCGGAAGTTGGGCTTGTCATCGGTCAGCGACCTGAACACCCGGTCGGCGATCCTCGACGGCGGGAAGCCTTCCGGGCCCGTCCGGGTCATGTAGTCGCGGATCTTGGTCAGCGGCTTGTAAAAGCGCGTGTCCTTGTAGGGTTCCGGGTCGATGTCCTCGGCCTTCTCCCAGATCGGTGTCGCCACCGCGCCGGGGCCGAGCACGACGAGCTGGATGCCCCACGGATTGAGCTCGCGGCGCAGTGATTTGGACAGGCCCTCGACAGCGTGCTTGGAGGCGGAATAGGGGCCCAGGAAGGGCGCCCCCATCTTGCCCGCCATCGAGGACATCATGACGATCCGGCCCGGCTCGCCCTCGAGCGCCTCGTCGACGCCGAGCAGCGGCGCGAAGGCCTGGGTGACGCGCACCACGCCGGTGACATTGATCGCCATCTGCTTTTCAAACTCGGCGATCGGCAGCAGGGTGAGCGGACCGGCCACGGCGATGCCGGCATTGTTGACCAGACCGTTGAGGGTGTGGCCGTCGAGTGCCTGGCGCACCTGTTCGGCGGCCCTGGCGATGGCGTCGCTGTCGGTGACATCGAACAGCAGTGGCGTCACCGCCTCGCCGAGCTCTGCGCGCAGCTTGTCGGCATCCGCCTGCTTGCGTACCGAGCCGAAGACCTGCCAGCCTTCATCGGCCAGGCGCTTGGCGCAGGCGTAACCGATACCTGTGGAGGCACCGGTAATCACGGCGCTGGGACGGGACTGGGACATGGGCGGGCTCCTCGCTGGGATTTCAATCTAGACGTCTACGCCTGCCGGGTCATCCCGGATCGTGGGGCCGGGCCGACACCGAAATGTCGGCAGGGTGTCAGCGGTGCGCTCATGCCCGCGTTGACCCTGACACTTTGCGGCCTATTGTGCTGTGCAAACGAGGCTATACCGTGTTCCGGAGTCCGCGCCTGCGGCTTCCGTCCTCCCAAACCGAAAGGCTGCCCACATGGCTTCCGAGTGGTCTGATCCGCGCCCGCTTTCGCCACACCTGCAGGTGTGGCGCTGGCACGCCACCATGGCGTCCTCCATCCTCCACCGTGCCACCGGCATCATCAACTATATCGGCGCCGTCGCCATAGCCGTCTGGATCGTCCTGCTGGCCTTCAACGCCGAGGGCTCGATCGCCTGGCTGTTCGAGGGCTGGATGGCCTGGCTGACCCGGCTCGGCCTGATCGTGCTGACCTGGGCGGTGAGCTATCACTGGCTCAACGGCCTGCGCCACCTGGTCTGGGATGCCGGCAAGGGCTACGACCCTCAAGGCTCCAATCTGCGCTCTATCCTGATCATGATCGGCTCGGTCGTCCCGACCGCCGCCATCTGGCTTTTCGTGGGGATCTGACCATGCCCGATTATCGCACTCCGACGTCGCAGGTTCGCGGCATGGGCACGTCCGGCCACGCCGCGGCCCACTGGATCGCCCACCGGGTCTCGGCCATCGCGCTGTTTGTGCTGATGCCGGTCTTCGTGTGGATGCTGGCGACCTCCGGGGCCCCGGACCCGGCCGCCACGCGCGCCTTCCTCGCCTCGCCCTGGGGCGCCATCGTGACCCTGCTCACCCTGACTGCGGCATTCTTTCACATGCGCATGGGTATCCAGGAAGTCATCGAGGACTACATCTCCAAGACGGGTACCAAGGCGGCCCTGCTGATCGGCAATACCCTGCTGGTGGCCGGTCTGTGGCTGATCACCGTCTTCGCCCTTGTCAAACTCGCTCTGTAACGGACCCAACACGATGGCCGAATACACCTGGAACGATCATACCTACGACGTCGTGGTCGTCGGCGCCGGCGGCTCCGGCCTCCGCGCTGCCCTTGGCGCCTCCCAGGCCGGTCTCAAGACCGCCTGCATCTCCAAGGTCTTCCCGACCCGCTCGCACACCGTGGCGGCGCAGGGCGGCATCTCCGCCTCGCTCGGAAACATGGGCGAGGACGACTGGCGCTGGCACATGTACGACACCGTCAAGGGGTCCGACTGGCTCGGTGACCAGGACGCCATCGAATACCTGTGCCGCAACGCGCCGGACGCGGTGTACGAGCTGGAGCACTGGGGCGTGCCCTTCTCGCGCACCGAGGACGGCAAGATCTACCAGCGTGCCTTCGGCGGCATGACGCGCAATTACGGCGAGGGCCCCGTGCAGCGCACCTGTGCCGCCGCCGACCGCACCGGCCACGCCATGCTGCACACCCTGTACGGCCAGTCGGTCCGCAACGAGACCGAGTTCTTCATCGAATACTTCGTCATGGACCTGATCATGGATGATGAGGGCCGGTGCCGGGGTGTCACCGCCTGGAAGCTCGATGACGGGACGCTGCACCGGTTCCGCGCCCAGACCGTGGTGCTGGCCACCGGCGGCTATGGCCGCGCCTACTTCTCCGCCACCTCGGCCCACACCTGTACCGGTGACGGCAATGCCATGGTGCTGCGCGCCGGCCTGCCGCTGCAGGACATGGAATTCGTGCAATTCCACCCGACCGGCATCTACGGCGCCGGCTGCCTGATCACCGAGGGCGCGCGCGGCGAGGGCGGCTATCTGACCAATTCGGAAGGCGAGCGTTTCATGGAGCGCTATGCGCCGTCGGCCAAGGACCTGGCCTCGCGCGATGTGGTGTCGCGCTCGATGACCATCGAGATCCGCGAAGGTCGCGGCGTCGGTCCCAACAAGGACCACATCCACCTACACCTCGACCACCTCGACCCGGAAGTCCTGGCCGAACGCCTGCCGGGCATTTCGGAAAGCGCCCGGGTGTTTGCCGGCGTCGACGTGACCAAGGAACCGATCCCGGTCCTGCCGACAGTGCACTACAATATGGGCGGCATCCCGACCAATTATCACGGCGAGGTCCTGACCAAGGTCGGTGATGATGCCGACACCGTGGTGCCGGGCCTGATGGCCGTCGGCGAGGCCGCCTGCGTGTCGGTGCACGGGGCCAACCGTCTCGGCTCCAACTCGCTGATTGACCTGGTCGTGTTCGGACGCGCCGCCGGTCTGCGCCTCGGTGAGACCGTCAAGCCGGGTGCCTCTCAGCCGACCCTGACGGCGCGCGATGGCGAGAATTCGCTGGCCCGTCTCGACAAGTACCGCAAGGCCAAGGGCGGCACGCCGACCGCCAAGCTGCGTCTGGAAATGCAGAAGTCGATGCAGGAAAACTGCGCCGTCTTCCGCACCGGCGACGTGCTCGAGGAAGGCGTCGAGAAGATCAAGAAGGTCTATGCCGGGATGGCCGATATCGGTGTCACCGACCGCACCATGGTGTGGAATACCGACCTGATGGAAACCCTCGAGCTGGACAATCTGCTGGCCCAGGCCGCGGTCACCGTCAACAGCGCCGCCAACCGGAAGGAAAGTCGCGGCGCCCACGCCCGCGAGGACTTCTCCGAGCGCGATGACGAGACCTGGATGAAGCACACGCTGACCTGGTGCGACGAGGCCGGCAACATCAAGATCGACTACCGCCCGGTGCACACCTACACCATGTCCAACGAGATCGATTACATCGAGCCCAAGGCGCGGGTCTATTAAGGGGAATATGCCATGGTACAGCTGACACTTCCCAAGGGCTCGCAGCCGCGCAAGGGCCAGACCCATCCGAAGCCGGAGGGCGCCAGGAATCTGCGCACCTTCCGGGTCTACCGCTATGACCCGGAGAGCGAGGGCGGCCCGACCTGGGACACCTACAAGGTCGACATGGACGATTGCGGGCCGATGGTCCTGGACGCCCTGATCTGGATCAAGTCCAACATCGATTCCTCGCTCGCCTTCCGGCGCTCCTGCCGCGAGGGCGTGTGCGGCTCCTGCTCGATGAATATCGGCGGCCGCAACACCATCGCCTGCACCTCGGGCATCGACGAGTACAAGGGCACCATCACCATCTCGCCGCTGCCGCACCAGCCGGTGGTCAAGGACCTGATCCCGGACCTGACGAATTTCTACGCCCAGCACCGCGAGATCGAACCGTATCTCAAGACCGACACGCCGGCCCCGGAAAAGGAATGGAAACAGTCCCCGGAGCAGCGCGAGAAGCTCGACGGCCTGTACGAGTGCATCATGTGCGCCTCGTGCTCCACGGCCTGTCCGTCCTACTGGTGGAATGGCGACAAGTATTACGGTCCGGCCGCCCTGCTGCAGGCCAATCGCTGGATCGAGGACAGCCGCGACGAAGCCACCGGCGAACGCCTCGACGCCCTCGACGACACTTTCAAGCTGTATCGCTGCCACACCATCATGAACTGTGCCCAGGTCTGCCCCAAGGGTCTCAACCCGGCCGAGGCGATCGGCAATATCAAGAAGAAGCTGGCGGAACGCGAGGGCTGAGGCCGCGCCAGTTTGCAGGAACAGAAGCCCCGGTCATGCAGGCCGGGGCTTCTTCCTTTTAACCCCGCACGAGTGTTTTCCCCGCCTTCATGGCGGGGCCTCGAAACGGGGGTCGAGTTCCCGGTGTCTCCCATTGCGGGCGCGGAGCGGATTCGAGGCCCCGGCCTGCGCCGGGGAAAACGGAAAAACTCTGCCTTTCTCATACCTTCATCGGCTTGATCGTGCGCCCCGTGGCGCTGTCCTCGCAGATCTCGCGCATCAACACGGTAAACTGGGCATTCGGGCCGCCTTGGTCGGGCCGGCGAAAGGCGAAGCGGTCGCGGGCATCTGCCCGCGGGGGACTGGGCCGATCCATGGTCCGCCAAGCGGGGCTTTCCCCCGCAGGGGGTGGCGATGTCCGAAATCGCCCCTTTTCCGCCTTGCCACCTCCCTCATCCCGTTCCAGCGTGCCACCGGGATAACCGGGAGAGGACATCATGCTGGGTCACAGGACGAGCCGCGCGCTGGGGCTGAAACTTCTTCTGGTCGGGGCCATCGTGCTGCTGCTCGGCGTGCCGCTGGGCTTTGTCAGCCTGTTGTCCTGGGAGCGCTCGGAGCGCGCCGACACGGTCAGTCGCGAGGTCGGGGCCCTGACCGGCGGCGAGCAGATCGTGCGCGGCCCCTTCATCGCCCTGCCCTACCGCCTGCCCGTGACCCAGACCGCGGACCGGGCCCGGCCCGAGACCCGCACCGTGGAATACCGGCAGGACCACGTTCTGGTTTCCGCCGCCAGCATCGAGACCGCCGTCGACCAGAGCGTATCGCTGCGCCGTCGCGGGATTTACGAAGTTCCCGTCTATGGCGCCGAAATCCGCGCCACCGGCCGCTTCGACATGCCCGACCTCGCCGCGCATTTGCCCGAGGGCAGTGAGGTCGACTGGTCCGGCGCGGCCTTCGTCGTCGCCCTGAGCGATCTGCGCGGCGTGGCACGCCCGCTCGATGTCGCCATTTCCGGTCGTGGTGTCCCGCTCGACTTCGAGCCTGGCACCGCCTTTGATCGCGAGGACTGGCGCGGCGTGCGGGCGCCGCTGTCCGGCCTGGCGCCGGGCCAGGCCATCGCCTTCGACATGACGCTGGCCATCAATGGCGCAACCAGCCTGCGCCTCGCTGCGTCCGGCAAGGAGACGCAGGTCACCCTGGCCTCAGACTGGCCGCATCCGGGCTTTTTCGGCGGTTTCCTGCCGGTCAGCCGCGACATCACCGCCGACGGCCATTCGGCGCACTGGCAGATCCCCTACCTGGCCCGCGGCGTGCCGACCGTGTTCACGGCCCAGGGCGGCGAACGTTTCACCCTCGACAGCCAGGCTTTCGGGACGCGCCTGGTGACCCCGGCCAATGACTACCAGCAGGTCGGGCGCTCGCTGAAATACGCGCTCTTCTTTATCGGCTTCGTGATGCTGATGCTGTTCCTCATCGAGGCCCGCGCGGCGCAGCGCATCCACCCGGCGCAATACCTCCTGATCGGTCTCGCCCAGGTGCTGTTCTACCTGCTCCTGCTGGCGCTGACCGAGCACACGTCCAATCTCCTGGCCTATTCGGCCTCGGCGGTCGCCACGGTCAGTCTGAGCGGGCTGTACGCCATGAGCGTGTTTGACAATCGCCGCCTCGGCCTGGCCGTGTTCGCGGCCATGACCGTGGTCTATGCCATGCAGTACACGCTGATCCTGATCGAGGACTACGCCCTGCTGATCGGCTCGCTGCTCGCCTTCGCCGGCCTCGGCGCCGCCATGGCCCTGACCCGGCGGATCGACTGGTATGACACCAGCGGGCAGAAGGAGGGGGCGGTCGCCAACCCCTAGCGCCTCGACGCCCGGGCCCGGGCTCGCTAAGGTTGTCCGGCGCAACCGGGAAACCTGTCATGCGACTGCTCGTTTTGGCCTGCTTGGTCTCGCTGGCCGGTTGTACAACCGCGCCGGATCCATATTCCCTCGCCATCACGGGGGTCACGGTGATCGACGGCACCGGTGCCGAGCCGATCCCCGACGCCGTCATCCTGATCCGTGGTGAGACGATTGTCGCGGTTGGACCGGCGACTGGCATGGCGCCCTATCAAGCCGAGCAGATACTCGACCGGCCCGGCCGCCACGTTATGCCCGGCCTGGTCAATTCCCACGTTCACCTGATGATGCGCGGACTTGGGTCAAACGAAGCGGCCCTCCAGGCCGAGCTGGACCGCATGCTCGCCGGCGGCGTTACCACGGTGCGCGACATGGCAGGCGATGCTCGCCTCCTGCAGCCATTGCAGGCCCAGCTGGCGCGGGGCGATCGGTTTGGTCCCGATGTTTACTACTCTGCGATCCTCGCCGGCCCCGACTTCATCGCTCTCGACCCGCGGGTCGGCCGGGCGTCGGCACCGATGGAGCGCGGTACCGCCGACTACATGCAGCTGGTCACGGCCGACAACGCGCCTGAGGAGGTCGCTGCACGGGCTGCCGCGAGCGGCGCCAGCGGCGTCAAATTTTATGTCGGCGTCGACGCGCCGGTGATCTCGGCGGTGACCGAGGCGGTGCATGGTCAAGGTCTCCAGGCCTGGGCTCACAGCGCGGTCTTCCCTGACCGCCCGCTTGCCATCGCCCGCTCGGGTGTCGACAGCATGTCCCATCTGTGCTGGCTGGCCTGGCAGGATGCCGATCTCGATCCCGCCAGCAATGTTCCCTACACGCATCAGCGCCCGCCGGCCGATCCGCGACCGCGGTTCGAAGCGGGCCTGGTCGCCGCGGACAGTCCGGAAATGAGGCAGCTCTACGCCGCGATGGCGGAGGCCGACATCCTCCTCGATGCCACCTATTTGCCCTATGTGATCACGGGCGGGGGCGGGGGCTGCACGGCCGAGCTGATGACCGAGATCGCGCGCGAAGCCAGCGCTGCCGGAATCGCTTTCAGCACGGGAACCGACTTCTTTCTGCCGCCGGACGAGACTGTGCCCAGCGTGGTCCGCGAGATCGAGCTATTGGTCGAGGCAGATATACTGTCCCCTGCCGAGGCGCTCGTGGCGGCAACCCGCAATGGCGCGCGAAGTGTGGGCCTCGAAGACGAGTTCGGGACGATCGCCCCAGGGCTGCGGGCCAATCTGATCATTCTCACGGCTGATCCGCTCGCGAATATCGCAGCCCTGCGCCAGGTCGAAACCGTGATCAAGCGGGGTGCGATACAGGCGCGCCCATAACCGGTTCAGTGCCCCCAGGCACTGCGCTCGCAGATTTCGCGCATCATCTCGGTGACCTGGGCATCCGACCCGTCCTGAGGCCCGACATGGTAGGGGCGGCCGAAGGCCAGCTTGTAGCGCGCGTCCTTCTTGCCCATCAGGCCGTGGAATATGGTCATGTCCTTCAGCTCCTCGTTGACCTGGGCGAGGATGTAGTAGAGCAGCGGCATGCGCTGGCGCACGGCGAGCGGAATGACCGGGGCGTCGAACTTGCGGGCCAGCGAGATCGCCGTCGGCTGCCACGGTTTCTCGCGCAGCTTGAAGCGCGACCAGCTCCACTCCGACATCCGCCCGGACGGGAAGAGCACGATGCAGCGCTCGTCCTTGAAGGCGGTGAAGGCTCGCTTGAGCACGTCGCGGCTCTGTCCGCGCGACCGGCTGGTCTCGCGCCACTCGACCGGTATGACGCGCTCCTCCAGGCCTGCGCACACTTTCAGCGCATCGCGATTGGCGAAATAGATGGCGTCGGGGCGCTTCTCGCGGATGGCATCCCAAACCGCGATCCCGTCGGCAATGCCGCCGGGGTGATTGGCCACGATGACACAGGCTCCGGACGCCGGCAGGTAGTCGAGCCCGTGCGTGTTCACATCCAGGTCGAGATAGTCGGATGCCCAGTCGAGGCATTCCGTACCGCTCAGGGGGCGCAGGGCGTCGGCCATCTCGACCGCCTTGCGATAACCCAGCAGCGGATAGCCCAGCACGCGGATCAGCGGCCAGAACGGCGTATCGATGAGGTGAGGCGCACGGTCCTCGATGAGCTCGTCCACGATATGGCGTGCCCGGGCTGTCTCTTCGTGTGACGAATGATCGGTCATGCCGGAACAGAACCTCTTGCTGAGCCATTACACAATGACCTTGCGCGGCGTGCTGCTGCAAGGGTTAGCGAAACCTTTACGGGGTGGCCCGCCGCTTGCGTCGGCCGAGGGGTAAATTAACGAACTGTTCACGAACGGGACGCGCCATGACACTCCAGACCCTCAATTCGGCCGGTAAAGTCCGCAAACTGCCGGTTCGCCGCGCCCGTATCGAGGACGACTTGGTGGCCGACTTCATCGCCATGGTGGTCAAGCCCGGTGACCGCACCCTGCAGATCGGGGCCGACGAGATCGGCGCCGAATGCCTGCGCCGCGGCGCCCGTCATGACGTCATCGCACCGCTCTCCGAGATTGACGGTTTCCAGGCCGTTTGTGACCGGCGCTCCATCCCAACCGACGCGCTGCGTGGCGGTCCCACGCCCAACAAGGCCAATGACGAGGGCCCGCTGGCGCTCGCCATCATCAGCGCCCGCAGCGGTTTCCCGGCACTGGCCGGCCATTGGCGCCATGTGGCGTCCCACCTGGCCGAGGGCGGCGTGCTCGTCCTGCTCGGTGCCGACACGGGCGCCTCCGCGCGCCTGGCCGATGCCCTGATGTCGGACGAGGCCTGGGCCCTGCAGGATCGCATCGGCGGTGACACGGCCGTGTTCCGCAAGCGCAAGGCGGTCACGGCGACGCAGGCCCGCGCCAGCCTCGAAAGCGTGTCGAGCCCGACCCACAAGTCGCGTGGCGTCGGCCGGGCCGACATGATGACCCGGGTCCGAGCCTTTTTGACTGCGGGCCGGGGCCCGGCCAAATCCTCTCTGTCCTGAACCGGCGGGACGCGCCGCGTCCCTCCCTCGACAGCTGCCCTCGCGCATACTAAGTCAGCCGCCAGATGCGGCCGTCTCGGTCGCCCTTCACGAGCCATCGGGAGCCCCGTCCATGACGCGCGAGATTCATCATTTCATCAATGGCCAGTCCGTCACCGGTAACTCCGGTCAGTTCGGCGACGTGTTCGATCCGAACAGCGGCGACGTGCAGGCCCGGGTCCAGTTCGCCACCCCGGACGAGGTTGCGGACGCCGTGGCCAAGGCCAAGGCGGCCCAGCCGGCCTGGGCGGCCACCAATCCGCAGCGCCGCGCCCGCGTGCTGATGAAGTACAAGGCGCTGGTCGAGGCGGAGATGGACGATCTGGCCCGGCTGCTGTCGTCTGAACACGGCAAGGTCATCGACGATGCCAAGGGCGACCTGATCCGCGGCCTGGAAGTGATCGAGTTCGCCATGGGCGTGCCGCACCTGATGAAGGGCGAGTACACCGAGAGCGCCGGTCCGGGCATCGACGTCTACTCCATGCGCCAGCCGCTCGGCGTGGTCGCCGGCATCTCGCCGTTCAACTTCCCGGCCATGATCCCGATGTGGTTCATGGGCATGGCCCTGGCCACCGGCAATGCGATGATCCTGAAGCCGTCGGAAAAGGACCCGTCAGTGCCGGTCCGCCTCGCCGAGCTGATGATCGAGGCCGGCCTGCCGGAAGGCATCCTGCAGGTCGTGCACGGCGACAAGACCGCCGTCGATGCGCTGCTGCACCATGACGACATCAAGGCCGTCAGCTTCGTCGGCTCGTCCAATATCGCCCAGTACATCGCCCAGACCTGCGCCGCCAACGGCAAGCGCTTCCAGGCGATGGGCGGGGCCAAGAACCACGGCATCATCATGCCCGACGCCGACATGGACCAGGTCGTCAACGACTTCCTCGGCGCCGCTTTCGGCTCCGCTGGCGAACGCTGCATGGCGCTGCCCGTCGCGGTCCCGGTCGGCCAGAAGACCGCCGACGAGTTCGTCGCCCGGATCAAGGACAAGGCGGCCAGCCTGCGCGTCGGCGTGTCCACCGACGACAAGGCGCATTACGGCCCGGTCGTCTCCGCCGCTCACAAGCAGAGCGTCGAGAACTGGATCCAGAAGGGTGTCGACGAGGGCGCCGACCTGCTGCTCGACGGTCGCGGCTTCAAGCTGCAGGGCCACGAGAACGGCTTCTTCATCGGCCCGACCCTGTTCGACAATGTGACCACCGACATGTCGTCCTACCAGGAAGAGATCTTCGGCCCGGTGTTGCAGGTCGTGCGAGCCAAGGACCTCGAGGAGGCAGCCCATCTGCCGAGCGCCCACCAGTACGGCAACGGCGTCGCCATCTTCACCCGCAACGGCCTGGCAGCGCGCGAATTCGCCGCCAAGGTGCAGGTCGGCATGGTCGGCATCAATGTGCCGATCCCGGTGCCGGTGGCCTACCACTCGTTTGGCGGCTGGAAGCGCTCGGCCTTTACCGACACCAACCAGTACGGCACGGACGGCATCCGCTTCTTCACCAAGATCAAGACGGTGACCCAGCGCTGGCCGACCGGCGATATCGGCGACCAGGCCTTCGTCATCCCGACCATGGGCTGACCGGGCTCCGGAACGGACGCAAAAGAGAGCCCCTGGCACGCCGGTGCCGGGGGCTTTTCAGTTGGGTGGGTTGATATCAGCTGCGGGCGGCGACCGTTTCCGACAACCAGACCAGTGCCGACTGGCGCTGCCCGAAGGTGCGAGCCTCGACCCGGCTGTCCGCGAGCGCGGCCAGCAGGCGCCGGTCTTCATGCGGGCGCGCGACCGGCGAGCGCACATAGGCCACCACCTTGCGACGGTCGAAGGCGAGCAGGAAGTTCTCGATATATTCGTGGGTCAGGGCTGCGGACCCCGCGCCGTCGCTCTGCGAGCAGTCGGCCAGCACGCCGAGGATGTCGTGCGCCTCGCTCAGCTCGCGCGTCCGCTCGGTCGCCCAACCGGCTTCACGGCGGGTCACCTGACCCGTCGCGATCACCTCGATAAATCGATCATTTTCAATCAGTTCAACTCGAACCGTCATGCCACGCCACGCTTATTTTCTTGTCTTGTTCGGTTGAATCTAGGCGCGCCGAAGCCGGTCGGGCCAGTATTTCAAAATGACGACTCGCCCGTTTGAGGAGGAGAAAACCTGGATACAGCCTGGACGTTAGCAACGATGCGGGCAAAATCAATTGCCTAGACAATTATTGTCGGGCATGGCGCTTGATCACGGATCGCAGTCGGCCCACGCTTCGAACTGGTGTCCGGAAGTTAACTGTAACAGGGGGTTGGCAATGAGCCGTTTCGAGTTCCGCACGGTTCCCCACATCCATGTCGAACCCGGTTCGAGCGCCAGCCTGGCGTCTCTGGCGGAGCTCTGGACGTCCGGTTCCCGCCCGGTCTTCCTGGTTACCGACGCCCAGGTGCGCGGCCTCGGCCTGCTCGACCCGGCGATCGCCAGCCTGCGGGCGGCGGGCCTCCCGGTCGAGGTGTTCGATGCCGTCGAGGCCGACCCGCCAGACCGCGTGGTGCTGGCGGCGGCGCAGCAGGCCCGTGAGTTCGGTGCCGGTGTGGTGATCGGTTTCGGCGGCGGCTCGTCCATGGACGCGGCCAAGCTGGTGGCCGTGTTGCTCGGCACCGACCAGCCGCTCGAAGCCATGTACGGTGTCAACCGGGTGCGCGCCGAACGCCTGCCGCTCATCCTCCTGCCGACCACCGCCGGCACCGGGTCGGAAGTCACCCCGATCAGCGTCATCACGCTGGCCGACGGTGCCAAGATGGGGGTCAATGACCCGGCCCTCTATGCCGATCTCGCCGTGCTCGACGCCGACCTCACCCTCGGCCTGCCGCGCGCCGTCACCGCCGCTACCGGCATCGATGCCATGGTCCACGCCATCGAGGCCTACACGTCGAAAATCGCCAAGAACCCGGTGTCCGACGCCCTCGCCCTGGCCGGGCTGGCAAAGCTGCACGGGGCCATAGAGCGCGCCTGTTCGGACGGTTCCGATCGCGCCGCCCGGGCCGACATGCTGACCGGCGCCCTGCTGGCCGGCCAGGCCTTCGCCAATGCCCCGGTCGGCGCCGTGCACGCGCTCGCCTATCCGCTCGGCGGCCTGTTCCACATCCCGCACGGGCTGTCGAACTCGCTGATGCTGCCGCCGGTCCTGCGCTTCAATGCGCCCAGCGCCGAGCCGCTGTATAGCGAGCTGGCCGCCCATATCGGTCTCGCCAACCCCGGATCGGCGGCCCTGATCACCGAGATGGAGCGCATCGCCGAGGCGGTGGGCATCGAGCGGCGCCTGTCGCAGTGCGGGATCAGTCACAATGACCTGCCCCGGCTGGCCGAGGCGGCCATGAAGGTCGAGCGCCTGCTGGTCAACAATCCGCGCGCCATGACGCTGGAGGCGGCCCGCGACTGCTATGAGGCCGTGTTGTGAGCCGCCCCGAGCCGCGACCCCGCTCTGCCTATCGGCACTGGACCCGCCTGCCGACCCGCTGGGCCGACAATGATGTCTATGGCCACGTCAACAATGCCGCCTATTACGGCTTCTTCGACACGGCCGTGAACAGCGTCCTGATCGACCGGGCCGGCCTCGACATCCACGCCGGCGCGGTGATCGGTCTGGTGGTCGAGACCGGGTGCCGGTATTTTGCGCCGCTGGCCTATCCCCAGACGCTCGAAGCCGGACTGGCCGTCTCGCGCCTCGGGAGGTCCTCGGTCAGCTACCAGATCGGCCTGTTCGCGGAAGGTGAAACCGCCGCTGCCGCCGAGGGTCATTTCGTGCATGTTTATGTCGACCGCGAAACGCGCCGGCCGGTCGAGCTTCCGGCCGCGTTCCGCACCGCCCTGGAGGCCCTGCATGCGTGAAATCCGGCGCCCCGTCTGGCTGCTTGTCGCAGGCGGGCTGACCATCGCTCTCGCAGGGCTCGCCATCTGGCGCCTGTGGCCGGTCGGCTAGCCGGTTGACCTCGCGGGCGGCGCACCCCAAGCCTGACAGCATGAAGACACCGCTTTCGATCTGGCGAAGTCGCGTGGCAGAGGGCCGGCTCATTGCCGACACCGACCAAGAGCGGGCCGCGTCCGCCCTGACCGAACTGGCCGGCCGGCTGCGGCACTGGAAGCCGGGCCACAAGCCCTGGTTCGGGCGTCCCAAGCCGCCGCCGAAGGGGCTCTACCTGTGGGGTGGCGTCGGGCGCGGCAAGTCCATGCTCATGGACCTGTTCATGGATTGCGCCCGCATCACTCCGCGGCGGCGCGTCCATTTTCACGAATTCATGCAGGACGTGCACGCCCGCATCGCTGCCTGGCGCACGCTCGACCGGTCCGAGCGCAAGCGCCGGCCTGAATATGTCAGGGGGGCCGCGGACGATCCGATCCCGCCGGTTGCCCAGGCCCTGGCCAGCGAGGCCCGCCTGCTCGCCTTCGACGAATTCCAGGTTACCGACATCGCCGACGCGATGATCCTCGGTCGGCTGTTCGAAGCCATGTTCGAGGCCGGTATTGTCGTTGTCGCCACCTCAAACCGGCACCCCGATGACCTTTATCGCGACGGCATCAACCGTCAGCTCTTCACGCCCTTTATCGAGTTGCTGAAAGCCCGCGTCGACGTGTTCGAGCTCGATGGCGGCACCGATCACCGGCTGCGCCAGCTCGAGGCGGCGCCGATCTATTACTGCCCGCTCGGCGCGGAAGCCGACTTGGCCATGGACGATGCCTGGGAGCGGCTGACCCAGGGCGCCACGCCCCAGCATTGCAGCCTTGACGTGAAGGGGCGCCAGCTGGTGGTCAATTGCGAAGCCGCCGGCGTGGCCCGGGTCAGCTTTGCCGAGATGTGCGCCCGCCCGCTGGGTGCCGCCGACTACCTCGCCCTGGCCGACCGCTTCCACACCGTGCTGCTCGAGAACGTGCCTCTCATGTCACCGGAAAAGCGCAATGAAGCCAAACGCTTCGTGACGCTGATCGATGCCCTGTACGAGGCCAGGACGAAGCTGGTCATGAGCGCGGCCGGTGAGCCCGACGATTTGTACCCATCCGGCGACGGATCTTTCGAGTTTGAAAGGACAGCTTCGCGCCTGATGGAGATGCGAACTCACGAATATTTGGCGGCACAACATTTCGAGGCGGGATAACTCGCTGTTTTCACTTTGCAGGCAAGGCAAGACGTGAGATATTACGGCTGCGCAATATTCAGGGGGAAACCATGCGTCAACAATTCGTTCTCGGTGCCAGCCTCGCGGCTGCTCTTTTTGCTGCCGCCTGCCAGCCGGCTGACGAAACCGAAGCCGACATGGACGAGGCCGTCCAGGAAACCGAGGACGCCGCACATGATGCCGGCAATGCCATGGAAGAAGCCGCGCACGACGCCGGTGAAGCCATGGAAGAAGCGGCCCATGATGCTGGCGAAATGATGGAAGAAGCAGGCGAGACCATGCAGGACGAGGCCGAGGAAATGGCCCAGGACATGGAAGAGGCTGCTGAAGAGATGGAAGAGGAAGCCGAAGGCGAGCCGCAGCGCTAGTCTGAACGGGTTTCCGGACAGAGAAACAGATCGCCGACCCGGCGGGTCGGCGATCTCCTTGTTTTGGGGCATGGCCCGGACGTTCCGTTTCAATGTTTCGCACTGCCGGCAAGGGCCGGTGAGCGAGAGACCCGGACCCCGGCCGGTACTTGTGAGGGGGAGTACATGCAGAATCTGGTATTGATATCGCTGGCAGGACTGGCCGTGGCCTGCTCACCGCCTGTGGACAGCACCGCTGGTCCATCCGAGGCCGTCGCCTCCGCTGAGGCGGTTGCCGGGACTGCATCGCCACCGCCCGGCAACAGCGTGGAGTTCCAAGCCGGTTTGGGCTTCGACGGATACTACGTGCCGCATTCCGAGCTGGTATTCGGCGACTGGACTTTGCTCCATGTCTATATTGGCCGGGACATGGACTGGCCCGCGCCCACCGACGGCGGTCGGCTGGCCGCCGAGGCGCCGGTCTGGGTCGAGTTCGCGGACCCGTCTGGCGGAACCATCATGACGGAGCTGGGCGAGAGCCCGGCCGTTGTCGAGAGGGTCCGGGCGACCCGCCTCGTTCTGACCGAGGGCGAGTTCACCTTCGAAGGGCGCAGCGACGAGGTGGGAGATGTCCTGGTCTCTGGGCAGATCGAACCGGACGCCATTGGTACCAGGGAGGGCATCGCTTTTCGCGGCGGCATGGAAGTCGACGGAGAGCGCATTCGCAATCTGTCGATGCGCCACTGGCACGGGGACTGACCCGCATCGCAACAGCCATTGTGACGTCGCATCCAGGCGGCGTGACGGCCGCGCCGCGCAAGTCATCGCTGTCGCATCGCATCCCGGTTGGCGCGTCCGGCCGGGACCGCTAGCCTGTCCAGGAACAGCGAGGGTGCCGCCATGTCACGATCCATCGGTCTCGACGAGACGCTCACCGAATACGTCCGCGATGCCAATCCGCCCGAGCACGAGGTGCTGGCCCGCTGCCGACGCGAGACCGACGCCATGGGCGACATCTCGCGCATGCAGATCAGCCCCGAGCAGGGCGCCTTCCTGCAGATGTGCGCGCGCCTGGTGAACGCCCGCACGGCCGTCGAGGTCGGTGTGTTCACCGGCTATTCGGCCCTGGCAACCATCCTGGCCATGAAGGACATGCACGGTGACCAGGCCCGGCTGTACGGCTGCGACGTGTCCGACGAGTACACGTCGAAGGCACGGCAATACTTCATTGATGCCGGCGTGGCACCGCAGATCGGCTTGCGCATCGGTGATGCCCGGGACACCCTTCTGCACCTCAAGTCGGAAGTTGGCGGCATGGTCGACCTGATGTTCATCGACGCCGACAAGACCGGCTATGACGCCTATTACGAAGCTGGGCTCGGCCTGTTGCGGCCCGGTGGGCTCATCCTGTTCGACAATGTGCTGTGGGGCGGCAGCGTCGCCGACCCTTCCAAGGTGGCCGAGGACGCGGACACCGCCGCGCTCAAGGCGCTCGCCGACAAGGTGCGCCAGGACGAGCGCGTCCATTCCGCCTTCACGGCCATCGGCGATGGCGTCCTGATGGCGCTCAAGCGATAGGACTGGGGGGCGCCCAATCCCCCTCGCGGATCGCTGCACTCCTGCCTAGGCTTCGGATCAGGCAGACCCAAGGGGGATAAACATGCAGATCATCAAGTCATGGACACTTGCGGCCCTCGCCGGACTGGCGCTGGCCGGGCCGGCTATGGCCGGGGCGCCGGATTTCGCGGGCGTCTGGCGCGGCGCCCTGGACACCGGCATGGGGGAGCTTCGCCTCGAGCTGCATGTCAGCGAAACCGGGGACGGGCTGAGCGGGCATCTGGTCAGTGTCGACCAGGGCAATGCCGAGATTCCGGCCGCCAGCATGAGCGCCGATGCCGACAGGCTGGTCGCCGAATTCCCGTCCATCAATGCGCGCTACGAGGCCCGCCTGGGGGCGCCCGACCGGTTGGACGGCACTTTCACCCAGGGCCGGGCCATGGGTCTGGTCCTGGTGCGGGGCGGCGACGCGTTCGAGGCAGCCAGGTTCGAACCTGCGCCCATGGTGGGTCGGGACATCGAGGCCGTCGTCACCGGCAGCGGCATCACCCAGGTCGGCTGGTTGCGCCTGCCCGAAGGCGACGGGCCGTTTCCGGCCTTTGTCATGCTGACCGGCACCGGGGCCCAGGACCGCGACGAGACCATGTTCGGCCGGCCGGTCTTCGCGGCCATGGCCAGCGCGCTGGCCGAGCACGGCATCGCGACCCTGCGCCTCGATGATCGCGGCGTCGGCGACAGCACCGGGGACTACATGTCCGCCACCTCGCATGACTTCGCCGCCGATGCCGTGGCGGCGCTCGACTGGCTGAAGGCGCACGAGGCGATTTCCTCCGCCGGTTATCTTGGCCATTCCGAGGGCGCGGTGACCGCCTTCCTGGCCGCCAGAGACAGTGATCCGGATTTCATCCTGTCCCTCGCCGGCATGACCTCGAATGCCGACCAGGTGCTGTATGAGCAGGCTGCCGCGTTGATCCGCGCCAGCGGCGGCGGCGAACTTGCCGTCATTGCCAACCGCCAGGTCCAGGACGTGCTCATCGAAGCCGCCCGCGACGCCGAGGACACCGAGGCCGCGGTGCGTGCCGCCACTGCCGAACTCAACATGTCGCCCGAACAGGCGGCCCCGAATATCCAGCTGTTCGGTCGTCCCTGGTTTACCGCCTTGCTGGCGCTCGACATGCCGGCCCTGATCGCCGCCTATGACGGCCCGGCCGCCTTCGTCTATGCCGAGCGCGACCTGCAGGTCCTGCCCGGCCCGCAGGCCGAGGTGGCCCGGTCGGCGCGGCCGGACGCCGCGATCTCTATCGTCCCGGGCGTCAATCACCTCTTCCAGGCCAGCGAGACCGGCCTGCCCAACGAGTATGCCAGCGCCCCCCACGTCATCGCCCCCGTCGCCTACGAGGCCATTGGCCAGGCCGCTGCAACCCTGGTCGCCCGCGACTAGCGCCATCCCGCTCCTGCCAAGCGGGAGAGGTGCCGCACCGGACGAGGTCCTTCCCCTTGATGGGGAAGGTGGGCCGAGGCCGAGCCTCGGCTCGGAAGGGGTGAATCCCGGTGGCAGACCTGTCAGGCACCGGGATTCACCCCCTCCGTCTCGCCGCTGACTCGGCGATCCACCTCCCCCATCAAGGGGGAGGACCTGCGTGAGGCGGGCTCAACACCCCCCTTCTCCCCGGGGAGAAGGTGCCCCGAAGGGGCGGATGAGGGGGGAGACACCGCCCCTCCCGGAGAGTCCCCGCCACAAGAAAAACCTCTCCGGACAGACCTTGCTTCCCCCCTCTCCCTCGATCCCTCTCCCCAGGGAGAGGGAGGCTCACGCGGTCATAGAATTTTCTTCTCCGCACTCTCAGCGACCGTCCGTGGCGGTTTTCTCAATGAAATCAGCGGGCCGCCCTTTTTTTTCGCCCCGTTTTATCCCCACCCCCTCTCAGCCGTGAGACACTTGCCCCGTCCTCGCACCAGCTCGAGGCCCGGCCTAGACAACCGGGGGGGCGGGGAGAGCGGAGCTCGTCCGGGTCGGCCGGTCATGTCGGCCGGCGACCCCGGCGGGGCTGCGGGCGGCGAGGAGCGGCACTATTGGAGGACCGTTCCGAGCCAGCCCGCCTTGCCAACTTGGGTCCTTGGAGGCTCGGTCGCATCCTCATACCGCCAGGCGGCAGCGCCGTGGCGATGTTCGGCGTGGCGGATTTTGGCGTTTGCCGCGGCGCGATATAACCTGACGTTTCACTCAGGCAGAGCGGGGAGGCTCTCATGACCGTTGAACTTTGGATGCTGTTTCTGGGCGTGGTGGTGCTGTTCGTGGCCATCGTGGTCCAGGCTACGATCGGGGTGTTCAAGTACGGCCTGGTCCGCCAGGCAGGGCCGCGTGATGATCCCTACACTCCCGACATCCTGCACGGGCGCACCAATCGTGCCGTCATCAACCAGGTCGAGAGCCTGGCCATGTTCGCGCCGGTGGTGCTGATCGTGCACCTGGTCGGCGGCCAGACCGAGATGACCATGGTCGGGGCGCAGCTCTACGGCGTCTGCCGGGTTCTGTACCTGCCGGCCTACTGGCTCGGCCTGCCCTGGGTGCGCACCTTGCTGTTTGCAGGCGGGCTGGTCGGTACCGTGATGGTCGCCTGGCCGCTCATCGGCCTGCTCTGAGGCCGGCAAGCGGGCTTGGAGTGCTGTAACCTTGACTTCCCAAAGTGTAACGCATAGGTGTCTATCACCTAAGCGTTACACCGGGAGGGCCCCATGGCCGATATCAGCAATCTCATCAAGCGCCGCAATCGGACCCTGGCACTTGCGGCCGTAACCTTCCTGGTCTGGCAGGGCGCCTGGCTGGTGCAGGATTTTCCGGGTGTCGCGGCTGGCGACGCAGCGGCCGGGGTGATCTCGGTCATCATGGCGATCGGTGCGCTGGGCTGGGCGATCTCGATGGCGCTGTTCCTGGTCTATGCCGGCAAGCTGGGGCAGGCCGGGGCCCAGGCCATTGTCGAGGACGAGCTGTTCCATCACCACAAGCGGCTGGCGATGATCTGGGGATGGGCGGCCATGATCGCCGTGGTGTCTCTGTTCCAGGCCCTCGACTCGCTCGCTGTGGGTTTTGCCGCAATACCGCAAGTGTCGGCCGGTCTCGTGCTGCGCAGCTTGTTGATCGTCGGCGTGTTGACGCCGCTCATCGTCTTCCTGCTCCACGCCCGGGACGGTGCAGAGGGCGAAGCATGAGCGCGTCGCCGCTGGGCAATAATCTGCGGGAGCTGCGGGCCCGCGCGGGTCTGACCCAGGGCCAGCTGGCCGAGGCGGTCGGGGTCACCCGCAAGACCATCAACACGGTGGAGAACCGGGTCTTCATCCCGTCCACCGTGCTGGCCCTGAAGATCGCCGCCGAGCTCGGCGTGGCGGTCGAGGAGGCCTTCTACCTCGCGCCCGCATCGGAGCCCTAGCAGGCTGAAATCCGGCTCGCCGCGCCCTCCGGCTTGCGGTCCGCAGCCAGCAGCGCTAGACCCCGGGCGAACTTCGTCCCACTTCCAAGGAGCGCCATCCATGGCTCGTAACAAGATTGCCCTCATCGGTTCCGGCATGATCGGCGGAACTCTGGCCCACATCGCCGCCCGCGAAGAGCTCGGCGACGTCGTCCTGTTCGACATTGCCGAAGGCGTGGCCAAGGGCAAGGCACTGGACATCGCCGAGGCCAGCCCGGTTTTCGGCAAGGACAGCAAGCTGGCCGGCTCGGACGATTACGAAGCTATTGCCGGTGCCGACGTGTGCATCGTCACCGCCGGCGTGCCACGCAAGCCGGGCATGAGCCGCGACGATTTGCTGGGCATAAATCTGAAAGTCATGAAGGCCGTCGGCGAAGGCATTGCCAAGCACGCGCCAGACGCTTTCGTGATCTGCATCACCAACCCGCTCGACGCCATGGTGTGGGCCCTGCGCGAATTCTCCGGCCTGCCGCACAACAAGGTCGTCGGCATGGCCGGCGTGCTCGACAGCGCCCGCTTCCGCCATTTCCTGGCTGACGAGTTCGAGGTTTCCGTCGAGGACGTCAATGCCTTCGTCATGGGCGGCCACGGCGACACCATGGTGCCGCTGCTGCGCTACTCCACCGTGGCCGGCATCCCCGTGCCCGACCTGGTCGAGATGGGCTGGTCGTCGCAGGACAAGATGGACGCCATCGTCGACCGCACGCGCAAGGGCGGCGGCGAGATCGTCGCCCTGCTGGGGACCGGTTCGGCCTATTACGCGCCGGCCGAGAGCGCCATCGAGATGGCCGTCGCCTACCTGCGCGACAAGAAGCGTATCCTGCCCTGTGCCGCTCACCTGACCGGCCAGTTCGGCCAGGACGATCTCTATGTCGGTGTACCGGTGGTGATCGGTGCCGGCGGGGTCGAGAAAGTCGTCGAGATCAAGCTCAATGACGACGAACAGAAGATGTTCGACAATTCGGTCGATGCCGTGAAGGGTCTTGTCGAAGCCTGCAAGGGCCTCGAGCCGAAGCTGGCCTGAGCCGGTAGCTGAGCGCCGTGATCAAGCCGCCGCCCGACCGGGCCGGCGGCTTTTTCATGTCGGGCTTGCGCTCAGAGCGCGCCGATGACGGCCGTGTGGAGACGCATCATCTCGAAGTTGATGATGGTGTCGGCGGTGAGCACGGCGAAGGGGATCCACAACAGGAAGCCGGCCGGGCGACAGGCATGCTGGACCACGGCAATGGCAAACAGCGCGAACACCCACAGGCCGAGGCTGGCGAGGAAGGCAAGGCTGGCATCCTGGCTGCCGAACAGGATGAGCACCCGCGAGATCAGCCCGGCCAGTAAGAGCAGGATCAGCAGGCTGGACACAAGGCGCCAGCCGTCACGGCCGCTTCGCTGGTTGATCCACAGGCTGATGACGAGGAATTGCGGCATGACCAGGGTAGCCATGCAGATCAGGCGGTAGGTGTGCAGCCAGCTGGCCGCGGCCATCGCCTCGACGGCCTCGCGGGCGCCGCTAGCGCTCACCCATCCGGCAATGCCGCCTGACAGGCAGGCCGCTGCAATCACGTATACAAGAAGCCGCAAGGCTCCCGGACGGTCCTGGATCGCCATCCTTGTTGACTCACCCCACGCACTGACCCGTGGCTCAACATGCAATTGCCGGACCACGGGCGGGACCACAACACGGCCCCTACTCCCCAAGGGCGGAAGGTTAGCGACATCCCGGATGCGCTGCCACCCATCGTTAGTTGTAACACATTCTACACCAACCCCATCGTGGGCCGGCTTGCGGCTGTGGCCGTCGCCGCTCATGATGTCGACATGACTGATATCGTTCTCGAAACAGAGCGGCTCATCCTTCGCCCTCCATCGCTCGATGATTTCGAGCCGCTTTGTGCGTTGATGGCGGACGAGGAAACCACCCGCTTCATCGGCGGCCAGCAGGAGCCGGCGCTGGTCTGGCGCTCCCTGTGCGGCATCGTCGGGCACTGGGCGCTGCGCGGCTATGGCTTCTTCTCGGTCTTCGAGAAGTCCAGCAATAACTGGATCGGCCGCGTCGGGCCGTGGTTCCCGCACGGCTGGCCGCAGCCGGAAGTGGGCTGGTCCCTGAACCGCTCGACCTGGGGCAGGGGCTACGCCACCGAAGCTGCCGCAGCGACCCTCGATTATGCTTTCGACACGCTGGGATGGCCCGATGTGGTGCACCTGATCCACGCTGACAACGCCGCCAGCCAAGGTGTAGCCCGCAAGCTCGGTTCGCGCGATCTCGGGCGCCAGGTCGAGGTGCCCGGATTTGCCATTACGGTCGATTTGTGGGGCCAGAGCGCTGACGACTGGCGAGTTGCCCGAGCCAGTCTCTGAGACGGACGCCCGTCCGGTCCGTCGCGTCACACGCCGCCAATCGGCCATTGAGGTGGATTTGTCCGCCCGGAACGCCGATGATCCCTCCGGTATTGGACTGCAGGCCGAAAAGGGGAGTGGGATGGGTATTCGACGGGTTCTCGCCATCTTGGAGGGCAATGACACAGATGCTCTGTTGCTGGAGCATGGGCAGTCCATCTGTCGCGGGCAGGGCGCGCGTCTCGACGGTCTGTTCATCCGCCGCAACTCGACCAGCGTACCGGACTTCCTCGGCGAAGCCTTCTCCACTTATGGAATGGAAGCGGTCCTGGCGGCGCTCGACGCGGCAGCCTCGGCGGCATCGGAGCGCGCGCACGCGGCCTTTTCCGCCATGCGTGAAACCGGTGATAACGGCCAGGTCGGGCGCCTGATGTCGTTTGTGGGTCTGCCCGCAGAGGCCTTCGGCGATGAGGCCCGGCTTTGTGATCTCATAGTCATGCGAGCACCGTCCGGTGACCAGTGGCGCGAACCGGCCGCCGCCCTTGAATGCGCCGCCCGCACCAGCGGCAAGCCGGTCCTGGCCGTGCGTGAGAATGGCGCGCCCAAAGCGGTATTCGACTGTGCCTGCATTGCCTGGGACGGGTCTCTGGAGGCCAGCCGCGCCGTGAGCGGGGGATTGGAACTGCTCGCTTCCGCGAACCGGGTCCACCTTGTCTGCGCCGGCCATGACCGGCGCGCCGCAGGCCTGCTCGATGGAGCCATGCGTTACCTGCGTGACCATGACATCCAGGTCGAAGTGCGGAATCCCGATGCCGGTCCGCTGAGTGACGGGCGTGCCGTACTCGGCTACGCCCGAGAGGTCGCTGCCGACCTGCTGGTCATGGGGGGGTATGGGGCGCCGCTCTGGCAGCAGGCCGTGGAGCGCGATGACACGTCATTGCTTCTGCGCGAGGCGCCCTGTGCCGTGCTTCTGGCCCACTAGGGCCAGCCGTGCTGCCTGAGCCGTGGCGCCTGTAGCCGGCTTGCCGGGACGCCCCGCATGTTGCACCGGACCAGTACCGGCCGACCAGTGCATTACACCAGAATATGCGCGATGACGCCGGGATGACACTGCATCACGGGAAGGTGACGCCGCGCCAAGCCTCGTGATTGGCCATTGCGGTGCAGGACGGGGATCATGCGGGTGACTGGGGAGCATCAAGCCGCCCAGGACAACCGGATCATGGAGACTTGTTCTAATGAAAGCGCAAAAACACGCCACCACACTGGCTGCCTCCGCATTCGCCCTCTCGCTGGCGGCAGCTGCGGCCAATGCGCAGGAAAGCGAAGGCATGGAGCATGCCGACGGAGCAACCGAGCAGTGCTATGGCGTTGCCCTCGCCGGCGAGAATGATTGTGCGGCCGGGCCGGGCACGTCCTGCGCGGGGACCTCGACCGTGGACTACCAGGGCAATGCCTGGAGCTATGTGCCGGAGGGCACCTGCGAGGAAATCGAGACCCCGTACGGCAATGGTTCGCTGGAGCCGATCGAGCGCCCGTAAACCTTTGCCTGCCGAACCCGAACCGGGGTGTGACGCCCAGATCCCACCCCGAGAGGCCGTCCGCATGCCGCAGTCAGCCCTGCCCCCCAATGCTGGCCTGAGCCTCAAGCCGGAGCATTTCCGGCCGGCGCTTGAGAGCACTGCGGACGGCCTCTGGTTCGAGGTCCATCCCGAGAACTACATGGAAGCCGGCGGTCCGCGGCTGGCCTGGCTCGAGGCCATCCGCGCCGAGCGGCCGCTCACCTTCCATGGCGTCGGACTGTCTCTGGGCGGGCCCGGCCCCCTCGACACCGACCATCTGCGGCGTTGGCGTGAATTGGTCGATCGTTACGAGCCTGCCCTCGTGTCTGAGCACCTGGCCTGGTCGGCGCTGGACGGCGCCTGGTTCAACGACCTGCTGCCGACGCCGATGACGCAGGCCGCGCTCGACCGGTTCTGCGAGCATGTCGACACTCTGCAGACAGCCCTCGGCCGCAGCATTCTGGTTGAGAACCCTTCGCGCTACTTGCCGCTCAAGGGTGAAATGGACGAGGCCGACTTCCTCGCCGAGGCCGTGCGGCGCACCGGTTGCGGCCTGCTCCTGGACGTCAATAACCTCTACATCACGGGCAATAATCTCGGGCAGGACATCAAGGCCTGGCTCGACCGTGTGCCGCTGTCTGCCGTCGGTGAGATCCATGTCGCGGGCCATGAGGCGGACGCGGCGCTGGGCGGAGCGCTGCTGATCGACACGCATGGTGCACCGGTCAGCACCGGCGTCTGGGCCCTGCTCGACAGTGTGCTGCAACGAACAGGCCCTTGCCCGGTCCTGGTCGAGCGGGATACCGCGGTGCCGGGCTTCGCCACTTTGCTGGCCGAACGCGATCAGGCCCAGGCGGCCCTCAGCCTTGTGTCACGGGAGCGCGCCGATGCCTGAGGTCCTGGACGATACCCGCTTCTATCGCGATTTCGCACACTTCCTGGAAACCGGTGAGCTGGCCCGCATAGCCCCACATATTGCGGACCAGGGCGCCCTGTCCCAGGCCATGGTGTATCGCAATACGGTGGTCCGCAGCGCCATCGAGGCCCTGCGCGCCGCCTATCCGGCTCTTGACCGCCATCTCGGCCCGGACGTCTTCGGCCGGCTGGCGCATGCCTATTGGCGCGCCCGACCTCCGCAGCGCCGGACCATGACCCTCTATGGCGAGGCGATGGCCGATTTCATTGATGCCCGGGCCGCCGCGGCGGCCGACGCGATGCCGCCCCGTACGGCCGATCTGGCCCGCCATGACCGGGCCTGGCTCGAGGCCCATCACGCGGCCGATGCTTCATCGCTCCGACCGGCCGAGGTGGCGCAGCTCGACCCGTCAGAGCTGCCGGGTCTGGCCCCCGGCCTGCACCCGAGTGTTCGCCTGCTGGCGCCCGACGCTCCGATTTATGCGGACTGGGTCGTCCTGCGTGAACCGGATGGTCCGCTGCCGGAGGCCGCACCCGCCTGCGTCATCTGGCGCCGCGACGGCGTTGTCCGCCACGCTGGCCTGAACCATCGCGATCATGTGTTCCTGCTTGCCCTGTCAGAGGGTCTCAGCCTGAGCCAGGCAACCGGGCGCGCAACGGGACAACCGGATTCACCGGACACGGCTGCCATCTTTGGTCGTGCGCTGGGCGAAGCCTGGCTCAATGGAGAGAAACGACAATGCTGATCCGCGCTCGTTCCCTCCACGCAGACGGTTCTACCCTGGCAGCAGCCTGGCTGAATCCGCTGGTCCTGCCACTGCTGGCCCGTCTGACGCTCGCCGGTGTGTTCTGGCGCTCGCTCCTGACCAAGGTCGAGGTCAGCAAGCACCTGACCTATGTCGAGTATATCAACGATTTCCCGGTGGAACGCGCCCGTATCCGCCTCCCGGAACTGCCGCTGGACGTGAAGCCCTCAGTGTATCAGCAGTTTGCCGGGGATTTTGCCCTCCCGCTCCTGGCCCCGGAGGTGGCGGCGTGGATGGCGGTTCTCGCCGAGTTCGCCTTTCCGGTGCTGCTCCTGCTGGGATTGTTCACCCGCCTGTCAGCTCTTGCCCTGCTCGCAATGACCCTGGTGATCCAGCTCTTTGTCTATCCGGAAGCCTGGTGGGCAACGCACGCCCTGTGGGCAGTGATCGCTCTCTACCTGATCGTCCAGGGCCCGGGTTGGCTGTCCCTCGACCGCCTGGCGGGCCGCCTTTTCGCGCGCTAGTTGCGCGTCGTTGTTTGGCTGGCGCGGCTGCGGCACAGTTGTCCGGGCGGGGCGCGTCAGTCGGCCCTGCAGCGGGGGCTCGACATGCGAACACACCTTCCGGACCGTCGTCATTGGGTGCCCGACTGGCTGCTCGGCGCCGCGATGAGGCTTGCCTTGGCGCCCGGTCTGTGGCTGTGGGGCCGCGCCCACGCGACGGACTGGCCGGATGCCATTCCAGAGATGAATGGCGTAGCCGCGGTCTGGGACGTGCCCTTCATTCAACCGGAATGGCTGGCCCGCATCGTGGTGTGGGGCAGCCAGATCATCGCGGCAATGCTGGTTGTCGGCCTGCTCACCCGGCTGGTCGGCCTGGCTCTGCTCGCTGCCACCCTGGTCTACATGATCTGGATTGCCCCGCATGCCTGGACCAGCGCCCTGATGTTCGGGGGGATCGCCGGTTACCTTGCGGTCCGCGGTGGCGGCGCGATCTCGGTCGACGGCGCCCTGGTCGCGACAACCCGCTGACAGGGCTGTTCATAAATTATGCCACTGTCGCCAAGGCTGCAGTGAAAAGCATAAGAAAAACAACGCCATTAAGTTGGGATCAGGAGTTTGGTTCGTTTTTGATACACTTTTTGTAAACCCCGCGCGCCACTGATGTAAGGCGATTATAAGTTGAGGCGAGACGCATGAATGCGGAGTTGATTGAGCGGCTGAAGAAAGCCCTGGCCGGCAAGGCCGCCGTCGATATCGCGCAACTGCAATGGATCAAGCTTGACATGGTCAAGGCGGAAATGGGCGATCAATGGATCGCTGTCCGCAAGAAGATCTATCAAGCCGCGCAGAACTTCATCGAGAAACGGCTCGGTCCCGAGGACGTCATTTTTCCCTGCCGCGGTGGTTTCATTGTTATTCTTGCCAACCTGCAGGGCAGCGAGGCGGCGGAGCAAGTCGAGCTGATCTCGCAGGAACTGAACCTGTTCTTCCTCGGGGACCAGATTCTCGAGCGGCTGAAAATGCGCGCCGAGGTCAAGACGGTTGCGGCGAAGGACCTGGCTGGTTTCGTCGCCGGGACAACCGGCGCCAGTGACCGGATGGGCCAGGTGGATGAAAAGGCCGAGGGCGGCGACCTGGCCAATGACGCTCTCATGGCCGCCGTGCGCTGGCGCCCAATGGAAGAGGGCGGTTCAGGCAGTGGCCAAGCCCCAGTCTATCATGAGACGCAACAAGCCAGGGCAGAAACGGCTATTCCCTTCGCAAGCGCCCAGACGCGGTCTGCGCCGCCGGCAGGCTTCCGCACCGCGGCCGAGCGCGCGCGGTCGGGCACCGCCCCGTCGCCACCGGCCTTCCCGGACGACCATCAAGCCAAGCCTGCCGCGAGCCGTGCAGTCCAGCCCCCCGAGTTTGAACAGAAGGCGCAGCAGGCCAAGCCGATAGCCCCCGGTGCGGGGCAGAATGCGTCGAACCCGTCCAGCAGTGTGCAGCCGCCATCCTTCGACCACCTTTCCGAGAAAAAGGCCGCCGCGCCGAGCCCTCCTGCCTTCGACCGGGCCGATGCCCGGCGGGGGGTGTCCGCCGAGGGCGGCACAGCCGCTCGCCACGGCCAGGCCGCTCCTCAGGCCGCAACCCCGGACGGGGCTCATTACGAAAACCCTGAGGCGATGTGGGAAGATGTCGTGTTCAAGCCGGTCTGGGATGCCCGCAACCAGCTGGTGACGACAAATTTCGTGCTCGCCCGGCGCCATTACCAGGGCCAGGAGCTGTTTGGCGCCGATACGCTGCTTGGCATGGGCACGCCGGACCTGCGCCGTCAGCTCGACTATGAAGTCGTAGTCGCAGCCCAGCGCGGATTCCTTGAATCCTACTCGGCAGGCGCCAAGTGCGCCATCGCCATCCCGGTCGATTACGCGACCATTGTCGGGGTCAATGACCGGGTGCGTTACTTCTCCATCCTGCAGGGTGTGCCCCAGCACTTGCGCAAGTATTTCTACCTGCGGGTCGACAATACACCGCCCGGTGCCCCGATCTGGCAGATGGAGGAATTGTTCCGCTCGATGAAGTGTTTCGGCTCCAACATCCTGGCCCATGTCCCGGTCGGAACGTCCCGCCTCAGCCATTTCGCCAATTGCGGTGTCGCCCTGATCGGATCGGAATTCTCGTGTCGCAAGTCGGGTCCGACGCCGCAGCTGCTCGAGGACATGACCAAGCAGGTCGAGGCGACAAAGCAGCTCAAGGCCGAGTCCTACCTGACCATGATGGACTCGCCGAGGATGCTCGAAACCGCCATCGGCATTGGCTTCCGCTTTTTCGCTGGCAACCTGATCGGGCGGGACACGGCGCGACCTCAGCCGCTGCAGTCCCTTGGACTGGCGGCGATCATGAAGCGCGCGGCCTGACAGGCTTACCTTTCCTCAACCGCTTGACCGTTAGGCTGCCGCATCCCGTGTGATGTGATTGTCCAGCGATGCCTCCTGAGCTCAAAAACAAGCTGAAGAAAGCCCTCGCCGGGCGCGAGCGGGTCGACATGGGCCAGTTTCAGTTTGTCGGTCTGGACCGGGTGCGAGACCAGGCGGGTGCCGATTGGCCGCAGCTGCGTGAAAAAGTCTACGAGGTCGGCGACCACTTCATCGAGAAGCGGCTCGGCGAAGACGATGCCGTCATTCGGTGCCATGGCGGCTTCCTGATCATCTTCAAGACCCTTGAAGGCGAGGCAGCCGAGGCCGTGGTGCGCGATATTGCCGTTGAACTGGAAATGTTCTTCCTCGGTGACGATCTGCTCAAACAGGTGAAAGTGGCCACCGAATCGCGCGGGGTAAGTACGGCTGAACTGCTTGAGATCGTTGCTCAATCACAGCCCGAAGTGACGCCGCCGCCGGCCGAGCGCAAGGGCGCAAAATCCGGTGCTTCAGATCGCGACATGCCGGTGTGGAAGTCGACACCCACACGCGTCGTCGACGATTCCGACCGCACGCGATGGGTCGCGGTGCCGGCCAACGAGAAGCGCGGCGGGAAAGTCGCGGTGGCCTTGCCGGAGGCGGAGTACAAGGAAAAGGACGGGGTCTGGGACGATATCGTTTTCCGGCCTGTCTGGGACAGCCGGAAGCGCGCCCTGATCCACAATTTCTGTCTTGCCCGCCGCGTCGTCCAGGGCGTTGCCTATTATGGGCGCGACACGCTGATGGGATCCGACTACAGGGACGAACATCGCGCTCTCGACAAGGCTGTCGCACTGGCCGCCCAGCGTGGCTTCCAGAAAGTGCGTAGGGCCGGCGGCAAGAGCGTGATTGTCGTTCCGGTTCACTACGACACGATTGCGACCGTATCCCAGCGGATGAGCTATTTTGCGGTGCTCCAATCGGTGCCCGAGCCAATGCGCAAATATTTCTTCCTGCGCGTGGACAGCGTGCCGCGCGGAGCCCCGATCGGGCAGATGCAGGAGATCTTCCGCTCGATGAAGCATTTTGGCGCCTATATCCTGGCTCACCTCGATTATGGCCAGACCGACCTGCAATGCTTCGAGAGTTGTGGGGTTGGCATTTTTGGTGCCGACCTGCCGGAACGCCTCAATGATCGTCCACCCAACGACAAGGACCTGCAGACGCTGATGGACTGGCAGGCCTCGGCCCGGCTGCTGAAGGCGGAGACCTACCTGACCTCGATCACCGACACCGAGATCCTGTCCGCTGCCATGAGCGCCGGCGTTCGCTATTTCTCCGGCGACCGGATCGCTCCGGAAGCGGCCCTGCCGGCGCCGGCACGCGCGCTCAGCCTCGACGATATCCTGCGTCCGCCCGTCGACGATCACGGCGACGCAGCGGACGAGGCGGATACCTTTCACGTTTAACTGAAATCCTGAACCGACACCGCGTTGCGATCTCTTGGCCCGATGCTATAAGGCGGGACCAATCTGGCCATGATTTCGCTCCTCTCCTCCCGCGAGGCCCCTCATATGAATATCCATGAACACCAGGCGAAAGCCGTCCTGAAGTCCTTTGGCGCGCCGGTTGCCGAAGGCGTCGCCATCTATTCTGTCGACGAGGCCGCCAAGGCCGCCGACCAGCTGCCCGGACCGCTCTGGGTGGTGAAGTCACAGATCCACGCCGGCGGCCGCGGCAAGGGCAAGTTCAAGGAGCTGCCCGACGACGCCAAGGGCGGTGTCCGCCTCGCCTTCTCCAAGGACGAAGTCGTTGCCCACGCCAAGGAGATGCTCGGCAACACCCTGGTTACTCACCAGACCGGCCCGGCCGGCAAGCAGGTCAACCGTCTATACATAGAGGACGGTGCCGACATCGCGAGCGAGCTCTACCTGTCGCTCCTGGTCAATCGCGAGACCGGCCGCGTGGCCTTTGTCGTCTCGACCGAAGGCGGCATGGATATCGAGGATGTCGCCCATGAGACGCCGGAGAAGATCCAGACGCTGAACATCGACCCGGAAACCGGCGTAACCGATGCCGACGCGGGCCGCGTTGCCGATGCCCTCAAGCTCGAGGGGCAGGCGCGCCAGGACATGATGTCGCTCGCTCCGACCCTCTACAAGGCCTTCACCGAGAAGGACATGTCGATGCTCGAGGTGAACCCGCTCATCGTGATGGAAAACGGCCACTTGCGCGTCCTCGACGCCAAGGTCTCGTTCGACGGCAATGCCCTGTTCCGTCATGACGACATCATGGCGCTGCGTGACGAGACGGAAGAGGACGAGAAGGAAATCGAGGCCTCCAAGTACGACCTCGCCTATGTCGCCCTCGACGGCAATATCGGCTGCATGGTCAATGGCGCAGGCCTGGCCATGGCGACCATGGACATCATCAAGCTGTACGGTGCCGAGCCGGCCAACTTCCTCGATGTGGGCGGCGGCGCGACCACGGAAAAGGTCACCGCAGCCTTCAAGATCATCACCGCCGACGACAACGTCAAAGGCATTCTGGTGAATATCTTCGGCGGCATCATGCGCTGCGACATCATTGCCGAGGGCGTTGTCACCGCGGTCAAGGATGTCGGCCTGAAGGTGCCGCTCGTGGTTCGCCTGGAAGGGACCAATGTCGAGCGTGGCAAGCGCATCATCAATGAAAGCGGTCTCAATGTCATCGCCGCTGATGACCTCGACGACGCTGCCCAGAAAATTGTCGCCGCCGTGAAGGAGGCCGAATAATGTCGATCCTCGTCGATAAGAACACCAAGGTCCTCGTCCAGGGCCTGACTGGCAAGACCGGTACTTTCCACACCGAGCAGGCGCTCGAGTATTACGGCACCCGCATGGTCGCCGGTGTTCACCCCAAAAAGGGTGGCACGACCTGGTCGTCCGGCCTCGACAGTGCGGCTGAATTGCCGATCTACGCCTCGGTCGGCGAGGCGAAGGAAGCCACCGGTGCCGATGCCTCTGTGATCTACGTGCCACCGGCCGGTGCCGGTGCCGCCATCATCGAAGCCATCGATGCCGAGATTCCCTTTATCGTCTGCATCACCGAAGGCATTCCGGTGATGGACATGGTCAAGGTCAAGGCCAAGCTGGACAAGTCCAACTCCATGCTTCTCGGGCCGAACTGCCCGGGCATCCTGACGCCGGAAGAGTGCAAGATCGGCATCATGCCGGGCTCGATCTTCAAGAAGGGCTCGGTTGGCGTGGTTTCACGCTCCGGCACGCTGACCTATGAAGCCGTGTTCCAGACCTCGCAGGTCGGCCTCGGCCAGACCACGGCGGTCGGCATCGGCGGTGACCCGGTCAAGGGCACCGAGTTCATTGACGTGCTCGAGCGTTTCCTGGCGGACGACGAGACCCAGTCGATCATCATGATCGGCGAGATCGGTGGTTCGGCCGAGGAAGATGCAGCGCAATTTCTGGCCGACGAGGCCAAGAAGGGCCGCAAGAAGCCGACCGTCGGCTTCATCGCCGGTCGCACCGCACCTCCCGGTCGCACCATGGGCCATGCCGGCGCCATCGTGTCCGGCGGCAAAGGCGGCGCCGAGGACAAGATCGCGGCCATGGAAGCAGCCGGCATCAAGGTGTCGCCGTCTCCGGCCCGCCTGGGCACAACGCTCGCCGAGCTGCTCAAGGGCTGAATCCCGGCCAGGTTAAAGACAAGGAGAAGCCGCGTTCCGCATCCCGGAGCGCGGCTTGTTCGTTTGTGGAGCCCAGTTCGGAGCGCAATCGTGCGGTTTCATTTGACCTCCACCTGTGGTTGGAGTCCAATGGCGCTCCTGCACGGGGGCCTTCATGGCGGTCAAGCACGGACCGTCTCGGTCCGATCTCTTCAACAATGTCTTCTTCTGGCTGGCCGCCATTGCCATTGCCTATGAATGCGTGCTGGGCGCGTTCTGGGGCGTCTATTTCGGCATGGCCCAGCTGCAGATGTTGCCCGCCGACGCCGACGTCTACTCCCTGCTGCCTGACCTCACCTGGACGTCGGAAACGCTGTTCTACGCCAACAACCTGATGTTCTTTGGCTCGCTCGCCTTGCTGGTGTGGCAGCGCCGGGCGGCCCTCTGGCTCTACATCGCGTCGGTTATCGTCGATAAGTCGGACTGGATCTATTATCTCAACAGCGACGCTTGGGACGAGTTTTTCGGCTCCGTGCTGACCTATCTCATGTTCATCTCGCAGGGCCTCGGTCTGTATGCGCTGCTGACCCTCGTGATGACCGGGAAACTGCGCTGAGGGCGCGGCATTCTGTCACCATGTTGGCAACAGACCGGCGCGCCTCCCTTCTGTTATTCCCCTTTTCGGCCTAGATGTTTGCTTAACCGTCCCGGATTAAGAGCATCCGGACACACTCCTGACTCAGGCCGTCTCCCCCCATGTCTGACACCAAACGCTCCGACCAGAACCAGACCTTCCTGGAAACCTCTTTCCTGCAAGGTGCCAATGCCGTCTATCTCGAGCAGATGGCCGCGCAGTACGCCGAGAACCCGGGCTCGCTGCCCGAGGGCTGGCGCCGCTTCTTCGACGCGATGGGCGACGAGGCGGGCCCGGTCGGCTTCGCCGCGCGCGGGCCGAGCTGGAAGCGCAGTGACTGGCCGCCGGCCGCTGATGGCGACCTTATTGGCGCGCTTGGCGACATGGCCAGCCTCGGTGTCGACGCGGACGACCTGCCGACGACGCCGCTGGCGCCGAAGGCGGACACTGCGCCGACGGGCAAGGTCGACATCGCGGCGCAGCGCCGGGCCAACCAGGCTTCGATCCGCGCCATCATGATGATCCGCGCCTACCGCATGCGCGGTCACCTTGCCGCGGACCTCGATCCGCTGGGCCTGACCGAGTTCGGTTACCAGGCCGAGCTCGACCCGGCGAGCTACGGCTTTACCGGCGCGGCCATGGACGAGGAAGTCTTCATCGACGGCTATCTCGGCCTCGACACGGCGACCCCGCGTCAGATGCTCGATATCCTGAAGCGCACGTATTGCGGCCCGATCGGCGTCGAGTTCATGCACATCTCCAATCCAGAGGAGAAGGCCTGGCTGCAATCACGCTTCGAAGGTCCGGACAAGGACATTTCCTTCACGCCGGAGGGTCGCAAGGCAATCCTTGCAAAGTTGATCGAGACCGAGCGCTTCGAGCAATTCCTGCACAAGCGCTATCCGGGCACCAAGCGCTTCGGGGCTGACGGGGCCGAGGCCATGGTCCCGGCGCTCGAGCAGGTGATCAAGCGCGGTGGCGCCATGGGCGTCGAGGATATCATCCTCGGCATGCCGCACCGTGGCCGCCTCAACGTGCTCGCTGCCGTCATGGGCAAGCCCTATCAGCAGATTTTCCACGAGTTCCAGGGCGGCTCGACCCAGGGCGAGGAAGAGTTCGGGTCCGGGGACGTCAAATACCATCTCGGTGCTTCCTCCGACCGCGAGTTCGACGGCAATACCGTCCATCTCTCTCTGACCGCCAACCCGTCCCACCTGGAAGCGGTTGATCCGGTGGTGCTGGGCAAGGCGCGCGCCAAGCAGGAAGTGAATTGCCGCAAGGAAGCCGGCACCTCGCGCTCGAAGGTCCTGCCACTGCTGCTGCACGGCGATGCGGCTTTCGCCGGCCAGGGTATCGTTACCGAATGTCTCGGCCTTTCAGGCCTGCGCGGTCACCGCACCGGCGGTGCCGTCCACTTCATCGTCAACAATCAGATCGGCTTCACCACGGACCCCAAGGACAGCCGGTCGAGCCCTTATCCGTCGGATGTGGCGCTGATGGTCCAGGCGCCGATCTTCCACGTCAATGGCGACGATCCGGAAGCCGTCGTGCACGCGACCCGCATCGCCACCGAGTACCGCCAGATTTTCGGCAAGGACGTGGTCATCGACATGTTCTGCTACCGGCGCTACGGCCACAATGAAGGCGACGATCCGACCTTCACCCAGCCGATCATGTACCGCGTCATCAAGGACATGCCGCCGGTGCGCAAGAAATACCAGGACCGCCTGATCGCCGAAGGCGTGCTGTCCTCGGCCGAGGCCGAGGCGATGGAGAACGAATTCGACGCCTTCATGGAAAGCGAGTTCGAGGCCGGCAAGGACTTCAAGCCCAAAAGCGCCGACTGGCTCGACGGTCGCTGGTCCGGCCTTGGCCTGCCGGAAGGTGATGACCGTCGCGGCGAAACCTCGGCGACCATGGAATGCCTGGAATCCGTCGGCAAGGCGATGACCCGCATTCCGAAGGACCTCAATATCCACCGCACCCTCAAGCGTGTCATAGGCGGGCGCCGCAAGGTCATCGAGAGCGGCGAGAATATCGACTGGGCCACGGCCGAGCACCTGGCTTTCGGTACCTTGTTGACCGAGGGTTTCCCGGTGCGCCTGTCGGGCCAGGATTCCGGACGCGGCACCTTCTCCCAGCGTCACTCCCACATGATCGACCAGGAAACCGGGGAGCGCTACACGCCGCTCAATAATCTCGGCGGCGAGCAGATGAAGTATGAAGTCATCGACTCCATGCTGTCGGAAGAAGCCGTGCTCGGCTTCGAATATGGCTATTCACTGTCCGCCCCGAACACGCTGGTCATGTGGGAGGCTCAGTTCGGCGATTTCGTCAACGGCGCCCAGGTGATCATCGACCAGTTCATCTCCTCCGGCGAACGCAAGTGGCTGCGCATGTCCGGTCTCGTCATGCTGCTGCCGCACGGCTATGAGGGCCAGGGTCCCGAGCATTCTTCGGCGCGCCCGGAGCGCTTCCTGCAGCTGTGCGCCGAAGACAACATGCAGGTTGTCAATTGCTCGACCCCGGCCAACTACTTCCACGTCCTGCGCCGCCAGATCCACCGCGGTTTCCGCAAGCCCCTCATCGTGCTGACGCCGAAGAGCCTGCTGCGCCACAAGCGCTGTGTGTCCACCCTCGCGGCCATGGGGCCGGGCTCTTCCTTCCACCGTGTGCTGTGGGATGATGCTGACACCACCCAGCGGGCCGAGGGCGAGATCCGCCAGACCAGCCTCGACCTGCAGCCGGACGACAAGATTCGCAAGGTCGTGATGTGTACGGGCAAGGTCTATTACGATCTGCTGGAAGAGCGCGAGAGCCGCGGTACCGACGACGTCTACCTGATGCGTGTCGAGCAGCTCTATCCCTTCCCCTACAAGGCGTTGCTCTCCGAACTCGCGCGCTTCCCCAATGCCGACATCGTCTGGTGCCAGGAAGAGCCGCGCAATATGGGCTACTGGACTTTTGTAGAGCCCAATATCGAGTACGTGCTGGGCAAGATCGAAGGCAAGGCCCAGCGCCCGGCCTATGTCGGTCGCCCGCCGACGGCGTCGACCGCCACCGGCATCGCCTCCAAGCACAAGCAACAACAGGAAGCCCTGGTGAACGAAGCGCTGTCCTAGGGCGCACTCACCTCTGCAAGGAAAGACAGAGCCATGACCGACATTACCGTCCCCCAGCTCGGCGAATCCGTGACCGAGGCGACCGTGGGCAGCTGGCAGGTCAAGACCGGCGACGCGGTGTCCCGCGATGACGTGCTGGTTGAACTGGAAACCGACAAGGTGGCCGTCGAAGTGCGCGCCGAAGCCGACGGTGTGATGGGCGAGATTGTCGCTCAGGAAGGCGACACCGTGGAGATCGGTGCCAAGCTCGGCGAGATCTCAGCCGGCTCGGGCGGGGAAGCCCCGGCTGCCGCTGAGGCCACTGCCGAAGCGGCCCCGGCGCAAGCCGCCGATGAAGGCGACGCGACGGAAGCGGGCAGTGAAACACCCGACAGCGCATCCGACGCCGAGCCCGGTGAGGCCGTCGACGCGACCGTGCCACAGATGGGTGAGTCCGTGACCGAAGGCACGATCGGGTCGTGGCTGGTCAAGGTTGGCGACACGGTCGAGGTCGACCAGGCCCTGGTCGAGATCGAAACCGACAAGGTGGCGGTGGAAGTCCCGTCGCCAAGCGCCGGGACGGTGGCCGAGTTGCTGGTTGAAGAAGGCGATGCTGTGGCTCCCGGCGATGCCGTGGCCCGCATTTCCAAAGGCGCAGCTGTTGCCCCGGCCAAGCCGTCCGGTGCCGCCAGCTCCAAGGCCGGCGACGCCAAGGTGATGCCATCGGCGGCGCGCATCGTCGAAGAGCATAATCTCGATGCCGGCGCCATCGAGGGCAGCGGCAAGGATGGTCGTGTGACCAAGGCCGATGCCCGTCAGGCCGCCGAGAGCAAGAAGCTCGACGAGCACGCTCACATGGCGCCGGAACGCGACAAGCCGGCTGCCTCCAAGGCGCCGGAGCCCCCAGCCGCCAAGCGCGATACCGGTCCGCGCGAGGAGCGCGTCCGCATGACCCGCCTGCGCCAGACCATCGCCAAGCGTCTGAAGGAGGCCCAGGACACGGCGGCCATTCTGACCACCTTCAACGAGGCCGACATGTCGGCCATCATGGCGGCACGCAAGACCCACCAGGAAGCCTTTGTCGCCAAGCATGGCGTCAAGCTCGGCTTCATGAGCTTCTTCATCAAGGCCTGTGTCCATGCCCTCAAGGAGATCCCGGCGGTCAATGCCGAGATCGACGGCACCGACATCATCTACAAGAACTATTACGACATGGGCGTCGCCGTCGGCACCGAGCGCGGACTTGTTGTCCCGGTGGTGCGCGATGCCGACCAGATGTCCCTGGCCGAGATCGAGAAGGAAATCATCCGTCTCGGAAAGCGCGCCCGCGACGGCAAACTGACGATTGACGAGATGCAGGGCGCCACCTTCACACTGTCCAATGGCGGTGTGTACGGCTCACTGATGTCGATGCCGATCCTCAATGCACCGCAATCGGGTATTCTGGGCATGCACAAGATCCAGGAGCGGCCGGTCGCCGTGAATGGCGAGGTCAAGGTCGCACCGATGATGTATCTGGCGCTGTCCTACGATCACCGCATCGTGGACGGCAAGGAAGCGGTGACCTTCCTGGTCCGGGTCAAGGATGCGCTGGAAGACCCGCAGCGTCTGCTGTTTGATCTCTAGGCGCTCAAGCGAATAGCCGGGTCCGGTCAGGGAGGGCGTCGATGTCGCAAAATACTGTCATCCGCCTGACCGTGACCGGCCTCGCAGCCGCACTGGCCCTGTATTCCTTGCGCTATCTCCTGGCCGGTCTGTTGAGCCAGGCGGGCATTGAGGGCGCGCTGTGGACCAATCCGGCTGTTTCGGCCGACATAGCGGCCCGCGAATGGCCATACCTGGTGCGGCGTGTCCTGGTCATCGCCGGCTTTTGCGCGGTCGCGGTCTCGGTCTGGGTCCGACCGTCCGTGTCATTCGGGCTCGTGGTGCTGCTGATCCTGAACCACGCCGCAAGCTGGGTCATGTCGGCCACAGATGCAGCGGGAAATGCGGCGCACGCCCATATCGACGCCGGCGGGGTTCCGGTCACCTTGATCATTACCGTGGCGCGCTGGGTCATGCTGGTCGTGCTCCTGGGCCTGACCCTGAGCGTCATGTTCAATCCTTCGCGGCCGGCTCGCTAGGGCCGGCAACTTCACTGCGGTGCTTTTCCCAAAGCTCCCGAGCCTGTAAGGCTCTCGACCAACATCCAGGCGCTCAAACGAGGACAATATGTCGGATACCTACGATGTCGTGATCATTGGCGGCGGCCCCGGCGGCTATAACTGCGCCATCCGGGCGGGTCAGCTTGGGCTCAAAGTGGCGTGTGTCGAAATGCGCGGCACGCTCGGCGGTACCTGCCTCAATGTCGGCTGCATCCCCTCCAAGGCCCTGTTGCATGCATCCGAGCTCTACGAGGCCGCGAGCACCGAGTTCGGGGCCCTGGGCATCAAGACCGGCGGTGTCACGCTCGACCTGCCGCAGATGCTGAAGCAGAAGGACGAGGCCGTTGACGGTCTCACCAAGGGCATCGAGTTCCTGTTCAAGAAGAACGGTGTCGATTACGTCCGCGGCAAGGGGAGAATCCGGGCCAAGGGTGAGGTCGAGGTCGATGGCGAAGACGGTCAGAGCGTGCTCAAGACCAAGCACATCGTGATCGCCACCGGGTCGGAGGTCACACCGCTGCCGAATGTGACGATTGACGAGAAACGCGTTGTGTCCTCGACGGGCGCGCTCAGTCTCGAGAAGGTGCCGGGCCATCTGGTACTCATCGGCGCTGGCGTTATCGGCCTGGAACTCGGCTCGGTCTGGCGCCGTCTTGGCGCCCAGGTCACCGTTGTCGAGTATCTTGACCGCATCCTGCCCGGGATGGACAGCGAGCTGGCACGCACCGCTCAGCGCATCTTCGCCAAGCAGGGCATGGAGTTCCGCCTGTCGACCAAGGTCACAGGTGTCGACGCTTCGGGTGATACGCTGAAGGTCTCGATCGAGCCGTCTGGCGGCGGCGAGGGCGAAACGCTTGATGCTGACACGGTCCTCGTCTGCATCGGTCGCCGCCCCTACACCGAAGGGCTCGGCCTGGAGAATGTCGGGATCGAACCCGATCAGCGCGGTGTCATCACCAATGACCGCTTCCGCACCAGTGCCGAGAATGTCTGGGTAATCGGGGACTGCACCTCGGGCCCGATGCTGGCGCACAAGGCGGAAGACGAAGGCACGGCCTGCGCCGAGCTGATCGCCGGCCAGCCCGGCCACGTCAATTACGACGCCATTCCGGGGGTCGTTTACACGAGCCCGGAAATTGCCAGCGTCGGCAAGACCGAGGACGAGCTCAAGGCGGAAGGCCGCAAGTACAAGAAGGGCAAGTTCCCCTTCCAGGCCAATTCGCGCGCTCGCACCAACCACACCCCGGACGGCTTCGTGAAGATTCTGGCCGATGCCGAAACCGATGAAATCCTCGGGGCTCACATGATCGGCGCCAATGTCGGCGAAATGATCAGCGAGCTTTGCCTGGCGATGGAGTTCCGCGCTGCCTCGGAAGATGTGGCCCGAACCAGCCATCCGCACCCGACCATGACCGAGGCGATCCGCCAGGCTGCCATGGGCGTTGAAGGATGGACGATGCAAGCGTGATCCAGCGAAGGGTCTGATTCGGCTCCGTGAACATCAGTCGGCTAGCATCGCTTCGGTGCTGGCCACCGGGCTCGCTCGCAATTATTTCATCGGACAGGACAGATTTGCTCTGTCATAAATGGGCGTCTCTCCCGGACGGGGGTGGCGGGGGATAGGACAGAAAGCGTTGAGCGGCATGTCGAAGCCGATCGAAATCATTTCGTCGCGTTTGCGACTGGTCGCCCTGACGGAGGAAACCGCACGCCTCCAGCTGCAGGACCGGGCCGGCTTTTTCGCCGCCCTTGGGGTCGAGCCGGAACCGGCCTGGCCACCTGACCTGATTTCCGAACCTGAGATGAGGTGGACACACGACCAGCTCCACAAGCACCCGGAGGATGCTGGCTGGTATGGCTGGGTCTACATATCGACGGTGATGAACCGCTTGCTGGGTTCCGGCGGATTCAAAGGCGCACCGAATGCCGATGGCGAGGTCGAGATCGGCTATTCCATGCTCACCTCCTACCGCGAACAGGGCCTGGCGACGGAAGGCGTTAATGCGCTGCTTGACTGGGCCTATGGCGACGGGCGGGTACGCCGGGTGATTGCGCATACCCGGGACGATCGCGATGCCTCGCACCGCGTGCTGGAAAAGGCGGGTTTTCGACAGACGCGGCGTTTCACCGACACCGACGAAGGCTTCGATGTGATCGCCTGGTCACACCAGCGCTCGCAAAAGGCCGCCTGAGCCGGTTCAGTCGGTCTTCGGTTTCTGGCTGTCGATCAGGCGTTGCAGCTGCTCGAGATAGGCGCTCCATGCGGCCCGTCCGCTCTCGGTCAGGCCGGCACTGGTGAGCGTCTTGCGCCCAACCTTGCGCTTGTTGATATCGACATGGCCGGCCTCGGCCAGCTTGCGCAGGTGCACCGACAGATTGCCGTCCGTGGCACCTGTCTGTGCCTTGATCTCGGCGAAGCTGGCTTCCGACACGGCCGACAGGTAAGCCATGATGGCCAGCCTCAAGCGACCGTGGATGGCATCATCCAGGGTGCTGGCGTCGAAATCGGTTGTCATTCAGACCGGCTCCGCCGCCGGTTCCGACCGCAGCAGGGCGAGGCCCGGAATGATGGCCAGGGTGCCGACCAGCGCAGCGCTGTACAGGTAGAGCCAGGACGTTCCCAGCAGGCTGAGGCCCAGCGCCATGCCGACCCAGGCAAGCCAGCCCAGGCGACCCAGCCAGGCCGGCCCACCCAGCCGTGTCACCACCTTGAAGGCAACGCCGTAGAGGCCGAACGCGATCAGGGGGATGGTGTCGAACAGGACCGGATCGCTGATGCGTTCAGTCAGGAACGCGATGACCAGGCCGATCGCGTAGGCGAAGATGGTTATGGTCACGGCCTGCCAGACCGCGCTTTCGCCGCGATTTGCCGCCGATCCCGAGCCCGGCTTGCCGGCGAGGCTGCGCGCCAGGACCAGCATGCCGGCGGAGCCCACCAGGCCGTAGGCCAGCCAGATGAAGCCGATCTGGGGTCTGGCGAGCGGCACGGCTCCGACCAGCACGGCCCAGTGCGCCAGCAGCGCCAGCGAGGCCAGTCCGCCCCACCAGATGAAGAAGCGGCCGCCCAGGAGCGGGGCCGTGGAGCCGGCCTCGGCGACGCGTTTCAGATAGGCCAGATCAGACTGTTCGCTCATACTCGCCTCCCATGCTTTGAATTTCAAAGTAAATGCTGGGCGGTCGGCTGGCAAGCGGTGTCGGAATGTCTCAACTGCGGGCGCGTGGATGCACGGCGTCGTACAATGACAGCAGGCGACTGGATTCCACGTCGGCGTAGATCTGGGTTGTCGACAGGCTGGCATGGCCGAGCAGTTCCTGAATTGCCCGGAGGTCGCCGCCATGCGCGAGCAGGTGGGTGGCGAAGGCGTGGCGCAGGCTGTGCGGTGTCGCGGTCGGCGGCAGTCCCAGCCGCAGGCGCAGGTCTTCCATCATGGCCTGGACCGCCCGTGCCCCCAGTGCGCCGCCGCGAACGCCCCGGAACAGGGCGGCGTCCGGTTCGATGTCGAACGGGCACAGCTCGGAATAGCGGATCACGGCGTCTCGCACTGCAGGCAGGACCGGCACGATGCGCGTCTTGTCGCCCTTGCCGCGAATGCGCAGGGTGTCGCCGGGCGCCCGGTCGCGTCCGGTCAGGCCCAGCGCCTCGGAAATCCGCAGGCCGCAACCATACAGCAGGAGCAGCACCGCCGCGTCACGCGCCTCGACCCAGTCGGTGCGGCCGCGACGGCCGGCTTCCTCGATCAGGTTTGCCGCCGCCTCCTCGCTGACCGGCTTGGGCTGTGCGCGGCCGAGCTTGGGGCTTTCCACCAGGCCAAGCGCGGCGTTCTCGACGCCCCAGCGGCGACGGGCATAGGCGAAGAAGCTGCGCAGGGCGGACAGCTCGCGGGCCAGCGAGCGCGGCGCCAGCCCGGCCCGCCGGCGCGATGCCATCCAGGCGCGAAAATCGCGCACGGTGAGCCCGCCCAGCCGGGCCAGGCTGACCGGTCCGCCGAGGTGATCGGTCAGGAATTCGGAAAATCCGTCAAGGTCGCGCTCATAGGCCGAGACCGTACGGGGGCTCAGCCGTCTCTCCCCGGCCAGGTGATCGAGAAAGGCCGCGCGGGCGGTATCGAGGCTGTTGCTCAGCGGTGATGCATCCATTGCACGATCATGCGCTCCAGGGCGCGGGCCAGGAAGTTGAGCAGTTCGGTCCCCTGTCCGGCCTCGAACAGGTGGGCGTCGCGGGCGGCCAGCGCCATCAGCCCGTCATGGCCCTGGAAATCGAGCCGTACCAGGGCCTGCGAACTGACCCGGGCGCCGGCCTGACCATACAGGGCAAGGGCGGTCTGAGGGTCGACCGGGCCAAGCTTTTCGACCTTCTCACCCAGCACGTCCGCGACGAACCCCTCGGCGGCTCCCAGAATCGACTCGCCGTTCTCAAGCGGCGCATGTCCTTCGATCAGCACCCGGCACACATCAACTCCGAGCGCGCCTGTCAGGCGCGACGCCATCTTGCTGTCGAGCGCTTCCAGGCTGTCGGCCTCGAGCAGGCCGAGCACCGCCATGTGGATTTGCGACTGCGTCGCCAGATTGGCCCGGGCGGTCTCGATGATCGATGCATTGAGCGCCTTGAGCTGGCGCAGCTCGCCCAGCAGCTTGTCGCGGGCCCGGCCGCCCAGATCGATCACCTCACCCGTATCGTCGGGCCGCGACATCAGGGCAAACAGTTCGGCGTCCTCGCGCACGAAATCCGGATTGTCGACCAGGAATTCGCGCACGTCCTCGAGGTCCATCTCCGCTCCCGTCGCCGGGGTCTCGCGATCCGCCATGCCAATTGTCTCCCGCTTCAAAATCCGTCAATCTTCCCTTGATCCGGCTGCCAGAGGCAATCCGCGGCGGCAGCGTGTCGTTCGGGAGATGTGGGTCATGAATACCATTGTTTGTGCCGCCTTGCTGGCCGCGTTGGTGGTGGCCCAGCCTGACAAGCCGCGGGACGTCGCTGGCCTGCGGCAGAACGTCGGTGCCCCCATGCCGGACTGGTTCCCGGCTCATGTCGAATACATGACCCGCCAGGGCGGCGTCTGGGAGGCCGACAATTCGTCTTACCGGTCCGCGGCCGAGCCCTTCCACGCCTATCGCGTCGAGTTCGAACCGGCTTTTGACGGCTGGAGCTTCGCCGGCCGGCTGTACGGCGTGGAGACGAGCGGGTCGAGCCCGGATTTCTGGCATTTCCGCGCCTACTGGGATGCCGCGGCGAATGCTGCGGTGCTCGACCAGTGGGGCTGGGGCGGGGCCATGGGCGAGGGTGTTCTGGTGCCGATCGCGGACGACGCGCCTGCGGGCTCGATGCGGGCCAGCCAGCGCTTCGCCGCGCCCGGACTGCCGGTGCGCACGGAAGCCCACGATTTCCTCATCCTCGGCGCCGACACGCACGAGACGCGCAGCTACACCGTGTCCGCAGACGGCCGCCGCGCTCCCAATCGCACCTATACCTGGCGCCGCGTCACCGACTGACCGGCATCGCACACTGGACCACCAGGGCGCGCTGGGGCAAAGCTGGGGCGTGACCGACGCCGCTCCCGACAGTCCCGCGCCCAATTGCGCCGCCATCCTGTTTCCGCTGCCCTTGCCGGAAGCCTTCGACTATTTCATTCCCGACGGCGTGGAGCTGGCCGAGGGTGATCACGTCTACGCCCCGCTGGGCAAGCGCACGGTGCGCGGCATCGTCTGGGGGCTCAAGCGCACCGATCCGGAGCGCAAGCTCAAGGCCATTGACGGCCGCGCCGAGGGGGCGCCGATCCCGGCCGGCACGCGGCGTTTCGTCGACTGGATCGCCAATTACCACGTCCAGCCACCGGGCATCGTCCTGCGCTCGGTGCTGCGCGCCCGTGATGCGCTCAAGCCCTCGCCGATGGAGACTGTCTACCGGCGCGGCCCGGTGCTTCCGGACCGCCTGACCGAGGCGCGCCAGCGCGTGCTTGATGCCATGCAGGCGCTGGGCGAAGCCGGCGCTGCAGAGCTGGCTCGCGAGGCCGGGGTCACCGCCTCGGTGGTCAAGGGCCTGGCCAAGCTCGGAGCGCTGCAGGAGATCCGCCGCCCGGTCGATCCGCCCTATGCCGAGCCTGACCCGGAGCGCGAGGGTCTGGATCTGACGCTGCAGCAGGTCGAGGCCGCCGGCGTGCTTCGCCGCCTGGTGCGCGCCGGCGGGTTCCAGGCCGCCCTGCTCGACGGGGTCACCGGCTCGGGCAAGACGGAGGTCTATTTCGAGGCCATTGCGGAGGTCTTGCGTCAGGACCCCAGGGCCCAGATCGTCATCCTGTTGCCCGAGATCGCCCTCACCGAAGCCGTGCTGTCGCGCTTTCGTACCCGTTTCGGGGCCGAGCCGGCACTGTGGCATTCCGCGGCCGGGCCCAAGGCGCGCCGCCGGGCCTGGCGCGAAGTGGCCGAGGGCCGCGCCCGCATCGTCGTCGGCGCCCGGTCGGCGCTCTTTCTGCCCTATCCGCACCTGCGCTTGATCATCGTCGACGAGGAGCATGACCCGACCTACAAGCAGGGCGAAGGGCTGGCCTACCAGGCCCGCGACCTGGCCGTGGTGCGGGCCAAGCTGGAGGGCGCCATGGCCATTCTGGCCTCGGCCACACCGTCTATGGAAAGCCTCCTCAATGCCCAGGCCGGGCGCTATGAGCATGTCCGCCTCGACGCCCGCCCCGGCACCGCCATCCTGCCCGAGATCGACACCATCGACCTGCGCGAGGCGCCGCCGGACAAGGGGTTCTGGATCTCCCCGCCGCTGGTCGAGGCGATGGCCGACACGCTGGAGCGTGGCGAGCAGTGCCTGCTCTATCTCAATCGCCGTGGCTATGCGCCGCTGGTGCTGTGCCGCGCCTGCGGTCATCGCATGGTGTCGCCGGACACCCAGTCCTATCTCGTCGAGCACCGCTATACCGGCCGCCTGGTCTGCCACGTCACCGGCTTTTCCATGCCCAAGCCGAAGCGCTGTCCGGCCTGCCAGGCCGAGGACAGCCTGACCAGTATCGGGCCCGGCGTCGAACGCGTCGCCGAGGAGGCCCGGCACCGCTTTCCTGATGCAAGGGTCGAGATCTATTCGTCCGACACCGCTTCGGGCGCCGAGATCGTGGCCGCCATGGAGCGCGGCGAGATCGACATCCTTGTCGGCACCCAGATCGCGGCCAAGGGCCACAATTTCCCCGGTCTGACCCTGGTCGGTGTCATTGATGCCGACCTGGGGTTGGCCGGAGGCGATCCTCGGGCCGGCGAACGCACATTCCAGACCCTGGTCCAGGTCGCCGGGCGGGCCGGGCGCGCCGACCGCCCCGGACGTGCCCTGCTTCAGACCCACCAGCCCGACCACGACGCCATCCAGGCGCTGATGGCCGGAGACCGCGACGCCTTCCTGGAAACCGAGTTCATGGCCCGCGAAATGCTCGGCCTGCCGCCCTTCGGCCGGCTCGCCGCCATCGGTTTCATGTCGCAGAACCCCGATGCCGTGCTCCAGGTTTCCGAGGATTTCGCGGCCGCCGCGCCAGCCACAGACGGCGTCGACATCTGGGGGCCGGCCGAACCGCCGCGGGCCATCGTGCGCGGCTGGCACCGCCGTCGCATCCTCGTTCGCGCCGACAAGTCGATCGACATCTCCGCCTACCTTCGCGCCTGGAAGGCCCGGGTGAAGACGCCGCCCTCGGTAAGGGTGTCGATCGACGTCGAGCCGTACAGCTTCATTTGAGGTGCTCCCGACCACGCCGAACAGCGCCACGGCGCTGCCGCCTGGCGGGATGAGGATGCGGGACGGTGCAGGCGTCCTGCGAATTAAGAACTGGACGTCGACACCGTCCCGCATGCGGAGATTTGACCGAGCCTCTAAGGACCCGAGTTGGCAAGGCGGGCTGGTCTGGAACGGTCCTCCAATAGTGCCGCTCCTCGCCGCCCGCAGCCCCGCCGGGGTCGCCGGCCGACAGGACCGACCGACCCGGACAAGCTCCGCTCTCCCCGCCCCCCGGTTGTCTAGGCCGGGCCTCGAGCTGGTGCGAGGACCCGGGAAGGGTTTCACGGCTGAGAGGGGGTGGGGATGAAACGGGGCGAAAAAAGGGACGCCCGCTGATTTCATTGAGAAAACCGCCACGGACGGTCGCTGAGAGTGCGGAGAAAAAATTCTATGACCGCGTGAGCCTCCCTCTCCCTGGGGAGAGGGATCGAGGGAGAGGGGGAATGGCGGGGCCTGTCCGGAGAGGTTTTTCTTGTGGCGTGGACTTTCCGGAGAGGGCCACGGAATCCCCCTCATCCGCCCCTTCGGGGCACCTTCTCCCCGGGGAGAAGGGGGGGGGTGAACCTGCCGCACGCAGGTCCTCCCCCTTGATGGGGGAGGTGGATCGCCGCGTCAGCGGCGAGACGGAGGGGGTGGGAGCCGGGTATTCGACAGGTCCAGCACCGGGATTCACCCCTTCCGAGCCGCATGCGCGGCCCACCTTCCCCATCAAGGGGAAGGACCACGGTGCGTACGCTCCCGCGCGCGGGGGAGCTGGCGGCGCCAGCCCGCCTGAGGGGGAGGTGCGGCGCTGACTCACCCCCTCCGCCATCCCCCGGCGCAAGGCCGAGGTCGGCACCTCCCCCGCTTGCGCAGGGGAGGGACAGGGTCGGGTGGGGTCCCGCTTTCATACTTTGCTTTATAAAGTAAAGTGTAGAAGCGGCGAATGGCCGTGATTTGAACGGGAGAGTGAGACATGGCGGATCATACGAGCTCGATGGAGCGGACCGGTCGGGGTGCGGGCCTGGTGGCCGCGGTATTGCTGGCCGGGGCGCTGGGCGGACCGGTGGGAGCGCAGGCGGCGCCGGCGGGCAGTGTCCAGGCGTCACCGGGCGAGGCACTGGCAATGTTGGAAGGTGAATGGCAGGGCGTCGGCTGGGCCCTCCTGCCGGACGGCACGCGGATGGAGTTCGACGTCTTCGAGACAGTTCTGGTGGCCGCCGGCGGCGAGGCGGTGGTGTTCATCGGGGAAGGCTTCGGGCCGCGCGGGGCCGGACGCTCCGGTGACAAGCGGCACGATGCAACCGGCCTGATCACGCGTGCCGCGGGGGGCTATGAGATGCGCGCGGTGACGGCCGAAGGCTATCGCCAGGACATGCCGATGCGGATCACCGGGGACGGTTTTGCGTGGTCGATCGAGATGGGGCCGGCCGGGCGACGCGACTATACGGCCCGCATCGGCGACGGGGTGTGGCAGGAGAGCGGTGCCTATTGTCCGCCCGAGGGCGCCTGCATGGAGGTGTTCGGCATGCGCCTCGAACGCGCCGACTAGAGACAGGCGTGAAACCGGGCGGGGCGGCGGCGCGTTAGTGTGCCAGTCGCCCCGCCTTGCGCGGGCCCGCAAAGCGCCTGAAAAAAGGCGCTGACCTGCCCTATCGGCCGCCCCGCGGCCTCAAGCCCGGAGCCGCCTGCCATGCTCGAAGCCCTGATGACGCCCGAAGTCCTGCTGTCGCTGGCCACGCTGACCTTCCTGGAAATCGTCCTCGGCATCGACAACATCATCTTCGTGGCCCTGATGGCTGGTCGGTTGCCGGAGCACCAGCGCGCCCGGGCGCGCGCCCTGGGGTTGGGCCTGGCGCTCCTGTTCCGGGTCGTGATGCTGTTCTCGCTGGTCTGGCTGGCGCATCTGGAAACCGCCCTGTTCACGCTGTTCGAACGCGATTTCTCCTGGCGCGACATCATCCTCATCGCCGGAGGTCTGTTCCTGCTCGGCAAGGCAACGCTGGAGATCCACCACACGGTCGAGCCGGAGGACCACGATCCGTCCGTGTCGCGAGCGGCCGCCGCCTTTTCCTCGATCGTGCTGCAGATCGTGATGATCGACATCGTGTTCTCGCTCGACAGCGTGATCACCGCCGTCGGCATGACCGACCTGCTGCCGGTCATGGTCACCGCCGTGGTCATTGCCATGGGCATCATGATCTGGTCGTCCGGCCCGGTCGCCGCCTTCATCGAGCGTCACCCGACCACCAAGATGCTGGCCCTGTCCTTCCTGCTGCTGATCGGCATCGCCCTGGTGGCCGACGGTCTCGGCTTCCACATACCGCGTGGCTATCTCTACTTCGCCATCGCCTTCTCGCTGTTCGTCGAGACGATGAACATCATCGCCGGCAAGGCGCGGCGGCAGGCGGCGAAGGCGCGAAAGCTGCAGCCCTAGGCAGGCGGCGGGGCCGCGTCACTGCGCGCGTCGCTGAATCGGCGGGCGCGAGCGGCTTGCTGCACCCGCCCCCCTGTGCTATCGCAGCGCCGAACCTCACGGGCGTGTGGCCTCAAACCGCATGCCCGGTTTCATAAATCGTTGAATCACAAGCGCTTGCACCGGCAACGGTGAGACTACCGGCGCTTATCCAGCTAGAGAGCGACGTCACGGTGAAGACCGGCCAAGACGCCAACACAGCCACAGCGGCAGGCCGCTATGCGACCGCCCTGTTCGAGCTGGCGAAAAGCACGGGTGCTGCCAGCGCCGTGGAAGCCGACCTGTCGGCTTTCGGCGCAGCCCTTGATGAGTCCCCCGAGCTCGCCGAGGCCCTGGCCTCGCCGCTGCACTCTGCCGAGGACAAGCTCGGCGTGTTGACGGCGCTGGCCGACAAGGCGGGCTTCAACGAGCTGACCCGCAATGCCTTCGGTGTCGCGGCGCGCAATGGCCGCGCCGGCGAGCTGGGCGCGATGGCGCACGTGTTTGCCGCGCTGGCCGCCGCCGACCGGGGTGTGGTGACAGCAGACGTGGCTACCGCCGCGGCGCTGACCAAGAAACAGACCGAGGCCCTCGCGGCTTCGCTGAAAAGTGCCTTCGGGCGCGAAATCGAGGTCCGCACGGATGTGCGGCCTGAATTGATGGGCGGGCTGATCGTGAAGGTCGGCTCCCGCATGTTCGACTCCTCCCTCCGCACAAAGCTGGACGGGATGAAGAATGCGATGAAAGAGGCCTAGGTCCATGGACATCCGTGCCGCAGAGATTTCTGCGATCCTCAAGGATCAGATCAAGAATTACGGTACCGAAGCGCAAGTTTCGGACGTCGGTAGCGTGCTGTCCGTCGGTGACGGTATTGCCCGCGTGTATGGCCTCGATGAGGTCAAGGCCGGTGAGCTCGTCGAGTTCCCGGGCGGCATCAAGGGCATGGCCCTGAACCTCGAGCGCGACAATGTCGGCTGCGTGATCTTCGGCGATGACCGGGGCATCAAGGAAGGCGACACCGTCAAGCGTCTCGGCTCGATCGTCGATACCTCGGTCGGCAAGGGCCTTCTCGGCCGCGTCGTCGACGGTCTCGGCGAGCCGATCGACGGCAAGGGTCCCCTGAAGGACGTGGCCGAGCGTCGCCGCGTCGACGTCAAGGCGCCGGGCATCATCCCGCGTAAATCCGTGCACGAGCCGATGGCTACGGGCATCAAGGCCATCGACGCCATGATCCCGGTCGGCCGTGGCCAGCGCGAGCTGATCATCGGCGACCGCCAGACCGGCAAGACGGCGATCGCCATCGACACCATCCTGAACCAGAAGTCGGTCAATGAGAGCGACGACGAGGGCGCCAAGCTCTACTGCATCTACGTTGCCGTCGGCCAGAAGCGCTCCACCGTCGCCCAGATCGTGAAGACGCTCGAGGAAAACGGCGCGATGGAATACACCATCGTCGTCGCCGCGACCGCCTCCGACCCGGCTCCGATGCAGTTCCTGGCGCCGTTCACCGCCTGCGCCATGGGCGAGTATTTCCGCGACAACGGCATGCACGCGCTGATCGTCTATGATGATCTGTCCAAGCAGGCCGTCGCCTATCGCCAGATGTCCCTGCTGCTGCGCCGCCCGCCGGGCCGCGAAGCCTATCCGGGCGACGTCTTCTACCTGCACTCCCGCCTGCTCGAGCGTGCGGCCAAGCTGAACGAGGACAATGGTTCCGGTTCGCTGACCGCCCTGCCGCTCATCGAGACCCAGGCCAATGACGTGTCGGCCTACATCCCGACCAATGTGATCTCGATCACCGACGGCCAGATCTTCCTCGAGACCGACCTGTTCTACCAGGGCATCCGCCCGGCCGTGAACGTCGGCCTGTCGGTGTCTCGCGTCGGCTCCGCCGCCCAGACCAAGGCAATGAAGCAGGTGGCCGGCAAGATGAAGGGCGAACTGGCCCAGTACCGCGAAATGGCGGCCTTTGCCCAGTTCGGCTCCGACCTCGACGCTGCCACGCAGAAGCTGCTGAACCGCGGCCAGCGCCTGACCGAGCTCCTCAAGCAGCCGCAATTCTCGCCGCTGGCCATGGAAGAGCAGGTCGCCGTGATCTACGCCGGTACGCGTGGCTATCTCGACAAGCTGCCGGTGGCCGACATCCGTCGCTATGAAGACGAGCTGCTGCGTCACCTGCACAATGACCACGCCGAGCTTCTCGCCAGCATCCGCACCGAGAAGAAGCTGTCCGACGACAGCGAAGGCAAGCTGAAAACGGCGCTCGACAAGTTCACCGAACATTTCGCGTGAGCCTGATCGTAGCCGAGCGCTGAGGAGAGCCGAATGGCGAGCCTTAAGGACCTGAAAAATCGCATCACTTCTGTGCGTTCAACGCAGAAGATCACGAAGGCGATGCAAATGGTGGCCGCCGCGAAACTGCGCCGGGCACAGGAGGCCGCTCAAGCAGCGCGCCCCTATGCCGAGCGCATGGCGGCCGTCATGGCCAATCTGTCGACCGCCATGTCGGGCACGCCGGGCGCGTCTCCGCTGCTGGTCGGCACCGGCCAGGACGAGACTTACCTGCTGGTCGTGATGACGGCGGACCGCGGCCTGTGCGGCGGCTTCAACACGAATATCGTGAAGAAGGCCCGCGAGCGCATCACCGAGCTCCAGGCGGCCGGCAAGAACGTCAAGCTGATCACCGTCGGCAAGAAGGGCTATGACCAGCTCAAGCGCCAGTTCGCCAGCCTGATCGTTGACCGTCTCGACCTGTCCGGTGAGAAGACCATTTCCGGTGCCACGGCCGGCAATATCGGCGACATCATCCGCGTCCGCTTCGAGGCCGGCGAGTTCGATGTCTGCGAGATCATTTCGTCCAAGTTCGTGTCGGTGATCTCCCAGCTGCCGCGCGCCCAGACGCTGATCCCGGCCGTCAACGCCATCGATGACAGTGTCGAGCGTCCCGATCTCGGGGGCGCCATCTACGAGGTCGAGCCCGATGAGGAATCCGTCCTCGAAGCGCTGCTGCCGCGTTATGTCGATACCGTCATCCTCTCTGCGCTGCTGGAAAACGTGGCCGGCGAGATGGGCTCGAAAATGGCCGCGATGGACAATGCCACGCGCAATGCCGGCGAGCTGATCGACAAACTGAACCTTATTTACAACCGCACCCGTCAGGCGCAGATCACCACGGAGTTGACCGAAATCATCTCCGGCGCCGAGGCTCTCTAGGCGAGAGGAAGACCCGTTATGAGCACTCTTAAAGGCCGCATTGCCCAGATCACGGGCGCTGTCGTGGACGTTGAATTCGAAGGCGGTCTGCCGGACATTCTCAACGCCCTGGAAACCACCAATGATGGCAAGACGCTGACGCTTGAGGTCTCCCAGCACCTCGGCGAGAACACCGTCCGCACCATCGCCATGGATGCCACCGAGGGCCTGCAGCGCGGCACCGAAGTGACCGATACCGGCGCTCCGATCATGGTTCCGGTTGGCCCGGGTACGCTCGGCCGCATCATGAACGTCACCGGTCAGCCGATCGACGAGGCGGGCGCCATCGACCACAAGACGACGGCCCCGATCCACCGTCCGGCCCCGTCCTTCGACGAGCAGGCCACGGAAGCGGAAATGCTGCCGACCGGCATCAAGGTCGTCGACCTGCTCTGCCCCTACGCCAAGGGCGGCAAGATCGGCCTGTTCGGCGGCGCCGGCGTCGGCAAGACGGTTCTGATCCAGGAACTGATCAACAACATCGCCAAGCTGTTCGGCGGCTACTCGGTTTTCGCCGGTGTGGGTGAGCGGACCCGTGAAGGTAACGACCTGTACTGGGAAATGATCGAGTCCGGCGTGAACAAGAACCCGCAGGAAGGCTCCACCGAGGGCTCGCGCTGCGCCCTCGTCTTCGGCCAGATGAACGAGCCGCCGGGCGCCCGTGCCCGCGTCGCCCTGTCTGGTCTCGCCCAGGCGGAATACTTCCGCGACGAAGAGGGCAAGGACGTCCTGTTCTTCGTCGACAACATCTTCCGCTTCACCCAGGCCGGTGCCGAAGTGTCCGCCCTGCTGGGCCGCATCCCGTCCGCCGTGGGTTACCAGCCGACGCTGGCCACCGACATGGGTGCCCTGCAGGAGCGCATCACCTCGACCAACAAGGGTTCGATCACCTCGGTGCAGGCCGTTTACGTGCCGGCCGATGACCTGACCGACCCGGCCCCGGCCACCACCTTCGCCCACCTCGACGCGACCACGGTTCTCAACCGTGCGATCTCGGAAAAGGGCATCTACCCGGCCGTTGACCCGCTCGACTCCACCTCGCGCATCCTCGAGCCGCGCATCGTCGGCGACGAGCACTACGAGACGGCCCGCCGCGTCCAGGAAATCCTCCAGCGCTACAAGGCCCTGCAGGACATCATCGCGATCCTGGGCATGGACGAGCTGTCGGAAGAGGACAAGCTGACCGTGGCCCGCGCCCGTAAGGTCGAGCGCTTCCTGTCGCAGCCCTTCGACGTGGCCGAGATCTTCACCGGCTTCCCGGGCATCCAGGTGCCGGTCGCCGATACCGTGAAAGGCTTCAAGGCCATCTGTGACGGTGAGTACGATCACCTTCCGGAAGCCGCCTTCTACATGGTCGGCACCATCGAAGACGCCGTGAAGAAAGCCGAGAAGCTGGCTGCGGACGCTGCGTAAGCGGTCTGGGTCTAGCCCGAGGAGAGCCTGATGGCTGACAAACTCCATTTCGATCTCGTCTCGCCGGAGAAGCGCGTCTTTGCCGGTGATGTCGACCAGGTCGTGGTTCCCGGTGAAGAGGGTGATTTCGGCGTCCTGCCGCAACACGCCGCCTTCATGTCGGTGATCCGTCCCGGCGCCATCACGGTGATCAATGACGGCACGGAAGAGCGCACCTTCATCCATGGCGGTTTTGCCGAGGTGACGCCGGAAGGCCTGACCATCCTGGCCGAGGAAGCCATCCCGGTGGCGGAGATCGACGCCGAAGCAGCGGCCCAGTCGCTCTCCGAGGCCCGCGACGACCTTTCGGTCGCCAAGGACGAGGTCGAGCGTGAACAGGCGGAAGCTCGTATCACCAAGTACGAAGCCATGCTGGCCACGGTGCGCCACTAGCACAGCGGCTTTGGCTGTATGAGATCAGGGCCGTCCTTCGGGGCGGCCCTTTTTCTTGGGCTATTCCGTTCGGGGCACGGCAAAGCGCGCAAATGCCGCGACAACCTGCTGGTAGACGCCGCGCTTCCACGGGATGATCAGCTCGCAGATCTCGTCCAGTTCGGCCCAGCGCCAGGCGTCGAACTCGACCTCGCCGTGGCGTTCCAGGTCGATATCGCTGTCATCGCCGGTATAGCGCAAGGCGAACCAGCGCTGTTTCTGGCCGAGATGACGCTTCTTGTGGAAGCGCGGGTCCTCGCGCACGTCCGGGGGATAATCGTAGGCGATCCAGTCCGGGATCGAGCCGAGCAGACGCACCTTGTCTGCGGCGATCCCGGTTTCCTCCTCCAGCTCGCGCAGGGCGGCCAGTTCGGCCTCTTCGCCCGCATCAATGCCGCCCTGTGGCAATTGCCAGTTCCAGGGCTCCGGCGTCTCATTCCGCCGTCCGAGCCAGACCTGGCCCCGGGAATTGAACAGGGCGATGCCGACATTGGCGCGGTGATGCGGATAGGGATCGGCGCTCATCAGTGTCCGGCACCGGCCGCTGCGGCGGCATTGGCGTCGCCGGCATTGTCCGCCCAGCGATGGTCGAGACTGGCTTCCTGGTGGCTGCCGTGATCGCCGGACTCGGCGGCGAGGCGGGCTTCAAGCCGGCGCCGCGCCATGACAGCCGATGGCGGCGCCAGCTGGTAGCCGCGCAGGTCCAGACCCTCCGCCCAGGCGCCGATCTGTTGCACCGTTGTTGGATAGGCAAAGCCGGTGCCCAGGGCAGCTCCGTTCTGGATGGCCAGGGCCTCCAGCGCGAGCAGGCGCTCATCGATGGCTTCCGGGCTCAGGTCCTCGTCGAGGATGCGGTCCGCAATGGCGAACTCGATGTCTGTGGCGTCTGCGGCGGCCTCAATGGTCGAGCGGCGGCCGGCCCCGTCATGCAGGAAGGCGAGACCGCGGCTTTCGAGCGTCGCGAAGGTGTCGCGCAGGGCGTCGCTGGACGCAGAGAAGCGGGCACCGAGATAGTTGGTCACCCCGAAATACCCTGTCGTCCGGCTCAGCACCCAGGCCAGGCGGCGGCCATTCTCTGCCGAAGAGCCGTCGGCCAACAATGTGTGGGGGCCCGGGTCGTTGTTGGGGTAGTCGAACGGCTCCATGGGCGCTTCGATCAGCACTTCGTGGCCGGCCGCGCGGGCCCGGTTGATCCAGTCCTGCAGATTGTCGGCATAGGGTGCGAAGGACAGCGCCACTTCCGGCGGCAGTTCGTCAATGGCGCGCTGGGTCACGGCCGGGTTGAGCCCCATGCCGCCGACCACGACCGCCACTGTGGGTGCGCTCGGGTCACCGTGGAAGGGTCGGGCATAGGCGCGCGAGGCACGCTCGCCATTGGGGCCGATCACCGGTAGCAGGCCGCCCGGTCCGGGTTCCGTGAGCCCGGCCAGCGGGGCGCGGGGCAGGGCGTGAGGGCTGGCGGCGACGCGATGTTCGGCATCGGCCGGGTCGGACCCCTCCGCCGGAGCCGGGGCGCTGAAGCCGTCATTCACGCCGGCGAGGGTGACTTCGGCGTCGTCACCGGGTTGAACGAACTCGATGTCGTGCGCTGCGGCTGCCGCATCGTGTACGCTCTCGGCAACGAGAACCGGCGCCGGGTCGAAGGCGCCGCGGGCGTGCGGCGGTGTGAGGTCGGCCTCCCCGAACAGGGCAATCGCCCCGAGGGCGAGGGAAATGGCGATCGCGGTGCCGAGTCCGGCGAGCAGGGGCGCGCGCACCGACAGCAAGGGCCGGGCGTGGCGCTGGGCGTGCCCGATCAGGGGCTGGGCATGGCGCTTGGCGTGGCGAAGAGCGGTGGTCTGCATGGTCGCGAGCATGGCTACAGGTCAGCTAGGGCAGGCCCGGCACGGGCCCGTCACTCGCCGCCAATCTGCCTTGCCGGGAAGAAAGAAACGGTTAACGCTACGGCCTTGCAGGCCCCGCCTGCAAGGACAGGCGGCCTATTGCAGGGAAGCCTGCTGGCGTTCCATGACCTCACGCAGGATCTGCAGGCCGCGGTGCAGCTGGTAGTCCTCGTCTTCCGCCCAGTCGGCCGGCGGTTGCTCGATGGCCGCGATCTCGGTTTCATGGCGTTCCTCGCCATTCTCGTTGACCAGGGCGCCGGGCAGGTCGGCTTCCGATTCCACGGCGCCGGCAGGGACCTCTTCCTCGGCGTCCAGCGGGAAGGCGGAAATGAAGATGTCCGGCTCGATCCCGGTCGCCTGGATGGAGCGGCCAGCCGGCGTGTAGTAGCGACCGGTGGTCAGGCGCAGGGCGCCGTCACGACCGCCGCGCAGCGGGATGATGGTCTGCACCGAGCCCTTGCCGAAACTGGTCATGCCGACGAGCTCGGCGCGCTCGCGGTCCTGCAGGGCACCGGCGACGATTTCGGCCGCGCTGGCCGAGCCCTCATTGATCAGCACCACGATCGGGGCACCGTTCAGGCGGTCGCCGGGGCGGGCGTTGTAGCGCTGGGTGTCACGCGGGTCGCGGTTGCGGGTCGACACGACCTCGCCGCCGTCGAGGAAGGCGTCGGTCACGCCGATGGCCTGGTCCAGCAGGCCGCCCGGATTGTAGCGCATGTCGAGGATCAGACCGGGCAGCGGTGCGCCATACTCGTCTTCCAGCTCGCTGATGCCCTGGTGCACCATCTCCGTGGTGCGCTCGTTGAACCCGGCAATGCGCATGAAGGGCACGCCGTCCTCGAGGCGCCACGCCACGGTGCGCAGCGGGATGGTGTCCCGCACCAGGGTGACGTCGAACGGGTCCTCGTCGCCGCGGGCGATGGTGATGGTCACCGGGTCACCGACGGCACCGCGCATCATCTCGACCGCCTCGTTGACGGTAATGCCGATAATGGTCTCGCCATCGACGGCAATGATGCGGTCATTGGTGCGCAGCCCGGCGCGCTCGGCCGGCGTGTCGCTGATCGGCGACACGATGGTGATGAACTCGTCGCGCTTGGTCACTTCCATGCCCAGACCGCCATACTCGCCGCGCGTGGTCACGCGCAGGTCTTCATAGGCATCCGGATTGTGATAGGCGGAGTGCGGGTCGAGTGCGGTCAGCATGCCCTCAATGGCCGCTTCGATCATTTCCGCCTTGTCGGTCTCGCTGACATAGTCGGATTCAATGCGGCTCAGGACGTCACCGAACAATTCGAGCTGGCGGAAGGTTTCCGACCGGTCCTCCTGGCTGCCCTCGGCAGATACGGCAATCGCGACGGCACCGACCGCAAACGCGACCATTGCAGCGAAGACGTTGATACGCATCATAAACCGCGTCCTTTGAGCGCGAACTCCAACTTCCAACCAGGCCGACATGTCAGGTCGTCTGGGCGGGTCAGCCTGCGTCCCGGATCCAGGGGCCCGGGTCGATGGCGTCGCCATTGCGTCTCAGCTCCAGATACAAATCTGGTGCCACTCCGTCGCCGGCGGGCATCGCCCCGACCGGCTCGCCGGCCAGGACGGTTTGTCCGGCACGGGCATAGGTTACCGCCATCCCGGCCAACACGATATAGTAGTCATCCCCGACATCGAGTATCAAGACACCGCCATACGTGTTGAACGGTCCGGCGAACTCGACCCGGGCATCGAACGGCGAGACTACCTGAGCCTGGGGCCGGGTTCGAATAAATAATCCTTCAGATGCGCTGCCATCCTCCGCCGGATCGCCAAAGGCACGGTACATCTCCCCCTGCGCGGGGGGGCGCAGGCGGCCGCGCGCATCCGAAAAGCGCAGGGTCTCGATCGGGGCCGATGGCGGCCGTGCCGAGACCAGATCGCGGTCGGGGCGCAGGCGCGGCTCGGGGATGGCGGCGTTCGCAGCGTCCAGTCGTCTCGGGTTCAGACTGGGAGTGACTTCGGCCATGCGGGCGAGTTCGTTGATGAGGGAGCGGATGGAGCGCGCGCGCTGTCCTGCCGAAGAGGACGCCTGTTCGAATGCCTGGGCCTCGTTGCGGCGCCGGGCCTCGAGGGCGCGCCGTTCCGCGATCAGGACCTGCAGCTCGAGACGCTGCGCCGCAAGCTCCTCTTCCGCCCCCGACAGGGTGCTCTGCTGGCCGGCAATCTCGTCGCGCAGCGTGCGCAGAGCCTGCAACCGCCCTGAGAGTTCCTCGGCGCGCTCACGCAGCGCGGGCGCCACCTCGCTCATCAGGGCTGCCGCCCGGGCCGCCTCGGCGGCGTCTTCCGGTGCTGTCAGCAGTGCGGGAGGCGTCTGGCTCTCGATGCGCTGCAGCGCCGCGAGGATGTCAATCAGGGCTTCCCGGTCGCGTGTCAGCTGGTCCAGCATCGCGGCTTCCTCGGCCGCCAGGCGCTGCAATTCGCTCGAAGCCTCGAGGGCTGCCGCCTCGCTGTCGCCGACGCGCCGGCCCAGTTCGACCAGCTGGGCCTGCATCAGCTCGATCTCCTGGGCCAGCTCCTCGGCCTGCTCCCGGGCGGCTTCGGCCCGCGCCGCGGCCCGGGCCTCCTCCTCTTCCAGCCGTGCCGCCTCCTCGCGGTCCGGCGGTGCGGCCGGCTCGGTCTGCAGCAGAAGAAGTGACAGGGCGAGGGGTATCATGCAGGCACGCTAGGCCGGAGGGGGTTAATGCTCAATCTCGGTGATACGGTGACCCGGCCGCGATCGACACGGCGCGGTAGAGCTGCTCGGCCAGCATGACGCGCACCAGCTTGTGCGGCCACACGGCCGGCCCGAAGGCGAGCAGCAGGTCCGGCTGCGGCAGGGCCGTGCGGTCATGGCCGTCAGCCCCGCCAATGCAGAACACCGCCTCGCGGCTGCCGCTGTCACGCCAATCGACCAGTTTGGTGGCGAGCTGGCGTGAGCTCAGCGACTTGCCGCGCTCGTCGAGCAGGACCAGGCGGCAGTCTGCCGGCAAGGCGGCGGCCAGCGCCCGGCTTTCCTCACCCGAGCTCTTGAGCGCGCGGTTGTCGATTTCGCTTTCGTCGAGGGGGCCGAAGCCGATCGGCCGCCCGGTCGCGGTGGCGCGCTCCCTGTACAGGTCCACCAGGTCGCGCTCCGGTCCGGACTTGATCCGGCCGAGGGCGGCGATGCGCAGTTTCACCTAGTTGGCCGGAGTGTCGTTGCCGGTGCCCGTATCGGCACTGTTGTCCGGCTCCACCGACCACATCTTTTCCAGATTATAGAAGCTGCGGACTTCCGGACGGAACAGGTGGACGATGACGTCACCGACATCGATCAGCACCCAGTCACAGGTCTGCAGGCCTTCGATCCGCGCCTTGCCGTGCCCGGTCTCCTTGAGCTTGCGCACAAGGTGGTCAGCCAGAGCATTGACGTGCCGGGCCGAGCGGCCCGAGGCAATCACCATGATGTCGGTAACCGAGGACTTCCCGCGCAGATCGATGGCGACGATGTCTTCGGCCTTGTCGTCTTCGAGGGAGTCAATGATGAGGCTTTCCAGCTCATCAACCGGGGCTTCATCGCCCGTGACGCGAACGGCGGCAGCCGTTTCTTGTTTGGTACGCCGTGATAATTCCGTAGACAGGGGAAATGTCCTCTTTGGCATGCAGTATGATGGGTGGCCTTATATCACGCTTCGTCGCCGCATTCGAGCCAGTGCATGGAGAACAACTCAGCGTCGTCGGACCATGATTTGCGCACATTGAATCCTGCCGATTTGGCCAGGGCGTCGAACGAGTCCGGCGTGAATTTGTGTGAGTTTTCAGTGTGCATCCGCTCGCCCTCGTCGAAATGGAAGGTCTTGCCGCAGACCGTGAAGTCCTGCGCTTCGGTGGCTTCCAGATGCATTTCGATGCGCGACATGTCGGCGTTCCACAGCGCCAGGTGGCGCAGCTTGGACTTGTCGATGGTGCCGTCGAGCTCGCGATTGATGCGGTCGATCAGGTTGAGATTGAAGGCAGCTGTAACGCCCTGGGCGTCGTCATAGGCGGCCACCAGGAGGGCCGGGTTCTTGACCCGGTCGGCGCCGATCAGCAGCGCGTCGCCGCGGCGCATGCCGCGCCGGAAGCCGGCCAGCACGTCGCGGGCCGCGTCCGGCTCGAAATTGCCGATCGTCGAGCCCGGGAAGAACAGCAGGCGCGGCCCGTCGCTGACCGGCAGGTCGTCGATGTCCAGACCCTGGGTGAAATCGGCACAGACAGCGCCGACCTGCAGGCCCGGATAGGCCGCAGCGATGGTCTGGCAGGCGGTGATCAGATGGTCGCGGGAAATGTCGAGGCCGAGATATCCGGCCGGCGCGTCCAGACTGTCCAGCAGGCGCCGGATCTTCACGCTCGACCCCGAGCCCGGCTCGATCACCACGGCGCCGGGCCCGGCCATTTCGGCCAGCTCCGGACCGATCCGGTCGAGAATGGAGAGCTCGGTCCGCGTGACATAATATTCCGGCAGCTCGGTGATCTGGTCGAACAGGGCCGAGCCCGTGGCATCATAGAAATAGACCGGGGCGATCCGCTTGGGATCCGAGGCCAGGCCGGTCAGCACGTCGTCCCGGAAATCGCCGGCAGGTGGATGCCGGTCATCAAAGTAATCCAGCGCAGCCACGGGGCTAGGACGACCTTTTAGTCTCTGATGCATGGAATTCTGTCCCGTGACGTCGGCGATGGATCAGGCGCGCGCGCGCAGCGCGGAGGAGGACTGGGAATGTAACCGCTCTGTCAGATAGGTCCATGCCGGTGCCGGTGCCAGCGCCAGGCTGCGCGCCTCATGTTCAAGAAGGCGCGAGTGCCGGTAAAGTTCCGCCGCCCTCGACAGGCGGGCCCGGATGGCATCCCCCGGACGCGACACGACGGCCACCGGAAGACGGTCGAAAATCTCGCGCCAGCGCGCCCAGTGGTGGATGCTGGCGAGGTTGTCCGCCCCCATGATCCAGACGAAATGAACGTCCGGGAAGCGCGCCTGCAGGCGAACCACCAGGTCGATGGTCCGCCTCGTGTCCCAGCGGGCCTCGATGTCGCTGACGCGCATGCGCGGCGAGCGGGCGACGCGGCGCACGGCCGCGAGGCGCCGGCCGAGATCGTCCGGCTGGTGCTGCTTGAGCGGGTTTTGCGGCGATACCAGCCACCACACCTGGTCCAGGCCGAGCCGGCGCAACGCCGTGTCGGCCACGTGGCGGTGTCCGGCATGTGGCGGATCGAAGCTGCCGCCAAACAGGCCGATCTTGAGCCCGGGCGCCAGCCCCTCACTGCGCAGACGTCCTCCCCCCGCAGCCATCAGGGCGCCGTCGGGCCGGTCATTCAGGCATCCACCCGTCGTCGTCGGCTTCCGCGGCCGCCGCGGCGGCCTTGTCCGCCTCGCGGCCCTTGACGACAATGTCCCATGCTTTGCCGCACAGGGTCTTCACGCCATCTCCGGATACACCGCTCAGACGCATCACGCTCTGGCCGCAGGCGGCTTCCAGCTCTGCGGCCTTGGCCTCGATGTCGTCCGGGCTCATGGCATCGGTCTTGTTGAGCGCGACGATTTCCGGCTTGTCCTCCAGCCCGCCGCCATAGGCTTCCAGCTCACCGCGAACCGTGCGGTAGGCCTCCGCCGGGTCGTCCTGGGTGCCGTCGACGAGGTGGATGAGCGAGGCGCAGCGCTCGATATGGCCGAGGAAGCGGTCGCCGATCCCGGCGCCCTCGTGCGCGCCTTCGATGAGACCGGGAATGTCGGCCACGATGAAACGCGCACCGGGCCCCAGATCGACCACGCCGAGATTGGGATAGAGGGTGGTGAACGGATAGGCGGCGATCTTCGGGTTGGCCCGGCTGACCACGGACAGGAAGGTCGACTTGCCGGCATTGGGCAGGCCGACCAGGCCGACATCGGCGATCAGTTTCAGGCGCAGCCAGATCCAGCGCTCCTCGCCGGGCCAGCCCGGCGTCGACTTGCGCGGCGCCTGGTTGGTCGAGGTCTTGAAGCGGGCATTGCCCTTGCCGCCATCGCCGCCGCGCGCCAGCATGACGCGCTGTCCGACCTCGGTCAGGTCGGCGAGGATTTCCTCGCGGTCCTCGTCGAGGATCTGGGTGCCGACCGGCACTTTCAGCACCACGTCATCGCCGCCGGCCCCGGTGCGGTTGCGGCCCATGCCATGGGTCCCCGTGGCCGCCTTGAAGTGCTGCTTGTAGCGGTAGTCGATGAGGGTGTTGAGGCCCTCCACGGCTTCCACCCAGACATCACCGCCCTTGCCGCCATCGCCGCCATCGGGACCGCCGAACTCGACGAAGGCCTCGCGCCGGAACGACACGCTGCCGCCCCCGCCATTGCCGGATCGAACATAGACTTTGGCCTGGTCGAGAAATTTCATGTCGGTTTTCGTTTCATCACTGGCGTCAGGGCAGGAACGATCACCTATACAGGCTGTTCCGGCAAAATTCAGCGCATTTACACAAGATCCGGCGCGAGCGTCATGTCGAGCGTGCGCACCTGCGCCAGCCGGGCCATGCACCAGGAGCGGCTTTCGCCGGTATACCGGAAGCCGAGTTTCTCCAGCACCCGGCCGGACGCCGGATTGTCTTCATTGTGACCGGCGATGATCCGGTTCGCGCCGAGCTGTTCACGGGCCAGGCCGATCAGGGCCTGCCCCAGCTCCGTTGCATAGCCGCGGCCCCAGCAGCGCTTGGCGACCCAGTAGCCGATCTCCCACTCGCTCTGCGGCGTGCGCCGGAACACGCCGCCGCCGCCGGCCAGGCCCTCGGCGTCGAAGACGAGCAGGGACTGGTTGCCGTCGGCCCGCCAGGCGGCGCGGTTGGCCAGCACCCAGAGCTCGGCGGCCAGGGCCGGATAGGGATGCGGCACGCGTGCGGTCATCCTGGCGATGTCGTAATCGCCGAGATGCCGCGCCAGTTCGGCGGCATCGTCCAGCTCGGGCAGCCTCAGTGTCAGTCGTTCGGTTTCCAGCACCGGTCCCATGGGTCACTCCTCGGCCCCTTGCGGGGCTTGGGGCATGAAAAAGGGGAGACGGTGGCCCGTCTCCCCTTGTTCGCTTGTCGCGACCGGACCCCGCCTGATGGCGATCGGTCCGTTATGGTCGGACCGCTATTCCGCGGCGTCGGCGGTCGGCTCGACCGAGACGAACGACTTGTTGCCGGCCTTCTTGGCGAACTTGACGCGACCTTCGACGAGGGCGAACAGGGTGTGATCCTTGCCCATGCCGACATTCTCGCCCGGATTCACCTTGGTGCCGCGCTGACGCACGATGATGTTGCCCGGAATGACTTCCTGGCCGCCATATTTCTTGACGCCGAGACGCCGACCAGCGGAGTCGCGACCGTTACGGGATGAACCGCCTGCTTTTTTGTGAGCCATGCCTTAGCCCTCCGTATCTTACGCGCGCGATTTGGCGTCTTTGATCCAGTCATTGCTCTCGGCTTTCGCCTTGAGCCCGGAGATCGTCTCGTCGAGACGGTCGAGATCGGCTTCCGTCCACGCCGCAATCTGGGCGAAGGAGGTGACGCCGGCCTCGTTGAGCTTCTTGGCGTAGGCAGGGCCCACACCGGTCAGCTCGGTCAGGTCGTCATTCGACGCGGCCGGCTTGGCGGCGCCCGTCTTCTTCGGCGCTGCCGTCTTGGCCTCGGCCTTCGGAGCGGCGGCCTTCTTCGGCGCAGCCTTGGCCTTGGCCGCCGGCTTGGCGTCCTCGGTCTTCGGTGCGGCGGTCGAGGTCTTCAGGGCCGTCTTGGCCTTCTGGCCCGGAGCCACGATCTCGGCGATGCGCACCAGCGAGCCCCACTGGCGGTGACCCTTGGTGCGGCGGTAGTTCTGGCGCCGGCGCTTCTTGAAGACGATGACCTTGCGGGCGCGATTGGTGTCGATCAGCTCGCCGATCACCTGGGCGCCGTCGAGCACCGGGGCTCCGACTTTGACGCCGTCTTCGCCGCCCATCATGAGCACCTCGCCGAGGGCCAGCGTATCGCCGGCCTGGCCTTCGAGCTTTTCGACGCGAATTTCGTCGCCGGCTGCGACGCGGTATTGCTTGCCGCCGGTCTTGATCACTGCGAACATGGTCGCTCTATCCTTTTTTCGATCCGTCCGGCCCTGTCCCGACTGGGATTGTGCGACCGGCGGGTCCTTTTTCTTCGCCCCGTTTGTTGACTGTCGTCTTTCGGAGCGTTGTTCATATGTCATTGGCCCGTCGGGACGTGTCCAGGCGGGCAGGAGCGGGCGTTATACGCAAGCGCGCAGCGGAGTCAATTCGTCTCTGACTGTCATCACTGGCATTGGCACTGGCATTGAGCCGCTTATCGCCCTTGATTTTCCCGCCCGCCTCCGCCAGAAAGCGGCTCCCCGCGGAGAGGTGCCGGAGTGGTCGAACGGGGCGGTCTCGAAAACCGTTGAGCGCGCAAGCGTTCCGAGGGTTCGAATCCCTCTCTCTCCGCCACTATTCTGGAAACCCCTATTATCCCAATAGGCTACGGTTTCCGGGGATTTCGGCCCCAGCAAATCGTTCCAATTCCCTGTTCCAATCCTCCCTCCTGAGGGCGGCGTCGTGAGTGGGCGCAGGGTTCAGCATCTCGTAGCGCGTGGCCGGGGCTTCCAGGTGCGCTTGCCTGTCCCAGCGGACGTCCAATGCCTGCTCCGGCGAAAAGAGCTCAGATGGTCGGTCAGAACACGCGATCCTAAGCTGGCGGCGCGGCGCGTGCTAAACGCCACGCTCGCCTTTCACGGGCTCTGCGATAAGCTGCGGCGTATGAAGGACTTAAGCATCGACGATGCGCGTGAAATCGCGCAGGCGTTTTATCACGACCTGGCTCAAAGCTATCGCTCCCCAGCACCGATTGCGGAGGGCGAGCTGGACTATGATGCCGGACACCAGGAGGTGATGGCGGAAGAGTTCATCAATGGCCTGCAAAGCCAGGTACAGTCGCGCACGTTCAAGTCTGGTATCCGAACCCAAGCGATGACGGTTGCTGAGGAACACGGCTTCCAGATGCCGCCACCTGGAAGCGATGAATTCCGGGCGCTGTGTGAGGGGATTGCGCGAGCGCAGATCGAGCATGCCCGGTTCACCCTTTTCCGCCAGAGCAACATCCTGGGCAAATACAGCCCGCAAGACGAACTCTTCGTGCCGGTAGAAATGCCGGCCGCGCCCCCCAGCGTTCCGGGATTGCAATCAATTGCAACTGAGGCGGGGCTGCCGGTCCAAGAGGCCGTCGATCTCTATCTCAAAGCGCACTCTACAGGTCCCCGAGAGTGGAAGCCTAGAACCCGCGACGAGAAAATCCGCATCCTTCAGATCGCGTTGAAAACGTGGGGCGAGGTAATCACTGTCGATCAACTAACGAGCGCCCATGTTCGCGATGTGAGAGACGTGATTGAGGCGCTGAAGCCGCGGGCCGAGGCTGATCCGAAATATCCCAAACGGCTGACCGCGAAAGAAGGCGAGAAGCGCCTGAACCCAAAGACCTCGGGCAAGTATTTTAGCTACGTGAAATCCTTCCTGATCTGGCTGGACGCGGAAGGCTATATCGACGGCGTGCCGGGCGCATCCGTAAAGATCGCCACTCCAAAGTTGAGCCTGAAGAGGCCGCGCCGGCCGTTCACACAGGATGAGCTGAACGAGATTTTCTCCTCACCGCTCTATAGCGGGTTCAGTTCGCGGCACAGGCGGTATCTCCCCGGCAAGCACAAGGCCCAGGACGGCCTTTATTGGGTCTACTTGATCGGGCTCTATACCGGGATGCGAGAAGGCGAGCTGATCCAGCTGACGCGATCCGACCTGCATGTGGATGACGACGTGCCTTTCTTCGATATCCGGGGCGAGCTCGACCTCAAAACTGAAGCCTCTGTGCGGCGGGTGCCGATACACCCCGACCTATTCGACTTCGGACTGAGAGAGTGGCTGGCGGCACGGGCCAAAAAAGCCGAGAAGCGCCTCTTCTTTGAGATCAAGCTGGGCCCGCCAGGAAATCTGACCGCAATCGCCTCCAAGAGGCTGAACAAATACCTGGTACAGATCGGCGTGAAGACTGGTCCTGACCTCACCTTCCACAGTTTCCGGCATGCGTTCGTAGACGCGATGCGGAGCGCGAATGTCCCTGAACAGCGCCTACACGAGTTTGTCGGCCACAAGGATAAGACCGTGACTGGTGGTTATGGACAGGGGGCGAACTTGCAGGCCCTCGGCAAGCTCATGAACGGGGTTAACTTCGGGCTGAGCGAAGATGTAAAAACGCTCTTGATCAGGAACGCGAAGGCCAAGCCGTGACACCTTTTGTGGCAAATGACCTCCCCGGTCTTAGTTAGCGCTGTTTCTCTGCCGTAGGCGAACGCTGAACCAGTTACGTCCAACGTGACACGCTAGGGGGCTATCTGACGATTAGGTCAATTGCCGAGCTGACCCGTTCAAGGTCCGCCGGTGATAGCGTGTCCACGCGTCGATGGAGGGCTCGCCGGATCGGTGTCATTCCCAATTCCATGGATTGGTCTGGCCCACCGAATAGGTAAGAGGGATGGACCCCCAAGACTTCGATCATTCGTGCGAGGGCATTGAAGGAAGGGAAGCTCTTGCCGCGTTCGATCCGACTGATCATGTCGACGGTCAGGTCACAAGCTTCCGCAAGCGCGATCTGTGTCATCTGGTTCTTCGCCCGCGCCAGTTTTAGGCGGGAGCAGAACAGAGCCCGTAACTCGCTCTTTGAAATACGTTCGACCATTAACCCAGATTAATATTCAGGGCGGCGCGCGAACAGGTAACTAAATTCTGGACATCCAGGGCTATAAGAATATCGTTCTTAAGTTCATCCAACTAAGAACGGAGTGAGCTGTTGTCTGTACGATTAAAACTCGGCTTGGCGGCCTTCGCGACAATCATGACGATTACCCCAGCGGAGTCGCAGGAGTGGTCTGGGTGGGAGTTCGGTCAGACCTCCAACGCGTTCTCCGATGAAGCCTCATGGTCAGTCAGCAACGTTGAGACAAACGCTGTTTCTCCGGCCCAGATTGCGCTGATCTGCCATCAAAGCGGTCCGGTCGGCCTTGTGTTCGACGACGGCGAGGTTCCGATACCACGGACGCCGCGGATACAGTTTCGGATTGACCGTTCTGAGGCCTTTTCCGGATCGTCTGTCAGAGCCTCTTCGGATCGCTATCTTGTCGCCAATCCGTTTATTGCGGAGCGCGTAGTGGATGAAATGCGTGAGGGAGACGAGCTTGTTTTCCAGATCGGGAGCAATGCTCCGCGCTTCGTACCACTTGAGGGGTTTGCTGGTGCGATGCAGTTGTTTGATGAGCGCTGTCCGCATCCGATCAATCGTCAGCGGCGATAGCCGGTGTTAAATTCTTATATATGACCGACTCAGAACATTGCTCTGTGCATCAAATTTTGATAACTTCTTCCAGTGAGAGAATTGGCCGTTAGTCTCCGGTGTCCCATCACCGTGAGAGCTGAGCTTGACGACCAGCACCATCAAAATTCCCGATGCCTATAGTTTTCCCTCTAACAGCCCAGAGGTTGGGGTGGAGGTAGAGCGCGTATGCAAGGTGATAGAAGCTACAGCAGCGCACAAGATTGTCGTTCTAAAGCCCATAATAGATAAGCTTCGTCTAACTTTCTCTGGGCTAGGGGTGATTCAGCACGTTGAAGGCCTGCAGGCGGAGACATACTGGAGCGGCGTGCATCAACTCGCCAGTTACGTTGCACAGGCTGCCGACGAACCCTCCATCACGCCCTGTTCAGTGGAGGGTTACTGGACCGGTTTGCGTGTCGAGCTCGAAGGAGGGGCCGTCGCTACGTTTGGCTTCAAACCTCGAAACGCTAAGAATGCGGCTGTGCGACTGGAGTTCAATCCGTCCCGCCTCTCACTCGAAGGGTTGAACAGCCTCTTTGCGGCCTGGAACAGCATCGAGGGCAAGAACATTCCTCTGGCCGCCCACCTTTCTTCCGCCCGAGTGTCCCGTTGCGATGTGGCGCTCGATGTCCTGAACCTCAGGCTTGCTGATCTATTTGTGCACTGCCCAGCGGTTTGGAAGGTGTGGATGTGTTCTTCGATGACCGATGGTGTTCAGACAATCAATTTCTACAAAGGCGCCAAGAACCAATCGCCGTTTGTAGACCCGAAAAAGCGGGCGAACGTGGTTGTCTATGACAAACGCGAAGAGCGGTTGGCGATGGGCGAGGCGCCCGAGTTCGGTTCCCTGGCCCACACGCGTATCGAGTTCCACCTGAACAAGACGGCCTATTTCAAAAACCTGGCGAACACCCAGTACCCTGCGAAAGACTGGGTCTTCTGTCGAACAGTCTTGGATGAGCCACCATTGAAGGCAGACAGGTGGAAAACGTTTCTGGATAGTGCGCGCTTTCGCGGCTATTCGGCGGCGGAGGCATTACTCGATGAAGATGAGAAAGCCGCGCTTGATCTCGCGCACTCGAACCCAGCCTCTCAGTTCAGAGATTTGTTCGACAAGAGTGTCTGGCAACACTGGCCAGATGCTGTAGGCGTTCCGGCTCTAGCTTTGCTCATTGAGCTGGCCTCGGTGCATCCATCCGAGATAATCGGTCAATCAAAGTTCGCTCTCTGAGGGGCGATTGCAATCAATTGCAATCCGTCCTGGGACAATTGACCTCGCCGCTCCCCAAGTCACGATAGAAGTGGGCGCGAATGGTCGCGGACCTCCCGACATCAGGAGGTTCAGATGATCAATGCATTCCTTTCCGGCGTCCGACAGCAGGTCGTGACCGAGGTGATAGCAAGCCCGGTGCTTGATACGCCCTACCTGCGCATCGACACCCACATCGCCGCGTCGCTCATGCAGAAGGCGATCCGGCGCAGCGAAACAGGTTGGGCGCTAAAGGCGGGCCAACGACTGTTCGATGTTCAGCCGGCACGCTTTTGGAGGCGGGTGACCGTAACGCTCTTTGAGGATGTCGGCCTGCTCGACAGGCAGCTTGCGCTGGACGTGCTCGCCTGTGCGCCTCGACGTGGCGCATTTCCGGTTTGCTGGAGTGTTGCCGCCCATCTCATCGGTCGTCTCTGTGAAGCGACGAAAACCCAGGTCACGAACAACCTGCTCCATCTGGGCCTGTATGATTTGAGTGAGGCGAAACCGATGGTCGATTTCGACCTGCTGCCGGTCGCGGAGGCTGAGTGCTGGATCATGGGTGACACGGCGACGGCGGTTCAGCGGGCCAAGGCAGTTTGGCAGCTCAGCGGGATCGGGTGCTCAGGTCAGGTGGTACAGCATCCGGAGGCCGACCGGGAGCGTGTCCTGTCCCTCCTTTCCGGTCTGGCTGGCGATCCCGTCCTTGAAATCATCGCCCGCGAAGGGCTTCGGTTGACGGGTCACGTTCTGCCGCTGATCTCTGTACTCGAGGGGGCAAGGAGCCACGAAAGGCGTGACGCCACAGCTGCTGCTGATCCTATGCCTCCGGAAGAGTTGATCGGCGGCCTGCCGAGCTGGACGTTGGATCAATACACCTGGCCCGGTAAGTCCGCCCTCCGCCGAGCCCGTACCGAATGCCCGTCAATCGCCGCCGACCTCGAAGGACGGGCGGCCACCGCCGAACAGCGCTTCTGCGCCCTGGCGGACGCTCATTTCGAGTTCGAAAGCGCTAACCTCGCCCGGAGAGCGCAAATTCCAGCTCATACAGTCCTGTGGAGGCGCGTTCAGTCCCTCGGGCCTCATCGGCTACCTGAAAACGCCGCTGCGCTCTACGAGGCGCTCAGAGCGGATTGGGCGCAGTTCCAGGAAATTCGCCGCCAGCGGGTGGGCGACTAGTTTTGTCGCCGTGTCCCGCCATCCTGATCTGATTTGCTCTGCCACCGGTCGGACTGAAGTCATTCGGCAACTAGACCGCGAGCGGAGCAGCGGATAACGATATTAACGATTTAGTTGCTGCGACGCGCAGCCGGGATGGGGGAGCAATGCTGAAGCTCGAGGAGATCGTCGAAGGAATATCCGTTGAGGGGCTGAGCCCGCATGGCGTCGCGCTCGTAAAGAGCGTGAAATGGTTGGGTTCGGACCGGGTCGAGGTGGTCTACAAAGACAACAAGCGCCTCGACGAGCGTATTATCACGCGAGACGAGGAAGGCCTTCTCTCTTCTGGTTCGGCAACCCGGCCCTTTGCCCTAAACGGAGATGCAGAAGATTTTCGGCTTGCCGCTGAGGCGCGCCGTATCCGGCTAGCTCACCTCTTCGATCCCTACCTCGCACTCACCTCGGCGGCTATCGAACCGCTACCGCACCAGATCACGGCGGTCTACGGAGAGATGCTACCCCGCCAACCGCTCCGCTTCCTGCTGGCCGACGACCCTGGAGCGGGGAAAACGATTATGGCGGGCCTTCTAATCAAGGAGCTTGCCCTGCGCGGGGATCTCCAGCGCTGCATGATCGTGGCGCCGGGATCGTTGGTCGAGCAGTGGCAGGACGAGCTACAGGAGAAGTTTGATCTCGGCTTCGAGATTGTCACGCGCGAAATGATCGATGCCTCCTATGGCGGCAATCCGTTCACATCCCATGACCGCTTGATCATGCGCCTCGATATGGCAGCGCGGTCTGAGGAGCTTCAGGAAAAGATCAGGGCGGCCGCTGACTTCGATCTGATCATCTGTGATGAAGCGCACCGCATGTCGGCGAGCTATTTCGGCAATGAGGCGAAGTTCACCAAGCGCTTCCGCCTGGGCAAATTCCTGGGCGAACAGACCCGCAACCTCCTGCTGATGACGGCTACGCCGCACAACGGCAAGGAGGAGGACTTTCAGCTCTTCCTGTCCCTGCTCGATGCAGACCGCTTCGAAGGCAAATTCCGTGAGGGTATGCGCGGGGCCGACCCCAGCGATCTCATGCGCCGACTGGTGAAGGAGGAGCTTTACTGGTTTGACGGGCGGCCGCTCTTCCCGGAGCGCGTGGCCAAGACGGTTAGCTACAAGCTCTCTCCAGCGGAAGCCGCGCTTTATACGGCGGTAACTGACTATGTCCGTGAAGAGATGAACCGGGCGGACAATATCGAGGAGGGCGGAGGCCGCCGGCGCAATAATGTCGGCTTCGCCCTGCAAACACTCCAGCGTCGTCTGGCCTCCTCTCCGCGGGCCATTTGGCGGTCGCTGAAGCGGCGCAAGGAGCGGCTGGAAACACGCCTCGATGAAGAGCGCATCCGCAGCCAGGGCGGTGGCTCCCTCAATCTGAACCCATCGACCCGCATTCCGGACGATCTCGATGATCTGGAGGATATGTCCGAGGAAGAACGCGAGGCGATGGAGGAGGACGCCATTGATCAGGCGTCGAGCGCTCGGACCTTGGCCGAGCTGGAAGCGGAAATCTCCAGCCTGAAAATCCTGGAAGAACAGGCCTATGCGGTCTGCCAGTCAGGCGAAGACACGAAATGGAGCCAGCTGGCCTCCATCCTGGACCAACCGCCGGTTTATGACCCGGTTGAGGGCAAGCAGAAAAAGGTCCTGATCTTCACCGAACCCAAGGACACGCTGGAATATCTCCAGGAGAAGATCACGGCGCGGATCGGCGATCCTAATGCGGTGCGGGTCATTCATGGTGGCGTGCCGCGCCAGCATCGCCGGGCGGCGGTGGCGGCCTTCAATGACGACCCGGAGGTGCGGGTCCTGATCGCTAATGACGCGGCGGGTGAAGGCGTGAACTTGCAACGCGGTTCGCACCTTATGATCAACTATGATCTGCCTTGGAACCCGAACCGGCTGGAACAGCGCTTTGGACGTATCCACCGGATCGGCCAGACGGAGGTTTGCCACCTCTTCAACCTCGTCGCAGGCGAAACCCGCGAAGGTCAGGTCTATGAGCGCCTGCTGGAAAAGCTGGAGGAGGCGCGCAAGGCCCTCAAGGGCAAGGTGTACGACGTGCTGGGCGAGCTGTTCGAACAGAAGTCGCTCAACGACCTCCTGTTCGAGGCTGTCCGCTATGGCGATGACCCGGCGGTGCGTGAACGGCTCCAGATCGCGGTCGATGGGGCGGTCAATCGCGAGCACATTGAGGAGCTATCGCGACGCGCCCAGCTCTCGATGGAGAGCCTGTCGGTCGGCGATGTCGAGAAACTGCGCCTGGAGATGGAGCGTGCATCGGCGGAGCGTCTGCAGCCGCACTATGTCCGGCAATTCTTCCAGGAGGCTTTCCGCCGATTGGGCGGAGTGATGGAAGAGCGCGAGACGGGTCGGTACGAAATCCTGCGCGTCCCGGCTTCTGTGCGGGCGCACGATCAGCATACCGGGTCCGGCGATCCGGTGCTCGAGCGCTATGAGCGGGTCTGTTTCGACAAGGCCCACCGCGGGAAGGAGCCTCAGGCGGCTCTGATTGCTCCGGGCCATCCGCTCCTGGAAGCGGTGCTCGATTTGACGCTTCAGAATTACGGCCTGGCCCTTCAACAGGGCACTGTCCTGGTCAACGAGATTGATCCGGGCATCGAGCCGCAGCTGCTCGTCATGGCGGAGCATGAGGTCACTGACGGGCGATTGGCTCCCAATGGCGCGGCGCGGTCAGTGTCTCGGCGCATGGACTTCGTCCTGATGAATGAGCGCGGCAAGGCGAAGTCGGCGGGCGCTGCGCCCTATCTCGACCTGCGACCTCTGGAAGACGGTGAGGAAGCGCTAGTTGCCTCGCTGCTGGAGGCTGGCTGGCTCACGGGCGATCTGGCGGAACGGGCGCGCGCCTTCGTGGCCGAGCATCTGGTCGCCAAGCACCTGGAACAGATCAAGGCGCGGCGGCTGGAGCATCTGGAGAAGGTCGAGCGGGAGGTTCGCTACCGGCTCGGCAAGGAGATCCGTTTCTGGGACAACCGCATCGCCAAGCACGACACGGCGATCCGGGCGGGCAAGGACGAGACCCTGCCCAAGCGCAAGGCGCAAGAGCGGGTCGACCGCCTCACCAATCGCCTCGATCAGCGCCTTGCCGAGATCGAGAAGGAGCGCGCCCTGTCCGCGCGGGCGCCGGAAGTATGCGGCGGGGCGCTGGTCGTGCCCAGCGGCCTCCTGGCGCGCCTCAAGGGCGAAGATGGCGGGCCGGAAGGCATGGCCGAGGATACCTCGATCAGCGAGAAGATCGGCATGGATGCGGTGATGGACGCCGAGCGCGCCGCCGGGCGCACGCCGGTCGATGTATCCCACCTCAACCGCGGCTGGGACATTGAAAGCTTCACCAGCGACAACCGCATGCTGATGCTGGAGGTGAAGGCCCGCGTCGTCGGCGGCAAGGAAATCTTCGTCACGAAGAACGAGATGCTCCAGGCGCGCAATGCCGGGGAGCAATATCACCTGGTCGTCGTGCCGGTCGAAGACGGCTTCGCACAGCAGCCGGTTTACATCACGGACCCGGCCAGCCGCTTCTGGGACCAGGGCGACTTCAAGGACACCAAGCGCGCCTTTCTTGTTCGTGACCTGGTCGCCCAAGGCGCGGCCGAACCGAAGTTGCCGTCATGACCAATCAGTCCTCTATGCGAGTAGGAGTACGGGTTGATCGTGAGCGAAGGCGGACGGACCAGGAACGTGTGGTGACCGCTGTGACCCGGTGGCTCGAAGCACAGCATTGGGCCGTGAAGACGAGCGAGAAAAACCAAGGCTACTCGATGATCCGACAGTTTTTCCCCGGACAGGGGCGGGGGGATGTCGTTGCAGAGAAGGATGGTGGCGAATGGATCGTCCAATGCCGCGTCGCACACTACCAGGATGCACTGACGCTGGGGGAGGTCTACGCTGGCTTAGGTGGGTTGCTTTTCCAACTCGAAAGCGAGACCACCAATGTGTCCATTGCAATGCCTGATGATCCAATGTTTCGAGGCCTCTGGGCTCGAATTCCCGCTTTCGCCAAGCAGCGCACGAACATCACAGCCTTTTTCGTCGATCAAGACGGAAATGTTGCGCACGAAACGGATTAGATTGAATGCCTGCCACCATCCGCAAGAAAATCATCGAGCACTCCCTGCCCCTGGACGCGATCAATGCGGCATCGAGCCGGGAAAAGTCGATCCGGCACGGCCACCCTTCTACCCTCCACTTGTGGTGGGCGCGGCGGCCTCTGGCGGCTTGCCGGGCGGTGATCTTTGCGCAGCTGGTCGATGACCCGTCCGCCTGGCCGGAAAAGTTCAAGACGGAAGAGGATCAGGATCGCGAGCGCCGCCGTTTGCATGGCGTGATCGAGAACATGGTCGAATGGCCGAAATCCGACGCCAAGGATCAGACGCGTTTCAAGGCGGCGATTGAGGCGGCCCGCTCGGAGATTGCGCGCTCGGCGGCCTGGGGGCGTGGTGAGGAGCCGCCAGCGCGATCCGATGCCAAGGCCGTTCTCGCCTACCTCCAGGAGTATGCGCCGCCGGTCTATGACCCGTTTTGCGGTGGTGGGTCCATCCCGCTGGAGGCCCAACGCCTGGGGTTGCGGGCCTACGGGTCTGACCTCAATCCGATCCCGGTTCTGATCACCAAGGCGCTGATCGAGTTCCCGCCGAAATTCGCCGGACTATCGCCGGTTCACCCGGCCGAGCCCGGCAAGACTTCCCTTCTGGCAGAGCAGTGGTCCGGTGCGCGGGGCCTCGCTGAAGACGTGCGTTTTTACGGGCAGTGGATGCGCGATGAAGCCGAAAAGAAGATCGGGCACCTTTATCCCAAGGCAACGCTGCCCGATGGGTCTGAGCGGCCAGTGATCGCCTGGCTTTGGGCGCGGACGGTCGCGTCGCCGGACCCGGCCCAAAAGGGCGCGCATGTGCCGCTGGTGTCGTCTTTTGTCCTGTCCTCGAAGAAGGGCAAGGAGGCGATTGTTGTGCCGGTCATTGATCCTGCCGCTCCAGGCGGCTGGCGCTTCGATGTCAAAACCAAAGGGATCAGCAAGCAGGAATTGGCGGATGCCAAGAACGGCACCAAGACGGCTCGCGGGGCGAATTTCGTGTGTGTGCTGTCGGGGTCAGCTATTGATGGCGACTACGTGAAAGCCGCTGGCAAGGCGGGTGAGCTCGGCGAACGACTGATGGCGGTGGTGGCTGAGGGGGCGAAGGACCGGGCCTATCTTGCGCCGAACGAAGACCACGAGGAGGCTGCGCAAGTTGCCCAACCAGACGTGCCAGAGATCGAACAGGAGCTGCCCAACGATCCGCGTAATTTCTGGACGGTCCAGTACGGCCTCACCCGTTTCATCGACCTCTTCACGCCGCGCCAGCTGGCAGCGCTGACGACCTTTTCTGACCTGATCCAGAAAGCCCGCGAAAACGCTCTTGAGGCCGCTCAGGCAAACCCCGAACTTTCAGGCCGCGCAAACCCGGACATGCCCCTCGCTGAAGGCGGGGACGGACCGGTCGCCTACGCCGATGCGGTGGCGACGTATTTGGGGTTCGCGATTGATAAAGCTACGGACCGGAACAACGCTTTGTGTATTTGGGAAAGTGGCATGGGGAGGATGAAGAACCTATTCAGCCGCCAAGCCATTCCAATGGTCTGGGATTATGTCGAAACCAATCCATTCGCTGGTGCTGGTGGGGATATTTATGGGACTGTAGATAGTCTGGCTAAGCCTTTGGAGCAGCAGGCGCAGCTTTCCCCTGGTTTTGCCTCGCAGATTAATGCCTCTTCCGACGAAGCCCCGATAGTCGAAGGACTCATTTCCACCGACCCCCCCTATTATGACAATATCGGGTACGCTGATTTGTCAGACTTCTTCTACGTCTGGCTTCGGAGAGCTGTTAGGGAACAGTTTCCTCAACTGTTCCGTCGATCTACCACTCCGAAGGACGTAGAGTTGGTAGCGACACCTTACAGGCATGGGTCTAAGTCTTCTGCCGACCAACACTTTATGGCAGGTATGGGCAAGGCGCTTCAGAAGACTGCCCGTTTGTCATCCAACGCTCCACTAGCGATATACTATGCCTTTAAACAGTCAGAAATTGCATCGGATGGTCTCCTTTCTCCCGGCTGGGCGGCGTTTCTTCAGGCAGTTGTGAACTCTGGGCTGCAAGTCGACGGCACTTGGCCGATCCGCACCGAGCTCTCAAACCGGATGATTGCGTCGGGAACGAATGCGCTGGCTGCGTCCGTTGTTCTCGTTTGCCGCCCTCGGGCGAATACCGCTGGAGCCATCAACCGCCGGGACTTCCTCCGCGAACTCCGTCCGGCGATGCAGCAGGCGATCCTGGATCACCAGAAGGCTGGCGTGCCGCTCCCCGACCGCCGCCAGGCTGCTATCGGGCCAGGCATCGGCGTATTCTCGAAATATGCCATGGTCCGTGAGAGCGATGACAGCCCAATGAGCGTGGCAACGGCCTTGGCGCTGATCAATCGTGAGATCGACGCTATTCTGACAGAGGGTACTGAGGATTTGGATGCGGAAACCCGCTTTGCCCTCGAATGGTACCAACAGTTCGGATACGGGCTTCAGAAAAGTAAGGCAGGCGATGCGATCCAGCAGCTCCAGGGCTTCAATCTGGATATCAACTCGCTCAACGCCTCCGGGCTGTTTCGTGCGCAGCATGGCGACGCCAAGCTCTTGTCCCGCGGGGAGATGGAAGACGGCTGGACGCCGTCTAAAGACGCCACCTTCACGCTTTGGGAGATGGCGCAGCATTTGGCGCGGGCTTTGACAGCGGAAGATGGGGGACTGGCGAAGTGCGGCCAGCTCCTGGCCGAGAAGCCGACGGCTGCGGCCGACGTGCTTCTGATCGCCGAACGCATGTTCGAAATGGCGACCGCCCGCGGTGAGAATGACGAAGCGCTGGTCTGGAACCAGCTGCAGACCAGCTGGCCGGGCATCGAGACCGCGGCGGACGAGGCGTGCGAGCAGGGCTTCGCGCCCGAACCGGAACAAGCAGACTTACTTTGAGGATTGAGGCGGCGCAGTTCGCCGGAGGGATGGCATGACGACAAACAGGGACCGGATCGGGACGATGCTTGAGCTGGTTGAGAAGGGCGCGCTGCCCTTCGTCAACGAGTACATGAAGAAGCAATACGGCACGCATTGGCGCATGCAGGCGCGAGTGCCCAACAGCCTGGCGCCGAAGGCCGATCTTGATGCCTATGCCCTGCTCTACATCATCATCAATAACTGGCGCGACGTCTTCCAGAACCATTTGAAGCCGGAGATGCGCGACGCCGCGTCCGCCGCTCTCGCTGGCCGCAACAAGTATTCCCACTCCTCCGGCGCAATCGATGACAGCATCACGCTGAGGGCCCTCTCTGGCGCGCATGAGCTTCTGGATGGCATGTTTGCAAAGCCGCAGGCCGAGGCGGCCAAGGTGCTGTTCGACAGCCTTCAGACCGACATGGTGCGCCGCCGCTTGGAAGCAAACGGCAAGCTCAAGGCGCCCGCCTCTGCCGCCGCCAAGCCCGCCGCTCCGGCGGTGCCCCGGGCGGCGGTGGAAGAAAAGCAGCCCGACTTTTTGGGCGGGGGTCGCGTCGAAGGCCTGACGCCTTGGCGGATCGCCTGTCCGCCGCGTGATGACGTGCTGGCAGGACGGCTCAACAAAGACGCTTTTGCGGCCAATCTCGCCGCTGCCGCCCGAGGCGAAGGCTCTGAGACCTACAAGGACAGCCAATCCTTCTTCAACGCCACGCACCTGACCCATGGTCTGGAACTGACGCTGGGCAACGCGGCTAAACGGCTGGGCGGCGCCGGCGGTCCATCTACGATAGGCCTGCAGACCAATTTCGGCGGCGGCAAGACGCACACCCTGCTCTCCCTGCTCCATATGGCGCGCTTGGGCGATCCGGCGAGCGTCGAGGCCTTGGCCCCGATGAAGACGCAGTTCGACGGGCTTTCCCTCCGCAACGTGAAGACCGCCGTCTTCGTTGGCACCGATAAAGGGCCTGACGTTCCCCTGGACACGGTTGATAGCCGTCCCGTCCGGACCCTCTGGGGTTACTTGGCCCATTCTCTGGCTGGCCGCGAAGGTCTTTCGATCGTAGAAGCCGCAGAGGCCGCCGGGACCAATCCGGGCGGTGAAGCCTTCAAGCGCGTCCTGGACGCGGCAGGTGGCCCTTCCCTCATCCTGTTGGACGAACTGGTCGCCTATGTCCGCCAGCTCGACAACGAACGCTATGAGGCGCACCTCTCCTTCATCCAGTCGATGACCGAGGCCGCGGCTCAGTCTGACAATGCCCTGATCGTCGGCTCGCTACCGGAAAGCGATATCGAGGCCGGTGGCGGCGAGAAGGGCCTGGATACGCTGCGGCGTCTTGAAAAACTGTTTGGTCGGACCCAATCCTCCTGGCAGCCGGCGCAAGGGTCTGAGACCTACGCTGTCATCCGCCGCCGACTCTTCCAGGAGCTGGACGACAACGGTGAGAGGGCCCGTAAGCGGACGGTCGAGGCCTTCCGGAAAATCTATCGTGACAACAAAGGCGACTTCCCGGCGGGCACGGCGGAGAAGGACTATGAGGAGAAGCTTTTCGAAGCCTATCCCGTCCACCCGATGCTGTTCGACAAGCTTTCCTCGGAATGGGGCGGTCTGGACAAGTTCCAGCGCACACGCGGCGTTCTGTCTCTCCTGGCTCGTACCATCTACGCCAGCTATCGCGAGGGCCGGGACGATCCGCTGATCCTGCCGAGCTCCTTGCAGATCGATGACCCGGAAGTCCGGGGCGCCCTGATCGAGCCGCTCGATGGTCCAGCTTGGGGCTCCATCGTTGACGCCGAAGTGGACGGCGACCGCTCGCTCCCGGTCCGGATCGAGATGTCCCGCACGCGCTATCGCGAAAAGCGTATCGCCAGCCGGGCCTCTCGCGCCGTCTTCGTCTGCACCGCCCCGCAAGGCGATGCTCGTGGCGGTCTTACGGGGCCGGAGCTACGCCTCGCCTGCGTGCAGCCCGGCGATCAGGTTTCAATCTTTGGCGACGCGCTTCGCGAACTGTCAGAACAATCCTCCTACCTCTATGAGGCGGAGGGCCGCTATTGGTTTGGCTCGAAACCAACGCTGAACAAGCTGGCCGCCAATCGGGCCGGTGATGTCGATGCGGACCAGATCGACGCCGAGATCGTCAAGGCGCTCCAGGAGGACGAACGGGCGCGCGGACAGTGGTCCGGGGTGCATACCGCACCCTATCCGCCGCAGGACGTAGAGGACCGTCCAGCGACGCGTCTGGTCATTCTGGGGCCTGACACGCCCTACAGCCAGGGAGACGCCTCTGCGGCCTATCTGGCGGCCCTGGACGCGGTTTCTCGCCGGGCCGGGGGACAAAGACGCTTCCGCAACGCTCTGGTCTTCCTGGCCGCTGATGAGCGCCAGTTGGAAGAGGTGCGCAAGACGATGCGTCGCGCCCTCGCCTGGAAGGGCATTTCCGAAGACCGCGCGCTCGATCTCACCGAAAGCCAGAAACAGGACGCGGCCTCACGCGCCGCAGAGGCCATGAAGGGCGCGCGCCAGGCGATCCGGAAGGCCTGGAGCCATCTCCTCTCGCCGGAACCCTCTCCCGATGGCGGCGCGGCGTTGATGCTCGACAGGACCGGCCTCCGCCCGACCGGGCAACGCTCCCCAGCGGAGGCCGCCTGGGACAAGGCCCAGGAAGCCGATTTCGTCATTTCCCGCCTTGGCAAAGCCAGCCTCACCGACCGCCTGCGGGATCTCTGGCCGGACGAACAGCCGCACCTCTCGGTCGATCAGGTAAAGGACTGGTTCTTCGAGTTTCCCTACATGGAACGCCTGCGGGACGATCAGGTCCTCGCCGATGCGCTTGCGGACGCCCTCGTCGATCTCGATGAGCGGAACGTGGCCTTCGGTATCGCCAGCGCGGAACAAGACGGGAAATATTCCGACCTCAAGTTCAACCAGTCGGCGGTCGTCCGCTTTGGGTCTGGTCAATTGCTGGTCCGGCGGGAAGTGGCTGAGGCGCAATTGCAGACCGCTCAGCCAGCGAGTGAAGCCGGAGACGTGGGTGGAGCCCAGCCAGACCGCCCCAGCGCTCCTGGGGGTGCCACAGAGCCCGAGAAAGCGCGCCCGACCCGGTTCACCGGCACCATCTCCCTGGACGCCCTGCGCGGTGCGTCAAAGGCGGGGCTGATCTTCAACGATGTGATCGGAGAGCTCGACAGCGCCGACGGCGTCGATCTCAAGATCACGCTCGAAATCACCGCCACGTCGAGGAGCGGCTTCCCGGAGGATGTCGAAGAGATCGTCCGCGACAACGCCAAGGACCTTGGGTTTGACACCCAGCGGTTTGATTGAGGAACCATTAAGCCGACTGGTGCACCAATATCCGTCTATTAGATGACAAATTTAGCAACCGGACCTAGTTTGGATGTGATGACGACGAAATTTCAGCCCATTAATAGCGACCATGCCATCGAAAGCGTGAGCTGGGTGCTGGAATATGACGCAGAGTTTTCAAGCGAAGCGATAGCCCAGCTACAAAATCAACACGAACTTTGGCGAAACCGCCTGCCTGCCGTTCGGCGCCCTAAAGGTTTCGCCGTGAGCGTGGAAGATGAGACAGTGCGCGCAGTGACGCTTCCTGGGGTAGAATTCGCCTATCTCATGCCAGATGGCCAACCAATATGGGCACTGCGGTTCGTCGGACGAGAACTTGTTATTGAGTGTCGTCGCTACAGCCGCTGGGCGAAGGTTCGTGACCAAGCCTTGGAATTGCTTCGGGCAGCGTGTTCTATCGATATCGAAAGCCCGAAACTGAATACCCCCAAAAAGCTATCCTTGAAGGTTCTTGATGCCTTTCTCAATTTCGATAGCGACTACGATCTAAAGGAATTGTTCGTTCCGAATAAATACCTGTCTGAGCACTTGTTTTCGGTCGGACCCGATTGGCACCTATATACTGGCTGGTTCGACAGGATCAGCGACGAAAGAGTGCTGCAAAACATAAATATCGACGCGGTGAGCCGAAGCGGTGCGAATGGTCCTGCGGACAGCGTGAAGTTCTTACATTCTTTGACTGCGTTCCCGGATGCTACTAAGGGTGGTGCTCAGTGCGATGAATTCATTGAGTGGGTCACTGGGCTAGTTGAGGCCCTACACGTCGAAAACAAGGCGATGATGGAGGTTTTCCTCCAGCAAGAAATTCAAACAGCGATTGCGCTCCAGGGGAAGAAATGACTGCGCTTCAAAAGTACGAAGGCGTCCACGCTACTGAAGCTTTAGGGTCTTTAGGCTCGCGAGGTGCACTCACGCATGCCTCTCCTTTAAGTGACGGCATTAAGATAAACGGGTGGGTCGTTTCCACCCAGCACGGCGGAAGTGCGGCAACCACCAGTTTTTCCAGCAACTTTTTTCTCTTGCCGACGTCATTTGAATTTCCCCAAGCGGGCAGCAGGCTGAATGCGCCTGGAGTGCCAGCCCGTCCGCAAGATGGCACAAACGGATTTCATGCTCGTTTTGAGCGAACCTTAAAGGATTTGGGGCGTCTCGTTGATGGCTGGGCAGGAGAAGGTTCGTTGGCTCCTTCAGAGGCGATCCTGCTCGAGCTGGAGACTGTAGCAGTTGGAGCGATCCCCAACGACTGTGCATTGCCCGAAGTTGAGGTCGAAGATGACACCGGGGCGGTCACGTTGCGCTGGACGTCGGAAAATAGAGACAAGCAGATTTCGATGTTTTTGGGCGGCACAGGAACGGTCATTCTGGTAGCTGTCGACATTGACGCTGGGGTTGCCGAAAGCCCCCGCACTTTTGAGGCTTCTCCTGAGGGATTGCGCGGTCTTTTTCGGGCCATCCAAGAGTTTAATCTCCCCCGCTGAGCTGCATGTCTCCTTGCGACTGTGAAACCGAACAACAGCATGAACATTCACCTGGTCTGGTCGCGGACGGGGAAACGGTTTGCCGTGGAGCGTATTGGCCAATCGCCTACAATGAAAAGTCGGGCAATTTGAGCGCTCAAATTGTGCGGCCGTTGGACTTGTTCTTAGGGAAGCTTTCAATCTGGAGACAAGATCGCGATGCGGACTTCGGCCTAGAAGGAGTGATGAACGAGCTTGTAGCGCGTGGTCCGGCCGAAAAACCCCTAAAGGCAGTGATTGGCTTGCTCGCTCAAGAGGTTCGAGCGCTGAGGATGGCCAATTACGATACTCAAGTTTTTTGCGTCACTGACGATTGTGAGACAGACGAAGCTGGTGGCTGGCACCCTGAGCATGCAGGGATCAAGCTTGCTAACATCGATGGCGTCGAATGGGACCGAGCAGGTGCGGAGTTCATTGCGGCTAAAGAGCTACTCGTCGCTAAGTTCAAGGCCAACGTTGTCTGTAATATTTACCCTCGCGTGCCGGCGTAATTTCTGTTCCAATATCGTCCCTATCCACTGTTCCAATTTCCCTTGACCCTTCTGATACCTCTGCAACAATTTCAATATGTTACAAGGAGATCGGTCTTGAGCTTCCCTTCCCTCTCTCTCCGCCACTATCCCCCGCAATCCCCGTGACAGGGCGTCCACCCGCTTGAAGGCTTCGGCCCCAGGGCAGGGGTGTCGTGCTTGTTGTCCCGGCTTGTGCCCCATCATGGGTTGTGCTCAGGTCGGCCTTGCAACGCAACCAGGCGGACGCGGTCGGAAACCGGTGTCAGCCATTTCCAGGGGGAATTCATGAAGTATTTGGCAGCGCTGGCCGTGCTCGGCACGGTCGCGACGGGGGCGGTTGGCGCCGACGAGGCGTGGCGGTCGCAATCGGGCGACATCATCTATCTGGAAGACCGCGAGGATGTGGCCATCTTCCGGCAGGGCGATCCGATCTCCGGCCCCCGGCACCTGTACTTTCCGGGCCTCGCGCGCGACGGGGTGGACCGGGCCGGCACCACTTTCTACGGCTACTGGATCGATGCCGACGAAACCGGTCGGAAAACCCGCTGGGACCGCTGCGGCGCCACCCTGAGCGGCGCGGACGGCATCACATCCGATCAGTTCGGCATGATCGAGATCGAGTTTGACCACGCCGGCTTCCCGAGCGGGTTCACGGCTGCGTCCGGCACCTGCTTCGCCCCGGCCATGGAGAATGTCTGGCGCGCCGAGCCGGCCATGGACCTGGACCCGGTGGCGACGGGACTGGTCACCCCGCAGATGTTGGCCGGGACATCCGGTGCTGCCGACTGCATCGGCGACAGCATCTTCCCGCTCTCCACGCCGTTCGATTTCCGCCCCGACACGAATTATTATTCGCCGTGCGGCGAGCATTACCTGCGCTTCCAGTCGGACGGCAATCTGGTCATCTACACCCGCTCGGGGCGGCCGATCTGGGCCCTCAACTCGCTGGTCAATTACAGCCCGAATGCGCGGGCGAGCTTCCAGTCCGACGGCAATCTGGCGACCTATGACGGCCGCGGGCGCTATGTCTGGTCGGCCAGGCATGTGGCCTCGCCGCCCGGCAGTCGCCTCGAATTCACCGCTCAGGGTGAATTGCACATCGTCGGGCCGGATGGCTCGGTCCTGTGGAATAGCGGCCGCCAGTCGCGCTGACGCCACCGGGACGCCTGACAATGCCCGACGCCCGCCCCCGCACCGGGGCGGGCGTTCTGCATGGGGCCGTGAGCGCGACCGCCCGGCCCGGTCAGTCGCCCGAGGGAATCAGCGTCAGCTCGGTCTGGCGTCCGTCCAGGAAGCGCACCCGTTCGCCATCGAAAAAGGCATTCTCCTCCGACCGGAAATCCACCCGCTGGCCATCCCACTCGGGCACGGCGCTGTAGGATGTCAGCTCGATCGACCAGGCCGTGTCGGCATGGATCGGATAGGCTCCTCGCGGGTCGCCGTCCTGATTGTCCCAGAAACCGATCGCGGTGCCCGCGCCGTGGCCGTGCGTGCCGATCGGGTGGGTGTATATGGAGACGTCGAGACCTTCCGCCTCCGCCTGGGTCCGGGCCCGCGCCAGCACCTCATTGCCGCTCAGCCCGGTCTCGAACTGGGCGAGCAGGATGTCCTGCACCCGGTTGGTCACGGCGAGGCCGCGGCGCAGGCCCTCGGGAGCCTCGCTTTCGCCGGGCTTGAGAACATAGGCGAGGTGCTGGGTGTCGGTGTTGAGGCGCAGATGGGTGAGGCCGAAATCGGTCCACAGCAGATCGCCGGGCTCGATCACCGTGTCGCCGCGCAACATGTCGACCTCGCCGGCGCGCTGGATCGTCACCGAGGGGTGGAACCAGGGAGCCAGGCCGAGCCGCGAAAGCGACTCGCGATACCACCATCTGACATCGTCCGCCGTGGTCTCGCCCGGCGTAATCACGGCGCGCGAGAAGGCCTGCCCGATGAGCGCGTGGGCGATGCGCACGATGCCGGGATAGAGCTCCATCTCCATCGGCGTGCGGGTTTCCAGCCAGCGCACGGCCAGGGTTTCGCCGGACACGATGCGCTCCTGGTACGGCTGCGGCAGCGCCGTGGTCAGCGCGCGGTACTGGCTCAGCGTCATGCCGTCGCCGAAGGCGGTCAGATCGGAGGTATTGATGGCGATGGTGGCCGGGTCGCGCTCGGCGATGATGTCGGCCACGGCCTGCCACTGATCGGGTTGCACGTCCGGATCCCATGCCGGTTCGAACAGGCCGGCGAGGCCGTAGCGGCTGACCGTCAGGCGTTCGACCGGCTGTCCGTCGCCGGGGTCGAAGAAGATCAGTATGGTGCGGCGCCGGGCGTGCATGCTGTTGGCGTCGAGCAGCGAGGCGACCACCGGTTCCTCGAAATACTCGCGTGCCATCAACAGCCACATCGACACGCCGTTCTCGCGCATGATCTGCGGCATGACCCGGTCCAGGCGGTCGGCCAGGATGGCGTCAATCAGCTCGGCCCGCTCGCGCAGGGGCAGGATGGCCGGCAGGGCCGGGGCGAGCTGTTCGGTGTCCTGCATCCCGATGTCCGACAGGGCCGGCCCGTCGGGTTCGGCCGGCTGGGCCGGGGCCGGAGCGAAGAGTGTCACCGCGGAGGCAAGCATGCCCCAGAGAATTGCCCGAAACATCATGATTGCTGGTCCCCAAGCCGTCTCACCTGTTCGGCAATGGGCACTATGTCGGCGGGGCCGGCAAGAGTGATGGTCGAGTTCGGATCGGGGCGGGGTGATGGAATGCCGCGACTTCCGAGGCGCGGCCGGTCCCGCGCCAGCGGCTTTTCGGTCGTGCGCTGGCGGGCCAAAAAGATTGAGCACATTCCACTTAGTTGGTCGCTGTTGTTCTGCTGCAACACATATAGGTTGCTGATTTTACATGACTGTAAGCACCGAGAGATGGTTTCCTTCTGCCACCGGCGCGATTCAGGCCGGCATTTCTTCTTCGTGTTCAAATAAAATCTAGGCACACCGGCCGCTATCGCTTAGACCCCCATTCAGTCTAGCTGATTGAAAGGCCTGAGCTCCGATGCTGAAACAACGCGCCCTAGCTTCCACGGTACTGTCCGCCGCCTCCCTGCTTGCGCTTGGCGGAGGCGCCACCCTGGCCCAGGGGGTCGACGTGATCACCGTGACCGCGACCAAGACGGAGCAATCGACCCAGGATATCCCGGTGGCGGTCAACGCCATGCCGGAAAGCGTGCTCGAGGAGCTGCGCGTCGACGTGTTCACCGATTACCTTCAGCAATTGCCCGGCGTCACCGCCGGCGGCTCCGGTCCCGGCCAGAGCACCATCTACATCCGTGGCCTGGCCTCGACGACACCCAATCTGACCACCGCCGGCGTGGCCGGCCTGGCCCCCAATGTCGCCTTCTATCTCGACGAGCAGCCGCTGGCCCAGCCGGGCAGGAACCTCGACATCTATGCCGCCGACCTGCAGCGCATCGAGGTGCTGCCCGGGCCGCAGGGCACGTTGTACGGGTCCAGCTCCCAGGCCGGCACGGTGCGCCTGATCACCAACCGCCCGGTGATGGGCGAGTTCGAGGCTTCGGCCAGTTTCGGCACGTCCTTCACCGAGGGCGGCGAGATGAGCAACAAGGTGGAAGCGGTGGTCAACCTGCCGCTGGCCGACACCTTTGCCCTGCGCGGCGTGGTCTATTCCGACAATCAGGGCGGCTATATCGACAATGTCGCCGGGACCCGCGACGCCTCGGCTTCGGCCCGCTTCCGGCCGGCCGGCACAATGCGGGACAATGGCGTTCCGGTCAGCCCGCAGCGGGCCGGCTTCCAGTCGACCGCCGACCTGTCCGGCGTCACCTTCCTGGAAGCGGACAACACGGCGCTGGTCGAGGATGATTTCAACGACACGAGCTATAACGGTTTCCGGGTCAGCGGCCTGTGGGATCTCAGCCCGGAGTGGAGCCTGCTGGTCAGCCATTCCCGCCAGCAGATGGAATCCGAGGGCGTGTTCTTCGAAGATCCCGAGCTCGACGATTACGAGATCCAGCGCTTCGCCGACGACCAGATCGACGACGAGTTCTCCAATACCAGCTGGACCCTCGAGGGCCGGCTGGGCATGCTCGATATCGTCTACACGGGCGCCTATACCGACCGCGAAACCACCCAGCGCGTCGACTACACCGACTATCTCTTCGTCGGCCAGTACCTGCCCTACTACATCTGTGACGGCTCGGTGAGCTATCCCGGCGCGGCCAACCCGTCGGGCACCTGCCAGGCGCCCAACCTCTATGTCGACAGCCTGACCGAAACCAAGGTCCAGACCCATGAATTCCGGGTCACCACGCCGCAGGACCGGCGCTGGCGGGTGACGGCCGGGGTGTTCTATTCCGACCTCGAACTGGCCGAGCGCAATGACTTCACCTATCCCGGCTCGCTGAGCGCGCAGCTGTGGAATCCGGGGCCGGGCTTCACGCCGAACTTCCCCTTCACCACAGGCTATTTCTCGGACCCCGGCCCGTTCCCGCCCGGCGTCATCTTCCGCAATGACGTGCTGCGGACCGATGAGCAGCAGGCCGTGTTCGGCGAGTTCACCTATGACCTCACGGAGACCTTCTCGGTCACCGTCGGGGCGCGCTGGTATGATATCGAAGTCGACCTGGCCGGCAGCGCCAATGCCTCGTTCTGCAACGGCTTCCAGTCGGACGCCGATGCCTTCGGTACGGACATTTCCGACCTCTATAACGGTGACGGGGCGGTCACTTTCCGCGGCTCGTGCAACACGGCCGACCATATCACCTACACCGACCCCAACACGCCGGGCATTCCGGCCTCCGTCGCCGCCGCCCTGGCAGCGCCCGATGCGGCGCGGACCGACGGCGTGATCACCAAGCTGACCGGCACGTGGCGGCCCACCGTCTCGACCCTGTTCTACGCCACCTATTCGGAAGGCTTCCGGCCGGGCCTCCTGAACCGGCCGGGCGGCGCGGCAGGCCCGAACGGCTATACCGTGCCCTTCGCGCTCGATACCGATGACGTGACCAATTACGAGATCGGCTGGAAGACCGACCTGCTCGACAACACGCTGCGCCTGAACGGCTCGGCTTTCTTTGTCGATGTGGAGCGCCTGCAGACCACGATCTTCGATCCGAGCATCACCAACCTGTTCTTCTCGGACAATGCGGCCAATGCCGAGATCCGCGGTATCGAGGGTGACTTCATCTGGGCGCCGAACGAGATGCCGGGCCTGACCGTGGCCGGTGCCTTCTCGATCCTCGACACCGAGATCACAGAGGTGCTGGTGCCGACCAATGATGTGGTGGCCGGCTCCGAGCTGGCTTTTGCACCGAACTTCCAGGCCAATCTGCGGGCTCGCTATGAGTGGACGATCGGCAATGGCTGGCTGGCCCATGTGCAGCCGCAGATCGTGCATTCCGACGACAGTGTCAGCGACGTCATCGAGATCAACAAGGCGGTGCTCGACAGCTATACGCTGGCTCACTTCTCCACCGGCGTCACCACCGACCAGTGGCGGGTCGAGCTGTTCGTTGACAACCTCACCAATGAGCACGCCCAGATGAGCAATAATTTCGTCTATGACCGCGAGCGTGTCACCGTGGCCCGGCCGCGGACCTGGGGCGTGCGCGTGGGCGTCGACTTCTAGGCGAGCATTGCAACCGCTAGAGTGCTGACAGGTCAGCGTGCCGCGAGGCGCGCTGGCCTGTGTGTCACAAGGAGCCCGGATTGACCGTGCCGCCGCAGGACGTCCACAGCGACAGTCATGACGAGACCGTGAAGCGCGCCCGCAAGGCCTTGATGGCGGGTGAGTTCGAAAGCGCGGCCCGGGCCCTGGAGCCGGTCCTGAAAGCCGTCCCGGACCATGTCGAGGCGCTTTATGCGGCAGCGGTCTGCGAGCGCTACCGGAAGGACTATGCCGCGGCTGCCGAACGTCTCGCCGCGCTCAAACGCGCAGCCCCGGAATATGGCCGCGCCTATCAGGAAGAGGGCCACCTGCTGAAAGCGCAGGGACGAACCGGCGAGGCCCTCGACGCCTATGCCCTGGCCTGCCGTTTCAACCCGGCCCTGCTGGCCAGCTGGCAGGCCCAGGCCGAGCTTCATCGCGAACTCGGGGCCGACGAGGCCGCGGCGCACGCCACGCAGCAGGCCGAGCGCCTGCTGGCCTTGCCGAAAGAGGTGGTTGCGGTCACCAACCTCTTGGCTGAAGGCAAGCTTTTGAAGGCGGAACAGCTGTGCCGCGGCTTCCTGGTCAAGCATCCGCGCCATGTCGAGGCCATGCGCCTGCTGGCCGAGATCGGGGTTCGCCTCGGCGTCCTTGACGACGCCGAATTCCTGCTCGAAAGCGCCCTCGAATTCGAGCCCGACAATATCCAGGTCAGGCTCGACTACGTTCAGGTTCTGCGCAAACGCCAGAAATTCGAGGCGGCTCTGGAGCAGGCCCGACGGCTGCATGACAGCGATCCGGACAGTCCCGTGTTCAACTCCCATCTTGCCATTGAATGCATGCAGACCGGCGATTACGAGCGGGCCCTGTCCCTGTTCGACGCGGTGCTGTCACAGCGTCCTGACGACCCGCTGGTGCTGACGTCCAAGGGGCATGCGCTCAAGACCATGGGGCGGCACGACGACGCCGTGGCGGCCTATCACCGGGCCGTCGAGATCCGCCCCGATCACGGCGATGCCTGGTACGCCCTGGCCAATCTCAAGACCTACCGCTTCGACGCCGCCGAACGCCGCCGCATGGAAGCGCTGGAAGCCGGTGTCGGCCTGCCGCACCAGGACCGCATCCATCTCTGTTTCGCCCTCGGAAAGGCCTGGGAGGACGCCGGCGATGCCGATCGTGCCTTCGCCTTCTATGAGCGCGGCAATTCGCTCAAGCGCCAGCAGGCGCGCTATACGTCCGAGCAGATGGAGGAGGAGTTCGCGGCCCAGAAGACCTGGTGCACCAGCGACCTGTTCGCGGTCCAGGGCGGGCAGGGCGATCCGGCCCCCGATCCGATCTTCATCGTCGGCCTGCCGCGCGCCGGCTCGACCCTGCTGGAGCAGATCCTGGCCTCTCACAGCCAGGTCGACGGCACGCTGGAGCTGCCCAACATCCTGTCGATGGCGCACCGCCTGCGCGGCCGCCGGATGATGACAGACCGGACGCGCTACCCGCGCATCCTGCATGACCTGTCGCCGGACCAATTGCGCGAGATGGGCCGGGAGTATCTCGCCTCGACCCGTATCCACCGCGCCGGAGCGCCCTTCTTCACTGACAAGATGCCCAACAACTTCAGGCATATCGGCCTGATCAAACTGATCCTGCCCAATGCCCGCATCATCGATGCCCGGCGCGAGCCGATGGCCTGCTGTTTCTCCGGCTTCAAGCAGCTCTTCGCCGAGGGCCAGGAATTCACCTATGGCCTTGAGGAGGTCGGGCGCTACTATCGGGGCTATGTCGACCTGATGGCGCATTGGGACCGGGTGCTTCCCGGCCAGGTGCTGCGGGTCCACTACGAGGACGTGGTCGACGATTTGGAGACCCAGGTCCGGCGCATCCTCGATCATTGCGGCTTGCCGTTCGAGGCCTCCTGCCTCGACTTCCATGCCACCGACCGCGCCGTCCGCACGGCCAGCTCCGAGCAGGTTCGTCAGCCGATCAATACGGCGGGTCTGGAATCCTGGCGCCCCTTCGAGGCCCATCTCGCGCCCCTGCGCGAGGCGCTCGGCCCGGCCCTCAGCACTTACAAGGCCTGATCATGCCCAAGCGTTTCTACAAGACCGATTACGAGACCGGACAGGACAATGTCTCGCTGCTCGGCCTCGACGTGCACAACCCGGTCTTCTTCATGGCGGCGCTCGCCATGACGGTGTTCATCGGTTTCACCTTGGCCATGCCCGACCTGACATCGCTATGGCTGCTGGCGACCCGCGACTGGGTATTGCGCACCTTCGACTGGCTGTTCGTCTCGAGCGTCAACCTGGTCTTCCTGTTCTGCCTCGTCGTCATGCTCTCGCCGATGGGGCGGCTGCGCATTGGGGGCCGTGAGGCCAGGCCGGATTTCTCCACCAAGTCCTGGTTCGCCATGCTGTTCTCGGCCGGGATCGGCATTGGCCTCATGTTCTGGGGCGCCGCGGAACCGCTGGCCTACTACACCGGCTGGTTTGGCACTCCGCTCGGCGTCGAGGCGCGCACCGAGGCGGCGCACCAGCTTTCTCTGAGCGCGACCATGTTCCACTGGGGTCTCAATGCCTGGTCGATCTATGCGGTCATGGGCCTGGCGCTGGCGTATTTCACCTTTTCAAAGGGCTTGCCGCTGACCGTGCGCTCGGCCTTCTATCCGCTCCTGGGGGACCGGATCTGGGGCTGGCCGGGTCACATCATCGACCTTCTGGCCGTGGTCGCCACCCTGTTCGGCCTGGCCACGAGCCTGGGGCTCGGTGCCCAGCAGGTCGCCAGTGGCCTGGAATTCCTGTTCGGCATCGATGCCGGCATCATGGTCCAGATCCTGATCATCGCCTTCATCACCTTGATCGCCATCATCTCCGTGGTGCGCGGGCTCGATGGCGGGGTGAAGGTGCTGTCCAACGTCAACATGGTGATGGCCGCCGTCTTCATGCTGTTCGTCATGGTCGCCGGCCCGACAGCCCTGATCGCCAGCGGTGTACTCGACAACACGCTGGCCTATCTGCGCGACTTCATCCCGCTGTCCAACTGGATCGGGCGCGACGACATGGAGTGGTTCCACGGCTGGACCATCTTCTACTGGGCCTGGTGGATTTCCTGGTCGCCCTTCGTCGGCATGTTCATCGCCCGCATTTCCAAGGGCCGCACGGTGCGCGAATTCCTCGCCGCGGTGATCTTCGTGCCGCTGGTGGTCACAGTGCTGTGGTTCTCCACCTTCGGCGAGACGGCCCTGTACCAGGCCGAGAACGGTATCGGCGCGCTGCCCGACGGCATCAGCGACATCTCGCTGGTGCTGTTCCAGATGCTGGAAAACCTGCCGATGACCCAGCTCATCTCCGGCCTCGCCGTGATCCTGGTGCTGGTCTTCTTCGTCACCTCTTCGGACAGCGGCTCCCTGGTCATCGACAGCATCACCGCCGGCGGCAAACTGCACGCCCCGGTGCCGCAGCGCGTGTTCTGGGCGACCGTGGAAGGCCTGGTGGCCGCCATGCTGCTTTATGGCGGCGGGGCTCAGGCCCTGCAGGCGCTGCAGGCGGGTGCCATTTCCGCCGGCCTGCCCTTCACCCTCATTCTCCTGGTCTGCTGCTTCAGCCTGTGGAAGAGCCTGAGCTCCGACTACAAGGCCCTGCGCAAGCTGGAGGCGGCAGAACAGGGCGCGGCAAACGGATAGAGGGTGGAGGCGGCTTGCCTTTGCCCCGGCCTTGGCCAATTCTCCGTGGCAGGGGGAAATGATGGTCACCACCGGATCCGATCGCACGAGGCCATGGGGCGCTGCCGCTGCCGTTTCGATGGCGGTGCTGATGGTCGCCTGCGGCCAAGACCCGTCCCGGCCGACTGGGCCGGGCGACGGTGAGGCCGGGGCGTCTGCCCGCATCATCCAGCCCGGCGCGCCGGGCGAGGCGTCGCGCGCGATCAGTGCCGAGCAATCCCTGGCGCTGGGGCAGAGCCGGTATGTCGCGGCGGATGCCGACTTCATGCGCCACATGATCGTCCACCACGCCCAGGCGGTGGAGATGGGTCAGCTGGCCGAGACCCGCACGGACACGGAACGCCTGCTCCGCATGGCCGACCGCATCGCCCGCTCTCAGGAAACCGAGATGGCGATGATGCGCACCTGGCTCGAGCGCCGCAACGAAGCCACCGCCATGCCCAGCCATCATTCCGGCCACGCCATGGCCGACATGCCGGAACCGGCGGCGCCGTCCGAAACACCGCTCATGCCCGGCATGCTGTCACCGGCCGACATGGCGCGGCTGGCGGCCAGCCAGGGCGTCGAGTTCGACCGGCTCTACCTGCGCGGCATGATCCGTCACCACCAGGGTGCGCTCGACATGGTCGACGCCCTGATGGCCCAGCCGGGCGCCGGCGAGGATCCCGAACTGTCCGAATTCCTGTCGGCCGTTGTGGCCGACCAGTCCACAGAAATCCTGAGAATGCGTAACATGTTGGCCGACATCGGCTGAGGGGGAGACCATGACCAATTTCAAACGTTCTGCATCACTGGCAGCCATCGCCCTGGCCCTGGCCGTGGGCGCCTGTTCGCGCGACAGCGGCGAGGAAGGCCTGCCGGACGACCCGGCCATCGCCGAGCCGCGCGATGCCGCCAATGCAGCCACGCCGCCGAGCCGCGAAGGCCTGGCGCCGGGGTTGTGGGATGCCGGCGAGGCGGTCTGGAACCTGACCCTGATCCACTCCGAGCGCACGCCTGAGGGTTTCGTCCAGACCGATGCCCTGTGGTCGCCGGCCGTCGAGGGGGCGCTGTTCGAGGCCCAGCAGGCCGGCGAGGAGACCGAGCGTCCGCCAAGCCCGATCTCCTTTGCCAATTCGGACATGGCGATTTCCGGCAATCGCGTGGTCATGGGCAATTGGCACGGCTTCAATGTGTTCGAGAGCCGCGAGGACGGCACGCTCGAGCATGTCCTGTCCGTGGTCTGTCCGGGCGGCCAGGGTGATGTCAGCATCCATGGTGACCTGGTCTTCCGGTCCGTCGAGGACAATCGCGCGCGTTTGGACTGTGGCACCGAGGCGGTCGAGGACGAGGTCAGCGCCGACCGCTTCCGCGGCGTCCAGATCTTCGACATCGCCGACATGGCCAATCCGCGCCAGGTCGCGGCGGTGCAGACCTGCCGCGGCTCGCACACCCATACCCTGGTGCCCGGCGGCGAGGATGCTGACACGCTCTACATCTACAATTCCGGCACTGCCGGCGTGCGCCCGACCGACGAGCTGGACATCTGCTCGGATGGCGAGCCGGAGGAAAATCCGGACACCGCGCTGTACTCGATCGACGTCATCGCCGTGCCGCTGGCCAATCCGGCCGAGGCGGCCATCGTCAACCGTCCGCGCATCTTTGCCGACGCCGAGACCGGCGAGATCGCCGGCCTGTGGCGCGGCGGCGCTATCGAGGAGGACGGCCAGGAGTCCAGTGTCACCAACCAGTGTCACGACATCACCGTCTATCCCGACATGGGACTGGCCGCCGGCGCCTGCTCGGGCAATGGCATCATCCTCGACATTTCCGACCCGGTGAACCCGACCCGGATCGCCGAGATGTCGGATTCCAACATGGCCTACTGGCATGCCGCCCTGTTCAACAATGACGCCACCAGCGTCGTCTTCACCGACGAGTGGGGCGGCGGTCTGGGGGCGCGTTGCCGGTCGCAGGACCCGGACGAGTGGGGTGCCAACATCATTGCCACGCTGGGCGAGGACGGCCTCGAGGCGCAAAGTTACTTCAAGATCCCCAACACCCAGTCGGAGCAGGAGAACTGCGTCGCCCACAATGGTGCCCTGATCCCGGTGCCGGGTCGCGACATCATGGTCCAGGGCTGGTATTCCGGCGGCCTTACCGTGTTCGACTTCACCGATCCGGCCAATCCGGTCGAGATCGCCTTCTTCGACCGCGGCCCGCTCGACGGCGAGGAGCTCTACCTGGGCGGTCACTGGGCGGCCTACTGGCACAATGGCCGCATCTACGCGCCGGAGATCGTGCGCGGCATCGACGTGCTGGCGCTGCAGCCGAGCGTCCATCTCAGCCGCAACGAGATTGCCGCGGCCGAACTGATCCGCTTCGAGGAAACCAACCCGCAGGTCCAGGTCCGTTTCGAATGGCCCGACCACCCAGTCGTCGCGCACGCCTATCTCGACCAGCTCGAGCGCGGCGACGCCATCGGGGCGGGTCTGCTGGAGCGGGCCCGCGCTGCGGTAGACGCAGAGGCTGGCGATCCGGCCCTGGCGGTCGAGCTGCGCGAGGCGGCTGTGGCAGCTGACAATGAGCCCGATGCGCGGCGTTACCGGCGAGTGGCGGACTGGCTCGGCCGGACCGGGTAGGGCTGACAGAACAAGACAGATTGTTGGCAGGGCGGGGCGGTGGTCCCGCCCTTTCTCTCGTCCGTGACCATTGAGCGCGCCTGCGCTCAGATCGGCCTTGTTGCCATGCCGGGATTTCGCCTTGAGGCCCTTGGCTTGGCGAGGAAACAAGGCTGACCCCTGCCGATAGGGGAATGATCAGGCAGTGAAGAGCGAGGGCGCTCGACGGGTTGAATCCGCCGGCGAAATTTCCGGCCTCACCCCAGCCACAGCCAGCCCAGCAGCGCCAGGCCCAGCGCCACCCGGTAGATCACGAAAGGCAGGAAACCGACCCTGTCCACGAGCCGCATCAGCACCGAGATTGCGGCGAGGGCGGCGATGAAGGACAGGCTGGCGACCACCAGCCCGTCGGCGAGGCTCGCTGTACCGCCGTCGCCTAGGGCCAGCTCGATGCCCGAGACCAGCGCGAAGGCGCCGATCACCGGGATCGCCATCAGCATGGAAAAGCGGGCGCTGTCGGCGCGCTTGAGGCCGAGCGCCCGGCCGGCGGTCATGGTGACGCCGGAGCGCGAGGCGCCGGGGATCAGGGCGAACAGCTGGGCCACGCCGATCAGCGCCGCCTGTTTGAAGCCCATCGTCTCTACCGTGTCGACCTCCCTGCCATAGCGATCGGCCAGCCACAGCGGCAGGGCGAACACCAGGGTGGCGATGGCGATGACCAGCGGCGAGCGCAGGGCGTCCACCAGGTCGAAGGCGTAGAGCCCGGCGGCGGCGATGAAGATCGGCGGCATCGAGGCGAAGATCAGCAGGGTGATGCGTCCGCCCGGCGTGATCCGGCCCGTGACCAGCTTGATCTTGCCGGCGATGATGCCCGCCACGTCGCGGCGGAAATAGACCAGCACCGCCAGCAGCGAGCCGCCATGCGCCATGATGTCGATCAATGGGCCCTGGTCGGCTTCACCCAGGACATCCGGGGCCAGGATGAGGTGCGCCGAAGACGAGATCGGCAGAAACTCGGTGATGCCCTGAACCAGGGCAAGCAGGACGAGATAGAACAGGCTCATGGGGACAGTCCGCGCCGGAGGGAAGCGGGCATACTTTCCCACTTGGCCGAGGAAGGCCAGCCTGCAATGCGCCCTTGCGCGGGCGCGCGCCATCATTGACGCCGCTTTGCAGCGCGCCCTAAACCGGAGGGCCTGAAGGATATTGCATGCCCCACGACCACGCATCCCATTCCGGCGGCCCCGGCCGCCTGAGCCCGGCCGAGGCGCTGAAACATTCCGGTCGCGCCGCCCGGGCCTCGGTGGCCGTCGCCCTGGTGCTGACCCTGACCAAGGCCGTGGTCTGGTGGATGTCAGGCTCGGTGGCGCTGCTCGCCTCGATGGCCGACAGCCTGCTCGACCTGACCGCCTCGGTGACCGTCTATTTCGCCGTGCGCTATGCCGCCGAGCCGGCCGATGCCGAGCACCGCTTCGGCCACGGCAAGGCCGAGGCTTTCGCCGGCGTGGCCCAGGCCCTGTTCGTGGCCGTGTCCGCCGCCCTGCTGCTGCGCGAGGGCATCAGCCATGCCATCAATCCGGTCGCCATCGAGGCTTCCGGATGGGCCCTGGGGGTGATGGTGCTGTCGATCGTGCTGACCATCGGCCTGGTGGTCATCCAGACCCGTGCCATCGCCAAGTCCGGCTCGGTCGCCATCGAGGGAGACCGGGCGCACTACTTCTCCGACCTGGCCAGCAATGTCGTGGTGATCGCCGGCATCGCCGGCTCGGTTTTCCTGGGCTGGGGCCGGCTTGATGCGCTGGCGGCGCTGGCCGTGTCGCTCTGGCTGTTCTGGACCTCCTGGCAGGTGGCGCGCGGTGCCGTCGACCAGCTGATGGACCGCGAACTGCCCGACGACGAACGCGAACGCATCCGCCGCGTCGCGCTGAGCGATCCGCGCATTCTCAACCTGCACGAATTGCGCACTCGCGCCTCCGGCCCGCTGATCCACATCCAGTTCCACATGGGCGTTGATCCCGGTCTCTCCCTGGCCGAGGCCCACGCCATCCTGGTCGATTGCGAACGCCGCATCCTCGAGGCCTATCCGGCCGCCGACATCCTCATCCATGTCGACCCGGTCGGTGCCGCCGAACCGCACGGTGCCGAATTCTTCCAGCGCCAGGAGGCCGGTGATGAGCGCTGACCGGTCCGTCCTGGGAATTGTGGGGAGGCGCTGAGCATGCGCATCCTGCATCACTGGCCCCTCGACCCGTTCTCCCGCCAGGTCCGCCTCGTGCTGGAGGAGAAGTCGCTGCGCCACGAAGCCCGCACGGCGGCACCCTGGGAGCGCCCGGAAGAGCTCCTGAAGCTCAACCCGGCCGGCCTGACTCCGGTGCTTGAAGACGAGAGCGGTGGCGGGCGCCGGGTCATCGTCGAGACGCGGGCCATTCTCGAATATCTCGAGGAGACCACGCCCAGTCCCTGCCTGTTGCCCGGCGGCCCGGCCGAGCGCGCCGAGGCGCGCCGCCTGCTGGACTGGTTCGACCGCAAGTATGACGGCGAGGTCAACGCCTACCTGCTGCACGAGAAGCTGGAAAAGCGCACCCAGGGCCTGGGCTCGCCCGACCCGGCCGCCCTGCGGGCCGGGCGGGAGCATCTGCGCTGGCACCTCGACCACATGGCCTGGCTCCTGGAAAGCCGCGACGGCCTGGCCGGTCCGCGCTACACGCTGGCCGATATCGCCGCCGCCGCCCACCTGTCCTGCGCCGACTATCTCGGTGACGTGCCGTGGGACGAGTTCGAAACCGTCAAATCCTGGTACCAGCGGGTCAAATGCCGCCCCGCCTTCCGCGGCCTGCTGGCCGACAAGCTGCCCGGGGTCACGCCGGCGGCGCACTATGCGGACCTGGACTTCTAGAGCGAGGGGCCGTCGCGATGACACCCGACGCCGTCAAATCCCTGGCTGTCGAGATCGGCTTCACCGATGTCCGCATATGCCGTGCCGACGAGGCCTGGCTGGCCGGGCAGCGGCTGGCGCAATTCGTCGCCGAGGGCCAGCACGGCGAGATGGCCTGGATGGCGGACACACTGGAGCGCCGCCAGCATCCCACCGCGATGTGGCCGGACGCCCGTTCGGCGGTCGTGGTCGGGCTCAATTACGGGCCGGATTTTGACCCGATGCCTCTGCTCGAGCGGCGCAGCGAGGGCGTGATCAGCGTGTACGCCCAGAATGCCGATTATCACGACCTGCTGAAGAAGCGCCTCAAGCGCCTGGCCCGGGCCTTTGCCGAGGCCACCGGCGAGGCGGTCAAGGTGTTCGTCGACACGGCACCGCTGATGGAAAAGCCGCTGGCGGAAAAGGCCGGTCTGGGCTGGCAGGGCAAGCACACCAATCTGGTCAGCCGGGCGCACGGATCCTGGCTCTTTCTCGGGGTCATGCTGACCGCCGCCGAGCTCGAACCCGATGCGGCCGAGAGCGACCATTGCGGCTCGTGCCGCAAATGTCTCGACGTGTGCCCCACCGACGCCTTCCCGACCCCCTACCGGCTTGATGCCCGGCGCTGCATTTCCTACCTGACGATCGAGCACAAGGGGCCGATCCCGATCGAGTTCCGCCGCCCCATGGGCAATCGCATCTATGGCTGCGACGACTGCCTCGCCGTGTGTCCGTGGAACAAGTTCGCCACCACCTCGGTAGAGGCGGCTTTCCATCCCCGTCCGGAATTGCGCGGCCCGCTGCTGGCGGACCTCGCCGCCCTCGACGATGCGGCCTTCCGCCAGGTCTTCACCGCCTCGCCGATCAAGCGTGTCGGGCGGGATCGTTTCGTACGCAATGTCATGATTGCCATCGGCAATTCCCGTGATCGATCGCTCGTGCCGAGCGCGCTCGAGCGGCTTGACGACGCATCGGCCCTGGTGCGCGGGGCCGCCGTCTGGGCCCTCGGCGAATTGGCGCCCGACCAGGCGAAAGCCGAGGCGGCGGAACGGGCCGGGCACGAGGCGGATCCCGATGTGCAAGCCGAATGGGCGGGGTTGGCGGCCGGCTAGCGCCCGGGAGGCCAACGCCCGGCAGGCGTGTTGATTGGATGTTATCCTTTTCACCGCTACAAGCGAGGCGGGGCTGCGTGGAAGCACGCAAAGGAATACTGGGGCAAGGAGACGACCGGGAATGTCAAACGCAGGACAGCCTGCCAGACCGGCACCGCCTAAGCTCATCGATGAAGGCATGTCCTTCGACGAGGTGCTGTCGGTCCTGATCTGCGAAAGCAGCCAGGTGCAGGTGCGCATTCTGAGCCGGGTTCTCGAAGAGGCCGGCTACAAGGTCCATACCGTTTCCAGCGCCGAGCAAGCCCTCGAAACCCTTCGCGCCATGCCGATCGACATATTCCTGACGGGCATTGAGGTCGGGGCCGTGAACGGGCTCGAGGCGTGCTGGACGCTGAAGTCCGACAGCGAGACCAAATCCGTCTACACCATCGTGCTGACCGCGTCCGGCGAGGATCGCCGGCTCGAGGAATCGCTTGATGCCGGGGCCGACGACTTCATCCGCAAGCCGGTCAACATGACCGAATTGCGGGCCCGCCTGCGTGCCGCCTCGCGGCTGGTGCGCATGCAGAAGCAGTTCCGCCGCATGGCTGAGACTGACAGCCTGACCGGCACCGCAAACCGCCGCGCCTTCATGCAGTACCTGGAAGTCCAGGTCGACCGCGCCGGCAAGGAAGGCAGCGACCTGTCCGTGATCATGGTCGATCTGGACCACTTCAAGACCATCAATGACACGCACGGCCATGCCGCCGGTGATGCCGTGCTGATCGAGACCGTAACAACGGTTCAGCGCTGCCTGCGCGAGCGCGACCTGCTCGGGCGCCTGGGCGGCGAGGAGTTTGCCGTTGTGTTGCCGGGCGCAAGCCGCAGCGCCGCGGCCCGGGCCGCCGAGCGCATCCGCGCTGCCATCGCCGCTCTGCGCCTGAAAAGCGAGGCCGGGGCCGACATCCCGGTCACCGCCAGCCTTGGCGTGGCTCCGTTGCTCGGAAACGGTTCCCTGGAAACCGGGGAAACCCTGCTCCAGCTGGCCGACGACGCGCTCTACGTGGCCAAGGAGACCGGCCGCAACCGGGTCGAGTTCGCACCCGAGCCCCCCGCGGCGCAAAAAGCCACCGCCTGATCGCTATTCGGCGTCCGCGCTGGCCGTCCCGGTCAGGCGCCGGGCCTCGATGATGCGGCCGCGCAGCACCAGCAAATCGATGTCGTCCGGGGCCAGCTGACGGGCCTGTTCGAGGTCCGCTTGGGCGGCGTCGAAATCGTCGCGCGCCAGGTGATATTCGCTGCGCAGCCGCCAGCCGTCCACAGCGCCTGGGGCCAGGTTGATCAGCCGGTTGGCGTCGATGGCCAGCGCGGACACCTCGCCTGCATCGAGATGCAACTGTGCTCGCGCGGCGCGCGCCGCCAGGGAATCCGCGTCCAGCTCGAGGGCGCGCTCATAGGCCGCCAGCGCCGCTTCCTCATTGCCGGCCTGACGCCAGGCATCGCCGGCTTCGACCTGCAGGCTGACCCGGTCCGCCTCGGTCAGGCCCGGCCGCGGCTCCGCCACCAGATCATCGAGGACCGCCGCTCCGACCGCCGCCTCGCCAAGCGCCACATAGGCCAGCGCCGCGCACACGTCCGGGGGCCAGCCACCGCCGGTCTGTTGCCAGGTCTGAGCCGCTTCCAGCGCGGCGGCCGGGGCGTCCTCGACCTGCAGCAGGCAGGCCTGGTAGCGCCGCGTCTCGGCCTCGCGGGCGGTTTGCGCAAGGACGGAAGGAGAGGCGGCGAGGGCCAGGGCCAGGCCGGACAGGCAGAGAGCAGGCAGACGCATGACGGGCAACCGGGATAACGATGACACAAGACCGAAACGCTAGGCGCGGGCGCGCCGCAGGTCCAGAGTGGCGGGCAGGGCGCGGTCGAGGTTTGTCTTCGCCGGGAACATATGGAAGAAGTCGTGTCCTGGGCCCTTGGGCGGGCCGGGCAGGGGCATTCGGGGGCACAAGCGGACATGATCGTGTTGCAAGTCATTCCCCAGCTCGATGCGGGCGGTGCCGAGCGGACGACTCTGGAAATGGTCGAGGCGATCCGGGCCGAGGGCGGCACCGCGCTGGTGGCCAGCCAGGGTGGCCGCCTGGAAGGCGAGCTGGAAGCCCTGGGGGGCGAGCTGATCCGCCTGCCCCTGGCCAGCAAGAACCCGTTCGTCGCCTGGTCCAACACCAATGCCCTGGCGCGCCTGATCGAGGCCCGCGACATCGATATCGTGCATGCCCGCTCGCGCGCGCCGGCGTGGAGCGCCAAATGGGCCTGCGGCCGCACCGGCGCCCATTTCGTCACCACCTATCACGGCACCTACAACGCCCGCAGCGCGCTCAAGAAGCGCTACAATTCGGTTATGGCGGCCGGCGAGCGGGTGATCGCCAATTCCGAATTCATCCGCGACCATGTCAGCGAGCGCTATCCCGAGGCCATCGACCGTCTGCGCGTCATCCCGCGCGGTGTCGATCTCGCGCGCTTCGATCCCGAGACGGTCAGCGAGCAGCGCGTCGGCGCCCTGCGCGACAGCTGGTCGCTGCCGGCTACAGATGGCCCGCTGATCCTGCTGCCGGCACGCCTGACCGCCTGGAAAGGCCAGCGCGAGGCCATCCGGGCGCTCGCCCTGCTGCACGAGCAGCCCGATCTGGGGCGGGCCTGCCTGGTCCTCGCCGGCGATGCCCAGGGCCGCGACGCCTATGTCGACAGCTTGCTGGACCTGGCGCGCGAACTCGGCGTGAGTGACCGGGTCCATCTGGTCGGGCATTGCTCGGACATTCCCGCTGCCCTGGCCGCCGCCGACCTGGTCCTGACCCCGTCCGTCGAGCCGGAAGCGTTTGGTCGCACCGCGGCGGAGGCCGGGGCCATGGAGCGTCTGGTCATTGCCGCCGACCATGGCGGGGCCCGTGAAGTGGTGCGCCACGCAGAGACCGGCTGGCGTGTGCCGCCGGGCGATGCCGAGGCGCTGGCGGCGGCCATGGCCGGGGCGCTTGCCCTGCCGGCCGAGGCCCGGCGCGAGATGCAACGGCACGCGCGCGCCCATATCGTTGAAAACTATTCGACAGCCGCCCTGCAAGCGGCGACTTTGCGTGTCTATCACGAGGTCCTAAACTCGCAGCCATGAGCGAACCACAGCGCGACATCACCTATATCCTGCATTGGGGCGACCTGACCTCGACGGTCCGCATGCTGGCCTCTGCCGAGGCGATCCGGCAGGCCTTCCGGCGCGACCGGATCATCCTGCTGTCCCGGCCGGACTATGAGGGCTTTCTCAAGCACTGTCCCTTCTTCAACGCCATCGAGACCGATGCCGTGCCGGACACCCGGCCGCTCATGGGCCTGCGCGACAAGCGTATCAAGCTCAACAAGCCGGCCCGGGTCTTCGACCTCGTCGGCTCGGCGGATTCGCGCCGTATCAAGCGGGCCTTCCGTTTCTCGCGCTGCGCCTGGCACGAAGTGGTGGCCAGTGGCGATGAGACCATTCACCCGGTCGACGAGGTGGCCGGCCGCCTCAACCGGGTGCTCGGCTGGCAGCCGCACAGCTATCCGCTGGGGGCCGCGCCGCCGCCGGATGCCTCCTGGGTCGATTACCTGGCCCGCAAGTCGCGCATGCTTGACCCGGAATATTTCGGCCTCAACGGTCCGTTCGCCCTGCTCGCGCCGGCCGGATCCGAGGTCAAGCCGGCCGATCGCTGGCCACAGGAGAACTGGGCGGCGCTGTCGCACGACCTGCTGGAGCTCGGTATCACGCCGGCCCTGGTCGGTGGTCCGGACACCCGGGATGTCGGTCGTTACGTGTCCCAGGTCACGCCTGGCGCCCGCGACATCACCGGCAAGGCCAAGCTGGCCCAGCTCGCCGGTTTGGCCCGCCGGGCCCGGTTCTGCTTCGGCGAGGATACGCCGCTCCTGCATCTGCTGGTCGCCTCCGGCACCCCGGCCTGCGCGTTGTACGGCGATGTCGGCGATCCGGCGCTCAATGCCCCGCGCGGGAACACTCCGGTGGTGCTGATGCACGCCGCCACCCTGGCCGATGTCGATCCGGCCGAGGCGGTTCGGGCGATGCGCTTTGCCGGCGGCATGACGGCGCGACCGGCTCCGGAGGCGGCATGAACCGCGTCTCGGGCTTGCCAATTGTGTTCATTTCACCATAGTGCGCCGCTCTCGCGGGAACCAAGCGCGCCGTCGAGCCATTTTAGGCTTGATCCGGCTGCGTCCCGGGGAGATACCAAGACTGATATTTCATTGGCCACAAGGGAGACAAGGCCATAGCCCGTAGACCGCACAATGCAGCGCCACCCAAGAAGGAAGGGCCGCGCACCAACCGGGATATCCGCGTGCCGCGGGTCCTCCTGATCGACGAAAACGGTGAAAAACAGGGTGTTATGCCGACCGAGGCAGCCCTGGAAGCGGCGTCCGAGGCCGGTCTCGACCTGGTCGAAGTCTCCCCCAATGCCGATCCGCCCGTCTGCAAGATCGTCGATTACGGCAAGCTGAAATACCAGGAACAGAAGAAGAAGGCCGAGGCCAAGAAGAAGCAGAAGACCGTCGAGATCAAGGAGATCAAGATGCGTCCGAACATCGATGTGCATGACTACCAGGTGAAGACCAAGGCCATGCACCGCTTCTTCGAAGCCGGCGACAAGGTCAAGGTGACGCTGCGCTTCCGGGGCCGTGAAATGGCTCACCAGGATCGCGGCATGGACATCATGAACCGCGTCAAGGAAGACTTCGCCGAAGTGGCCAAGGTGGAGTTCGAGCCCAAGCTCGAAGGTCGCCTCATGGTCATGGTGATGGCGCCGCGCTAGCGCGATACGGCGCATCGGCAGGTTTGCGAACGGCACCCTTCGGGGTGCCGTTTTGCGTTTCCGGACGGGCGTCTGGTCCCGTGGCCTATTCAGGCGCTGTTCAGGCGTGCCGATTTCTGATGCAATACAACAGATGACGCTGTGACCGGCGACTTACGCAGGTGCGCGCTTTTCGGGGGAATGACCATGTTGAGCAAATTTCTATCCGCAGCCAGCCTGGGCGCCGTGGCGCTGGCCATGCCGGCCCTGGCCCAGAGCCCGGACGCCACACCGGCCTATGGCGCCGTGCGCCTGTCCGCCGGTTTCGCCGAGGACCCGACCTCGATCGGGGTGCGCGCCGGCGGCGCCATCTATGCCGGCAATGTTTCAGAGCGCTGCATGGGTTACATCACCCACCAGCCGTCCTACCGCCTGACCTACCAGGCCGGCGGCCTGCCGCTTTTTCTGTCGGCCGCCTCCGACGCTGACGGCGTGCTCGTGGTCAACGGACCGGACGGTGAATGGTATTGCAATGACGACGCCGAAGACGAGATGATGGGGCTCAACCCGGGCCTGCGCTTCGACCGGCCGGCCTCCGGCGATTACAATATCTGGGTCGGCACACTGGGCTCCGGCAGCGGCTACGAGCCGGCCATGTTGCACATTTCCGAGGTCGGCTATGTGTCGCGCAACGATTATTCGCGCGGGCCGCGCCCCGGCGCCACGCCGCGGGCCGGCCGTGTCGAATTGCGCGCCGGCTTCGCCAACGACCCGCGCCGCATGGCGGTGCGCGCCGGCGGTGACCTCGATGCATCGCGCGGCACGGGCGGACAGTGCTGGGGCATGATCGGCGAAGCCCCGGACGTCCATCTCGACTATCGCGCCGACAGCGATGAGCGCCTTTACCTGTCCCTGCAGAGCGACGTCGACACCACGCTCGTGGTGCAGGCGCCGGACGGCAGCTGGCATTGTGATGACGACGAGGCCGGCGATCTCCAGCCGGGCGTCCGCATCGATGAGCCGCAATCGGGCCGCTACGCCATCTGGGCCGGTCGCTATTCCACCGGACCTGAGGTCGACGCCACGCTCTTCCTGTCCAATCAGGGCTTTCTCGGCGGGATCGACATCCCGGCCGAGCTCGACTATTCGGCCGCCTCGCGGTTCGGTTCGATCGAGCTGGCCGCCGGCTTCGCCCCGGACCCCTACAATGTCGACCTCACCGGCGGTGGCAGTGTCGACGTCTACGAGGCCATCGGCGAGAACTGCCGCGGCTTTGCCACCACCGAACCGTCCTTCGACCTGACCTATGAGGCCGGGGATTTCGACCTCTACATCTCGTCCAGCTCCAATGGCGACGGCACGCTGGTGGTCAATGCTCCGGACGGATCCTGGTGGTGTGATGATGACGGCGCCGGCGACCTCAATCCGGGCCTGCGCTTCGACGCCCCGATGTCCGGCCGCTACGACATCTGGGTCGGCACCTACTCGGAGAACGATTCCGAGCCGGCCACCCTGCACTTCTCCGAGCTCGGCTTTGGCGGTGATTTCGGGCATGGCGCCCAGCTCGACGGCACTCTCAACCCGAATTTCGGCACCCATGCGATCGAGGCGGGCATTTCCGCCGATCCGACCCGCTTCGACGTCATCCCGGGCGGTGCCCTGGCCGCCGAGGAAGCCGCCGACCAGTCCTGCCGCGGCTATGTCACCGAGGCGCCGGACTTCATCATCGACTACACCGCGTCCAGCCAGCCGCTCGCCGTGTCGGCCCGCTCGAACATCGACACGACGCTCGTCGTCCAGGCCCCCGACGGACACTGGCACTGCGATGATGACAGCGCCGGTGACCGCAATCCCGGCCTGTTCATGGGGCGTCCGCAATCGGGTCGTTACGCGGTCTGGGTCGGCACCTATTCGGAAGGCGATGCCGGTGAGGCAGAGCTGATTATCGGCACGGACCGGCCCCACCATTCGGGGCACTAGGGACGCGCCTGCAAATCGCTGTTCAAAAGAGGGGGCGGGCCCGGCCGGGTCCGCCCCTTCTGCCTGTCCGCCACCCGGCCCGTGCAGGCGATCAGACAGCGCCCAACTTTATTTGCGGCGCCCCTTTGCAAGGGCGAAATGTTATACTATATCGTCCGCTCACCCGCAGGCGATCCCGTGATGTTTTCCCCCCGTTCCGCTTCTCGCAATTCGACCCGGCTCGATGCCGCCGGCATCGGCCTGTCGGCGCTGTGCGTCGCCCATTGCCTGTTCGTGCCGGCTGCCGCCGCGGCGACACCCATGCTGGCGCCGGGCCTCGGTGAGAGTCTGGGCTTGAGCCATGACTGGCACCTGGTGCTGCTGGCCTTTGCCGCGCCGGTCTCGCTGATCGGCCTCGGCTGGGGCATGCGCGCCACCCGTGCCGGCTGGACGGTCTTCGCGATCGGCTTGTTCGGCCTGGCCCTGATGGCGGTCGGTGCCAGCCACGTGGTCGGACCGGCCACGGAAACCGCTCTGACCCTGGTTGGCGTCACCATTCTGGCCGGGGCGCATGTCGCAAACTGGCGTGCTCGCAACCGGGCCGGTCATGTGCACGCCCGCGAGTGCGGCCTGTGCGAGCACGCGCCGGACGCCTGACCCGGCTGCATTCGCGACTCCGTTTGCCGCTTGCAATACCCGCCCAGCCGCGTATAACGCCCGCTCTTTGAAACACCAGTCGCCCGGGCCCAATTCGACATGCCCGCCGGCTGCACCATCCACCGGCCCGTTACTCACGGGCCCGCACAGGAGATGAAAATGTCGAAGATGAAGACCAAGAGCGGCGCCAAGAAGCGCTTCAAGCTCACCGCCTCGGGCAAGGTAAAAGCCGGCCAGGCCGGCAAGCGTCACGGCATGATCAAGCGGACCAACAAGCAGATCCGCAACAAGCGCGGCACCACGGTGCTGACGCCGCAAGATGCCAAGATCGTCAAGAAATACCTCCCGAACGGCCTTTAGGCCGCTGGCACCGAGTTAGGAGCACACCATGTCTCGAGTTACATCCGGACCGGCGACCCAGAAGCGCCACAAGAAAGTCATCAAAGCTGCGAAGGGCTATTACGGCCGTCGCAAGAACACCTTCCGCGCCGCCGTCCAGGCCGTGGAGAAGGCCGGCCAGTACGCTTATCGCGACCGCCGCGCCAAGAAGCGCAATTTCCGCTCGCTGTGGATCCAGCGCATCAATGCCGGTGCCCGCATGCACGGCATGACCTACGCCACCTTCATGAACGGCCTCAACAAGGCCGGCATCGAGGTCGACCGCAAGGTCCTGGCCGACATCGCAGCCCGCGAGCCGGAAGCCTTCAAGGCACTGGTCGACCAGGCCCAGGACGCGCTGGCGTAAGGCTGGTTGCACTGATGTTTGAAGAGGCCCGCTGACGCAAGTCGGCGGGCCTTTTTCTTGGCCACTGGCGCGGCCGCCCCTCATCCGGCCCGGATCGGGTCGTGGTCACCTTCTCCCGGGGGAGAACGGGTGTGCGCCCGCTCACACAAAACTCGCAGGACCGCCGGTTATTCTCGCCCCCAAACCTCCCTCTCCCTTGGGAGAGGGATCGAGGGAGAGGGGGGAGGCAATGTCCTCGCCGGAAAGGGTCCGTCACAAAAATCTCGGACGTGCGCGCGCGATGCGAAGGCGCCAGACGCCAGCCGAAGCGCGTCTGTGGTCTCGCTTGCGCAACGGTCATCTCATGGGAGTCAAATTCCGGCGACAAGTCCCCATCGGACCGTTCATCGTCGACTTCTGCTCGCGTCGCGCGCGCTTGATCGTGGAGGCAGATGGAGGACAGCACGGTGAGCAAGAGGAGGCTGATGAGGCACGCACCGCGTTTCTGGAAGCGCGCGGTTATACGGTCTTGCGCTTCTGGAACCACATGATCCTTCGTGAGACGGATGCCGTCATGGAGGTCATTGCCGAAGCAACCTACTGGGGCGTGCACCCTGAGAACCCGGTGAACCGCTCCGACATCTAGTTCTGCTGGCATCAGGAATTCCCCCCTCATCCGCCCCTTCGGGGCACCTTCTCCCCAGGGAGAAGGGGTGTGCCATACGCGCCAAACCTCCCTCTCCCTCGGAGAGGGATCGAGGGAGAGGGGTGAGGCGAGGTGTCACCCGGAAAAGATCCGCCACCGCCACTCCCGGTCGACAGCCCCCAGCCCAGCCGTTAAATGCAATCCCGACCGACAGGGACGACACCACATGACCGACACATCCGAACTCGACGCCCTCGAGACCGAGATCCGCCAGCAGATTGACGCCGCGACCGACGAAGCCGCGCTGGATGCCGTGCGCGTGGCCGCGCTTGGCAAGAAAGGCTCGGTGTCGCTGATGATGCGCGGGCTGGGCAAGATGAGCCCGGAAGAGCGCCAGGTCATGGGGCCGGCACTCAACGGTCTGAAGACCCGGCTCAACGATGCCGTCGAGGCGCGTAAGAGCGAACTGGAAAACGCCGCGCTCGAGGCCGCGCTGGCCTCGGAGACGGTCGACGTCACCCTGCCGGTGCGCCCGGAGCCGACCGGCTCGCTGCACCCGATCACCCAGGTCATGGAAGAACTGGCGGTGATCTTCGCCGACATGGGCTTCGCCGTTGCCGAGGGCCCGGACGTCGAGGACGACTTCCACAATTTCACCGCCCTGAACTTCCCGCCCGGCCACCCGGCGCGCGACACCCAGGACACCTTCTTCATGCAGCCGGACGCGGAGGGGAATCGCAAGGTCCTGCGCACCCACACCTCGCCGGTGCAGATCCGCACCATGCTCGAGGGCAACACCCCGATCCGCATCATCGCGCCGGGCCGGGTCTATCGCTGCGACTGGGACCAGACCCACACGCCGATGTTCCACCAGGTCGAGGGCCTGGTGATCGACAAGGAGACCCATATGGGTCACCTCAAGGGCGTGCTCCTGGACTTCATTGCCGCCTTCTTCGAGACCGACCAGGTGGAAGCCCGCTTCCGCCCGCACCACTTCCCCTTCACCGAACCGTCGGCCGAGATGGACGTGCGCTATGAGCGCGTCGGCGACGCCGTCAAGGTCGGCTCCGGTGACAGCTGGATGGAGATTCTCGGCTGCGGCATGGTGCACCCGAACGTGATCCGCAATTGCGGTCTCGACCCGGACGAGTACCAGGGCTTCGCCTTCGGCATGGGCGTCGATCGCCTCGCCATGCTGAAATATGGCGCGCCGGACCTGCGCGACTTCTTCAATTCCGACACCCGATGGCTGGCCCATTACGGCTTCTCGCCGCTCTTGCAGGCCAATCTGGCGACCGGGCTGAGCTGATGCGCGGCTGGCGGCCCCGTTTCGAGACGGTCGGGTCGATCGCCGCCATCGTGGTCGGCATCGCCGCGCTCGTCATTGGCTGGGAAGAGGCCCGCAATTCGCGCGCCATCCGGTTGGCCAATGCGCTGCCAATTCTCCAGACCGGAATTGGCGTCAGCGGCGATGATGAACATGGTCATGTCACGGTTCATCTGAACAATGCCGGCGAGGGCACGGCGCTGATCCGCAGTGCTGCGCTGGTCCGCGGGGACGCGGTTTTGGCGGACCGGGATGCCCTGGATGCCTTTTTCGGTCCCGAGCTGGCCTTGGTCGATGCCTCGCTGACCCTGAACCGGGTCGAGCTGGCCCCCCTTCCGCCCGGCGGTTCAATGCGGGCATTGCGGCTGTCCTGGGCGCGCGACGAGGACAGCTCTGCTGCCCTGGCCGACCTGTTCCTTCAGCTCGCCGCCGGATCGGCCCGTCTCGACGTGTGCTTCTGTGATGTGTACGAGCGCTGTTGGGAAACCCGCGCCGACGATTTCCCCGCCTCGGTCAACGAGTGCCCGGCACCGACCGGCTTTCCGCTCCAGTTCGCCGCCGCGCCCGTGGCCGGTGCCGGGGACTTGCCATGAAATGGCTGGCCCGCCATCACCAGGTCATCACCGCTGTCGGCGCCATGCTGGTCGGCCTGGCGGCGCTGTTTGTCGCCTGGGACCAGGCCCGCGTGATGCGGGCCCAGCAGCACGGCGCGGTCTATCCGGCGCTGCAGGTCGACGGTTTCATCACCACGCGCGAGGGCGAGATCAGTTTCGGCGTGCGGGTCGCCAATAGCGGCGTCGGCCCGGCCATCGTCGAGGAAGTCCGGGTGCTGCGCGACGGCGCCGAGGCCGACGATCTGAGCCAGTTGTTCGCGGTGCTGCCGGACGGCTACAGCCAGTCCTGGTCGTCGATGAATGGCCGTATCATCGCGCCGGGCGACGAGGTCATCCCGATCGAGGTCGACCTTGACCCGGCCAGCCTGACGCCGGCTGAACGCCAGGCCTTCCAGGCCGAGTGGCGACGCTGGAGCGTTGAGTTCTGTTACTGCTCGGTATTCGATCGCTGCTGGCGCAACGCCACGTCCTGGACCGAGCGGCCGCGCCCGGTCGGGCGCTGTGAGCGCCCCGAGCAGGACCTGTTTGAAAATCTCGGCATCGCGCCCCAACCGGGCGAGGAGACCCCGCAATGAAATTCCCGCTTTCCTGGCTGAAATACCATCTCGAGACCGACGCCTCGCTCGACCAGATCGCTGACGCCATGACCATGGCCGGGCTGGAGATCGAGCATATCGACAACCCGCTCGAGAAGTTTGCCGAGTTCTCCGTCTGTCACGTCATCGAGGCGGTCCAGCACCCCGACGCCGACAAGTTGAAGGTCTGCAAGGTGGCGACGAAGGACGGCGAGAAGCAGATTGTCTGCGGCGCGCCCAATGCGCGCACCGGCATGTATGCCGTCTACGCCCCGCTGGGTACCTGGATTCCCGGCCTCGACTTCGCCCTCGACAAGAAGCCGCGCAAGATCCGCGGCGTCGAGAGTTACGGCATGATGTGCTCGTCCAAGGAGCTTGAGCTCGGCGACGACCATGATGGTATCATCGACCTGCACGGCAGCTGGGAGGTCGGCACCCCGGCCGTGGTGGCGCTCGGCCAGGACGACCCGGTGATCGATTTCGAGGTCACCCCCAACCGCCCCGACTGGCTCGGCGTTCGCGGCATCGCCCGTGATCTCGCCGCCACCGGCATCGGTACTTTGAAGCCGCTGCACGACGAGCCGATCCCCGGCCGCTTCGACTGTCCGGTCGACATCGAGCTGGACTGGGACGAGGCTTGCCCGGTGTTCGCCGGCCGTGTCATCCGCAATGTCCACAATGTCGAGAGCCCGGACTGGCTCAAGAAGGCCCTGACCGCGATCGGCCTCAAGCCCAAGAACGCGCTGGCCGATGTCACCAATCTGATCTCCTACGATCGCTGCCGCCCGCTGCACGTGTACGACCTCGACAAGCTGGAAGGCACCATCCGCGCCCGCCGCGGCCGCGGCGAGGCCGACCGCTTCGAGGCGCTCGACGGCAAGGAATACGAGCCGACCGGGGACATGTGCGTGATCGCCGACGACGCCCGTGCGCTGGGCCTCGGCGGCATCATGGGAGGCGCATATTCCGGCGTCACCTCGACCACCCGCAACGTGTTCATCGAGAGCGCCTGGTTCGACCCCTCGATCACCCGCGCCACCGGCAAGGCGACCGGCATAGACAGCGATGCCAAATACCGCTTCGAGCGGGGCGTCGACCCGCAATCGGTCGAGGAAGGCATCCACTACGCCACCCGCCTGATCGAGCAGATCTGCGGCGGCGAGCCGTCCCACATCCTCATTGCCGGTGCGCCGCCCGCGCCGCCCGCCGATATCGAGTTTCCGCTCGCCGAGGTGAAGCGCCTGACCGGTCTCGACCTGCCGCGTGCCGAGATCGTGCGTATCCTGGAGACCCTCGGTTTCGCGCCGAAGGGCGAGGGCGACGTGCTCACCGTCGGCGTGCCGTCCTGGCGCATGGACTGTACCCAGAAGGCCGACCTGGTCGAAGAGGTCGCGCGCATCCATGGCTTCGACAAGCTCGACGCGGTGTCACTGTCACGGCCGCCGGTGCGCCGCGAGGCGCCGGCCACGCTGATGCAGCTTCGCGCCCGCCATGCCCGCCGGGCCCTGGCCGGCCGCGGCTATGCCGAGGCGGTGACCTGGTCGTTCTGCAACAAGAGCGAAGCCGAGCTGTTCGGCGGCGCCGGGCCGGGCCTGGAGCTGGAGAACCCGATCTCCTCCGAGCTCGACGTGATGCGCCCGACGGCGCTGGTCCACCTGCTCAAGGCGCTGCAGTCCAACGCCGATCGCGGCCGCGAGGATGCCCGCCTGTTCGAGGTTGGCCCGGTCTACCTCGATGACAGTCCCGAGGGCCAGAAACTGGTCGCCACCGGCGTCCGCCGCGTCACCGCACCGCGCCACTGGGCCGGCACCCGCCAGCCCGACCTGTTCGACGCCAAGGCCGATGCCATGGCGGTGTTGGCCGCTGCCGGAGCGCCGGTCGACAGCCTGCAAGTGGCCGCTGAGGCCCGCGAATGGTGGCATCCGGGCCGTTCCGGCGTGGTCCGCCTGGGCCCGAAGAATGTCATGGCCGAGTTCGGCGAGATCCACCCCGGCATCCTCAAGGCGCTCGATATTGACGGTCGCGTGGTCGCCTTCGAGGTGGTGCTCGACGCCGTGCCCCAGCCGCGCCGCTCCGGCGGCCTCAAGGCGAAACCGCAACTGCAGCGCGCAGAGCTCAACCCGCTATCGCGCGATTTCGCGTTTCTGGTCGACAAATCAGTCGCCTCCGACGCGGTCGTGCGTGCCGCCAAGGGGACCGACAAGGCGCTGGTTGCCGATGTCCGCGTGTTCGACGTGTATGACGGGAAGGGTGTTCCGAAGGGCCAGGTCTCGATCGCCATCGAGGTGGTTCTGCAACCGAGCGAGAAAACCCTGACCGACGAGGACATCGAAACGCTGTCGAAAAAGCTCGTCGACAAGGTCGAGAAAGCCACGAAAGGCACGCTCAGGACCTGACACAGTCCAGAATAACGCGCGGCGGGACAGCCGGTTCCCGCCGCGCGGCCAATTCCGGCCGATTCTCGCAACATTTTGATCGCTCAGTAAAATTCTCGTAAGAATTGAGCGAAAAATGGCCGAATCCCCCCTCAGGCGTATGGCCTCGGGGCGCCCGCGACGCTACCATGGTTAATCAAGGTTAACCGCGCGCCAGGTCGCCCATGTCCCATCGTGTCCCGATATTGATCGAGCGGCTCGCAGCCGTGCTCGCCCAGGCCGCCGCTATCGGCTTCGTCCTGATCGGTCTCGTGGCGCTGCTGGGGTTCACCCATTCCCAGGCTTTCAAGGCCGGCCAGTGCTCAACCGCGGATTGCGATGTCAATGACCGTCTGGCCTGGTGGCCGGGCAGCGGCGATACCGGCCCGCAGCTGGTGGCCGGCGGCGTCACCGCCCGCACCGGCGCCCAGGCCAGCACCGCCTACCAGCCCGACCCGCCACCCCCGACCGGCCCCTCGGCCCTCAACCGCGTCACTGCCGGACCCGGCCAGGGCCAGTATCCCTACGGTCAGACTGCCTACGCCCAGCCCGGCTATGGCCAGGCCGATCCGGCCGGCAGCTACCCGACCCAGGAACAGCCCTACGGCGCGCAGTACAATTCCCCCACCTATGGCGCCCCCGGTTACGGGCAGGGTGGCTACGGCCAGCCCGGCTATGGCAACCAGTATCCGCCAGCCGGCTATCCCGCCCGGCCCGGCTGGAATGTCACCCCCGGTGACAGTATCTGCCGGCCCAGCGCCAGCGATCCGGAGGGCGTCGACGTGGCCCGCTGCTGGCTGCGTGTCGGTGACGCCTACCAGGCCGTCAACCGCATCGACGAGGCGCGCGACGCCTGGGACGAGGCGCTCTACGTCGGCTCGTCCTCGGGCGGGACACAGGCCTCGCTCGTCGCCCACCACCGCATGCAGGCCGCTGTGCTCGAGCGTTCCTGCCCGACCAGTCCGCAAAGCCTGGCCCGCATCGCCTACGGGTTCAGCCAGAATGCCGATGACGGCGACATCATCGCCCTGACCGACCGGCAGCGTTCGCTGGCAGCGCTGGGTTATTACACCGGTGAGATCGACGGTTCCTACGGCACCATGACGCGCCGCTCGGTCCGCGACTTCCAGGGCGATATGGGCTTCGACCAGACCGGCGCCCTGACCGCCCAGCAGACCGTCACCCTGATCTGCCACGCCGCCCTGACCGCGCGCGATGCCTACTCCCAGAACATCCTCGGCATCATGTTCGCCACCGGCCTGGGTGTGGAGCAGAATATCGATGTTGCCCTGGAATGGCTGGAAACCGCTGCCAATCGCGATCACGGCGGCGCCAATTTCAATCTCGCCCTGATCTACGGCACCGGCACGGTGCAGGGCAGCTACCGGCTGTGCGGCATCGTGGAAAGCCCTGAGCGCGCCGACGCCTATCTGCGCCGGGCCGCCGAGACCGGCCATGCCCGCGCCGAACAGCTGCGCCGCTATATCGGCACGCGCGGCGATCGCGGCGACCATTGGGGCGACTTGTCCAACCGCCTGCTCGAACAGGCCGAGGAAACCGGCGATCGCTTCTATCTCGCCTGGCAGCGCCGGGTCGAGGAGATCCGCACCCAGAACGGCCAGACCTCCGGGCAGCCCGGCTGCTACCAGGCCGCTTTCGACCCCCGCAACCCCGCCTATGGCGGCAGTGACTGATTCCGCCCGGCCCGCCGGCCGGCCAGAGAGGAATGATGTGATGACGAAGCGCAATCCCAAGACCCGTGGCGGCCTGCTCGCCGTCCTGGCACCAAGCCTTCTGCTCGGGGCCTGCGCCACTACCCATTATCCGCCGGTCGCCCACGGGCCCTACGTGCCGCCGCCCCCGCTCGATACCGTGTCACCGGCGGTCCGGATGTGTGCCGTCGACACCCTGGCCGAACAGCGCCTTGCCATGCTCGACGAGGCCCATCGCTACCGCGTCGCCCTGGGCGCCCACCCGGATCCGTATTCGCGTGTCGCCGATACCGAGACCCAGGAGCTGATCGCGGCCTTCGAGACCGATCTCGACGCTTCCTACCGGTTTGCCACCTCGTCCTGCCGGACGTGGAATCGCTGCCTGGAGGAAAACCGTTTCAACGAGGCGGCCTGTCGTGACTCGGCGGCCATGTGGCGCGACGGCCAGGACCGCTTCCACGCCCTGTCCGGCGATCTCGCCGTGATCCGCGAACGCATCGCCCTGGTGTGCGACGATTGCGCCGGCCCGGCCCATGGCTATGCCCGCCCGCACTACGGCCCCGGGCATCGCTATTACGATACCGACTACCGCCACCGCCGCGACAGCCATGGCCATCGTCGCGCCCGCAATGAGGACGACCTGCTGGGCTCCGTGTTCTCAACCGATGAAGGGCATGACAGCTCCTACCATGACGGCCATCACTGAGCCGTCACGCGCACGATCTGCGCGCTGCCCTAGCCGTCCGGCGTAAAGGTCAGGGTGACCTGTTCAGGCAGCAGGAGATCGTGCACCCAGTCGCCCGGTGTGCGCGTCCATACCACCCGGACATCGGCGACGCTGCGCCCGTCCGAGGTGCCGGCCCACTGCACCCGTTCATTGTTCGCGATCCGGTAGTCACTGGCGAAGGCGACCGTGCCGCCGCTTTCGGACAGCAGGTAGGGGCCGGATTCCGTCTCTCCTCGTGCTGTCCAGACCAGATGTCCCTCTCGGAAGGACAGCGTCCCGGCGACACTGAGCAGCCCGGCCACTCCTTGGGCCCGGATGCGACCCGGCACCACCAGCCCGTCGAGGCTTGTCACGGGCGCCTGCTCTGCGGCTTCCTGCGGCATCGACAGGGCGCCCGGCGCAGGCGCTGCAACGCATGTGGAGGCGACGGCCAGGGCTGTGATCGCTGGATGGGTCATGCCGTGAGTATACCCGCAGACGAACCTGACACCAATTTCCGGCCCGGTGCGCCGGTTCAGTGGCCTGCGGCTTCGTCTTCCGCGACCTCGAAAGCGGGGTGGTAATGCACCTGTGCCGGCCCTGTCAGGTCGGCCGCTGCTTGCAGCCGGACCACCTGGAAGGCGTCGCCCGCCTTGCCGTCCGGATCGGCCGACCAGCTCCACTCGTGCGCCGAGGCCGGCTCGAAGCCGAAGCGCGCGTAGAAATCCGGCTCGCCGACCAGGACGCACCACGGTGCCCCGAGCGGTCGCAGATAGTCCAGCGCCGCCTCGACCAGAGCGCTGCCAATGCCGCGCCCGCGGTAATCGGGGAGCACGGCCAGTGGCCCCAGGCCGAGCCCGTGCCGGATGGTGATGAAGGCCGAGACGGCACTCACCGGCGAAATCATCACCTCACCGACAATCTGCCCGTCGGAGTCCGCCACCAGTTCCAGCGTGTCTGCGTCGGCGGCGCGCAAACTGGTCACCAGCCGGGCTTCGGTCGGCCCGGGGAAGGCCGCCTTCAGCAGCCGGTCGATGCCGTCATGGTCGTCCTCGTCGGCGGCGCGGATCTGCATCAGAACGGAATCCAGGAACGTTCGCGGGAATAGGCCAGATAGCCGATATTGGCCCCGGCCCGCAGGCCCACGCCCGAGCGCATCGGGGCCAGGGTGATGTCATCGGCGCGCTGGTAGTTCACGCCCATTCCGGCCACGAAATAGGCGCTGCCCTCGACGCCGGGGAAACGCTGGAAGAGGCGGTCCGTGTCACGCAGGTTATAGACCAGCACGAAGACCCGGCTGGCATTGCCGCCGGCATCGAACCCCAGGGACGGCCCGCGCCAGTACACCTTCTCGCGCTCACCGGATTTCATGGTCAGCCAGCCTTCACCATAACGCAGGCCGACGCCGGCGGCCCCGGCCACTTCCTCGCCGGCGATATAGCCCACAGGACGTCCCAGGTCGGCGAAGACCCGTTCCGTGGCGCTGGCGGCGGCTTCCGCGGTAACTCCGAAGAAATCGGCCACCGCGTCGGCCACTTCTTCCTGGGTATAGCCGTCGACCGAGCTGGAATACCGGCTCGGCTGGCCATACTCGGGCTGGGCCCGGGAGGCGCAGCCGGCGAGGGCGAGCGACAGGATGATCAGGGCGGGCAGGGCAACACGCATGGACGCACTCCTCGGCTTCGTGTTCGATAGTGTCGGGATGGATTAGCACAACCGATTGCGGCGAGACAGCGGCAGACCGGTGGATGCGGGGGTAGCGTGACAGCCAGCAGGATTGATCAGTGTGATGTCGTGGTCATTGGAGCCGGCCTGTCCGGGCTGCACGCCGCAGAGCGCCTGTCGGCGGATTATGATGTGCGCGTTCTGGAAGCCCGCGACCGGGTCGGCGGCCGCGCCATGGCCCACACCTTTGCCAATGGCGACAGCGTCGACGTCGGCGGCCAGTGGGTCGGCCCCGGCCAGGACCGGCTTTATGCCCTGCTGGCCGAGAATGGTTTTGCCACCTATCCGCTGTGGGATCATGGCGACCGGCTGATCCGCTCCGGCAACCGGCTGCGCCGCTATCGGGGCACCATTCCGGCCTTGCCGCCACACGTGCTGGTCAATCTCCACTGGATGATGCGGCGCTTTGAAAGCCTCGCCTCCCAGATCGACCCGGCAGCGCCCTGGGCCCATTCCCGAGCGGCGGAGTGGGACCGCCAGACTCTCGCCGAGTGGATGCGCAAGCACGCCCTGTCACGCCGGGCCGAGGCCATGTTTGCCGTTGGCATCGGCGCCGTCTTCGCCGCCGAGCCGCATGAGCTCTCCTTGCTGCATGCCCTGTTCTACGCCCGCGCCGGAACTTCGCTCGACAATCTGCTGGCGACCACCGGCGGGGCCCAGCAGGACCGCGTGCACGGCAATATGGCCGGACTCGCCGAACACCTCGCGGGCGCGCTCGGCGACCGCGTCACGCTCGGCGCGCCAGTGCGCACCCTGCGCTGGGGCGAGGGCCGGGTCGAGGCGGTCACCGATCACGGCGTGGTCAGCGCCCGCCGCGCCATTCTCGCCCTGCCGCCGAACCAGGCCCTGCGCATCCGGTTCGACCCGGAACTGCCGGCTGACCGCGCCGGCCTGTGGATGCGCATGGCGCCGGGCGCCTGCATCAAGTGCGTGGTCCAGTACGAGACCCCGTTCTGGCGCCGGCAGGGGCTCGCCGGCCAGGCCGTCGGCACCGACCTCCCGGTTCGCGTCACCTTTGACAACAGCGAGGCCGGCAAGGACGCCGGCCTGCTTCTGGCCTTCATCGAGGGGGATCATGCCCGGGCCTGGTCGGCCCGCCCGCCGGCCGAGCGCCGCGCGGCCGTGCTTGACTCCCTGGCTGCCTATTTCGGTGATGCGGCTCGGGAGCCGATCGACTATGTCGACCAGGACTGGACTGCCGAGGACTGGTCGCGCGGTTGCTATGCCGCCCTCATGCCGCCCGGCGTGTGGACCCGCTTCGGACCGGTCCTGCGCCAGCCAATGGGGCCTGTGCACATGGCCGGCACCGAGACTGCGCGCCGGTATTACGGCTATTTTGACGGTGCCCTGGAAGCGGCCGACCGCGCCGTCGCCGAGATACGACAAGCCCTGGAGACAGCCTGATGTGTGACACCCTCGTCCTGCGCGACCCTGGCGGTGCGTGGCTGGCCAAGAATTCCGACCGCGAACCCGGCGAGGTCCAGCGCGTCGAATTCCATCCGGCGGTGAGTGGCGACAGCACTTCGCGCCTCGCCTGCACCCATGTCGAGATCGACCAGGTGCCCGACCGCCATGGTGTGCTGCTGTGTCGTCCCGACTGGATGTGGGGCGCCGAGATGGGCGTCAACGATGCCGGTGTGGCGATCGGCAATGAGGCGGTGTTCTCAAAGCGAGTCCTGCGCCGCGGCGCCGCCCTCCTGGGCATGGACCTGGTCCGTCTTGCACTGGAACGCGCTGCCAGCGCCGAAGCCGCCACCGCCACCATCACCGGACTCCTCGAAACGCACGGGCAGGGCGGTCCGGCGGGCCACCGCAACAAGTCCTTCCGCTACGACAATTCCTACCTCGTGGCCGACGCCGACTCCGCCTTCGTGCTGGAAACCTGCGGCCGCGACTGGCTGGTCCGCTCAGTGCGCGACAGCGCCGCCCTGTCCAACACCTACACGCTCGACGGCCCGGTCGATATGGCCTCGGAGGGCGCGCCGGAGGCCGGTTTCGCTCACTTGGAAACCCGGCTTCACCCGTGGATCGGCGCCGCCCGCCACCGCCTTGCCTGGTCGCGCGCAGGCCTGGCAGCGCTGCAGCGCGAGGGCGCCGACTTTGCCTCGATCGCCGAGCTGCTGCGCATGCATGCCCGCGGCGACGGCTTCGTCGGCGGGTCAAACCGTGATCTCTGCCTGCACGCCGGTCGCCGAGGCCTCGCCCGCCGGCTGCGGCCCAGCCACACCACCAACACGCTGATCGTCCGTCTCGAGCGCGGCCAGGCCCCGCGCATCGCCGTCACCGGCACGCCGACCCCCTGCGTCTCCCTGCTGCGCCCGGTCGACCTGTCCCCGGGCTGGAGCGTGATGCGCGAGGATCTCTGGTCCGAAGGCGCGGCGCGCGACCGGGTGCTGGCCAACAATCCGCTGACCCGTTTCGACCTGCGCAACAAGATCGACGCCGCCGAGGCGCACATCCTGCCGCTGATCGCCGCCGGCCGGCCGGAGGAGGCCGAGGCGCTGGTCGCCGCCTGGGATGATCAGGAGTTCGACAGCGCCAGCACGCTGATGGCGGCCCCGTACGGCTGACCCGCCTGCCAGCTCCGCTTCCGGTCGACCAGTATATTGCCGCCGTCAGAGCCCATCTCCCACAAGGACCCGCGCAGGAAGGCGGTCGCCCCGTGCCGCGCCCCGCTGCTCGCCAGTCGCCCGCCCAGCGCATGGCGCCGCCAGGCTTCCCCTTCGCTGATCTGTCCCGCCACATCCGGCGAAACGTCCTGCGGCCAGCCCGTGACATACCCCGCCCAGGGCGCGTCCCACACCTCGTCCGCCTGCAGGAAGGCCGGTACCGCCACGAGTTCGGCCCCACCTGCCGCCAGGCGTTGATAGACATCCGGGTGCCAGCTGTCGGCGCACACCAATACCCCGAGCCGCCCGGCCGGGGTGTCGAACACGGGCAGGTCCGCGACGGTCGCAGCGGCCGTGAACCCGGCCTCGCTGGGGATGGGGTGGACCTTGCGAACCAGCTGGTCATCAATGCGCCCGTCGGCGTGGAAGACCGCCGAGACATTGTAGAGTGGCCCGTCGCCGGCCTGCAGCACGCCGTTCTCCACGCGCGGCTCCGGCAGCACGATCGATCCCGCCACCACGGTCACGCGATAGCGCTCCGCCAGGGCGGAAAACACCGCCTGGTAGTCGCGGGCCATGACGTCTGCCTCCATGCGGAACAGGGCCGCGGCCATGCGGTCCCGCTCCGACGAGGCCAGCCAGGCCGTCGCGAAGCGGACCGGCGACGCCGCCGCCAGCCAGGCCATCGCTTCGCTGCTCGTCCGGGCTGTGAAACTGCGCCGCGGTGCGCCGGTCGCCACCAGCCAGGTCCCGATATGCTCGGGAAAAACCACAACCGATCCCGGCACCAGTGCTCCGGCGTTCAGCGCCGTTGCCATATAGCGGTCCAGGTGCCCCATCAGATGGGCCGGGCTCTGGTAATGCCGCTCGCTCATCCATGGCTGGATGGCCACCAGGAAAGGCCCGTCTCCGCTCACCCGCACCGGCTCCGCCAGGCGCAGTCGCGGGTCCACCGCGACGTCGCCCGCGCCGGTCACCGCGCGCCAGACCAGCACCGCTACCAGGCCCGCAAGGACTGCCAGGATCCACCTTTTCATGCCGCCCCTCCGGTCTCCCGCGTCCACTCTGGGGTGGCCGGCACGCCCGATCAAGCAGGCCCGCGCCGGACCCACTGCACGGCAGGGGGAACAAGATGGTGAAAACTTCATTTTGGAAGGGAGCGCACAATCGATAGGTTGGGCGCAAATGCCTATGGGGAGCTATCATATGCGCAATTTCCTGATGATTTCCGCCAGCGCCACGGCGCTGTTCGCGGCCGCCTGTTCACCGTCCGACGAGGCTGACGACGCCGCCGCCACGGACGCCACGGAGGTCGAGATGACCGACACCGCCACTGAAGAGCGTTCCGAGTTCTACATGGCCGAAGCCGACATCCAGGCGGCCATGGAGAGCAATCCGCTGCTCGCCGAATGGACCGGCCCCTATGGCGGCGTGCCGAATTTCGACACCGCCTCGCTCGACGATCTCGTCCCGGCCCTGGAAGCCGGCATGGCCGCCAATCTCGCCGAGATCGACGCCATCGTCGCCACTGAGGAGGCGCCGACCTTTGAGAACACCATCGTCGCCATGGAACGCGCCGGCGAGCCGCTTGGCCGCGTGTTCTCCTACTGGGGCATCTGGTCGTCCAACATGTCGACGCCGGAATTCCGCGAGATCGAGTCCGAGATGGCGCCGCGCCTGTCCGCCTTCTTCTCCGAGATCACCCAGAATCCCGAGCTGTTCGCCCGCGTCCGCGCCGTCTACGAAGGCGACGAGATGGCCAGCCTGAGCCCGGAGCAGCAGCGCCTTGTCCAGCTGACCTACGACAATTTCGCCCGCAACGGCGCCACGCTGGAAGGCGAGGCGGCCGAGCGCTATGCCGAGATCAACCAGCGCCTCGCCGAGCTGCACACGCAATTCTCCAACAACGTCCTGCACGACGAGGAGAACTACGTCACCTATATCAGCGAGGACCAGCTCTCCGGCCTGCCGGAAAGCTTCGTCGAGGCGGCTGCTAGCGCCGCCGCGTCGCGCGACCGTGCCGGCGAGTACGCGATCACCAATACGCGCTCCTCGATGGACCCCTTCCTGACCTTCTCCGACGAGCGCGATCTGCGCGAGCAGGTCTGGCGCACCTATTACGACCGCGGCGACAATGGCGACGACTACGACAACAACGCCATCATCATGGAAATCCTCGAACTCCGCGACGAGCGGGTCGAGCTGCTGGGCTATGACAATTACGCCCAGTGGCGCCTGGAGAACCGCATGGCCGGCACGCCGGAACGCGCCATGGAACTGATGGAAGGCGTGTGGGAAGCCGCCATCGCCCGCATCGACGAGGAAGTCGCCGACATGCAGGCCCTGGCCGACGCGCGCGGCGACGACATCACCATCGAGCCCTGGGACTACCGTTACTACGCCGAGAAGGTGCGTCAGGACCGCTATGACCTCGACAGTGACGAGGTGAAGCAATACCTGCAGCTCGACAACCTGCGCGAAGGCATGTTCTACGTCGCCGGCGAGCTGTTCGGCTTCGATTTCCGGCCGCTGCCGGAAGGCGAGGTCTCGGTCTGGCATCCCTCGGTCAAGGTCTGGGAAGTCACCGACCGGACCAGCGGCGACAATGTCGGCCTGTGGTATCTCGATCCCTTCGCCCGCCAGGGCAAGCGCTCGGGCGCCTGGGCCAATTCCTTCCGCTCGCACACCACCATCAATGGCGAGGAAAACGTCCTGGCCACCAATAATTCCAACTTCATCGAGGGGGCTCCGGGCGAGCCTGTCCTGGTCAGCTGGGACGACGCCACGACCTTCTTCCACGAGTTCGGCCACGCCCTGCACTACCTGTCCTCGCAGGTCGACTATCCGAGCCTCAACAGTGGCGTGCGCGACTACACCGAATTCCAGTCGCAGCTGCTGGAGCGCTGGGTCCTGACCGAGCCGATGATCGAGAACTACCTGGTTCACGTCGAGACCGGCGAGCCGATCCCGGCCGAGCTGGTCGAGCGCATCCGCGCCGCCGAGAACTTCAACCAGGGCTTCGCCACCGGCGAATACCTGGCCTCGGCCCTGGTCGACATGAAGCTGCACACCACGCCGCCGGAAGAGATCGGCGACCCCGACACCTTCGAGCGCGAAACGCTCGACGCGCTGGGCATGCCGGACGAGATCGTGATGCGTCACCGCACCCCGCATTTCGGCCACATCTTCTCCGGCGAGGGCTATTCGGCCGGCTATTACGGCTACATGTGGGCCGACGTGCTGACCTCCGACGCCGCCGAGGCCTTCGCCGAGGCGCCGGACGGCTTCTATGACAGCGAAGTCGCCGAGCGCATGGTGCTCAACCTGTTCGCGCCGATGAACTCGATCGACCCGGCCGAGGCCTACCGGAATTTCCGCGGTCGCGACGCCGACGTCTCCGCCCTGATGCGGGATCGCGGCTTCCCGGTCACCGGCGAAAGCGACACCGAGACGGAGGAGGGCGGCGAATAGGACCGGCCGTTCCCTCGAGCGATCAAGGCCGGCGGGGCACCCCGTCGGCCTTTTTCATTGGCAGGACCGGCGGCCGGGTCTAGCGTCGCCGCATGGACGATCTTGCCCGCGCGCCCGCCACCGGATCTGCCGACCCCAAACGCCCGCTCAAACAGGCGCGGGCCCTCGATCCGGCGCGCTATGTCGGCGCCGGCGCGCTCGAATTCGACCAGCGTGACATCCTCGCCCGCGGCTGGCAGGTGGTGGCCCCGGCCAGCGCGCTGGCACAGCCGGGCGACCATGTGGTGCGCGAGATCGGCGGCGTGCCCGTCCTGCTGGTTCGCAATGATGCCGGCTGCATCAACGGCTTCCTCAATATCTGCCGCCATCGCGCCGGCCCGCTGGCCCTGTGTGACGGCCGCGGCGCGAAGCGCCTGCGCTGCGCCTATCATGGCTGGGCCTATGACCTGGACGGGCAATTGCGCACGGCGCCGGAAATGCAGGACGCCGACGGTTTTGATCACCGCGACATCGCCCTCGAGCGCATCGAGGTGGAGCTGTGGGGCGGCCTTGCCTTCGCCCGCACGCGGCCCGGCCCGGCGCTGGCCGAGACCCTGGACGGCCTCGACGCCATTGCCGACCCCGCCCACCTGTCAGGCCTGGCCCATCACCACAGCCGTAGCTATGACGTCGCGTGCAACTGGAAGGTCTATGTCGACAACTATCTGGAGGGCTATCACCTGCCCTTCGTGCATCCCGATCTCACCCAGGTGGTGTCCTATCCGGAGTACAAGACCGAGCTGAACCGCTTCTGGTCGCTGCAGCGCTCGCCGATCGAGGCGGAAAGCGATGCCTATGCGGCCGGTGAGGCTCTGTATGTCTTCATCTACCCCAACACCATGCTCAACATCCTGCCCGGCCGCATGCAGACCAACCGCGTGCTGGCCAACGGCCCGGACGCCTGCCGCGTGGAGTTCGATTTCTACTATGCCGACGGCGCCGCCGGGCGGGCCGCGGCAGACGATGCCTTTTCCGACCGCGTCCAGGAGGAAGACCGCCTGATCTGCGAACATGTCCAGAAGGGCCTTGCATCAGGGTCATACCGGCCGGGGCGCCTGTCGCCGCACCAGGAGGCCGGGGTCTGGCATTGGCACAATCTGTTGCGCGACGCCTATGGCGAGGGCGCCTAGACTTTCACTCCGGGGGGACAGCATGAGCAAGACCGACGAGACCACGCCGACGCACAGCGCGATCGGCTTTTGGGGCTGCTGGTCGCTGACCGTCGGCGTGATGATCGGCTCGGGTATCTTCATGCTGCCCGCCATCCTCGCTCCCTACGGCCTGATGGGCTTTTCCGGCTGGCTGGTCACCGCCGGCGGATCTGTCCTCCTCGCCCTCGTGCTCGGCCGCCTGGCCCACCGCACCACCCGGACCGGCGGTCCCATCGCCTTCGCCCACGATGCCTTCGGCGACCTGGTCGGCTTTCTCGTGGCCTGGGGCATGTGGGCCTCCTACTGGGTCGCCATTCCCGCCGTCGCCATCGCCTTCGTCGGCTATCTCACCGTCTTCATCCCCGCCCTGGAGGCGTCGGTCATGGCCCAGGCCGGGTGCGGCCTGGCACTGATCTGGGGGCTTGGCCTGGTCTCCATCCACGGCGTGCGCGACGCCAGCTTCGTGCAGCTGGTGATGACCATTCTCAAGCTGATCCCGATCTTCATCATCATCGGCATCGGCCTGTTCACCGGCGACATCGCCAACCTGCCGGAGGTCAATCCGGGCGGCGCCAGCTGGCTCGGCGTGCTGGCCACCACGGCGCTGCTGACCATGTGGGCCTTTGCCGGCCTCGAGGCCGGGACCATCCCGGCCGGCGACGTCCGCGACGCCGCCCGCACCGTGCCGCGCGCCACCGTGATCGGCACCATCACCGTCGCCTTCGTCTATATCGCGGCGACCGCGGCGGTCATGCTGGTGGTGCCGGCCGCCGACCTCGCCGTGTCCACCTCGCCGTTTTCCGACGCCGCGCGCGTGCTCGGCGGCTGGGGGCCGGGCCTGGTCGCGGCCGGGGCCATGATCTCGACCGCCGGCGCCCTCAACGGCATCATCTTCCTGTCCGGGCAATTGCCCATGGCCGTGGCCCTCGACCGGCTGGCCCCACCCGTTTTCGGCCGCCGCAATGCCGGTGGTGCACCGCAGTTCTCGCTCGTTCTGTCGCTGGTCCTCGGCTCTCTCCTCCTGGTCGCCAATTATTCGCGCGGGCTGGTCGGCGCCTTCACCTTCCTCCTGATGATGTCGACCGTCTGCCTTCTGGTGCCGCTCCTCGTCAGCGCCCTGGCCGAACTGCGCCACTCCTGGCGCTCGGCCCGCGGCTGGGCCGCCATCGCCCTGCTCGCCGGCGCCTATTCGGTCTTCGCCATTCTCGGATCCGGCCTCGAAGTCCTGGCCTGGGGCCTCGTCCTCCTCGCCGCCGGCCTGCCCGCCTACTGGCTCGGCAAACCCAAACTCACCACCCTCGCGGCAGGCGAGTAACGCGCGCGCTTCCCCTCGCCTGCGAAGCGGGGAAGGTCCCGACCCCGGCCTTGCGCCGGGGGATGGGGGAGGGGGTGAGTCAGCGTCATACACGCCCCCCTTAGGCGGGCTGGCGCCGCCAGCTCCCCCGCACGCGGGGGAGCGGACACACCGGACGAGGTCCTTCCCCTTGATGGGGAAGGTGCCCCGCGCATGCGGGGCGGAAGGGGTGAATCCCGGTGCTGGACCTGTCGAACACCCGGCTCCCACCCCCTCCGTCTCGCCGCTGACGCGGCGATCCACCTCCCCCATCAAGGGGGAGGACCTGCACCGGGCCGAGCGCCGTCACCCCTCCTCCCCGGGGAGGAGGTGCCCCGAAGGGGCGGAGGCGGGGGGAGACACCGCTCTCTCCGGAGAGCCCCGCCACACGAAAACACTCTCCGGACAGACCTCGCTGCCCCCCTCTCCCTCGATCCCTCTCCCCAGGGAGAGGGAGGCTCACGCGGTCATAAAATTTTTTTCTCCGCACTCTCAGCGACTGTCCGTGGCGGTTTCCGCAATGAAATCAGAGGTTATCTCTTTTTTCCGCCGGTTTTCATCCCCACCCCCTCTGGCGCGTAGGAAAATACCCCCGGCTTCACGGCACGGGAGGCACAGGCCTGGTCATCTGTGGTCGTGGAGCGGGCGGAGCCCGTCCGGGTGCCGGTCTGACCGGCCGGAACGCTGGCGGGGCTACCGGGAAGTCGCGGCGACACTAATCATGGATCGCCCCTACCGACCGGTCTGGAATCCGGTGCCGCGAGGCCTGGCCCAAATCTCCGCGAACGGGGAGGCGTGATGGACCCTTTGTTTAGAAATTTCGGCAGGTTCGTCCCGCCGCCCCGTTCCCTCCCGTAGCGCCAGGCGATGGCCGCCATGGCGAGCTTCGGCGTGCGACCCGCAGGAGAGCGTGCATACATCATGCAGCAACAGCCGATCCCGCTTGGCCGAAACCCGTGTCGATGCTACGTGCCCGCACCATGAGCACAGATCCGTCCCGCATCCGCAATTTCTCCATCGTGGCCCATATCGACCACGGCAAATCCACCCTGGCCGACCGCCTGATCCAGGTCACCGGCGGGCTGACCCAGCGCGAGATGAAGGAGCAGGTCCTCGACAGCATGGACCTGGAGCGCGAGCGCGGCATCACCATCAAGGCCCAGACCGTGCGTCTCGACTACAAGGCGGCCGATGGCGAGACCTATGTGCTCAACCTGATCGACACGCCCGGTCACGTTGACTTCGCCTATGAGGTCAACCGCTCCCTGGCCGCCTGCGAGGGCTCGCTCCTCGTCGTCGACGCCTCGCAGGGCGTCGAGGCCCAGACCCTGGCCAATGTCTACCAGGCCATCGAGGTCAATCACGAGATCGTCCCGGTGCTCAACAAGGTCGATCTGCCGGCCGCCGAGCCGGACCGCGTGCGCGAGCAGATCGAGGACGTGATCGGCATCGACGCCTCCGAGGCGGTGGAGATTTCCGCCAAGACCGGCCTCGGTGTGCCGGATGTGCTGGAAGCCATCGTCAAGCGCCTGCCGCCGCCCGCCGCCGGGGATCCCGACGCCCCGCTCAAGGCGATGCTGGTGGACAGCTGGTATGACCCCTATCTCGGCGTGATCTGTTTGGTGCGGGTCATCGACGGCACGCTGAAGAAGGGCATGAAAGTGCGCCTGATGGGCACCGGCGCGGCCTATCCGGTCGACGGTGTCGGCGTGTTCCGGCCCAAGAAGGAAGCCATCGACAGTCTCGGCCCGGGCGAGATCGGCTATCTCAACGCCTCGATCAAGCAGGTGCGCGACGCCCGCGTCGGCGACACCGTGACCGATGACAAGCGCCCGGCCGACAAGGCCCTGACCGGCTACAAGCCGGCCCAGCCGGTGGTGTTCTGCGGCCTCTTCCCGGTCGACAGCGCCGAGTTCGAGGATCTGCGCGATGCCATCGAGAAGCTGGCCCTCAATGACGCCTCCTTCTCCTACGAGATGGAGACCTCGGCGGCGCTCGGCTTCGGCTTCCGCTGCGGCTTCCTCGGCCTGCTGCACCTGGAAGTGATCCGCGAGCGCCTCGAGCGCGAGTACAATATCGAGCTGATCACCACGGCACCGTCCGTGGTCTACCGCATCAAGATGACCGACGGCAGCGAGATCGACCTGCACAATCCGGCCGACATGCCCGACCCGGTCAAGATCGAGTCGATCGCCGAGCCGTGGATCAAGGCGACCATCCTGGTGCCCGACGAGTATCTCGGTGGCGTGCTCAAGCTGTGCCAGGATCGGCGCGGCATGCAGGTCGAACTGACCTATGCCGGCAATCGCGCCCTCGTCGTCTACGAGCTGCCGCTCAACGAGGTCGTGTTCGACTTCTACGACCGCCTCAAGTCGGTCACCAAGGGCTATGCCTCCTTCGACTACCAGTGGATCGAGGACCGCGAGGGCGACCTCGTGAAGATGTCGATCCTGGTCAATGACGAGCCGGTCGATGCCCTGTCCATGGTCGTCCACAAGGCGCGCGCCGACATGCGCGGCCGGTCCATGTGCGAGAAGCTCAAGGACCTGATCCCGCGGCACATGTTCAAGATCCCGATCCAGGCCGCGCTGGGCGGCCGCATCATCGCCCGCGAGACCCTGTCCGCCCTGCGCAAGGACGTGACCGCCAAGTGTTATGGCGGCGACGCCTCCCGGAAACGCAAGCTCCTGGACAAGCAGAAGGCCGGCAAGAAGAAGATGCGCCAGTTCGGCAAGGTGGAGATCCCGCAGGAAGCCTTCATCGCCGCCCTCAAGATGGATGACGACTAGGCCCTTGCCTGCGGCGGGTTTCGCCCCATCTTGAGGGCCAGAGCGTCACAGCCCAGGGGATGACATGCGCCAGTTCTTCGTTTCTCTCGCCGCCGCCGCGGCCCTGACTGCACCGGCGATCGCCGAATTGGAAGTCGGCGCCACCGCGCCCGACTTCACCGTGTCCGGCTTCCAGGCCGGCGAGCCGGTTGATTTCACCCTGTCCGAGGCGCTCGCCGCCGGGCCCGTGGTGATGTTCTTCTTCCCCGGCGCCTTCACTTCCGGCTGCGAGGCCCAGGCCGCCAGCTTCGCCGAAGCGATCGACAGCTTCGAGGCCGAGGGCGCCCAGGTTATCGGCGTGACCGCCGGCAATACCGACCGCTTGGCCGACTTCTCGACCCAGCACTGCGCCTCCGCCTTCCCGGTTTTCGCCGTGGCCGACGGCATGGCGGGTGATTACGACGTGCGCCTGCTGATGCGTCCCGGATGGACCAACCGGACCTCCTACGTGATTAACCAGGACAGCGAGATCGCGTTCGTGTGGTCGGAAATGAGCCCCTATGAGCACGTCGACCAGACGCTGGCTGCGGTCCGGGGCCTGAACGCGGAATAGGACGTCTGGCGCCATGCGACAGCGCTGATTGGCGCTGGACAGGGTGCGGCGGTTTGTGCTGCGGTGCACCATGAGCTGGTTTCAGGGGAGGCGCGCTGCATGACCGACACGATTGTCCTGTTCGAGAACATCCATGCCCTGGCGGACCCGATCCTGGACGCCGCGGGCCTGGACATCGAGCGTCACGCCGCAGCGCTCCCGGTCGCGGACCTGCACCGGGCCCTCGGCCCGGCCCGGCTTGCCGGCATCCGCTCGCGCACCCGGATGGACGCCGCTGCCTTCGACGCGGCGCCGGACCTGGCGGCGCTGGGCTGTTTCTGCATCGGCACCAACCAGGTCGATCTCGACCATGCCGCCGGGCGCGGCATTCCGGTGTTCAACGGTCCGTTCGGCAATACCCGCTCCGTCGCCGAGCTGACCCTCGCCTCGGTGATCATGCTGATGCGCGGCATCCCGATGCGCTCGATGGCGGCGATGCGCGGCGAGTGGCAGAAATCGGCCACCGGCAGCCATGAGGTGCGCGGCAAGAAGCTCGGCATTGTCGGTTACGGCAATATCGGTTCCCAGCTTTCCGTGCTGGCCAGTGGCCTCGGCATGCACGTCTATTTCTACGACACCGAACCCAAGCTGGCGCACGGCAATGCCCGCTCCTGCGGCTCCCTCGACGAATTGTTGGCCCTGTCGGACGCGGTGACCCTGCACGTGCCGTCGACCGAGCAGACGCGCGGCATGATCGATGCCGCCGCCCTCGGCCGCATGAAGCCGGGCGCCATCCTGATCAACCAGGCCCGCGGCGACCTCGTCGATGTCGACGCGCTGGCCGATGCGCTGCAGCGCGGCCACCTGTCGGGCGCCGCCGTCGACGTGTTCCCGAAGGAGCCCGCCTCGAAGGACGAGGCCTTCGTTTCGCCGCTGCAACAATGCGCCAATGTCATCCTGACCCCGCATATCGGCGGCTCGACCCTGGAGGCCCAGGCCGCCATCGGCGAGGACGTGGCCGGCAAGCTGGTGCGCTTCCTGTCGCAAGGCTCGACCAAGGGCGCGGTCAACGTGCCGGAGATCGATGCCGGCCCGGTGCGACCGGGCCGTCACCGCCTGATGAGCTTTCACGCCAATGCCCCCGGCTTCCTCGGCCGGCTCAACGAGGCGGTCAGCGCCAGCGGGGCCAATATCGCCGCCCAGCACCTCGAGACACGCGGCGAGCTCGGCTATGTCATTTCCGATCTCGAAGGCGCGCTGCCGGACGACTTCCTCCAGCGGGTCAGCAGCCTGGAAGGCTCGATCCGCGCCCGGCTCGCCAGCTAGACGCCGAGCGCCTTGGCCAGGGCCGCGGTGCTGCGCACATATTCGCAGCCGGCATATTCGCAGGCGGCGACCAGGATCTCGCGCTTGGCAATGGCGCCGAAGCCTATGAAACGGTCCACTGCGCCGTTCTCGAAGGCCTCGAAATCGGTCATGCCATCGCCGACCAGGATGCTTTCATCGCTGCCCGTCGCGACCGCGTCCATGATCTCGGCCTTGCCGCCATTGCGCGACAGCGGGTTGTCGGTGAGCAGGCCGGTCACCCGCCCGTCCGCCCAGGTGAAATCATTGGCGTGGACATCGCCGCGATCGAAGCCCAGTTCGGCCAGCGCCGGGTCGATGAGGTCATGGAAGCCGCCAGAGATCGCCATCAGCCGATCGCCACGCGCCCGCAGCTTGGCCAGCAGGGGCCGCATGCCCGGCGTCACCTGGTGCCTGAGCCGCTCCGCCTGGGCGGCCACCAGGTCGGTGTCCAGCGCCGCCAGGCGCAGACGCTGCTCCAGGCTGTCGCGCAGCGCCATGCGCCCTGACATCCCGGCCGAGGTGATCGCCTCGAGTTGTGTTCGCACCTGTGCCGCGTCCGGCCGGTTGCCCAGCGCCGCGGCAATCGCCCCGTCGAGGCTCTCCACCCGCAGCAGGGTGGAGTCGACGTCCAGTGCGATCAGCCGGCTCACGGGACCAGCCCCGCCTGCCGGCCCCATTCGACATAGGTGCCGTTGCGCCGGGCCTCGAGTTCCTCAGCGTCCGGAGCCTCGAACAGGGCCTTCGGCTCTATGCCGGCGCCATCAAGAATCCGGTTCATGAAAGCGTAGAGGGCGGTAATCTGGCTGGCCAGGTACAGGGCGTCCTCACTCCATCCGGCCGCCAGCACCGCCTCGGTGTCGGCGGCCGTGACCCGCGCCGGTGCCTCGGTGAGCTGGCGCACATAGGCCAGAAGCGGCACCAGGCGCGGCTCCACGCCGGCGGCTTGCGGGCCGTCACTGACCAGCGTCTCGACGAAGTCCGGCGCATGGCCAAAGGCCTCGGCCATGGTGCGGTGGGCGCCGTAGCAGAAGCGGCAGGCATTGAGACCGGAGACATAGGCCGCGATCAGTTCACGGTCGGCGATGGCCAGATCGCCCGGTGCCCGCAACAGGGCATCGTGCAGGTCGAGCAACGGGGCGACGCCGCGCGGAAAACGCCGCCACAGCGCTTCCAGGTGATCGCCCTCATCCAGGCTCGGATAATATGCCATTGTCCCTCGCGGCCTTGCTGTCACCTGGAGGGCCAAACACCGCGGCCGCGCAGGCCTGTCAGGCGTTCACCCCGATCCCAATCGGACAGACAACCCCGGTTCCGCCGATGCCGCAATAGCCGTCCGGATTCTTGGCCAGGTATTGCTGGTGATAGGGCTCGGCATAATAGAACGGACCCGCCGCAGCGATTTCCGTGGTGATCGCGCCGCGCCCGGCTTCGCTGAGGGCCTTCTGGAAGGCGGTCAGGCTGGCCTTGGCCGCCTCGGCCTGCTCGGCACTGGTGGTGTACACGACCGAGCGGTACTGGCTGCCGACATCATTGCCCTGGCGCAGGCCCTGGGTCGGGTCATGCCCTTCCCAGAACCGCTTCAGCAAATCCTCTACCGGCAGGGCCTGCGGGTCGTAGACCACCCGCACCACTTCGGCGTGGCCGGTGCGGCCGGAACACACTTCCTCATAGGACGGGTTGGGCGTGGTGCCACCGGCATAGCCAACCGCCGTGTGCCAGACGCCGTCGGTCTCCCAGAACAGGCGCTCGGCGCCCCAGAAACAGCCCATGCCGAAATGGATCTCCGCGAACCCGTCCGGCACCGCAATATCGATGTCGCGTCCGGTGACAAAGTGTTGGTCGGCGGTGGCGATGGGAGTGGACCGGCCGGGCAGGGCGTCGGGCAGGTCGGAAAAGCGAGTCGGCGTCATGCGAGAGGCTCCGCTATTGGGCATGGACTTCCTAGATAGGCGATCCACGGCGGAATGCCAGAGCGCGCTGGAGGCCCGCGACAGCAGGCCGCTGCAGCTGCCCGGCGCACTGCTGATAGAAGACTTGTCCAAGCCGTCCGGATGCGTATAGTCCGCGCCTCCTGCGGTGAGGTGGCCGAGTGGTCGAAGGCGCACGCCTGGAACGCGTGTAGGCGGGTAACCGTCTCGTGGGTTCGAATCCCACCCTCACCGCCACTTTTCCCTCCACCGGATGCCAGCGCCTGTCTCCCGCCGTCGACGCGGTGCCGCCAGGCCGGGCGGTTTTGTACGCTGGTCCGGGATCCTGATCGCCGACCTGCTGTCGACCCGCCGCAAGGCGGCCAGCCCGCGCGCGATGCGCTGACCGGCGAGCAGGCTATCGCCGCTCAACTGCACTTCGAATAGCCGCAGCTGGTGCAGGTATTGCAGCTTTCCATACGCACGATCGAAGGCTGGTGGCATTTCGGGCACATTGCTCCGCGAGGGGGCGCGGGCACCGGTTCCAGCTTCGCTGTCATGCCGGCGTCGCGCTGATCGTCCGCGAGGATGTCGACGGGAGCATCTCCGGACTTGAGGGTAGTCAGGTGCCGCTCGATGACGCGGCCGATCACCGCGAGGAGGCTGGGCGCGTAGCTGCCGCCGACGAAGGCGCCGCCCTGGGGATCGAAGACCGCCTTGAGTTCTTCGGCCACGAACATGACATTGCCGCCGCGGCGGAACACGGCCGAGATCATCCGCGTCAGGGCCAGCGTCCAGGCGTAATGCTCCATGTTCTTGGAATTGACGAAGATCTCGAACGGTCGCCGCCTGTGGACCCCGGCCCCCGCGTCCTCCGGTGTCTCCTCGATGATGTCGTTGATGGTGACGTAGATCGCGTGCTCGCTGTGCGGCCAGCGCAGTTTGTAGGTCTGGCCCGGCAAGGTCTCCGGCCGTGGTACGTGCTCATGCCCGACGGCCATTTCGGCCGGGTCGGCGGCGGCGGGGCTTGCGGCTTGCGCGCCGTCCTTCTTGGACAGGACCGACCCGGTGGTGTCGTTGGGGCGGTAGGTCGTGCACCCCTTGCAGCCCATGTCGTAGGCCATGCGGTAGACGTCCTTGAAGGCCTCGAAGGAGATGTCGCGAGACAGGTTGATCGTCTTGCTTATGGAGCTGTCCACCCATTTCTGGGCGGTCGCCTGCATGACCACGTGTTCGCGCGGTGAGAGACCGTCGGCCTCGACGAAACACTCCGGCAGCCCTGCCTCCTCGCCATGCAGGGAGCGAAACACGAGATAGGCATAGTCGTGGATCTCCTCCACGACATGCGAGCCGTCGGTCTGGAGGACCTTGCGGTCGAACGTATAGCCGAATACCGGCTCGACGCCGCCGCTGGTATTGTTGGCAAAGAGCGAGATCGTGCCGGTCGGCGCGATCGACGTCAGGTGGCTGTTGCGGATGCCGTGCTCGGCGATCAGCTCACGGACATCCTGGTCAAGGGCCTCGATCATCGGGGCGCGGAGGAAGTGACCGGCGTCGTAGAGCGGGAAGGCTCCTTTCTCCTTCGCCAGCAGGGCGCTGGTGCGATAGGCGGAATTGGTGAGCGCGGCGAGCCAGCGATCGGTCTCCTCGACCGCAGGCCCCGACCCGTAACGCAGGCCACACATGACGAGGGCATCAGCCAGACCCGTGATGCCCAGGCCCAGTCGGCGCTTGCTCAACGCCTCCTGCTTCTGCTTGTCGAGGGGGAAGTTGCTGGCATCGATGACATTGTCCATCATCCGGACCGCGGTCGCCACGCAGTCCCGCATCGCGTCCAGGTCGAGCCGCGCGCTGTCACTGAAAGGGTTCTGCACGAAACGGCTCAGATTGATGGAGCCCAGCAGGCAGGCGCCGTAGGGCGGCAGGGGCTGTTCACCGCAGGGATTGGTCGCCGCGATGGTCTCCAGCCAGGCCAGGTTGTTCGTCTCGTTGACCCGGTCGATGAAGATGACGCCCGGCTCGGCGTACTGGTAGGTCGCTTGCATGATCGCGTCCCACAGCTCGCGCGCCTGAATGGTGTCGTACACCTTGCCCGCGAAATGCAGCGGCCATTCGGCATCGGCGTCGATGGCCTTGATCAACGCGTCGCTGACCAGCACTGACAGGTTGAACATGCGCAGCCGGCTGCCATCCTTCTTGGCATCAATGAAGGACAGGATGTCCGGGTGGTCATCGCGCATCACTCCCATCATGGCGCCGCGCCGGGTTCCGGCACTCATGATGGTCCGGCACATGGCGTCCCAGACATCCATGAAGCTCAGGGGGCCGCTGGCATCGGCGGCGACGCCGGCGACAGGTGTTCCCTTCGGCCGAATGGTCGAGAAGTCGTACCCGATCCCGCCGCCCTGCTGCATGGTGAGGGCTGCTTCCTTGACCATGTCGAAAATGCCCTCGAGGCTGTCGGGAATGGTGCCCATGACGAAGCAGTTGAACAGGGTCACGTTGCGCCCGGTGCCGGCGCCCGACAGGATGCGCCCGGCGGGGAGAAAGCGGAAATCGTCCAGCGCGCGCCGGAATTCCTTCTTCCAGTAAGCCGTCTTCTTTGGTTCGACTTTTGCCAGGGTGTGGGCCACCCGGTCCCACGTGTCCTCCAGTGTTTCGTCGACCGGAGAGCCGTCCGGGTGCTTGAGGCGGTACTTCTTGTCCCAGATGTCGGATGAGAGTGGCTGAAGCTCGACCATGAATGTCCCCCATTTGGTCCGTTCGGTGAGGCGTCCGGACAGCCGTCAGAGGACAGGCGGACCGCGACGTGCGAATCAGGAGACCCAGCTTGACCGGTCGCCAGTGCACCGATTTGCACTGGAACAAGTCAGGGAGACGGGGGCGCCCGGGGCCGGCAGTGCCAAACCGGTCGAGGCGCCGGCGCGAGCCGGGCCGACCGGTCGGGCTTCACTGTCTCGCCCGGGATCATCAAGTTGATTGCCGGGCCCTGACCAGCATCGGGCCGTAGCGCAGGGCGAACAGGCCGAATGCGCCGCTCCACAGCACAGCCGCGACGCCGACGAGCGGGTACTGCCAGTCGCCGGCCAGCAGGGGTGAGAGCACACGGCCGATGGCCCCGGTAATGACGAGGCCGTAGATCAACCGTGTCCAGACGTCGGCGGTGCGTTCACGGCCGGTGTGGCCCAGACTGGCGCGGGTCATGACCGCCAGCGTCATCGTGCCCATCGCGCCCGCCGTCAGGGCATGCAGGGCGGCGGTGGCAGGCACAAGGCCGGGTGCGAGGGCGGCCAGCCCCATCAGGACAAGGCTGAGCGCTAGCCAGGCGTAGCCGGCATGCAGGATGAGGACGAGCGGTTCGGCTCCGGTTCTCCAGCCCTTCCAGCGGGCCAGCCGAATGATCTGCAGACCGCCAGCGGCAATCAGCAGCATGCCGGACGACCAGCTCTGCGGCGCCAGCACCCAGGCCAGCAGAGCGCTGCCTGCGCAAACCAGTGTGGCCGTGTCGAACCGGCCCATTGGGGCCGGGAGGGGCCCGCCCTGACCGCTCTGAACGAGCCAGTTGCGTGTGAAACTCGGCACGATACGGCCGCCGATCAGGGCTATCAGCAAAGTGATCACCGCGATGGCCCCGGTCTGGGCCGGCCGCCAGCCCACCCCCGTCGTCATGGCGAAATGGAAGCCGATATTGGCCAGGGCGAACAGGCCCGACAAGATGCAGACAGGCAGGTTGCGCAGGTTCCTGCCCGTGATCACCTCGCGCATCAGCACAGCGGCGAGAACGACCAGGAAGGCCGCGTCGATCACGGCAGCGGCCGGGCCCAGGGTCGTATAGGCCAGCATGGCCGCACGGCCGGCCAGCCAGAGACCGGACAATCCCATGAGCGGCATCCCGCGCACGGGCATGCGCCCCGTCCAGTTGGGCACGGCGGTCAGCAGGAAGCCGGCGATAACGGCACCGATGAATCCGAACAGCATTTCGTGGACATGCCAGTCGAGAGCCGGTGCGCCGCCGATCATCGCCCGGCCGGTCAGGTAACTCCACACCCATAAGGGTGTCGCCAATGCCCCCCAGATGGCGCCGAACAGGAAGAAGGGCCGGAAGCCGAAGCTGAACAGGGCCAAGCCGACATGACCGCGGCGGCTGCGGATCGGGTCTTCGGTTCCGACGCGGCGGTGGGGGGATGTGTCGAATGCGGGCACGGCGGTCCTCGTAACCTTGGAGTGGGGCACCGCGATCAACCGTGCCGGCGGCTTCGTCAGTGCCTTTTTCCCGACCGGGCTTGTCCGCCCGGGAGGGGATGGGTCTACCAAGCACGGTGTGCGGCACGCCGATTTGCGTCAGCGCAAACGCGGCGGCTCGCACTCTCAGACGGCGACGGCGTGGCGCGCCGTGGTGTCGGGGAGATAGGTGTCGAAGGCGGCCGCGATGGTGCGAACAAGGGGCCGGAACTCCGGCTTGATCGCCACCCGTGATCCGGTCCGGGACAGAATGCCGGCCCGCTCGAACTCGGACAGGTCCGGCAGGTCCAGATGATGTCCGGACCGGGCCGCAAGCGCCGGGGCATCAACGGCCAGATGGCACATCAACTGCTCGATGACATCGCGACGCACGCGGTCATCCTGCGTGAGGCGATAGCCACGCGCCGTGGGCAGACGGCCGGCCTGGACCCGTCTTTCCCAGTCGTGATTGTGAGGTGTGTTCTGGACGTAACCCTGCGGCATCCAGCTGATTGCCGACGTCCCCAGTCCGATGATCGCAGCGGCCGCGTCGGTCGTGTAGCCCTGGAAATTGCGATGCAGCGTGCCGCTTTCCAGGGCCAGGGCCAATGGATCATTGCGCAGGGCGAAATGATCGAGCCCGATCCGGACGTGCCCGCCCCGGGTGAGGACGTCGGCCATCGCATCGGCCTGGGCGAGGCGTTCCGCTGCGTCGGGCAACTCGCTGTTCCGGATCAACGTCTGGTGCGGCTTCATGTGCGGGACATGGGCGTATCCGAAGACGGATAAACGGTCTGGCGCGAAGTCCAGCGCTGTTTGCGCGCTCATGGCGCAATTCTCGACCGTCTGCAGTGGCAGGCCGTAGAGCAGATCGAAATTGATCCCGGCCACGCCTGCGGCCCGCAGCAGGTCGATGCAAATTGCCACACAATCGCGGTCCTGAACGCGGTTGACGGCACGCTGGACCGTCTCGTCAAAGGTCTGGACGCCCACACTGGCACGAGTGACGCCGGTGTCGGCAAAGGTCGCGGCCATGTCCGGTGAGAAGATGCGTGGGTCAACCTCGACCGCGATCTCGGCCGCCTCCAGCACCTCGAACCGGTGGCGCAACCGCTCCATCAACGCCGCGAAACTCTGCGTCGGCAGATAGGTCGGGCTGCCGCCGCCCCAGTGGACATGGCTGACCTTGAGCCGCCCGGATGTGAGGTTGGCGACCAGGTCGATTTCCTCGAGCATCACCTCGGCATAAGCCTCGAGCGGTTCGAGCCGGCGTGTCGCCTTGGTGTGGCAACCGCAATACCAGCACATGCTGCGGCAGAACGGGACATGCAGATAAAGCGAAACCGGCTCGGCCGGGTCCAGCTCGGCCAGCCAGCGGGTCTGGATCGTCGCATCGATGTCAGGCGTGAAATGGGGCGCCGTCGGGTAGCTGGTATAGCGCGGTACCCGGCTGTCGGCGTATTTCAGTATCGTTGCGGTTCTCATGCGCGCTGGATAGCCGTTTGGCGCCGGCTGCGATTTGCGGTAACGCAAACCGTCTTAACGCGATGGGACTGCATGATGGAGAAGAGTGCCAGGATTGCCGTCATCGAACGCGCCAAACTGTTTGCCGGACTGCCTCACGAGACCGTGGCGGCGGCTGCCGATGGCGCTCAGGTGCGCCAGGTCGACAAGGGCGATGTCGTGTTTCGCCAAGGCGATGAGGCCACGCATCACTACATTGTTGCCTGGGGCCGACTGCGCCTCGACCAGACCACGCCGGACGGCAAGAATATCGTGCTGCGTTTCATGGGGCCGGGTGATCTGGTCGGCTCGGTGGCGGTGTGGCGGAGAATTCCCTATCCGGCTACGCCCCTGGCTGTCACCGAAACCCGCCTCCTGGTCTGGAGCGAGGCGCGCATGCTGGAATTGATGCAGGCTCACGCGGCTCTCGCCATGAACGCCATCAACATGATTGGCGGGCGGATCGAGGAATTGCAGGAGCGCCTGCAACAGGTCGCCACTCAGCAGGTCGAACGCCGCATCGCCGCGGCCATTCTGAGGATCGCCAACCAGTCGGGTCGCAAGGTCGAGACCGGTGTGGAGATTCCCTTCTCTCTGTCGCGCCAGGACCTGGCGGAGATGACGGGAACGACGCTGCACACCGTCAGCCGCACCCTGTCTGGCTGGATCGATGAAGGCATCCTGGAGGGCCGGAGATCGAGCCGTCTCGTGATCTGTCAACCGCATCGCCTTGTGCAGGTTTCCGAGCAGGCGTGAGCCTGGTTTGCCGTGGGACAAGTCGTCTTGCGGCATGTCGGCCATATTGCAGCCGGGCTTGGAAGGAGATCGCCATGTCAGGGGGACTTGAAGCCATGATTGTCGGCGAACTGATGACCCGATGGCCGGACACGGTACCGGTCTTCATTCGCCATCGCATGGCCTGCCCGGGCTGTATCATGGCGCCGTTCATTACGGTACGCGAAGCGGCCCACGAATACGGGCTGGATACGGAAGCTTTCGTGGCCGAACTCGGTCGAGTGGTGGGCCGGGCTGTTCACTAGCTTGATGAGACAGCGGGCCCGGGCAATGGCGGCTCGATCCCTCGCTCCCTTCCGCCAGCTTCCAGTTCAGTCGATCGCCGCAAGCGCATGCCGGATGGTGTCGGAAAATTGTGGCAGCAGGGCATCGCGGACGGATGTGCTGGCCCAATAGGGGTTCATGAAGACGCACCGGATCAGTACCAGTCGCGACTCGTCCACCTCTCCGTCAAAGCGCGCCACATGGCGGGCGACCTGGTTGTGATGGCTGGCGCTGCCCAGGGTGGTGGTCGTGACGACAAAATCCCCGGCCTGGCAAAGGGCGGCGTAAAGCGCCTCGGTTCGGCGATTGGCCGAGCTGAGCGCTTCCCCGGGTCTGCCGGCGGAGAAGCAGACGATATTGGCATCCGCCGGTTCCAGCACGTGAAGCTCCGGCTGGCTGGCCAAGGCAGACGTCCGGAAGGCTTCGCCTGACCGGATCATGCCGGCCAGGATCGCGCCGAACCGGGTTGGCGTGAACCCGATGGTCCGGCCGGTCAGCCATACCGCCGTCGCCCCGGCCGCCGAGCGCGAGCCTTCCAGGGTTGCGGTCCAGGGATCGTCGGAAATCTGCTTGCGTTCCAGGTAGGGCGCGTCGAAGGCCGATACCGTGTAATGACCCGCGTCGCGGGCGAGGAAAGCGCCGCAGGCATAGGGAACAAACCCCAGCTTGTGTGGATCGATGGTGACGGAATGGGCGCGTGAAACAGCCTTCAGGGCGGCGACGGCCTCCGGACGCAAAACTGTTTCGTGCGGGCCGCCGGGAATGGTGCAGAGGAAGCCGCCATAGGCCGCATCCACATGGTGCCAGATCCGCCAGCCCCGTTCATGTCGCCAATTGTCGAGGCGGTCGGCAATGCGGTCGATGGGATCGATCTTGGCAGTCTCGGTCGTCCCGGCCACTGAGACGACAGCGAGAACCGGCCGGCCATCCGTTCTCGCACGGTCCACCAGCCGTTCCAGATCGTCCAAATGTAAGCGCCCGTTCGCGTCGAGGCCGATTTCCCAGAACGCCTCTTCGCCGAGACCGAACACATTCGCGGCCTTGCGCCAGGAATAATGCTTGCTGGCAGGCACGAGAACGACCGGACCCAGATAGTCCCGGCCGCTGGCAAGCGAGAGACGACGGTGGACGTCTGACGGGTTGCCGGCGACGGCGCTGCACCGGCGCAGCGCCTCCGTTTCCGGCGCGTGTTGTTTCACCAGTTTGCCATAGTGCGCCCAGCCCATGTGGGCCGCGCTGAACAGGTCGAGAGGGCTGCCTTCCGTCTCGGCAATCCAGAGGGCCAGCGAGAGCCAGTGATCGAGCCGGTAGCGGGCGCGCCAGATGCCTTCGAAATTGGCAATCGTGCCGCCGGACGTGAAATGACCACGCGCCTGGTCTGGAGCGAAACCGACCATCTCGGCCAGCATGGAAATGGCTTCAGCCTCGATGACCGTGCCCACGCGTGACACTTCCTTGGAGGTATTGTTGGGATTGTGCAGTAGTGCGGTGAAGTGGCCGAACAGCGCCGGCAGGGTCAGCTCGGACACCATGTGGCCCGCGTACCGCGGTGAATAGGTCGCCGTCTCGCCACGCATCAGAGCTTTCAGTGCATCAAGCTGGCGGCTCATCGCTTGGCGCTCGACCACGAAGTCCGGCGAGGCCAGGTCTTCCCGGCTGATGGCGGCAGGATCGTCGCTGCGATCGCTTTTGCGCCAGTCGAGCCAGTCATCGAGAATGCCTTCAAACCCGGCGCGTACCCAGTCCTCATTCTCAGATTGTGGCCCGGGGAAGTAGGCTTTGGCGCCAACGGCACTGTCGCGTGCTGACATGGAGCATCCCTTCAACGCAGGTCAGGCTCAGGGCTATCACACGCTCATTCACCCGACCTTTTGTTGCAGGACAAACCAGCTGTTTCGCGTGCGCTTCCGTTGCACCGGGTTGCGAGGCGCCGACCGGGTTCGCCCTGACGTAATTGCACCCCGGCACAAGCTGCGGCGTCTCCCGACAGGATGGGCCGGAAACTCCCCGGCGGAAATTGCGGGCGGAAATCAGCAGCTCGACCGGGTCGATTGAGTCTTTTTCCGGCCGAAAGCGGCTGCAAGCGCTTGCCCCTGCCGAACCGGGCCTTAGTTTTCTCCGAATTGATTTTGGGAGGAGTCACATGGCCTTGAAGGCTAAGTTTTTCATCGGAACGGCTGTGCTCGCGCTCAGCACGGGACTGACTTCCGCCGGCCCGGCCGTCGCGCAGGACGCACCAATTGTGCAGCCCGGTGCGCCAGGCGAGGCGGTGCGCCAGCTGAGCGCCGAGGAGGCCGTTCAGATCGCCGCCAACCGCTATTCGCAGGATGATGTCCGCTTCATGCAGGGCATGATCCTGCACCATTATCAGGCGGTGCAGATGGCAGGGCTGGTCGGCGACCGCACCAACACGCAGGACCTGGTCGACATCGCCGGGCGGATCGACGCCTCCCAGGCCGACGAGATCGCCTTCATGCAAGGCTGGCTGCGCGAACGCGGCGAGGAGGTTCCGGATCCCGCGAATGATCCCCATGCCATGCACCATGACGGGCCCGATAACATGGCCGGTATGGCTACGCCCGAGCAGATGGCGGCACTCGCGGAAGCGAGCAGCACCGAGTTCGATGCACTTTTCCTGGAATTGATGATCGCGCATCATGAAGGCGCGGTGGAGATGGTCGATTTCCTGCTCGACCAGCGCGGTTCGGCCTATGATCCCGTCCTGTTCGATTTCGTCAATGACGTGCGTGGTGAGCAGCGTGCCGAAATCCGCCGCATGAACTCGACCCTGTCGGGCCTGTCGCAGGATCCGCGCACGGGTCTGGCCGGTGGGTTTCGCGATGCCGAGGAGGCGATTTCCAATCTCGCCCTGCTCGCCAGCCTGCCGAAGCCCACAGGATTCTTTGACGCCGAGAACCCGGCGGGCAAGCCACCGGAGATCCAGCCCGAGGACACCGACGAGGAGGTCGAGCGCCGCTTCGGTGATCGTGCGCCTTTCCTGAGCTTCTCCAACACCGATATCGCCTTCGCCCGGGACCTGATGGCCGTCGGCAATTACCACGGCTTCAACCTCTATCGCCTGGGCGCGGACGAGCCGCGCCTCATCAGCTCGGTCGTGTGCCCCGGGGGCCAGGGCGATGTGTCCATCATCGGTGACCTCCTGATCATGTCGGTCCAGGACACCCGCGGGCGAGTCGATTGCGGTCGCCAGGGTGTCACCGAGGAGGTCAGCGAGGAGCGCTTTCGCGGCATCCGCGTCTTCGATATTTCCGATCCGGTCGCGCCGCGACAGGTCGGGCAGGTGCAAACCTGCCGCGGCTCGCACACCCACTCCGTGGTGTCGAGCGATGACGAGCTCATCATTGTCTACAACTCCGGCACCAGTTCGATACGGTCCGAGGAAGAGCTCGCCGGCTGCGTGGCGGGTTTGCCCGGCGATGAAGAAACCGCGCTGTTCAGTATCGACGTGATCGAGATCCCGGTCGCCGATCCGTCGCAAGCGCGTCTCGTCGACAGCCCGCGGGTCTTTGCCGACGACGAAACCGGACGCATCGCCGGGCTTTGGGAAGGCGGCGACCACGGCGAAGGGACGCAGTCGACGCGGCGCACCGACCAGTGCCATGACATCACCGTCTTTCCGGCGCTCAACCTGGCTGCGGGCGCCTGTTCGGGCAATGGCATCATCCTCGACATCACAGATCCGCGCGCGCCGCGACGGATCGATGCCGTCGTGGACCAGGGCTTTGCCTACTGGCACTCGGCCACCTTCAACAATGCGGGTACCAAGGTCCTGTTCACCGACGAATGGGGTGGCGGCGGCCGGCCGCGCTGCCGCGCTCAGGACCCGAGTGATTGGGGCGCCAACGCGATCTTCGACATCGAGAACGGCCAGCTAGAGTTCGCCGGCTATTTCAAGATCGCCTCGGCCCAGACCGAAGAAGAAAATTGTGTCGCTCACAACGGCTCGGTCGTGCCGGTCCCGGGGCGCGACATATTCGTCCAGTCCTGGTACCAGGGCGGGATCTCGGTGATCGATTTCACCGACAGCGCCAACCCGTTCGAGATCGCCTTCTTTGATCGCGGTCCGATCGACGAGGAGCAGATGATCAGTGGCGGCTACTGGTCGTCCTACTGGTATGACGGCCGCATCTACGGCAGCGAGATCGCCCGCGGTCTCGACGTGTTCGAACTCGTGCCGAGCGAGCACCTGTCGGCCAACGAGATCGCCGCGGCCGCACTCGCCGACCAGGGCGAAGCCTTCAACCCGCAGCAGCAATTCCCGGTCAGCTGGCCCGACCACCCGGTCGTCGGCCTCGCCTATGTCGACCAGCTCGCGCGCCAGAACGCCCTGTCGCCCGAGACGGCCGCGGCCTTGTCCGGGTCACTCGGTCGAGCGGTGGAGCTTGTCGAGGCCGGGTCGCGCGATCGCGAGCTGGCATCCGAGCTGCAGCGTCTGGCGCGCGAGCTGCCGTCTGCCGAGGCCGGCTCCGCCACTGCCGAGCGGGAAACCGCCCTGCGCGATGTGCTCAACGGGGTGGCGGCCAGCCTGCGCTAGGCAGCCTGCGTCACCCCTCTGAAAGCGAAGCCACGGCCCATCCAGGCCGTGGCTTTTCATTGTCACCCTGCGGTTTTCCCGGCCCCGAACCAGACAATCGACCCGGGCCGGTTATGAGGCCTGGCGCAGTGTTGGCGCGAGGAAAGCTCAAGACCGCAAGCAGCGCCCCGGACGCCGCGAGGGGGAGCTTGCGACATTTGTCTGGCTGGTTGCCGGAAGCGTTGCGCGAGCGGCCGAGGCGGGCATGAATGCTGCCCCCTTCCGCGACCTGGTGCCCAACGGCCCCAACCGCCATCAACATCTGAACTGGTGGCTTGGCTGTGGTCGGCGAGGGTCCCGGAATAGCGAAGCTGCCTGGGCATGAGGCTCACCATTAAGGCAAGTGATCGCTCCGGTTGGAAGAATCAATTGGGCTCTATGGCTCTGGCCGGGTAGTAAGGGGCGGTCCTTGTTACACCACCAAAACGCATCAGATACGGAGCCGACCATGGACGGATACAACGTGATGAAAGGCGGCTGTCCCGTCATGCACGGCGGCAATACCGATATTGGCAACAGTCCCACGCGCTGGTGGCCCAAGACTCTCAACCTTCAGATCCTGCATCAGCATGATGCCCGCTCCAACCCCATGGACCCTGACTACAACCATCGGGAGGCTGTGAAGGCGCTCGATTTTCAGGGTGTCTGGGACGATGTCGAAAAGCTCCTGACAGACAGCCAGGTCTGGTGGCCGGCGGACTGGGGGCATTATGGCGGCCTGTTCATTCGCCTGTCCTGGCACGCGGCCGGGTCGTATCGCCTCGGCGACGGTCGTGGCGGGGCCGGCACCGGCAATATCCGCTTCGAACCGCTGAACTCCTGGCCGGACAATGCCAGCCTCGACAAGGCGCGGCGCCTGCTATGGCCGGTCAAGAAGAAGTACGGCAACGCTCTGTCCTGGGCCGACCTTCTGGTGCTGGCAGGGACGGTCGCCTACTCGAACATGGGCCTGAAGGTCTTTGGCTTTGCCTTTGGCCGCAAGGATATCTGGGGCCCGGAGATCGACATCAACTGGGGCAATGACAGCCAGATCCTCGCCCCTACAAATGAGCGCGTCGAGGACATTTCGGACGCGACCTCGATGGACAACCCGTTTGCCGCGTCGCACATGGGCCTCATCTACGTGAATCCCGAGGGCGTGAACGGCACTCCGGATCCGGCTGAAACGGCCAAGTATGTCCGCATGACTTTCGGTCGCATGGCCATGGATGACGAGGAAACCGCGGCCCTGACCGTCGGCGGCCATACCGTCGGCAAGTGTCATGGCGGGCTGGCAGCGGAGGATGTGGGCCCGGCGCCGGCCGGCTCCGACATCATCAATGCGGGCTTCGGCTGGAGCGACCCCGGCTATGACGGCAATGCCAATACGGCGCACACCTCCGGTCTGGAAGGCGCGTGGACGTCAAATCCGACCAAGTGGGACAATGGCTATCTCCACCTGCTCTTCAAGTACGAGTGGAAGCCGGTCAAATCCCGAGCGGGTGCATGGCAGTGGGAGCCGATCGACATTGCCGAGGAGGACAAGGTGCCGGACGCGACCGACCCCTCAATCAAGCACAACCCGATCATGACCGATGCCGACATGGCGATGAAGGTCGATCCGGTCTACCGCGCGATCTGCGAGAAGTTCCACGCCAACCCGGATTACCTGTCGGAGACCTTTGCCAGGGCTTGGTTCAAGCTGACCCACCGCGATATGGGGCCGAAAGCCAATTATTATGGGCCCTTTGTGCCTCAGGAAGACCTGATCTGGCAGGACCCTGTGCCCGCGGGGACCACCGGCTATGACGTCGACGCGGTCAAGGCGAAGATCGCTGACAGCGCGCTGAGTGTCGCCGAGCTGATCGCTACCGCCTGGGACAGCGCCCGAACCTATCGCGGCTCGGACATGCGGGGCGGTGCCAATGGCGCACGCATCCGTCTGGCACCGCAGAAGGACTGGGACGGCAATGAACCGGCCCGCCTGGCCAAGGTGCTTGGCATTCTCGAGCCGATTGCCGCCGAGGCGGGGGCGTCTGTGGCCGACGTCATCGTGCTGGCGGGCAATGTCGGTCTGGAACAGGCCATCAAGGCCGCCGGTCATGACATCGCCGTTCCCTTCGCACCGGGCCGTGGCGACGCCACCGACGAGATGACCGATGGTGACAGCTTCTCGGTCCTGGAGCCGGTCGCTGACGGTTTCCGCAACTGGCAGAAGGATGATTACGGCGTCCCGGCCGAAGAGATGCTGCTCGACCGGGCACAGCTTCTGGGTCTGACCGGTGCAGAAATGACCGTGCTGGTTGGCGGGCTTCGAGTGCTTGGTGCCAACCATGGTGGCTCGCGGCATGGTGTCTTTACCGAGCGCGAAGGACAGCTGACCACCGACTTCTTTCAGGCGATCACCGACATGGACTACAAGTGGGTCGCGGTCGGGGATGGCAGCGCATACCAGCTGCAGGACCGGTCCACCGGTGAGGTCCGGTACACGGCGACGCGTGTCGACCTTGTATTCGGGTCGAACTCGATCCTGCGTGCCTTTGCCGAGGTCTATGCACAGGATGACAACGAGGCGAAGTTCGTGCGCGACTTCGTTGCCGCATGGACAAAGGTGATGAACGCCGACCGCTTCGATCTCGTGGCCTGACCGGGTGATGGTTCGGGCAGGTCGCGGCCTGTCCGAAACGCTTGTCGCTGGGGCAGGCGGGCTTTCCAGTCTGGCCCTAGATCATTCCCAGCCAGCGAGAGATGAGTCGCACGGCGACATAAAGGATCAGGATCGCGGTCAGCCGCCGGATCAGGGTCGGGCTGAGCCGATAGCCGGCCAGCCAGGAGCCGACCTGTCCGCCGACCAGGACGGCCAGTGGCAGGGGCCAGTAGGGGGCGGCAAGCGCGAGCAGGGCCATGTCCTGCAGCTTGGTCAGCTGCCCGGCGAGGCCGGACAGCGAGTTGATCAGGATGAACAGGCTGCTGGCGGCCGCGATCTGGCGTGGCGTTCCCCACTTCAGGACATAGAGAACCGGGGCCAGGAAAATACCGCCACCAATGCCCACGAGGCCGGAAAGCAGGCCGATGGCCCCGCCGATTCCGGCCGCCAGGAGATGTGGTGGCGAGCGACGCGGGGTTTCACCGGCCGCCGTTTGCGCCGTGTCGCGTTGCACGGCGAGGTGCACTCCGGAAACCAGCAGGGCGCAGCCCAGCAATCCGACAAACACTGTTTCACTGACCGGCAGGCGCCCGCCAATCCAGGCTGCCGGTATCGATGCGACCAGAAACGGCAGGAGCCGCCTGACGGACAGGTCGCCAGTGCCAGCGAAACGCCACACCCCGCCGCTCGCGACAATCAGGTTGCAGAGCAGCGCCACCGCCGGGATGATCCGGTAATCGGCCTCGCCCATGACAAGCAGCGCATTGTAGGTCGAGCCGCCGCCGAAGCCGACGCTGGCGTAAAGGGTGGCGGTGATCAGAAAGGCGGCAATGAGCAGCAGGGGCATCGGACACGCCAGGGGTTCCGGGGATCGGGTGGACCCAGTCTTAGATCACTTGGACCGCCTCTCACATCACATTGATTGCACTGGGCTGGTGAAAATAACTGCCGTCAGCATGATGAATGTCATGCCCTTCAACGGCTGCGCGTCCTAGACCATGAGGAGGCAGGCCGCCATGGACTTGGGCGATGGGGATCTGAACCGTGGCGAATACGCATGAACCGCCAAACCGCTAGTGTGAGGGCGCGATGAAGATTGGATTCTACGGGCAGATCGCAAGCTGCTTTGGCGGCCCGACAGAGATCGCGCTGCCTGAACAGGGCGAGACTGTCACCGCCCTGCGGCGGCGTCTGGCCCTGCAGTGCGACGCCAATGCCATCCTCGAGACGACCATACGCGCTGCAGTCAATGACCAGATCGTGCCTGAGGCCCACCGGGTTCTCCCGGGTGACCGGGTGGAGTTTCTCAGCCCGGTCTCGGGCGGTTGAGGGCAAGCGCAATGACGGCATCGGTCAGCTGTGAAACCGTGCGCGCGGAACTGGCCTTCGCGCCGATAGATGCTGCGGCCTGGCTGGACGAGTTGCGCGAGCGGACCCGCCGGTTGCACGGCGGGCATGGAGCGCTGGTATCGTTCGAAGGTGTCGTGCGTCCCGAAACCAAGCAGGGCGAGCCGTTGCACAGGCTGGTGCTCGACCATCATCCGCGCATGACCGGGCCGTCCTTGGCCCGGATTTCAGGGGACGGCGCCGCGCGCTTCGACGTGAGCGCGGTTTCGGTCGTGCATCGGGCCGGGAGCATGGCCCCCGGCGAGCTGATCGTGCTGGTCGCGGTGACCAGCGATCATCGCCGCGAGGCGTTCCGCTGCGCCGACTATGTGATGGACCGGCTCAAGACCGAGGCCGTGTTCTGGAAACGCGAACAGGGACCGTTCGGTGAACGTTGGATCGAGCCGACCTCGCGCGACACGCAAGACCGGGAAAGATGGAGTGAAATTCATGCCGGGGATTGACCAAAGCCTACCCTTTTATCCGCTGAACCTCGCGGTCCTGACGGTCTCCGACACCCGGGACGAGGCGACCGACACCTCCGGGGCTCTGCTGATCGAACGGGCCCGCGCGGCCGGCCATGCCGTGGTCGAGCGCGTCATCGTCACCGACGAGATTACCGAGATCCGGACTGTCGTCAGCCGGTGGGTGGCGGATCCCGGCATCGACGTTGTCCTGACCACCGGCGGTACCGGGTTTTCGCCACGCGACGTCACTCCAGAGGCCATCAGGCCGCTGTTCGACCGCGAGATGGACGGGTTTTCCGTGGTTTTCCACCAGGCGAGCATGGCCAGTGTCGGTGTATCGACCCTCCAGTCCCGCGCTTTTGCCGGCCAGGCTGGCGAGACGTTCATCTTCTGTGTTCCGGGGTCGACGGGTGCCTGCCGTGACGCCTGGGACCATGTTTTCGCCTTGGAGCTGGACAGCCGGTACCGGCCCTGTTCGCTGGTCGGCCAGGTCGAGCGTTACAGGGGGATGTGCGCATGAGCGAGCTCACCCATCTTGATGCCGACGGGCGGGTGCACATGGTCGATGTCAGCACCAAGCCGGCAAGCGTGCGGCAGGCTGTCGCCAGTGGCCGGGTCCGTTGTCTGCCCGACACGCTGGCCATGGTGCGCGAGGGGCGGACGCCCAAGGGGGCCGTGATCACGACCGCGGAGCTGGCCGGTATCATGGCCGCCAAGCGCACGCATGAGCTGATCCCGCTCTGTCATCCGTTGGCGCTCAGTAAGGTCGCCGTTTTGATCCGGCTCGACGACACCCTGCCGGGGTTCCGGCTGCAGGCGGATGTGCGTCTGACCGGCCAGACCGGGGTCGAGATGGAAGCCCTGACCGCGGTCAGCGTCGCGGCGCTGACGTTGTATGACATGCTCAAGGCGGTCGATCGGGACATGGTCATCGAAGCCGTGCGACTGGAGGCCAAGAGTGGTGGGGCATCCGGTGATTGGACGGCCGGGGCCGACGCTCCATGATCGACTTCGACACCGCCCTGGCGCGCGTGATCGCGCTGGCCAAGCCGCTGGGGCTGGAAACGATTGCCTTCTCCGAGGCTGCCGGCCGGGTGCTGGCGGCGCCGGTTACGGCCCGCTTTGCCATGCCGCGCAGTGATGTGTCGGCCATGGACGGGTATGCGGTGCGTGACGCCGACCTCGGTGATCTGCCGCTTGAACTGCCGGTCTCGGGAGAGTCAGCGGCCGGCTCGGTCCCGGGGCAGGTCCTGCCAGCCGCCACCGCGTTCCGGATCTTCACCGGGGCGCCCGTGCCCGGGGGGGCTGATCGCGTCATCGTGCAGGAGAATGCCGAGCGTCACGGTGATGTCGTACGTTTCGTGCGACCGCACGGAGCGGGGCGGCATATTCGCCGCGCCGGGTCGGACTTTGCCGCAGGCGACAGTCTCCTCGAGGCCGGCGTGCGACTTGATTGGCGCGCCCTGACCACGGCTGCGGCGGCGGATCGCGCCGAGCTGGTGGTGTATCGACGGCCCAGGGTCGCCATCATCGCCACGGGCGATGAGCTTGCATCACCCGGCGAGGCGCACCTGCGGCCGGGCGCTATTCCGGAAAGTGTGTCGCCGGGGATTGCGGCTTTGGTTTCCGCTCATGGCGGGATTATCGCGCATTGCGAGCGGGTGCCGGACGATCCGGATCGCCATGCCACAGCCGCGACGCAAGCCCTCGAAGGCGCTGATATCCTGATCATGATCGGCGGAGCGTCGGTCGGCGACCGGGACTTCTCGCGGTCGGTGCTGGGGTCGAAACCGGACTACGTGTTCCCGAAGGTCGCGATGAAGCCCGGCAAGCCGATCTGGCTGGCCCGGACAGGACAGCGGCTGGTCTTGGGGCTGCCGGGCAATCCGACATCGGCGCTGGTTACGGCGCGGATGTTCCTGGCTCCTCTGCTCACCGGACTGGGCGGCGGCGATGCGGCCGGGTCAGTCAAGTTCGAAACCGGTGTCTGCGCCGACGGGCTACCGGCCTGCGGTGATCGCGAGACCTTCCTGCGCGCTCGCCGGACGGACGTCGGTCTGGTGCTTGCGGGGTCGCAGGATTCCAGCAGCCAGTTGTCGCTGGCGGCGAGCGATGCGCTCATTCGGCGCACTCCCGGCGCCCGGGCGGAAGCGGCCGGGGCAGCGGTGAGTTATGTGTGCTTCTGAGCCGCTGCTTGATTGCAATCAATCCGAACCGGCGAGACGGTCAAAGACAGCGGGAAGACGGCGCCCTATCTTCGTCTCAGACAGCTCCGAGCCGTGTTGCCTAAAGTCTGCCGAACCGTCGACAGGCCAGGGTGGGTCGGCCGTGGGTGACGGTGGGAAACCGCGTCGCCTCCCGTGCTTGGAAAGGAGCCATGCGTATGAACTACCCCGGCGCGATCGCGGCGGATGCCTTCGGGCGCCGGTTCCGCTATTTGCGGCTGTCGGTGACGGATGTGTGCAATTTCCGCTGCACCTACTGCCTGCCCGACGGCTTTCGCAAGACCGGCCCCATGGACTTTCTCGCGGCCGATGAGATTGACCGCCTGGTCCGGGCCTTTGCCCGGCTCGGCTTCCGAAAGGTGCGTCTGACCGGCGGCGAGCCGACGGTGCGCAAGGACCTCACGCAAGTGATGGCCAGCATTTCCGGACAGCCTGGCATCGACAAACTCGCCCTGACCACCAATGGCTGGAACCTGGCCCGTCATGTCGATGACTGGGTCGCCGCCGGCCTGACACATCTCAATGTCAGCATCGACGCCCTCGATCGCGATGCCTTCAGGCGCATCACCGGGCATGACCGGCTGAACGACGTGCTCGCCGGCGTCGAGCGGGCGCTGGTTCTGCCCCTAAAGGCGGTGAAGGTAAACGCCGTGCTGCTGCGAGACGGCCTCGACGATGATTTCTCGCAGTGGACCGACTTCGTCCGCGAGCGACCGGTTTCTGTCCGCTTCATCGAGCTCATGCGCACCGGGGACAACAAGGCGTTCTTCGACGACCAGCATGTGAGCGGTGAAGTCTTGCGCGCGTGGCTGCAGGGCAGAGGCTGGACAGCCATGGAACGGGGCGTCGACGACGGTCCGGCCATTGAGTTTTCCCACCCGGACCATGCCGGGCGGATCGGCGTGATTGCGCCCTATGCTCCCGGTTTCTGCGACAGCTGCAACCGCTTGCGCGTAACCGCTCGCGGTCAGCTGCGCCTGTGCCTGTTCGGCCAGGGCGGGTGCGACTTGCGGGACCTGCTGGCCCGCGATGGCGACACCGAAGCGCTGGCGGCCCGCATCGTCGACGCCTTGACCTTCAAGCCGGTCGCGCACGGACTCCACAACGCCAATCCGGGCGACATCCGCAACCTGGCCCAGACAGGCGGCTAGGCCTGGTCTTCGTCCAGCACGCCGCGCTGGCGTTCGGTGAAGGCCTTTCCGAGATCGCTATTGCTCTGCTTGTAGTGATTGTCCATGAGCGGGGTCGGGCGGGCGAGACGCTCGAGCGCACCCACCTTGGTGAAACGCACATGCGAGCCTTCGACCCCGACGCCCTGGGCAGACAGTTTCGAGAACGCACGCGACAGGTTCTCCGGGGTCATGCCCAGCAGGGACGCAAGCACACGTTTTTCGTGCGGCAGCACGATCTCGTCGCTTTCGCCCTGTCGGGCCCTCTGGGTCAGCAGATAATTGGCCAGGCGCTCCGTTGAATCACGCAGCTTGTGGCTCTTCATCGAACGGACAACGCCGCGATAACAGCCGGCAAGTTCCTCCGACACGGCAAATCCGAAAGCGGCATCCTCCTTCATGGAGCGGCGCAGGGAATCCCCGGGCACCATGAGAATTTCCGAGCGTTCCAGAGTCACCGCGCTCATCAGGGCGTCGGCTTCCAGCACCAATGCCGCCAGTATGAAGGTCGAGACCGGCCGCAGAATGGCGAGTGTGGTGTCCTTGGACTTCCAGCCGGCGCCCAGCTCCACGGCGCCGTCGAGCAGGATGTAGAGGAAGTCGACCGGGTCGCCCTCCATCAGCAAGGTCGTATTGGCCGGGAACCGCTGCAGGAAAGCGCCGTTCATCGCCTTTTCGAACGTGGCCTCGTCGGCGCTCCGGAAGAAAGAAATGTTTCGAACGCGCTCGGCGTCGCCTTCTCTAATGGGCATGCCTGCTCCCCGCGCAGTCGAACGCCTCTCGGATGCGAATTCACCCGGGACGGGTCGTCCAGTAATGCAAGGCTCAAGCTTCACTTGATGAATGTCAAGCGGTCGACGCCTCTATTTCCGTTGCCGGGTGTGTGCACATCATGTCGTCCGAACCTCCCGGTCATGCCGGGAAAGATCGATCTCAATAATCGCCGCCGAAAGTACATTCAGCAAGCTGGTGCTTTACAATAATCAAGGCCGTCGGACGGGAGCTCCGACACACCTGCACTCAACAAGTCTCATCGATCCTGGGGGTGCAGCCATGTCAACGGACCGGACACAAGATGCCAGCGGTGCAACGGCCGCCTTGGGTCTGAGCACATTTGCCTTCACGGTCTGCTTCGCCGTGTGGACGATCTTTTCCATCATCGGCGTGCAGATCAAGCAGGAGCTCGGCCTGAGCGAAAGCCAGTTCGGCCTGCTGGTCGCAACGCCGGTGTTGACCGGTTCGATCAGCCGCATCTTCCTCGGCGTGTGGGCCGAACAGATCGGCGGCCGGGTGCTGTTCCCGATCCAGATGCTGATCACCGCGGTCTGCGTCTGGCTGCTGACATCGGCGGACAGCTATCCGCTGTTCCTCGTGGCGGCGCTGGGTCTCGGCCTCGCCGGCGGTTCCTTCATCATCGGCGTGTCCTACGTCTCGCGCTGGTATGCCAAGGACCACCAGGGCACGGCGCTGGGCATTTTCGGAGCCGGCAATGTCGGGGCCGCGGTGACGAATTTTGCCGCGCCATTCCTGGTCGTGGCCATCGGCTGGGAAGGCACCGCCCGCGTCTATGCCGTTGTGCTCGCCGTCACGGCGGTCCTGTTCTACCTTCTGGCGCGTACGGACCCGGTGCAGGCGGAACGCCGGCAGTCGGGCGGGACAGGCGCTTCGGCCGGGTCCCAGCTCGCGCCGTTGAAGAACATCCAGGTCTGGCGCTTTGCTACCTACTATTTCTTCGTATTCGGAGCCTTCATCGCCCTGGCCAGCTTCCTGCCGCGCTACTACGTCGGCGCCTATGGTCTCGAATTGACCACGGCCGGCGTTCTTGCGGGACTGTACTCGCTGCCCGGTTCGGTGTTTCGAGCCTTCGGCGGCTGGATGTCGGACAAGTGGGGCGCGCGCGCCGTCATGTACCTGACCTTCATCGTCTCGCTCGTCGTGCTCTTCCTCATGAGCTATCCGCAGACGCGCTACATCGTCTCGGGGATCGAGGCTCCGATCGAGTTCGATTTCGGGCTGTCCATCGGGGTCTTTGTCACCCTGACCGTGATCCTCGGCTTTGTCATGAGCCTCGGCAAGGCGGCGGTCTTCAAGCACATCCCGGTCTACTACCCGCACCATGTCGGTTCGGTCGGCGGCCTGGTCGGCATGATCGGCGGCCTGGGCGGCTTCTTCCTGCCCATCTCCTTCGGTGTTCTGCTGGACTTCACCGGTGTGTGGACGGCGCCCTTCATGCTGATGTTCGTGCTCGTCGCCGTCTCCACGGTGTGGATGCACCTCGCCATTCGTCGCATGGAACGCCGCAAGCACCCGGCGCTGGGCGACGAGAAATGGCTGTCCGACGTCCCGGATGCCCCCTTGGCGCGCCCGCAAGCTGATCCGAATCCCGATCCGCAACCCGCTGCCGCCATGCCGCGTCCCGCCACCTGATCCCGCCCCGTCGGCGCGGCCCCCAGCGGCGGCTCCGACCTCCTGACCACAAAGGCCAAAGAGCTAGACAATGACCCAGGAAACCCCGTCGCCGAGACATGTCCTGACCGACTGGCGCCCCGAGGACGATGCCTTCTGGCAGACGCATGGACGGAAGATCGCCGGTCGCAATCTGTGGATCTCGATCCCGGCCCTGCTCTTGGCCTTCTCGGTCTGGATGGTGTGGTCGGTGGTGGTCGCCAAGATGCCGGCCATAGGCTTCGATTTCACCGTCGACCAGCGCTTCTGGCTGGCGGCGCTTCCCGGCCTGTCCGGTGCCACATTCCGCATCGTCTACAGTTTCATGATCCCGATATTCGGCGGCCGGCTCTGGACCGCCCTGTCCACCGCTTCGCTACTGGTGCCGGCCATCGGCATAGGCCTGGCGGTCCAGGACCCGGAGACGCCCTATACCGTGTTCATCGTGCTCGCCCTGGCGTGCGGTTTCGGCGGCGGCAATTTCGCCTCTTCGATGGCCAATATCGCCTACTTCTTCCCGAAGAAGGAAAAGGGCAATGCGCTGGCCCTGAATGCCGGACTCGGCAATCTCGGCGTCAGCGTAATGCAGTTCCTGGTTCCCATCGTCATCACCCTGGGCGTTTTCGGGGCCCTCGGCGGCGAGCCGCAGAGCCTCGACGACGGCACCCGGCTCTGGCTCCAGAATGCCGGCTTCGTCTGGGTCCCCTTCATCATCGCCGCCACGCTGGCAGCATGGTTCGGGATGAATGACATCGCCGCGGCCAAGGCGTCGCTCAGCGATCAGATGTCGATCCTGAAGCGCAGCCACAACTGGATCATGTGCGTCCTCTACACTGGCACCTTCGGCAGCTTCATCGGCTATGCCGCCGGCTTCCCGCTGCTGATCAAGACCCAGTTTCCCGACATCAACGCCCTGTCCTTCGCTTTCCTGGGACCACTTGTCGGCGCCCTGTCACGGGCCGGTACCGGCTGGGTGTCGGACAGGTGGGGCGGCGCACGGGTCACCTTCTGGACCTTCCTGGGGATGATCATCGCTGCCTTAGGGGTCCTGCAATTCCTGCCCTCCGGCGATGATGCCGGCAGTTTCTGGGGCTTCTTCGGCTGCTTCATGGCGCTGTTTTTCCTGACCGGGGTCGGCAACGCCTCGACCTTCCAGATGATCCCCTCGATCATGCGCAAGGAAACCGCACGCCTGATGCCGGGCATTTCCAGCGCCGAGCAACTCAGGGCGTCGGAGCGGGAGAGCGCGGCGATCATCGCCTTCACCAGCGCCATTGCGGCCTATGGTGCCTTCTTCATCCCCAAGGCCTACGGCACCTCGATCGCCATGACCGGTGCGCCGCACGGCGCGATCTGGACCTTCCTCGGTTTCTACGTCGTCTGCCTGGCCCTGACCTTCCTCCTCTATTCGCGTCCCGGCGGGATGCTGTTCGATCTCGAGCGCGGCCGTGAAACGCCCGGCTCAGCAGCGGTCGCGGCCCAGAAAGGATAAGCTCCCATGAGCCACACACTCGACAGACTGACCTTCTTCCGGCGCCAGACCGAGCTGTTCTCCGGCAAGCACGGGGTTCTCAACGACGAGGACCGCACCTGGGAAGAGGCGTACCGGAACCGCTGGCGCCACGACAAGATCGTGCGCTCCACCCATGGCGTGAACTGCACCGGCTCGTGTTCCTGGAAGATCTACGTCAAGGGCGGGATCGTGACCTGGGAGACCCAGCAGACCGATTATCCGCGCACCCGCGACGACCTGCCCAATCACGAGCCGCGCGGCTGCGCCCGGGGCGCCAGCTACAGCTGGTATCTCTATTCGGCCAACCGGGTGAAATACCCCTTGATCCGGGCGCGCCTGGTCAAGGCCTGGCGCGAGGCCCGCAAGACCATGCCGCCTGTCGCGGCGTGGAAATCGATCCAGGACGATCCGGCCAAGCGCGAGGATTACACCAGCCGTCGCGGGCTCGGCGGCTTCGTCCGCGCCAAGTGGGACGAGGTCAATGAGATCATCGCGGCAGCCAATGCGCACACCGTGAAGACATGGGGGCCCGACCGGGTCTTCGGCTTCTCTCCGATCCCGGCCATGTCCATGGTCTCCTATGCCGCTGGCGCGCGCTATCTCCAGCTGATCGGGGGCGTAACCGGCTCATTCTACGACTGGTATTGCGACCTGCCGCCAGCCAGCCCCCAGACCTGGGGCGAGCAGACCGACGTCGCCGAAAGCGCCGACTGGTACAATTCCAACTTCCTGATCCTGTGGGGGTCGAACGTTCCCCAGACCCGCACGCCGGACGCTCATTTCTACACCGAGGCCCGCTACAAGGGCATCAAGTCGGTGGTCATCTGTCCGGACTATTCGGAAGCCTCGAAATTCTCCGACCTCTGGCTCGCCGCCAAGCAGGGCACCGATGCAGCCCTCGGCATGGCGTTCGGCCATGTCATCCTGACCGAGTATCACCGTGACCGGGAAGTGCCGTACTTCCGCGACTACGTGCGCCAGTACACCGATCTTCCCCTCTTGGTCCGGCTCGTTCCCCAGGAAGACGGCTTCGTGCCCGAGCGCCTCCTGCGGGCGGCAGACTTCGACGGCGCCCTCGGCGAGAGCAACAATCCCGACTGGAAGACAGTGGCCCTCGACGAAACCTCAGGGAAGGTCGTCGTGCCCAATGGCTCGATCGGGTTTCGCTGGGGCGAGGACGGAAAGTGGAATCTCGAGGAGCGCGAGACCGGCGGTGCAGAGACCCGGCTTCGCCTCGGCCTCAAGGGCGTCGAGGACGAGGTCGCCAAGGTCCGCTTCCCCTACTTCGCGAATACGGCGTCGAACGGTTTCGCTTCGACCGATCACCCCGATGTCCTGACCCGCAACATTCCGGTCAGGAAGATCAAGCTGGCCGATGGTACGGAGACCCTGGTCGCCTGTGTCTACGACCTGCTGATGGCCAATTACGGCGTCGACCAGGGCTATGGCGGCGAGCATCTCGCCGGCAGCTATGACGACATGGAGCCCTACACCCCGGCCTGGGCCGAAAAGATCACCTCGGTCCCGCGGGCCAACATCATCGCCACGGCACGCGGCTTCGCCACCAATGCGGAAAAGACCAATGGCAAGTCGATGGTGATCATCGGTGCCGGCATGAACCACTGGTACCACATGGACATGAATTACCGCGCGGTGATGAACATGCTCATCCTGTGCGGCTGTGTCGGCCAGTCCGGCGGCGGCTGGTCCCACTATGTCGGCCAGGAGAAACTGCGCCCGCAGACCGGGTGGGCACCGCTAGCCTTCGGCCTCGACTGGGTGCGTCCGCCGCGCCAGCAGAACTCCACATCCTTCTTCTACGCCCATACCGACCAATGGCGCTACGAGACCGTCCCGGTGGGCGAGATCCTGTCGCCGACGGCCGAGGCGGGCGACTGGTCGGGCAGCTTCATCGACTACAACGCCAAGGCGGAACGCATGGGCTGGCTGCCCTCGGCCCCGGCGCTGAAAACAAACCCCATCGAGGTCGCGTCCAAGGCCAAGGCGGCCGGCCAGGCTCCCGGGGAGTATGTGGCGCAGGCGCTCAAGTCCGGCGAACTGGAAATGTCCTGCATGGACCCGGACGACCCGCACAACTGGCCGCGCAACATGTTCGTCTGGCGCTCCAACCTGCTCGGTTCGTCGGGCAAGGGGCACGAATACTTCCTCAAGCACCTGCTCGGCACCGATCACGGAGTCCAGGGCAAGGACCTGGGCGAGATGGGGCATGACAAGCCGCGCCAAGTGAAATGGCATGACGAGGCGCCGCGCGGAAAGCTCGACCTGCTCGTCTGCATCGACTTCCGCATGTCCACCACGGCGGTCTATTCCGACATCGTGCTGCCGACAGCGACCTGGTACGAAAAGAACGATCTCAACACGTCCGACATGCACCCCTTTATCCACCCGCTCGGAGCGGCGGTGGACCCGGCCTGGGAAAGCCGGTCGGACTGGGACATTTTCAAGGGGATCGCCAGGACGTTTTCCGAGGTGGCACCCGAGGTGCTCGGTGTCGAGACCGACGTCGTACTGACACCGATCCAGCATGACAGTCCGGCCGAGATGGCCCAGGCGCGCGGCGTCAAGGACTGGTATCTCGGCGAATGCGACCCGGTGCCCGGCAAGACCATGCCGGCGGTGGCCGCGGTGGAACGCGACTACTCGCAGATCTACGCCAAGTTCACCGCGCTCGGCCCGCTCATGGACAAGCTCGGCAATGGCGGCAAGGGCATCGGCTGGAATACCCAGCCGGAAGTCGACAAGCTGGCCTCGCTGAATGGCGAGATCCTCGAGGACACGGTGGCCCGGGGGCGTCCCCGCATCGACAGCGACATCGACGCCTGCGAGACCATTCTCATGCTGGCGCCGGAGACCAATGGAGAGGTCGCGGTCAAGGCCTGGGAAGCGCTGGAGAAACAGACCGGACGCGAGCACACCCACCTGGCCCGGCCCAAGGAAGACGAGAAGATCCGCTTCCGCGACATTGTCGCCCAGCCGCGCAAGATCATCACTTCGCCGATCTGGTCGGGCATCGAGAGCGAGCATGTCAGCTACAATGCCGGCTACACCAATGTGCACGAGCTGATCCCGTGGCGCACCCTGACCGGACGTCAGCAGCTCTACCAGGATCATGACTGGATGCGGGCCTTCGGCGAGACCCTGGTGGTGTACAAGCCGCCGGTCGACCTCAAGACCCTCCATGTCATGGGCGACAAGCCCAATGGCAATCCGGAGATCACCCTCAACTTCATCACGCCGCACCAGAAATGGGGCATCCACTCGACCTATTCGGACAACCTGCTGATGCTCACGCTCAATCGTGGCGGGCCCGTGGTCTGGGTCTCGGAGGCCGACGCCAAAAGGGCCGGGGTCGTCGACAATGACTGGGTGGAAGTGTTCAACGCCAATGGCGCGCTGACGGCCCGTGCGGTGGTGTCCCAGCGGATCCGTGAAGGCACGGTCTTCATGTATCACGCGCAGGAGAAGATCGTGAACACGCCGGGATCCGAGATCACCGGCAAGCGGGGCGGCATCCACAATTCCGTCACGCGGGCGATCCTCAAGCCGACGCACATGATCGGCGGTTACGCGCAGCTGTCCTACGGCTTCAATTATTACGGCACGGTCGGATCGAACCGCGACGAATTCATCATCCTGCGGAAGATGAACAAGGTCGACTGGCTCGATGAGCCCGCGTCCCAGATGGAGGGTGCGCGATGAAAATCCGGGCTCAAATCGGCATGGTTCTGAACCTCGACAAGTGCATCGGGTGTCACACCTGCTCGGTGACTTGCAAGAACGTGTGGACCAGCCGCGACGGCGTTGAATACGCCTGGTTCAACAATGTCGAGACCAAGCCGGGCATCGGCTTTCCCAAGGACTGGGAGAACCAGAAGCGCTGGAATGGCGGCTGGCGGCGCAGGAAAAACGGCCGCATCGAGCCCCGGATGGGTGCCAAGTGGCGCATCCTGTCGAAGATCTTCGCCAATCCCGACCTGCCCGAGATCGACGATTATTACGAGCCGTTCGACTTCGACTATGCCCATCTCCAGACCGCCCCGGAGATGAAGGCCTTCCCGACCGCCCGTCCGCGATCGAAGATCACCGGCGAGCGCATGGAGAAGATCGAGTGGGGCCCGAACTGGGAGGAAATCCTCGGCGGCGAGTTCGAGAAACGCAGCGAGGACTACAATTTCGAGGGTGTCGAGAAGGCGATCTACGGCGCCTTCGAGGAAACCTTCATGATGTACCTGCCGCGCCTGTGCGAGCACTGCCTCAACCCGACCTGTGTCGCGGCCTGCCCGTCCGGCGCCATCTACAAGCGTGAAGAGGACGGCATCGTCCTCATCGACCAGGACAAGTGCCGCGGCTGGCGCATGTGCGTCTCCGCCTGCCCCTACAAGAAGGTCTATTACAACTGGGAGAGCGGGAAGTCGGAGAAGTGCACCTTCTGCTATCCGCGCATGGAAGTCGGACAGCCCACGGTGTGTTCGGAAACCTGCGTCGGCCGCATCCGCTATCTCGGCGTCCTGCTCTATGACGCAGACAAGATCGAGGAAGCGGCGGGAACGCCGGACGAGCAGGACCTCTACCAGGCCCAGCTCGATGTCTTCCTCGACCCCAACGACCCGGAGGTGATCGAGCAGGCCCGTGCCGATGGTGTGCCCGAGGCCTGGCTGAAGGCGGCCCAGGTCAGCCCGGTCTACAAGATGGCGATGGAGTGGAAGGTCGCCTTCCCGCTGCACCCTGAATACCGCACCCTGCCCATGGTCTGGTACGTGCCGCCGCTCTCGCCGATCCAGTCGGCCGTCGCTGCCGGCGCCCTCGAGACCGACGCCGAAATGCCGGATGTTTCCTCCATGCGCATTCCCGTGCGCTACCTCGCCAACCTGCTGACGGCGGGCAAGGAGGAGCCGGTCGTGGCGGCGCTGGAGCGGATGATGGCGATGCGCCAATACATGCGCGCCAAGACCGTCGAAGGCGTCATCGACCATCCGACGGCGGAGCGTGTCGGCCTCACAGCGGCCCAGATCGACGAAATGTACCGCTACATGGCGATCGCCAATTACGAGGACCGGTTCGTCATTCCGACCACGCACCGCGAGACCAGCGAGGACGCCTACGGGCTGCGCGGCGGATGCGGTTTCACCTTCGGCAATGACTGTTCCGGCGGGCGCACCGAGCTCGGCCTGTTCGGCAAGGACAAGCGTCCGCGTGCCAAGACCCAGACACCTCCGGAGGGCTGACCCATGGCCATGACCTATCGTGCACTCTCGCGCCTGCTGTCCTATCCCGAGGCGCAATTGCAGGCGGAAGCCGGCCTCTGCGTCGAGGTGATCCGCGGCGAGGGCCTCGTGCCCGAGCGCATCGTCGGCTCGCTCGGCAAGCTGGCCGACCACATCGCCGGCAGCGACCTGTTCGCCGCCCAGGCGGCCTATGTCGATCTCTTCGATCGCACGCGCAGTGTTTCGCTGCACCTCTACGAGCACGTGCACGGCGAAAGCCGCGAACGCGGACCGGCGATGGTCGGGCTGGTCGAACTCTATCGTACGCACGGCCTGGAAATGGAGGTCAGCGACCTGCCGGACTACCTTCCGGTCTTCCTCGAATTCCTCTCGACCATTGAGGACGAGGAAGCGGCCTCGTTGATCGGTGAGGCGGCGCATGTGTTCGAAGCCATCGCGGAACGGCTGAAGAAGCGGCAGAGCCCCTACCGGTCGATCTTCGGGGCGCTTCTGGCGGTGTCGGATGCACCGGCGGATCGCGATGCGGTCAGGAGCCTGCTGTCGATAGAGGACGATGACCCCAACGACCTCGAGGCGCTCGACAAGGCGTGGGTCGAGGAACCGGTCACCTTCGGCGCCGGTGACGCCCGGGACGGATGCCCCAAGGCACAGTCCATGGTCGATGCGATGCAGGGGGGGGCGCAATGAGCCGGCTCGGTGTGACAATCCTGGCCGCTCTGGGCGGCCTTGCATGCAGCGTCCCGGTGCTGGCTCAGCCGGGCGGCGAGCCAGACGGGCAGGGCCTTTCTGCAACGCCCATAATCAACCTGCGGGCCCGGGCCGAGCAGGTCTCCCAGGACGGGCTGGACGATACCACCGCCCTGACCGTGCGGGGCCGTTTCGGCTATGATGTCGCGCTGGCCGCAAGCTGGAGTTTCCTGGTCGAGGCCGAGGCCGTCGGACACCTCAATGACGACTTCTCCGATACCGTCGAGACCATTCCCGGCAAGGCGGTAATTGCCGACCCGGAAGTGTTCGAGCTCAATCGTCTGCAGCTGTCCTGGCGGGGCGAGGCGGCGCACGCCACGCTGGGACGTCAGCGCATCATCCTCGACGATGCCCGCTTTGTCGGCAATGTCGGTTTCCGCCAGAACGAGCAGACCTATGATGCCGTCCGGTTCGGGTATTCGGGCTTCTCCGATGTCACCCTCGACTATGCCTATATCGACACGGTGCACCGCATTTTCGGTGATGACAGCGCGATCGGCGAGTTCGACAGCGACTCCCACATCGTCCGGCTCGGCCTCGCCACCGGGTTCGGGGATTTCGTGGCCACCGGCCTGTTCCTCGATTTCGCCGAGTCGACAGCTCTTTCGGGTCGGACCCTGGCCGTGGGCTGGTCTGAAACCTGGGCGTTGGACGCCGGCGAGCTTCGCCTGAATGCCCGATTGGCCCTGCAGGGCGAACACAATGGTCGCGGACCCGCACGGGAGCTGGGCTACCAGGCTTTCGGTGCCAGTCTTGCGCGCGGCAATCTCACCTTTGTGGGTGGCGTGGAAATCCTCGAAGGCGCCGGCGGAACCGGCTTTGCCACACCGCTTGCGACCCTCCATGCCTTCCAGGGCTGGGCCGACGTTTTCCTGTCCACACCGGCGAGCGGACTTCGCGACGCCAGCCTGGGTCTCAAGGGCGGCGGCATTCACCTGATCGACGGCGCTGCACCTGCCAGCTGGGCCGTCATCTATCACGACTTCGACAGCGACAATGGCCGCCTGTCTTACGGCTCGGAGCTCGATGCGGTGTTCCGCCTGCCGGTCAATGACTGGCTCACGGTCGAGGCCAAGGCAGCGCTCTTCAATGGTGACCGGAACGGTCCGGCGGACCGGACGAAATTCTGGCTGGCGCTCGAAACGAGCTTCTAGCCCTCGATGAAAGGATGCCAGTCATGGCCCAGGAACACGCAGTCACACTCGCCAGCGCCGGCTGGCTGGATCAAGCCCTGTTCGGCTACTACCCCTACATCGCCCTGGCGGTGCTGGTGATCGGTTCGGTGCTCCGTTTCGACCGCGAGCCCTATTCGTGGCGGACCGGGTCGTCGCAGCTCCTGCGGCGCAAGCAGCTGGTCCTTGGTTCGATCCTGTTTCATGTCGGTGTCCTGGTCATTTTCGGTGGCCACCTGGTCGGCCTGCTCACCCCGATCGTGGTGTTCGACACTCTGGGCATCAGTCACGGTGCCAAACAGGTGCTCGCCATCGTCGCCGGCGGAGTGGCCGGCGTGCTGGCCATCCTCGGTGCGCTGATCCTGCTGCATCGCCGCCTGTTCGATCCGCGCATCCGCGCCACCTCGAGTTTCGGCGATACCGGTATACTGGCGCTTCTGACCGTGCAGCTGGCGCTCGGCCTGTCCACCATCGCCTTGTCGGCGCAGCATCTCGACGGTTCGGAAATGGTCAAGTTCATGAGCTGGGCCCAGGGAATCTTCACCTTCCGACCCGGCGCTGCCGACTACGTCGCCGATGTGCACTGGATCTTCAAGGCACACCTGGTCCTCGGCCTGACGATCTTCCTGGTCTTCCCCTTCACCCGCCTCGTTCACATGCTGTCGGCACCGGTCTGGTACCTCAATCGCCGCGGCTGGCAGCTGGTCCGCACGCGCCGCGACATGGCGGCAGACAAGAAGTCGTCAACTGCCGCCAAGCGGGGTGTGTCATGACAATCGCGAGCGCCATCTTCCACGGCGTGGAAGTGCCCGAGAGCCTGCTCGCCGACGAATTGCAGAACCATCGTGCGGCAACGCTCGCCGAGGCTCGCAGCATGGCCGGACGGGCGCTGGCCGCCAAGGCGGTACTGCTCGCCCGGGCCGCTGAACTGGACATCGACGCCTCGCCGGAACGCAATTCGCAGGGGCAGGAGGAGACGCCGGAGGAGGCCCTCATCCGGACCGTGCTGAGCGAGGAAGTCGAGGCTCCGTCGGTGTCCGAAGAGGCTGTCCGGTCGGTCTATGATTCCGGTCCGGACCGCTTCATGTCACCGCCGCTCCTGGAGGCCTCGCACATTCTGGTGGCGCCGGCCGAACCGGGCGCGACAGCACTCGAACAGGCACGTCTGAAGGCCGTCGCCCTGATCAGCGATCTGCAGACCCGGCCCGCAGGATTCGCCAAACTGGCAGCCAACCAGTCCGCCTGTCCGTCCGCCGCCGAGGGCGGCAGTCTGGGACAGCTGCGCCCGGGTGACGTACTGCCGGACATCTGGACCGCGCTCAGCGACATGGAGCCCGGCACGATCCGTCCGGAGCCGGTGGCCAGCGAGCATGGCTGGCATGTCCTGCGTCTGGATCACCGGTCCGATGGCGAGCGTCTCCCCTTCGACTATGTCCGTCCGCACATCGCCATGCAGCTCGAAGCACGGGCGTGGACGAAGGCTGCAGCGAAGTATGTCGATCGATTGCTCGCAGCTTCGACCGCCGAACCGGGTCTGTGCCTGGGCCCGGATGGCCGCCTCACCGGCGAGGGCGGCACCGTGGTGCGGGCTGGCGGCTTGTTGGGACAGGCGCTGTCTGACGTGAACCTCGCCTATGACGCACTCGCTCCGGCGGCAAGGGCTCGCCTCGATCATGCCGCGTCCAGTGAACACGCCGCGCCAACCGAATGTCTCGCCAGGACGATCCGTCTCTTCCTCTCGAAGGCGGATGATGAGGCGTGGACCCAGCTCGTCTCCTGCCTGCGGGACAGCGAGAACCCGCTGGCCGACAGTCTCGCACTGATCGTGAAACACCAGCTGCCTCCGGTACACGCCACGCACACGCTCATTCAACCGAGGACCGGGGCCCCAGCGACCCCCTGAGGGAAAGGATCAAGGCCATGGGCAATGCGACGGAGTTCAAGCCGATCGAGCCCATTCCGCTCGACCTCTTGCGGGAGCCCCTGGTCTGGTTCTTTGCCGAACACTATCGCCATCGTGACGCCTGCTTCCGGCTGACGGAGTTGCGGCAATCGGACCTGTTCGACGATGCGGTGTTTCAGGACCTGCACGATTTCCTCGACCGGGACCTGCCCCTGCACGTGCTCGACGAGGAGGACGATCTGTTCCCGCTGATGCTGGAGCGTTGCAAGCCGGATGACAGAATTGAGAGCGTGCTCGACATGCTGTCGGCCGAGCACGCCAACGACATGTCGGCTGCCGACGCCGTGAAGGCACTGTTGGTCCGGGCGCTTGCCGATAGGAGCGGGCTGGCGCGCTACGCGGACGCCGGTGCCAGAATCGACACGTTCTGCCGCCAGCAGCACCGCCACATCGCGGTCGAGAATGCGGTCGTCCTGCCCATCGCCAGGCGCCGCCTGACGGAAGGTGACCTAGTCACTCTCGGCCGGCATATCGCCGCCCGCCGCGGCCTGGCCGACCCGTTCGAGGCGACGGCATGACCGGGACCGGTGTGGTCATCCTCGCCGGCGGTCGCGGGCGTCGCATGGGTGGTGGCAAGCCGGAGCGGCCGTTCCGCGGGCGACGGCTGATCGATCCGGTACTAGACCGCGTCGCCGCATGGTCTGTTCCGGCCGTGATCTGTGTCCGGGAACGCGACCAGGTGGCCGGATCCGGGCTGGATCAGATCATCGACCGGCAGGACGTGGAGGGGCCGCTGGCCGGCCTGCTGTCGGCGTTCTCATGGGCGCAGGGTGCAGGGCTTGACCATGTTCTTACCCTTCCATGCGACACCCCCTTCCTGCCGGAGAATGTGCTGCCAAAGCTCCGGCGCGCGTCCATCATGGCTGGCGCACCTGCCGTTGCGTTCTCGGCAGGGCGACGCCACCCGGTCTGCGCCGTCTGGCCGGTCGTCTCGGCGCACGCGGTCGCCGCCTATGCCGGGACCGGCCGCACAAGCCTGTCTGGTGCACTGTCGGCGTGTCAAAGCGTGGATGTTTGCTGGACGGACGAGCAAGTCGATCGGTTCTGCAACATCAACACGATGGAGGAACTCGCCGGGGCTGGCGGAGAGCTTTGCTGGCACCATGGCGTGTCGCGGCCCGGCAAGGCCGCGTGCGACGCCGGCGGAGGGGGTGAGTCAGCGCCGCACACTCCCCCCTTCAGGCGGGCTGGCACCGCCAGCTCCCCCGCGCGCGGGGGGAGCGGACGCACCGGACGAGGTCCTTCCCCTTGATGGGGAAGGTGCCCCGAAGGGGCGGAAGGGGTGAATCCCGGTGCTGGCCGTGTCTGACACCCGGCTCCCACCCGCTTCGTCTCGCCGCTGACGCGGCGATCCACCTCCCCCATCAAGGGGGAGGACCTGCGTGAGGCAGGCTCAACACCCCCCTTCTCCCCGGGGAGAAGGTGCCCCGAAGGGGCGGATGAGGGGGGAGACACCGCCCCCTCCCGGAGAGTCCCCGCCACAAGAAAAACCTCTCCGGACAGACCTTGCTTCCCCCCTCTCCCTCGATCCCTCTCCCCAGGGAGAGGGAGGCTCACGCGGTCATAGAATTTTTTTCTCCGCACTCTCAGCGACCGTCCGTGGCGGTTTTCTCAATGAAATCAGCGGGCGTCCCTCTTTTCCGCCCCGTTTCATCCCCACCCCCTTTCACCCGTGAGACACTTGCCCCGTCCTCGCACCAGCTCGAGGCCCGGCCTAGACAACCGGGGGGACGGGGAGAGCGGAGCTCGTCCGGGTCGGTCGGTCATGTCGGCCGGCGACCCCGGCGGGGCTGCGGGCGGCGAGGAACGGCACTATTGGAGGACCGTTCCAGGCCAGCCTGCCTTGCCAACTCGGGTCCTTCGAGGCCCGGTCAAATCTCCGCATGAGGGACGGTGTCGACGTCCAGTTTAGTTTCGCAGGACGTCTGCACCGTCCCGCATCCTCATCATACCGCCAGGCGGAGGTGCCGTGGCGCTATCAATCGTGCCGTCACCCTCTCACAGCCAAGAAGGCTTGGCGATTGTCCGCGCGGCAGGGTAGGCGAAAGGGGGCTGAACTGATCGGGGAGGATTGTTTGGCGGATCGCGACAGCAGTTTGCTGCCCCTGTTCCAGATCGACCGCAATGCCTCGCTGTCCCTGCAGGAGCAGATCCGGCGCAGCGTCATGGCGGCGATCGCCGATGCGGTATTCCGACCGGGGCGCCGGCTGCCATCCTCGCGCAAGCTGGCCGACGCGCTGGGCCTGTCGCGCAATACCGTCTTTCTCGCCTATCAGCAGCTGATTGCGGAGGGACATCTGGAAGCGCGCGAGCGCTCCGGCATCTATGTCGCCGAGCAAGCCGTTCGCCAGGTGCTGCCGGACGCTCCGGTGGTCGGCCGCCGCAGCGGCGAAACGGCGGTCGACCTGACCCGCTTCCTGCAGAGCGATGTGGTCCCGGCGGCGCGCTGGCGCTGTCCGCCGGACTGGCAGAAATACCGCTATCCCTTCGTCGAGGGCCAGTATGACAAGTCGCTCTTTCCGGTCGCGGAATGGCGCGAGGCCAGCCGGCTGGCGCTGGCCGTCAGGGATGTCGAGGAATGGTCGGTCGATAATGGCGAGGTCGACGACCCGATGCTGATCGAGGAAATCCGCACCAAGCTGCTGCCGCGCCGGGGTATCCGGGCGCGGCCGGGCGAACTCCTGGTCACCGTCGGCGAACAGCAGGGCCTGTTCCTGGCCAGTCACGTCCTGGCCGGCGCCGACCGCCGCGTCGTCGTCGAGGAGCCCGGCCTGCCGGAACTGCGCGACCTGGTCGCCCTGCGCGGTGGGCGCTTGGCCTACCAGCCCGTCGATGACGAGGGCATGGTCATCGATGACGGACTGGCCGGGGTCGACCTTGTGTGTGTGTCGCCAAGCCGCCAGCGACCCACCGGGGTGACCCTCTCGGCCGAGCGCCGCCGGGCCCTGCTCGAGCGCGCCGAGCGCGACGACTTCCTCGTCATCGAGGATGATTTCGAGTGCGAAATGAATTACCTGTCCAGCGCCGTCCCGGCCCTGCGCGGCATGCCCGGCGGCGAGCGCGTGGTCTATGTCGCCAGCCTCTCCAAGGTGCTGGCACCGGGCGTGCGCCTCGGCTTCATGGTCGCCAATCCGGACATCATCGAGCGCGCCCGCAGGCTGCGCGAGCTGACCACGCGACGGCCATCGCCCAACAATCAGCGTGCCGCGGCGCTTTTCCTCTCGCTTGGCCATTACGACGCCATGATGCGGCGCCTGACCCGGGTCTGCGAGCAGCGCCTCATGCTGCTGCGCGACGCCCTCAACCACTACCGCCCCCTGCTCCTGGCCCTGGCCCCGGTCGAGGGCGGCACGTCCTACTGGGTGCGGGGCCCGGACGGGCTGGATGCCGACCGGCTGATCGCCCTGGCGGAGCGGCGCGGCATCCTGATCGAGCCGGCAACCAGCTGGTTCGCCCAGCCCGACCGGCCGCGCAACATGTTCCGCCTCGGAGTGACCAGCCTGCCGGCCGAGGCCATCCGTGACGGTATCGAGGAACTCTCCCGCCTCGTTCGCGAGTTGTCCCTGCCATCCGGACGGCCCAGCCTGGTCGCCCTCGACGGCGACGCTATCCGGCAACACCTGTCCGGCGCCAGCCTGCTCTACAAGACCGTTTACGGCGAACCCTGCACCATCGAGCTGCATGCCGATGGTCGCATGCTCGGACGCGCCGGGTTTGCCGGTGAGGACCGTGATGCCGGGCGCTGGTGGGTCGAGGGCGATCGCTGGTTCCGGCAATGGCGAACCTGGGCCTTCGGCGAGATCCGCGACTTCCGGGTCGGCGTCGAGGGGGGGCGGGTCCACTGGCTCGACGAGGCCGGCCAGTCCGTGGATTCGGCCCTGCTCGGCGCCGACGATCTGGCCCCATAGAGCGATAACAACTGGCACTAAGGGCGCTGCCGACGCGCTGCCATCCTCGCCGCAAATGCCGCCACCCGACTTCGGGAAAGGCGGCAAAGAGGGGAGAATGCATGTCGTCGATCGGGATAGTCGCCATCCAGCTGGACGCGGAAACGCAAGGCAATCTTGAGCTTGTCGAGCGTGAAGTCCGCGCCATCCCGCAGCGCTTCCCCTGGGTCGACCTGGTGGTGCTGGGGGAGCTGGCGGTACACGGGGCCTCGACCGATCGGGCCGAGCCGGCCGGCGGTGAAACCGAGCAGCGCCTGGCCAGCCTGGCCAGCGAAACCGGCCTCTGGTTGGTGCCCGGATCGCTCTACGAGCGTCGGGGCGACGCCGTCTACAATACCAGCCCGGTATACGCACCGGACGGCAGTGAAGTGGCTCGCTACGACAAGATCTATCCCTTCCTGCCGTACGAGAAGGGCGTCACCGCCGGTCGTCAGCCGTTGGTTTTCGACATCCCCGGCTGCGGCCGCATCGGTCTCGCCATCTGTTACGACATGTGGTTCCCGGAGTTGGTCCGCACCCTCGCCGCGGACGGCGCCGAGGTGATCCTCCTGCCGACCCTGACCAATACAGTCGACCGCGATGTCGAGCTCGCCATTGCCCGAGCCAATGCCGCCGTCAGCCAGTGCTTCTTCGTCGACGTCAATGTCGGCGGCCGTCTCGGCGTCGGGCGCTCGGTCGTCTACGGACCCGGCGGTGAGCTCATTCACGAGGCCGGGTCCGGTCGCGAAATCATCGCCCTCGATCTCGATCTGGGCCAGGTGCAGCGTGTCCGCGAGCGCGGCTGGCAGGGTCTGGGCCAGGTGATGAAGAGCTTCCGCGACGCCGATGTCGACTATCCGCTGCACGCCGATGCCAAACAGCGCCGGGCCGTGCTTGCACCGCTCGGCCCGCTCGAACTTCCGGCGCGTGCCGGCCGGCCGGCGGAGACCGGGCGCCCACGCGCCAAATTCCGTTCGGGTCACTGATTTCAATTCAATGTGCCGGTCACCCGGCGAGATATCAAAGTTCAAGGGGGAGAGAATTATGGGCAAGCAAATCAGGAATGGTCTTACGCGCCACGCCATCGCCGCAGCATTGCTCGGTGGAACCGCGCTGACCGGGCTGGGGGGCGGCATCGCCGTGGCACAGGATGCCGAGGCGTCCGCCGACCCGGTCATGCGCGACACCATCACGGTGACGGCAACCCGCCGCGCCGAGAGCGTCACCGACGTGCCTTACAACATCTCGGCCGTATCCGGCGCCGAGATCGAGCGCGCCAACATCCTCGACGAGGCCGAGTTGCTACGCTCGGTGCCCGGCGTCACCATTATCGATCGGGGTGCCCGCAATTCCGGCACCGTCAATGCCGTCCGCATCCGGGGTCTGGCCGTCGACAGCAATGCCATCGGTGACTACGCCGTGTCCTCGGTCGCCTCTGTCTCGACCTATGTCAACGACACGCCGATCTTCGCCAATTTCGCCCTGCGCGATGTCGAGCGGGTGGAAATCCTGCGAGGCCCGCAAGGCACGCTGTACGGCTCCGGATCGCTCGGCGGCACGGTGCGCTACATCACCCGCGACCCGGTCTTCGGTGAGTTCGGCGGCTCGGTGAGCGGGACGGTGTCGTCGGTCAACGGCTCGGAAAGCCTGGGTTATGGCGGCGACGCCGTGCTCAACGTGCCGCTCGGAGAGCGGGCCGGCATGCGTCTGGTCGGCAGTTTTGGCGATTATCCCGGCGTGGTCGATTATGTGAACCTGTACGAGCTCGACGCCAGCGGCGTGCCCGTGGCACCCAATGGAATTCTCGATCCGGCCGCCTCCTACACGGTCGAGGAAGACGCCGACACGGTCGATACCTGGATGGGTCGGGCCACTTTCCTGTTTGAGCCGACCGACACGCTCAGCCTGCGCCTCGTGCATTCACGCCAGTCCGACGATGTCGGCGGTCGTCGCCAGCAGACGGTGGGGCAGGACGGCTTCGGCCGCACCTATGAGGAATACGAGAACGGCTCCGTCCAGCGCGAACCGTCGAGCCGCGACATCAACATGACGTCGCTGGAAGCCGAACTCGATCTCGGATTCGCCACCCTGACCTCGTCGACCTCGCACTATGACCACGAAGGCGACAGCGTCTCGGAGAACACGGGCTTCTACGCCCAGGCCGGCTGGCTGGGCTGGTACTACAACTATCCGCGGCCGATGGCGCAGGCGGTCCGGACCTATGCCGACGAAGCGGTGATCCAGGAAGTCCGCCTGGTCACCGATGATGGCGGTCAGTTCGACTATGTCGTCGGCGGTTTCTATCGCCAGCAGCAGCGCGGGGCGACCCAGCAGAGCTACCTGGTCGGCTTCAAGGACTGGTGGGACGCCTACCTCCCGGTTGCGGCCGGTGCGGTCACCGGTGACCAGGACTGGGATTACCGCCTGACCGAGCACTTCACCGAGACCGCCATCTTCGGTGAGCTTACCTGGTACGCGACCGACAACCTCGATCTGACGTTCGGGGCCCGATATTTCGACAACGAGTCGGAAAACGACACTTTCATGGCGCTGCCGCTCTGGACCGGTCTGTTCCCGGACGTGAATGCCGACTTCCAGTCATCGGAAGACGACGTCCTGTTCAAGTTCAATGCGGCCTGGCGCTTCTCCGACCAGGACATGTTCTACGCCACCATCTCGGAAGGCTATCGCCGCGGTGGCTCCAATGCGGTGCCGCTGTCCGGGCTTTATGCAGAGGACCCGCGCTGGCAGTTCTACACCGCCGACAGCGTGGTCAATTACGAGGTCGGCCTGAAGGGCAGCCGCAGCAGCGGGCTGACCTATGACGTCAGTCTGTTCTACGTCGACTGGGAAGACCCCCAGTTCAATACCTCGACCACCAATTGGGGCTTCTTCGCGGTCCAGAATGGCGGCGCCGCTCGCAGCTATGGCCTGGAGGCCACGGTGGACGGCTATGTTGGCAATGCCTGGCACTACTCGCTCGGCTACGCCTACATCAATGCGAGCCTCGCGGAGGACTTCCACGCCCCTGACCGGCCGGCCCCGGGCGCTCCGATCGCCCTGGATGGCGCCATGTTGCCCGGCACGCCCGAGCATCAGCTCAACTGGTCAGTCGATTACACGACGCAGGTGGGAGGTTGGGCCTCCTTCACGCGCCTGGACGGTTACTACCAGTCGGACACGCGCAACGCCGTGACGGATTCACCGCGCTTCAACGTGCCGTTGGACGGGTTCTCGATCTGGAACCTGACCACGACCTTCTCGCAGGACGATCTGGCCGTGTCCTTCTGGGTCAAGAACCTCACCAATGAGGAAGGTGTCACCGGCGTGTTTACCGAAGCCTATATGGGCACGGCGCCATCCGAAGGTTATTTCGGAAACGGCAACAAGCAGTTGCTGGCTCTGCCCCGGACCCTTGGCGCGACCCTGCGGTACAGCTTCTAATCGCTGTTGCGAGCGGCCGGCCCGGTGCCGGCCGCCTGCCATTCATCTGGAAGGCCTTGCCACCTTGTCGATTGCGCCCGCTGACCGTTTACTCACTGTCGACCAGGCCCTGCGCCGGAGGCAGGTCGTGAGCGCGCTGGCGACGGCCCGGACACTGACCCAGGATCATCCCGAGATGGTTGATGCGTGGCTGGCCCGGGCCCGTGCCGAACAGGCATCGCATGACCTCTTGGCCATGCGCCGGAGCCTCGCCGAAGCCCTGGCTCTGGCACCCGGCTCGCCGCTGGCCCGACTGATGGACTGCGAGGCGCTCATCCATTTGGGTCACATAGGTCTGGCGCGACAGGCCTTGTCCGAAATGGTGCCGGACGCGCAGGGCGATGCGAGCTGGCTGGCCCGCTTGTCGGAGATGGCGGGCCAGGTCGGCGATCATGACTCCGCCCTGTCGTGGGCCAGGGCAGCCGTGGCACTCAAGCCGGATGTCGCCGACTATTACTACGGCCTCGCCACCGCTCTGATCGCCACGGGAGGGCTTGATGCCGCGGAGGACGCGTTCGACGCCGTCATCCGCCTGGCGCCTGATGATTTCGATGCCTACTACAATCGCTCCACCCTGCGCCGCCAGACGGCTGAGCGAAATCACGTCGATGAACTGCGCCGCCTGCTGGCTGCGCCGCACCGCTCCGCCATGGCCCCGGTCCAGCTCAACTACGCACTGGGCAAGGAGCTGGAAGACCTGGGCCTGCACGACGAAGCGTTCCGTGCCTACAGCCAGGGCGCCGAACGCCGGCGCCGCCTGATGCAGTATCGGGTCGATGGCGATGTCGCTGCGATGCGCGCCATCGCCGACAACTTCGGTACAGAATATCTGGCGGCAGCTGGCCGTTCACCCGAGGCAACGCCAGGCAGCGCGCCCGTCTTCATTCTCGGCCTGCCGCGCTCCGGTTCGACATTGCTGGACCGGATGCTTAGCCGGCACAGCGACATCGAGAGCTTGGGCGAGCTGAATGACTTCCCTCTCGCCCTGACAGAGCTGTGTCGGGGCGCCGGCTCCAAGGGCGACATGATCGCGGCGGCGTCGACTCTCGACCCGGCGCGGCTTGGTGCCGCCTATCGGCGTCGTGTGGAAGGTCGACGAACCAATGGCACCGTCTTTCACATCGACAAGGCGCCCTCCAATTTTCTTTATATCGGCCTCATTGCCCGCGCCCTTCCGGAGGCGCGCATCATCCATATCCGCCGCGACCCGATGGACAATGCGTTCTCGATGTTCAAGGCGCTGTTCCGGATGGGCTATCCGTTCTCGTATGATTTCGCCGATCTCGCCGCCTACATGACTGCCCATACCGAACTCATGGCGCACTGGAAGCGGCATCTCGGGGACCGCCTGATCAGCGTCGATTACGAGGCGCTGGTGGCGGAGCCCGAAGCGCGGCTGCGTGACGTGTTCGGCGCGATGGGACTGGATTACCAGACCGACTGCCTGGACTTCACTGCCAATCCTTCTCCGACGGTCACTCATAGTGCGGCCCAGGTGCGCCAGCCGTTGAATAGTCGTTCGGTCGGGGTCTGGCGCCGGCATGAGCGGCAGCTCGCACCCCTCGCCAAGGCGCTGGGGTACGCGTCATGAGCCTGCGGGCAACGCTGTTGGTCCTGTGTGCACTTTTCGCGTGGGGCCTTGCCGGCGGCGGTTCGAGATCCGAGGCGCAACCGGTAGCCGACAGCGATATGTTCGGCTTGCCAGCATCTGCCGAGCGGCTCGATGCTGATCTCCGAATGCGCTTGCATATCACGGGCGGCACTCCTGACAGGTTCGCGGTTCTCGCTGATCCGTTCGGGCGCGCACAGGAAACCGGAGTGGCCTCCATTCCGTCCCTCGAGATTGTTTTGCTAACCACCGCCGGAGGGCTGGTTCCGATGACACGGGGGCCCATACTGGGCGGTCACCCGGCATGGGAGTGGCTGGTGGAACCCGGCGCCGTTTGGCGGACTGGCGAGGGTTACCGGGCTTTGCTGCCGGTTGCCTGGCGCGAACGGAATGCAAATTGCCTGCACAATGGCTTGCTGGCACTCCGCTGGGCGGATGGGGCCAGCCAGGCCGTCGCTCACTTGCGCATCAACTCCGAAACCTGTGCCTATTTCCAGTTCGATCTCGAAGCTGTAGCCGAGGCGACCATTGAGCCGCTTCCTGAGCGCCTTGCACACCTTCGGGAACCGGTTCCGACATTGCGCTACAATCGTCGCCCGATCACCGCTGTGGCAGATGATTTTCCCGGTACCGACGCGTCTGCCTTCGCCCATCGAGATGAAGTGGCCCCTGACAGTTTGACCACGCACGGTCTCCTGATCGGCGAAACGCTCTACGCTGGACCCTGTCCGACCCGCAGTGGCAGCGATCCGTTCTGTGAGGTTCGGCCCTTGCCGTCCTACTCGGTCGCCAAGTCCGCCGTGGCCGGCATCGCCCTGATGCGGCTTGAAGCGCTCTACCCGGGCACCCGCAATGCCCTCATCTCGGACCATGTGCCGGAGTGCGCGACGAATGCCTGGCGTGATGTGACCTTCGAGCACGCACTGGACATGGCAACGGGGCTCTACAACGACCCGGCCTTCCACGCCGACGAAACAGCGCCGGCATTCTGGAGCTTCATCGGGCAGGAGAGCCACGCGGCGCGCATTGCGATTGCCTGCTCGGTGTACGAGCGCCAGACCGGGCCCGGGCGTCACTTCGTCTATCACACCACTGATACCTACGTACTCGGGACAGCCCTGCAGTCCTACTGGCGCTCTCGTACGGGCGATCCCGACGCGGACTTCTACACCGATCTGCTGGTCCCTCTATGGCGCGAGATCGGCCTCTCGCCGCTCGCGGAGACGGTTCTGCGGACCTATGATACCGCCGCCCAGCCGGCGACCGGGCTCGGTTTGTCGCTGCACTTCGAGGATTTCATGCGCATCGGCCGCTTCCTGCAGGACGGCGCGAAGGGTCGGCTTGATCCGGACCTGCTGAACGCGGCTCTGCAGCGCGATCCGGCCGATCGCGGGCTCCCCGCCGGCGGCGACATGCAGCGCTACCAGAATGGCTTCTGGGCCTGGAATGCAGGGCCAACTCTCGGCTGTGACGCCGCGCTGTGGATCCCGGTCATGTCCGGTTATGGCGGCATCACCATTGCGCTGCTCCCGAATGGTCACGTCTACGGCTATGTCAGCGATGGCAACGACTTCGCCTGGGCGCGTGCCGCGGCGGCCTCCCACTCCATTCACTCCCTCTGCGAGGATGACAGATGACCCCTCAAGTCGATACGGTGGCAAGACCCAGCCTGCCCAAGGCCCCTGAAGACAGCCTGGTGGCGGCCGGCATCCTCGCGTTTCTCGCCACGGCGGGGCTGTTCTACGTCAACATCATGGCCGCCATCGTTGACGGCCTTGTTGCCGGACTTGGCTTCAGCGATGTGCAGGCCGGCCAGATCGGCTCCGTCAACATATACGGGGCAGCGCTCGGCGCCCTCGGGGCTGTCGGGCTGGTCCGTATCGCCCCGTGGCGCCGCATTTCCTGGATCTGCCTGATCATCCTGATCGCGGTGGACCTAGCCTCGATCTGGATTTCCAGCTTCGACCTCATGCTGCCGGTTCGGCTGGGACACGGTGTGGTCGGCGGGATTCTCACCGGCACAGCTTTCGCGGTGATTGCCCGCACGGCTCAACCTGACCGGACGTTCGGCATGTTGCTGTTCGTGCAGTTCGGGCTGGGCGGTCTGGCCGTCATGACCCTGCCACCACTGGCACCACTCTACGGGACAAGCGCGCTCTTTCTTGCCCTGACCGCATTCAGCGCCGTGACCCTGATCCTGCTTCCCTTCCTGGGCAACTACGCACCCCGAAAGAGAGGGCCCCTGGCAGGCGGCGGTGTGGAATGGATGCCTCTGGGCTTGACGCTCGGTGCCATCTTCGTTTTCCAGGCGGCCAATATGGGCCTCCTGGCCTATATCATCCGATTGGGCACGGAGTTCGGGCTGAGCCGGGAGTATGTTTCGCTGGCCTTGGGACTTGCCACCTGGGTGGCCCTGCTTGGACCCTTTCTGGTGATGGTATGCGGTCTGCGCTTCGGGCGCTTCCGCCTCCTGGGCGCCGCCATGCTGCTGACCCTTGGGGGCACGGCAGTATTCCACTGGAGTGGTCACCCTGCAGCCTACCTGCTGGCCAATTGCGGCACCGGGATTACCTGGGGCTTCGTCATCGCCTACCTTCTCGGCATGAGCGCCGAGTTTGACGGCGCCGGGCGCGCTTCCGCCTTCGCTGGCTTCATTTCGAAACTGGGTCTTGCATCTGGCCCCATGATTGCCGGCTTCCTACTCGCCGGTGGCGCCGGCTATCCCGGTCTCATCAATGTGGCTGTTGCGGGTCTCCTGCTCAGCGCCCTGCTGATGCTCTGGCCCGCCCGGGTGCTCGATAAGGGGCGTGCAGTACAGCTGGCTCCAACTGGCGCGATGGAAACCTCCTGACTGGTCCTATCGCGGCACCGGATCACTCCACAAACTGGTCCCATCGGATTGGGAGAGGGACATGCTGGACATTGGGACGGGACATCCTTCCCGGGCGCTCATTGACGGGCGCTGGGTGGAAGCTGAGGACGGCGCCGTTTTCGACGTCATTGATCCGGCTTCGGGGCATGTCATCGCCGCCGTCGCCGATTGTGGCGCGAGGGATACCGAAAGGGCAATCGCGGCCGCCAAGGCCGCCCAGAAGATCTGGGCCGCGAATGCGGCACACGACCGTGCCGGCATTCTTCGGCGCTGGGCGGATTTGATGAAGGCGTCGGCTGATCCGCTGGCTCGCCTGCTGACCCGCGAAAACGGCAAGCCGCTGGCCGAGGCGCGCGGAGAAATTCTCTACGGCGCTTCCTACCTGGAATGGTTTGCCGAGGAAGCCCGGCGGGTATACGGCGACATCATTCCGGGACCGTCACAGGACAAGCGCATCCTCGTCAGTCGCCAGCCCGTCGGGGTGTGCGCCGCGATCACGCCGTGGAACTTCCCGAACGCTATGCTGATGCGCAAAGCCGGCGCCGCGCTGGCCGCCGGCTGCACCCTTATCGCCAAACCGGCCGCCGAAACCCCGCTGTCAGCTTTGGCCGCCGCCGAACTGGCAATCGAGGCGGGGCTGCCGCCTGGCGTGCTCAACATCGTCACGGGCAAGGATGCGGCAGCAATCGGCGGCGTCCTGACGGCCAGCCCGGATGTCCGGAAGCTATCCTTCACCGGGTCGACGGCCATTGGTCGGCTGCTGATGCGCCAGTCCGCGGACACCTTGAAGCGTCTGTCGATGGAACTTGGCGGCAATGCGCCCTTCATCGTCTTTGCCGACGCGGATCTGGATGCCGCTGTCGACGGTGTGATGGCGGCCAAGTTTCGCAATGCCGGCCAGACCTGCGTGTGCGCCAACCGCATCTATGTGCATGCCGACATCATGGAGGCCTTCGCCGAAATGCTCAGCGAACGTGCAGCCGCACTGCACGTCGGCAATGGAGAGAGCGAAGGTGTCGAGATCGGCCCCCTGATCTCTGAACCCGCTTATGCAAAGACCGAGAGGCTGGTCGCTGACGCACTCGAGCGCGGTGCACGGCTTCGGGTCGGCGGTGGGCGTCACGCCGCCGGAGAGCTGTTTTACCAGCCTACGGTTCTTTCCGGCGTCACCCGCGAGATGTCGGTGGCCCGTGAGGAGATCTTCGGGCCTGTGGCGCCTCTTATCGCTTTCGAGAGCGAAGATAGCGTGGTGAAAGACGCCAACAACACCGAGTACGGCCTTGCCGCCTACGTTTACACTCGTGATCTGGGGCGCGCATTCCGTGTTTCCGAGGCACTGGAATACGGCATGGTTGGGGTCAATGAGGGCATCATCTCCTCGGCCGCCGCGCCGTTCGGCGGGATCAAGCAATCCGGCTTTGGCCGTGAGGGCTCGCGCTACGGTCTCGATGACTATCTCGACATCAAATATACGCTCATGGGGGGACTGTCGGCGTGAAGCCGGCGGCACGCATTATGACAAATCAGGAAAACTGGGCCCGTCGTCAGGCCGCCATCCCGCGCGGTGTCGGCATGATGCATCCGGTCTTTGCCGACCGTGCCTGCAACGCCGAGATATGGGACGAAGACGGGCGACGCTTCATTGACTTCGCCTCCGGCATCGCGGTCACCAATACTGGCCATAACCACCCCCGGCTCAAAGCCGCGGTGGCCGAGCAGCTCGAACGTTTCTCGCATGTCTGCATGCAGGTGACCCCGTATGAGAGCTATGTCCGGCTGGCCGAGCGTCTCAATGAAGTCGCTCCCGGCGCTACGCCCAAGAAGTCACTCTTCCTGACAACGGGCGCCGAGGCCGTTGAAAACGCCATCAAGATTGCCCGCGCGGCCACCGGCCGGCCTGGCGTGATCGCGTTCTCGGGAGGCTTTCACGGACGGACGATGATGGGTATGGCCCTGACCGGCAAGGTGGTGCCCTACAAGGTTGGCTTTGGCCCGTTCCCGGGTGACATCCACCATGTGCCCTTCCCGGCCGCCTTCCTAGGCGTCTCCGATGCCCAGGCTCTGACAGCGCTGGAGCAGGTGTTTAAGAGCCAGATCGAACCGGGCCGGGTCGCGGCGATTATACTGGAGCCTGTCCAGGGAGAGGGCGGTTTCTACCCTGCCTCCTCGGAGTTCTTGCAAGCGCTCCGGCAGGTGTGTGACCGGCATGGCATCCTGCTCATCGCCGATGAAATCCAGTCCGGCTTTGCCCGCACCGGCAAGATGTTCGCGGTCGAGCACGCTGGCGTCGAACCGGACCTGATGACCATAGCCAAGGCGATGGCCGGAGGATTCCCGATCTCGGGTGTGATCGGCAAGGCGGAGCTGATGGACGCACCTGCTCCCGGTGGTCTGGGCGGGACTTATGGCGGATCACCGCTGGGCTGTGCTGCGGCCCTGGCAGTGCTCGATGTTATCGAGGAGGAGAGGCTGTGCGATCGAGCGCTTGAAATCGGGCGGCTGATGACCACTCGCCTTGAAGCCATTCGCCGGGAGGACAAGGGACTGGGTGAGGTCAGGGGACCCGGCGCGATGGTCGCGGTCGAGTTCGTGCAGGCCGATAATCCGTCGTCCCCGGATCCCGCACGGACTGCACGTATCGTGGCGCAAGCGCGTGATGAGGGGCTGTTGCTTCTGTCCTGTGGTGTTCGCGGCAATGTGATCCGTCTGTTGCCGCCCCTGACCATGCCGTTCAAGGTCCTCGACGAGGCCTTGGAAAAGTTGGAAAGGGCAATTCGCAACAGCGCCGACGCCTAGCCATCTGGCAGCGATTCATCCGGAGGTGCGAGCGGGATGTGGATGGCTATTTCCAGCGCCCGCTGGTCGAGCTTTCGGGTGTAACTGCCTCGCAGATTACGCCGGATCATGGAGTCGATCAGAGTGGAACCATAGCCCTTGCGCGTTCGCGGAGCAGCTTCCCGGACCGGGCTCTCATGCCAGTGGATGGTCAGCTCGCACCCCGTCTCTTCCGCCTCCCACAGCACGCTGATCAAGCGGTCCGATGCGCCGTATTTCAGGGTGTTGGTGACCAGCTCGCTGAATACCAATGCCAGCGGCATCACGGCATGAGTGGGTAGCGGCTGGTCAGGGCCGGAAAGCCGCAGCGAGTCCTTGTCCGGCAGCAGTTCCGTAGCCGCTTCGATCACTGCACGTATGTCAGGTCGGGCATTCTCAACACTGCCGGACAGGCGGTGAGCGTGACTCAGGGCCATGAGGCGCGGTTCGAAAGCGCGTGACAACTCATCGACGGTGTTGGTGGTCTGACAGCATCGTCGAAATATGGAATGCAGCACGGCAAGGCTGTTGGCCACGCGGTGCGCCGATTCCCGCTCCAACAGGGCCCTCTGCTCGGCGTCCTCCTTGCGCTGTATGGCCATGCCCACGTGTCCGGCAATGGCCCGCACGAAGAGACGCATGGCCGTGTCACTTCGTGCATCAGACTTGCCGAAGAATTCGGCGACGGCCACGGGGCGACCGGCCCGGCGTATAGGGAAGGCGAAGGCCTTGGTTAGCTCAAGTTCCACGAACTCGGCAGCACGCTTGAAATTGGGATCCCCAACCAGATTGTCGATGATTATCATGTCGTCGTCTTGCCAGACCCGGCCGGGCAGTCCCTCACCTAGCCGAAATCGGTGCTGCCGCGTGATTTCGGCTATCGGAGCCAGAGAGGAGTCGCGCATGTACCAGTTGCCGGTCGGCAATAGCTCGCTTGGCTTGTCGGGGGCGTCCAGCACATAAAGATGCCCCGCTTCCCATTCGGTGACTTCGCAAATCTTTGTCAGGCAAAGCGTAATGAATTCGTCCGTTGTGGCGTCTTCCAGCTGGGCCGCAGCAATGCTCGCGAGCACTTCCGCTTCCTGTGTCCGCAGGTCACGTGCCCTCAGGTCCTGCTTCTGCTCTTCGACACTCCGCAGGAAGCCGATGAAAACGGGCGTATCATCCTCGACCGCGGCGACGATCGCCAACTCCACCGGAAACGTGTTTCCATCACGTCGTAACGCCTCTATCGAGATACGCTGACCGAGCACCGGACCATCACCGGTCTCGAGGTACCGCTTGAGGCCGACAGCGTGAGCCTTGCGATAGGCCGGCGGCACTATCAAGTCGCCGAGAACCTGTCCTTTCGCTTCCGCTGCCGTCCAGCCGAACAGCGCTTCGGCAACCGGGTTCCAGGCGACGACCTGACCCTCGCTATTCATCGCTATTACGGCGTCAAGCGCGTGCGAGAAGATCGCTTCCAACGGGACCAGGCTGGTTGATGTGTCTGGCGTTGCAGTCAAAATCTGACCCTTTCGGCCCAATTTCTCAGCAGGCGGTATTACTGAGCAGAAGACAATCCATTTCAAACCGGCAGGGTTTATCAGTTGCGTATGGGCGCCGGGCCTAGCGTGCGTATTGGAACACAACAGCGCCAGGCTGGTTTCAGGCTGGCAGCCAAATCCACTCAAAGTGGACTGTAGCAAAACGCGCAATCATTCGGCGAGCGCTTCCTGGTTCCAAGCAAACTTCTCAAACGGTTCGTCTACCGGCGTCTGGGCGATATGATTGACATAGTTGGAGAGGGTTTTCTGCGAAACGCCCACCAGCACATCGAGCAGATTGGCCCGGCTGAACCCTGCATCGAAAAAAGCTTGAACCGACTTGTCGTCAAGCTGACCACGCTTTCTCAGCAATTCCAGGGTTGTCTGCCTGAGAGCTTCGAGCTTGTTGTCCTGCAGCGGACGTTGTGACCGCAAGGCCTCGATGGTGTCCTCGTCGATGTTTTGGGACTTGGCGATGGCTGTGTGGGCAGGGACGCAGTAATGGCAGTTGTTTTCCGCGCTGACCGTCAGCCACACGACATTGCGTTCGGCCGTGCTGAGGCTCGAGTTCTCGAACAGCGCATGGAGCGTTTTGTAGGCTTCAAGGTGTTGAGGGGATTCAGCCATCACCGCGTGCAAGTTCGGGATCATGCCAAAAGCGTCCTCCGACTCCTTGAGCATTGGCTTGGAATCAGAGGGAGAGGTTTCGGTTGTGTGAAGTGTGAATTCGGTCATAGGGGGCCTCGTGGGCATTGGGATGGGCAAACCTCAGACGTTGTGCGCGGAGCGGCGCGCTTCAACCGTGGTCTGGTCAAGCTTGCGTGAATGCGAATTCCGGGAAGGCTGTCTGATCAGCCACCGGTAGACCCCGAAGACATTGACCCCGGTGAGAACGACATTCTGGATCAGCAAAGGAGGTTCGTCCTCCAGATAGCCGACAGCAATCCAACTGAGCGATGAGATGGTGAAGACCAGGAAAGCTGACCCTGTGATCCGCCTCCCCAAGTCAGCGGAAATCGCCAAGGCAGCAAAAATTCCTGTTGCCATGGCCAGATAGCCGAGGCTGTCCGACACTGTCATCAGGTCACTCCCGGGGGCGTTCTTCTACCCGATGGAAATGCCTGGCCAGTGCGGAAGGTTCCGGCAGATCAGATATTCACCTGCATCATTCCGTAATACTCACGGATTTTCTCCACATAGTGGACCGGCTCGTAGCCGCGGGCATATCCGTACGTAAGATCACGATAGTATTCGGGACGTGTCAGCAGGGGCAGGGTATCGGCAATGTCGTCCCACTTGTCCTTGTCGAGACCGCGGCGCTCGGCCAGGTCGCGGGCGTCGTAGATGTGACCCAGACCGACATTGTAGGCGGCCAGAGCGAACCAGAGTCGGTCTTCACCGGTAATGCCTTCTGGCAGGCGCTCGTACATGTGAGCAAGGTAGGCAGCACCACCTTCGACACTCTGACGCGGATCGAGGCGATTGCGGATGCCCATCTCCTCCGCTGTCGGCAAAGTAAGCATCATCAGTCCGCGTACGCCAGTCGGACTGGTGGCGTTCGGGTCCCAGTGGGATTCCTGGTAGGCCTGCGCTGCCAGAACGCGCCAATCAAATGGAGTCGCCTCTGCTGCGGCTTCGAAGAACCCCTGAAACCGCGGCAGACGCTCGGTCAGCCGCCGGACGAAGCGGGCCACGTCCACGTAATCATATTCTTCGAAATGGCCGTACCAGCGTTCATCGAGCGAGGTCAGCAAACCACTTTCGTGGGCTTCCTGGAACCAGACCCTGAGCGCTCCCTGAAGACCGTCAACTTCATTGTTGACGGCCCAGGCCAGTGGCCTGTCATCGGTCAGGTCCAGTGCAGCAACGAGTTCGAAATGCCGACGGCGAGCCAGTTCGACCAGATTGGAGTCCGCTACGGTGCAATCGATCTTCTGTTCGTCGACTCGCGCCAGAAGCGGCATGGCGGACCCGGCTGGACGGGTGGTCCAGCTGATGTCCGGGTGAATTTCGCGAAGGCCCTCAAGCGTTTCCACGTAGCTGGACCCGGCGACCACCTCGATCGAAACGTCGGCGATGTCCTCGATGGTTTCTGGCATTGTGCCATTGCGGCGGCACACCAGCTGCTCAGTCACGTTCATGTAGGCCGGTCCAAATGTCCAGTCCGACATGCGTCCGGATGTTGCCGTCAAGCCAGCGGCAGCAATGTGGCCCTCGCCGTTGGCCAGGCCTTCAAGAAGAGATTCCACATCAGGCTTCACGACATAGACCGGGGTCACGCCCATGTGTTCAGCAAAAGCTCGCGTAAGCTCGACTTCGTAGCCTTGGGGTCCGGTCAGGATGTCCCGGAAGCCGGCGGGGCCGTAATCGGTTTCGCGGTAACTTGTTGGCCCCTCAAGGGTGAGTACGATCAGGTTGCCGGTTTCCTGAATGGTGCCCAGGCTCGGATCAGTTTCGGTCTCTGGCGTCGGCGCAGGGGCGCAGTGAGCGAGAAACATTCCGGCTGCTACCAACGCGCCGACCTTGAGGTCTGTGCGGGTCTGTCGGGTCATGCCCAAGGCATATAGGAAGGGCTTCGCAAATTGCAAACCGGGTCTCCTGGTAACCTGTTTCGAAATACGTCGCCGAGCCGGGTGCCCCGACCGCGTTAACTTTTTCACAGCACTTCAGGGCGGGAAAAAGGCGACTCCGTGGCAGGGCCCGCCTGCTGGGCGTGTTGTATTGTCAGGGCAGGGCCGGACGCCGGTTGTCATTTCCTATGATTGTCGGATTTCCAGCCCGCGATCACCGAATAACAAGCGCGTTCGTCTACGCGGAGACGTGTAGGACCTGACATCTTGGTGACCGGCAGGCCCGATCTGGCGAGGTCCAGCAAGGCAGGATGGATATAGGCAGACTGTGCAACTGCGGGCGTGTTTCCCAACCAGATAGCGGCCGCCTGCGCCATCTCTTTCAGGACTGGTTCCTCAGTGCTGCGCAGATAGCGCGCCGCCGCAACGCTTCCTCCCCAAGTACGAAAGTCCTTGGCCGTGAACCGGGCGCCCATTAGGCGAGCAATAAAGGCATTGGTGCGCCCCGGCGTTACAGGCTGCCCGGACGGAGCGAACACGCTCTCGCCTGAGGTCTCTGCCAGCTGATGGAGCGCTGCGGTCAGCTCGGGGTCATCAATCTGCACATGGCGTTCCTGCCCGCCCTTGCCCAGATACTGGAGCTCCAGCGAGCCATCGCCGAACTCGATATGCTTCCGGCGTAGAGTGATCGCCCCTACCGCACCCGTGCGAGCCCAATGTCGGTGCGAGCCTATCCGCAGGCCGCCTGCATCCATCAGGCTGACCACACAAGCGAGCGCCAACTCGTCCGGATCAGAGGGGTCCCGCAAGATACGGGTCAGGCGCGACCGCAGCCGCGGCAAGCCGCGGGCGAATGCCGGGAGGTCCATGAACTTCGTGGTCGCCGCCGCGGCATTCCAGGTTTCATGATAAATGTACTGGCGTCTTTCTTGGGCATCGAGACCGCAAGCTTGGATGTGTCCCAGCTCGCTGGGGCAGATCCAGACGTCGGTCCAGGCCGGTGGCACGGCGAGACCGAGACATCGGACGCGTGCCTTGCCGGACAGAGCACGCCCGTTCGGAGCATGAAAGCTCCAGCCGCGCCCCCGCCGTCGCCGCGTAATGCCGGGCGAGGAGGTTTCGGACTCTTCTAGCCCGATGCGCGCAGGTTCGAGCTGATCGCGGAATAAACCATTGGCCTGACGGCCTGAAGAATTCGAGGTCATGTGTCTGCCAGTTCGCCAAGTCGAGTCTACCTGTAACCAGTCGAAGGCATGCCGGTTCCGGATCAACATCTGGAACTGGTGCCATGGCAAGGCGTTTGACCAATGGGTTCGGCTGCGACTGCCGTTTAAATCGGCCCGTTCTGTTTCTGAGGAAAATGTCGATGCTAGAGCGGGGATTTGTCGCGTGGCTGGGCACATTGGGACTGAGCGCCCGAGCCATCGTTTACTTTCTTGTTTCAGGCCTGATGTTGCGAGCGGCCATAAATCCCGGCGAAGACGAGGCTGGCGTCGGGCCAACCGAAGCATTCCTCGAGATTGAAGCGGAGCCTCTGGGGCAGGCAATCTTGATACTTATAGGGGTGGGACTGTTTCTCTATTCAATCTGGCGCTTTCATCAAGGCATTCTGGATCGTCGGAATGAAGGCGAAGACGCGAGCGGGTGGGCCGCTCGCCTCGGCATGATCATGTCCGGATCGACTTACGCATTGATTGGAGCAGCGGCGATCGGCGTGACACTGGGGGCAAATGATGGTTCGGGACCGGGCCTGACGGAGGCGATGGCGCGTTGGCTGCTGGGTCAGCCTCTCGGCCGGTTTGCCGTGATTGTTGTCGGATTGTCCTTGGTCGTTATCGGCGGCATCCAGGTCTGGCGGGGCTGGACCGAACGCTGGACCAAGCATGTCGACCTGTCAGGGTGGCGGCACCGCACTAAGCTCCTCATTATATTCGGAATTGTCGGGCGCGGTATCTTGATCGCGCTGATCGGCGTATTTTTCCTGTTCGCGGGGTGGCAAGCAGACCCTGACGAGGCTAGGGGGTTGGCCGCCACGCTGGGCTGGCTCCGTGACCAGCCTTTCGGCTTCTGGCTCTACGGAATAGGCGCCCTCATCATTGGCGCCTACGGGGTTTACTCCGCCCTGCAGGCTCGCTCCTGTTTCGGCACAAGCCGGGTGTAATGATGCGCGGAACAGAATTGCCTGTCACTCCGTTCCCCGATTGGACATGAATTTTCGAGGTGAAGCATGGCGACCGACATGGATCGCGGGAAACTGCCGGAAAGCCTGACGGCTTACAGGCCGGGCCGCGATGTGACTACAGAGGAGGTCAAGGCGATCTTGGCCGATGAGGGTTACGCAGCCAGCGAGCGGGAGACCTGGCTCAAATCCCTGCTGACGGATGTCTCGCAGGACGACGGGCAGGAGGCCGAGGAAGGCAAAGACGAACTGGTCGACCTGATCGAGCAGGAGATCAGCCGGCTTCATAACCGCTAATTGCTACGGAGCGATCATGTCCGAAGGACAACCTCCGCAGAAACAAGGCCATCAGCCCGGTCGAGAATGGGCAATGCAGCCGGAGCCCGACTATCGGCCACGATTTGACAGCAGCGGCAAGCTGATGGGCAAAGTGGCGCTGATAACGGGTGGCGATAGCGGTATCGGACGCGCCACGGCCATTCTGTTCGCCCGGGAAGGCGCCGATGTGGCCATCGTATACCTGTCCGAGGACACCGATGCGGAAGTAACGGCCGCCGCGGTCCGCCAAGAAGGGCGGCAGGCATTGCTGATCCGCGGTGATGTTGGCGATAAATCATTCTGCGATAATGCTGTCTCCCGCACTGTCGATCAGTTCGGTGGCCTTGATGTGCTGGTAAATAATGCTGCGGAACAGCATCCCACAACCGACTTCGAGGCGATATCCGAGGATCAGCTGCGCCGAACCTTTGAAACCAATATGTTTGGTTGTTTCTACCTGTGCCAGGCCGCAATGCCGCATCTCGAAGGAGGTGGGGCAATCGTCAATACCACCTCGGTCACAGCCTACAGGGGGTCACACCACCTGATCGATTATGCGTCGACGAAGGGAGCGATCGTCGCGTTCACGCGCTCCCTGTCGCAATTGGGATCCGGCCGCGGGGTCCGCGTGAATGCTGTGGCACCGGGCCCGATCTGGACGCCCTTGATCCCGGCTACTTTCGATGCCGACCAAGTTGCCGAGTTTGGTACTGACCAGCCTCTGGGTCGGGCCGGCCAGCCCAATGAAGTGGCTTCGGCTCTGCTATTCCTCGCCTGTGAGGATGCGTCATACATGACGGGGCAGGTCTTGCACCCGAATGGTGGCGAAATCGTCGGGGGTTAGGGCGCGGTTCGCGGGGAACTGTGGCGCCTTGGGGGCGTTGCATCCTATACTTCACGACAAAGGGACCTCGCTTGTCTAAACCCACCATAATCATCACCTATGCGCGCAGCTTGATGGCATTGACCGTCGCGCAATCCGTGCGGCCTGTCGGCGGCACCATCGTCGGCGTGGACAGCGTTGACTGGACCGCGCTCGGCTTCTCTAAAGTGTGCGACGAGACGGTTTGTGTTCCGGATTGGCGCGAAGAGCCGGACGCCTATGTCGATGCCCTGGTCGAGCTTGCCGGGCAGTATTCTGCGGATGGCCCTGTCCTGCTCATGCCCATCTTCGAGGACACGCCCTTGTTGGCGAGGAACCGGGACCGGTTCCCCGAAGGCGTAATCCTGGCTGCTCCGCCAATTGAGGCCATCGACAAGGTCGACCCGAAGGACCGGCTGGCTGCCAACGTCTCATCCTGGGGCGTTGCCGCGCCGGTAACAGACGTGGTGAAGGCGCCCTGTAAGGTCGATATCGCACGACTGCAGAATGATTTGCCCGTGGTCATCAAACCGGCTGCGGGCTGTGGCGGCCGGGGCGTGGCGTTCGTGGAAGACGCAGACGACTTCAAATGGACCCTGCTGGAGCGCGAGGGAACAATGCTCATTCAACACCCGGCGCCGGGGCAGGACTATTGCGTTGCCGCGATGACGGACGGAGAAGACGCCTTTGCCTTTTCCGCCTATCGCAATCTGGAGCAGTTTCCGCCCAAGCGGGGTGCTGGTGCCTTGCGCGAGACGGTAGATGCATCGCCATTTGTCGAAGCCATGAGAAAGATCGCGCGACATACCGGGTGGCGGGGCCCGATGCAGGCTGATTTTCGTTGGACCGGCGAGCCTGGCGACGAACCGCAACTGATCGAGATCAATGCCCGTCTCTGGGCTGGCATCAGCCATTCGGTGAATGCTGGCGTCAACTATCCGTTGCTGATGGCCAAACAGGCGCTGGGCGAGCCGCTCCCGGAGATCGGCGAAGCCAAGATTGGCTATCGGTCCAAGTTGCCATTTCTCTGGTTCGCAAGCATGACCCAAGCCAGTCTCAGCGAAGCGGAGTACCTGGAGCAACTCGATGAGAGCTGGCATGCCCTGACCGAATCCGATACCGGTTTTCTGCGCAAGATCTCGGATTTATGGCGGGACATGACGGACTTCGCGACCCTGAAGGACGATATCGCAGATGCGGTGGAGCGGGCCAAGCGGGGTCGGTCGGCGGACGTCGACGTGACATCCGGGGAAGCCAAGAGTGCGGCGCTTGGAAGCTTGTTCATAGTGTCTCACTTGATCCGGTACGGCGAACTGCCTGCCGAAGTGAAAAATGACGGATGATGCCAGCCGACATCGCCCCCTGATTGGCTACACAGTCGGAACGCGCCACGATCACTTCATCTGTGTACTGCTTCGGCTCGCCATCCAGTTGGCTGGCGGCCGAGGTGTCCGGCTGACACGGTCTCCGGAAGCCAGCGCCGAGGAACCCGATGGATTGCTGCTCGGCGGCGGCCTCGACATTCACCCCGCTCGTTATCGGGGTGACGAGGATCACGTGTCCAAATACGACCTGGATCGGGATGTTCTTGAGTGGGAGTGGCTCGAGTGGGCCCACAACGCACCGGTACCTGTGCTGGGTATCTGCCGTGGCCTGCAGATGATGAACGTCCATGCCGGCGGGGACTTGCTGCAGGTACTTGATCCGGACGTTGCTGACAGCCTGCCCAATGGCCCTATCGGATACGCGTTCTTTCGCAAGCCGATACGTATCGATGGTCAATCGCACCTGGCCCGTGCCACGGGTGCCACTAGCCTCGAGGTTAACAGTCTGCACAGCCAGGCTGTACGCAATCCGGCGCCCGGTTACCGTGTCGTCGCACGCGAGCGGGCCAGCGAAGGCATCCAGGCCATCGAGAGTGACCAGCCTCATCTCCGCATGGGCGTGCAATACCATCCCGAGCTCTTGTTACACCAAGAGGCTGCGCGTGGTTTGTTTCGCTATTTCGTTGAGCACTGCCGACCGTGCTTTTCGCCTGTTCCGGCAGTCTAGCCAGGAAATTCGAGGCGGATGGTCACTCCACCCATCTCGTTGGTTTCGCGAACGGCTTCCCCTTCAAGCTGGCGCGCGAAAGCGTCCATCAGGGACGACCCTGTGCCGGATTTCATGTTCTCGCCAAGCCCGTGGCCGTTATCCTCGACTTCAAGCGCTATGGTGTCGGGGGACTGACGGTAGAGGCGAACGACAAGACGGGCGTCGTCAGACTTAGCGTTGAAGGCGTGCTTGTAGGCATTGGTGATTGCCTCGGTAACAAACAGGGCGGCCGGGATAGCGAGGTCGGGATCAAGTTCCACGCTGACGGCTTCCGTAGTAACGGCTACATCGACCTCACCATGTCGCGACGCGGCCTCAAGCTGGGTGACGAGCGTTTCGAGGAAAGGCTTCATGTCGACGACACGCAGGTCGTCGGCTTCGTAGAGGGTGCGGTGGACTAGGGCGAGGGCGTTGATACGGCCTCGCGCTTCGGTAAGGACTGCCCGAGCTTGCGTGTCCTGCAAGCGGCCCGCCTGGATGTTGAGGAGGCTTATTATGACTTGGAGGTTGTTCTTCACCCGGTGGTGAATCTCCTTGAGCAATGCGCCCCTTTGTTCGGCGACCGTCTCAAGCTCATCAGTTCGTTCGTCGAGTGCTGCTGCCATCGATGACATCGTGTCAGCCAGCTCCCGAACTTCCGACGGTGCGCGGTGCGCCCGCAAGGGCACCAGTTCGAGACGACCGGCCCCGTACAGCCGGGCGAAACGCTGGAGGTAGGACAGCCATCGCAGAACAAAGAAATCGATTGCCAATCCGACACACAGCAGCGCTAGCAGCCACATAAGGCTGGGAACAAGAACCGTGCCGACAATGTCAAAGCCTTGCCAGCTATCGAGGGAAAGTGTTGGCGCAATAAGGGCCAGTTGAATGTCCCGGCCGACCAACGGAATGATCAGCAGCGACTTGTCTGGAATATCCGAGATGGCTTCCACGAAGGCCGGCTCGTTATTCTCGCGGACCCGCCTCAGCTGGTCCTCGGGGAGTGCCTCCAAGCGCAGGCCATCCTCTCCATCGCGCATGTAGGACAGGCGTCCGTCGCCATCCACAAGCGCAAGGCTGAAACTTTCCGGTAGGTTTTCGCTGTGCAGCAGCTGCAGTGCTGCGCGAACGTCTATGGACAGCGCGATTGCGCCGGTGAACTCGCCTTGGTCAAGCAGTACGTGGCCGACGGTAATCGTTGGACGTTCAAGTCCTGGTTCGAGGGAGACACCAGAGAAAGCTTCCTCAGCACCATTCCGCAGCCGCTCGAACCAAGGCATGCCGCTGATCGTGCGCGTTTCGCGACGTGCATTGGCAGAGCAGACGATGTGGCCATCCGCGTTGATGGAAGCGAGTTCGGAATAGATTGGCCTGGCCGCTGTGACAGCGCGTAATGCGTCGTCGCACCCGGCTTCACGCGTTGTCAGCCTGTCCGGCTGTGCGGCGATGGCGCTTACAACTCCGGCGGCACGCTCGAATACTGCATGTATGTCGTCTGTCGCACGTGTACCGATCGTATAGAGGTGATCCAGTCTGGCGCGGCGCTCCTCCTGGAACTCGACAACGCCTTGGGTAATTGAGAGGACAAGCAGGGGGCTCAGGCTGAGCGCGAGTACCGCCAGCAATTGCAGGCGCAGCCCGCGTCCCGAGCCGAATTTTGACCCCTCCACCACGGGCCCCTTAGCTGACGCGCTGGCAGTCGGAAATCCGCTCTACCTGAGCAATGATCTCATCCGCCGCATCCAACGCAGCTACCCCATCGTCGCCGGAGGCATCATCAGGTCCGTTTACGAGTATTTCGGCAAGCGTAGACCGCGCCCGGTTTACCCGGCTCTTGATCGTTCCGACAGCGCAGCCGCAAATGTCCGCGGCTTCTTGATAGGAGTATCCGCCAGCACCGACGAGGAGTAGTGCCTCGCGGTGGTCCTCGGACAATTGCTTGAGTGCCCGGCGGACATCATCAAGCTCCATGATGCCGTTGAGGTCCATGGCGCTCGGAAGCGTGCGCTTTGCCTTTTCCTCATCAAGCTGGACCTGTCGCCAGGATCGACGCTTGTCGGAATAGAACTGGTTGCGAACGATCGTCAGCACCCAGGCCCGGAAATTGGTGTTTGCGGCAAACTGCTCGCGGCGGTCCCATGCGCGCAGCATGGCATCTTGAGCAAGGTCGTCGGCGGCACTGGCGTCACCGGTGAGACCGCGCGCAAATGCTCGCATGTGCGGGATCATGTCTCGGAGGAGGCCCTTGAATTCTTCATCTCCAAGGCGCTCGACTGTCTGGTTCTTGGCCATCTAGCCCTCCTTGGATTGGGGGCTAGGCTCGCTCTGCTTGCGCGCGCTCGCTGAACGATCCAGCTGATCCAGAAGATCATTGAATGTTTCGGGCACGCCTTCTTCAACCACGTCATCGAACAGGTCCCGCAACTTGTCGCCAAGCATGCGCTGCCGGGTCTTAGCGGTCGCCGGATCGACGGCGTCCGGGGCGCGTTGGTCGCGGGAATTGTCTTTCATGGTCATCATCTAACTGTGCACAGGCGTAACTACAAGGGCTCCGACCGCCGGATAGCGTGCGGATCTGGAGGGGAACGTCTCGTTTTCGGGATGGTTCCCCGATGCTCTGAAATATTTGGGAACCAATCTCGTCAGGGCGACGTTTCGCCCTTATGTTTATGTTTCTCGCCAAGAGGAAGTGGTGCGAATGTCGTTTTCCGAATCCCTGAAGCCGCATATCCCGTACTTGCGCCGGTATGCCCGAATTCTCACTGGCTCCCAGCGTACCGGAGATGCTTTTGTGCGGGCGTCACTGGAGGCGGCTATCGAGGGTGGATACTCCCCCGAGGAATCGATCTCCCCGAAGATCGCGCTTTATCAGATTTTCCACATGAACTGGGCGACGCTCAGTGCCATCTGGGAAGAGCATGCCGAGGACGATGAGCCTCGGCCTGGAGCTATTGATCGGCTTTCGAACGTGGCGCCTCTGGCCCGTCAGGCCCTGCTGTTGACCGCCGTGGAGGGCTTCAGCGCCGAAGAGGCAGCCGCCATTCTCCGCCTGCAGGTCGAGGAAGTGGATGGTCTGCTCGTCGAGGCGCAGCAATCGATCGAGGGCGGGCTCAGTACGACGGTCCTTATCATCGAGGACGAGCCTGTGATTGCCCTGGATCTGGAAGCGATTGTCGAACGAGGCGGGCACCAGGTTGTTGGCATCGCGCGCACGCGCACCGAAGCAGTCGATCTGGCTGAGAGCCGGAATCCCGGTCTGGTTCTCGCCGATATCCAGCTTGCCGATGGCTCGTCGGGAATTGATGCGGTCACCGATATTCTGTCGAGCTATTCCGTGCCGGTGATCTTTATCACTGCCTATCCGGAGCGACTCCTGACCGGTGAGCGGCCGGAGCCAACCTACCTGATTACCAAGCCGTTCATGCCGGAGACCGTGGCCGCCACGATCAGTCAGGCGCTGTTTTTCAGTGAAACGCAGGCTCCCCAGGCCGCGACTGCCTGAACCAAGCCAATTGATTTGCAAGAAAAAAGGCCGGATCACAAGATCCGGCCTTTCTGTTTGGTCGCTTGGTCGATGCCGGCGTTAGCGGCGGGTCGGCTCATCCGCCGCTTCGTCCATTTCCTCGCCTGCCTCTTCGAAGGTGCTGACATCCTCGTCGGTCACTTCCTCGATCGCATCGTCGAGATCTTCGCCGGCTTCTTCAGCCGGACCGTCAGAGCAGGCAGCCAGTGCCAGTACGGACGCGGATACCACAAATGCTGCGAATTTCATCGGCTTTCTCCTTGTTCAGTGCGACCGGGTCCCCCGATCGTAGCCAATCACCGAAACGCTTGAACAAGAAACCGGTTCCCGGCAAATCAAGAATTGATGAAATCGGAACCGCCAACTCCATGGCGCGTTTCGTGTTCAGGTGCTGATAATTCTCTGGTTACTTGAATTGAGAACGAGCAGAGGCTCCCAAGTCGTGCGCGCCTGCCCTGCAACGTCACCCCGGAGAGGGTAGAATGGCAATGACCGAAATGCTTCCGCTTCGCCGGATCGCCTTGGTCAGCAATCCGCAGAGCGGACAACTCCTGCGACGGGCTGACGAAGGCCTCCTCGAGGAGTTATGCCGACGCACCGATTTTTGCTGTGTGGAAGATATCCACGAAGGTATCGCTGAGGCCTTGGAAAGTGCCGTGAAGCACGGCGCTGACGCGATCGCGATCGCGGGAGGTGACGGGACGACCCGCGCGGTCGCCGGGGAGGTCGCGCGTTCTGGGCTTCACCTGCCGCTCCTTCC
>NZ_JBTLRI010000002.1:0-15449 GCF_054482675.1 Maricaulis sp. CAU 1757
TCAAGACCCCTAGCGCCGATGGTACTGCGTCTTAAGACGTGGGAGAGTAGGTCGTCGCCCGGTCTGCACGCCAGAGACAACAAGATCCCTCCACAATAATCAAAATGCAAAATATGCCCCGCTCGATTGAGCGGGGCATTTTGCGTTTGGCCTGGCGTCCGACGGTGCGGCGCGCTCTAGCGCTCCCGGAGCCACAGGCTGGCCAGCAGCTTGGTACCTGATGCAACTGGCTCGCCAGCGTGCAGGGTCAGTGGATTTCCGTCACCATTCTGGTCGAGATTGTCGAAGGCAAGCGCCCCTCCCGCCCTGTCCTGCCAGCGGATATCAAGGCGGGGGAAGTATGTCGCTCCACCCTCGAACTCATCATTGAGGCGCAACAGCACCGTGTGGCGGCGCTGGCCGCGCGCTTCCAGATCAGCGCTGGCGGCGGCTCCGTCGGCAATGAGGAAGTCGAAATGGCGGCGATACTCATCGCCCGGCCTGTATGCCAGGACAGCCATCGCCTCAGCCCGCGCCAGCTCACTGCCGGCGAGGCGGGCCAGCCTGTGTTTGATCGCCCACAGGACGAGATCCATGGCGTCCTCTCCAAGGCTGGCGGTCAGGGAGGTCCGGTAGGGATCCGGCCGTGTTTGGCCGGAGGCGGGGTCAAATATCTCGGCCGGGCGAAGCAATTGGGCCGTGCCAGCCGCAAGGTAATCACAAACAGCTCTGGGCACCGCTGTTTCGAACGCAATGATGCGCGGGTCAGTGCTGAGCGCTTGGGCGATGAGGTCCGGCTCGGTGAGGCGCCGTGCGAGTTCGGCCGCTTGCAGCGGGGCAGTCGTGTCGGGATCACCTAGGGGCAGGGCCTGGGTGACGGAGCGCAGGTGCCCGGCCAAGGGGTGGCCACTTGCGACGAGAGCGGCAGCGCTGTCACGGGTCGAGGGGTCGATTTGGCCGGCCTCGGCGCAGAGGCGCAGCTTGGCCGCGATAGCATGCCCGGAGCCGAGCTTTGCAGCCTGGTCGAGCCAAGGCCTGGCAGATGCAACCGAGCCCGTCATGAGGCTCAGCAGGCCGAGTTCCAGGGCCGCTTGGGAATCACCCGTTTTAACCGCATCCATGCGATTTGAGAGGATCTCCTCCAGGCAAGCACGCCCCGTTATGAGGTCGAGATAGGCGATATGACGACTGAGGCCGGGGTGGTCCGGCAACCGCCCGAGAATGGCTCTGGACCGGCTCAGTGCGTCGGCCGGTGCGTCCGGCCGACCGGCCAGGTTGATCAAGGGCGCGGCCAGCTGGAACTCGCCTGCGAGCAGAGCCGATTCCAGTTCGGTCAGGGCAGCCTCGCTGCGCCCCGAGCGCCAGTGCTCGAGGGCAGAGCCCAGAACGGGGGCGATGGAAGACGGGGTTTCGCTCACACAGGGCAGACTAATCCATAGCACCTGTCTGCTGCAAAGCGCTGGTGCAGGGGCCCGGCGGGTTCAGGACAACAAGTCGGTGATTGCAGTCAGGCTTGCCGGTCGGTCATGGACCCGGGCTGGCCGCTCGCAGATTTTCTTGAGCGCGTCCGGGGCCTCCGGTGCAGTACCGATCAGGGGGGCAATGACATTGGAGAACTTGGCCGGGTGGGCGGTGGCGGCCACCAGCCAGGGCCGCTCAGTTCGGGTTGAGCGGCTGAGCCGGAAGTAGGCTTCCAGGCCCGTGGCGGTGTGAGGGCAGGGGCAGTAGTCAGTTGTTTGATAGGTCCGCTTGATCCGGCTGCGGATGGCCGCGTCCTGGACAGCGATGACGCCGGCTACGGGGTCGCCGGGTAGATGTCGGAGGCGCTCGAAATTGCTCGGTGCCCCGACATCCATGGCATTGGCCAGAGTGGCGATGGAATGCCGGGGTCTGAACTGGCCGGTCGAATGCCAATCGGACAGGGTGGCGTTGGCGTTCGTGGCCAGAATGATCGGACCAATCGGCAGTCCGCAGGCGCGGGCCATCATGGCCGCGAGTGCATTGCCCAGGTTTCCAGTCGGGATGATCAGACCCGGCCGGCGACCTTTGGCGGCGAGGGAAAGCGCCGCGTGTGCCCAATACCCCATCTGCGGCAAGAGGCGGCCGATGCTGATGGAGTTGGCGGACGTCAGCCGGTGCCGCGAGGCCAATGCCGGATCCGACAGCGCCTGCTTGACCAGACGCTGGCAGGCATCAAAGTCGTCGCTGATGCGGATGGCCTCCACTGGTGGATTCCAGGCCGTAAGTTGCGCCTCCTGGACGGCCGAAACACGTCCCTTGGGATAGAGGATGAATGCCGGGCAGTCGCCCTGAGCCTCTGCTGCAGCACCGACAGCGGCTCCGGTATCGCCGGATGTTGCGACCAGGATGGTGGGCGGTTTGTCCGCGCACTCCGCGGCCAGCGCGGCGAGCAGGAAGCGGGCACCGATGTCCTTGAAGGCGGCGGTCGGGCCGTGAAACAGTTCCAGAACGTGGAGCGAGGGTGAGGCTCGGTCAGGTTGAACGATTGGCAAGGGCTGGTCGAAGCTGGCGGCGCAAATGGCACCGAGTGTCTGCGCGGTCTGGCTACCTGCCAGGAATGGGGTCAGAAGGCGGGCGGAGACCTGTGCTGCAGTGCCGCAGTCGGAAAACTCCGACGGCTCGAAGAGCGGCAGGTCTTGTGGCCAGTAAAGGCCCCCATCAGGGGCGAGCCCGGCAATCAGGGCTTGCCCGGCGTCAACCGGGTCGGCCTTGCCTCGGGTGGATTGGTACATCATTCCGTGGGTTCCACTCGTAGCCCAGCCGACTGCAAGGGGGCGTCGTAGACCGATACCGGACAGCCGGCGGTCTGAAATGCAGCCCTCATGGCGGCCTCGACAGCGGCCAGGTCTCTGTTACACGCCCAGGCAAATACCGAGGGTCCCGATCCGGAGAATGAGCAGCCAATGGCCCCGGCCTCGAGCGCTGCCGCCTGCACGGGGCCCAGTTCGGGCAGAAGCGGACGGCGTTGAGGTTCGATCAGGATGTCACGCAGCCCGGCAGCCAGGAGTTCCCGATCGTCGAGGGCGCACCCGGCTATGAAGGTGGCCATGTTGCGGCTGTGCTCGACGGCAGTCGGAAGGGCTATGCTGGCCGAGAGCAGTTCACGGGCGCGGCGGGTCTCTATCTGCCGGTCAGGGTGAAACAGGATGCAGGAGGTGGCCGAGGGGAGAGGCAGCGGACGGATCAGCGGCGGGTCTAGGCGAGCGGCGAGGACCAGCCCGCCGAAGAGGGAAGCCATGACGTTATCCCAGGGCGGCGGGTTGGCGGACACGCGTTCGCCTTCCATAGCCATGGGCAGGAGCTCGGTCGGCGTGAAGGGCGAGCCCAGCAGGGCGTTAGCGGCGCCGGCTGCCGCGACAGCGGACGCCGCAGACCCTCCCATACCGGCTGAAAGCGGGATTCCCTTGTGAATATCGACACGAGCGCCGTGGCGCGCGCCGGCGCACCGAAACACTTCACCCGCTGCTGCAAGAGCGCAATTTTCGGCTGGATCAGGGGGGAGAGACGAGGTCAAACCGGTCACCGAACCCAGACGAACCCCTGGCTGGCCTTCCCGCCAGATTTGTACGGTGTCACGCACCGCATCAAAGGCCAGCCCCAAGACGTCGAATCCAACTGCCACATTGCCAATACTGGCTGGAGCGCTGGCTTTCGCTACGGTCAGGGAGGTCATGGACGAAGTCCTATTGCGCTGGCGTATCCCGGTGAAGGTAGCGGATGAATGGCGGCGTCGACCAGCGGCTCTGAACAGCGTCGCGCTGGTGAGTGGTGGCGCTGAATATCCATGACGTCCGCGAACACCGCTTCCGCTGTTGGCCAGCGGCCCGCTCCCGCTCCCCTGTATTCGGATGAACCGGACTTGGTGACGATCTGTATGGCGTTCTCAGCCCCCTTCAGGCGCGCGAATGAATGGTCCCGCGGGAGACTTCTCAATTCGATGCGCGCCTCGAGCTCGCCATCCGACCGGCGCTCAAGCCTGCCAATCTGACGCACGACCTGCCCGGACAGCCGGGCACGGTCGATGGCATTGATGATGCGCGCATCGAGTGGCTCGCAGGGGATGTCGGCCAGATCGATTGTCTGTCCGAACCCGTGGCGCGCCAGGATGGCCAGTTTGCGAGCCGCATCCATCCCGTTGAGGTCGGCGGATGGGTCAGCCTCTGCGAGGCCGGCTTGCCGAGCCGCTTCCACGGCAGGCTCGAAGGCACAGCCTTGGCCCAGTGCGTCGAGCACGAAATTGCAGGTCCCGTTCAGCACAGCCTCGATGTGCTCCAGGCCATCGGGAATGGCGGCAGCCACCCGCTCGATCATCGGGACTCCACCGCCGACCGCCGCGCCGTAAAGCAGTCGGGCCCCGCTTGCATCTGCGATCTTGTGAAGCCTTTCTCCGCAAGCTTCCAGTGCAGCCTTGTCAGCAGAGACCACGTGTCGGCCCTCGCCGAGCGCCCGAGCCATGATGTCAGTCGCAAGCTCTGCGGCGCCCATTGTGTCTATGACCACGTCGGGATTGTGAAGGAATGCGTTGTGCGGGGAATCCGTGAAAGCCAGCTGGGGGGCTTTCCGACGGTGCACGTCCGGGGCTCGAACCAGCACCGGCCCGAGATCGAACAGGTCGCTATGGGCGAGCAGGTGACGAGCGACTCCCGCACCGACCGAGCCATGACCGAGCAGCGTCACGCGGAGTTGACGACCTGCGGCAAGCGGGCCGGTTTGTGAAATCGGTTCGGCATCGTGCGAGATGAGAGAACCATAGCTGCGGCCCAACGCGGCCACTTCGATGGGCAATCCGACCTCCGCGGCCCGCACAATTGCCTTCTCCTGTATCAGTCCCTGACTGATCCGGATTGCGGTTGTGTAGCTGACATGATCTAGCCGCCGAGCCTGGGCAGAGGTGACGGGGTCGGCGCTGTAAACGCCGTCGACATCTTTGATCAAGCGAAGCTGATCGGCGCCAAGCCGAATGGCGATCTCGACCGCTGTCAGGTCGGTTCCGCCGCGTCCAAAAGTCAGCGGGCCGTCGGGCCCGTCGCCGAAGAAGCCCGGGATAACCACGACATCGACTGCGTCAAGTCGGGAGCGAATGCGCGATCTGTCGAGACCGGTAATCTCCGCATCCAGGGCTGGTCCGTCCGAGGTCAGTCCGGCTTCGTGGGGATCCATGACCTGGCCGGGAATTCCAGATCGGGCAAGAGCCAGGCCAAGCAGGGCGGCAGCCTTGAGTTCGCCGCACCGAACCAGTCGTGCCGTAAGCGGCTCGGCATCAGAGGATTTGAGCGTCTCTGCGAAGCCGAATAGCTGATCCGTTTCTCCAGCCATGGCCGATACGACCGCGACGACCTTCTCGCCCTTGCGAATGTGCCGATAAATTTCGTGCACAGCAGACAGGAAGTCATCGGGATCGTGCAGCACCGAGCTGCCGAATTTAAGAACGCTGAGACGGGGCGGGGCTGATGATGTCGAATTCATTGGATACTGTCCTGTAGGATGTGCTGCGGGTTTGGGTGAGATGAGGGCACAAAAAAACCGCTCGCCGGGTTCGGGGAGCGGTTTGTCTCGGTTCGCGAAGATTGTTTCTCTAGCGCACGTCGACGGCCCCCCTGTGGCCAGTGGTGGTCGTGGTAGTCATCGCCATGGTGAGCACACAGGTCACTGCGCAGATCGAGGGCATCGATCCGGCGCCGGGCAGGGCAGACATTGTGCTAAACGAAGCGGGTGACATGAAAAGCGGGTCCAGTGGCTAGTGCGCGTCTCGACACGATCCACGCGTCACTAGGCAAGTTGATATTTGGCGGCTCGTCAAGTCTTCAATTGCCACCGGACTGGAATGAAATGCGGCGAAGACCTAGGCGCTAGCCGTGAAATCAGGGTGGGAACAATGTTCAGATCAATCCTTGCAGTGCTGCTCGGTGTGGTCGCCGGTGGGGTGGCAACGGGCCTGTTAGAGTATGCGGGCCACGTCCTGCTGCCGCTGCCAGACGGGGTGGTGCTTGACCCCGAAAGGCCGCAGACCTTTCGCGATGTGCCGGACATCAATCGTCTTGCGGTTGTCCTGGCATGGGGCGGAGCCGCAGTCGTCGCGGGTTTCGTGACCGCCTTGGTTGCGGGACAGCGCCATGTATTCCTCGCCCTGATCACGGGGGGAGGATTGCTGTTCGCCGGGCTTACCAACCTGATCCTCATTCCCAGCCCCTTCTGGATGTGGGTGTTCGGCCTGACCATCTTCCTTCCGGCGGCGTGGCTAGGGGCAAGGCTGGCCCCTCGCGGCGGCGGGGCCTGACAAAAAAAGCCCGGGCCGAAACGACCCGGGCTGTCTTGTCTCTGCAAGCCGATCTATTCCGCAGCAGCAGTTTCAAGCTTTTTTGCCGGCGCCTTGCCTGCGGCTCTGGGCGCGGCCGCTCGCACATAGGGTGCCACGTGATTTTCAAACTTCACGAAGTTGGCGACGAACATGTCCACCAAGCGAGCAGCCTGGTGGTCGTAGGCACTCTTGTCGGACCAGGTCGAACGCGGATCGAGAATGGACGCGTCGACCCCGTCCACCTTGACCGGAACCATGAAGCCGAAATTGGGATCCTGCCGGAACTGGGCCTGCTTCAGGGAGCCGTCCAAGGCAGCATTGAGGAGTGCGCGGGTTGCCTTGATCGGCATCCGGTGACCGGTCCCATGAGCGCCGCCGGTCCAACCTGTATTGACCAGCCAGCAATCGACATTGTGCTCGGCAATGAGGTCGCGCAGCAAGGCACCGTACTCCGCTGGATGGCGCGGCATGAACGGGGCTCCGAAACAGGCCGAGAAGGTTGCCGTCGGTTCGGTCACGCCCTTTTCGGTGCCGGCGACCTTGGCGGTGTACCCGGACAGGAAATGGTACATGGCCTGGGCCGGTGTGAGCTTGGCGATCGGCGGCATGATGCCGAAAGCGTCACAGGTCAGCATGATCAGGTTCTTTGGATGGCCGCAGCGACCGGTTTCCGATGCATTGGGAATGGCCGACAGCGGGTAAGCGCCACGGCTGTTCTCGGCAAGTGAGCCGTCATCGAGGTCAAGTTCGCGGGTGACCGGGTCCATGACGACATTCTCGAGCACCGTCCCCCACATGCGCGTCGTGGCGTGAATCTCGGGTTCAGCCTCTGCAGACAACCGGATCATCTTGGCGTAGCAACCGCCCTCGAAGTTGAACAGGCCGTTTTCAGACCAGCCGTGTTCGTCATCACCGATGAGGGTGCGTGAGGCATCCGCCGACAGGGTTGTCTTTCCGGTGCCCGACAGGCCGAAGAAAATGGCGGCATCACCCTCATCGCCGACATTGACCGAGCAGTGCATCGGCATGATCTGCTTGGCCGGCAGCAGGTAGTTGAGAATGGTGAAGACCGACTTCTTGGTTTCGCCGGCGTAGGAGGTGCCGCCGATCAGCACCAGCTTGCGAGCGAAATCGACACCGATGACGGTTTCCGAATTGGTGCCATGGCGCGCCGGGTCAGCCTTGAAACTGGGAAGGTTGATGATGGTGAATTCCGGGGCGAACCCCTCGTACTCACTATTAGCCGGAACCCGCAGGAGGTGGCGGATGAAGAGGGAATGCCAAGTCAGCTCGTTGATCACCCGAACCGGCAGGCGATGATCCAGGTCGGCGCCGCCGAACAATTGCTGTACGAATAGTTCCTTGCCTTCCATGTGGGCACGGAAGTCGTTCCACAAGGTTGCGAACTGCTCCGGTTCCATGGACGCGTTATTGTCCCACCAGACGTTTTCCTCGGTTTCGCTGTCGCGCACCGTGAACTTGTCCTTGGCCGACCGTCCGGTATGAGCGCCTGTACGAACTACGAGGGGGCCGCCGGCGGCGACTTCGCCTTCACCACGCCGAACCGCTTCCTGATAAAGGCGGGCTTCGTTCCAGTTCAGGTGAATTGTCGCATTCTTGATGCCGAGATCGGCAAGTGCACTCATGCCAGTTTCGGTTTTGGCCATCGTGTTTTCCCCCACTGTCAACCCATGCAATCGAAGCACAAGTCTACTCTGTTTTGCTCGGTGCAGCACCCTGATATTGGGCCTGTGCCCGGACTTCGGTTGGCCTTCCAGCAATTCCCTTGCCAGCGCTTCCGAACGGCTCTGCAATGTCGCCGGTACCAGATGAACCGGAGTCAGAAAAGTCAAAATGGCACGGTTCGAAGGGGCCGCCAAAGAAGGGGAAACTCATGTTCCAGCGTTACGCGATCGGCATTTGTACAATTGTCTCATTAGCTTGTAGCGCAGCAGCTGGAAGCGCCACTGCCCAGGCAGCGGTCGTCGACAGCGCACGATTTCTGACCCTCGCCCTGGAGTGCGCCGAGCGCGAATACCCCAACAAGATATCCCACGTACTGAATGGAGACGCCGATGCGCAGGCGCCGCGCGACCTCTATCCGGCTTTCTACGGATGCTATGATTGGCACTCTGCGGTGCATGGGCATTGGCTGATGGTTCGACTGGTGCGGCAGTTCCCGGACACGCCTGGCGCAGCGCAGGCAGAGGAAGTGCTCGACCGGCACCTGACGGCCGATAACCTGCTTGGCGAAACCGCGTATTTCCAGGCCGACGGTCGAGCCTCGTTTGAGCGGCCCTATGGGCTGGCATGGCTGCTACAGCTGGGCACGGAATTGCGTGAGTGGGAGGATCCGCGCGCCGCACGCTGGGGCCAGGCACTGGAGCCGCTGGAACGTGAAATATCGGCGCGCTTTCAAAGCTGGTTGCCGAACCTTGCCTATCCTGTCCGGATCGGCACCCATAATCAGACGGCTTTCGGTCTAGCACTGGCGCTTGACTGGGCCCGTACATCCGGCGACCGCGAACTGGAAAGTCTCATCATCGGCAAGGCCATCGAGTTCTTTGCAGATGACGAGAATTGCCCGATCGCCTGGGAACCATCCGGCGAAGATTTTCTCTCGCCCTGTCTGATGGAAGCCGACCTGATGCGTCGTGTTCTGGCTCCCGATGAGTTCGCTGACTGGCTTGGACGTTTTCTGCCCGATATTCCGCATGAGGCGACCGCTGACTGGCTTGAGCCCGGAATCGTCCTCGACCCGAGCGATGGCAAACTCGTGCATCTGGACGGGCTTAACCTGTCCCGTGCCTGGAACCTGGATGGCATCGCCGACAGCCTTCCGCAGGACGATGCGCGTATCCCGGCCCTGGTCGCCGCCCGCGATGCGCATGCCGAGGCCGGGCTGGCGGCGGTCAATGGTGAGAGTTATGCCGGCGGTCACTGGCTGGCGAGCTTTGCAACCTATCTGGTGACGCGAAGGGGCCTCGATGTGCCTCAACCGGGTCCCGGGGCGCAGTAGAGCGCGCCGGGGTCAGCTGGTGGGAAGACCGGGAGAAGGGCGGGCGGCGCGTGAGGTCTCGTCGTCTGGCAGGGGTATGAACTCATCCTCGCCTTCCGGCATCCTGAAGCGGCCGTCTGCCGGAAAGTCATTCTCTCCCGCGCGTTTCCAGTCCTGCCGGGCCGCGTCGATAAGGTTCCGGCTACTGGCGACGAAATTCCAGTCAACCAGCCGAGGGCCGATACTTGCGCCGCCACATATCATCAGGGTGCTTCCCTGGTCGGCTTCAACACGGGCGACACTGTCGGAGCGCAATACGGCAAGGCTGCCGGTTTCCATCGGCTGATCATCAATGCGCACGCTCCCCTCAACCAGATAGATGGCCCGTTCCTCATCCGGAAGATCAATGCGAGTTGTCGTCCCTGCCGGCATTTCGGCGTGCAGGTAGACAATCGGGCTGTGGACCTCGACCGGTGAGGTGTGCTCCCAGGCCGAACCGAGAATCAGCCTGTAGCGGACTTCGTCGCGGAAGAAACTTGGCAATTCCCGTTCGGGTAGGTGCGAGAACGCGGCGTCTATCTCTTCCTGCCCGTCAGGCAACGCCACCCAGGTCTGGATGCCGTAGAGAGTGTGGCCTTCGCTGCGCTCTAGATCGGGCGTGCGTTCCGAGTGCACCACGCCCCGCCCGGCTGTCATCCAGTTGACGTCGCCGGGGCGGATGACCTGGTCCACGCCCAGCGAGTCGCGGTGACGCAGTGCGCCTTCGAACAGGTAAGTCACTGTTGCCAGTCCGATATGGGGGTGCGGGCGGACGTCGATGCCGTGACCGGCGTCGAACCGGGCCGGACCGATCTGGTCAAAGAAGATGAACGGACCAACCATGCGGCGTTTGGCGAAGGGCAGGACGCGCCGCACTTCGAAGCCACCCAAGTCGCGCGGACGAGCAGAGATGATCTGTTCGATGCTGGTCTTGGTCATGGCGGTATTCCTCTTTGGGGCCAGTCTACATCCGACGGATATCAGGCGTGCGGCTTGCGTTGCCGGAACGCGTCCGCATAGTGGCCTTCAAATGTGTCGGGAGTGCACCATGAAATCAATCATAGCCGCCCTCGGTGTCGTCGCGGTAAGCGGCGCCGGCTGGGCTCAATCCGAACCGCTCGTCAGCGATAACCAGCGCGCCACCGCCGAGCGCCTTATCGAACAGGCGCTCGACAGCGACCTCGCTTATGAGATCGTCGAATCCCTGACCACGGAAGTCGGGCCGCGCCTGGCTGGCTCGGAAGCCGAGGCGCGCGGGCGGGCCTGGGGCAAGGCGCTGGGCGAACGCCTGGGTTTCGACCGGGTGACGGTTGAGGAATTCACCATGCCCTACTGGGAGCGTGGCGAGCTCGATATCCGTCTGACCGCTCCCTACGAGCAACCCCTGTATGGCACCGCGCTTGGCGGCTCGGCAGCTTCGCCTGATGGTGCCGCGATCGAGGGCGATGTTGTTTACTTCCGATCCATTGCGGACCTCGTGGCCGCGCCAGACGGAAGCCTGGAAGGCCGCATTGCTTTCGTTGACGGTGACCGCATGGTGCCGAGCCAGACAGGTGCCGGTTACGGTCCGGCCAATCCGCGTCGTCGTATTGGTTGGCAACACGCGGAGCGTACAGGAGCCACGGCTCTGGTCGTGCGCTCGGTCGGATCGGATAATCACCGCAATCCTCACACTGGCATGATGTCGTCGCTCGAGGGTGACTGGGCTCGCATTCCCGTCATTGCGATTTCTAATCCCGACGCGGATCACCTGCGCCGTCTGCACAATCTGGGCGAAAGCCTCGAGCTGGAATTGAGTTCGACCGCGGCCTGGCACGGAGACGTGACCAGCGGCAATGTCGTGCTCGACCTTGTCGGCAGCGAGGCTCCCGAAGAGATCGTGCTGATCGGCGGTCACCTGGATAGCTGGGACCTAGGAACTGGCGCTGTCGACGATGGAGCCGGCGTGGCCATCACGGTTGCCGCTGCGCAGTTGATCGCCCAACTGCCTGAGCGGCCGCGCCGAACGATCCGCGTGGTCATGTTCGGGGCGGAAGAGGTCGGGCTGCTGGGCGCTCGCGCCTATGCCGAGGCCCACGCCGATGAGATCGGCAACCACGTCCTTGCTACCGAGTCCGATTTTGGCGCGCGCACGATCTGGCAGCTGAATTCAAACGTTTCCGAGCCGGCCACCCAGTTGGTCGACGAGATCGGACGGGTGATTGCGCCGCTGGGGATTCTGCGCGGGGGTAGCAATGTGCCGGGCGGCGGACCGGACATCATTCCGCTGGCCGCGGCCGGGGTCCCGACCGTGCGTCTGAACCAGAACGGGTCGGATTATTTCGATCTGCACCACACGCCGGATGACACGCTCGACAAGATCGACCCGCAAGAGCTGGCGCAGAACGTCGCGGCCTACGCGGCACTCGTTTACCTCGCCGCTGACAGCGAGGTCGAGTTCCGCGCCGAAGCGGCTGAAGAACAATAGAAGATAATGAAAAACGGGGCGCTTAGGGCGCCCCGTTTTGCTCAGTCCGAGCTGGCGATGATGCCGTACTCGCCACCGCGCTCGAGGGCGCGTTGATAAGCCGGACGCGCATGCAGCCGCTCCACATAGGCCTTGGTGGCCGGGTAGGGCGCCTTTGCCCCCATCCGCGCGATGGCGGCCTCCAGCGGAAAGCTCATCTGGATGTCCGCGGCAGTAAACGTGTCGCCGGCCAGCCAGTCCGATTCCGACAAACGGGATTCAACATAGCCGAACACGCCTGCCAGCTCCGGTTTCACGTAAGCTGCTTCCAGCCTGTTCGCGATCGAGCGCGCGATCGGCTTGATGAAAAAGGGCGCTTTGGCGGTCCGGATGCGCTCTACCAGCAACTTGACCAGCAGCGGCGGCATGGCCGTTCCTTCCGCAAAGTGCAGCCAGTAGACATAATCCCGATAGGCGGCGACATCGCGGTCCGGACGGAGCTGGGTTGCGTAATGTTCGACCACATAGTCGACAATGGCACCGCTCTCCGCGATCACCTGGTCGCCGTCCGTGATGACGGGAGATTTGCCGAGCGGGTGGATGTCGCGCAGCTCGCTCGGTGCCCGCATTGTCTCGGGGTCCCGCATGTATTTGCGGATCTCATATTCGAGACCGGCTTCCTCTAGCAGCCAGAGGATGCGTTGCGAGCGGGAATTGTTGAGATGGTGGACGGTGATCATGGCAAGCCTCGGCGGAAACAAGCGGTATACGTCCGGACCGACGATCCGGATTGCCATGCTGCACCTTATTCGAAGGCCGTGTCGAGGGCGTTGACGTCGGGGGCCTGCCAGGTTTCGAAGACAAGCCCGAAATCAAGGTCGGACTGGATTAGCAGGCGGCGTAGGCGCAGGACCTGTGCCTGATCACCATCGGCCAGATCCCTGACCGTCGCTGGCGTGAGCTGGGCTACCTGACCCACATGGACGTGACCGTGATCGGCCAGGGTGAAGGCAAGTTCGGTCAGGCGATAGTGGCCGGCGCAGAAGGAAATAATGTCGGTGTCCAGCAATTGGGCGAGGGAGACCTCCCTCGCTGAGCTCTGTTTCGAGGTGGACGAGGAGCGGTCCGGGCGGGGTCTCGGGGCAATCATGACGCATCCCACTTCTTGCGGTTCTAATGAAGAACTACACAAGATATTGTGTGATCCGCCGCTTTTGGGAATGCATATCCTATGCATCACGACATAAGGGTGTGGAAAACCGGCGGCGCTCTTCGCCGCTAGACCTGGCTTCGCTTCCTACAGCTCGTACCAGGACGCTTCGACGCCCAATTGGGCGAAAATCTCGTCCCAGTAGGCCATGAGTGATCCGCGTTGCTCGATCTCCCATCCGGGCCGTTCGATGACCCGGATCTCGAGGCTGAGCCCGCGCAGACTGTCGCCGTATTGCACCTGGATCTGTCGGGCGATGTCGGCCGCTGGGGGCACCCGATCCGCCAGGTCGAGATGACGGCGCCCATAGACCGTGAAGAGGGCAGAGTTCTGCAGCATGTCCGATACCAGAACGGCTTGGCGATGCGGCGCAGAGGGATCGAAGGTGCGATCCTGGGACAGCCGGGCCAGCGCCTCGATGATCGGGCTGCTAGGTGCGTTCTTGGGCGCCACCAGGTCGGCGAGGGCAGTCTGCAGGGGGATGTCGAACAGCGCGTTATAGCGCGCCTGGACCCGGTCCGGATTGCGATAAAGCGGATTGACCTGTTCGCCGGCGCCCGGGTTGCACAGCGAAAACCGGTGGGTATTGCGCAGTTCGCCGCTTTCGCTCAGCTCGTAGAGGGAGAACCGCTCTCCGACCGCGAGCCGGTCCCGTTCAGCGCGAACCAGATTGGCAATCGTCTCGGCCTGAAGCGGAGAATAGAGGTCGGTCTTGTCGATGACGACCACGCGATGTGGCGGGACCGTGTCGGCGAGGCAAAGGGTCTCTGCATCGTACTCGGCCGGCTTCAGCACGAAGGCGGCGTAGCTGATCACACCCAGCACGGCCGTGATGATGAGCAGATTGAACAGACCGATCAGGTCGCGTCCGGACATGGCTTCCTCGGTCGACACGCAGGTGGAGGTGCCGCGGGCACCGGATTCGCGCTACAGCTTAGCCGCGGACGCTGGGGCCGGCCAGATCGATACAGGCGCTCTCCAATACCTCGCGGGCGACGGCCAATTCGGCTTGTTCGTCTGCGCTCAGTTTACGGCTGTCGCGTCCGACCGTGTCGATCGACTTGCGCAGATCGCGCACAGCGGCCTCAAGGCGCCGTGTCACCCCGCCATAGCCCGGAATGGCATCGTCGAAGGTACGTCCCTTGTATGCCGCGATGGCAGCGAAGGTGATGCCTAAGACGAGCAAAAGCATCGCCTCAAGCGTCTGGATGCCCAGCGGGTTGGAGAAGGCAGCCTCGACAGGTGCTAAAACCTGCCCGGTCGTCTCCGCACCGCCGAGGGCCAGTGTTGCGGCATTCAGTTCCAGCAGATCGCGAAAATGCGAAGCGGTCAGATTGAGCGCAAGCAGGGCGACAACCGAAACAGTCACACCGATACCGGCCAGACCGGCTATGACCGGCTTGCGCACGTTGGACATGTGCCGCAGGCCGATGAAGCCGACGAGGAAGAAGGCGGCGATGACATTGGTGAAGGAGACCGTGATGGCCTGCAACCAGCCTCCCAGCAAGCCCAGATCCGAGCCGCGCGAAAAGAAATAGGCGTTGGCCAGGCCTTCAAACAGGATCAGGGCTGCGAGAACGGAGAAATGCAGGATGTGGGACTTGGGGTAAATGGCGGCCCGGTCGATCGGCTTGATCGCGGTTTCCTTGGAAAGGTCCGCATCCTCGTAGGCTCCGCCCCAAGTGCGCCTGAACTTCAGCAAGTCGGCGTGCCGGCCTTCGGTGATCTTGCGGGCAATGCTCAGATCCACCGACTTCATGCCCGGTGCTGCGACGACTTCACGGGGAGCAGAGTACTGATCTCGTTCTGTCGTGTTCTGCTCGCGCATCTGAAGCGGTGCGACTCGATGATCCAGAGGCATGGACTTCCCCATTATTTGACAGCCGGTCGGGTAGTTGGAACTCGTGGTTAATGAAGGATTGTGCGCTGAAAAGGGCGAATTGCGGCGATTTCGGGATAACCGTCCAAAATTTGCCCCAGCTGTTTGAATCCGCCCAGAAATGCTCGAAGGTGTGGCGGAATTGTCGAGCGGGAGGACACGATGGCAAGATCGGGAACGTCAAGACGAGACCTGTTGCGCGGTGGTTGCCTGGTCGCGCTGGGGGGAGCCGCTGGAGCGACACCGACAGCCGCGCAGCCTGCCCAGCAGGCTCCGGCGCCGACAACATGGACGCCGGACATAGAGGCCGCGGAGTCCTTGTTCGATATTCGGTACAGCGATGCCGAGCGCGAACAGCTGGTGGACGGCATCGAGGAGTGGATCGAACGAACCGCTCAATTGCGGGCTCTGGAGAAACCCAACAGCCTCGCACCGGCCTGTGTCTTTGACCCTCGTCTGCCTGGACGGACCTATCGTGGTCAGGACAACAGGGTCTCGGGCGGCAATGGCGAGGCCGGTCCACTTCCCGCCGGGGAGACCGATATCGCGTTCGCCCCGGTGTGGAAGCTGTCAGCCTGG
>NZ_JBTLRI010000002.1:15549-114789 GCF_054482675.1 Maricaulis sp. CAU 1757
CTGCCTGGACGGACCTATCGTGGTCAGGACAACAGGGTCTCGGGCGGCAATGGCGAGGCCGGTCCACTTCCCGCCGGGGAGACCGATATCGCGTTCGCCCCGGTGTGGAAGCTGTCAGCCTGGATAGCAAACGGACAACTCACGTCGCGGCGGCTGACCGATATTTATCTCCGTCGGATCGAGCGCCATGCCGGCCTGCTGGAATGTTTCGTAACCGTCATGGCCGACCAGGCGCGGGCCGAGGCCGACGCTCGAGACCGGGAACGACTTTCAGGTCAGATTCGCGGGCCGTTGCACGGCATTCCCTATGGGCTGAAGGATATCATCGATGCCGAGGGCGTGCGGATCAGTTGGGGGGCCATGCCCTATCGCGACCGCGTCGCGGACAGCGACGCCACGGTGACACGCAGACTGCGTGAAGCCGGCGCGGTCCTGCTCGGCAAGACCACGAATGGCGCAATCGCTTATGGCGACCGCTGGTTCGGAGGCACGACGCGCAATCCATGGAACATCCAGGAGGGCTCGTCCGGTTCCAGCGCGGGGTCGGCGTCGGCGACGGCGGCAGGCCTGGTTGGCTTTGCCATCGGTACGGAAACCCTGGGGTCGATCGTCTCGCCCTCGAACCGCTGCGGCAATACCGGACTTCGCCCTACCTTCGGGCGGGTGTCCCGCCATGGCGCCATGGCCCTGTGCTGGAGTCTCGACAAGATCGGCCCGATGACCCGGTCCGTGGATGACACCGCCTATGTGCTGGCAGCCCTCAATGGTCACGACCCGGCCGACCCGGCCAGTCTTGATGTCGGGTTCGAGGCGGACCTTGCAGCCAGTCCGCGCGGCATGCGGCTGGGATATGCTCCAGCTTGGTTCGAAGCCGGGACCGACGCAGACAGGGCTGCGCTGGATGCCGCCAGGGCCGCGGGAGTGGAGCTGGTCGAGGTCGAGCTCCCAGACCTGCCCTATGATGCCCTGTTTGCGGTCGTGGAGGCCGAGGCCGCGGCGGCCTTTGAAGAACTCACCTTGAGCAATCGCGACGATGAGCTGGTCTGGCAGGATGCCGCCGCTTGGCCGAACACCTGGCGTCGGGCCCGTTTCATCTCGGCAGTCGATCTGATCAATATCGACCGGTTTCGCCGCCAGGTGATGCAGGTCATGGAGGACGCCTTTGACAATGTCGACGCAATGATCGGCCCGAACTTCGCGGGAGCCCTACTGCTGATCACGAATTTCACAGGTCACCCCCAGCTGGCCTTCCGGTCAGGGTTCAACCAGCAGGCAACCCGCTCCCTGTTCGGTAGCGAGGGCGACGGCGAGGGCATCCACCGGGTTCCGCAGACCACCAGTCTGTGGGCTCCATTGTTCGAAGAAGGGCGCCTGATCACCCTTGGACGGGAGCTGGAAGCGCGACTGGGTGTTGCCGACCAGCGACCGCCAGTCTTCGGAGACGGCTAGATGAAGTTCTACGATTGCAAGACCGCGCCCAGTCCGCGCCGCGCGCGTATTTTCATGGCCGAGAAGGGGCTGGAGGTAGAAACCGAGCAGGTCGATCTGGCCGCGCGGGCCCAGTTCAGTGACGCCTACCGGGCCGTCAATCCGCGCTGTACGGTGCCCAGTCTGGTACTCGATGACGGTATCGTGCTGTGCGACAATGCCTCGATTGCCCGCTACCTGGAAGACATGTTTCCCGAACCGCCGCTGTTGGGTACTCATCCCGTGGAGCGAGCGCTGGTTGCGGAATGGTGGAGCCGGGTCGAATGGGAAGGCCTGATGGCGGTCGCCGAGGTGTTGCGCAACACCTCGGACTTTTTCCAGAAGGCTGCCTTGCCTGGGCCGCGCCCCTACGAGCAGATTCCCCAACTGGCCGAACGGGGGCGTGAACGGGCGACCGCTTTCCTTGCAGAAATGAACCAGCGCTTGGGCAACGAGGCTTATCTGGCGGGTGAGCGCTTCAGCGCCGCCGACATCGCGGCCTTCGTATTCGTCGACTTCGCGAAGTGGGTGAAGATCCGTGCGAGCGAGGACCAGGTGCACCTGGCCCGTTGGTATGAGGCTGTGGCCGCACGCCCCAGCGCATCCGCCTAATTCTTGAACTTGCCTGTCGGGTCCGGCGGAAAAATACGGCGGCCGGCGAGGCGCAGCTCAAACAGGTCGGGACGCGAGTAATGCCCGGCCGGGTCGCAGGCCGACTTGGCCTTGGCGATCTCACGCGTGTCGGCCCGCGCATAGAGGATGGTCTCGCCTTCCGCGGGGCCGGCGATAATCTCGCCGCGCGGGTCAATGATGACACTCTGGCCGGTATGCTCAAAGCTGGACAGTTCGCGAAACCGCTCGGGGACGTGCTCGTTGAGGCGTAGCCCGGCTGGCGCGACCACGTAGGCGCCGGCCTGGCTGGCGAATGCCCGCGACAGCAGGACCTGGCGTGACCAGACCGGGTTGTCGGGCGCGCTTTCCGGCTCGCGGCCGGGCCAGGCGGCAACGTGGAACTGGGTGCCCTGACTGATCAGGGTGAAGCCGGGCAGCAGGATGTTGTGTTCCCAGCAATTGAGGCCGGACAGGCGGCCATAGGGCCGATCGTGGACCTGCAAGCCCTCAGCGTCGCCGTCGGCCCACACCGACCGCTCATGATGCGTCGGCTTGAGCTTGCGATGGCGCCCGAGCAGTTCACCGTCGCGGCTGATGAAGACGAGACTGGCATAGACACTGCCGCGGGTTGTCGGGTCGAGCTCGGCGACGCCGATCACGACATCGATTCCGGCCTGCCTCGCCACCCGGCACAGTGTCTCGGTCTCCGGCCCCGGAACCTGGATGGCATTCTCCAGATAAAGCGCTGCCGCCTCCCACCAGAGCGGGCTCAAGGGGGCCTCGATGAAGAAAGGGTAGCCGGGCAGCCAGGTCTCCCCAAAGGCTGCCAGACGGGCTCCTCCTGCAGCGGCCTGCCGGATCAGGTCGCAGGCCTTGTCCAAAGACGCCTCGCGGTCGAACAAGACAGGGGCTGCCTGAATGGCGGCGATGGTGATTTCCGGCATCTGTGCACTCCCGTTCGTTGACGGCGCTATTCGGCAGCGGGCCGAGCGGTGCCCGTGGCGTTTGGCGCCGGATCATACTCCTCGAACCAACGCAGGATCTCCGCCACTTTGGTCAGAAGGCGTGAAGGCCGGGAATTGGCGATGCCGTGATAGGTCTCCGGAATAGTGACCAGCCGGCTCGGAACGCCACGCAACTGCAGTGCGGCGTAGTATTGCTCGGTCTCCGCGACCGGAGTGCGCAGGTCCGAGCCACCGACCATCAACAGCGTCGGCGTCGACACCTCGCCGACCAGTGAAAGCGGCGAACGGCGCCAGTATTCGTCCGGGATTTCCCAGGGCGGGCCGGCAAACCAGTAGCGATAGAAGTATTGCGGCAGGTCGGAGTAGAGCACAAAGCTGGCCCAGTTGATGACCGGCTTGACGACCGCCGCGGCAGCGAAACGGTCGGTCTTGCCGATGATCCAGGCGGTCAGCACGCCGCCGCCCGAACCGCCGGTGACAAACAGGCGGTCGGGATCGACGAACCCGCGGCTGAGCATGAAATCCACCCCACCCATCAGGTCGTCATAGTCGTCACCGGGATAGTCATGATGGATCAGGTTGGCGAACTCATGACCGTAACTCGTTGAACCGCGGGGGTTCGAGAAGAGGACGACATAGCCGGCGGCGGCCATGAGCTGGAGCTCTGCCGAGAAGGATGGACCATAGGCGGAGAACGGACCGCCGTGGATCTCCAGGATCATCGGCCATTCCCGTCGCGTGTCGAAGCCCGGCGGATAGAGCACCCAGCCATCGATCTGCCGGCCGTCATGTGGCGACGTCCAGCTGACCGGTTCGGCCGGTGAGAGCCGGCGCTGGGGCAGAATGTCGGCATTCAGGCTTGTCAGCCGCGATAACGGGCGGCCTGGCTCGCCGACGTAAATATCGGATGGTGAGGTGCTCGAACCCAAGGTGGCCGCGACAAGCCCGGTGTCTGAGAGGCTGAAGCTGCCGCCTGTATAGGGGCGGCCGAAGGTGGCGCCGATCAGGCCGTCGGTCAGGTATCGCGTGGTGCCGTCCAGAGACACCTCGGCGATCCGCGTATCGCCGTGATCCTCGACCAGAACCAGCAGCCCCTGACCGTCGGCGCGCCAGACCGGTGCCGCAACCGACCGGTCCAGGGCGTGGCTCAGGCTGCGCGGGGAAGAGCCATCGGCCGAGCCGACATAAAGCTCGACATTGTGATAGCCAAGGCGCTGGTCATCAAAACCCAGCCAGGCCAGGTGGCGACCATCGGGGGACGGGCGGGGGCTGGTGTCGGGGCCGGTGCGCCCGGTCAGTGGTGTCGTGCGGCCGGTGGCGATATCCAGACGGAAGAGTTCGCTGTCGGGGGCCAGTGTACCTGATGCCGGACGCCGGTCGGCGGCGAACACCAGGGCGCGGCCGTCGGCCGTCCAGGCAAAATCGCCGGACGCTCCTACGCTGTCACGGGTCAGCTGGCCGATCCGGCCAGTTGCCAGGTCGATGAGGAATAACTGCTGGGAACCGACCGGCATCGGGCCGACGCCGTCAAAGCGGTAACCCAGACGCTGGACAACCTGGGCGCCGGCGGCCCAGTCCATATCATCCTCTCGCTGCGGCAGGGCGGCGGCGGGGACACCCTGACCCGGCAGGAATGCAGCCACCGCGAGACGGCTTCCATCCGGCGACCAGGCCATTTCACCGGGACCGATTTCCAGGGTGGTGATGCTTCGGTGCGCGCCTGTAGCGGGCTCAAAGACCCGCAGGGTGGTGGTACTATCCAGCTGATGAAGATAGGCCAGTCGTGCGCCGTCGGGCGACCAGCGCGGAAGGCTGGCAGTGCCCGGTTCCGTCAGGAGCGGGCGGTGTGCGGTGCCATCCACCTCGACCAGCCAGACCGCCTCCAGCGTCTCGTCGTTCCGGATGTCATTGCTGCGGCGGATATAGGCGATGCGCGTCCCGTCCGGAGATATGCGCGGGTCGGCCGCGGCTTCGAGACGGAAGATGTCCGCGGGCTGTAGCGGCTGGGCGGCGGCGAGGCCCGACAGGACGATTGCAGCCAGCAGCGCGACCCCGGCGGTCAGGTTGAGTTTCGGACGGGAATTTTGCACGGATCGGTCTCCGGTTGCGCGGTGCGGTATCAGGCACGGGCCAGAGCGATCCGGCAAGTATTCCTGCTGTGTTCAAACGGCAACACCCAGTTAGAAATAACGCGTTTGAGCCGCCGGTATGGCAATGGGCCTGATTTCCAACCCTGATTTTTCTTCACCCTGTTGAGGAATTCGCGCAAGCTGATCGAGCTTGACCAGTGGGGCACAAGAACTGGCGAGCTGTTTGGGCGGATCTGTCCGCCCCCAAACGGGAGGAAGATCCTTGAGAACTGCATTTTACCGTACACTGCTGCTTGCGGCTGCTTCGACAACGGCGCTCTGCGCCGGCCAGGCCGCGGCTCAGGAAACCCGGTCGGTTGACGTCATCACCGTGACCGCCCAGAAACGCGAACAGGGCATCCAGGATGTCCCGGTCGCTGTGACCGCCTATAATGAGGAATTGCTGACCAACGCCGGTGTGCGTGACCTCAAGGATCTGGCCGTGATCGCGCCGGGCCTGAACGTGACCTCCACCTCCAACGAATTTGTCACCACGGCCCGTATCCGCGGCATTGGCACTGTGGGCGACAATCCGGGTCTTGAATCCTCCGTCGGTGTTGTCATCAACGGTGTCCCGCGTGCCCGGACCGGCGTCGGCTTCAACGATCTCGGCGAATTGTCCCGCATCGAAGTGCTGCGCGGCCCCCAGGGTACGCTGTTCGGGGCGAACACGTCGGCCGGTATCATCAATATCGTGACCAAGCGTCCCGAGTTCGAGTTCGCGGCCCATGGTGAAGCAACCATTCAGGGCGGCGGAGCCGACGGCTGGGGCCTGTCGGGTGGTGTTACAGGCCCGGTGGCCGAGCAGGTCGCCTTCCGCCTCTATGGCGCCCGGCGCCAGCGCGACGGCTTCCAGACCGTGCAGACCTTCAACGGTCCGCGCACCGAGACCGAGGATGCCAACCAGGACTTCCACACCGTCACCGGCCAGGTTCTGTTCGAGTTCAATGACCGCGTCAGCCTTCTGGTCGGAGGGGACTATACCGAGCGCGATGAAGATTGCTGCGGCGCGCCGAGCATCGTCTCGGGGCCGACCTCGCTGGCCATCAACGCGCTGGTTCCCGGGGCCCGGCCGACGCCGGGCAATGAGGACCCGTTCGGACGCGTCATCCAGTCCAACCGGCCAACCGAGCAGGAGATCGAAGACAGCGGAATGCAGGCCGAACTCAACTGGGAGTTCGACAATTTCGACCTGACCGCGATCATTTCCGACCGCAGCTATGATTTGCGGTCCGGCCAGGACACCGACTTCACCGGCGCCGATATCGTCTACCGCAATGCCGACGAAAACCGGTTCGAGTTCGAGAACCTGACCTTCGAGGCGCGGATCGCCGGCGAGACCGAGGACTTCGACTGGCTGTTCGGCATGTACTACTCGGACGAGTCGCTGCTGCGCGCCGATGCGATCGTGATGGGCGCCCAGTTCGAACCCTATCTCGGCCTGCTGGGCGGCAGCCCGACCCTGGTCACCGACCTGGCCAACGGGCTCGGCTTCACCTTCATTCCGGGCTTTACCGGCCTGGCCCCGGGCCAGGGCGCGCCGCTCAATGGCGGCAATCCGCTGGGGGATGTGTACACGCAGGAGGGCGAGAGTCTCAGCTTCTTCACTCACAATACCTGGCGTCTGGGTGACAATACCGACCTGACCTTCGGCCTGCGTCACACCTCGACGGAGAAGACGGCGACCTTCGACTTTGCCGACAGCGCCGTGCCGGCCTGTGACGTCTGGGAAGCGGTGTTCGGCGACGCGCTGGACTTCTCGACCCCGACCAACCAGGCCATCCTGGCCGGCTTCTCCGGCGGGTCGGGCGTGCCCGTGGCCAGCCTGGTCCAGTTCGGTACCTTCACCTGCCTGCCATTCTCGCGTGATGTCTTCTCACGGATCGACAACACCCAGTCCCTGGAAGAGAACGAGGTCTCCGGCCTGCTCTCGCTGTCGCATCGCTTCAACGAGGATCTGCTGGCGTACGCCACATATTCGCGGGGCTACAAGGCGGGCGGCTTCAACCTCGACCGCTTTACCCAGGCAGGCTCGTCGGCGGTGAATTTCACCAGCGTTCTGGCCAATCCGGAAAGCTATCCGGCGCGTTTCGACCCGGAGACGGTGGACAGTTATGAGCTCGGCTTCAAGACCGAATGGCTCAATGACAGCCTGCTCGCCAACTTCTATCTGTTCCGCTCGGAATTCGGCACCTACCAGCTCAACACCTTCAACGGTATCGCCTTCTTCGTGACCTCCATTGACGGGGCCTCGACCCAGGGCGCCGAGCTGGAACTGTTGTGGCTGCCGGATGAAATTCCGGGCCTGACCATGCAGGGTGGTATCACCTATGCCGATGCAAGTTACGACGAATTCTCCCCGACGGGGACGCCAGACGTCGACCGTCTGTCGGGTCAGAACTTCTCGCTGGCACCGGAATGGTATGCCTCCGGTTCGGTCACCTACAACGGTGATTTCGACAATGGCATGATGTGGCTGGCGCACCTCGACGGGCGCTGGATGTCGGAGCAGAATACCGGCTCGGACCTGGATCCGGAAAAGGTCCAGGACGCCTACGCCATCTTCAACGGCCGGGTCGGCATCGGTGCCGGCGACGAATCCTGGTCGCTGGAATTGTGGGGCCGCAACCTGTTCGACGAGGATTACATCCAGGTCGGCTTCGACGGTCCCTTCCAGCCGGGCTCGTTCAACGCCTTCCTCGGCCAGCCGCGGACCTATGGCCTGACCCTGCGCGCGCGCCGCTAGGACCAGGTCCCGTAGAACTGGAGAGGGGCCGGAGCGATCGCTCCGGCCCCTTTTTTAATGCTTTAACACCTCACCGATTGCGTTCTTGAGATGCCTAATCTTTAATGGTGTTTAGAGCTCGAACCTGTGACTCGGCCACGAGTTGGACCGGGTTTGCCGCGTCCCTTGGAACCGCCCTGATGACCGTCATGACCGCCAGCCCACGTGTCCGCAAGCTGCTCTTGATCGCGGCGGGATTATTCGTGCTCGGCACGGCGTTCGTCCTGTCGGTCGGGCCGTTCTCGGTGGGCGCCATCGAGGGGCGGTTGCGCGACAATGCGATGGCTGCGCTGGAGACCCGGGGGCATGATTGGGCGACGGTGCGGATGAACGGCCAGGTCGCAGTCCTGACCGGAGCTGCGCCGAGTGATCTTGATCGCATTGATGCAGTTGATGCCGTGGCCAATTCGACCTGGGCGGGCGGCATGATCGCCGGCGGGGTCACCCGCGTCATCGACGAGACCATTCCGGCCCGGGTCGAACGCGGCTTTCTGTTCCGCGCCGACATGAGCCTCAACGGGCGGGTGCAGATTCGCGGCGATGCCAGCGACGCCCAGGCCCGCGATGCCATAACACGCTTTGCCGAAGCCAATTTCAGCCAGGGTGCGGACACCGACCTGACCCTGGTTCCAGGCGGCGCGGTGTCGCCGGAATGGGAAGTGGCGGCGCGCCGCCTCCTGGGACAATTGGCGAGGCTAGAACGCGGTGCGGTGGTGCTGCAGGGCAACCAGGCCGCGCTGGTCGGGGAGGCGGCCAATCCGCAGATCGCCCAATCTGTGGCCAATGCGCTGGCCAACATGCCGCTGCCGTTCACCGCCGCCAGCCTGGTCACCCCGGCCGGAGCGCCTTCCGTGTCGCGCATCCCTTCCGTGGCCGCCTGCGCAACCGTCATTCGGGCGGCACAGGGCACCGAGGCGCTGCGCTTCGAGCGCGATGGCCCGGCCGCCAGTCCGTTGACCGCAGTGGCCCTGCGGCGGATTGCCCGGGCCTTTGCCGCCTGTCCGGACAATGCCCGTCTGGCTATCACCCTGACGGGTGGTAGTGGCTTGGCCCAGCTAGACCAGGGGCGCATCGCGACGGTTCGCAATGCGTTCCGGACGACGCCGGCAGCCGACCGTGTCGACGTTGCCGTGCTGGGCGAGGGCGAGCCCGGCATCGTGTTTTCGATCACTTCAACCGAGGACTGAGACATGCTCTTCCTGATCTGGCAAATGGGCCTGCTCCTGCTGATCGCCGTCGGTCTCGGCGTGCTCCTGGGTTACCGGATCTGGAGTGGTCCGGGGCGCTCGGACGAACTGGTCGAGGCCCGCGAGGAAGCGGCTGAACTGCGGCGCGAGAACGAAACGCTGGCGCGACGGCTGGGAGAGACGGGGGCGTCACGGTCAGCCGATCGGTCCGAGCCCGAAGATGATCCCGGCAAGGCCGTCGCCGCGCCGGCCGACCCTGTCGTTCCGGACAGCGAAGACGATGAACCAATGGAGTTGGAGTCCTCCGACAGTGAGGCCGCGCTCGATGCCGAGCCGGAAGAACCGGCGCTGGTCAGCCCGGCCAATCCGGTGACCCCGGAAGCGTCCAGCCAGGATTCAGTCGCCGGCATGCCCAAAGGCAGCGACGACGACCTCAAGAAAATCAAAGGACTGGGTCCCAAGGCGGAGGCCGCCCTGAAGAAGGGCGGTGTCTCGCGCCTGGCGGACATAGCCGCTTGGAGCGATGCCGACATCGACCGCTGGGATGCCGAGATCAACGGTCGTGGCCGCATCCGCCGCGACGACTGGGTCGGTCAGGCGAAACAGCTCACGAGTCGAGACTGACCGCGGTCCCTGACGCCGAGACCATCAGCATCGAGCCCTGTTCGCCGATCACTTCGTAGTCGAGGTCGACGCCGACGACGGCGTTGGCGCCCAGCTTTCGGGCTTCGTCCTCGAGTTCCTTGAGGGCGATCTCGCGGGCTTCGCGCAGCGATTTCTCGTAGGAGCCGGAGCGGCCGCCGACAATGTCGCGGATGCCGGCGAACAGGTCGCGGAACAGGTGGGCGCCGAGAATGGCCTCGCCGGTAACGACGCCCTTGTAGGCGGTGATGCTATGGCCTTCGACGGAGGGGGTGGTGGTGACGATCATGATGACACTTGCTCCCGTTTGCGGTTCGAAGCGCCATCATAACCGGCCTAGCGAGCGCGCGCGGAGGGACTGTAAGACAGCACATCCCGGGCGTCGTAGGCGTCGGGAATGTCGAGGATTTCACCGCTGCGGACCAGGATTTCCAGGGTCACGGACTTTTCGCCTGCCCCGGCATCGAAACGCAGGCCGAGGCCGACACTGCGGCCGGAATAACCGCCGGAGCCCCAGGACTGGCCGAGCGATCCGCCGACGCGGACCGGGTTGCGGTCATCGCCGTCGCCGGTCCGCCCGGTGACCATGAACCAGTCGCCGCCCTGTTCCAGTGTCAGTTCGGCGGCGCGGCGCAGGGCGCGGTTTTCCGCTTCCTCGAATGAGATGTCGCGGCCGCCGGCATAGCGCACCCGGAACCGGTCCGCCTCGATCTGGCGCACCGACCAGCCGCGCTCATCGCCACTGGCGGGCGCGTAGGGGCTGGGACCGGACGCGCAGGCGGCCAGAAGCAGGGGCAGGGCAAGGGCGACAAGGACGGGGCGCATGGTGGATTTCCTTTGCACAATCGCATTGGACAGTCTGACACGGACCGCATGACGCCGAACTGAACGGGCGCATGCAAGCGTGTAACGAGGTTTGCGCGCCCCTGTTCCCTGGATTCGGTGTTCCCTGGTTTCGGTCAGAAGCGGGCGACCGCCAGTCAGGTGGTCGCCCGTCTCGGGTCACGCCGGCCTGATCAGGCCAGTGCGGCTTCGCGGTCGCGGACAAGGGCCACCAGGTCGCTGGCCGCGGGGGCCGAGGATGCCGGGTTCTGGCCGGTGATGAGGCCATTGTCGGAAACGACGAATTGTCCCCAGTCCGGTCCCTTGCCGTAGCTGCCGCCCTGTTCGCGGATCATGTCCTCGATCAGGAAGGGCACGACATCGGTCAGGCCGACCGCTTCTTCCTCGGAATTGGTGAAGCCGGTCGCCTGGCGGTTCTTGAGGAAAGGCTCGCCGTCGGCGGTCTTGACATGGCGGAACACGGCCGGCGCGTGGCAGACAGCGGCGATCGGCTTGCCAGCGGCGGCGAAGGCCTCGATCAGGGCCTGGCTGTCCTTGTCCTCGGCCAGGTCCCAAAGCGGTCCATGTCCGCCGGGGAAGAAGACGGCGTCGAAATCGCTTTCGGAGACCGTGGCCAGGCGCTCGGTATGGGCCAGGGCGGCATTGGCCTCATTGTCGCTCTTGAAGCGCCGCGTCGCCTCGGTCTGGGCGTCCTCATCGTCCGACATCGGATCAAGCGGCGGGCGTCCGCCCTTGGGCGAGGCCAGGGTAATCTCGGCACCGGCATCCTTGAACACGTAGTAGGGCGCGGCGAACTCCTCGAGCCAGAAACCGGTCTTCTTGCCAGTGTCGCCCAGCTTGTCGTGGGAGGTCAGGATCATCAGGATATTCATCAGGAAGCGCTCCGGGGTTCGTGTTGGGGGGACTCCTAACCTGTGGTCGCCGCAGTAGTTTGCAAGGGCCAGGCTTCAGATTTCGGTCAGGCCAGGGGCCAGAATCTGGGGGTCAGCAAGATGGTGGCGATGCCGACCACGATATTCATCGGCAACCCGATGACCAGGAAATCAGCAAAGCGATACCCGCCGGCCATGTAGACCAGCGTGTTGGTCTGGTAGCCGATCGGGGTGGCGAAACTGGCGCTGGCCGCAAACATCACGGCTACCAGGAAGGGCCGTGGATCGAGCCCCAGCTGGGCAGCCAGGGCCGCCGCCAGCGGGACCATGATGACCGCGACGGCGTTGTTGGTGACGGTTTCGGTCAGGACAGAGGTGAGGCCGTAAACGAGCGCCAGGACGAGCCAGGGCGGGGCGCCTGCCAGCCCCGGCGCGACCTGGCCGATGACCAGTTCGACGGCACCGGATTGTTCCAGCCCGCTGCCGACGATCAGCATGGCAAAGATCAGCGTCAGCAGTCGTCCGTCGATCGAGCTCATGGCCTCGCTGGCATCAATGCAGCGGGTGACCAGGACGAGGGCAGCGCCGATCAGGGCCAGGGCGGCGATCGGCGCGATATCGAAGGCCGCGAGCAGGACGATGCCGGCCAGGATGAGCAGGGCCACCGGCGCGCGCCGCCGCCGGTAGGGCCGGGCGGCCGTCTGGTTCAGGCTGAGCAGGTCGATGCGGGCGGACAGCTGGGCTATCGCGTCCGGCGCGCCCTCGAACAGGACCGTGTCGCCGACCTGCAAGTGTTCGTGCTCGAACCCGCCGCCGAAATTGCGTCCGCGCCGGTGCAGGGCCAGGGCAAACACACCGTAGCGGGTCGGCAGGTCGAGATCGGCGAGCGTGCGGCCGACCAGGCCGCGGCCGGGGCCGACCAAGGCTTCGACAATGACCAGCTTGCGCGAGGATAGGGGCTGGATTTCGCTCTGGCGCCCCAGGGTCTCGCGCAGGCCGAGAAGTTCGCCGGCCGAGGTCTCGACGACCAGGCGGTCGCCGGCGCGAAGCCGCGTCGCGTCCAGTTCGGCGCGAAACGACCGTCCGTCGCGCAGCAGATCCACGAGGCTGACGTCGGGGTGGCGGAATGGTGCGGCCTGGCGCGGTGGCTGGCCGATGAGCGCCGAATTCATCGGTACCACGACTTCGGCAATGAAACGGGACTGCTCACGGCGCTCCAGCGTGTCGGACAGTGACGGGCGCATGGGCAGCATGAGGGGGCCGGCCAGCAGCAGGTAGAGACCACCGACCAGGCCGACGCCAAGGCCCAGCCCGGTAATCTCGAACAGGCTGAACGGGGGCAGTCCCAGATCGCGGGCCAGACCGTCCACGAGCAGGTTCGTCGAGGTGCCGATCAGGGTGCAGGTGCCACCGAGAATTGCGGCGTAGGAAACCGGGATCAGGAGCTTGGAGGGCAGGGTGCGCAAGGGCTCGGCGAGCCGGCGGGCGATCGGCGTCATGATCATCACCACCGGCGTGTTGTTGAGAAAGGCCGAGGCCGCGAATGTGCCCCCGAACATGCTGGCAAGCGCCGCAGCCGGCGCCGTGCTGGCCAGCCCGATGAGCCGTCTACTGACCGCCTCCAGGATGCCGGTTCGCAGCAGCGCGCCGGTGATCACGAACAGGGCGCCGATGGTGATCGGGGCCGGGTTGGCGAAGGCCGCGAGGGCGGTTGAAGTGTCGACCAGGCCGAGCGTCAAAAAGGCAGCGGCCCCGGCAGCGGCGATCACTTCCGGGGGGTAGGCTTCGGTGATGAATGCCGCCAGGAGCAAGCCGACAAGGGCGAGGGCAATCCACGCCGAATGGGTATCGAGCAGTCCGGCGAAAGCCGTTATCATTCGGCGATATTGACGGAAACGCTCGCCCTAGCAACGAAAATCGCGCGGCCCGCCTCGGGCGTCCGCAGAACCTCCAATCAGGCCTCTTCCGGCTCGCTCACCCCCATGCGTTCGAGCAGGACGACAGCGCTGTCGGCGATGATGGTGCCGGGGGGGAAGACGGCGGCGGCGCCCATCTGGCGCAGCACCGGCTCGTCGTCCGGCGGGATGACGCCGCCGACAATGACCAGCACATCCTCGCGGCCGACATCGCGCAGGGCGTCGCGCAGTTCGGGCACCAGGGTGAGGTGGCCGGCCGCCAGCGACGAGGCGGCCGCGGCGTGGACCTTCTCCTCGGCGGCCAGCTTGGCCGCTTCGGCCGGGGTCTGGAAGAGCGGGCCGATAACGACGTCCCAGCCGAGGTCGGCATAGGCCGAGGCGACCACTTTCTGGCCCCGGTCATGACCGTCCTGGCCAAGCTTGGCGATCAGGATCTTCGGTTTCTCGCCGTGCAGCTCCTTGAACTTCTCGGCGAGGCGGCAGGCCCGGACCACACGGTCATCATCGCCGGCGGCCGCGGCGTAGATGCCGGATACGCCCTTGATTTCCGCCACATGGCGGTTGAAGGCGCGTTCCATGGCATCGGAGATCTCGCCCACCGTGGCCTTGGCCCGGGCGGCATCGACGGACAGTGCGAGCAGATTGCCCTCGCCGGTCTCGGCGGCCTTGGTCAGCGCGTCGAGGGCGCGGTCGACCCGGGCCTGGTCGCGCTCGGCCCGGAGCTTTTCGAGCTTCTCGATCTGCTGCTTGCGGACCATGTAATTGTCGACCTTGAGGACCGGCACGTCCTCTTCCTCGTCGAGGCGGAACTTGTTGACGCCGGTGATGGTCTGCTGGCCGCTGTCGATCAGGGCCTGGGTACGCGCGGCGGCTTCCTCGATGCGCAGCTTGGGGATGCCGGCCTCGATGGCCTTGGCCATGCCGCCGAGCTCGTCGATCTCGGCGATATGCTGCATCGCCCGGTCGGCCAGGTCGTGGGTCAGGCGCTCGATGTAGTGGCTGCCGCCCCACGGATCGATGGCGTCGCAGAGATGCGCCTCGCCGGCCAGCAGGAGCTGGGTGTTGCGGGCGATGCGGGCGGAGAAATCGGTCGGCAGGGCGAGCGCCTCGTCGAGCGAATTGGTGTGCAGGGACTGGGTGTGACCGTCGACGGCGGCGATCGCCTCGAGGGTCGTGCGTCCGACATTGTTGAACACGTCCTGGGCCGCCAGCGACCAGCCGGAGGTCTGGCAGTGGGTGCGCAGGGAAATCGATTTTTCCGATTTGGGATCAAATCGTTCTTTCACCAGCCGGGCCCACAGCAGGCGCGCGGCGCGCAGCTTGGCGATCTCCATGAAGACATTCATGCCGATGCCGAAGAAGAAGCTCAGGCGCGGCGCGAAGGCGTCGACATCGAGGCCGGCCTCGATGCCGGTGGCGATGTATTCCAGCCCGTCGGCGATGGTGTAGGCGAGCTCGAGGTCAGCCGAGGCACCGGCTTCCTGCATGTGGTAGCCGGAGATCGAGATCGAGTTGAAACGCGGCATTTTTTCCGACGTGTAGGCAAAAATGTCGGAGATGATCCGCATCGAGGGCGAGGGCGGATAGATGTAGGTGTTGCGGACCATGAACTCCTTGAGGATGTCGTTCTGGATGGTCCCGGAGAGCTGGTCCGGCTTCACGCCCTGTTCCTCGGCGGCGACGATGTAGAGCGCCATGATCGGCAGGACGGCGCCGTTCATGGTCATCGACACCGACATTTCGTCGAGCGGGATGCCGTCGAACAGGGTGCGCATGTCGTAGATCGAATCGATGGCCACGCCGGCCATGCCGACATCGCCGGAGACGCGCGGATGGTCGCTGTCATAGCCGCGGTGGGTGGCCAGGTCGAAGGCCACGGACAGGCCCTTCTGGCCGGCCGCGAGATTGCGCCGGTAGAAGGCGTTGGAATCCTCCGCGGTGGAGAAGCCGGCATATTGCCGGATCGTCCAGGGGCGCTGGAGGAACATGGTCGGATAGGGGCCGCGGACAAAGGGCGCGGCGCCGGGCGGCACTTCGAGTGTGTCCAGGTCGGCGGTGTCCTCGGCCCGGTATTGGGCCTGGATCGCAATGCCTTCTGCCGGAGTCCACGGGTCACGCGAACCGGTGCCGGGGCTCTGGGCTTCGCCAAGGTCGAGACGGGTGAAATCGGGGCGGGTCATGCTTGTTTCCCTTCGAACTCGGCGGCAAAGCGGACCGGGGCGAGGGCGGTGTCGGGGACGTCCTCCTCCTCGGGCCATTCATCCTCGACCGGGACCGGGCGGGGATCGGGATCGACGTATTGGGTGACACCGAGAATCGGATCCTGGCCGTCGCGGATGCGGACCAGGCGCTGCTCGCGCTTGTCGGCAATCAGCCCCTGCAGCCAGCCGTCGGCAAACGCGTCGGCGAGCCCGCCGCGGCGTTCGATGTCCTGGAACAGGGCCCAGGCCTGGTGGGCCAGCTGGTCGCTCAGATGCTCGTGCAGGAAGGCGCCGGCTGCCGGATCGGTGACGTTGCCGAGATGGCTCTCCTCGGCCAGCAGGATGTGCAGGTTGCGGGCGACCCTGCGGGCGAAGGCGTTGGGCCGGCCGATGGCCGCGGTGAGCGGCCGCACGGTGATCGCATCGGCGCCGCCGGCGGCGGCTGCGAAGCCGGCGCAGGAGGTGCGGATCAGATTGGTCCAGGCATCGCTGGCCGACAGCATGCGACCGGCGGTGCGCACGTGCAGGGCGAGGCGGCGCTGGTCGGGGGCGACGCCGAAGGCGTCGGCGATGCGGGCCCAGATGCGGCGCGCGGCGCGCAGCTTGGCGATGGTCAGGTGGATGTCGCTGTCGGCGGCGAGGCGGGCCTCGATCAGGCCAGCCGCGGTATCGGCGTCGAAGCCCCAGTCGAGCAGGTGACGCATGTAGGCCGCGCCGGCGGCGGCCATGACGGCGAGTTCCTGGACTTCGCTTCCGCCAGCCTCGAAGGCGAGGGCGGCATTGAGGCGATAGACCTTGAGACGCGGGAAGGCGGCCTGGGACAGTTCGGTGATTTCGCGCGCCTTGGTGAAACAGTCCGGGTCGAGGGCCACGCCCTGACGGGCTGCCCGTTCGATCGGGCCGAGGCCGAGGCCGCCCTCGAGGAGCTCTCCGTCCAGGCGACGGCGGGCGAACAGGCTGAGCGCCAGGCGGGCGTGGTGGCCCTGGCCGGCAATACAGTCGAGATGGACCGGGGCGAGCGACAGGTCGACGCCCTTCAGGGCGGCGTCCAGCAGGTCGAGCTCGTTGGCCTTGAGGCCGAAGCGGCCTTCAGGGTCGAGCCGCAATTCCAGTTCCGAGACTCCGCCCATGAGGTCGGCGAGGGCGGCCTCGTTGGCGGATGAGGGTGTCTGCTCGACGATGGTCTGGCGCATGCCCCAGGGCAGGTGGAGATCGCGCGGCGCGGTGTCGACGGCGTGGCTTTCGGCGGGGCGGTCAAAGAAGACCGGGCCGCGCAGGATGTCGTCCACGGTTCGGCGATCCAGCGTCGACAGGGCAGCACCGCGCAGGGCTTTTTCGGCCAGGGGACGCCAGGATTCCGCCGCGGAAAAAATTTTTCCCCGGTCCGAGACTTTGTCGCTGTCGCTCATATCGGGTTCATCCCTTCGCCGGAAGTCCATGCAGGCGCGGAGAAAAAGCACGTGGGGCGCGGGCGTCAAGGGCGCGTCGCTTGTATCGGCAGTTGGCCCGTTCATCCCCACCCCCCTCTGGCGGGTGTAGAATGCGCCCCGGATGATGGTGAAATGCGAGGATGAACCGATGGCCGAAACAACGCCCCGACTGGGACTGCCGCTGATCCAGCCCGCCCAAGCCCAGAAGCATGTGACCGTCAACGAAGCGCTGCTCGCGCTCGACGCGCTGGTCATGACGGCGGTGGAAAGCCGATCGGTGATAGAGCAGCCGACCGGGCCGCTGGAGGGGCAGGCCTGGATCGTTCCGGCCGGCGCGAGTGGCGCGGACTGGTCGACCGTCCCGGCAGGGGAGATTGCATACTGGCGCGACGGCAGCTGGCACGTGGTGACGCCGGCAAGCGGGAGGCGGGTGCATGTGGCGGACGAGGACCATGAGGTGCGCTTTGGCAGCGCGGGCTGGCACGTTGCCGCGTCCCGGCACTGGATCGCCGAGGGCGCGCTCGGTGCGGCAACCGAGGCGGTTGTCATCGAGGCCGAGCTGACCGGCCTCTCGGGAGCCACGGTCTCGACCGCGCCGGTCATTCCGCAACGCGCGGTCCTGATGGCGGTGTCGGTGACCGTGTCGGAGGCGATTGCGGGCGCCAGCAGCTTTGACTGCGGCCTGCCCGGGGACCCGGCGAAATTCGGTGGCATGCTCGGGATCAATCCCGGTGACAGCAATCTCGGCGTGGTGTCGCCGACCCCCTTCTATGCCGACACGCCGATCGTCCTGACCGCCAATGGCGGGGGTTTCACCGCCGGACGGGTAAGGCTGGGGATACATGCCTGGATCCCCCGGGCACCAGGGGCCTAGGGGTCAGTGAGCACTGTCATCCAGATGTCCGGCGATCTCGTCCATGATGGCGTTGAGCGGCCCCTGGGTCGCTTCGGTCATGGCATGGCCATTGACCGGCACGATGTGCAGTTTGGCGTGCGGGCACGCCTCGGCCAGGCGGAAGGCGTTCTCGATCGGGCACACCATGTCGTAGCGCGAATGCAGGATGTGCATTTCGATGTCCTTGAGGGCGTCGGCCTGACGGATCAGCTGGTCGCGTTCGAGGAAGCAGTTGTGCCGGAAGTAGTGCATCTCGACGAGGGCGCGGGAGGCCAGCTGGTCGGCGCCTTTCTGACGCAGCCCCGCGAGAGCCTCCTGCGGTCCGAGATCCAGGTAGGAGAGCCGGTCCTCATACTCGTTCCAGCGATAGATGGTCGAGGCCCGCAGATCTTCGCGAGTGGCGTCAGGGTCGGCGAGACGGCGCAGGACCGGAAAGCCGGCCTCTACCTCCGCGGCCATGGCGTCATTGCACCAGGCGAGCAGGAGGTTGACCGAGCCGCGCCATTCGTGCGGCACCGGGTCGATGAAGTCGGCGTGGGCGTCAGGAAAGGCGCGCGAGCCCTGTTCCGGGTCGAACATCCAGCGCAGGTCGGCCTCGCCCCCCAGAAAGACGGCTTCGGGCACCAGGGCGCTGACGCGGTCGGGATGGGCCTCGGCATAGGCGAGGGCGAGCGTGGAGCCCCAGGACGGGCCGAACACGATCCAGCGCTCGACCCCGAGCTCACCGCGCAGGGCCTCGATGTCGGCGATCAGCTCGGCGGTGGTGTTGTTGTCGACCGACAGGTGCGGCGTCGAGCGCCCGCAGCCGCGCTGGTCGAACAGGATGATGTCGAAGCGTTCCGGGTCGAACAGGCGGCGCAGGCGCGGCGAGATGCCCGAGCCGGGACCACCGTGAAGGACCAGTACGGGCAGGCCGTCTGGGCGCCCGCAGCGCTCCCAGTAGAGGCTGTGGCCTTCACCGACGGAGAGGTGACCGGATGTGCGGGGCTGGGTATCGGGAAACAGGTGAGTCATGACGCCGACCCTATCGGTCCGGCAGGCCGGGGCAAGGGGAGCGTGCGGCCGATTTCAGTCGACCTGTTCGTAGGACCGTTCCGGATCGTAGAATTCGATTGTTTCGGGGAATTGGGTGGTCACGTGCCAGCCGGCGATAAGCAGCCAGGCGGCCCCGATGAGACCGAGATAGCCGGGCCGCTTCAGCGGCGCGAGACTGCCCTTGAACAGCGCCACAACAGCGAACAGGAGGGCGGCCAGCAGGTAGCCGGCCAGGACGTCGCTGGGCCAGTGCGCCTGCAGATACATGCGCGACAGGCCCATCAGGCCAAGCCAGGCGATCAGGGCACCTGCATAGATCTTGCGCGCCTGTCCGCGCAGCACCGACAGCCCCAGCCAGATCAGGACGAAAATGGTGACTGCGGTATTGGTGGCGTGGCCGGAGGGGAAGCTGAAATTCTCCACTCCGCCATACAGCTCGACAAAGGGCCGATCGCGCAGGGTCAGGCCCTTGAGCAGCTTGACCATGCCCCAGGCTCCGAGGAAGAGAACAGTGACGGAGATGGCGCTGCGCCAGTCGCGCTGGATCAGCAGAACGCCGACAATCACCACGTCGATCGGCATGGTGACTTCGAAATCGCCTGTCATGGTGATCGCGGTGAAGATCGGCTTGAGCCATGCCCCGTCCAGGCGGGCGAGGCCGCCAATGATCGCCTCGTCCAGCGGCAAAACAACGGCCAGCTGGAAAACAGCAATGTAAACAGCGACCAACCCAACGAGGCTGACGGCGGCAACGGAACGGGGAGACGGTTTGCGCATACACCAAGACCTTCCCCATCAGGGCTGATTTGTCAAAGCCGTGGGGGCGCAAATCCCGGGCCTGAATGTTTTATCCCGGGCTGAGCAGTTTCGGGCATGTCGTTTTGCCAAGCTTTGCCCTATGGTGCGCCGCTTTCCGCCTGGCCCGGCGGACCCAACACGAATGAATTGGACTTTCCTTGAAACACGCCGACCCGAATAACTTTGCCGATCGCCGCAAGGCCGCTGCCGACGCCAAGAAAGCACTGCTGAACAAGTTCAAGTCCGCACAGGACCCTGACAACCCGGTCGCTGCCGCCAAGGCGGAGAAGCGCCGTCAGGTCGCCGAAGCCCGCGAGGCACGCCGCGCCGAACGCGAGCGCGTCAAGGCGGAAGAAGCCGAGGCGGCCCGCATCAAGGCGGAAGCCGAGGCCAAGAAAGCGGCCGAGGACGCGGCTGCAGAGGCCGAGGCCAAGGCCAAGGCGGAAGCCGAGTTTGCCGAGCAGGCGCTGCGCGAGGAAGCCGAACGCAAGGCCGAGCGCGACCGCAAGTATGCCGCCCGCAAGGCGCGCAAGAAGCGCTAGGTCCGGGCGCGCTGCGTCGATCCGCTGTCCCGGTGCCGCCGGGGTCGTGTAGCATCCGGTCGATTGGCAATCGAAAGCCGACCGGAGGGGCGACGTGACTGAACTGTTGAGTGCGATTCCCGAGCTGCCGCTGGGCTGGCGGCTACTGGCAATTGTCGGCATCGCCGCGGCGGTACACCTGCTGGTGCGGCTGATCCGCTTTCTCGCCTGGTTCACGGCCGGGCGGTTTCCCGAGCGGCGACACCAGAAGCTGCGCTCGGTGACCTCGCTGGCGGCCAGTATCGGCGTGTTCACGCTGTACTTCCTGACCATCGGATTCATCCTGCAGCAGCTCGGTGTGTCGCTGACCGCCTATCTGGCCAGCGCCACGGTGATTGGGCTGGCCATCGGATTCGGCTCGCAGGGCCTGGTGCAGGACGTGGTCAACGGCCTCACCTTCATCTTCTCCGACCTGCTCGATGTCGGGGATCTGGTGGAGATCTCCGGCCAGACCGGCATCGTGCGGGCGATCACCATGCGCTTCGTGGTGCTGGAGAATGCGCTGGGGGCGAAGGTGCTGATTCCCAATCGCACCGTGAACAATGTGATCAATTATCCGCGCAGCTATGTACGCTGCATTGTCGATGTCACCCTGCCGGGGGATGCCGAGCAGCGCGATGCCGGCGAGCGCACCGCGCTGCGACTGATGCAGGGGTTCCACGAGCAATTTCCCGGCATTTTCCTGTCGCGACCGTCCAAGGAAGCGCGCATCACGCTGAGCTCTGGGCGCGAGATCCTGCGCATGAAGTTCCGCATTTGGCCGGGGCGCGGCGATCCGATCAAGGACATCTACCTGAACGAGGTGGTGGCCGAGTTCTCCGCCGATCACCCCGACTACAAGCCGTGGATGGTGGCCATCAGCTTCGAGAGCGAGAACCGGCCCGATGTCGTGAAGCCGGAGCTCAAGCTCAACTGGCCGAAGCGCGAGAAGCGCTGACGGGCCCGGCTGGGAAAAGGGGGGGAATGGTGCCGCTAGAGTGAATTGAACACTCGACCTCTCCCTTACCAAGGGAACGCTCTACCCCTGAGCTATAGCGGCGCTCGGTGTCGCCTTTCGGCGTCGAGGACCGGGGCTATAGCGCAGACATTTCGATCCGCCAAGGGCGTCTTGACGTTGTCAGCTGCATTCGACATGACCTTTTGCATGAGCGATCCAGAAACACCGCCCTCCAAAGCCCCGTCCCGCAAGACTGCGACGCGCCCGGAACCCGGTTCCAAGGAGGCGCGTTTGGCCGAAGCGCTGCGTGCGAATCTGCGCCGGCGCAAAGCTGCGGCCAGGAAAGCTGCTGACACCAAGACGGACGAACCGGACGACTCGCCGCAAGGCTGACGCATTCCGGCTGGATCAACAGCACGGGCAGGCCGACGCGCCCGTGCGGATAACACAATGCCCCTTGCGGGCTTTCAGGGAGAGATCATGGACCGGATTGTCATTCAGGGCGGCGAGCGCCTCAACGGGCGCATTGGCATCAGCGGGGCCAAGAACTCGGCCCTCAAGCTCATGGCCGCAGCCCTGCTGACCGACGAGCCGGTCGAACTGACGCAAATGCCGCGTCTCGCGGACGCCCGTTCCATGGGTTATCTGATGGCCAGCCTCGGCGTGCTGGTCGAGGAGAGCGACCCGGCGACGCTGAAGCTGCATGCCGGCACCATCCGCTCGACCTATGCGCCCTACGACCTGGTGCGCAAGATGCGCGCAACCTTCAACGTGCTCGGACCGCTGCTGGCGCGCGAAGGAGAGGCCAAGGTGTCGCTGCCGGGCGGCTGTGCCATCGGTTCGCGGCCGGTGGACCTGCACCTGCAGGCGCTGGAGGCGCTTGGGGCCCAGATCGAACTGGCCGACGGCTATGTCAACGCCAGGGCGCCCAAGGGCGGCCTCAGAGGCGGCGAGGTCGATCTTCCGTTTGCCTCGGTCGGGGCCACCGAGCACGCCATGCTGGCGGCCGTGCTGGCACGGGGCGAAAGCGCCATCGAGAACGCGGCACGCGAGCCGGAGATTGCCGACCTTGCCGATTGTCTCAACGCCATGGGCGCCGAGATCGAGGGCGCCGGCACGTCGACCATCCGCATCCAGGGCAAGGAACGCCTGAACGGCGTCGAGCACCGTGTCGTGGCCGACCGCATCGAAACGGCGAGCTATGCGCTGGCTGTGGCGGCGACAGGGGGCGAAGTGCTGCTGGACGGGGCGGTGTACGGTCACAACAAGGCGCTGTGGTCGGCCATGCGCAAGGCGGGCGTGAGCGTCGAGGACGTCGCCGGCGAGAAGCTGCCGACGGGCGTGCGCGTGGCGCGCAATGGCGACCGGCTGGACGCCGTCGACATCGAGACCCAGCCCTATCCGGGTTTTCCCACCGACGCGCAGGCGCAATTCATGGCGCTGATGTCGCTGGCCGAGGGCACGTCGGTGATTCGCGAGACGATTTTCGAGAACCGCTTCATGCACGTGCCCGAACTGAGCCGGCTAGGCGCCAACATCTCCGTGCGCGGCAATGAGGCAGTGGTGCGCGGGGTCGGGCAATTGCGCGGCGCCCCGGTCATGGCCACGGATTTGCGCGCCTCGGTGTCGCTGGTCATCGCCGGGCTTGCCGCCGAGGGTGAAACCGTGGTCAACCGGGTCTACCATCTGGATCGGGGCTTTGAACGCCTCGAAGCCAAGCTGCGCGGGTGCGGTGCCCGTGTGGAACGTCAAAGCGATTGAGGCGGGCCGAACGCGCCGACCGATCGCGAGGGGAGCCCGTCACGTGAGCCGACAGCCTTCGCCGCTGCGCCTGGTCGCCCTGGACGCCGACGATCTGCCAGTGATCTCTGCCACGCTGCAGGATGCCGTGGCGCTGCTGGGGGATTTCGAATTCTCTGCCCGCCGCAAGCAGTTCACCATGGCCTTCAACCGCTATCGCTGGGAAGCCGGCAAGCGGCGTGAACGCGTGCGCACCGGCATCCAGGTCGGCGAGGTCCTGGCCGCGCGGTCGCAGAACATCCGCCAGGGTGCCAGGGATGCCGTGGTGTCGCTGCTGGCGATCGGGTTCGAGCCGCACGAGGACGCCGAGCAGGCGCCGGCGGGCAGCCTGGTGTTCACCTTCTCCGGGGGCGGCGAGTTGCGACTCGATGTTGCCTGCATCGACCTGGTGATGGCCGACCTGACGGCATCGTGGAAGGCAGTACGCCGACCGCGGCATGACGAGGCCGGATGATGGCCCGGGATGGTGACCGTATCGTGCGCATCGACCTCGACGGGGCCAGCCTGGGCCCCGGTGACGTCAATGCCGATCACGAGCGGCGGGTGGCGATTGCCGACCTGCTGGAAAGCAACTCCTTCCGGCCGTCGGCGGAGGTCGAGGACGGGCCCTATGCCCTGCGCCTGGCGATCGAGGAGGACCGGCTGGTCTTCGACGTGCGCCAGGAAGACGATGCACCGGTGCGCGCCTTCGTGTTCGCGCTGGGGCCGCTCCGCCGCATCATCAAGGATTATTTCCTGATTTGCGAAAGCTATTACGAGGCCGTGCGCGACGCCCCGCTGGCCCAGATCGAGGCCATCGATATGGGACGCCGGGGGGTGCACAATGAGGGCTCGACGCTGCTGCGCGAGCGGCTGAGCGGCAAGATCGAGGTCGATTTCGACACGTCGCGGCGCCTGTTCACGCTGATTTGCGCCCTGCACCGGCGGGCCACCTCATGACGCCGCCCGACGTGCTCTTCGTATGCGGGCGCAATGCGATCCGCTCGCCGATGGGCGAGGCGCTGTGGCGTCAGCGCTTCGGGGAGGCGGCCCGTGCCCGCTCGTGTGGCGTCATCCCGGCGGCCTTCGTGGACGGCTACATGGTCGCGGTGATGGGCGAGCTGGGCATCGAGGCGGAAGAAGTTGCGCCAATGGCGCTGGCCGGGGTCGGCAAACCGGTGCCGCAGCTCGTGGTGTCGCTGTCGAGCGCGGCCGACCGGCTGGCGCGCGAGTATGCCGGCGCGACCGGGGCGCAATTCCTGGCCTGGCCGATCGCCGATCCGTCCGAGACCCAAGGCAGCCGCGAGGACAAGCTGGCGGCCTACCGCCGGACCCGTGACGCCATCGCCGCACGCATCGCCGAATGGGCGGACCAGGCGAGGAGTGCTTGAGTCTCGACTTTGCCCCCGGACCGGGACTATATAGCGCGCTCCGGTGCGCAGCCTGGCTGCCGGACCGGTCACTTACCCGCAGAATACGGCCCCCGACGGGCTGGTAATGAGGAGCCGCATGGCGAAAGAAGAATTGCTGGAGTTCCCGGGCGAAGTCACGGAACTGCTTCCGAATGCGACCTTCCGGGTCAAGCTCGAGAACGACCACGAGATCATTGCCCACACGGCGGGCAAGATGCGCAAGAACCGCATCCGCGTGCTGGCGGGTGACAAGGTGCTTGTCGAAATGACGCCCTATGACCTGACCAAGGGCCGGATCACCTATCGCTTCAAGTAGGCCCGAGGCCCGCAACCGGCGTGGTGATGCCATGAACGAGCCTGAAGCGGGCCCGGCCCGCCCCGAGACTTCGCGTCCCGACATCCCGCGTCCCGGCATTCCGCGTCCCGGCGCCCGGCTGATCCTGGCCAGCGCCTCGCCGCGCCGCCAAGCGCTGCTGAGCGAGGCCGGGCTGGCGCCGGACGCCGTGGAACCCACCCATATCGACGAAAACGAGATCCCCGGCGAGCTGCCCGGGCCTCTGGCGCTGCGCCTGGCGCGTGAAAAGGCGGCGGCCCATCCCGGCGGCGACGCCTTCGTGCTGGCCGCCGACACGGTGGTCGGGGTCGGCCGACGCATCCTGCCCAAGACCGAGACCGAGGCCGAGGCGCGGCGCTGCCTGGCCCTGCTGTCGGGTCGCAGTCACCGCGTCTTCACCGGCATTGCGGCGCGCAATCCGGACGGCGAGACGGCCGACCGGCTGGTCGAGACCCGGGTCAAGTTCAAGCGCCTGAGCGCGGCGGAAACCGAGGCCTATATCGCCTCGGGGGAATGGCGCGGCAAGGCGGGCGGGTACGGTATACAAGGCATGGCCGGGCGCTTCGTGATCAATCTGATCGGCTCCTACAGCGCCGTGGTCGGCCTGCCCATCTATGAAACGACGCTGCTGCTGGGCGGGCTGGGCTATCCGGTGAACGCACAGAGCGCGCCGACGGAGACAACACCATGAAGCGCCAGATCCTGGTGGAAGAAAGCGTTGGCGAGACGCGCGCCGCGGTGACCGAGAGCGGTCGCATAGTCGAGCTGCACGTCGAGCGCTGGAGCGAGCTGGGACAGCGCGCCGTCGAGGGCGAGATCTATCGCGGCCGGGTGCGCCGGGTCGAGCCGGCGCTCAATGCCGCCTTTGTCGATATCGGCCATGCCGAGGACGGATTCCTGCCCTTCGGCAAGTCCGGCCGGCCCAAGGGCCTGCACGAAGGTGCTGCAATCGGCGTGCGCGTGGCGCGCGAGGCGCATGCCGAGAAGGGCGCCAATCTGGCCCTGGTCGAGGTCGAGCCCGGCGACGCCCCGGAATGCCTTGAACCGGCACCGATCCTGGCCCAGCGACTGGTCAAGCTGTTCGGCGATGCCGAAGCCGTCTGGGCCGACGAAAGCGACCAGGATATCGACGCCGCCTTCGAGGAGGCGCTCGAGCCGCGCGCGGCGGTGCCCGGCGGCGGCTCGCTCTATATCGAGCAGACGCGCGCCATGACCACGATTGATGTCGACGCCGACGGCCGCAAGGGCCAGGGCAATGCGGCCCAGCTGGCCGTGGCGCTCAATGTCTCCGCGGCCAAGGAGGCGGCGCGCCAGGTGCGCCTGCGCGGGCTCGGCGGCATCATCGCCATCGATTTCGTCAACATGCGCGGCCAGCCCGACCGCAAGACCGTCGAACAGGCCCTGCGGGGGGCTTGCCGGCGCGACCGCGCCCGCTGCGACGTGGCGCCGCTGTCGCAATTCTGCGTCGGCGAGATGGCGCGCCAGCGCAAGACCCGCTCGCTGGCCGAGATGCTGTGTGACGCGGACGGGCGGTTGTCGGTCGAAAGCTGCGCCCTGGCGGCGCTGCGCCGACTGGAAGGCGAGGCCCGCTCCGATAGGGCCCGGCGCCTCGTGCTGGAAGTCTCCGACGAGGTCGCCGGCTGGCTGGACAGCGATGTCATCGACTGGCGTCCGGCCCTGACCGAGCGCATCGGTGCGCGCTTCGAGATCAAGACGGTCGCTGGCGCCGGCCGCGACACGGCCCAGGTGCGGCGCGCCAAATAGACGCGAGGACGACGATTTATGCCCATGAAATGCCCGATCTGCCGCCGGCCGGCCCATCCCGACTTCAAGCCCTTCTGCTCGAAGCGCTGTGCCGATGTCGATCTCGGCAAATGGGTCACGGGCAGCTATGCCATTCCCGGTGAACCGGCCGATGTCGCCGAAGACAATCCACCAGCCGAGGAAGACCAGTAGGGCACTCCCTGCGCCTCGCTTTCGCGAGGTGCACAAGGTGCTGAATTGGGTCATGGACACCGGCCCGGCCAGACCCTATAAACCGCGCTCTCGATCGCGGCCTTCTTGAGGCCCGCATCGCCCGGTGCCCGGGTAGCTCAGTTGGTAGAGCAGCGGATTGAAAATCCGCGTGTCGGTGGTTCGAATCCGCCCCCGGGCACCATTTCCGATGTTTAGCTGAAGACATGCGGCCTCCGCTCTTGCGGTGCGTCAGGCAAGTTTGGCCGGTCCCTGGGCCATGTGCAGCAAGCCTTCCTCGAGATTGCGGGCAAACCGGGCGGGATCGCACAAGGGCGACTCCAACACCTCGTCGCGGAGATTGGCGCGGATGTCCGCCAGCCGGTCGCGATCCGATGCGAGGGCGACGACTTTCTCGACATATTCCCGCGGCGATGCGGCGATCCATTCACGGCGCCCGATATTGGCCAGATGACTGGCCGAGTGGCGGCCGGCGAAGGTGAGCCCCGGTTGCGCCACGACGGGATTTCCCATGGCCAGGGCCTCGCAGGTGGTCAGTCCGCCCGAATAGGGTGAGGTGTCGAGGGCTATGTCCGTCCGGTTGTAGGTTCGCAGCAGGGCCCGGTGTGGTGACGGTCCCTCGATGTGCAGGCGGTCATCGGCAATGCCCTCGGAGATGAACCAGCCGGTCACTTGCTCAACCAGGGAATCCGACGAGTAGCCAGCGCTCTTGAGCATCAGGCGCGAGCCGTCCACCTGTCGAAGAATGTCAGCCCACATTCGCACCAGGGGCCGGTTGATCTTGGCCGCGTTGTTCAAGCAGGCGAATGTGAGATGGCCGTTGGTCAGGGCCGGCAAGGCCGAGACATCCGGCATCTGCTCTGGCAGTTCGTACACCACGTAACCGTCGGGCAGGCGATAGACCGTTTCGGTATAAAGCCCGTCCAGGTCCTCAGGGACCTCGGTGCCATCGGCGATCAGCCAGTCCACGGTGTCCAGGCCGGTCGTGTTGTAGAGGCCACCGACCCATTTCGCGATGACCGGGGCCGGCTTGCGCGCGATCAGGCGAGGGCGCCCCTGGGTGGTTCCGGCCATGTCGATGAGCAGGTCCAGCGCGTCGGCGTGCATCAGGGCTTCAGCGCGGTCATCGGCCATTGTGTCGATGCGCCGCCATTCGACGCAGATATCCCGCAGCCGCTGGGTGTAGTCATCCTCAAACGGGCCATTGGAGTACGCGATCAACTGGAAGCGCTGATGGTCGAGATGTTCCAGTCCGGCGAGCGCGAGATGCAAGGTCGGGTGACGCTTGAACCGGCCCGACAGCAGGCCGACGCGCAACGGTCGGGCCGCGGACACCTCACCGATAGAGGGGGCCGGCCAGGCCTTGGCCTTGATGCCGTCGCTGACCCGGGCCGCGTGACGGTCGATGGTTTCGCGGATACCAGCGATATCCTGGTCCGGGAGGTAGTGCATGGCCAGAACGGCATTGCCCAGGGCGGTCTCGTTCTCCGGGTTGAGGTCGCTGGCCTTGGCAAAGAAGTCGAGAGCCTCGGAGAACCGGTTGGTTTCCTGCAGGATCAGGCCGAGAATATTCGCTGACTCCCAGTCTTCGCCCATTTCATCGATGGCCCGCCGGATGCAGTCCTCCGCCAACTGATAGTTCTTGAGCTCCCTGTGGACGACCGCCAGATACTTCCAGGACTGGCCGTCGGCAGGCGCCAGTTCGGTGGCCGCCCCGAGGTCATTCAGGGCCTGCTTCAGCTTGCCGACCTTGTAGTAGAACAGACCCGAGGTGCGACGCACGACCATATGAGGTTGCGGGTCCTTGGCGAGCTTGAGTGCCTGTTCGAGCAATTGCCTGGCTTGGGCGTTCGACGGATCGTGGCGCAGCAAGGCCTGCGCATACGTCTTGGCCTTTGGCCCGTTTCCGGTCTTGAGGGCGCAGGTGGTCAGGACCGACAGGTCGGCGGGCCCGGGTGCAGCCAGTTCCAAGGCGCTCTCGAAAACCTCCAGGGCGTCGCCGTGCCGGCCCGTACCGGCAAGCAGATGGCCGAGGAGAAATCGTGGCTGCCTGGCCTGTCCATCGAGCTCAACGGCTTTCTCGAGTGTCGCCTGAGCATCCGTGTAGGCCCGGGCACCAATCTGCACCGTGGCGAGCGCGACCAGGATATCGGCGGCGTTCGGGTTCGTCTGCGCCCTGCGGTCGGCGAATAACTTGGCCTGCCGCACTTTGCCCGAACGGCCAAAGGCCAGAACCTTGTCGATGGCCGGGTCGCGGCTGCTGAACTTGACTCTGATGTCCATGAAGGGGCTCGATGAAACTGGATGACACGGCTGCGTGTACCGACTTCTATGGGGTGTGGTGCAAGCTGACAACGCTGCCCGCCCGGGCTCAGCAGGCAAACCGGCCGCTTTGCCGACTGCCTCTGGACTACCCAAACCGGTTGATCACCCTGTCTTCAAGGGGCATCGTTAACCAAGCGAGGGTTTGGGGGAACCATTGGGCATACACAGCATACTCGGCACCGGAGAGGCTTGCCCTCTGTGTGCCGGCTCGGACACAGAGCAGGTCTACGAGGCCGGCACAGTGCCGACCAATTGCGTGCGCATCCTGCGCTCGAGCGACGAGAGTGCCGGCGTGAAGCGCGGCCTGTTGCGCCTGGCGCAGTGTCGCGAATGCGGCTTCGTCTGGAACGCCGCGTTCGATCCGGCGCTGGTGGATTATTCCGCCGGTTACGAAGCGACACAGGCGTATTCCGGCGTCTACAATGCCTTCCTGCGCAAGCAAGCCGAGGCCTTGGTGTCCAGCCTTGATCTGCACCACAAACGGGTTGTGGAGATCGGCTGCGGTCACGGGGAATTCCTGGCAGCGGTGTGCGAAGCGGGCGAGAACACCGGCTTGGGGCTGGACCCGGCATTCCTGCCGGAGCGTGCTGCGACCATTTCGCGCGGCCAGTTCGCGGTCGAGGCGCGACTGTTCGACCGTGATACGCGATTGCCACGGGTGGACCTTGTGGTCTGTCGCAATACGCTCGAGCACATTGCCGATGTCGGCGAATTTGTCGCTACCCTCCGGGCGGCCCTGGCAGACCAGCCGGACGCGCGTGTTTTCTTTCAGGTTCCCGATTTTGGACGGATCTTGAAAGAGGGCGCGTTCTGGGACGTGTTCTACGAGCATTGTTCCTATTTCACCGCTGACTCCTTGCGTGTGGTGTTCGAGCGCAATGGTTTTGAGGTCCAGCGCTGCGAAGTCGATTTTGGCGGGCAGTATCTTGACCTTCTTGCGGTGCCGAAGGCTTCCCCGCGGAGCGGAAACGCCAGCCCGGGCGTTGCGGGCGCTTCCCGTGAAGCCCCCAAACAGTTTGGAGCGTTTCACGACTCCCTCGCGCGGTGGCGGCAGGTTTTCGAAACCCGCCACCGTGAGGGCCGGTCATCGGTCTTGTGGGGAGGGGGATCGAAGGCGGTGGCGTTCTTGACCGCGCTGGGTCTGACAGATGAGGTGGCGGGTGTTGTGGATATCAATCCGCACAAGTGGGGCACGTTTCTCCCCCTGACCCGGCACAGGGTCAGCAGCCCTTCGGATCTGCACGACATCGCGCCCGACGAAGTTCTGGTTATGAACCCTGTCTATCGGGGTGAGGTGGCGCAGTCGCTGTCGGAGCTTGGCTTGCATCCGAGAATCAGCGCGCTGGCTTGAATATTGCGTGCAAGCGGCTGCCGATCACACCTGGAGTACCGGTTTTGACCCCGAAGATAGAAGTCTGCATTCCCGTCCGGAATGAAGCTGAGCGCATCGGCCAGGTGCTCGAAGCTCTGCAGCGGCAGACCTTCAAGGACTTCGTCGTGAAGGTGTACGACAACCATTCCGACGACGGCACCATCGACATGTGTCAGCGGTTTGCCGGCGATCTGGATATCGAGGTTTTCCCCCGGGCCCGGAATTCAGGCCAGACGGTCAATATCAACCGCAGCTTCCTGAACGCGAAGTCCGAGTATGTCGCGATCGTCAGCGGCAACGACATCGTTTCCGACAACTACCTGGAGGGGCTGCTGGGCGAGCTCGAGCAGGATCCCGACGCCGTTCTCGCCTATGGGCATTCCGTGCTGGTGGACGAGCGGGGCGAGGCGTTCCCGGACCAACCCCAGAACTGGGATTTCTTTTCGATCTCGAGTCCGGACCCCGTTCAGCGAGCGTGCGAGGCCATCGGAAAATACTGCCAGGCAGGCGCGTTCTTTGCGCTTTACCGGAAAGCCGCACTCGATCGCATGCAGCCGCAACTCTTCTGCTATGGTGGGGACCATATTTTCATTGCCGAGGCAGCGATATACGGATCCATCCGGTTCTGCTCGGACGTGAGCACGGGCCGCAGTGTCCCGCCAGCCTCCGGCTCTGCCGGTTCGCGGGTGATGCACCTGCTGAACCTGTTCTCCCTCGATCACCAGAGAGGTCTGCCCCGAAACTCGAAAATGTCGGCGCTGGAATACCTCACGCCCTATGTGGACATGCATCAAGGGTACATGGAGTGCTTCCGTCTGGCCGATATCGATCATGCACAGCGAGGGGCCTTGGTGGTGAACGGGACCAGGGCCTTCATGGCGCGTTTCGGGCAGGCGGTTGCCGAAGATGCTGAACGACTGATCGGGCACTTGTCCGGGCTTGTCGACGCCCTTGCAAAAACGACTGGCGGCGATCAGGGCCGGGGCCTTCTGGACCGCATGCTGATCCGTCAGGCGCTGCGGAAAATCGATGAAACCGAGTTCTTGTACAAGAACAGTTCTCTTGGCGAATTGCGGGCGAGGCTAAGTACACTGAATGCATAAAATGCAACCGGATCCTGACTCGAAGCTTCCCGTGGTAATCTTGGCGGGCGGGCGCGGAACCCGTTTGGGGTTTGCTTCGGCAGGCGGGCCCAAGGCGCTGGTCACTGCCGGCGGGAAAGCCCTCATTGATCATGTAATGGAGCCCTACAGGAATGCCGGTTTCGACCGCTTCATCGTTGCAACCGGTTACCGGGCAGACCAGATCGAAGCGCATTTCCGCAGCGCGAACGATCCCGGAGTTAGCTGTGTCTTCACGGGCGAGGAGACCAATACCGGCGGGCGCATCAAGAGGCTTTCAGCGCTTTTGAGCCCCGGCACGTTCATGCTGACCTATACCGACGGCATTGCGGATATCGACATCAAAAACCTGCTGTCTTTCCACAGGGCCCACGGCCGCCTTGCCACGGTGACGGCGGTGCGGCCTCCCCCGCGGTTCGGCCATTTGAGCCTCTCGGGTGCCAAGGTCGAGGCGTTCGAAGAGAAGCCCAGCGCGCGCGAGGGCTGGATCAACGGGGCGTACTTTGTCTTGGAGCCGGAGGTCATTGACTATATTGACGGCGACGACGTGGCGTTCGAGGGGGCGCCGCTCAAGCGGCTTGCCGCAGAAGGACAATTGATGGCCTACAGGCACGACGGGTTCTGGCGGTGCGTCGATACGCCGGCCGACGTGGAATACATCAATTCACTGGAATTTGTGCGCGATAGCGCCCGATGCGAGGCAAGCTTGTGACTGGACTCAACATTCTAGTAACCGGGGACAGAGGCTATCTGGGAAGTATCCTGGTGCCCAGGCTTCTGGCTTCCGGTCATGCCGTTTCCGGGATCGATCAAGAGTATTACGCAGGGTGCTCCTATGGAGCATTTGACCCGGTGAGCCGGTCGGTGAAGAAGGATATCCGGGATCTCGAGGCCAGTGATCTGGAGGGTTTCGATGCTGTTATCCACCTGGCTGCGCTGTCTAACGATCCCCTTGGTGACATAGATCCCAACCTGACTTTCGAGATAAACTGTCAGGCCTCGATCCGCCTGGCGGAGCTGGCCAAGACGTCTGGCGTCAAGAGATTCGTCATGTCGTCCAGCTGTTCGACCTACGGTCTGTCCCAGATCGCCCAGATCGACGAACAAAGCGCGGTCAATCCGCTGACGCCCTATGGCCGGTCCAAGGTTGATGCGGAGATCGGCATCCGGCGCTTGGCCGATGACCAATTCAGCCCGGTTCTGCTTCGGCACGCCACGGTTTACGGGGTGACGCCCATGCTCCGGTTCGATCTGGCGATAAACAACCTCGTCGCTCACGCCATCACCACTGGAAGAGTGCTTCTTAAAAGCGACGGGCTGGCGTGGAGGCCGTTCGTGCATGCAGATGATGTGGGGCAGGCGTGCGCTGTTGCTGCGACAGCCGACTCTGATGCAGTCCACGACCAGGTCTTCAACATCGGCCGAACCGAAGACAATTACCGCATCCTGGACATTGCCCAGATGGTGGTCGAGGCGGTGCCGGGCTCCGAACTCGTGTTTGCGGAAGGTGCGTCCGCTGACCTGCGTTCATACCGAGTGAGCTTCGAGAAGGCCCGGTCGGACCTGCCCGGGTTCAGTCCGGCTTGGACGGTGCAGGCGGGCATCAAGCAATTGATTTCGCGGTTCGAGCGCATTGGCTTGCGATCAGGTGATTTCGAGGGGGCCCGCTACAACCGTGTCGCAAGAATTTCGGATCTGCTGGACCGGGGGCATCTTACCTCCAGTCTCCGCTGGAAAAACGCCCATCCTGATCTGGCGAGTCCGGAATGGATCTAGCGTATAACCGCATTGCGGAATGCAGGGCGTGTGGTCACAAGTCCTTGTTCGAGGCCTTCGATCTCGGCGATGTGCCGATCGCCGCGAGATTGGCAAAAGTGTGTGAAACGCCGACGGATATTCCGACCGCGCCACTTGATATTCTGGTCTGCCAATCCTGCACGCTGATGCAGTTGTCGATAGATGTGAGCCCGGAGTTTCTTTTCGACGAAAACTACCATTATTTCTCTTCTGTTTCTCCTCAGCTGATGCAGCATTTCAAATCCAGTGCGCATCACCTGATTGAAAAGCTGGAGCTGACAGCTTCCTCTCTCGTGACAGAGGTGGCCAGCAATGACGGCTATATGCTGAGGCATTTCCTGGAGAGGGGCATCCCTGTTTTTGGCGTTGAGCCGGCGCTTTCCCAATGCCAACGCTCCCGGGAAATCGGTATTCCGGCAATGAATGACTTCTTCGGATTGGAAGTAGCTCAAAGGTGCGTGAAGGAATGCGGAAAGCATTCAGACCTTGTTCTGGGCAATAACGTGTTGGCGCATGTGCCCGATATCAATGACTTTGTCAGAGGTATCGCATTTCTGATGCATTCGGACGCGACAGCCGTGTTTGAGGTTCCTTACCTGTTGGACCTTATCGACGGGGTCGAGTTCGATACAATCTATCATGAGCACGTTTTCTATTATTCCGTTACGGCTCTAAATCAGCTGTTCGAAGCGTCTGGATTATTCATCACACGCATTGAACCGATCGCGATCCATGGCGGATCAATCAGGGTCTTTGTGAGAAAGGTGAAGGGCGAGGACGGGTCGCTTTCCTCGTACTTGGCGGAGGAAGCGCGCAGGGGTGTCGCAGACGAGGCGATCTACTCGCAATTCGGGCAGAAGGTCACGGCATTGGCCGACAGCCTAGGGGCGCTGACCAAGGACCTGAAGGCCGCAGGTGCGTCCATCGTCGGATATGGTGCTGCAGCCAAGGCCACAACATTGCTGTCGGTCTGCGGGATCGGTGCGGAAACACTGGATTACCTGGTCGATCTGAGCCCTTTCAAGCAGGACAAGATCATGCTTGGACCGAACCTCGAGATATTCGCTCCTCGCAGACTGCTTGATGACATGCCTGACTATGTGCTGATCCTGGCCTGGAATTTTGCGGACGAAATCATCGAGCAATTGTCCGAGTACAAGGAGGCCGGGGGGCGTTTCATAGTTCCCGTCCCCGAGGTGCGCATGGTGTAGTTCTGCACCGGAATGGCGGGGGCAGCCGGGCTTGGCGTGATTGAGCGTCGGATTTTGCGGGGAGACAATCGGCGGTCTCCGGGGCGGGCGAGCCTTGGCGGCGGCCTTCACGGGCTCGATGAGGCGCTGCGGGTGCCGGCGCTGATCGAACGGGCCTTTGCGGGCGATCCCGGCAACTAGGCGGTGGGCTTCGGCAGGCGGATGGTCAGCAGGGCGTGCAGGCCATCCCGGTGGTAGGTCATGTCACAGGAGCCGTGCAGGCTGTGCGCCAGCGTGGCGCGGATGAGCTGGGTACCGAAACCCACCCGTTTCGGTTGCGCGACGGGCGGGCCGCCGCTCTCACGCCAGTCGACCAGGATGCGCATGCCCTGATCCGTCGGCTCGACGCGCCAGGTGACGTCCAGTCGGCCTTGCGGGGCCGACAGGGCACCGTACTTGGCTGCATTGGTGGCCATCTCATGCAGGATCAGGCCGAGGTCGTGGGCCCGGTCTGGCGGCAGGCTGACGGCATCGCCTGACAGGCCGATACGCTCGCCGTTGGCACCGGCATAGGGCATCAGCTGGTGCTCGACGAGGCGCCCCAGATCTGCCTCGGCGTCGCCGCTGCCGAAGGCCACGTCGTGGGCCCGGGCGAGGGCATTGAGGCGTCCCACGAAGCGGTCTTCGAAATCCTCGAGATTCTCGACCGAGTTCAGCGTCCGGTTGGCGATCGCCTTGACGGTGGCCAGGGAATTCTTGACCCGGTGGTTGAGCTCGTTGAGGAGCAGTTCCCGGTGCAGCTCGGCCTGCTTGCGCGCGGTGATGTCGAGGATGACGCCCTGACCGCGCTTGAGCTGGCCGGTGGCCTCGTCCACGGAGATGTTGCCCTGCATGTCGATCCAGCCCTCGCTGCCGTCCTGGCGCAGGACGCGCAACTGGATGTCGAAGCGACGGACCCCGCCGGCGGTGTGGATGTCCTTGATCAGGGCACCGAAGCGTTCGCGATCATCCGGGTGAATGAAGCCGGGAACTTCGCCGGGACGGCCGGCCGGGTCGTCCTGGCCGATTCCGACAATGCGGCGCATGACCGGGGACCAGAACACGTCCCCGGTGCGGTAGTCGATGCCGAAAGTGCCGACGCGCGCCGCCTCGGCTGCCCAGCGCAGGCGTTCTTCGCTGATCTCGATCTGGCTGCGGGCGCGCATCTCGGCGGTGATGTCACGGCCATGCAGGACGACCCCGGCAATGTCGCCATCGGTGTGCCGCCAAGCCCGCATGTGGAATTCGAACCAGCGGTGGATGGAGGTGCGGTCCGGACCTGTCGCCAGGCGCAACTCCAGGCGCAGCGGCCCGCCGGGGCGGCCGGTTCGGAAAGTCCCGTCGAGGGGTTCGAACAGGCCCTGGCCGACCAGTTCGGGAAAGACCTTTGCCATCGGTCGGCCGAGCGCCTCGCGGCCGACATAGGCCGGGTCACCGCCATGCTGGATGTATCGGTGCCGGTGTTCGGCGCCCTCCAGTACGACCAGCATGCCGGGGACGGCCGCCAGAATTTCCTCGAGATCTGCTGGTGGCTTGCCGAGGGCTTCTGGCGCGTGAGCAGCGCCGGCCAGGTCCTGCGTGGCTGTGTCTGTCACTGGCTTCCCCGCGAACCAATCCGGTCCGGCCCCATGCGCAAACTCGATGAACAGATTGCGACAATTAGGACGTCAGGAAAAGAGGGGGAGCCTTGCCATCATAAGAAAACGGTGTTCACTTTTTCCAGGCGTGCGCTGTTTCCGGTTCACTCGACCGGAATGACGAGGAGTGAAGGCATGAGTATCGCGGCATCCCAAGGCGGGGCATCACCTGTCGAACCGGACCTGGACGTGATCATCGTCGGCGCCGGGCTGTCGGGCATCGGGGCCGCGCATCACCTTCAGATGCGCTCGCCGGAGCGCACCTACGCGATCCTGGAATCGCGCGCCGACCTGGGCGGGACGTGGGACCTGTTCCGCTATCCGGGTATCCGCTCGGACAGCGACATGTACACGTTCGGCTATGCCTTTCGGCCGTGGACCGGAGGCAAGGTGTTCGCCGACGGGCCAAGCATCCGCCAGTATATCCGCGACACGGCCGAAGACGGCGATATCGTGCGCCATATCCGCTTCAAGCACCGGGTCAAGCATGCCGACTGGGACAGTGCTGCCGGTGTGTGGCGTGTCCAGGCATTACGCGAGGGAGGCGAAAAGGTCGAGCTGACGGCGCGCTTCGTCATCCTGTGTTCGGGCTATTACCGCTATGAACACGGCTACCTGCCGGAGTTCGCGGGGATGACGGACTTCAAGGGCGAGATCATCCACCCGCAGCAATGGCCCGAGGGCAAGGACTATGCCGGCAAGCGCATCGCCATCATCGGCAGCGGGGCGACGGCGATCACGCTGGTTCCGGCCATGGCTCAAGCGGCCGAGCATGTGACCATGATCCAGCGTTCGCCGACCTATATCGCGGCCCGGCCGTCGCGCGACGGGATCGCCGACGGGCTGCGCAAGATCCTGCCCGAGAAGACCGCCTACATGTTGTCGCGGGCCAAGAACATCGCTTTCGCGATCTATTTCTACCAGATGGCCCAGCGCTGGCCGGACCTCGTCAAGCGCCAGGTGATCAAGCTGGTCAAGGACGAGCTGGGCGAGGACTTCGACGTCGAGCGGCATTTCACCCCACACTACAAGCCGTGGGACCAGCGCTTCTGTCTGGCGCCCGACGGCGACTTCTTCGAGACGCTGAAATCGGGCGATGCAGACATTGTGACCGATGAGATCGAGCGTTTCACCGAAACCGGCATCGCGCTGAAATCCGGCGCGCACGTCGAGGCCGACATCATCATCCCGGCGACCGGGCTGGATATGCAACTGGCCGGCGGAGCCAGCATGAGCCTGGACGGCAAGATGCTGCACCCGCACGACCTTTTCACCTATCGTGGCATGATGCTGGGCGGGGTGCCGAACCTGGCTCTGGCCTTCGGCTATACCAATGCGTCGTGGACGCTCAAGGTCGACCTCACCTTCGAGCGGGTCTGCCGCATGCTCAACCATATGGCCAAGACGGGAACCCAGGTCGCGGTCGCGGAAGTGCCTGATGATATCGAGCCGGCGCCGATGCTGACCTTCTCCTCCGGCTATGTGCAACGGGCGCTGAGCTGGCTGCCGCAGCAGGGCAGCAAGGCACCCTGGCAGACCTATCAGAATTATCTCAAGGACATGATGACGATTCGCTATGGCAAGCTGGAAGACGGCCATATGCGCTTCGCCAAGGCGGGCGAGGCGGTGGAACTGGCCACGCCGCCGCGTGAGCGGGCGGCGGCCGAATGAGCCGGCCCTTCCGGTTTGACGGCAGGATCGCGCTGGTCACCGGTGCCGCGAGCGGGATCGGCCGGGCCCTGGCCACGGAACTGGCGGCGCGCGGCGCAAACCTCATCCTGTGCGACATCGATGCGGCGGGGCTGAGCCGGCTCGGGGCGGAGCTGGAGCGGCCGGGCCACTGGGTCGAGACGCGGGTCGTCGATGTCGGCGACGCGGCGGCGATCGAGGCACTCGCGCGCGAGGTCACGGCGCGGCATGAGGCGATCGATCTTCTGTTCAACAATGCAGGCGTTGCCCTGGGCGGAGAGTTCGAGCAGGTCGCGCCGGCCGATTTCGACTGGTTGATGGATATCAATTTTTACGGCGTGGTGCGCATGACACGGGCTTTCCTGCCGGCCCTCAAGGCTGCGGACGAGGCGGCGCTGGTCAATGTGTCGAGCATTTTCGGCATCATCGCCCCGGCCGGGCAGACGGCCTATTGCGCGTCGAAGTTTGCCGTGCGCGGGTTCTCCAACGCGCTGCGCCACGAGCTGGCCGGGTCGAGTGTCCGGGTCAGCGTGGTCCATCCGGGCGGGGTCAACACCGCGATCGCGGCGCGGGCCCGCTTGCCCAAGTCGGTCAGCGCGGAGGAGGTCGAGCATGGCCGGCGCGAGGCCGAGCGCCTGTTGGTCATGCCGCCGGACCGAGCCGCGAAGATCATCCTGCGCGGGGTCGAGCGCCGCGCGGCGCGTATCCTGGTTGGCCGGGACGCCCATGGCGCGGCGCTGTTCGAGCGGCTATGGCCGGTCGGCTACTGGACGATGATGAAGCGCTGGCTGAGCCGCGAGGCGCCGACAGGCGGGGAGAGCTGAATGCTGATGACAATCGTCATTGTGGTGCTGGTACTGGCCGTTCTGGTGACACTGGCGTCGCTGGGAGCTGCCGTGTTTTCCGCCCGGGTCGCTCGCAAGGTGGAGGCGACGGCGCCGCCGGCCGGAGAATTCTGCGAGGTCGAAGGCGGACATATCCATTTCGTCGAGAAGGGCGAGGGGCCGCCGCTGGTGATGATCCACGGGCTCGGCGGCAATCTGCACAATTTCACCTATGCGCTGGTCGACCGGTTGGCCGCCGACCACCGTGTCATCGCCATCGACCGGCCGGGGTGCGGCTATTCACGGCGGGCCGAGGACCGGCTGGCGCGTATTCCCGAACAGGCGCGCATGATCGCCGAATTCCTCGACAAGCAAGGCATCGCAAAGGCTCTCATCGTGGGGCATTCGCTGGGCGGGGCGATCGCCCTGTCGCTGGCCCTGCATCACCCGGAGAAAACCGCCGGACTGGCCCTGATCTCGCCGCTCGTTTCCCTGCCGGGCGAGCCGGCCGGGGCGTTCAAGGGACTGGTGGTGGCCAGTTCCGGCGTGCGCCGCTTCATTGCCCGCACGCTGGCGGTGCCGCTGTCGATCCGCAATAGTGAGAAGACGCTGTCGGTGATTTTCGGCCCGGACCCGACGCCGGACGATTTCGCCTTGCGCGGTGGCGGCGTGCTGACCCTGCGGCCGGAAGCCTTCTATGCCGCGTCGACAGACTTGATGGCGGTGGCCGAGGATTTGCCTGACCAGGAAAAGCGCTATGGCGACATCACCTGTCCGGTCGGCATGCTGTACGGCAAGGAGGACCGCATCCTGCATGCCGAAACCCAGATCAAGGCGCTCAAGGCGGCGCTTCCCGACATCGTTCTGGAGACGCTGGAGGGCCGGGGGCACATGCCGCCCGTGGTGACGCCGGACGAGACCGAGGCCTTCATCCGGCGAATGGCTGCCATGGCGACCGGCGAGACCTAGTCGGGCAGGCTGGCACGACCGATCGTGCCCATGTCCGAGCCGAACCAGATCTCGTTGGTCTGCGGCAGGTATTGCATGTGGCGGACAACCCCGCCGGTCGACGGGATGGCGGTGACCGAGGTGAACGCGTTCTGGGCCGGGTCGAAGCCGACCAGGTAATTCGGCTCGATGCCGGTCTCGACCAGCCAGACCCGGTCGCGCCCGTCGATCGCCATGGCATAGGGGCGGGCCAGTTCGGCCGAGGGCAGGGGCCATTCCTCGATTTCGCCGCTGGCGGGATCGAGACGGCCGAGGCGGCCATTCTCGTAATCGCCATACCAGACATGTCCGTCCGAGGTGACACCGATGCGGCGCGGCCGGGCGCTGTCATCGGGTAACTGGTGCTCGGTCAGGGTCATGGTCTGCGGATCAACAGAGGCCAGCTTGTTGGTGCCGAACAGGGCAACCCAGATGGTGCCGTCGGGGGCCTGAACGATGCCGTAGGGACGGGCGCGGGCGGTCGGTACATCCAGGGTGACGTAGTCGCGGCTTTGCATGTCGAGCCGGGACACGGTGTTGCCGCGCTGGCTGGTAAACCAGACATGTCCTTCGTCGTCGAATATCTGGGTATGCGGATCGGCGACGCCGTCGCCTTCCAGCTCGACATAGTCGAAGCTTCCGCTCTGCGGATCATAGATGCCGATATGGGCGTCGCGATTGCCGGCATACCAGACGCGACCATCCTCGCCGACGATCAGGTTGTGTGGTCCGGCACCGTCGCGCAGATCGATGCGGTCGAAGCTGCCGTCGGCGACGTCGAGGGTGGCGATGTAGGAGTTTTCCTGGCCGACAAACCAGACGGTCTCGCCGTCCAGCGTGTAGGGATCGCGCGGGCGGCCCTCCCAGGGCACGTTCCATTCCTGGATGTCGACGGCGGCCAGTTCGCGGTCATTCTCGGGGGGCGTGACGCCGTCAGCGGGCCGGGTGGTGTCCTCGGCAAGCCGGGGCCCTGCGGCATCATCGATGGCGGTGCCGGTTTCCATCTCGGTATCGGTACCGACCTCGGTCTCCGTTTCGACCGGCTGCGAGCAGGCGGTGAGGGCCGTCAGCATGGCGAGACTTGTGGCACCCAGCAGGACGAAGCGATGCGAGTGGTGTTTTGACATGGCAATCTCCCTTGGCCGGACGCTAGCGCGCCCAATCGCTTGCAGCAAGCCGATCCGTCTTGACAGTCGGAGGTCGCGGTGGCCCGCTTGGGGCGAGCAAGAGGGGAGGCCTGTCATGGCCCAGTCACCTGAAGACATGACCCGTTCGATGATCGCCAACATGCCGGCCAAAACCGGTAAGCCGCTGGCCGACTGGGTCGCGCTGGTGCGCCGGGAGAAGCTGGAAAAGCATGGTGACATGGTCAAATGGCTCAAGGTCGAGCACGACATGACACACGGCTTCGCCAATCTGGTGGCGCACGAGGTGCGTGGCGGCGTGGTCAGTGCGCCGGCGGCCGGCGATGATCTGGTGGCGACCCAGTATGGCGGCGCAAAGGCCGGGTTAAAGCCGATCTACGAGCGCCTCGAAGGGCTCTGTCAGGACCTGGGTGACGATGTCGAGCTGGCGCCGAAGAAAGCCTATGTGTCGCTTCGCCGGGCCAAGCAGTTCGGACTGGTCCAGCCATCGACCAAGACCCGGGTCGATCTCGGCCTGAACCTGAAAGGCGTCGAGCCGGCGGGACGGCTCGAGGCCGCCGGGAGTTTCAATGCCATGGTCACGCATCGCGTGCGGCTGAGCGCCCCGGACGAGGTCGACGCGGATGTCGAGGCCTGGCTGAAGCAAGCCTATGGCGCCGCCGGCTGAGCGTCGTGGAGCGTCGGGCTGGCCAAGAAGCTTTGCCGGGACCGCGACGCCGATTAGGTCTGGTCTTGATATGAACCGATCCGATGCCGAGGGGATGATGCCATGAAATTCTTCGTCGATACCGCCGAGACCGATGAAATCCGCGAACTGGCCGAGATCGGCCTGGTCGACGGGGTCACCACAAATCCCTCTCTGATCGCCAAGTCCGGACGCAAATTCCTCGATGTGGTGGCCGAGATCTGCGAGCTGGTCGACGGGCCGGTGAGCGCCGAGGTGACGGCGACTGATGCGGACACGATGATTGCGGAAGGCCGCAAGCTGGCCGGGCTGGCGGGCAATGTCGTGGTCAAGCTGCCGCTCACCCTGGACGGGCTGAAGGCTTGCCAGGCGCTCACCTCGGACGGCATCAAGACCAATGTGACGTTGTGCTTCTCGGCCAATCAGGGCCTGCTCGCGGCCAAGGCCGGCGCGACCTATGTGTCTCCCTTCATCGGACGGCTCGACGATCTGGGCGTGGACGGGCTGGAGCTGATTTCCAGCCTGCGGGTGATCTATGACAATTACGGCTTCGAGACGGAGATCCTTGCCGCCTCGATCCGCAGTGCTGCCCATGTCGAGCAGTGTGCCCTGATCGGTGCAGACGTGGTCACGGTGCCGCCTTCCGTGCTCAAGGGGCTGGCCCGGCACAAGCTGACCGATGCCGGGCTGGATGCTTTCCTGGCCGACTGGAAGAAGACCGGGCAGACAATCCTGTAGGTCGCCTAGAACAATCCTGTAGGTCGCCTAGAACATCGAGTTGGGATTGGCGCTTTGCGCCGGGATCGCCTGCACGACATCCCAGTGTTCGACGATTCGGCCGTCCTCCAGGCGGAAGATGTCGATGACGGCGCTGCCACGATCCTCCGGATGGTGGCGGAAGAACACGTGCACCACGACCAGATCGTCCTCGCTAATGGTGCGTCGGATCTCCGTGGTCAGCTCGGGATGCCGAGCGAGAAACCCGGACAGTCCGGAGACGAAGCCGTCGCGGCCGTCGGCCACGTACGGATTGTGCTGAATGTAGGTCTCGCCCAGAAAGCAGTCGGCGGCCCGGTCGACCTGCCGGTCATTGAAGGCCATGTCGTAGAACCGGTGAACGATGTCGGCATTGCTGGCGCCGCCGGCGCCAAAGTTTGCGGGACAGTCCTCGGCCAGGGCCGGCGCCGTGGCGGTCAGCCAGAGCAGGACAGCGATATGGAGCGGACGGGGCAAGGTGAGCTTCCTTTCGCGCGGGTTGGTTGGGGACTATCGATCTGATTGATAACGGGCAAAACACGGGCGCGTTACATGGCTGAGAGGGAGGGCCGAGATTGCCTGCCTCCGGGAATCCGGAAATCCCCGCAGCGAGCCTGTTTTCCCGTGCGTTGCAACGCGTAAGGGCTTATGGTTGCAATCCTAATCAGGGGGATTGTGATGTTAAGCTGGCGTGATGCAGGCGTGGCGCTGGCCCTGGCCGGTGTGCTGGTGGCGTGTTCGGGCAATGATGGCGGTTCGCCCGACGGCTCGGCGCCAGACGAGGCGACAGCCAGTTTTGAAACGCGACCGGCCGATGCACCGCGGGCAGCGCCCGACGCCCCGCTCGCCTTTGCCTTCCAGCGCTACCAGCTGAGCGTCGATGGCGACACGCCGGAGGTCTGCCTAGGCTTTACCGCACCGCTCGACCCCGAGGTCGATTATTCCGCCTATGTCGTGGTCGAACCGCGCCGCCCGGTGGCGCTGTCGGTGAGCGGCCAGACCCTGTGCATTGGCGGGCTCGGTTTTGCCGAGCATCAGAGCGTTCGCCTGCGTGCCGGACTGCCGGCGGCGGACGGCTCGGAACTGGCCGCCGAAGAGCGCGTCGACATCGCCTTCGAGGACCGGCCGGCCTATGTCGGATTCGCGGGTGACGGCGTCATCCTGCCGCGCCTCGATGCGGACGGTCTGGCACTGGAAACGGTGAATGTCGATGCCGTCGACATTCGCCTCTACCGGGTCACCGATCGGGCCCTGGCCTTCCGCTCGATTACCGCCGGCTTCAATGGCCTGGAGGGCGACTGGAACTGGATCCCGGATTCCGAGGACGGGCGCAATATCGGGGGTCTCCTCTGGGAAGGCGAGATGACCACGCAAGGCGCACCGAACACGCCGGTGACCACGGTTTTCCCGATCGCCGCGGCAATCGATGAGCTGCGCCCCGGCGCCTATTATGTCGAAGTGACCGATGCCGCGGCCGAGGCCGAGGCGAGCAGCACCCCGGCCCAGGCCGTGCGCTGGCTGGTAATTACGGATCTTGCCTTGACTGCCTATCGCGGTGCTGACGGGCTGGATTTCACGGTGAGGTCGCTGAACAGCGCGCGCCCGGAAGCCAATGTCCAAGTCCAGCTGATCGCGCACGGCAATCAGGTTCTGGCCGAAGCGGTGACCGATGCCAGCGGGCATGCGCGCTTCGCGGCCCCCTTGCTGGCGGGTAGCGGCGGTCTGGCGCCGCGGCTGCTGCTGGCTTACGGGCCGGACGGAGATTTCGCCGTGCTCGACCTGGCGCGAAACCCGGTCGATCTGAGCGCGCAGGGCATCGGCGGCCGGGACCGACCGGACGCGGCGGATGCCTATCTCTATCTTGATCGCGGCATCTACCGGCCCGGCGAAACGGTGTATCTGGGCGGTCTGGTCCGTGACGCGCAGGCGGTGGCCATCGAGGATCGACCGGTGACGCTGACCGTGTTCGGACCCAACGGGATCGAAGTGGCGCGGGCGCGCCTGGAGACCGCGGCCGCAGCCGGTGGCGTGGTCTGGGATTATGACCTGTCCGACGCCGCGGCGCGCGGCGAATGGCGCATCGAGGCCAGTCTGGACGGGCACGGCCAGGTCGGTTCGGTGCGCTTCTCGGTCGAGGATTTCGTGCCGCAGCGTGTGGCGCTGGAGCTCGATACGGACCGCGAGACACCGCTTCTGGCCGGCCATGTGCGGGATGTCGAAGCGCGCGTGCGCTTCCTGTACGGCGCGCCCGGAGCCGGCTTGCCGGTCGAGGCGCGCATGCGCGTCGAGGTCGATCCGTCACCCTTCGAGGCCTGGCCGGATTTCAGTTTTGGGCGTGGCGATGAAACTTTCCGGGAGGAAAGCATCGAACTGGACGGCACGGTCGCAGACGGTGCGGGCCGGGCCTTGGTGCGGCTTGATCCGGCCGGGGCGGGCGAAGGGGCAACCCAGCCCCTGCGCCTGCGCGCGGTCATCTCGGCCATCGAGCCGGGTGGCCGGCCGGTCGCCGATGATGTCCGCCTCGCCTATCGCCCGGCCGAGCTCTACCTCGGGCTCGACCCGGCTTTTGCCGGTCGGGCCGATCGGGACGAGGCGCCGGCCTTTGAGGTGGTCGCGGTAACACCGACGGGCGAGGCCCGGGCCGCCGAGGTGAACTGGCAGCTGGTCCGCATCGACTGGAATTACGACTGGTACCGAACCGAGGAGGGCCAGTGGCGCTGGCGCCGGTCACGGCACGTGGTCGAGGTCGAGGACGGCGTTCTCAATCTCGACGGCGGCGGTGCCGAACGTCTGCAATTGCGCCAGCTCGACTGGGGCAATTACCAGCTCCTCGTCAGCCATGACGCCACCGGCATGTCGGCCAGCCAGGATTTCTGGGTCGGCTGGGGCGCCAGCGCGGAGCCGGGCCTGGAAGCGCCTGACCGGGTCGCGGTGTCGGGGCCGGGGGCTCCGGTGGTGGTCGGTGACACGGTGACGATCAACATCCTGCCGCCCTATCCGGGCGAGGCGGAAGTGGTGATTGCCGGCGAGCGGGTGATCGAGACACGGGCCGTGCAGATCCCGGAGGGCGGGGCCCAGTTGAGCTTCGAAGTGACCGAGGACTGGGGCGGTGGCGCCTATGCACTGGTTTCCGTGTTCACGCCGCGCGACCCGGTCGACCGGCCGGTGCCGCGCCGGGCGGTCGGGGTAAGCTATCTGGCCGTTGATGTCAGCGACCGCACCCTGGAGCTCGACCTGAATGCGCCGGAACGGGCCCTGCCGCGCCAGACGCTGGCGCTTGACGTCGAAATTGACGGGGCGGGCATGGAAGAGGTGTACCTGACCGTGGCCGCGGTCGATGAGGGCATCCTGGCCCTGACCCGTTTCGCGTCGCCGGACCCGCTCGGGCATTTCTTCGGCAAGACGGCGCTCGATGTCGAGATGTATGATGATTACGGTCGCCTGCTCGACCCAAACCAGGGCGCGGCGGCGGCCATACGCTCCGGCGGTGACCAGATCGGCGGGGCCGGGCTGACCGTGGTGCCGACGCGGACAGTGGCGCTGTTCAGCGGGCTCGTTGATGTCGGCCGCGACGGGACCGCCACGGTCGAGCTGGACATTCCCGACTTCAATGGCGAGCTGCGCCTGATGGCCGTGGCGTGGACGCAGGAGGCGCTGGGCCAGGCCGCCGAGCCGATGACGGTGCGCGATGACGTGCCGGCCGAACTCGTGCTGCCGCGATTCCTGGCACCGGGCGATGCCAGCACGGCGACGCTGACGATCGACAATGTCGATGGCGCGGCGGGAACCTATGTGGCCCGCATGAGCGCGAGCGGGGCCGTTGCGACTGATGCCGAGGTCTCGCTCGACCTGGGCGAAGATGAACGGGCCGATCGCCGACTCGACCTGGCGGCGCGCGACGCCGGGCTGGCAGAGGTCTCGCTGGCGGTCGAGGGGCCGGGCGGTTTCGCCGTGACGCGATCCTATCCGATCCAGGTCCGGACCGGCTGGATGCCGTCATCGGAAGTCGAGCGGCGGCGCCTGTCCGCGGGCCAGACCTATCGGCTGACGCCGGATGTGATCGCGGGATACCTGCCGGGATCGACGCAGGTCAGTGTGAGCTTCGCACCGACGCCGCTGGACGAGGCGGCATTGCTGCAATCGTTGCAGCGTTATCCCTATGGCTGCACCGAACAGCAGACCAGCCAGGCCTTGCCCTTGCTGTATTCGGGCGCTGCCGCGGCACGCTCCGGCGCGGACGAGGTCGCGGGCGCGCGAGCCCGTGTTTCGGAGGCCGTGGGCAGCCTGCTCAACCGCCAGGGCGCGGACGGAGCGTTCGGCTTGTGGCGACTGGGTGACGGACAGGCCAGCCCGTGGCTGGGCGCCTATGCGGTCGACTTCCTGCTCCGCGCCCGCGAGGCCGGCTATACGGTACCGGAGGCGGCGCTGGAACGCGCCTACAGGCCGCTGCGTCACATCGCCAATCGCGAGATGTGGCGGGCCACCGGCTATGACGGCACGGTGTATCGCTGGCCGGGCCAGAGCGACACCGAGGAGCGCCTAGCCGACCGCAGCGCGGCGTATGCGCTTTACGTGCTGGCCCGGGCCGGCGAGGCGGATCGGTCGCGGCTGCGCTACATGCATGACGAGCGGCTCGCGGAGATCGGCAGTCCATTGGCCCTAGCGCAATTGGCCATGGGCCTGCACCTGATCGGCGACCGGGCGCGCATGAACAGCGCCTTCGACGCGGCGGAAGCGGCGCTGGGGTATGAAAACGAGGGCGATTATTACCAGTCGCCGAGGCGTGACCTGGCCGGCTTGTTGGCGCTGGCAGCGGAGGCCGGACAGACCGAGCGGGTCGAGCGCCTGGCCGAGCTTGTCGCCACCGACCTGCCGGAGCCGGACCGCCTGATGATCCAGGAAAAGGCTTTCCTGCTGATGGCGGCGCATGCCCTGTCGGGCGGTGCCGAGGCGGTTGAGGTCGACAGCGCCCTGGCGCCGGTCGCGAGCGAAGGGGCGATGCGCTTCGAGCTGGAGGCCTCGGCCCTGGGCGAGGGGATCGAGTTCACGGTGGGAAGCGACGGATCAGCCTGGCTGACGCGGATCGTGCATGGTGAGACCCGCCAAGCGCCGGGACCGGCGGCGGAAGGACTGGAAGTGCGCAAACGGCTCTGGCATGTCGACGGGCGCGAGGTCGACCCCTCCCGCGTGACCCAGGGCGACCGACTGCTGATCGAGCTGGAAATCTCGCCTTACAGCGAGCGCCTGGTGCCGGCGGTGATCGTGGATCTGCTGCCGGCGGGCTTCGAGATCGAGGCCGTGGTGCGGCCGGACGAGGTCGGCCGCGACGGGGTGTATAGCTGGATCGAGGCCCTGGACACGGCGCAGATGGCGGAGAGCCGCGACGACCGTTTCGTGGCCGCAGTCGATTTGCGCCACAAGCGCATGCAGCGCCTGGCCTATCTCGTGCGCGCCGTCACACCCGGCACCTATGTGCTTCCCGGTATGATGGCGGAAGACATGTACCGGCCAGACGTGTTCGCACGGACGGCGACCGGCGAGGTGGTCATCGCGGCGCGCGATTGAGGCGCCGGGACAGGAGAGGCGGGGTGACAACAGGACCATGATCGGGCTGGGCAAAGGCGGGCAGGACAGCGGTGCGGGGCGCGATGCGCCGGCGCCCGGTTTCGGCCGTGGGCTCGGCCTCGGGCGGGCCTATTGGAGTGTCGTCGCCGGGCTCGGCCTCGTGGTGGCGGCGCTCGGCGTGGACTATCTCCTGCCACCGCCGCTGGAGCGCGAGCTGTCGACCGTCGTGCGCGATCGCGACGGGCACGTGTTGCGCGCCTATCCGGTCGAGGACGGGCGCTGGCGCCTGGCTGCCGATCTCGACACGCTGGACCCGGACTTTGTCACGGCCCTGCTGGCCTATGAAGATGCGCGATTCTGGTATCACCCGGGCGTTGATCCCGTGGCCTTGGCCCGGGCAGCGCGCGACGGCCTGTCGGCCGGGCGCATCGTCTCTGGCGGCTCGACCCTGAGCATGCAGCTGGCGCGCCTGATCGAGCCGCGCCCGCGGACGCTGGGCGCCAAGCTGATCCAGATGCTGCGGGCGCTGCAGATCGAGCTGCGCCTGGACAAGCGCGAAATCCTGGAAGCCTATCTGACGCTGGCTCCCTATGGCGGAAATCTGGAAGGCGTGCGGGCCGCCAGCTGGGCTTATTTCGGGCGTGAGCCGAGCGAGCTAACGATCGAGGAGATCGCCTTGCTCCTGGCCCTGCCGCAATCGCCGGAAGCGCGTCGGCCCGACCGTCGGCCGGACGCCGCGCGGGCGGCGCGGGGCCGCGTCCTGGAGCGCCTCGCAGTGGCCGGACTGGCGCGCCCCGAAGCGGCCCGGGATGCCGCCGGCGACCCGGTCCCGGCACGCGCCGATTTCCCGGCTCTTGCCTGGCATGCCGCCGACACCGTGCGGCGTCAGCGCCCGCAGGCGCGCGATCTGGTGACCAGCCTTGATGCCGAGCTGCAGACGATGCTGGAAGCCGCTGTCCGGCGCGCCGCGGTCGAGGCCGGGCCGGACATCCAAGTGGCAGCGATGGTGGTGGAAACCGAGGGCAGGCTGGTGCGCGCCATGGCCGGATCGGCCGACCGTGACCGGCCCGGCGGCTGGATCGATCTGACCGACCGGGCGCGCTCGCCGGGGTCGACGCTCAAGCCCTTCATCTACGGGCTCGCCTTTGATGACGGCCTGGCCTCGGCGGGGACCCGGATCGCCGATCTGCCGCAGCGCTTCGCCGGCTATCAGCCGGACAATTTCGACCGCCGCTTCCGCGGTGAGGTGACGGTGGCGGAAGCTTTGCAGCACTCTCTCAACGTGCCGGCCGTGGCGGCCCTGGACGGGGTCGGTGCCCGGCGCTTCAACGCGGCACTGGACTTCGCCGGCACGGCGCCGCAGCGCCGTCGCCAGGCCGGGCTGGACAGCGGGCTGGCCGTGGCCCTGGGCGGCGCCGGGCTGACCCTGCGCGATGTTGCCGTTCTCTACGCGGCGCTGGGCGATAGTGGCGTGGCGCGGCCCTTGCGCTGGTTCGAGGACGCCCCGGAACTGGCCGCCGGCCAGTCGGTGATGAGCGCCGAATCGGCGGACGAGATCCTCGACATTCTGCGCCGGGCCCCGCACCCGGGCGGGCGCATGCCCAGCCACCTTGCCGTGGGGGCACCGGACATCGCCTTCAAGACCGGCACCTCCTACGGCTTCCGCGATGCCTGGGCTGCCGGGGTCGCCGGTGATTTCACCGTCGTGGTGTGGACCGGTCGGGCCGATGGGGCGGCGCTCCAGGGGGCGACCGGGCGCGAGGCGGCATTGCCACTCCTGTTCCGCCTCGTCGACGGGATTGACGGCGTCCTGCCGGGCCGGGTCGAGCGTCTCGACATTGACATGGCCTCCGGGCCTCTGCCCCACAGCATGCGCGATTTTGCCCGTGATGCGGCGCCGCACATCCTGTTTCCACCGGACGGGTCAGAAGTGTGGGCCGCCGGGCAGGGGACCGGCCTGGTTCTCGCCGCACAGGCCGGCTCCGAGCTCACCTGGTATGCGGACGGCGAACGGGTCGCCCTGAACCCGCTGGGTGAACCGGTCTGGCAGCCAGCCGGGCCGGGCTTCTACCAGGTCGTGGCCGTTGACGCGCAGGGTCGGGCAACACGGGCGCGGGTCCGCATCCTGACCGACAGCTAGGCGCGGGCCGGACCTCGTGCGCCGCTTTCCCGCCTTGCCAAGCGCGGCCTGGAGGGCAAAGCTCGCCGCAGCAATCGGGGAGATTTCCATGACGCGTTTCATCCTGTCCGCCGCCGTCGCGCTGGGCGCGCTCGGCGCTGCTGCATCATCGGCGGCCGAGGCCCAAATCCCGGTGGACTGGTCGCTGGTCATCCATGGCGGCGCCGGCGTTATCGAGCGCGATGCCATGACGCCGGAACGCGACGCGGAATATCGCGCCGCCATGCACGCGGCACTGGAACGCGGCGAGGCCGTGCTGGCGCAGGGCGGTAGCGCGCTGGATGCCATCGAGGCGGTTATCCATGGCATGGAGGACGACCCGCTCTTCAATGCCGGACGCGGCGCGGTGTTCACGGCCGCGGGCCGCAATGAGCTGGACGCCTCGATCATGGACGGGGCGACCCTGCAGGCCGGTGCGGTGGCGGGGGTTACCCAGGTGCGCCATCCGATCTCGCTGGCCCGGGCGGTGATGGAGAAATCGCCGCACGTCATGCTGCAGGGCGAGGGGGCCGAGACCTTCGCCCGCGAACAGGAGCTGGAAATCGTCGAGCCGGCCTATTTCTTCACCGAGCGGCGCTGGGCTTCGCTTGAGAATGCGCTGATCTCGCAGGGTCTTGAGCTGCCGCCGCGTCCGGAAGGGGCGCCGGAGCCGGAGCCGGTCGATCATGGCGAACTGGGCCGCGATGCGCGTGAGCACCGGTTTGGTACGGTGGGCGTGGTGGCCCGCGATGGCGACGGCAACATCGCCGCGGGGACCTCCACCGGGGGCACCACGGCCAAGCGTTGGGGGCGGGTCGGCGACAGCCCGATCATCGGCGCCGGGACCTATGCCAACAATGACAGCTGTGGCGTCTCGGCGACCGGCACGGGGGAGTATTTCATCCGCCTCACCGTGGCCAGCCGGATCTGTGCCTATGTCGAGCTGCAGGAGATGAGCCTGCAGGACGCCGCTGACCGGGTGATCCGCGAGGAGCTCACCGAGATGGGGGGCGATGGCGGCATCGTGGCCCTGACGGCCGACGGCGACATCGCCTGGAGCTTCAACACGCCGGGCATGTACCGGGCGCGCCAGTCAGCCGGCTCGGACCCCGTGGTGGCGATCTATGGCGACGAGGACTAGGCCCGCATGACAGCTGACACCGACGCGGCGGACATCCGGGTCCATTCCCTGTTCGCCACGCCCCTGATCGAGGTCCGTCTGCCCGAGGCGGAAAGCTGGATCAAGCCGCTCAAGGGCGCCATACAGGCGCGCCGCATGGAATCGCCGGGCATCGCCCGCTCCAATATCCATGGCTGGCATTCCGACACGGACATGCTGGCCTGGGGCGGCGAGGCGGCGCAGGCGCTGGCGCGGGCCACCATGCAGGTGTGTGGCCGCTTCACGCGCGACATCCAGGCCGCCCAGGGCCAGTCGCGCTACGAGATGGGCATGGAAATGTGGGCCAACATGTCGCCGGCCGGCGCTTCCAACCAACTGCACTGCCACCCCGGTTCTTTCTGGTCGGCGAGCTTCTATGTCGATGACGGCGGAGACAGCGAGGGCGGCCGGTTCGTGGCCCAGGACCCGCGTTTCCCGACCCCGCGCATGGTGGCGCCGGATCTCGTCTATTGCGACGAGGCGGGCCAGAAACAGCTGTCCCAGCAGCACGTCGCGCCGGAGCCGGGCAAGCTGGTCATTTTCCCGTCCTGGATGATGCACGCGGTGCGCCCGCATAACGGACCGCGCGAGCGGATATCGATTGCCATGAATGTACTGGCCGTGCCGGCGCCGCCGGCGGGGTAAGGCGGTTGCTGTTGCCTGCGAGGGCGGATTCCCTTGCAGGAACGGGAGCGCGCTCTAGGCGCTCAGGGCGTATCCCGTGGCGGCCGGAGGGATCCAGGCCACGACGCGGTTTCGACCGCTTCGCTTGGCGTGGTAGAGGCGCTGGTCGGCGAGCTCCATCAATTCGGCAACGGACCGCGGACGCGGATTGTCCTCGGTGCTGGCCAGGCCGAGACTGGCGGTTACGCGGACCGATTGCTGATCGCCGGACCTCACACTCATGTCCTCGATGGCCAGGCGCAGGGTTTCTGCGAGGCGGGCGGCACCGCGATGTCCGGTGTCCTGGAGGACAATTGCGAATTCCTCGCCGCCCAGACGGGCCAGGGTGTCGGTGGCCGGCAAACAGGATTCGACGCGTCGCGCGGCTTCCACGAGAACCTGGTCCCCCACGGCATGACCGTAGCGGTCATTGACCTGCTTGAAATGGTCGAGGTCGAGAATGATGACGCTGAGCGGAGCCCGGCCTGACTGGTGTCGCTCGAACTGGAGCTCGAGGAGTTCGTCGAGGGCGCCCCGATTGGCCACCCCGGTCAGGGCGTCGGTGGCGGCCCGCTGACGAAAATGGCGCATTGTTGCTTCCGCCTCGCGCTTGGCGGCTTCCAGTTCACGGGCCGCGCGGGTCATTTCGCGCAGGAAGATCAGGGCACCGCAGAAAATGAAGACCGCATTCATTACCAGCGCCGTGAGGATGGTGGTGAAGTCGATATAGTCCGAAATGGCCAGCAGCGGCGCCGGCGTATGGGCATAATTCCACCCGTAAATGCCCAGTACCGCCACCAGCACGGCGAGCCCGCTGCGCCAGCCGACGGCGAGTGTGAAGGTGAGTATAGCAGGCGCCAGCAGAATGTTGTTCGGGGTCACCAGATTATTGCTGAGCGAGGATAGGGCGGCCAGCAGGGTCAGGGTGACAAAGCCGACAATGCGGGCGCGGCCACGAAAATCGCCATCGCGATTGATCCAGAGCGGACAGACCAGGCAGAGCACGGAAATGACACCGCCCAGGCCCACTGCGAGAGCGTAGTCCGGCAATTGTCGCAAGTTGATCAATGTGACCGCGACGCCCGCCAGGCCGGCAAAGCTGCAGAAGGCCGACAATGCGCGCTGTGACGCGATGTCGACATGTCGTTCACTGTCACTTTCAGGCCAGTAGCGTCGCCACATGTAATTCGTCCCCATCGTGGTGCGGAGACTACACGCCTCGGATTTTCACGCCGTTAACTCGGGCCGCGAAATTGACCGGGTTCTACAATTTTGACTCGTCGCCATCGCTGAAATAGGCGCTGTCGGCCTTCATCTGGGCGATGATGTGGTCGTAAGTGGCGCGCACGCGTGCCGAGCGGCGCACGGTTTCGTGGGCCACGACCCAGAGGTCGAGGGCTGATGAGAATTCGGGCAGGACGCGTTCAAGGGCATCGGACCGGCGGGCCAGCCGGTGCGAGGTGACGCCGAGGCCGTAGCCGGCCTCCAGGCCCTTGACGTGGCTGGCTGGACTGTTGGCCTTGAAGGCGATGCGGTTGGGCAGGACGGCGGCGCCGGCCTCAGTCGAGGGCCAGCCGAAATAATCGCCGATCGACCAGGCCACGCCGGCATGGTCGGCGAGATCCTCGACGCTGTCGGGCCGGCCGAACTTGTCCAGATAGCTGGAGGCAGCGTACAGCCCGGCACCGACCGTGGCGCCGCGCCGGCCGACCAGGCTCTGCTGTTTGCCCGGCCCGTTCCAGCGCAGCGCGATGTCGGCCTCGCGATCGGCCAGATTGGCCGGGTGGTTCTTGATCGAGATCTCGATGCCGATATTGGGATTGGCCTGCTGGAAGCTGACCAGGGCGCGCGGCAGCCAGTCGGCACCGATACCCTCGGAAGCCGAGATCACCACCAGGCCGGACAGGGACTGGTCCTCGGCGATGACAGCCCGTTCGATGGCCGAGGCCTCCTCGCGCATGCGAATGGCGTGGGCGACGATCTTGCGGCCCAGCGGGGTCAATTTGGAGACCCCGTTCTCACGTTCGAAGACGGGCTCGCCGAAGCGCTGTTCGAGATGCTGGAGGCGCCGCGTCACGGTGGGCTGGCTGACGCCGAGCTCCTGGGCAGCGGCGGTCAGGTTGCCGGCTTCGGACACGGCGAGGCACACCAGATAATCGGACCAGTCTTCCATTCAAATTTGTATTCTTGCCATCCTGAATTTGTCAATTCCATTCGCGTAACTTTGTTCTATTCGTGAACGCCGTTTACTTCGGAGGGAAGATTATGCGTATCCTGACTGTAGCGGCCGCCCTGGCCCTGGCTCCTGCCGCCCTGATGTCGGCCGCTCCGGCCCTGGCCCAGTCGTGCGATGCCGAGCCGGTGTTCGCCGCCCATCGCACTGCCAATGGTGTTGTGCGGGCCCAGTACAATGCGGTGACACGCGGGGAATGGCCGGAAGCCATCCATTTCGGCGAGGAAGTCGCGGCGTCCGGGATGTCGCCGGTGCACAAGCGGGCCGCCTGGGCCAATCTGTGCGCCGCCTATGCCGGCAGCGGTGAGCTCGACCAGGCCGCCGAGGCCTGTGCCACCGCCCTCGAGCTGGATGATGACAATTGGCGCGCCCTCAACAATCGCGGTGTCGTGGCGTGGCTCAACGGCGACCGCGACAGCGCCGTGGCCAGCTTCGAGGCGGCCGAGGCGGCGTCCTCCGGTGAGGACGAAGTGGCGGCCAACCTGGCCCTGGCCCAGTGCGGGTAGGCTGAAAGCCTGACAGGACCTGCCGACGCCGTCCTTTCCCCTCCCGGAAGGACAAGCCCCCAGTCGGCAAAACCTGGTGGCCGGAGCGATCCCGCTCCGGCCATTTTTCTGGTCGCTGAGACGGCGGGCTTTAATCCGCCCGGGCAAGGCATTACAAACGCTCCGGTTCAAATGTAGCCAGGAGTATCCATGCCGGCCCAGCCCCCGCGCACCCTGCTTGATGGGTATCGTCGTTTTCGCACTGAGGGCTACGCCGCCCAGAGGTCACTTTACGCTGAACTGGCGAAGGGGCAGGCGCCCCATACCCTGGTCATCGCCTGCTGTGACAGCCGCGTCGATCCGGCCCAGATCTTCGCCGCCAATCCCGGCGATCTCTTTGTCGTGCGCAACGTGGCCAACATCGTGCCGCCTTTCGTTGCGGATGGGTCGCATCATGGCGTGTCCGCGGCGCTGGAATTTGCCGTCAAGAAGCTGGAAGTCCCCAACATCCTGGTTCTCGGGCACCGCCAGTGCGGGGGTGTGCAGGCTTGCGTGTCCGGCGAGCGTGATCCGGAATCCCTGTTCATCGACCGCTGGATCGAGCCGCTTGAAGCGGCGCTCTCCGACGCCCGTTCGGGCCTTCCGGAGAATGCGGACCCGGAAACAGTCGCCGAGAAGGTGGAACTGTGCTCCATTCGTCGCTCGATAGAACGCCTGCTCAACTATCCGTTTGTGGCCGCGCGCGCCGAGTCGGGCGATCTGCGACTGGACGGTGCCCGGTTTGGAATCGCCGACGGCGTTCTTGAATGGCTGGGCGAAGACGGTGATTTCCGCAGCGTGCCCCTGGCGGACGCTGCGGCAGGAGCCTGAACAGCGCGGCGCGGCAGACGGGGCGAGTGATAAGGGGAGGGAGACGGTTTGGGACTGTTTGAACTGGCGGCGGCGAACCTGGTGTCACCGCCCATTCTCTTCTTCGCCCTGGGACTCGCCGCCGCACTGGTCCGCTCCGACCTGGTAATCCCGGAATCCGTCGCCAAGGCGATGTCGATCTACCTGGTCATGGCGATCGGCTTCAAGGGCGGGGTCGAAATGGCCTCGGCCTCGCTCAGTGCCGCCGCGCTTGCCGTCCTGGCGGGCCTGGTACTGTCAGCCGCCCTGCCGTTCGCCAGCTTTCTGCTGCTCGGCCTGACCAGCCGGCTCGACCGGACCAACCGGGCTGCCATTGCCGCTCACTATGGCTCGATCTCCATCGTTACCTTCATCGCGGCCAGCGATGCCGGCGTGGCGCTGGGCTTTGTGGCCGCCGGCTTCATGGTGGCGGTCGCCGCGGCCATGGAAGCGCCGGCCATCTTCACCGGGCTGACCCTGGCCGGTCCGCGCCAGGGGGGAGGCGAGTCGCGCGGCATGGTGCGGGAGATCGCCTTCAACGGCTCGATCCTGCTCCTGGTGGGCGCGTTTGCCATCGGCTGGGCGACGGGGCCGTCCGGCTACGAGGTCACCAAGCCCTTCTTTGTCGACATCTTCCGCGGCGTGCTCTGCCTCTTCCTGCTGGACATGGGCCTGATTGCCGGGCGGGGCCTGCGATCCCAGGCCGGCGAGCTGCGCCTGCCGGTTCTGGTGCACGGTCTCTACATGCCGCTGATCGGCGCCGCTGCCGGTCTGCTCGCAGCCCGCCTGATCGGCCTTTCACCCGGCGATGGCGCGCTGCTGATGACGCTCTCGGCGAGTGCCTCCTACATCGCCGTGCCGGCAGCGATGCGGCTGGCCCTGCCAGAGGCGAAGCCGGCATTGTCCCTTGCCCTGTCGCTCGGCATAACCTTTCCGTTCAACCTGATCCTCGGGATTCCGCTTTACTACGCGGTGGCGTCCTGGGCGCTGGTGTGAGGCGAGCATGAAAACGACTGCAAAGAAACGACTTGAGATCGTCATCGAGGCGCCGATGCTCGAACGCCTGACGGCGAAGCTGGACGAATTGGAGATTTCCGGTTTCACCGTGTGTCCGGCGGTCTCCGGGCGCGGGCGCAATGGCAGCTGGACCCGACGCGGTGCCATCAGTGAAAGCGGCCAGATGTTCGTCCTGTTCGCGGTGATGGACGCGGCCGACCTCGAGCCCGTGCTCGACGAAGTCTACGCCCTTGTCAGCCGCCAGATCGGTATCGTCACGGTATCCGACACGCAGGTCATCCGCGCCGACCATTTCTGAATTTCCTGCCTGCCGGCCCAGCGGTGACCCGGCGCGGAACCCCTTGCCACTTAGCGAAACGAGGCTGACTTGGCCGACACGATCTGGTTTCCCGATGCCATCGACGCCCAGCGCCAGCGCGTGCGCCTGACCCAAACCAGCCGGGCGGCGCTGCGGGACACCCCCTTCCTGGACGAGCGCTGGGACCGGTCCGGCCTGGCCACACGCGAAACCGGCCTGGCCGAGCTGCCCACCGACGCGGGCGGCGCGGCGCCACGCTTCATCTGGCACACGGCGTTCTGCTGCTCGACCCTGCTGGCGCGCTGTCTCGACAAGCCGGGTATCAACCTGGCGCTCAAGGAACCGGCGGCGTTGATGGAAGTGGCCAATGTGAAGCGTCGTGAAGGGGCAGCGGTCTCGGATCGCTGGCTGTCCGCCCTGGTGGCCCAGATGGGGCAGGCCGCCGCGGACGAGGCCCATGTCACGCTCAAGCCGACCAACACGGTCAATAACCTGATTGCTGACGCGGCGCGCCTGTTTCCGGACGCGCGTCACATCGTGCTGACATCCAGCCTCAAGGCCTTCCTCGTCTCGATCGCCAAGAAGGGCGAGGCAGGGCGCTCCTTTGCCCGCCGCCTGTTCACGATTTTCGCCATGGACGGCCACGCCGTGGCCCGCATGGACCCGCGCCAGCTGATGCAGATGTCCGATCTGCAGATCGCCGCCATCGTCTGGCACATGCAGGTCGCCGCTATGGCAGATGCGGTGACGCAGGGGCCGGCACACGCATTTGCCTGGCTGGACGGCGACGATTTCGTCAAGCGGCCGGCCGAGGCCCTGGGTGCGGTGGATGAATTCTTCGGTCTCGGGCTGGGCGCCGAGCATGTCGGCGCGACCGTCAGCGGACCGATCCTGCGGCGCGATTCAAAGGACGGAAAGGCGGCCTACGGCGCCGGTCGCCGCCGCAAGGAAGCAGAGCAGACCGCCGCCGCCTTGGGCCCGGAACTCGACGCCATCATCGAATGGAGTTACGGCCTGTTCCCAACCGCGCCGCGCGACGGTCGCACGGCCCGGGCGTTGCTCTAGTCGGCCTGATGCGCCCAGAGGTCTGCATGGGCGGGGTCGTCCAGAAGCAAGGATTCGGCCGTCTGGTTGGCGATGTCGAGCAAATCGCTCAATTCGCTTACCAGTAAACGATCCGACACGCCGCCATCGCTGACGAGGTAAGTATCGATTAATATCAGGGGCTTGGGGGTATCCGCCCCGGTGGTCTCTCCGACACTGGGGTTAAAGGGGAGAGAGGCACGCTCAATGCTGCCCTGAATCTTCGTCGCCCAGTGGTGTTCGGTCGTCACCACTGCGAGGGTTATCCAGAGCCCTCTACAGGATTGGGCCTCTATTGCTTCCTGTTGCGAACAGGCCATTCGCACTACTGAAACCGGAAAACCGCGTGGCGTGCGGCCCTGCGTGCTTGGAAATCGGGCGTCTGCTGTATTGTCGCTAATTTCAGCCAGTTGAACAGCGTCCATTGCCGCCAGGATATCAGCCTCGGTCCAGCCATTTATCGGCTCGGATGTCCTCGCCGTGAAGCTTGCAAGGCCAGCCAGTATCAGACCCGAGAGTATCGTCTTCATTCTGCCGCTCCCGTCGCGTTCTGCCAGACCTGCCGGAGTTCCGGATCTGAGTTGACGAGGGCGTGCTGAAAATGCGGCACCAAGCTCAACGTCAATTCCACGTGGGCCAACAAGTTCGCTCGGCTACGACCGGGTCCAAATACGACGCCGCGACCCAGTTCAATGATCGTGCCGCCGTCGCCTTCATGGAAACGCACAGCAGCCAGGGGATTGGTCGATTCGTAATACAACGCTGCAGCCAATGCCGGCTGACTGTCCCCAACGGCCCAAAGCGCGGAGATTCTAAAACCGCGGCAAAGTCCGTCCGCGTCACGGTGGAAGACGAACCTCAGCCGTGTACCGTCAGGGGCGATCAGCCAGTCGATGCCATCGGTTTCAAACCGGTATCCGGCCGTCTGAAAAATGTCGGTGAGTTCTTCGCACGCCACCCGTTCGACCAGGGTGTTATCTGCGATGGCCCCAGGGGATGCCAAAAGGGCGATGGACGCAGCCCAAGTTATTATTCTTGCCCGCATCTTCCTGGCCCCCCGCTACAAAGATGTGATGACCAAGCGTTGCGTGAACCGCGCGGCAATGCAACACCTCTCGCCAACGGGTGTCGCGACCCGGTCGCGGCCAATTCGAATGGGAGATTGCGCACATGAAACTCGCTACGCTGAAGTCCGACCGCCGGGATGGCCGTCTGGTCGTCGTTTCCAAGGATCTGGCCTGGTTTGCCGATGCCCAGCATATCGCCCCGACCCTGCAGGCGGCGCTGGATGACTGGGAGCGCTGCGAGCCGGAGCTCAGGAGCCTGGCTGACGAGCTCGAGCGCGAGACCATTCCGCGCGAGCGCTTCCACGAGCGCGAGGCGCTGTCGCCGCTGCCGCGCGCCTACCAGTGGGCCGACGGCTCGGCCTATGTCAATCACGTCGAACTCGTGCGCAAGGCGCGCGGGGCCGAGATGCCGGACAGTTTCTGGACCGACCCGCTGATGTATCAGGGCGGCTCGGATGCCTTCCTCGCACCGCGCGGCGACATCCCGCTCGGCGACACCGCCTGGGGCTGCGACATGGAAGGCGAGATCGCGGTGATCACCGGCGACGCGCCGGCCGGCGTCAGCCCGGACGAGGCTGCCAAGGCGATCCGCCTGGTCATGCTGGTCAATGACGTGTCGCTGCGCGGCCTGATCCCGGGCGAGCTGGGCAAGGGCTTCGGTTTCTTCCAGTCCAAGCCGCCGACGGCCTTCTCGCCGGTCGCCGTGACGCCGGACGAGCTGGGCGACGCCTGGGACGGCCGGAAGCTCTCCCTGCCGCTGCTGGTGAAGTATAATGGCGAGCTGTTCGGCAAGGCCGAGGCCGGCGTCGACATGACCTTCGATTTCGGCGATTTGATCGCCCATCTCGGCAAGACACGTCCGGTCACCGCCGGCACGATTGTCGGTTCGGGCACGGTGTCCAACAAGCTGGATGGCGGGCCGGGCAAGCCGGTCTCGGAAGGCGGCGTGGGCTATTCCTGCATCGCCGAGATCCGCATGATCGAGACCATCCAGGACGGCGCGCCGAAGACGCCCTTCATGGGCTATGGCGACACGGTGCGCATCGAGATGAAGGACAAGGACGGCAAGTCGATCTTCGGCGCCATCGAGCAGGAAGTGGTGAAGGCGTAAGGGTTTTCACCATTCCTGGCAGAAGGAGGCGCTCCCTTGGGGGCGCCTTTTTTTTGGCCCGCTGTCGCGGGCGCCCCTCATCCCCGCTGCGCGGACCTTCTCCCCGGTGGGGGAGAAGGGGTTTCGCGCTTCTACCCCACCCTCGATGGTTTCCCCGCCCCGAAGGCGGGGAAAACGGTGAAGTGGGCTTGTGTCGGCGACCCGGTAGTTCGCGCGCCAGGGCGCGGAATGGACCATTGATCTCTTGTCGGCCAGCGGGCCTCAAGGAGAATTCCAAGTCAAGGCCGCCTTCGGCGCCGCTTCGCGGGCATGCGCCTTGAGTTGGAATTCTCCTTGAGGCTATCTCTCGGCAAGAGGTGAATGGGCCGGTGCGGGCGCTGACGACGCCCTATCTTTACGGGGCGAGGGGTGCTGTCTCCCGGCTTGGCGCCAAACGGCCCAGGGCGGGCCGATCGGACCCGCCCTGAACCACTCGAATCCCGTGGGCGTCCTATCGGCCCGTTTCAGGCCACGCGGCGGGATTGGCGGCGGGGGTCGCCGGCTTCGCCTTTTTCGGGGCCAGGCCGAGGGCGATGCGGCTCGGCCAGCCGCCGATGCGGGCGGTGACGAGGTGCAGCACGATCGGCGCAGCAATGCCGAAGGTGACGCCGAGGGCCAGGCCGACAGCCGGAACCGGACGTCCGAGAATGTCGTAGCCCAGCTGCAGCGCCATGATCGGGAACATATGATAAAGGTATATGGTGAAAGAGAATTTTCCGATCCATGCGAGCGGGCTGAAGACCAGGTGCCGGTGCAGCATGATCAGCGTGCCGGAAAAACACAGGCCGAGCGACAGGGCCAGGCCGGTGCGCCGGTTGAACGGAGCGTCCGGGTCGGCGAATACCAGCATGGCATTGATCGCGAACAGCAAAAGTGTGCCGATCATCACCGTAGCCAACAAGGCTTTTGGCGGCGTGCGGCCCGCGCGGCTCAAGACCACGCCGAAGGCGAAAAAGGGTGCCAGGTACGTCGCGCCTTCGATCGACAGGAAATCGATCCCGAGACCGAGCGGCGACAGGAACAGGGCTCCGGACACCACCAGCATGCCGACTGCGACATGGAAGGGAGCACGCGGGAACAGCGCGTCGGCCACGGCGATGACCGCGAACAGGATCAGGATCGCCTGCAGGAACCAGAACTGGACATAGGGCATCAGGAAGACGGTCCAGAACTCGTTCAGCGGCACCGCGAAGCCGCCTCCGAGCACGCTGTGCAAAGTGGCAAAGCTGCCGGCGGCGAACAGGAAGGGCAGGCCGAGGCGGGCCAGCTTGCCGCGCATGAAGCCGCCGAGCTGGCCGCGTCGGGCCGGACGCCAGGCGTAGACGAATCCCGACAGCATGGCGAAGAGTGGCATGCGCAGATGCACGAAGAGATCGGAGAACACGGCGAAGGCGTGATCGTTCGGGACGCGCAGCCCGTGCTCGGGCTGGATGCCGATCACGTGCAGGCCGACCAGTAGCAGGCAGGCCAGCCCGCGCAGGGTGTCGATGCCCAGATTGCGGTCGGGGCGCTGGGGTGTCGCAGGTGCGGTCGCGGTCGTCATGGTCAGGGTGTCCCGTGCCAAAATGAACTCTGGAGTCTCCCGGGAGCAATTTTCGCGCCACAGGGGAAGGCCACAGAGGAAGGCCGCCGGGAATGCCGGTGACGGTCAGACGCCTCGATCAGCCAGGGTGGTCGGGCACGGTCGGGTCCAGCGGGTCATAGCGCCGGCTGCCGGGGATGCGCCGTCCGCTGGTCGTGGTGTAGACCCGGTCGCCCTGGCGCGTGGCGGCGCGTTCCTCGATCTGGTTTAGATTGACGATCCAGGACTTGTGAACCCGTCGCACGTCCTCGCCGGCGCTGCCCAGAAGCCGGCCCAGCTCGGTCAGGCTGATGCGGGCATGCAGGGTCTCGCCGCCGGTGGTGTGGACGTGGGCGTAATTGCCGTCCGCCCGGGCGGCCTCGAATCGGGACGCTTCCAGGAAGACGGTGCGGCCGCCGCATTTCAGGGTGATCCGCCGCGATCGTACGGCGTCCTCGCGAGCGGCTTGGGCTTCCTCGTGGGCGCGCTCGAGATTGCGTGACAGGGTCAGCAGCATCAGGGCCGTCAGATAGGTCACCGCGTCCTTGCGGTAGTCGTAGAGCAGGTCGGCGAGGGGGTTTCGCAGATAGGTGTACTCACTGTCGTAGAACAGGGCCCAGATGAGTTCTCGGGACAGGGCCATGAGGAGGATGTGGGTCGCTGCGAACAGGATGCTGCCGACGATGTGGGCCACCAGCTTGGCCGTACGCTCGCCCGGGCTGACGGGCCAGCGGGTTTCGAACGCCGCTACGAGGTAGAACAGGGGCAGCATGAAGATCAGGCTGGTGCCCTCCATCACCCAGGGCAGCTCCCAGGCATAGGCGCGGCCGAGGCGGTCCCACTCGGTGGCCCGCGACAGCGCGCTGACCACCCAGAAGCAGAAGACCAGGCCGGAGAACAGCGTCGCCGCGCGCGTCTGGGCGCGTTGCTCGACCGGCGGTCGCCGCGATCTGGTTTCCCCGCTTATCCCCATCCCGCTGCTCCTGGTGACCCGCCGGCAAATCTTGTCACACTCTGCCTCCGCTTGTCACACGACGCTGTCCGCTGGCGGCGCTCCGGGCACAATGGCGTCCCGATTGGCGAGGAGATACGAAATGGGGCCATGGACACCTGCAGGGCGCTGGTCGCGGAGAGGGGTGATCGGTGCTGCGGTCGGTTTGGGAGCCTTCGCGGTGACGTCGACGGCGGCGGGGCTGAGCCGGCGCCTGGCCGGTCTTTCACAGGCCCGCATTGCGGCGCTCGGGGACCGGATCGACGGCCGGCTGATCGGGCCGCGTGACCCGGCCTTCGAACGGGCCCGGCGTGTCGGCAGCCACAATCCGCTGACCGATGTCGACCCGGCCGCAATCCTTGTCTGTGCCTCGGCCGACGATGTTCGGCGCGGCCTCGACTTCGCGCAATGCCACGACCTGCCGCTGGCCGTGCGCAGCGGCGGCTGCGACGTGCTGGGCCAGTCGACCTGCGAGGGCGGGCTGGTGCTCGACCTGTCCGGCCTGTCGGGCGTCGTCCGGCTTGGCGACGGGCAGGTCGATATCGGGGCCGGTGCGCGGGCCGGTGCAGTCAATGCCGAGCTGGGCCGCGCCGGACGCGCCATCGCGCTCGGCTGCGATCCCGGTGTCGGCATTGGCGGTCTGACCCTGGGGGGCGGGTTTGGCTGGCTGCTCGGCCTGCACGGCGCCAGTTGCGACAGCCTCACGGAAGCGGAGGTCGTCACGCCGGCCGGCCAGGTTCTGCTGGCCTCGGCGACGCAGAACCCCGACCTGTTCTGGGCCCTGCGCGGCGGTGGCGGCAATTTCGGCGTGGTGACGCGGCTGCGCTACAATAGTCATCCCGTGAGCCAGGTGTTTGGCGGCTATGTCGTTTTCGACATCGCCCATGCCGCACAGGTGATCGCGGCCTTCGGCGACATGATGCGCGATGCCCCGCGCGAGCTGACCGTCGAACTGGCCATGCTGGCCACGGCCCGCGGGCCGGTCCTGGTCGCCATGGTGTGTTTTGCCGGTTCGGCGCGGTGGCTCGACCCGGCGCTGGCTCCGCTGCGCGGACTGGCCCCGGTGCTGGCCGATGATGTGGGGCCGCGCGCCTTAGCCGAGGTGGCGGTGCCGAGCCCGGCCATGTTGGCGGCTTTCCCGGCGCCACCCCCTGAGCCGGAGCCGGGCCCGGGCGACGGGGCAGACGCCTTCAACCACTGGCGCGGGCTGAGCCTGGCGGCGATTGATGACCGGCTGGCCGGCCGGATTGTCGAGTTGGCGCGGGCGGCGCCGCCCGGCTGGAATATCGGCATTGGGCACTGCCTGCGCGGGGCTGTGCTGGACGCCGAGGACACGGCCCTGCCGCGTCCGGCCGGGGCGATGAGCTTCTATCTCAGCGTCTCCTGGTCCCGGCCCGAGGATGCCGCAGCGCGGATGGGATGGGTCGATGCGGGGTTTGCCGAGCTGGGCCGGCAGGCGGCGGAGCCGACCTATGTCAATTACCTGTCCGACGGGCGGGCCGTCGCGGTGGCCCGGGCCTATGGCGACCGCTATGCCCGCCTTCGCGCGCTGAAGCACCGATACGATCCGGATAACGTCATGAACAGGAACAGGAATATTCGCCCGGATCCGGGCGCTCCCTAGGTCCTGTTCTTGAATCGACCTCCTTGCACCCCATATCGCCGGACTTGCGACCGAAAACAGCACACGAGAGACGATGATGGCCGGAGGCTGGACGCGCGACGGCGCCATTCAGGACCAGATTGATGACAGCACGGCGGATGCCGTGGCCAGCGCCCGTTCGCGTCTTCCCCAGGGCGAGGGCGCCGAGTTCTGCGACGAGTGCGGCGAGACCATCCCGATCGCCCGGCGCCGGGCCATGCCGGGCACGCGCACCTGCGTCGCCTGCCAATCCGGCCGCGACGGGCGGCATGTCTCCGGCGGCATCAACCGCCGCGGCAGCAAGGACAGCCAGCTGCGCTAGCGGCCCGGTCGCGCGCCGCCGGGTTTCGCCGCGACCGTATGATGCGCGTGATCTTGAGTGAGGGCCTTGCGCTGAGCGCGAGTTGAATGGGGTGGTGCGGGCGCTATGCATCGGCTCTCTTGGAGGCGGGATGGGGCGCCGGGTTTGCAGGACTGTGTGTCTCCCTTTCTCCCAATCCTCTTGGTTTCCCGCGCCTTCATGGCGCGGCCTTCAGTCGGAAATTGCACGAGAGCGGCCGACCACTGTTGAACGGCCAAGATTCGAGGCCCCGCCATGAAGGCGGGGGAAACGGAGTGGGTGATTGGGAGGGCGGATGTCCCTCATCCCCGCTGCGCGGAGCTTCTCCCTGTTGGGGAAGACGGGGTGGCGTCGCAGCTTGGCCCCGGCGGCCTAGTTGATCGGGTCGATCGAGGGTTTGAGGTGGTAGCGTTGGCCGTCGAACTTCTCGAAGGCTTCGGGGACCTGGGGGTGGGTGACCGGGCCGTTCTCGCCGTCGGGCAGGAGGTTCTGTTCCGACACGTAGGCGCCGTAATAGCTGTCCTCGTTTTCCGCCAGCAAATGGTAAAAGGGCTGGTCCTTGGCCGGGCGGACGTTTTCCGGGATCGACTGGTACCATTCCTCGGTATTGGCAAATTCCGGGTCGACATCGACCACCACGCCCCGGAACGGGTAGAGCCGGTGGCGCACCACGTCGCCCAGTCCGAATTTTGCTTCGCGGATTTGCATCACATCACCAGTAAGCCAACGCACGAGACCCCAATTAGGGTCCCGCTGGCTTTACATGTAGGGGCTGAGGCGGCGAACGTCACCTGTGCTTGCAGCCGGAAGTGATCGGCGTATGGTGTTGGGGAACAACCCATCAGGCCGTTTCGAGCCGCGCCCCTTTTCGGTGGCCGCGCCGGCGGTGAAAGGACAGACATGGCGGAAGCATCGCCCGCGACACCCGCGGGGAGCGGGTCCGCCGGGCACAAGCGGGGCGGTCGACGCCGGTCATCCGCTCCCGTGTACGGCGCGATCGATCTGGGCACCAATAATTGCCGCATGTTGCTGGCCCACCGGGCCGGCAATGGCTTTCACGTGATCGATGCGTTTTCGCGCGTGGTGCGCCTCGGCGAAGGCATTGGCGCGCATGGCGTCTTGTCCGACGGCGCCATGGACCGCGCGGTCGAGGCGCTCAAGGTGTGCGCCTCCAAGATCGCCCGCCACCCGGTCATCAAGTATCGCTCCATCGCCACCCAGGCCTGCCGGATGGCGGACAATGGGGAAGCCTTCCTGGAGCGCGTGCGCAGCGAGACCGGGATCAAGTTCGACCTGATCACGCCGGAAGAGGAAGCGCGCCTCGCGGTGCACGGCTGCATCGACCTGCTCGACGCGGAAAAGGATGCGGCGCTGGTCATCGATATCGGTGGCGGATCGACGGAATTGTCCTGGGTGGACCTGGCCGAATGGCGCCGCCGCGGCGGCCCCGACGGCGGCGGTCGGCCGCCGATGAAATCCTGGAGCTCGACCCCGGTCGGGGTGGTCACCCTGTCGGAGAAATTCCCGGAACGTCCGGACCGGCAGCAATGGTATGAGGACATGAAGGCGCATGCGCGCGAGCTGATGAAGACGCCGCGCGGGGCGCGTTCGATGCGCCGGACCTTCGAGGACGGGCGCGGTCACCTGGTCGGCACGTCCGGCACGGTGACCTCGATGGCCGGCGTGCATCTGCGCCTGCCGCGCTATGACCGCTCCAAGGTGGACGGGCTGTGGATGTCCGGGCAGGAGGCGCTCGACGCCTGTGCCCGGCTGCGCGACCTCGATCTCAAGGGGCGCGCCAGCGAGCCGACGATCGGAGCGGACCGGGCCGAGCTGGTGCTGGCCGGATGCGCGATTTACGAGGCGGTGGCGGAAGGCTGGCCGGCGGACCGGTTGCGGGTCGGTGATCGCGGCTTGCGCGAAGGCCTGTTGCTCAATCTGATGCGATCCCCCAAGAAGCGGCGTAACCGGCGCCGGCGCGGTGGCGGCGGCAAGAAAACAACGGACCAGGGCCAATGAGCGACAAGGATGACGACACGCCGAAGGACGGCGAGGGCGACACGCCGAAGCGCAGCTGGGGCGAAGAGGGCAAGCGGCGCCGCAAGTCCGGCCCGGTGACCAAGGGCGGGGATGCCCGCGCCGCCAAGCAGATGTTCGAGCGCGTCAAGACCGCGCGCGGCCGAAAATCCTCGTCGACGCGCTGGCTGCAGCGTCAGCTCAACGATCCCTATGTCAAGAAGGCGCAGATGGAAGGCTATCGCTCGCGCGCGGCCTACAAGCTGTTGCAGCTGGACGAGCGCTTCCACTTGTTCAAGCCGGGCATGCGGGTCGTCGACCTGGGTTCGGCGCCGGGCGGCTGGGTCCAGGTGGCGCTCAAGAAGGGGGCCCGCGAAGTGGTCGGCATCGACCTGCTCGAGATCGAGCCGATCGAGGGCGCGACCCTGCTGCAGAAGGACTTCACCGAGGACGATGCGCCTGACCTGGTTAAGCAGGAAATGGGCGGTGAGGCGGATGCCGTGGTGTCCGACCTGGCGCCGTGGACGACCGGCCACAAGGGCACCGACCATCTGCGCATCATGGCGCTGGCGGAGATGGGGGCGCATTTCGCCTTCGACGTGCTGAAGCCGGGCGGGTTCTACATCGCCAAGGTGTTCCAGGGCGGCGCCGAGGGCGAGATGCTGGACGAGCTCAAGATGCGCTTCGACAAGGTGCGCCACTTCAAGCCCGATGCCAGCCGCTCGGAAAGCGCGGAGACCTTCGTGATTGCCATGGGCTTTCGCGGCTAGTTCCAGGGACGGTTCGGAAAAACGGGGATAACTTTTTTTGTATCCCCGCTTTTTTGAGAAAAGAATCCGGGTTTTTCAGCCACTTGTCATTTTTTCGGGCAGAATAATCCGACGGGGGTCTGTCCGGGGTGACACTCCGGCATGCTCAAACAAATCCCAGAAAGCGCGGTCACCAAGGACCGCTATGACCGGCTCTACCTCGAGCATCTCGCGGGGAGCTCGATCGCCATGCTGTCGCGGCGCACAGGCATCGCGGCGGCGACAATTCGCCTGCATTTCCGGCACAGGGAGGCGCGCAAGGACGAGATCGTCGGCGCCGCCGTGCGCAGCGGCATGCTGAACCATCTGGTGCGGGCCGGCGAGGCCCTCAGGCGCGATGACGACGCGACCGCCAGCCAGGCGGCCCAGACCGTGCGCAGCGTCGGCCAGGCGGCGCGGGCGGCCGAGCTCGATGTCGGGCCGCGCCCGGTCGTGCTGGCCCTGCCGGCACCCGGGCACAACACGGAAGGCAGCGGCAAGGCGGTCGAGGGGGCGGGGCAAGGCCATGGAGCGGGACGAGACGGAGGCCGGGGCGGCGCCGGCACGGGAGCCGGCAGAGCCGGATCAGGACTGGCCGACCGCGGAGGCGTTGATGACCCTCGCGCCGAGCTCAAGGATCGCATCGCTCGGGAGAATGCCGCGCGAGGTTTGCGAAAGCCGGATCGAGGAGATGCCGATTGATGTGGTCCTGTCGGACTGCCACGCCTGGGAATACTGGGGCCGCGACCAGCAGGCCCCGCCGGGCGACTGGCTGATCTGGCTGGTGATGGGCGGACGGGGTGCCGGCAAGACGCGCACCGGGGCGGAATGGGTGCGCCAGAAGGTCATGTCGGGCGTCTCGCGGATTGCCCTCGTGGGACCGACCTTTTCCGATGTCCGCGAAGTGATGATCGAAGGCCCGTCGGGTCTGCGCCATATCGGACCGGAGGCGGAGCGGCCGCACTACGAAGTGTCACGCAAGCGCCTGGTCTGGCCGGGCGGGGCGGTGGCGCAGGCCTTTTCCGCCGAGGATGCGGACGGGCTGCGCGGGCCGCAATTTGATATTGGGTGGGGCGATGAGTTCGCCGCCTGGGCGCGGCCGCAACAGGTGCTCGACACGCTGCGCATGGGGCTGCGCACCGGGGACCGGCCGCAACTGGCACTGACCACGACGCCGCGGCCGATCCCGGCGCTGAAGCGCCTGGTCGGGCAGGACGGGGTGGAGATCCTGCGGCGGCCGACGGCGGCCAATGCGCAGAACCTGGCGCCGGGTTTCCTGGCCGCCATGCAGGCCAGCTATGGCGGCTCGCTGCTGGGGCGCCAGGAGATCGACGGTGAGCTGATCGAGGATCCGCCCGGTGCCCTGTGGACGCGGGCCCAGATCGAGGCGGCGCAAATCCGCGAGTGGCCCGAACTGGACCGGATCGTGGTGGCGGTCGATCCGCCGGCCAGCTGCGGGGAGACTGCCGCCGAGTGCGGCATCGTTGTGGCCGGAGCGTATGGCGAGGGGATCAAGCGGTGTGCCGTGGTGCTCGCCGACGGCTCGTTCGGCCCGGCCACGCCGGACGCCTGGTCGCGGCGGGTACAGCAAGCCTATGCGGACTACCTGGCCGACCGGGTGATCGCGGAAGCCAACCAGGGGGGAGACATGGTGGCCAGCGTGCTGCGCGCGGAGGCGCCGGGCCTGCCGGTGCGTCTGGTGCATGCCAGCCGGGGCAAGCGTACGCGGGCCGAACCGGTGGCCGCGCTTTATGCGGCGGGGCGGGTGCGCCATGCCGGGCGTTTTGCCGGGCTGGAGGACCAGATGTGCCAGTTCGGTGCCTCGGGCGGCGAGCGCGGCTCTGGCGGGGCCAGTCCGGACCGCGTCGACGCGCTGGTCTGGGCGGTCAGTGCGCTGGTGCTGGACCACCAGGGCGGGCCGCGACTGCGGCGCTTGTGACGCTTTCAACAAGACGGAAGAGCAGGGGCACGCGTCGCTGAGGCGCGGGGAAGGGAGAGAGCTATGGCCGGTTGGCTGGACAGATGGAGCGGGCGCGAGGCCAAGGCCGATCCGCCGCGCCTGGCGGGGCTGGGCATGGGGCTGGGACGGCCGGGTCGCTGGGTGCCGCGGGCACTGCCGGAGATGATGCGGGCCGGTTATCAGCGCAATGCCATCGCCAATCGCTGTGTGCGCCTGATCGCCGAGGCGGCCGCCTCGGTGCCGCTGGTGTCCGCGGACGCCGGGGTGCAGGCCCTGATCAGTGCGCCCAATGGTGACCAGTCGGGACCGGAGCTGTGGGAAACTTTCCAGGGTTATCTACAGCTGGCGGGCAATGCCTACCTGGAAATGGTCAGCCTCGACGGCACGCCGCGCCAGCTCTACGTGCTGCGCCCGGATCGCCTGCGCATACGGGCCGACCGGGCCGGCTGGCCGGAGGGCTGGGAGTATGTCGCCGGCGGGCGCACGCGGCTGTTGACGCGCGACGCCGTGACGGGTTGCGCACAGGTTTTCCACATGAAGCTGTTTCATCCCGGCGATGATCATTACGGCCTGTCGCCGCTCGAGCCGGCCGGGCCGGCGCTCGACCTGCACGCGGCCGGCAGTGACTGGGCGCGGGCCCTGCTGGCCAATGCGGCGCGGCCGTCCGGGGCGCTGGTCTTCTCCGGCGGCGACGGGCAGATGACGGCGGCCCAGTTCGAGCGCCTGAAGGGCGAGCTGGTGCGCGAGCATGCGGGGCCGGACAATGCGGGGCGGCCGCTGCTGCTGGAAGGCGGGCTGGACTGGAAGCCGATGGCGCTGAGCCCGGCGGAGATGGACTTCTCCGAGGCGCGCCGCGAGGCGGCCCGCGAGATCGCCCTGGCCTTCGGCGTGCCACCGCTCCTGCTCGGCCTGCCGGGCGACAATACCTATGCCAATTACCAGGAGGCCAATCGCGCCTTCTGGCGCCAGACGGTAACCCCGCTGGTGCGCAAGACGGCGCGCGCGCTGAGCCTGTGGCTCAAGCCCTGGTGCGGGCCGGGGGCGAAAGTCGAGGCTGACGAGACGGCGCTGCCGCCGGAGGCCGGGTGATGGCGCGGGCGGGCTGGACGCTGCAGCGCCAGGTCACGCTCGGCGTGCTGCTGGCGCTGGCGCTGCAGACCTCTGGTGCCCTGGTCTGGTCGGGCCGTGTCGGAGCGCGGCTGGAGCAGCTGGAACGCAGCGAGGAGCGCGCCGAGCCGGTGGCCGAGCGGCTGGCCCGGCTGGAGACCGAGATGCGGCTGGTGCGGGAAGGGCTGGGCCGGATCGAGCGGCGGATGGATGACGGGTGAGGTTCCTTTTTTGCCCGCTCTCGCGGGCGCCCCTCATCCCCCCTTCGGGGACCTTCTCCCCGGTGGGGGAGAAGGGGTGGAAGCAGCGCGCCACGGGCGCGGAGAGAGCCATTGATCTCTTGTCGGCCAGCGGGCCTCAAGGGGTTTTCCAAGTCAAGGGCGGCGCAGCCGCCGCTTCGCGGTTTCACCCTTGAGTTGGAAAACCCCTTGAGGCGACATCTCGGCAAGAGATGAATGGGGAGGTGCGGGCGCTGTAAGCGCCCGTTTCTCGTTTGGGGTGCGGGACGCGTCCCCGGACCGAGCGCGGAGCGGGACGAATGTTTGAAAGCATTAGCGAAGGGAGGACCAGCCATGAGGGTTGCGGGGCATGCGTCGGTGTTCGGGGTGGTGGATCTGGTGGGGGATGTGGTGATGGCGGGGGCGTTTGCGCGTTCGCTGCGCGGCGGGCGCCCCGTGCCGATGCTGTTCCAGCATGAGCCGGGCGAGAGGGTCGGGGTGTGGGATGTGGTGCGCGAGGACGGGCGCGGGCTGTGGGTCGAGGGCGAAATCAGCGGTGACGGGGCGCGGGCGCGCACGGCGCGGCGGCTGGTCGGCGCGGGCAAGGTGGACGGGCTGTCGATCGGGTTTCGCACGCGGCGGGCCGAGGCCAAGCGGCGCGGCGGGCGCGACATTCATGAAGTGGACTTGTGGGAGGTCTCGATCGTGAGCTTCCCGATGCTGCCGCAGGCGCGGTTGCAGCGCGTGCGCCGGCCGGCCCTGGCGGCGTGACGCGGGCATTGAGACTGCAGGGTCGAAGGAAGGCGTGGGGAATGGCGAGGGTGAGACAGATGGACGAAACCAAGATGGGCGCGGCGACCGGCGAGACACGGGCGGCGCTGGGCGAAGTGATGAGCGTGTTCGAGGCGTTCAAGGCGGCCAATGAGGAGCGGCTGGCGGCGCTCGAGAGCAAGCAGGGCGGTGACGTGTTGCTGGAGGACAAGCTGGCGCGGCTCGACGCGGCGCTGGACGAGCAGAAATCGGCGCTCGAGCGGCTGGTCCTGTCCGGGGCGCGGCCGGACCTCAATCCGACCGTCAAGCCGGCCGGGTCGGCGGCGTGGGCGCGCTATATGCGCCACGGCGACACGGCGGAGCTGGCCGAGGCCAAGTCGGCCAGTGCCGGCAGCGATGCCGATGGCGGCTATGTGGTGCCGGCCGAGACCGAGGCACGCATCGACCGCATGCTGGCGGAAGTGTCACCGGTGCGGGCCATCGCCCAGGTGCGCCAGACTTCGTCGGGCCTGTATCGCAAGCCGGTGTCGCGCGGCGGGGCCGCGGCGGGCTGGGTCGGCGAGACGGCGGCACGGCCGGAGACGGCAACGCCGACGCTGGACCTGCTGGATTTCCCGGTCGGCGAGCTCTACGCCATGCCGGCGGCGACCCAGCACCTGCTCGACGATGCCATGGTCGACATCGATGACTGGCTGGCGGCGGAAGTGCGCGACGTGTTCGCGGTGCAGGAAGGCGCCGCCTTCATCAACGGCAGCGGCATCGACCAGCCGCGCGGCCTGCTCGACTACCCGGTGGCGGCGGCGGGCAGCGAGGCCTTCGGGCAGATCGGCTATGTGGCGACCGGGACGAGCGGCGGGTTTGATGCCGCCGATCCGGTCGACGCGCTGATCGAGCTGGTTCATGCACCCAAGGCGGGCTACCGGGCGCGCGGGCGGTTCGTGATGAACCGGCGCACGATCTCGCAGGTGCGGCGCTTCAAGGACGCCGACGGGAATTACCTGTGGCAGCCCTCGCTGACCGAGGCCGGGGCGTCGACCCTGCTGGGCTATCCGGTGACCGAGGCGGAGGACATGCCGGACGTGGCGGCGGACAGTTTCGCCATCGCCTTCGGCGATTTCCGCCAGGGCTATCTGATCATCGACCGGCAGGGCGTCGACGTGCTGCGCGATCCCTATTCGGCCAAGCCCTACGTGCTGTTTTACACCACCAAGCGGGTCGGCGGCGGGGTGCAGGACTTCGAGGCGATCAAGCTGCTGAAGTTCGGCCTGGCGTGAGCGTCGCGGCTATTTGCGCTTCTGGCGTTCGCGCTTGAGGCGGTCGGAGAGGGCGGTCTCGGCGGCGTCGGAGACGCGGTCGCGGCCGCCCGTCCGGCCCTGGGCCTCCTCGACCGAGGGCAGGCCGTAGCCGTGCTTGCGGATGAGGTTCTCCAGCGGGCGGATCAGCAGGGTGGCGAAGAGCAGGCCGGTAAGCACCGGGTAGGGCCAGTCACCGGCGGGGTCCTCGAGCCGCCCGAACATGTCGAACAGCCACCAGGCCAGACCGATGGCCGGGCCGACGGCGATGGCGAAGGCCAGGAGCCAGGCGAGCAGCGGGTTGAGGGAGGTGTTGGGCGTCATGATTTGAGGGTACGGCGCTTCGACCAGCCGCGGAAGGCGGTGAAGGCACCCAGTGCAGCGAGGCCGAGGACCATGACAGGCAGGTCCTCGCCACCGGCCAGATAACCGATGGCGGCGAAGACGGCGAGCAGGATCAGGGCGAGGCCGAGCCAGAAGGTGGCCGTCCAGAGCTGGCGCGGCGTCATGATTTCATCTTGGCGCGCTGGCTGAACCCGATCCCGGCAAGCATGGAGCCGGATCCGGTGACCAGAAGCAGCGGCAGGGGCGGTTCGCCCTTGAGCACCAGGATCAGGAAAAAGCCGCAAATGGCCAAAACCGACAGGGCCAGTCCGGCGCAAGCGAGAAATGTCCACTGGACGCGTTGATTCATGGTGCTCCCCCAAGCGTGGCCGGGAATCGGCCTGTCGCGACGAGGATGCCCGGTGGTCCGGGGGTAAGGCAAGGCTGTGCGAGCCGGGGCATGCGAATTCGGGAGGAAACGGGATGTCACTCAAACGGATCAATCCGCCGGCCTTGCTGCCGGTCACGCTGGATGAGGCGAGGCAGCGATTGCGCATCGCCGATGCCAGCCAGGATGCGGCGGTCAGTCACTGGATCGCGGCGGCGACGGCGCGGGTCGAGGCGTGGACCGGGCGGGCGCTGCTGGCGCAGACCTGGCGGGCGCGGCTGGACGGCTGGCCGTGCACGGATTTCATCGAGCTGGCGCATCCGCCGCTGATCGCCGTCGACAGCGTGGCGCTTTACGACGCGGACGGGGGTGCGACGGCGCAGGACCTGACGACGTTTCGGGTCGACACGGATGCGGTGCCGGGGCGGCTGGTGCTGAATGAAGGCGAGGCCTGGCCGCGGCCGGGGCGGGCGCGGGGCGGTATCGAGATTGTCTGGCGCTGCGGTCATGGCGAGGCGGCGGCGGAGGTGCCGGAGATGCTGCGCGAGGCGGTGCTGCTGACGGTCCAGGAGATGGCGGAAGAGGGCGATGCGGCGCGTCTCCCAACGCGGGCCAAGCGGCTGATGGCGCCCTATCGGCGGTGGTCGCTGTGAGCGCGCTCAGTGATCTGCGTGGCGCTCTGGAAACGGCGCTGCGCGAGGATGCGGCGGTCAGGGCGGTGCTGGGTGATCCGGTGCGGTTGACGGCGCGGCGTTCGGCGCGGGCGGCCTATCCGAATGCCAGCTGGGGGCGGTCGGGCGCACGCACGCGCGGCGCGGCGGGTGTGGATCTGCTGGAAACCCGGCTGACGCTGAATCTGTGGGTGCGCGACGGGCCGGCCGAGCCGGTGCTGGGCGCGGTGCGCACGGCGATCGCCGACATGGATGTGGAATTGCCGCCGCCCTTCGTCCTGGTGGCCCTGATGCCAGCCTATTGCGACGTGTTCCACACCCGGGATTCGCGGGTCAGTCACGGCGTGATCCGGCTCAGGGCGCTGATGGGCCGCGACCAGGGACAATGACAAGCGAGCCGCCCCACCGGGCGGTTTTTTTCGGAACCGGATTCGGGAGGACGAGATGGCGATACAGGCAGGACGGGACATGCTGGTGCGGCTCGGTGACGGGCTAGAGCCGCAAGGTTTCGTGGCGGCGGCCGGGCTGCGCATGAAGACAATTTCGCTGAATGCGCGGAGCATCGACGTGACGCATGCGGACAGCCCGGAGGGCTGGCGCGAGCTGCTGGCGGGGGCGGGCGTGAAGACGTGCACAGTGAGCGGGGCCGGGGTGTTTGTCGACGCCGAGGCTGACGCGCGGCTGCGCCAGTCCTTCTTCGACCAGGCGACACCGGATTGCCAGCTGGTGATCCCGGACTTCGGCACGCTGGAAGGGCCGTTCCAGGTTGCGGCGCTGGATTATGCCGGGCGGCATGATGGCGAGGCCACCTGGTCGATGACGCTGGCCTCGGCCGGGGCACTGGGATTCCTGGCGCTATGAGCGGGGCGGGGATGGCCAATCCGGTGCGCGGCGAGATCGCGGTCGCAGCCGGCGGGCAGAGCGGTGTGCTGTGCCTGACGCTGGGGGCGCTGGCGCAAGTCGAGGCGCTGATGGCGGACGGGGCAAGGCTGGACGCCGGGCGGCTGGTCGCGGTGACGCGCATCCTGTTGCGCGCTGGCGGGACATCGGCCGAGGCCGCCGAGGTGCTGGCGGGCGCGTTGACACCGAGCGAGGCGGCGGAAGCGGTGGCGCGGTGCTTTGCGTCGGCGGGACCGTGACGGGCTGCGGGCCGGACTGGGGCGCGGCGCTCCTGGCGGCGGTCCGGATGGGGCTGGCGCCGGCGGATTTCTGGCGCTTGAGCGTGGCGGAATGGCGGCTGATGTGCGCGGTCGGCACGCACGCGGGTCGACCGCTGGGGCGGGCCGGGCTCGAGGCGTTGATGGAACGGTTTGGGGAGACAGGCGATGGCGGAGTTTGACGACGATATCGAGGCGGCCGGGGCGGCGCTGGAAGCGCTGGCGGACGGTCCGGCGCGGCGCGCGGCGGATGCCATGGAGGCGGCGTTTGCGCGCACGGGAGACAATATCGAGCAGGCCTTCGAGCGCGCGGCGCGATCCGGCGAGCTGTCCTTCAACCGGCTGACCGAGGCGGTGCTGCGCGACCTGGCGCGGCTGGCCGGCGAGCAGGTGCTGGTGCGGCCGCTGCAGGGACTGATGGAGCGCGCCCTGGGCGGGCTGGATTTCGCCGGTGCGAAGGCCGAGGGCGGACCGGTGACGGCCGGTGGCGCGTATCTGGTCGGCGAGCGCGGCCCGGAACTTTTCGTGCCGGCCCAGGCGGGCGCGCTGCAGGCGCCGCCGGGCGGTGTGAATGTGCATGTGCATCTGGGTGAGGCCGGAACGGCGGAGCCGGAGCTGTCCCGGGCGCGGCTGGGGCGTGCGCTGGTCAAGGCGATAGACAAGGCGAGGCGCTGGTCATGACCCCGTTTCACGAGGTTGATTTCCCCTTCGCCGTGGCGCTGGGGGCGAGCGGCGGGCCGGAGCGGCGCACCGAAGTGGTGACGCTGGTATCCGGACGCGAGGAACGCAATACCCCCTGGGCCGACAGCCGGCGTCGCTACGAGGCGGGCCCTGGCGTGCGCCGGGCCGCGGACCTGGCGACGCTGATTGCCTTCTTCGAGGCGCGGCGCGGGCGCTTGTGCGGGTTTCGTTTCCGCGATCCGCTGGACCATGCCTCGTGCGGGCCGGGCGAGGTCGTGACCGCGTCCGACCAGGTGCTGGGGACGGGTGACGGGGCCGAGACGGTGTTCCAGCTGGTCAAGCGGTACGAGAGCGGACCCGAGAGCTGGACGCGGGATATTGCCAAGCCGGTGCCGGGAAGCGTGGTCGTGGCGGTCGACGGTGCGGTCGTGGCGGCCGATGCGGATGCCACGACGGGGCAGGTGACGCTGGCGGCGCCGCCGCCGACGGGGGCGGTGGTCAGCGCCGGCTTCCAGTTCGACGTGCCGGTGCGTTTCGACACCGACCGGCTGGCGATCTCGCTGGAAGCGGTCGGAGCCGGCGAGGCGGTCAGCGTGCCGCTGGTCGAGATCCGGCCTTAGGAGGGTATCATGCTGGAATTGAGCGAAGGCCTGCGCGCCGCCCTGGCGCGCGGGGTGACGACGCTGTGCGCGTGCTGGCGGGTGACGCGGCGCGATGGCGCGGTTTACGGCTTCACCGAACACGATCGCGAGCTGGTCATTGACGGCCTGGCCTACCGGCCCGGTAGCGGCTTTGGCGGGGCGGAGATGTCACTGGCCGAGGGCATGGCACCGGGACAGGGCGAGGTCGCCGGGGCGCTCGATGCCGACGTGTTGACGGTGGAGGACCTGGAAGCCGGGCTGTGGTCGGGCGCGGCGGTCGAGGTGTGGCGGGTGGATTGGCAGGATGTGGCGGCGCGGGTGCGCACCGGTCGCTTCGTGCTCGGCGAGGTGCGGCGCGTCGACGGTCGCTTTGAAGCCGACCTGTTGGGCCCGGCGCATCGGCTCGACGCGATGACAGGGCGGGTCTATGGCCGGCGCTGTGATGCCAAGCTGGGCGAGGCGCGTTGCGGCGTGGCACAGAGCCACCCGGCGTTCGGGCTGGGCTGTGACCAGGCCTTTGCCACTTGCCGCGACCGTTTTGCCAACACGCTCAATTTTCGTGGCTTTCCCTATTTGCCCGGCAATGACGCGCTGATGGCCTCGCCGCAGGCCGACCAGGTCAAAGACGGCGGATCACGGGGGCTGGCGTGAACACGCGGACGGCGGCGCTGCGCGAGGCGCGACGCTGGATCGGCACACCCTATCGCTGGCAGGCCTCGTGCCGCGGCGCTGGCACGGATTGCCTGGGCCTGGTGCGCGGCGTGTGGCGGTCGCTGCACGGCGCGGAACCGCCGGAGCTGGCGGACTGGCAGCGGGACTGGGAGACCGGGCAGCGCCGCGAAGCGCTGCTGGACGGCTGCCAGCGCTGGCTGGAGGAAATCGACAAGGACGGCGCGCGGCCCGGTGATGTGATGCTGTTCCGGCCCGACCGCAAAGGCCCGGCCAAGCATTGCGGCATTGTCGCACCGCACGACCACATCGTGCACGCCTACTGGGGCCGGGCGGTGGCGGAAACGGCGCTGCATGCGTGGTGGCAACGGCGCCGAGTGGCCGCATTCCGGTTTCCGCGGGCTGCAATCGAGAGCGTGGGAGGGAAAGCATGGCCGAACTGGTGATGACGGCCGGGAAAGTGGCGGTGCAGGGCGCGCAGCAGGTGCTGCCGGGACTGGTCCGCGCGGCGGCGGGCGCGGCGGTGGCCAACTGGCTGGCGCCCCGCCATGACGGCCCGCGGATCGACGCGCTTGCGCTGCAGACGGCGACCGACGGAGCGCCGATGGCGCGTCTGTGGGGCCGGGCGCGGCTGACCGGCGAGGTGATCTGGGCCTCGCGGTTGGCCGAGCATGCGAGCGATACGGGCGGCGGCAAGGGCTGGCCGAAGCGGCGCGAGTACAGTTATACGGTGAGTTTCGCCGTCGGCCTGTGCGAAGGCGAGATTGCCGGCATCGGACGGATCTGGTCGACCGGGGAGCCGGTCGATCTGGCGGGGCTCAACTGGCGGGTGCACGAGGGCAGCGAGACGCAGATGCCGGATGCGCTGATCGCGGCCATAGAGGGGCCGGACGCGCCGGCCTTCCGCGGCACGGCCTATCTTGTGATCGAGGACTGGCCGGTTGAGCGCTCCGGCCAGCGCCTGCCCCATCTGAGCGTGGAAGTGTTTCGCAAGGGCCGGGTGGACGGGCTGGAAAGCCAGGTCCGGGGCATCAATCTGATCCCGGCCTCCGGCGAATTTGCCTACGCGACGGACACGGTGATGCGTCGGCTGGGGCCGGGCACCGAACAGGCGGAGAACCAGAATAACGGGCGCGGCCTGCCTGACCTGGTGGCGGCGCTGGATGATCTCGAGCGGGATCTGCCGAACTGCCGTTCGGTCCAGCTGGTCGTGGCCTGGTTCGGAAACGATCTGCGCTGCGGCGCGTGCGAGATCCGGCCCGGAGTTGAAAGCCGGGACAAGCAGACGCGCCCGGTCAGCTGGCGCGTGGCGGGACAGGACCGTGAAACAGCCTGGCTGGTCAGTTGGGACGAGGAACGGCCGGTGTATGGCGGCACGCCGGACGATGCCAGCATCGTGGCGGCCATCGCCGAGCTCAGGGCACGGGGCTTCCGGGTCTCGCTCTACCCCTTCATCCTGATGGACATCGCGGCGGGCAATGGTTTGCCGGATCCCTATGCGGGCAGCGAGCAGGCGGCCTTTCCGTGGCGCGGACGGATCACCTGTCATCCGGCCCCGGGCGTTGCGGGCAGCGTCGACCGGAGTGCCGCTGCCGATGACCAGGTGGCCGCATTTTTCGGGACCGCGACGGCGAGCGATTACGCGGTGGCGGACGGGGCGGTGACCTATGCGGGGCCGGACGAGTGGGGATTGCGGCGCTTCATCCTGCATTGCGCGTCGCTGACGGTGGCGGCCGGCGGCGTGGACGGTTTCCTGATCGGCTCCGAACTGGCGGCGCTGACGCGGGTGCGCGGAGCGGGCGATGGCTATCCGGCAGTGGCCCACTTGCAGGCCCTGGCCGGCGAGGCGCGCAGCCTGCTGGGGCCGGGCGTGCGCCTGTCCTATGCGGCGGACTGGAGCGAGTATTCGGGACATCAGCCGGGGGGAGGGGCGCACATCTTCCATCTCGACCCCTTGTGGGCGGATGCGCACATCGATGCCGTGGCGATCGACTGGTACGGACCGCTGGCCGACTGGCGCGACGGCGCCGAACATGTCGATGCAGTGCTGGCGCGCAGGCCGCATGATGCAGCCTATCTGGCCGGGCAGATCGCCGGCGGGGAAGGGTATGACTGGTATTATGCTTCGCCGGTTGACCGCGACGTGCAGGCGCGCACGCCGATCACCGATGCGGCGCACGGCGAGCCCTGGGTATGGCGTTACAAGGACCTGGTGAACTGGTGGAGCCAGCCGCATCATGACCGGCCCGGAGGTGTGCGCAATCTGTCGGCGACGGCCTGGCAGCCGCAATCCAAGCCGATATGGCTGACCGAGCTGGGGTCTCCGGCGGTCGACAAGGGCGCCAACCAGCCCAATGTGTTCGTCGATCCCAAGAGCGCGGAAAGCCGTTTGCCGTACTATTCCGACGGCCGGCGCGACGACCTGATCCAGCGTCGCTATCTCGAAGCGCATCTGAGCCATTGGGACGACGCGGCGGGCAATCCGCTGTCGAGTGTCTATGGCGGGCCGATGATCGAGCCGGACTGGATTCATGTGTGGACCTGGGACGCGCGGCCGTGGCCCGACTTTCCGGCCCGCACCGAGATCTGGTCCGATGGCGGTAACTGGCGGCTGGGGCACTGGCTGAACGGGCGGGTCGGGCAGGTTCCGGTGCGCGATATCGTCGGGGAGTTGTGCGCGGCGACCGGGATCGAGCGGGTGGATGTGACTAGGCTCGACGATATCGTTGCAGGCTATGTGGTGGACCGGCCGATGAGCGTGCGGGCGGCGCTCGCGCCGCTGGCCGGGCTGCTCGGCTGGCGTGTCGACGCGCAGGCCGAGGCACTGGTCTTCCGCTCGGCCGGACAGGGGCCGGTGAGTGGCTGGACAGGGGAGTGGGCCGCGGCGGTCGCGGGAGGCGACCGGGGCTGGAGCTTTGCCGCGCCGAGCGATGTACCGCGCGATGTGGGCCTGACGTTTCTCGATGACCGCAGTGATTATCAGCCGGGCCAGGCGAGGGCGCTGGACGGGCCCGGGACGCTGCGTGTCGTGGACATGCATGTGCCGGTGGTGGCCGACGGCGATCTGGCGCGGCGCTGGTGTGCGGCCCGGCTCGAGGAAATGGTGTGCCGGGCCGATGTGGTGAGCGGGGCGCTGCCGCCTTCGGCGCTGGCGGTGGAGACCGGGGACGGGGTGATGGTCGACGGTGAGGTGCGGGTCGTGTCCGAGCTGGATGGCGGCGCACCGCGCACTGTCGTGGTGCAGCGCGACTCCGGAGGTGCAGCGAGTCTCGATGGCCCGGACAGCCGCGTCGGAGACCCCATCCGGCCGCCGTCGCAGCCCTGGCTGGAAGTCGTCGATTGCGGTCTGACCGGCGAGGCCGGGCGGGCCGGGCCGTGGCTGGCCGGACTGGCGCGGCCGTGGCCGGGTGGACTGGACGTGTATGTCGGCGAGCAGCGCGTGGCACAGCTGGAGCGGGCCGCCGCGATCGGGTCGCTGGCTGGCGACCTGGCGGACGGACCGGTGGGATATTGGCAGGCTGGAGCCCGTGCAGAGCTCGACATGGATCCGGCGGTGGCGCTGGTCAGTCGGCCGAAGGCCGAGGTGCTGGGCGGGGCCAACCGGCTGGCGGTCCAGCGGGCAGACGGGCGCTGGGAGATCCTTGGCTACTGCGAGGCGGAGCTGATCGGGCAAGGGCGCTGGCGTATCGGCGATTTGCTGCGCGGCGTGCATGGCAGTGCGTGCGGTCCGGTGGCGGCCGGCGCGAGCGTGGTGCGGCTTGACGAGGCACTGGTCGCCTGGCCCGTGGCGACAGCGCAGATCGGCGAGAATATCAGGCTGAGCGTGGTGGCGCGCGGCTGGCCGGCCGATCACGCCCAAGCCGGCGTGGTCGAGACGGTGCCGCTGATGCGGCATCTGGAATGCCTGCCGCCGGTGCATCTGCGCGGGCAGCAGACCGGGGCGGGCTGGGCATTCAGCTGGATCCGGCAATCGCGCATTGAAGCGGACAGCTGGGCGGCGGCGGAGATCCCGCTGGGCGAGGCAGAGGAGCGCTACCGGGTGGAGATCCTGGATGGCGGCAATGTGCTGGTATCGGCCGAGACAGGAGTGGCGTTCCATGCCCATAGCGGGACGCTGCCGACACCCTTCACCCTGCAGGTGGCGCAGTTTTCCGCCGCCACCGGCTGGGGCCGGGCGGCGCGGCGTGTGTTCGCCGTGTGAGGCAGGCTTTGCGAAGTGGGCCAAAGCCACTTACATGAAAGCCGAACAGTGACCCCGACAGGTGCCACGCGCATGGATGATCCGTACAAGACGCTCGGCGTCTCCAAGACCGCGACCGCGGACGAGATACGCAAGGCCTATCGCAAGCTTGCGAAAGAGCTGCATCCGGATGCCAATCCGGGCAACAAGGCGGCCGAGGAGCGCTTCAAGCGGGTCTCGCAGGCGTTCAAGCTGTTGTCCGATCCGGAAAAGCGGGCCGAGTACGATACCGCGGCGCGGGCCGGGTTCGGAGCCGGCATGGGCGGCGGGCGCGGCGGTTTCCGCCAGTCACGGCATGGCGGCCGGGCCGGTGGTGCGGCGGACTTTTCCGACATTTTCTCCGACCTGTTTACCGATTTCGGCGGGGCCCAGCAGCAGCGTCCGCAACCGCGCAAGGGACCCGATGCGCGCTACAAGCTGACCCTGGATTTCATGCAGGCGGCCAAGGGCGGCAAGCATCGCGTGACCCTGCCCGGCGGGCGCACGCTCGACGTGGCGGTGCCGTCCGGGGCGTCGGAAGGCCAGGTGCTGCGCCTGCGCGGCCAGGGCGAACCATCGCCGACCGGCGGGCCGAGCGGCGATGCGCTGATCGAGCTCGCCGTGTCGGAACACAAGCATTTTTCTCGTGACGGCGACGATGTGCGGCTGGAATTGCCGATCTCGATCAAGGAAGCCGCGCTGGGGGCCAAGGTGCGCGCGCCGACGATTGACGGGCCGGTCGATGTGCGCGTGCCGGCCGGGGCCAGTTCGGGCACCCAGCTGCGCCTGCGCGGCAAGGGGTTTGCCAACGCCAAGGGCAAACGCGGCGACCAGATCATCCGGCTCATCGTGTCCTTGCCGTCGAGCGATGACGCGCTGAAGGATTTCCTGGCGACGTGGCAGCCGCCGGAGGGCTATGATCCGCGCAAGGGCATGACGTCCTGACGGTCATGCATTTGCAGGAATTTGTTCAGCGCCGGTTCAGGGGCTGGGGGCGAAAGTGCCAGTCATGTTGAAGAAACTCGTCATCGCTGCGTGTGCCCTGAGTGTCCTGGGCGTCCCCGCCCACGCCCAGTGGTCGGACGGCAAGGCCGTTGCGGCCCAGGGGCAGGACCCGCGCGACCGCTACACGGCCGGTGAAGCCCGTGACCTGCGCCGCCAGGGCGATGTCGTGCCGGCGCTGCGCGTGATCTCCGCCGTGCGCCAGCGCTATCCCGGCGCCGACGTGCTCGACGCCGAACTCGAAGGTGGCGCGAATCCGCGGTATGTCATCAAGATCCTGACCGCTGACGGTCGCCGCATCGACGTGATTGCCGACGCCCGTACCGGGCAGATCCTGTACGAACGCTAGACCGGATACGAGGAAAGTTTGATGCGCGCCCTTGTTGTCGAAGACGATCCTGATCTCAACCGCCAGCTCAGCCGGGCCCTCGAGGATTCCGGTTATGCCGTGGACTCCGCCACGGATGGCGAGGACGGCCATTTCCTGGGCGATACCGAGCCCTATGACGTCGTGGTGCTCGACCTCGGCCTGCCCAAGCTGGACGGCGTTTCGGTGCTGGAACGCTGGCGCACTGACGGGCGTGACATGCCGGTGCTGATCCTGACCGCGCGCGACCGCTGGTCGGAAAAGGTGGCGGGTTTCGATGCCGGCGCCGATGATTATCTCACCAAGCCCTTCCACACCGAGGAATTGCTGGCCCGCCTGCGCGCGCTGACGCGCCGCGCGGCCGGACATTCCACCTCGACCATCGAGTGCGGCGATTTGTCGATCGACACGCGCGGGGCGCGGGTCTTCATCGACGGCGCACCGGTCAAGGTAACATCACACGAGTTTCGCATGCTCAGCTACATGGCGCACCACCAGGACCGGGTGATCTCGCGCACCGAGCTGGTCGAGCATATCTACGACCAGGACTTCGACCGCGACAGCAACACCATCGAGGTGTTTGTCGGACGGCTGCGCAAGAAGATTGGCCAGGACCGCATCGAGACCGTGCGCGGGCTCGGTTACCGCCTGGTCGCTCCGGAACCGCGTCCGGTTTCGTGAAACGCCGGCCCTCCCTGGCCTTCCGGCTGTTTGCCGGAGCGGCGGTCTGGGCCTTTGTCCTGTTGCTGGTCGGCGCGGTGGCGCTGACCACGCTCTACCAGCGCTCGGTCATGCGCACGCTCGATGATCGCGTCTCCGGGGTCACTGAAGCCCTGGTGGCAGCGGTCGAGCGTGATGGCGAGGGCGGCGTGTCGCTGGCCCGCCGGCCCGCCAATCCGGCCTATGGCCGGGTGTTCTCCGGGCGCTATTGGCAGATCGTCGCGCAAGGTCACGCGCTCGGCGAGGAGCCGCTCGCCGTGTCCCGCTCGATGTGGGACGAGGTGCTGGTCCTGGCGCCGCGCTTTGTCCAGCAATTGCAGGCGTCTCCCGGTACGCTGGTCGCCGCCAATGCCAAGGGGCCGAGCGGTGAACCGCTGCGCCTGGTCGGCCAGGCCGTGAGCCTGTCGGACCGGCCGGGCCTGATCTATGTCGTCGCCGCCGAGGATCGCACGCCCGCGGATCGCGACGTGCGCAATTTCGCCCTGACCTCGGCCCTGATGTTTCTCGGCTTCGCCGCGGCCATCGCCGCCGGCGTGTTCTTCCAGGTGCGTATCGCCCTGGCCCCGGTCCTGCGCATGCGCGACAGCGTCGCCGATGTGCGCGAGGGCCAGAGGGAACGCCTGGAGGGGCGCTATCCGACCGAGTTGCAGCCGCTGGCCGACGAGCTCAACGCCATGCTCGACCATTCGCGTGAACTGGTCGAGCGCTCGCGCACCCATGTCGGCAATCTGGCGCACGCGCTGAAGACGCCCATCGCCGTGCTGACCAATGAGGCGCGTGCCGGCGACGGGCCGCTGGCCGAGCTGGTCGACCGCCAGGCCGGGCTGATGACCCAGCAGGTCGAGCACCATCTGCGCCGTGCCCGGGCGGCGGCGCATGCCCGAGCAGTCGGGGCGCGCACCGAGCTGACGCCCGTGGTCGCCGACCTGGCCCGCACGCTGGGCCGGATCAATGCCCGCCACGGCATCCATATCGAGACCGATATCCCCGAGGGGCTGAGTTTCAAGGGGGAACGCCAGGATCTCGAGGAAATGATCGGCAATCTGATGGACAATGCCTGCAAGTGGTCGGGCGGAGAGGTGCGTGTCACGGCGGTTCGCACGGACGAGCAGCGCCTGTTGATCTCAATCGAGGACGACGGGCCGGGCCTGTCGGAAGAGCAGGTGGCGTCGGCGCTCAAACGCGGCGTCCGACTCGATGAGCAGGCCCCGGGATCCGGGCTCGGCCTCGCCATCGTCGCCGACCTGGCCAAGGCGTATGGCGGACAACTCTCACTGAAGCGTTCCGGGATGGGTGGGCTTCTCGCCGAACTGGACGTCCCGGCAACGCGCCGCTAAAGCGTCGTTAACCTTAAGTATGACAGGGTGACTCGATTGAATCAGCAGTGTCTGTAGGGAATGTCAAAACTTACGCCCAATCAGCGAGCCAAGCTCGAAGCGCTCTGGCGCAGTCTGCCTGCGCACATGCGGGCGACGCTGATTGCGGCTGCCACGGCCGGGGATTCTGAGGATCCGGCAACGGCGCAATTATGCGGTATTCTTCAAGAGCTTGAAGAGAGTACCCAAGAGCCGGCCGGCGATCTGGCCAAGCCCTATATCCTCGGACCGCTGCGCCCGCTCGTCGCCGATCCCAGCAAGACCCCGCCCTCGAGGTTCCGGTTCAGCCCGGATGATGTGTCCAAGCTGTGGGGCTGGATGGTCCGCCACATTGCCAAGGACATCGTCGAAACCGCCAAGAAATGCCGCAAGCCCGAGCACGATCCGGTCTGGTATGAATTCCGGCGCTCGATCGCCGAACGGCTGGACGAGGCCGTGACCAAGGCCGACCGCGTCCCCAAGGACATGACGGCGTTGCTCAAGCGCTTTGGCGGTGAGGGCCGGGCCATGCTGTCCGACGTCATCACGCTGCTGCGCTGTTCGGAGAACATCGACTGGGCGATGAACCAGCTGCCCAAGGAGATCAATGATCTCGATGAGGACATGAAATACCTCATCAAGAACATGCACGAGGAAATGATCGAGCGGCAGCCGGAGGCCTCGGTGTGGATCCTGCTGCTGACCATGGGGCGCCTGGAAAACCCGTGGGAGATTTTCCGCGCCGTCGAGCTGATCGGCGAGCGCAGCGATGACCTGGTGGTGCAGAAGACCGAGCTGGCGGCCATCGGCGATGCCGTGCTGGCCGATACGGGCTATTTCGCCGCCAAGCTCAAGCAGCCGCCGCAAACCCTGGAAGAGGCCCGCATTGCGGCCGACCTGTTTGATCGCTTCGTGGCCTATTCGGTTGGCATGACCCAGGAGTTCGGCATCCGCAAGGACGGCCGGTGGGGCCGGGCCCTGTACGGTTTGCGGGCCGAGGCCTCGACCAATGTCGAAAAAGTCCTGGCCAAGGTGCCGCTGGCGCTGGACGCCGGCCTGCCAGAACCGCGCCGCGGCCGCAGCGGCCGGATCATTCCGGCCCAGCTGCCCAATGATGCAGCGATCGACAAGGCGGAAGGCCTGCTGCTCTTCCTCAACCGGGCCCGCCGGCATGCCACGGCGGCGGCCATTGCCTCGACCCAGAAGCGGATCGCGGAGCAGGCCGAGAAACGCCTGGAGACGGCCGGCGAGATGCTGGTCGACCTGGTGGCCAACAGCGAAGGCCAGAACCGCACCGCCGCCAAGGACGGTCTGGAAATCACCGCCCGCCTGCTGGAAGCGGCCGGTCGCGACGATGTCGCCGGCCTGCTGCGGCGGCGCGGCAATGCGGCAGCCGCGGCATAGCGTCCCGCCTCGCGCCTGAGACTTGCCAGCTGCGGCGTGCCGGACTAACCCGGCCTCATGACCACTTCTCCGCAAGACCCGATCGCCCTGGAAGACCGTCAGTCAACCGGTGACCGCCTGTACTCGCCGAGCGCGGCCCGCAACCGGGAGGCCATTGCCGGGATCCTGGCGGCGCGCCTGCCGGAAAACGCGCGCGTGCTGGAAATCGGGTCTGGCACTGGCGAGCACGCGGTTCAGGTCTGCCGGGCGCGCAGCGATATCCGCTGGCAGCCGAGCGATCCGGACGCGACATCGCGGGCCAGTCAGGCGGCCTGGGCGAGCGAGGCCGGCGGGCGCATGACGCCGCCGCTGGATATCGACCTGACACGCGCGGATGCCTGCGCGGACCTCGGCCGCATCGACGCCCTCGTGTGCATCAATGTCATTCACATCTCGCCATGGACGGTGGCCAAGGCCCTGGCCGGGCTGGCGCGCAGCCATCTGGAACCGGGCGGGCTGGTCTATCTCTACGGCCCCTACAAGGAAGGCACGGCGACGGCGGCGTCGAATCTCGACTTCGATCGCTCGCTCAGATCGCGCAATCCGGACTGGGGTGTGCGCAACCGCAGCGATGTCGAGGCGCTGTTTAGGGCGGCCGGGCTGGACGGCCCGGAGCGCATCGAGATGCCGGCCAACAATCTGTCGCTGATTTTCACCAAGCCGGAGGCGCGCTGATGCGACATCGCAACCGACGCCTGCTCACGATCGCGGCCGCGGGGCTCGTCCTCGTGGCGGCGGTGGCGCTTGCCCTGACGGCGTTGCGCAGTGCCGTCGTGTTTTTCTACTCGCCCAGCGAGATCGTCGCCGAGGCGCCCGAGACCGGCGAGCGCATCCGCATTGGCGGGCTGGTGCTGGAAGGCTCGGTCGAGGACACGCCGGCCGGGGTGCGCTTTGCCATCACCGACCGGGCCGAGACGGTGGCGGTGGATTATGCCGGCCTGCTGCCGGACCTGTTCCGCGAAGGCCAGGGCGTGGTCGTTCAGGGCCGCTTCACCGATGCCGGAACGCTCGATGCGGAAACCGTGCTGGCCAAGCATGACGAGACCTACATGCCGCCGGAAGTCGCCGAAGCGCTGCGCGAGGCCGGCGTGTGGCAGGGCGATGCGGCCGGGACCGATGGCGAGGCACCGGGCACGCAGCGCTGACGCCCGCCTGGCAAGGGTCACGCCGCTGTGACTGGTGCAACTCCTGCGCTGCTCTAACGTTGTTATTGCAGGAAGCAGCGCGAGGCGGAGCGGGACATGGGGAAATCCCAGAAAGTGGAGTTCGACGGTGCACTGGGCGACCGTCTGGCGGCACGGCTCGATCTGCCGCACGGGCGGCCGCTGGGCTATGCCATATTTGCCCATTGCTTCTCCTGTTCCAAGGACGTGTTCGCCGCGGCGCGGATTTCCAGGGGGCTGGCCGAGCGCGGCTTTGCCGTGCTGCGCTTTGACTTCACTGGGCTGGGCCAGTCCGACGGCGAGTTTGCCAACACCAATTTCTCGTCCAATGTGGATGACCTGAAGGCGGCTGCGGCCTTCCTGGCCGAACATTACGAGCCGGTCTCCCTGCTGGTCGGGCATTCACTGGGCGGGGCGGCGGTGCTGGTCGCCGCCAGGCAGCTGGCGTCGGTCAAGGCGGTGGTCACCCTGGCGGCCCCGGCTGATGCAGCGCATGTCACCGAGCATTTCGGAGCCCAACTCGACACCATCGAGAGCGAGGGCGTGGCCCGTGTCGGACTGGGCGGCCGTCCGTTTCGCATCAAGAAGCAATTCCTTGATGACATCGAGGGGCAGAATGTCGAGGCGGCGGTACGCGAGCTGCGTCGACCGCTCCTGGTCATGCACTCGCCGATCGATGAGAGCGTGGCCATCGACAATGCCTCGCGTCTGTTCAAGGCGGCCAAGCATCCCAAGAGCTATGTCAGCCTCGACCGGGCCGACCACCTGCTGACCGATCGCGAGGATGCGACCTATGCAGCCGACCTGATCGCGGCCTGGGCCGAGCGCTATGCGGCGCAGCATGGGCGGCGCACACCGCCACCGCCCGAGCACGGACGGGTCGTCGTGCAGGAAACCGGGCATGGCAATTTCGAGAACTACGTCGTTGTGGGCGATCACGTAATGCTGGCGGACGAACCGGAATCCGTGGGCGGGGGCGATGCCGGCCCGACGCCGTACGACCTGCTGGGTGCCGCTCTAGGCACCTGCACGGCGATGACGCTGCGCATGTATGCGGCGCGCAAGGGCATGGAGCTGGGCCGCGTAACCATCACGCTGGCTCACAGGAAGGAGCACGCGGTGGATTGCGAGGGCTGTGTAGAGGGCAAGCCGCAACGCGTGGACGTGATCGAGCGGACAATACGGGTCGAGGGCGAGCTGGACGACGCGGCGCGCGCCAAATTGCTGGAAATCGCAGACAAATGTCCGGTTCACCGGACGCTGCACGGCGCGGTCGTGGTGCGCACGACCCTGGACCCGTGATGCTAGCCGTCACCGCCGACTGAAATGTGTCCGGCAGGTTACGTGCTGTAATGTTATTGTAATGTTGAAGTCACGTGACGGATACCCATGTCGCGAGACAGTGCCACCCAACACGAAGCCAAGAAGGTCGATCCGACAGATGATTTCAGTACAACGCATGTCCCGCCTCGGCGGTGTCTCCCTTCTCGCCCTGTCCGCCCTGATGGCGAGCCCGGCACTGGCCCAGCAGGAGCCGGCGCCGCTGTCGGCTGCCGTGCCGCGCGGCGCGCCGATGTCGTTCGCCGATCTGATCGAGAGCGTCAGCCCGTCCGTGGTCACCATCCAGGCCAGCGGCACTCCGGACCCGCTCGGTGCCGACATGCAGGACATCCCGCCGCAATTCCGCGAATGGCTGGAGCGCCAGTTCGGCGAGCAGGGCATTCCGCGCCAGCAGCAACGACCGCGCCAGGCCCTCGGCTCGGGCTTCTTCATTTCCGCCGACGGCCTGATCGTGACCAATAACCACGTGGTCGCGGGCGCCGACGAGATCACCGTCGGCACGTCGGACGGCGAGACCTATCCGGCCACCATCATCGGCCTCGATCCGCAGACCGACCTGGCCCTGATCAAGGTCGACGGCGATGACGACTTCCCCTTCGTGACGCTGGACGAGACGCCGGAATACCGGGTCGGTGACTGGGTCGTGGCGGTGGGCAACCCGTTCGGCCTGGGTGGTACGGCGACGGCCGGCATCATCTCGGCCACCGGGCGCGAGATCGGCAATTCGACCTATAACGACTTCATCCAGATCGACGCCCCGATCAATCGCGGCAATTCCGGCGGTCCGACCTTCGACCTCGACGGCAATGTGGTCGGCGTCAACTCGCAGATCTTCTCGCCGACCGGCGGCAATGTCGGCATCGGCTTCGCCATTCCCTCCGACGTGGCGGCAGCGATCGTGTCCGACCTGCGCGAGAACGGTGAAGTGTCGCGCGGCTGGCTTGGCGTGTCGATCCAGAACGTGACCGACGACATCGCGGAGGCCATGGGCCTGGAGGAAGTCGAGGGCGCCATCGTGTCTTCCATCGTCTCCGGCGGCCCGGCCGACCGGGCCGGCTTCGAGCGCGAGGACGTGGTCCTGGAAGTCAATGGCGAGGCGGTCGAGGGGTCGCGTGACCTGACCCGCCGCATCGGCAACATCTCGGCCGGCGAGGAAGTCCGCTTCACCATCCTGCGCGATGGCCGCGAGCGCACCCTGCGCGCCGAGCTGGGCAACCGGCCGAGCGACGAGGAACTCGACAGCATGACCAATGCGGAAGCGGCCGAAGCCGAAGTCTTCCTGTTCGGCATGAATCTGGTGCCGCTGGGCGAGGAAGACCGCGAAGTGCGCAACTTGCCGGCCGGGACCCAAGGCCTGGTGGTTGACGCCATCCAGCCGGGCAGCGAGGCCCAGCGCAAGGGCCTGACCAGCGGGGATATCATCCTCGAGGCCGGTGGCGAGACCGTGGCCAGCCTGGATGCCTTCCGCAGCGTCGTGAACGAGGCCCGCGAGGACGACCGCACGGCCATCCTTCTGCTTGTCGAGGGACGCGGCGGCCAACGCTATATCGCGCTCCAGCTCGCCGAAGCCGAAAACTAGGCCCAAGTGCGAAAGGGAACCGGATCATGCGTATCCTGATTGTCGAAGACGACCGCGAAGCGGCCAGCTATATCCGCAAGGGCCTGCGCGAGAGCGGCCATGTGGCCGATCATGCCAGCGATGGCGAGGAAGGCCTGGAGATGGCCCGGGCGGCCGAGTACGACGTGCTGGTCGTCGACCGCATGATGCCGCGCATGGACGGTCTCTCCATGGTCGAGGCGCTGCGCAAGGACGAGGACCGTACTCCGGTCCTCATCCTGTCGGCGCTGGGCGAGGTCGATGACCGCGTCGAGGGGCTCAAGGCGGGCGGGGACGACTACCTGGTCAAGCCGTATGCCTTCGCCGAACTGCTCGCCCGGGTCGAGGCCCTGGCCCGGCGGCGCGATCCCGATGCCGTGCGCACCAAGCTGGTGGTCGGGGACCTGGAAATGGACCTGCTGGCGCGCACCGTGGTGCGCAATGGCGAGGACATCCTGCTGCAGCCGCGCGAGTTTCGCCTGCTGGAGTTCCTGATGAAGCATTCCGGCCAGGTGGTCACCCGCACCATGCTGCTGGAGAAGGTCTGGGACTATCATTTCGACCCCCAGACCAATGTCATCGACGTGCACATCTCGCGGCTCAGGGCCAAGATCGACAAGCCCTTCCCGCGGGCGCTGCTGCACACCGTGCGCGGGGCCGGCTACCGCCTGCAGGCGTAAGTTCCCGTGCAGTACAACCGGCGCACCGCCTTCCTGCGGACCACGGCGTTCCGCCAGACGCTGCTGTCCGCGGCGCTGTTCGCCCTGTCCAGCTTTGTCATCCTCGGCTTCGTCTACGCGGCGTCGGCGGGGATGACGCTGCGCCGGGCAGATGCGGCGATCAATGAGGAAGTGGAGGCCCTGGAGGCCCGCTTCGAGGCCGGTGGTATCGCCACCGTCAACCGCTACATCCTGCAGCGCACGGTCGGCGGCGGGGCCGATTATCTCTATCTGCTGGTGCACCCCAACGGGCGGTCCCTGTCAGGCAATCTGTCCGGTTTGCCGGAGGTGCAGCCTGACGCGGAAGGGCGCGTCCAGTTCACCTATCAGCGCCCGCCGGCGAGTGGCGAGGAAGACAGCGAGAAGGACGAGCGCACGGCGCGCGGCCAGATCGTCGACCTGTCCTCCGGCTACCAGCTCTTTGTCGGACTCGATGTCGATGAGGAAAACCGCCTCGTCGCGCGCATGCTCAATTCCATCCTGGCGGCGTCGGCGCTGGCGCTGGCGCTGGGCGTTGCCGCGGGCATATTCGTCAGCCGGCGTTTCGTGCGCCGCCTCGACCACATCAATTCGGTGGCCCGGCGGGTCAAGGCCGGCGATCTGAGACCGCGGGCGCCACGCAATTACACCGGCGACGAGCTCGACGAGTTGTCGGAAAACTTCAACAACATGCTCGACCGGGTCGAGGCGCTGATGCTGCGCATGCGCAATACCGGCGACTCGATCGCCCACGATCTGCGCACCCCGCTGACGCGCATGCGCAACCGGCTCGACGAGGCGCTGCGCGACGAGGGCGACCTGGAGGCGCGGGAACAGGCGCTGGAGCGCGCCGTCGCCGATACCGATGAGCTGCTGGGCATCTTCAACGCCATCCTGTCGCTGTCGCGGCTGGAAGCGGGCGAGAATCGCGGGGCCATCGTGCGGCTCGACCCGGCGGTGATCGCGGAGGACCTGGCCGAGCTGTACGAGCCGGTGTGCGAGGATGAGGGGCTGGCCTTCGACAGCGAGATCGAGCCCGGACTGGCGATCATGGGCGATCGCGGCCTGATCTCGCAGGGGCTCGCCAACCTGCTCGACAATGCGGTGAAATACACCCGACCGGGCGGCGCGGTGACCCTGAGACTGCGCGAGACGGCGGGCGGGCTGGTCGAGTTCTCCGTTACCGATACCGGGCCGGGTATCCCGGCCGAGGACCGCGAGCGGGTGACCCAGCGTTTCGTGCGCCTGGACAATTCGCGCAGCCAGCCGGGCTCCGGGCTTGGCCTGTCGCTGGTGCAGGCCATTGCCGACATCCATAACGGCCATTTCGAGCTTGGCGAGGGGCCTGGCGTGATCGCCGACGGGCAGGGCCCCGGCCTGCGCGCCTCGATGTGTTTTCCCCGGGCGCCGGCGGGGACTGGCAAAGGATGACCGCAGGCCGGGCTTTCCTCCCGGCGGGGCACACGGCAGGCTGCGGCCATGACTGAGGTGCTGTTGCATTCCGACCTGGCCCCGCTGGCCGGCATTGCCCCGGACGATACCCAGGCCGTGTTCGCGCGCTTTGACGCGGCGGCGCAGCCGGCACTGGACGCGGCCGGGCCTTTCCTGGCCAGCGTGTTCGCCGCAGCACCCTATCTGCGTCGGCTCGCGCGACGGCGGCCTCACACGCTGACGGCATGTGTGGTGGAGAGCCCGGAATCGCTCATCAAGGGCATCCTGAGACGCCTTGAGACCGACGGGCGGGCGGCGCCGGATGTGGCCGGGCTGGACCGGGTCCTGCGGCGGGCCAAGGCGGATGCGCACCTGGTGACGGCACTGGCCGATCTGAGCGGGGCCTGGTCACTGGCGGCGGTGACCGGCGCCATGACCCGACTGGCCGATGCCTGTGTCCGGGCGGCGCTCGAGGCCCATGTGCGCCTGCTTGCGGAACGGGGCAAGCTGTTGCCGGTCGCAGACCCGGACAATCCGCTGCCCGGCCTGTTCGTCATGGCGCTCGGCAAGATGGGCACGGGTGACCTCAATTACTCGTCGGATATTGACCTGGTGGTGTTCTATGACGGCGAGCGCCTGGCGCTGCCGGACTCGGAGGGGCCGCGCCAGCGCCTGCCACGCCTGGTCCAGGCCGTGTCCCGCTCGCTGCAGACCATGACCGAGGACGGCTATGTGTTCCGCGTCGATCTCAGGCTGCGACCGGACCCGGGTGCCACGCCCGTGGTTATCTCAACGGATTCAGCGCTCAATTATTACGAGAGCATGGGGCAGACCTGGGAGCGCGCGGCATGGATCAAGGCGCGCGCCTGCGCCGGCGATGTGGCGGCGGCGCAGGACTTCCTGCGCCAGCTCCAGCCCTTCATCTGGCGGCGCTCGCTGGATTATGCGGCGATTGATGATATCCGCGGCCTGGCCCGGCAGATCCAGACCGTCGGGCGACGCGCTGAAATCCATCCGCCGGGCCATGACCTCAAGCTGGGCCGGGGCGGCATCCGCGAAATCGAGTTCTTCGCCCAGATCCCGCAGCTCGTGTTCGGTGGGCGCGACGAGCGCCAGCGCCTGCCGTCGACCCTGGAGGCGCTGGGCTCGCTCGCCGAGGCCGGTATCATCGACGCCCGTGTGGCGAGCGAGCTGAGCGAGGATTATTGCCGCCTGCGCAACTGGGAACACCGCATCCAGATGCGCGAGGACGAGCCGAGCCAGACCCTGCCCGAGGACGCGGCGGATCGCCGTGACGTGGCGCGGCTGGCGGGTTTCGCGGACCTCGGGGCCTTCGAGGCCGAGGTGGAAGCCTGCCTGCAGCGCGTGCACGGGCATTTCTCCGACCAGTTCGAGGATGACGAGCCGCTGGCCTCGCGTGCCGGCTCGCTCATCCTGACCGGGGTCGAGCCGACACCGGATACATTGAAGACCCTGGAGGTCCTGGGCTTTTCCGAGCCCGAACAGGCCTGGAAACGTCTCAATTCCTGGGCCGCCGGTCGGGTCCGGGCGGTTCGCAGTCCGCGCGCCCGGACGCTGTTCTCCCGCATCGCGCCGGGTCTGGTCGACCAGATGGCGGAGACCGGCGAGCCGGATGCGGCGCTGGTCCGCTTCGCCGCCTTCTTCGAGAACCTGCCGATGGGGGTTCAGCCCCTGTCCCTGCTATCGAACGAGCCGGGCCTGGCGGCTGATCTGGTCGCGGTGCTGACGCTGGCCCCGCGTCTGGCCAGCGACCTGGCGCGGCGGCCCAATCTCATCGACGCCATGATGGACGAAAATTTCGCGGTGCCGATCTGGAGCGATGCGCCGGACCGCATGCAGGTCCGCATGCGTGCGTCGCAGGCCCGTCATGCCGGGCACGAGGACAAGCTCAACGCGGCGCGGCGCATCGTGCGCGAGGAAAAGTTCCGGGTCGGCGCCCAGATCCTGCGCGGCACCGCCAACGCCGAGACCGCCGGACGCGCCTTTACCGACATTGCCGACGCGTCAATCGAGGCGATGGCGCTGGCGGCCGAGCAGGACACCGCGCGCAAGCACGGCCCGGCACCGGGGGCCTGGGCGATCGTCGGGCTGGGCAAGCTGGGCGGGCGCGAACTGGCCGCGGACAGCGATCTGGACGTGATGATCGTGCATGACGGCGAGGGCGCTGCGCAGGCCTGGTTCGGCCGGTTCGCCCAGCGCTTGATCCGGGCGCTGTCGGCGCCGACCGAGGAAGGCAGCCTGTACGAGATCGACATGCAGCTGCGGCCCTCGGGCAAGGCGGGACCGGTAGCGGTGATGCTGAGCCGGCTGGAGCCCTATTATCGCAGCGAGGCGTGGACCTGGGAACTGATGGCTCTGACCCGGGCGCGCCTGGTGGCCGGTGATCCGGCGCTGTGCCGGCGGATCGAGGCCCTGGTCGATGGCGTCCTGGCCGAACCGCGCGACCCGGCGCAAGTGCGCGCCGACGCCCTGGCCATGCGCAGGAAGCTGGAGGAGGCCAAGCCGGCGCGTTCGCCCTGGGACCTCAAGGCGCGGGCAGGCGGATTGCAGGATATCGAGTTCATCGTCCAGACCCTGCAATTGACAACCCGGATCGACGGCGAACCGGTGCAGGCCTCGACCCGGGCCGGGCTCGAGGCGCTGGCAGCGGCGGGCACGCTCTCGGCACGCGAAACCGAAATTCTGGTCGACAGCCTGTCGCTCTATCTCGGTGTGATGCAGTTGATCCGGGTGGCCCACGGATCGGGATTCGATCCGGCCGGAGCCAGCGCAGGCTTCGCGGCGCGGCTGGCCGACCTCGCCGGAAAACCCGACCTGCAGGCCGTGGCGACGGACCTGGACGCTCGCGCTACCCAGGTGCGGGCCCTGTTCGAGCGTCATGTCGGACGGATGTGAAGTCGAAACGACGGAATGGCGGGCGTCGGCCGTTGAACCGACATAGACAGTTTCAAACGAGGAATTGAACCATGACGCCACGCTTTGTCACGACCGCTCTCCTGGCCACGTCGATGCTGGCCCTTGCCACAACCGCCCACGCCCAGCCCGGCGGGCAGCATCGCGGCGGTGCAGATCGCGGCCAGCAGGCCCTGATGCTGCTGCGCGCCGCCGACAGCAATGCCGACAATTCCGTCACCCGGGAGGAGCTGGACGCGCTCCAGACCGAGATGTTCGCCTGGATGGACCGCAATGGTGACGGCTTTCTGGATGAAGCCGACCAGTCGCCGGTCAGACGCCGCCTGGCCGAGCTGCGCGAAGACGACGGTGAGGAGGGGCGGCGGCATCGCCGTGGCCGCGGCGAGCGACCGTCCCATCTTCGCGCCGACAGCAATGAGGACAACCGGATCTCCCGGGCCGAGTTCATGGCCTCGCAAACCACGATGTTCGAGCGCCTCGACGCCGACGGGAACGGGGTGATCTCGCCCGACGAGCTCGATGCGGCGGTCGAGGACCGTCGAGATCGCGGCTTCTGGTGGCGCGACTAGGCGCCCCGGACGTGAGGCCGGCCCGCGATTCTGCCCTCCCGTTACCCCCCGGTTCACGGCGGGTCGGTCAGAGGCGCGGGCCGCCCGCAGCGCCCGTCGCCGGTGAAGCCGATCCGGACCAGGCGCTCATGCAGCGCATCGGGGCCGGTGATGCCGAGGCGGCGCGCCAGCTCATGCAGTCGCACCTGCCGCGCCTGCTCGGTCTCGGGCGGCGCATGCTGGGCGATGCCGATGCGGCCGAGGATATGGCGCAGGACACTTTCCTCAGGGTATGGAAAGCCGCTGGGCGCTGGCGGGCCGGTGAGGCCAGGGTGTCGACCTGGATGACCCGGATCGCGATGAATATCTGCATCGACCGGCTGCGCCGGCGACGCGAGCTGACCGGGGTCGAAATGGCGGAACCGGCCGACCGTTCGGCCGGCCCGGAATTGCATCTGGTGCGGTCGCAAGGTGAGGCGCGTCTGCTCGCGGCCCTGGCCGAACTGCCCGAGCGCCAGCGCCAGGCGATCGAGCTGGTGCATTACCAGGAGACCGGGAATATTGCCGCTGCCGAGGTCATGCAGGTGTCGGTCGAAGCCCTGGAATCGCTGTTGTCGCGGGGGCGCAGGCGCTTGCGCGAGCGGCTCGTGACCGACAAGGCGGACCTGCTGGACACCTATGCCGACCCGACCGGACTGGACGAGGAGCCGAGCCGATGAATGAGATCCGTTTCCACCAGATCGTCGAGGCTTACGGCGCCGATCCGGCTCGCTGGCCGGAGGCCGAGCGCGACGCGGCGCAAGACTTCGTGCGCGATCATGGTGAGACCGCGCGACCGGTCCTGGCCGAGGCCGGCAGCCTGGATGCGCTGCTTGGTCGCGCCGAGCGGACGGCATCGCCGGCTCTGGAGGCGGCCTTGCTGGACCAGCTGCCGGGCGCCCAGCGCAGGTTTGCGGCGCGCGGGGCGCGAGGGCGTGCCTGGGTCGCCCCCATGGCCATGGCAGCCGGCCTGGTGCTGGCGGTGATGCTGGCCTGGGTCGTGGCGGACCCGAACTCGCGGTCGAACGGCCCCGTCTACACCGAATACACTGAATACTATGAAGGTTTTGGCGAGGACTGGGTGGACTGGCTCGGCGGCGACGTCTGAGCCGGCTGGTGTCTAGAGCGGGCGGCTGCCGGCCACGTCAAGAAACTCGTCATCCGCCTCGAAGCCGTCCTCGCCCTCATCGTCGAGGATGATCAGCCCGTCTTCGTCGAGCTGGTCCGAGAGACGGCCTGTCGGGGTGTCGCTCACAGCCGCATCGACATCGAGTGGCTGGTCCTGGCTGATCGGGATGACGATCGACACTGTGGTGCCTTCGCCCAGGGTGGACTCGATGGTCAGCGTGCCGCCATGCAGTTCGACGAGGGATTTCGACAGGGCCAGGCCGAGGCCGGAACCCTGGAAGCTCTTGGAATGCTGGCTCTCGATCTGTTCGAAGGGCCGGCCGAGACGCGGCAGGTCTTCCGCCGCGATGCCGATGCCCGTATCGGCGACCTGGAAGGCAACGCCGGCGCCGGACAGGAAGCCGCGCAGGGTCACCTGGCCACCCTCGGGGGTGAATTTCACAGCATTGGAGACGAGGTTGATGAGCACCTGCTTGAAGGCGCGCGGATCGACCTCGATTTCCGGCAGGCCGGTGACGTCGACGCGCAGGCGCAGGCGCTTTTCCTCGGCCCGGCCGCGCACGATGCGCAGGCATTGCTCGACCAGTTCCTCGACATCGGTCGGCTCGGCCTGGAGTTGCATCTTGCCGGCCTCGATCTTCGACATATCCAAGATATCGTTGATCAATTCCAGGAGGTGCTGGCCTGAGGACAGGATGTCCTTCATGTAGCCGGTATAGCGCTCGTCGCCGATCGGGCCGAACATCTCGCGCAGCATGATCTCGGAGAAGCCGTTGATGGCGTTGAGCGGCGTGCGCAGTTCGTGCGACATGTTGGCGAGGAATTCGGACTTGGAGCGGTTGGCTTCCTCGGCCCGGATCTTCTCGGTCTCGTACTTCTTGGCCAGCTCGGCGATATGGCCCTGGGAGCGCTTGACGTCCTCGACGGTCTTGCGCAGCTGGGCCTGGTTCTCCGTCAGCGCCGCCTCGTGCTTTTTCAGATTGGTGATATCGGCGCCGACCGAGACCATGCCGCCATCGGCGGTGGCGCGGTCGGAATAGTGCAGCCAGCGGCCATCGGCCAGCTCGATCTCGTAGGCCTGCTTGTTGTCCTGGCCGCCATGCACCGACTTGATGGCGCGCGCCGCGGCCTTCTCGACACCCTCATAGCTCATGCCGGGTTTCAGGGCGCTGTCGGAGAAATCGAACAGGTCGCGGAACTTGCGGTTCCACAGCACGAGGCGGCGCCGGCTGTCCCACAGCACAAAGCTTTCCGACATTGATTCCAGAGCCGCGCGGAGGCGCGATTCGGCGGCCGCGACGCGCGCCTGGGCACCCTTGCGCTCGGTGACGTCGATGGCCACGCCGATGATGCGGTCCTCGCCGGTGTCGCCGACATTGGTCATGATGCGACCGCGCATCTGCAGCCAGACCGGAGAGCGGGCGGCCAGGACTTCGAGGTCAACCTCGCCGCCGGCGGGCGCACCGCGCATGGCCGCGCGCAGGCGGTCGCGGTCGGCCCGGCCGAACAGTTGCAGGAATTCCGCGCCGGTGCATTTCAGTTCTCCGTCGAGGCCGAGAATGCGGGCCAGGCTGTCGGTGACCACGACGGTGTCGGCTTCCGGGTTCCAGTCCCAGACGCCACAGCGCGCGCCTTCGATGGCGACGCGGAAGCGCTGCTCGTTGTCGGCCAGTTGCTGGCGCGTCGAGCGCAGCCGGCCCATCTGCATGAAGACCAGGGCGGACAGGCCCATGGCGACGAAGATCGGCGCGATGAACATCAGTCCGTAGAAAGAGATGGTCCGGTACCAGGCATTCTGGTTGATGCTCATTGCACCGAGCGCATAGACCCGCAAATCGGTGCCGGCGATCGGGGCCACGGCGAATGTCACGCGCTGCTCGCCGAACCGGGCGTGGGGGGGGGGGGTGACTT